>CAVTMS010000007.1:0-705559 GCA_963735905.1 Candidatus Bathyarchaeota archaeon | reverse complement strand
CCGTCCTCCGGACTCTCGAGGGTCGGCTCACGTTCGTCAAGAACCAAGGGGACATCGAGGGTCGTTCCCGCCTGGTCCGGCTCCTCCACCAGGAGGGCCATATCCTCTCCCGAAGGACAGGTCCAGGTCGCTCAGTGTCGAAACCGAGGCGTCTGAGCAGGCTCTCGTCGGACAGCTCGATGACGGGTTCCGCGGACGCCGTATCTGCCTCTTCCGGCCCCAAGGACAGACCCAACTCCTCCAGCGATGCCAGGGAGAGATCGGGCGCGTCCTCCGACAGTTCGACCACCGGCGTCTCGTCGAGTGCCGGCACCTCCGGGACATCGGGGGGCAACGCCGGGACCGGCTCCGCGGCCGGGGGGGCGCTGGGCTCCAGTATTTCCAGCCGAGCGCGCACGGCGGCGTCGGCGGGATCCAGTTCCATCAGACGACGGGGCAGGTGGCGACCGCCGCCTCGGTCTCCCCGGCAGTCTCCTGGGCGGCACCCAGCGCTCGCAGAGCGGCCCGCGCCTCGTCATCGCGCCCAAGCCGTTGGAGTATCGCGGACAGGTGGGCGTGCAGCGCCGTCACCTGCGGAGCCGCCTGCAGCAGTTCCCGGCAGCAGGCCAGAGCCGCATCCACCTCACCCTGTGCCAGCCGCTCGCTGGTCGCCCGCTGGCACAGGGCGATCGATCGGTGACGCCTCCCATCTGCAGGAGCGCGACGCCCAGCGTGCTGGCCACCTCAGATTCGGGCACCCCCAGGGCTACCGCTTGTCGGAGTGCCTCGATGGCCTCGGCGGCGGTCCCCTGCGATGCTCGCACCTCACCAAGCAAACGCCAGGCTCTGGCATTTCTCGCGTCCGCGGCGGTGATCGCGGTCAGGAGGTCGAGTGCCTCCGGGCGCTTCCCCCATCCAGCAGGGCCTCGGCGCGTTCGACGGTCGCTGGCCGCGCGTCCGGCAAGAGGTCGCGAGCCTTCTGCGCCAAACGCTTCGCGTCCGCCGAGTGACCGGCCGCCTGGGCGGCCTGCGCCGCACTTCGTACTCCGCCGCGGCGCTCTCTCGCATGTTCTCCTTCAACATCAGATCGGCGAGCTTGGAGATGATGGCGGCGTTGGTCGGGTCGAACTGTGTCAATCGTCGGTATGCCTCGATCAGCTTGGGCGTCTCTCCGACCTGGCATAGTGGTCAACCACCGTCGCCATCTGGATCTTGGCCTCACCGACCAGCCCCTGTTCCCAATACAGATCGGCGCAGGCCAGATAAGCCTGAGTCTGAGCGGGGTCGAGCTTGGCGATCTTCTTGTACACGGCGATGGCCTTGACCGAGAGCCCGTCGGACCGGTAGAGCTCTCCCCAGCTTGAGGTACTGATCGATCGCCTCTGCGGTCTTGCCCGCTCGCGCGTACAGGTCTCCGAGGTTATTACAGACAGTCAGGTCGCGCGGTTCGGCCTTCAGGATGGACTGGTATTCCGCGATGGCTCGGTCCCACTTGCCTTGCTGGGTATACGCGAGCGCGTTTTGCAGGGACTTCCGCTTGTCGAAGGCCATAGGTAGAGCGTCCTGTCGCTGTGCCAGAATCGGTTGTTGAGGCTACCAAAGCCCCACCGGGGTGTCAAGCGGTTTGGCCGACGGGCCGACGGCGCCGAGACGCGCACGAACCGCTCGAACTCTGTGAAATCTCAGCCCGAGATGCGCTCGGGCGTCACCGGCGCCACGTCCAGGCCGGGTCACCGTACCGCATCCCGACAAGCCGTTGGGCTTTCTCTCGCTCCCCGACCGTTAATTCGGCCGGCTGCCACGCCACCCCCAGTACCTGTCGCCATCCGTGAAGCAGCGCCGCCTCCAACACGGCACGAGGGGGCACATCCGCCAAGACCGCCTTCAACCCCGTCACGCCGTCGTTCGACCCGTCCCGTGTCCACGTCGGGAAGACCGTCTGGTGCATCCCGAGATCCACGTCGATCAGGAGCGAGCCGTGCTGCAGGAGTACCGTATTCCACCGCCGCTGTGCGGACCCGAGGAGTTTTCGCCCCCTCACCAGAATGGCGGGCATGCGTCGTCGCTGGAAGCAGGCCTCCGTCCCCTCCGCTGTCCGCGACTCGCCCGTGCCATCCGCCAGCACTGCCGGCGGAACGCCTAGACGCCGGAGTCCAGCGAGCAGCCCCTGGCTCGTCAGGCGGGAAACTCTCGGCGACCGTCAACCGGCCCCAGACGCCGTCCAGCGGGAGACAGCAAGCTGTACGTCAATTCCCGATCATGCAGGACGGCGCGCCCGCCCGTGGGGCGCCGGACCACGGCCACGCCCAATCGACGGCACACCTCCACGGCGATGGCGCCGTCCGCCCGCTGCAGGCACCCCAACGACACGGTCGTGGATGCCAGGCGTAAACCGGATAGTGGCCGGTACCTGTCCCGTCCCCACGCTCTGCGCGATGGCCTCGTCCACCGCCATGTTCCACGGGCCGTCGCTCGCCTGGTGGGACAGCAGGCGCCATCCAGGGGCCGCGGGCGTCACCCCGACACCGGCCTCACCCTGGCCGGACCCCCCTGCCACTATTCCGGCTCCCCGAACAGGCCGTCCACCAGGGCGGCCAGCGCCTCCAGCGCCGCCGATCCGTCCGCCCCAGCGGCTCGCAGCCTCAACGTCGTCCCCTGGGCAGCCGCGAGCAGGAGAAGGCCCATGATACTCTTCCCGTTCACCTGTCGCGTACCCGCCTCCACCATGATCTCCGCCTGAAACCGGCCGGCCGTCCTGACGAACTGCGCGGAGGCTCGTGCGTGCAAGCCCAGGCGGTTCCGAATCACCACATCGCGGGTCACGGCACCGTCCCTCACGTTGTCGCCTTCCACCTCTCCGGGGTGTCACCCCGCCGCACGGCCTGCGCGCTCCCGCCGACCCATGGGTGCCCCGGTTAGACGCCGCCCTGCAGCGACGTCCACGCCGCGGGAACGGCGCCGACGAGCCGGGAGGCGTGGACAGCCTGCGCTGCGGCGGTCCAAACCCCGGCGCCGTTTCGGGGCAAGTCTCAGCGGGCGGGGGTCGCGGGTTTTCCCTGCTTGGCGAGAAATTCGCTGGCCACCAGGATGTTACGCTCGCCGTATTTCGCCAGACTATCCGCCAGAGTGCGCAGGTCTCGCTCCTCCCGGAGGGAAGGCAGCTTCATTAGCATGGGCAAATCGACCCCGGTCACGACCTCGAGCCGACCCGCTTCCAGGTAGGAGAGGACGAGATTGGACGCGTCCCGCCGAACAAGTCGGTGAGGATCAGCACGCCGCTGCCGTCGCTGACCCGCTGGAGCGAGGCCTCGATCTTCTTGCGGGCCTTGTCGATCTGTTCCGAGGCCTGGACGGACACCGCCTCCACGCTGGGAAACTTTCCCACGATTTCCTGCGCCGTGCGGAGGAGTCCCGTCCCAAGCTCCCCGTGGGTGACGATCACGATCCCGATCATGGCTTATTCGTCGCTCCACGTCGCGATGTCGCACCGACACCTCGTACGCCATGTCCCGCATGCGTTGCGCCAGTTCTTCCGCCAGCACCACGGATCGATGGCGTCCCCCGGTGCATCCGATCGCGATCGTCAAGTACGCCTTCCCCTCGTGCACGTACAGGGGCAGCGCAAAGGTGAGAAAAGCCGCGGACCTGGTCCAGAAACCCCCGGGCCTGGGCCGACCCCAGCACGTACTCCTTCACGCCCTCCGCCAGCCCCGTGAGGGGACGCAACCTCTCCACGAAATGCGGATTCGGAAGGCAGCGGGTGTCGAACACCAAATCCGCATCGACCGGCAGGCCATGCCGGTAACCGAAGGATACCAGAGCCAAGACCGTCCGCGGTGGCGCCGGGAGGTCAAGAAACGACGTCGCGAGGAGCTTGCGGAACTCATGGACCGTGAAGCCTGAGGTATCGATGACCAGATCCGCCTTGGCCTTGAGCGCAGCGAGGCGAGCCCTTCCGCCCGGATCCCTTCCAGCGCCGAGCCGCCCGGGGCCAGCGGATGCGGACGCCGGCTTTCACTGAAACGGCGGACCAGCACCTCGTCGCTGGCGTCCAGAAAGACCACGCGCACCTGGTTCCCTTCCCGCCGCAGCTCCACCGAGAATCTCGAACAGGGCGTCCAGGAATCGGCCCTCCCGGGCGTCGATCACGAGGGCCACGCGCTCGATGCGCTTCTCGGACTGGGCGCACAGATCGGCAAGCCTTGGGAATGAGCGTTGCCGGCAGGTTGTCGATGCAGAAAAACCCGAGATCCTCCAGACATCGACTGGCGGCGCTCTTTCCCGCTCCCGACATGCCCGTCACCACGATGACGTCGAGTCCGCTCATTGCCGCGTCGCCGCGCTTCGCCTCCGAAACCGGGCAGCGACCTCTCTCCTCTCTTGGCTCACGCTGGTTCCTCGGCGTCGCGGGGGGCGACCGGAGGGTCCGGCGCAGCCGAACTGCCCCCCAAGGTCGCCGTAAAGGCCCGCGCCACGTACACCCCCATGCGTTTCAATACGTGATTGCGCGCCGCCACTTCCACCAGAATAGCCACGTTCCGGCCCATCGAGACCGGAATCCGGAGCATCGGGATCTCGACGCCGAGCAGGGTGTGCGTTCGTTCCACCACACCGAGCCGCTCGTACTCCTGGTCGGGACGCCAAGCCTCCAGGTGGATCACTAATTCTATCCGTTTCCGGTCCCGGACGGCGGCGATGCCGAACAGGTCCCGGACATTGATGATCCCCAGGCCCCGGATCTCCATGTGGTGCCTGATTCGGGCGGGGCCGCGCCCGACGATCCCCTGGGTTCCCCTCCCGCCAGATCTCCACCACATCGTCAGCCACCAGTCGGTGGCCGCGGGTGACCAGATCCAGGGCGCAGCCTCGCTCTTCCCGGTCCCGCTCTCCCCCAAGAGCAGCACGCCGATCCCGCTGACGTCCACCAGCACCCCGTGCAGGCTGCGGTTCGCGTCAGCGCTCACAGCCTGGGTCAGCTCATCCATCGAGATCGAGCGTCCATCCAGCCGGCTGATGTTCATTTCCGCCATGGCAGGATCGCCCATTCTCGATTGGAGTGTAGCGATGAAACCGGTGATGGCAAACTCATCCTCACCATGGAGGATATACACGCTGGGTGGTTTCTCTGCCACGACTATCCCTGGGTAATCACACGATGCATCGTCATTTGACCATTCTTCACCGGGGTAATCTCAACCACTTCTAACCCTCCCGGCACTCCTGAGGTGGTCACACGTTCCTGGAGGAGCAGTCCCAATGGTTGGGCAACGATTAACGCCAGGGTCGCCAGCGAGATTGCCATCGGAAGGCGTTCCAATTTTTCACGCCAACGCTTGCTTGGGCCCATCATGACGGCTGCCCCTGCCAACCCGGCCAGTGTGCCAGAGACGACAAAATTTGTGCCACAATTCGGGTGAACCGCCAGCTGCGGCTCTCCCCCTTTCAAACGCTGCAGAGCTTCTTGAACAGCCTGCCGTACAGCTTCCGTCGGCACATCACCGACGAGCACAAAACCACCCGCATTCGAGTGACCTGCCATTGCCAGGCGCGGGAAATCGTTGCGAGAGAATATGCAAGGTAGCATGCTCCAAACCATGATTACGGCGCACGCGGGATATTGCAGGGTATTCCAAAACAAACTCCAAAAAATTGGGCATTTTTACCTCCAGATGGGTGTGATTATACTACCGGTGTTCTCGTGGTTAAACAAAAGCGTGTGCGGGCAAAATCACCGCTCGCACACGCAGATTATGTACCAACCATTGCCGCTAATCTGCGGGGGTTGGTTTCCGTTCAGGCACTGTAGCAGGCTTACCGACCGTGGCTTGAATGAACCCGGCATACATCAGCACCACGCCGAGGAATTCGCTCGCGTAAAGCCAATCCACCAGGCCTAATTTGATGAATGAGCCCGCCATCGCCGGCATCAAAGCGCCCGCAGCGATCAGGACGTTGCCGATCACACGGTTGAGCAGCACTTTCTTTCTCCAGAACAGGAAGGCCGACAAGATCGCCCCGCCTACCAAACCCAAAGTGCCATAGATATTGAGCAAAATGGTCAGAGCGGTCATGCCCGAATTGCGCGTCAAGATATCTTTATATTGGGTAGAAACCGGACCGCTGACGTTAAAATGGGCAGCAGCAGAGGTCATTGGTGCAGCCAACACCAGGCCAAGGGCAACCAAGGATACTATCGTTAAAATTATCGTCAACGTCAGCGCTACGCCGCGCCTGCGCACTAACAGGTGCACAGTGCCCTGCCCCAGCCAGGCTGCAGTAAGCATTGCCCCACTTAAATACCACAGTTTGAGCGCCAGGGGGTTGAAATTGAAGGCCAACAGCGATTCAGAAAATGTGCCCAATCCGTACAGCACCAGGCCAATTCCCCACAGCAATAAATACGGGCCGCCGCGGCGGCGGTAGCGATCAAAGACCGCAATGGCAAAGATTGCGGTGATCAGGGTGGACATAATGGGAAGGTAATGCATACGAATCTCCTAAAGTTGAAAGGTGTAGGTCAGGGGTTGCTATGCGGGTAGGTTTCGTAAGATTCCAACAAGGTCAGCAGAATCTGATCGGTAAAAGCGTTGATCTTACGCAGCATTTCACCCCAGGCGGTTGATGAGCGCACGGAGGCCGATTCATACACAGCAAACACGCCCTCCAGCAGCAAATTACGGAAGAACAAAAATGCCCGTGCCGCATCTACCGAATTCAAACTGTAGCGGTGACCCAGGGCAGCATATTCATAACCCAGGGCACGCGCCTCTACCGCATTCTCCGCCTCATCGGCGCTTGGGGATTTCATCAAACCCTGCAGAAGCGCCCGCCCGCTGCGGCGATATTGCTCACGTGCGACATTATCCACTTTCTGATACCAGGACTCTGCCTCCAGCCGGCCTTCGCCAATCTCGAAGCGCGTGCGCTTGATCACATTCTGGATCATGGTATTGGACTCATCCGGGCCGTGCGCGCTCTGAGATTTCAGCCACAGATCCACATCATACCGCCGGTAGCGACGGTGTCCCCCCTGAGTACGGTGAACAGGAAGATGCCCCTGGTCAGACCATAACCGCACGGTGCTCGGATGTACACCCAACATCCCCGCCACCTCACTCAAACTCAACCATTCATCAGATTCCAGATTCACCATACTCACACCGCCTCAAAGATTATCGTCAGGTAGCGCAAACAAATCTAGTAAATTTACCCAACTTTATCAGGGTTTATCCAGGTTTACCATGTAGAATTCTATAGATTCTAGTATAAAATTCGGGAAGGAAATAGGGAGGCCAAGCACCCGGCGTCAATTCTTTTGGTCTTGAAAAACGGTGTCGACCAGCCGTTGAAATTCTGCGGAGCTTGTGGCGGTCATCAGCTGCAGGTGCAGTTCTTCAGGCAGTGGGTAAGGGCTGAGATAACGCTTGACATGTTTGCGAAACCAGACGAGCCCATGTTCGGGGCCGTAAAAATCAACCATGCGTGCCAGATGGGTGGAGATCATCACACGAACTTGATCAAGCGCGACCTGGTCCCGGTTTAGTCGGGAGAAAATCCATGGATTGCCCATAGCTCCCCGCCCGACCATCACTGCCTTGCAGCCGGTATAAGCTTTCATCCGGTCGATATCCGCCACAGTCCGCACATCGCCATTCCCGATCACGGGGATCGAGACTGCTTGCACCACCTCGGCGATTGCCTCCCAATCGGCTTCGCCCAGGTAACCCTGCTTTTTCGTACGCCCATGCACCGCAATGGCTGACGCACCGTTATCTTCCAAAATATGCGCGACTTGTTGGTAATTCCGGCTGGCATCGTCCCAGCCCAGGCGCATCTTACCGGTGACCGGCACTTTAAGCGCATGCGTCATCTTCTTAAAAATCTCGGCGATCGTCTCAGGTGTGCGCAGCAGTCCAGCTCCAGCTCCGCGCGAGGCTACGTTTCTGACAGAACAACCCAGGTTTACATCGATTGCATCCGGGCCGTATTCCTGCAATCGCAAGGCCACTTCCAGCAGGCGATCGGGATCGCTGTCGAAGATCTGGAACACGACCGGGCGCTCATGGGGCATGAAGGCCAGCTTTTCGTGAACATAAGGATGGCCTTGCAAGATGTCGAGAGCATTGACAAATTCAGTGTAACTCATCGCCGAGCCCAGCTCGCGGCAGATCGAGCGGAAGGGTAGGTCGGAATAGCCATCCATGGGAGATAATATGACATCCCCATAAATGGGGAGGTCGCGGATGGAGAAAGTTGCCGTTGAGCTCACTCTTCCTTACTCTTCGCCAGCAGCGCCGCGTCCAACGCCTGGCGCAGCGAGCGCACTTCCACCACCTCGATCCCTCCCGGGTAGGGCTCACCCTGGCGCAGGCGGCGCGGCACGATGGCGGTCTTGAAACCCAGTTTGGCGGCTTCACGCAGCCGGGCAGGCATCTGCCCCACCAGGCGCAGCTCACCCGACAGGCCCACCTCGCCGATTAACACCGTATCAGCCCGCACCGGCGCATCGCGCACCGAGGAGGCCAGCGCAGCCGCCATCGCCAGGTCGGCGGCCGGCTCTTCCACCTGGATGCCGCCCACCACATTGACGAATACATCTTGCTCTCCCAGGCGCACTCCCACCCGGCGGGTCAAAACCGCCACGGTTAGCAGCAGGCGGTTCATATCCACCCCGTTGGGCGTGCGGCGCGGATTGCCAAACGCGGTTGGGCTGGTCAGCCCCTGGACTTCCACCAAAATCGGGCGGGTGCCTTCCATCGTAACCGCGATCGCCGAACCGGGAGTGTTGACCATCCGCTCCGCCAGGAACGCCTCCGAGGGGTTGGTAATCTCGATCATCCCCGCTCGCGCATCTCGAATACACCTACTTCTGAGGTTGCCCCGAAACGGTTCTTTACCCCGCGCAGCAAACGGTAGGTCTGGAAGCGGTCGCCTTCCAGGTAGAGCACCGTATCGACAATGTGTTCGAGCACGCGCGGCCCGGCGATCGCGCCTTCTTTCGTCACATGGCCGATCAGGAAGACCGCCGTGCCTGTTGATTTGGCCATCTCGCGCAGGCGTGAGGCGCACTCGCGCACCTGCGACACCGACCCGGCGGACGATTTCATATCTGGCAGGTAAGTGGTCTGGATCGAATCCACCACCAGCAGGTTCGGCTTGATCTCATTGACGTGTTCCAGCATAACCAACAGATTAGTCTCAGTAACCAGGAACAATGTTCCAGTTTCTTCCCTGGCTTCTTCATCCCCAATTTCCTTAGGTCGGAGCCGGTCGGCGCGCATCTTGATCTGGCGCTCCGATTCCTCGCCGGAAATATACAACACCGTGGTCGTCTGCGCCACTTCGAGCGCCACCTGCAAGAGCAGCGTGGACTTTCCAATCCCAGGGTCGCCGCCGATCAGGACGATAGAACCGGGTACGATCCCACCTCCTAACACTCGGGTAAACTCACCCATCGAGAGCGACATGCGATCCTCAGCGACCGAATTGATCTCGGATAGGCGCCGTGGCGTCGAAGTCCCCGCCAGGCCGCGCGGCCGGGCTTTCGCGGCCGCGGACGGCGTCGCGACGATCTCTTCGACCATACTGTTCCATGCGCCGCATTTTGGGCAGCGCCCCATCGGGCGGGCCGTTGTGCGCCCGCACTGCTGGCAAACGTACTGGGTTTGAGTTTTGGGCATGGGCGTATTATAGCATTTACAAAACCAACCCATAGAACCAGTGTTGAGGATTCATCCGTTTATATTAATATAAACAAGACAATTTATATCCTAATATTAATAGGCCGCTAATTTTCCGAATATATAACTGATCATATATTCAGCAAGTCAGGTATGCCTGACTTGCTACTACTTGTGTCGAACACACCCATTGATAGTTCTTTCTCAAGGAGAATAAACAATGTCAATCAACATGCAAGGCGCTTGGACCGTAAGGGTCAAATCCGTTGAGACTTTTGAACCACCTCAACGGTTTATTATTGCTGGCGCGAATTCAGGTAATGGAACTTATGCGGGGTCGGCCGCAACCCCTCCGGTCCATGTAACCGGCGCTCATTGGAGTATTACCATCCAAATGAATCAAGGCGCAGGGTTTGTGGATTCGCCCGATCAAATAACATTCCCCACCGTTTCTGGTGGGAATTACCATTTTGATATTCAATCCAACTTTTTTCAAGACGATCCCGACTGGGACGATTTGATCCTGACTTGCTCAACCCCCGTGACGATCGAGGACTACCTCATCTATGGCAACGTCAGCTATTATAGTAATGGGTGCATCTTTAACCCCTGCAATTTCCCCTACCTGGTGATCGATACACCTGCCGCTCTCCAGGCAGCCTTGCGGAACCCTTCTCTCAAGGTGCCCATTGAGAAGCTCTATCCCGATCGCCTTCGCTTTCCTCCCCCGCCTCCTCCAGGGCCAATTCCCGATCCACCACCCTTCAGTCCCTTGGTGATCCCGCTGCGTGAGCAAACGGCCCTACCCACCAAGGTGGGGCAAGCCTTCCGAGTAAAATCAGTTCCGCGGGAGACCGGTTCAAAGAAGAAAGCCGCGGCAGTCGCCGTAATTAGGTTTGATAGACAAATGTCATCCAATGGAAAGCTGATGAAACAAGTTAAAATTATCCTCAAGAAGCGGGGGAAAAAGACTCTAAAACTGGCGCAAAACGAGGTTTTGGAGGATAAAATGACTTTCGAACCTCTTCGACATGCTTTAGTTTACTTTTTGAATGAAGTCTGGTTTGATTTCTTACATCCCTCCTTGCTCTCATTTGCTTCCGAAGCAGTAGGAGGAAAACCTGGAGAAACAGACCAAGTTGGTGCTGCCATTGTGCTTCTCGCGGGAGGTGCTGACATCCACGACGACATCATAGACCAATCAACTACCAAAAATGGCCAGCTTACTGTGTTTGGAAAATTCGGCAAAGACATTGCTATACTTGCAGGAGATGTATTGTTGTTCAAAGGGCTATGCTTGCTGCACGAAGCAATTAGACAATTCCCAGATCTTAAAAGGAAAAGAATCCTTGAATCCATAAAGCAAGCATTTCTGGGAATAAGCTGTGCCGAGGCGAAGGAAGCAAGTTACAGAGGAAAAATAGATTTACCAGGAAAAGAATATTTTGAAATTATTAAGACAAAAGTAGCCGTTGCACAAGCAACAACTAAAATTGGAGCTATTCTTGGCAACGGCACTTCTGAGGAAGTTGAAGTGCTTAGCGAGTACGGTCGTATTTTTGGAATTCTAAGCACCATCAGAGACGAATATATTGATGTATTTGAGACTGAGGAATTAAAAAATAGGGTTGAAAAAGAATGCTTGCCTCTCCCAATTCTTTTGACTTTTCAAGACCCCGAGAAAAAAGAAGCTATCCTTGAGCTGATCAAACAACCCTCAACAGAAGGAACAACGGAGAAAATCTTGGACATTGTTATGGATTCTTTGGAAACCCACAAATTAACTGAAGAGGCAAAAAACTTGGTGGAAAAAGAGCTTTTGCAAATAGCAAAAACTAGAAGATGTCAAACAGAATTGCGACTATTGTTAAAAGCTTCAATAGAAGACATATAAACTGACTTCTATTTCCAAATATAGAAAGAAAGGGCAGATGTGAGGGTTAAACCTCAATCAAATATTTATGCCCATCCGCCAAATCTAACGGGTATAGGTCTATTTTTCACTAATTCCAAACTCCTTTCTGTGTTCCTGTACTACAGAACTACTTTAAATAATTTGCGGGATACCCTCGGTGGAGAAATATTTCTAATGTGAATTCCTAATACCTAATATTTATTTCTTAAATAACAATACAGATGAGATGCCATGAAATTCAATGGTCAGGACGCTAGGCTTCAGTTTGTTTAAGATCGAAACAAAAAAACTATTCAGAAGCATTATGTTAGTGGTTAATCCACTTATATGGTATTATGCGGTTATAATTTTTCTCCAGAATGAATTATCTCAGATGACATCAAAAGGCCTGCTAAGCAGTACGGATTCGTTTCTGATTTGGGGCATTCATTTTTCGGGAATCATCTTCGCTGCTTTGTTAGGGGCTTTGTTGACAAAAAAAATCGAGAAAAATCGATTTCTCCTTATTTGGATGGCCTTAGGGGCTGCTTCATCAATCACGCTCTTCGCGGTTGGTGCGCAACTAGTTCCAGTAATGGGTTTAGTTGTTCTCTTGTTGGGTATTTCTTTAGGGCTTGGAATGCCTGCTTGCATGGGGTATTATACAAATTCTATCCCTGTCGATAAACGCGGACGAGTAAGCGGATTAGTTCTGTTAATTACGGGTATAGGGATTTTTGCTTTCACTCTTTTTCCATCCAGCGACCCTCTAATATTGGGCTGCGTTTTAGCTGGTTGGCGACTAACAAGTTTCGTAGTTCTTTATTTTTTCAAGTCCAGAATTAGTGAATTAGCGCAAGAAAAGGAGGTTTCTTATAGAAAAGTATTGAGCCAGCAGTCATTTATTTTGTACCTTCTCCCGTGGATCATGTTCTCATTTGTAAACTACTTAGCAGGTCCTGTACAAGTCAAGATTGTTGGAGCTGAAACTGCAGCCCTCATGACTGTCGTTCAAACTGTTGTAACAAGCATATTTGCAGTCATTGGTGGTTTTCTTTTGGATTCTATCGGGCGAAAAAGAGTAGCTATTTCGGGTTTTGTAATGTTAGGTATTGACGCTGCAATGTTAGGTTTGTTTCCTCAAAATATCTTAAGCAACTATTTTAGTGCAATTGTAGATGGAATAGCGTGGGGTTTTCTGTTGGTAATTTTTATTGTTACAATTTGGGGCGATCTCAGCCAAGGGGTGAATAGCAGCAAATATTATGCTATCGGAGTTTTGCCGTTTTTTGCCTCAAAATTCCTTGAAGTCACAGTGGGAACGGAAATTTCAACTTCTATTTTGAACATTGCAGGTGCAAACGGGCTTTTCTCGTTCTTAGCATTTTTCTTATTTGTAGCTGTTTTACCTTTAGTCTATGCACCTGAAACTTTACCCGAGAAGGTTATGAAAGACAAAGACCTAAGAAGTTATGTAGACAAAGCTCTAAAGAAGGTTCAACAAGATTCGAGAAAAGTGGTGAAAATTGAACCTAACAATTCAAAAAAGGTTGAAGAAGAAAAAGATCTACAAGACAGGAAAAATGAGAAAGAGTATGAAGAGGCTCAGGCATTAGCGGAAAAATACTATTAAGTAAGTCTGCAGCTATGAGAAAAGCATGTTCTTCCATGTCATCCTAACAACAGAATGTAACCTTCAATGCAGGTACTGCTTTGGAGAGACAATGGATGATTTTGACGAAGACTTTGGCGATTTTGAACTGGATTACTCTTTGCCCAGAAAATTAGATTATAATGTAGAATACTTGAAAGAATTCTGCAAAAAGGATCCAAACTGCGTCCTAACCTTTTATGGCGGTGAACCTCTTCTGAACATTGAAGCCCTTAGGAAAGTCATGGACAATGTTGAAGCAAAACATTTTATGATCCAAACTAACGGACAATTGCTGGATAAGCTTGATCCAAAATACGTTAATTGTTTTCACACTATACTTGTCTCTATCGACGGCGAGGAAGCTATAACTGACCACTATCGAGGGAAAGGCGTCTTTAGAAAAGTAATGGACAATATTAAACTAATCAAAATGAACGGTTTCAAAGGGGAACTAATAGCCCGAGTTACAGTTATGGAACAAACTGACATCTATAAACAAATCACATGGCTACTAAACAACGAAGAGAATCCCTTTACAAGTATTCATTGGCAACTAAATGCTGGTTTCTGGGAAAACGATTTTGCCAGGAGAGATTTTGAGCGCTGGAGCCAAGAAAGCTACATGCCAGGAGTTGAAAAACTCGCGAAGTTCTGGGTAGACCAAATGGAAAAGACCGGAACAGTCTTGAAACTTTATCCTCTTTTAGGAATTGCCAATTCGCTTTTGAATCAAAAAGATTCCAGTTTGATGCGCTGTGGTGGTGGATGGATCAATTATGCAATCCAAACTGATGGCTACATCATTCCTTGTCCAACTATGTGGGGAATGAAAAAATATTATTCAGGGCATATCGCAGAAACTGATCCATTGAAACTTAAAAAAATCTTTGTTAACAACACACCCTGCACGAAATGTGACATTCTCGGAGTTTGTGGAGGACGATGCCTTTATGCCAATATAACAAAACGTTGGACCGACGAAGCATATACAACTGTTTGCAACACGGTCCGAGGCTTGATAGATTCCGTGGAGTCTCAGCTGCCGCGCATTAACAAATTGATAGAACAAGGGAAGATGAGTATTAGCGATTTTGATTTCCTGGAGTTCAACGGCTGCGAAATTATCCCCTGAAAATAAGAAAATGCACAGTTACTTAGCATCGGGCGTATTGGATGAAGCGCATCGCCATCTGAGTTGAATTTGAACCCGCTGAATGCATTTCTGTTTTTCCAAAGATATTAGGCTACGATGAACTGAAGCATATTCCTGTGATTTATACTCTACAATTTTTCCGAAAAGCAACTCAGCAATTTCCTTGGTAGTCATTTCGGGTTTTATATTTAACAGTTCAAGAATTTTCTTCTGATTTTTAGAAATCCCGCCCAAATTTCAACCTCGCGTATAACGGCTTAACTAAATAGACCGCACTAGATAATAGAAGTTTTGAAATAAGAAAAATATCTCCAATAAGGCTTAGTTTGCTCTCAATCTTCTGGAGCTTAGACATTTTTGTTTACCAATAATGATAAGTCTTATTTTCATGGTAGATCTGGTTTAGGGTAAGGTGAAGAAGAATGTCTTTGACTTTGCGTGATGCTCAGCATTTGAGTTGGAAGACTTTTAAGAAATTTGAGGCCTTAAGCGAAGAGCGTTCAGCTATTATAGGAACTGGGGACGATTTGGTGAAGAGATCAATCGAAATCGTAGAAAAGTTAAAGGATCTGAAAAATTCGAAAGCTAACAAAACCGAAGTTGAAAAGTTGATTTCTGAATTGCTCTTTTCGGCTTTTGTTTTCTTCTGAACGCAATGGAATAAACTTGGAAGAAACTTTCCTTCAAACCGTTGACGACATAATACTTAGCTTTGTGAGTTAGAATTAGCTTTTTTTCCTGAGATTATAGAATTACTGTTAACGGGTAAAATCTTTTGTATGCACAAAAATTTTCTATACCTTCTTGTATACTACATCACGTTCCTTAGCGTTCATAGTAATCTTTAACCCGATTTCAACGCCTTCCGCACTTTGTATATTTTTGTGTTCTATTTGCATAGAGTCAACTTTCATTTCAAAGTCGGTTGTTGGGCCTTTAACTATGATGTCATCGCCTACGGAAAGCTTTCCATTAAGAGCGATTATAGCTACGTTGATTTTTGAGAAGAAGTGTTTCACATTTCCAACTTCAATTATTTTCTCCTCGGTCAAGAATAATCATCTCCCCATAAACAATGAATGGTTGACAATAAAAAATTTCCCTGACAAAAGATAACCAAAACTAAAATCGGAGCCGCAAACTCTTTCAAGTCTTCGCCATCGCCATTTCTTTAAGATCCTTAGGCATCAATTCAATTGCGTATCTTAATGCAGTTCTGGACATAACTTGCTTATTCTTCAAAACATAGTCAAATACTTCTTTCTGGTGTAACCTGCTCGATTCTTTAAGAAGCCAACCATAACCTTTCTGCACCAGATCCTCCTTATCACACAATAGAACGCTACTTATTTCGAAAACATCCATCAAGAATCCACCTTTTCGAGCTGGCAGAATCAAAGATACAGCAGCAGCTCGCCTAAGCCATTTATTATCGGATTCAGCCCATTTCTTAGTATCAGATACAATTTCAGGATATTTGTCGATGAGATCTCCGATCGTATGATTGCAGAAGGCATCACATGTTGCCCAATTGTTAATGTAATGTTCTATCCAAAACTTGAAGGTTTGCAAATCACTTGGAGCAAGCTTCTCAATCATATTTGGAAGCCAATTAGAAACAACAAATGCCTCTTCAATATAGCCTGAGCTGAAAAGTTCCTCGCAGAGCGCGAATATTTCAACCTTACTTAAAGATTTGACTTCTTGCCAATATTTTTTAGATATTTTTCCCACCAAAGGAGTTTTTACTCCATAAAATGTTAGTTTTTCTTTGAAGAACTTTTGAGCTGATGCCTGAGTTTTTTCGTCTGTATTAGCTTTGAGTTCTACTCTAATGTTTTCAACAATGCGGCTCATGTGAAATGATTTAGTGAAAAGATGTTATAGACTTTTCCAGAACGAAAATTCTCAAAAAACTAAAAGGTAGAAGGGGAACTAATAGTTCTCCATCTGATATAGATCAACGCATAATTCAACGTGTAACGGTTTTTCTGGGGCGTTGTCTGGTTCTAAGTCGTAAAGTTTGTGCATGATTTTTCCCAACTTATTCTTAACCGAATTTATTTTTGTTTGAGTTTTCATTTCCGACCTGTTAGGCGTGACAAGGGGCACGCGACTAAGGCGTGAATTGCAATTTTCGAGCAGGTCTTTTTCGAGGATTGTGATGCTGTGTTCAATTATTTTGCTGTTTTCTTCCATCGGAGTGAGATATTTTGGGTGTAAGGTATCGTCAACTATGTGTTTAGTCAACGCCTTTTCTCCTCCACACTTCAGCACTGATCATATCTCGGATTGCCACGCGAATAGCTTCGGCGCGGTTTGGGTAGAAGCACTCGTCCACCAACTGGTCCAAAGCTTTTATGTATGTTTCAGGCAGATACAGAGTGATTAGTTTCATACGGTTATTCCTCGGCAAAAGCAAACTGTGTATTCTCAGCTATACTCCTATATATTATGTTACAAACATGTACAGAACATGTTCGTTACGTACTATATAAATTAACTAAAAGTTACGTTGCAGCTTTATGTATAATCCAATCGAAAGAACCCGCAGGTTTTTATCATATACTACCTTTCTAATGCGCAAACGGATGGTCACCAATGCAAGTTTTCGTGCGAAGCTTCGGGTGCAGTGCCAATACAGCAGACAGCGAAGCCATAAGCGGCTGCTTGATTGATGCCGGTTATGAATTAGCCATCTCAGAAAAAGATGCTAATGTAGTGATATACAATAGCTGTGCCGTTAAAGGGCCAACCGAGAACCGAATTATTAATGCTCTTAAAAATATTCCAAGCCACAAGAAAGTTGTTGTAGCAGGATGTTTGCCTCTAATCAGCTTCGAAAGGCTGAAACGTGAAGTCCGATTTGATGCAATTGTTGGCCCTTCGGTTGGCAAGGACATTGTTCAAATTGTGAAGCGGGTCCTTAACGGTGAAAACATAGTTAATTTGCGGAGTGCCCTAACTTCAAAACCTGACCTTGACCTACCTAGGATTCAGGCTAATTCGCTTGTCAGTATTGTTCCAGTCAACTTTGGCTGTTTGGGTTCTTGCGCTTTCTGTTGTGTAGTCCACGCACGGGGGCATCTGCGCAGTTGTAGCATAGAAAAAATTGTTGATAGAATAAGGCAGGATGTAGATGCGGGTGTGCATGAATTCTGGATTACGTCTCAAGACACAGCAAGCTATGGAAGAGACATTAGCACAAATCTTGCCCAAATGCTCAAAGAAGCAACTGCTGTTGAAGGTGATTTCCGATTGCGTGTTGGTATGATGACTCCAAATTTGATAGTTCCTTTTCTTGATAATTTGATTGAAGCTTTCAAAAGTGAAAAGGTGTTCAAATTTGTTCATTTACCTGTTCAAAGCGGGGATGATAAAGTGTTGCGAGAGATGCGCCGTTTTTACACTGTAGCTGAATTTGAAGAAATTGTTGATGCTTTCCGAAAGGCGTTTCCAGATATTACCTTGAGCACAGATGTGATCTGCGGTTTTCCTGGAGAAAGTACTGAAGCATTTGAGAACACTCTCAGTCTAATCCGAAGAGTTAGGCCCGACGTAGTAAATGTTTCAAAGTTTTTCGCCCGACCAAAAACAGCAGCGTTACTAATGCACAATGAAATTGTTCTAAAACCAGAAATTAATCGACGAAGTGCTGAAACCGCAAAACTTGCAAAGCAGATAGCTCTGGAAAGAAATCAAAGGTGGATCGGCTGGACGGGAGACATCTTTATTGACGAGAAGGGAAAAGTTTCAGGTACCTGGGTGGGAAGAAATTTCGCCTACAAACCGGTAACCGTTTCCGGAGCTGAGAATCTACTTGGAAAAACCATACGAACCCGAATTTTAAAGGCTTTTTCGACGCATTTATCCGGAACGATAGAAGCTTAGTTTTGAAAAAAGTGAAAGTTAATACTAACAAACTGGAAGCATCGTTTAGCTATCAGAGTTAGAGTATTTATTGAATCAAAAATGGGTCATTGCGTTAGGGGTCTTTCCAGAATTCGTCTTTTATTTCATCATGTTCTATTTTCACTCGAGGGGAGCCACAAGCTTCGCATATTACTGACTCTTCTTCGTTTTCATACCCACAATTTTCACATGTCCACATATTAGACACCAAGAAGACCGACATGCATCTTCTCAATTGATACTTCTTGAGCAAGGTATTTGAAATTTACCTAATTTCCCCCAAAAAATTTTCCTGAAGACTCAAACAAGAAATTAAAGATTTTCATATTTATGAAGAAGGCATTTAAGAAAGCAGTGTAAAAAAGGAAATGGGTTGAGTGTCTTGTTCCTAAACTTTTTTGCTCAGTTTCTTATAGGCTACAATTGATCCAACGATGAAGATGACTCCAATGGCAGCTATTAGAACAAGCATCAGTGACGTTGGTGAACTGGTTGCGTTAGGCTGGGCATACCAAGTCCTAATTGCTTCTTTGATTAAAGTGGCATTTGTTGAAGAGGGCAATGCATAAAGTTGCTCTGGAGAAGTGTATTGTGAGAATCCGTTTGCGAGCAGGTTATCGGCAGCTGTTTGGTTATATGCGGCTCTGGCCGTAACACAGCTTCCTCCTCGAAGGAAAATAGCTGTCACCGGACTAACGGTTATTGCCTGGCCATAATTTGTAGAATCGATTGTTATGGGGTAGTTTGGTCCGTACCAGTCGCAGTAAGTCACGATGTGTAATGTTTCGTAATCGTTTACGAGGTTCAAAGCGCACATGAAGCATTCAACGTAATGAACGGTTCCTGCTCCATCAGCAATTTTATACCGCAATTGTGATTCGGGGGTTACGTCCATTGTGCAGACTTCACATATCTGAGTTTTCAGTCCTACTGGAGTTGCAATTACAGTTGGAGATGGATTTTGCGTCGGACTTGCCGTTGAACTTGGCTTTAGATCAGGTGAAGGCGAGGCAAGTGGTTGTTGTGTGGGATTATTTGTGATCGTTGAAGTAGGGGTAGGATTAATTGTTGAACTTGGCGATGTTGTTGGCTTTTCTGTTTGTGCCGGAGAGGCTGTGGGAGTAGGAGTTGCTGATGATGAGGGTGAGGGACTCGGGCTTGCTCCATAGCTTCTTACGGCTTGTAATAAAGACATAGTTGTTGCGTTTGAAAGGATAGTAATATTTTGAGATGAAATAACATATTTTGATGTTCCGTTATTAGCAAGCAGTGCATTTGCGGCGGTCTGATCGTAGATAACTCTATTTTTGGAGCAGCTGCCATCAATTATCATTGCGGTGTCGGGGGTTACTGTGATTGTATTTAGGTTGTCTTTGACACTAATGGTAATCGGGAAGTTTGGTCCGAACCAGTCGCAGTTTGTTGTTATATTGAGTTGATCTGTCTTAGTGAGAAGTTTTATTGCGCATTTTATGCAACATGCATAGTGGACTTTTGCTGTTCCGTCGACTATCTTGAAGTGCGCTTGTGTGTCTGCTGCAACTTCCATTCCGCATGATTCGCAGCTTTGTATAGATGGAGTAATCGGGCTGGGTGAAGGAGATGGTGTACCTCCACCGAATTGCAGTGCAGCTTGAGCTACAGTCATTATATTGGAGTTAATTGGAACGGCAACTGTTGGGCCGCTTGTACCATTGAGGTATTTTTGTATTGGTGCGAGGTAGTTTGATGTCCCGTTGTTTGCTAGGAGAGCACTTGCTGCTGTTTGATTATAGATTATTCTGTTTTTTGCGCACCCTCCACCTGCAATTACCAAAGCAGATGTTGGATTTACAATTACATCGCTTCCGCGTTGTTTAGCGTTTACAGTAATAGTGTTCCCAGGTCCATAGTAATCACAGTTTGTTGTTATGTTTAGTGAATCGTATTTGCTCAAAAGTTTTAGAGCGCACATCATGCATTCAGCATAATGTTGAGCACCACTGGAATCGATAATTTTGAAGTGGGCTTGTGAAATGGAGTCCACGGTCATGCCGCATTGTTCACAAGTTTGGGGGGTTTGACCAAAGGTAGTGGGTGAAGAACTCAAAATAAGTGAAACAACTATTAACATAACTGCCACAAATAGCTTAGATTTCATTCAGACAAAACTCCAGTAAGGACTGTTATATTTTCATAAGTACTGTTATATTTTTCTTACAAGCCTTTTTAGTATTTGTGACTGTCTATGCACAACAACAAAAATGTTGTAATTTACTTGCGGATTACCTTTTTTCCGTAAAAGCTGATTTGCTTTTTCATCTTGGAGTCTATTGAAATTGCTTCGCCAAAAGGCTTGCATTTTCCGTTTAGAATTGCTTTTATTATTTCATCAACGCTGGGCTCTGAATCAATTAATGTGTAAGCGGAGCCAATTTGAGGACCGTAATGGGCATCCGTTCCAGCTACGCAAGCAAGTTTTAGGCGGTTTGCGATCTCCTGCGCTTTTATAATGTTTCGCTTGAAAGGAAATGCCGATGCATTGATGACCTCTATGGCATCGAATTTAGCAGTAATATGTTTTCCAACACTTCCTTTAAGCAAGGCAAATGGGTGACAAGCGATCGCAATTCCGCCAGCCTCGTGAATTTTCTCAACTGTCTCGTCAGCTGTTAAGCCTTTGGGAATAACTTCATGGATGTTTAGTCCAACAATGTGACCGTGCCTGCTTGAGACCTCGGTTCCAGGTATTATAAGGAAGTCAGTTTCTTTCGCCATCTTAATGGCCCCTTCAACTCTGTTATGGTCAGTTACAGCCACAGCATTTAACCCACGTTTTTTGGCGTAAAAAATGAGATCTTTAGGAGTAATTAACGAATCTGGACTGTAGGTAGAGTGTACATGAAGATCAGCTTTAACGGGCATTTGATTATCCTCTAAAAGGGTTTGGTATTTTTTTCTCTAATTGCCATCAACATCTGATCAAGTTTTGTTTCGTCAGCGTCAATTTTTTTGAATAAGGGTTCGGGTTTGCCTATTTTATGCCCTGGTTCCAATGGCCTAACTGCTTCTTGCCAGCTTGTCTTCGTTGCGTTTCCGGGAAGCCCAAGAGTTTGCCAAATTTTGTTTGCAGTTTCTGGAATGAAAGGTGATGAGGTTATAGCTAGTGCTTTGACGATTTGTGTTGAGACGTAAAAAATAGTCGCTGCTTTTTCTACATCAGTTTTGAGTAGTTTCCAGGGTTCTTTTTCGTTAAGATACTGATTTCCCATGCGACTGAGACCAATTAATAGGTTTGCTGCCGATTGAAGTTTGGCGACTTCAAGGTCGTCTGCGATGGCGTCGACTCTTTCGCGAATGTTGTTTAAAACCAGTTCATCGTCTGCGTCGAGCTTTTTCGCTGCTGGAATTTCGCCGTTGAATTTTGAATTGACGAAGGTTAATGTCCGATGAATGAAGTTACCGTAGGTGTCGTTTAAGTCAGAGTTAATTTTTTCTATGAAAAAGTCCCAGCTGAAGTTTGTGTCCTTAGCTTCGGGTCTCGTGGCGATTAGGAAGAAACGCCAGTAGTCAACTGGGAACATTTCTAGTGCTTCGTCTATCCAGATTCCGATCTTTCGACTCTTGCTTGCTTTTTCCCCTTTGAACTGCAAGAACTCAGTTGCTGAAACATTCCAGGGGAGATTATAGTCTTCTCCAGACGCCAAAAGCAACGCGGGTAGGATTATCGTGTGGAAGGGTATGTTGTCTTTACCAACAAAATATAGCGTTTTTGCGTTTTTGTTGAACCAGAATTCGCGCCACTTTTCCGGTTGACCAATTCTCTGGCATTGTTCTATTGTGGCTGAGACGTATCCGAGTACGGCGTCTATCCAGACGTAGATGGATTTGCCTTCAGCGCCTGGAAATGGAGCAGGTATACCCCATTCGATATCGCGTGTAACCGCACGTGGTTTTAGGCCTTCTTTTATCCAGTTTAGACTGAAGTTTTTCGCATTACTTGGGATCTGATGATTTTCTTCCAGGAACTTGCAGAGTTGATCAGTAAATTTGGATAGATCGATGTACCAATGTTTGGTGGTCTTAATGATTGGAGTATTGTTGCAGATTATGCAGTATGGCTGTTTGAGAAGGGTCGTTTCAAGAAGTTTTCCGCATCGGTCGCATTGATCTCCTCGAGCGTGTTCGTAGTCGCAATAAGGACAGTGCCCTTCGACGAATCTGTCGGGCAAGAAACGTTGATCGTGTTCGCAATAAAGCATTTCGGTTTCTCGGCTGAATATGTAGCCGTTGCGGTAGATTTTCATGAGATGCTGTTGGACAAATTCTTTATGAACTGAGCTTTCAGTACTGGTATAATTGTCAAAAGAAGCACCCCATTTCCTGAAGAGAGCTGAGACTTTGGCGTGGTTGCGATCAGTGAGTTCTTTTGGAGTTATTTTTTCTTTCATGGCTTCCACTTCGATTGGTGTGCCATGAGTATCTGAACCGCTTACCATCAAAACGTCTTCACCTTGCAGCCTATAGTAGCGAGCCGCAACATCAGCCGAAAGAACTGATCCAACTAGGTTACCTAAATGTGGGGTTACGTTAATGTACGGCCAAGCAGATGTGACTAAAACTTTTCCAGGCGTATCTAAACTCTCCAGCATTTGATTTTGTTTTAAGAATTTAAAATTCCTATTAATTGGTTAATTGAGATTTTAAAGTATCATTCGCTTCTGTGAGGTAAGAAATTTTTAGAGGGTAAATTAATGGTCGCGGATGATCTGTGATTGTCATAGTTATGTGGTAGCCTTGGATTATATTTAATGCTTGCTGGGAAACGTTTTCTCTAATTTAGGCTACAGCATTCAATGTTTTATTTGAACTTTTTGCCTTTTGGGAGTATCTGACAAACATCGCTTCGGGATTGTAGCGAATAGATAGTTGTGCTTCGCATTTTGAGCATTTCTGTGTGCTCCATCTAAGTGTGAAGTCTCCAACTGAATCAATTTCAATTCGTTTGCCACAATTAGGGCAGTGCAGATGAGTCATAATACAAACTCAGACTCGAAAGTTAATAACATCTTTACATCCGGAATCAATATTTATGCTCAGCGAACCCAATTTCGTACGTAAATCTGACGAGAAAAGTCCTCTAATGAGAGGTTTCCAGAACAGCGCAGAAATTAGAATTTCCAGATTGGCAGCCTTTCTTCATGTATTTTACGGTTTGATCGTAGAGGTGCATGAAGTGCTCGCCGTAAGCAAAATCGTTTCTTTCCTTTCTTACACCCATTATCAAAGGCTCAAGTTTTTTCCAATTAAATATCACATAATTTCCAAGGCGATCAACGATGACGTCGAGATCGATGAACTTTTTCTCCACCAAAAAACCGACCTGTTCAAAAAACGCCACAACTTCGAAAGGAAATTCAGCTGCTTCCCCATCTTTTTGTTCAAGAGACTTGAATTCTGAGTAACTCTTGAATTGGAACTCCCGGTCTACCCATTTGAATGCTTTTCGGAGCCTATCTGTTTCTGCCCATTCGAAAAGCTTCATAGATACCTCGACATTTCGGTGTTTTTCCATATGTCTAAGTTGAACTACTGCGAAAATTGAAACAAAAATGGCTGAAGAGGCTGAGATAATCGCTGTTCCTTCGAAAATGGTGACCAAGATTAATGCACTTTCAAATCAAAGGATGAATTACTATTTAAGATTGCTTTTAAGAGATTACTAATTATTATGAAGAAAGTAGTTTTCTAGCCTTGGTTGGGCTATGATTTGGAAACAAGAAATTTTCTTAGGGAGCTTTGATTAGTAACCGTTGGATATTTCTTATATACAACGCTCTTGCCTAGCTTTCAGAAAGGGACATATTATCTTTGGAGAAAAAAAGATGCAACTCCAAAAAAAGCATACTTTTCAGATAATGTCGTAAATGCTTTATCGCTCGCCGAATTGGGAGCACAGATATGAAAATTCTCCTGATAAATCCTCCTCAGACATTTTACCCGGGGTCAGACCTAATTTCAGGCAATATTCCTTTGGGTTTGATGTATTTAGCCGCAGTCTTGGACAAATCCGGCTATAGTGTTGAAATTCTGGACTCGTTCATGGCTAACTCTCCGCCCAGAACGATGGGTGACACCATTGAAGTGGGCATGTCCTATGAAAAGATAAAGGAGGATATTCAAAGAAGGGAACCTGACATAGTGGGGATTGCTAATCCCTTTTCTACTCAGATTGAACATGCCAAGAAAGTGGCCGACATCGCTAAAGATGTAAATCCAAAAATCTTGACCACTGTTGGCGGACCTCATGTCACGGTGATACCTAAGGAGTTTTTGGATGAGGCAAAAAACGTTGATCTCTGTGTTCTTGGCGAAGGCGAATATACAATGCTTGATGTCGCCAAGTATTGCGAAGGAGACATGGAAATTAATGAAGTCCAAGGAATTGCATACCGTCAAAATGGAAAACCAACGCTGAGTACACCGAGACCTTTCATTAACAATTTGGATGAATTGCCCTATCCGGCTTATCATTTGGTGGACATGGAACAATACCTGAATCCCGTTAAAATTGAGTATCGTAGTTTCAAACCCCGAGCATTAGCTATGATCACCAGTCGAGGCTGTCCACACAGTTGCTGTTTCTGCTCAGTCCACCTTCATATGGGAAAAGGGTTTAGAGCTAATTCGGCAGGCTACGTCGCAGACCACATAAAATTCGTGGTGGACAAGTACAATGTCAAGAATATATTCTTTGAAGACGACAACCTCACTTTCGACCAGAAAAGAATGGAAAGCATCTGCGACCTAAGCATTGTCGAAAGAAAAACCAAGTTCCATTGGGAAACTCCAAATGGCGTACGGGCAGATCGGCTTAACGTGGAACTTTTGCGTAAAATGAAGAAGTCCGGTTGCAGAAGCGTATTCTTTGGAGTCGAATCGGGTGACCAATCGGTTTCCGATAACATAATCCACAAAGATTTAGATCTAGAAAAAGTGGTTGAAATCTCCAAAATATGTAAGAAGATTCACCTGAAAAGCGGTGGATTCTATATAATTGGATTTCCAGGTGAAAAAAAGGAGAACATGAAGAAAACCGTTGATTTTGGTTTGATGCTAAAAAGAGAATATGATGTTGGGATGCATCTTCTGGTGGCGACACCCTCCTTTGGTACTAAGCTTTACGAGGAATGCATGAAAAAAGGATACATAACGGAAGATTTAACGCCTAGAGCGTTGGCCGAAGTAAGGCAAAACAATGGAAAGCCGTTGATAGAAACAGAAGACTTTACAACTGAAGATGTCAAAAAAATTGCTGCTGAAACTCTGAAAGAGTACAAACACCTTTCGATGATAAACAGCATAAAATATCCTGGCAAAACCTTAGGAACACTCTTTCGCGAACCAAACATCGCCGTTAAATTCATCAAGAACCTATTATCATAACCGCTGTCTTGAGTCCCAATGACAGAAGAAACCCATCTTAAAAACCAATCCAACAATAAATGTACAATAACAAAAAGAAAAGCCATTATCCTTTTTGCAATTATCGGGATTTTGTCATCAACATTCTTTTCAAAAAATATTTTTCTAAGTTCGCCAATTCTCGTAGAACCTTCAACTGTGAAAATCCCTGAAAGTTCTTGGCCAATGTTTCATCGCGATCTATCACACGCTGGAAGCACTACATCATTTGGTCCGACTACAAATCAAACTCTTCTGGAGATTCAATACTGGAGGTCCTGTTGATTCACCTACATTGTCGGGGGGTATTGTTTTTGTTGGTTCGTTGGATCATAGATTTTACGCTTTGAATATTTCTGATGGACGCGTTGTTTGGAGCTACATGACTGGAGGCAACGTATTGTCTCCGGCTGCAGTTGCCGGTGAATTGGTATATTTTGGTTCAGAAGATTACAAAGTATATGCCCTAAATGCTTCAAATGGAGCTTACGTTTGGAGTTTTAAAACGGGCTATTTTGTTGATTCTGCGATAGTTTATTCTGACGGATTTGTGTTTGCTGCTTCAGAAGATCATAAGGTCTACGCGTTAAATGCTTCGAACGGCGATCTCCAATGGACATTCCAAACTGGCGGTCAAATTATGCTTTCTTCTCCGGTGGTGGGTGAGGGCAAGATTTTTGTTGGTTCTCAAGATATGAAAGTATATGCAATTAATGCAACAAGTGGAGAATTACTTTGGATTCAAGCTACTGGGGACGCAGTAGTCTCTTCGCCCGCATATGCAAATGGTAGAGTTTACATTGGGTCTAATGATGGAAGAGTTTATTCGCTTAACAGTATAGATGGGTCAATTCGATGGATCTTTTCCACTGGAGGATCAGTCTATTCTTCTCCAAAAGTTGAAGGTAACGTTGTCTACGTGGGTTCACAAGATAACAAAGCCTACGCATTGAATGCTAATGACGGGTCTGCTATTTGGAATTTTTCGACTAAAGGTGGAATTGCTGGTGCTGTTGCATTTGCTGATGGAAGAGTCTTTTTTGGTTCGGCTGACAATAACGTTTATGCTTTAGATGCAGCAACTGGCGCATACGTTTGGAGCTACGCTACGAGTAATATGGTGATTTCTAATCCTACAGTTTCTAATGGAACTGTTTTTGTGGGAGGTTGGGACGGAAAAGCTTACGCTTTGAACGCTGGAAATGGAGCGCTGATGTGGAGGTTCATCACGGGTGGTTCGGTGGATTCATCTCCAACTGTTGAAGATGGCAGAGTTTATGTTGGTTCTTATGATGGTAAAGTTTACGCGTTGAATGCTTCAACTGGTCCAGTCGCTTTGGACGAGTTCAGTAGCGATGTTATCTGGAGCTTTCAAACTGGAGATATGGTGATGTTGTCTTCGCCTGCAATTGTGGGAGGAATAGTCTATGTTGGGTCATATGATGGAGTCGTTTACGCTTTGAATGCTTCTGATGGCGAACGAGTTTGGAATTATGCTACGGGATTTGCCGTGGTTTCTTCGCCCACAGTTGCGTCCGGATTTGTTTATGTTGGTTCCGAAGATAATGTTGTTTATGCTTTGAATGCGACTTCTGGGAGATCAATTTGGAATTATACAACTATTGGCCAAATTCACATGTCTTCAGCTTCCGTTGCAAATGGCGTAGTATACGTCGGCTCTAATGATCATAATTTGTATGCTCTGAATTCAACTACAGGGAATCGAATTTGGAATTTTGAAACTGGCGATGTTGTTATTTCTTCTCCCGCAGTTGTGGATGATTTGGTCTATTTTGGTTCTTATGATAATGAAATGTACGCAATAGTTGCATCAACCGGTGAGTTAAAGTGGAATTTTACGACCCGGGGACCGGTGGCTAGTTCTCCAGCTATCGCAGAAGGAACAGTGTTTTTTGGATCTGGTGACAAAAGAGTCTATGCACTGAATGCTTCAACCGGTTTCAAGATATGGGAATTTGAAACTGATGGTGAGGTTGCCTCATCTCCCGGTTATGCAAGCGGATTACTCTACTTTGGCTCCCATGATGGCAGGGTCTACGCTTTGAACGCATCTTCGGGGGCTCTCATATGGAGTTATCAAACGGGTGACAAGGTTATTTCTTCACCGTCAATTGCAAATAACGTGGTTTATGTCGGCTCTTATGACCATATTGTGTATGCCTTTGGCAATTTGCCAGACACACAAATGTGCACAGTAACTTTCACAAGTTTAGGCCTGCCATCAGGCGTGTGCTGGGGTGCAAGCATTGGCGATCGAACCAAAATTTCGAATTCGAGCACAATTATCTTCAACGTACAAAAAGGGAACCACACGTTCACAATAACACCACCAAACAATTATGTTTCTAACCCAAAATCGGGCACGATAATTGCAAATTCAGAAGGAATAAGTGTGGAGGTAACTTTTGCCCTTTCAGAGAATTCATCGTTGTTTCTACTTTCATTCTTTATGGCCGCGATTCTGGCGATAGGCTTGTCACTGATTCTTCTTCAAATGAGAAAGAAGGGAAAGCGACATTTGTCAGGCAATAAGCTTGAAGTTTCTTAGGCAAACGACTTCGATTTTTGCTTTGTCCACATCGTCGTTTCCGTTTTTGAAGTTGAGGTATTATTCGGCTTATCTTTCCCGAATTACCGTGGTGACTGAGATGTTGTTGAAGAGTCTTTGTTTCTGTCCGGGGTAGAGAATCCAGCCTAGTATTAAGTCTAATGGTAAAATGAATGCTTTTCCAACTGATTCTAAGGCTGCTTGACCCATGTTGATGTGATTTCCGTCTAATCGAGTGACTCTTAAGTGCATAACCATTTTTCCTAAGGATTGTCCATATACCCCATCCATTATTAGCCAATATAGGAAGTATATTATGCCACTTCCTCCGAAGTTGAAGAATGGAAACCAATTAGGCCAACCTGACCACCATACTAACGAGGCGGAGGAGAACCAAGCAAAGATGCCAAGGATACCTACTACAATTCCGAGAATAATAACGTCAATTAACCACGCAACGAAACGTTCGCCCCAAAGTGCGCGATGAGGACTTGATCCGATTTGTGGTGCAGCAGGTGAAGAAATTGCAGCGACTGATTCTGTGGCAACTGGAGCGCCACATCTTGGACAGTAAACAGCCTTTTCTGGGAGTTCAGCTCCGCAGTTCTTGCAGTATGGCATATGATATTCCCTGTTTGCAAGTAATTAAGGCTGGATATATATCTTTAATTGCCCTGCTGTTGAACTGCAAGACTTAAATTTGCTCGTAGACATTTTAGCTCGAGAGGTTTTCCTATGTCTTATTGTCGCAAGTGTGGAGCGAAACTTGATGAAGGTGCAAAGTTCTGCCGCGTTTGTGGTACAGCCGTTGAAGAGAGAGTTGTAGCTCAAGAGCCAGTTAGAGCAAGACCGCAAAGGCATTTTCTTTGGCCCGTCGCGATTGGGTTGATTGCGATTTTGGTTGTGGCTTTCTTTGTTGCAGTTCTCACTGTTTTGCCTGTTCAGACTGTTAATTTTACTCAGACAAATGAGGCTACCAGGCTACCTGGAATTGACACAATTAACTTGAACCTTGAAGCTGATGTGGCAGAAGTTAATGTGATTTTGACGGATCTTCCAGGTCAGCTTGTTAGGATGGAAGTAGCTGCTTCTGGTTCTACAGGTCTTTTGGGTTCAGCTACGCACCCTGTTCAAATTGCTTTCACTAACCAGACATTGGGCTCAGCTTTGACTGTGAATTCTAGGATTTCTAGGGAAGGTTGGCCTTTTTCTTTTAATCTTAAGGTTGTCTGCAATGTCTTCGTTGATCGTTCAGAAGTCTTGAATATTAACGCCGGAACAACTGTTGGAAAAATATCAATGAATACCAACAGTGCTGTGACGTTCCAGACGCTTAACATGCACAGTACGACTGGTAGCGTGAATGTTGCTTTGAATAACCACGCAGTTTTAACTAACGACGTTTCAGTTTCAGCCACAACAGGATCTGTTCAATTCGCTTGGGACAATGCTGCAATTTCAAGAGACATCAAAGTCAACGTAGAATCAACCACTGGCACTGTAACTACGCAAATCAATCAAAATCGAGTTTTATCTGGAAACGTTTCGTTAAATGCAAGAACCACAACTGGCAGCGTTAACTTGGCAATGAACATTGCGGGCAATGTTGGCGCTATTATTACGTCGCAGACAAGCCTTGGAAGCATTTCAAATGACGTTCAGAGTTTCAATGGCAACAAGTCGCCGATCTATTCAAGCAATTATCCAGCAGTCAGCAACTTCCTGTGTAACTTGGGAACAACGACTGGCAGTGTTCACGTAAACGCGGCCTATAGTGGCAACGTCCAAAGTTCGATTGCCTAAACAACATTCTTTTTTTCTTTTTTGGCTTTTGAAGGGATATTTACCATCAGTTTTCTGTATATTCCACCTTGTTTTGATATTTTTGTGGGTGGAAAGACACTGACATTTTTTTTCCAACTAGCGGTGGCTTCTTCTTTGGTTTGAGGTTGAAATGGGGTTATCTCTTGTTTTGGGTTTGTTTTTGGGTTGTGATAGAAGACACTCTTGGAAGACACTGGTGTCTTCTCGGTGTCTTTGAGGGATCCTGTTGGAGTTGTATGTGCACAGCTGGACGATCTAAAGGCGTAAACCTACATTTTTGTAATATGTTTGTGTTTACCATGCTTTTTGCGGCTAAGGTTTCAGCTCTTTTTTTCTAAATTGTAGTGAAATGTTTTCCAATCAGTATACTTAGCAGCTTTTATTTCCTAAATCTTTAAAAAAAACCTCGTTCTTAGAAAAGGCGAAGTATAGGTGAATTTTTTGGGCGAAGAAAAAAAGTTTACACTTGAAGAACTTGCAAAATACGATGGAAAAAACGGGAACCCCGCTTATTTGGCACATAACGGAAAAGTTTACGATGTGACAGAAAGCAGCTTTTGGTTGGGTGGGGATCACTTAGGAGCTCATCAAGCTGGAAAAGATCTCACAATGGAAATCGATATTGCGCCACATGGTCCAGAAAACTTGGATAGAGTAAAATTGATCGGCGTTCTGGTTTAACAAGACCTAGAAAATTACTTGCAAGACCTGGTCAATTTTCCTTAGGTCCGCAAGTGCTTTTTCGGCGTCTTTAACTGCAAGTTCTCCTTTTTTGGCAAGTTTATTCAATTCTTCTACGTTTTCGCAGAGTTTATCGAAGGCTCCTTTGACGTCTAGATTGTTGTCCATGCTTTCGTTGAATTCACTAACGATGTTTGGAGCGAGAGTTTGTGCTGTTGTGTACGAGGTTGTTGATTTTATTTTTTCCAAGTTGTGGATCATGAACTTGAGATGGTCAAGTTTCTTGCTAGTTTCGGCAAGGCTTTGCCATGTAAAATTTCTTTTGTTGTGATAAAGACCGTAGATTAAGAAGAAGCGTATATGTTCACTTTTGTAGCCTTTCTCAGTTAGGTTTTCTGGGTAGAGAACGTTTCCTTTGCTTTTGGACATTTTCTTGCCGTCCACGTAAAGGTGTCCGCCGTGTAGCCAGTATCTTGCAAAGGTTTTCCCTGACACCGCCTCCGCGGTGGCTATGGTGTAGTCGTGGTGACGTACTAGATTGTCAATCCCTCCGCACGCTACGTCAATGCTAAAGCCCAGATGCTTGGTCACCATAGCCGCGTCTTGTATATTCCAGGCGGGTCTACCTTTTCCGATTTTGGTCTCGTAACACAATTTGTCGGTGGGTTTGCATCCGTGCCAAAGAATGAAGTCACCTTTGTTCCAAGGCATGCCCGGGTAGGTGTCGAGGTGAAAACGACGTTTCGATTTTGGCCACTTTTTCATGTCTAAATGCGCTAATTTTCCGAATCCAGGAAACTTTGTGGGATCGAAATAGATGTTTTCTATGCCGCAGTGATTAAAATTATAAGCGATTCCTTTTTCGAGCAAGCACTGTATGAGTTCTGCTGCTTGATCAACGATTGTTGATGCACGAATTGTAAAGTCCGGGCGCTTAATGTGGAGTTGTTCGAAATCTTTGAAGAATATTTTTTCGTTCCGGTTCGTGAGCTCTTCAACCGAGAGGTTCGCCGTTTCGGCGTAAGCTATTGCTTTGTCTTCGATGTTTGTAAGTGTAATTAGCCTTGTAACTTTGAAGCCTTGATATTCTAGGTAGCGTTGGAGGATATCTTCGAAAAGGAAAGTTCTGTAGTTGCCAATGTGGGGGCGTTGGTAAGTTGATGGTCCACAAGTATACATTTTGACTTCTTTGTCATTTGTGGGGTGAAAGGGCTCTGTTTTTTGTGAGAGGCTGCTGTAAATGTTGAGCATACCGATTTTGTTGCTCCTTCAGGTTTTGGTTGTTTGAGGAATGTTTTCTTCTGCGTTGAGTTTTTCCAGGATTTTCTGTGCTTCTTCGACGTGTTTTTGGGGTTGATATTGCGAGTTGAAAATATGGCGGACATTGCCTTTTTTGTCAATAATGTATGTGACTCTTCCAGGGATTATTCCCATAGTTGCAGGCACACCGTAAAGTTGGCGTACCTTGTTGTCTTCGTCGCTGAGTAAAATAAAGGGCAAGTTGTGGTGTGTTGCAAAGGATTTGTGTGATTCAACGCTTTGTCCACTTATGCCCAATACTTCAGCGCCTAGGTTTGAAAAAACTTCGTAACTGTCTCTGAAAGTGCAGGCTTCTTTTGTGCAGCCAATTGTTTCGTCTTTTGGGTAGAAGTAGAGAACAATATTCTTCTTACCGAAGTATTCTGAGAGAGTGACATTGTCGCCCATTTGGGAAGGCAAAGTAAAATCTGGAGCTTTGTCTCCTACTTGAATTACCAATAAAACACCGCTAATCCATTCGTTTGTAAGGCTATTATCTTTTTCCCAAAGTCTAAGGATCTGGAAATTTCCTGGTTCTTTTTGGGGCAAAGCTAATACGTGAAGGTAGCCTCAAAGTTGAACATCAACTGGCGAGGATACGACTTGGGAAATACGGCAAATACGGAGCTTGAGGACATCACCCTAAGTGTGTATTTGTATGTTGTTAAAGAAGGCAAACCGGTTGGCCCTCGGGATGTAACAAAAGGTGCAAATCTCAGCAGTCCAAGCGTAGCGTATAGGCACTTGCAAAAGCTTGAAGAATTAGACCTGTTGAGAAAGAACGAGTATGGCGAATATTTGGTTAAGCAAAAAATTAACTTGAGAGGTTTCATTTGGATAGGTCGCGTTTTTGTCCCAAAGATGCTAATTTACGCTCTTGTTTTCTTGGGCATTTTGTTGTTAGAGACTGTTGTCTTAGTTTGGCATTGGGGAGTTGAAACCTATGAATTCAAGGTTTTCTTCTTTTTGCTTGTCTTGATAACGAGTGCTGCAATGGGATTGTTTGCGGCAGAAGGATTACTTCAGCGAAGAAAATTAAAACGAAGTTTCCAGAGCGAGGGAGCAATCAAATAAAAGGCTCTAAGGCTTCCAGTTTCCGAGAAATTAATGTTATAAGTATGTTTAGATCCTAGAATTTGTTAGGTGTTACCTTTGATAGAGAAAACTTTGCAATCAGCCGGTTGCAAATGTCGTATATTTGTGAATCAAATTGCCGGTTCGCCAGTTGTATTTTTCCACGGTTTATCATATACTAGCGAGGTTTGGAAGCGAATTGGAGTTTTTGATTCGCTCAAAGAGAAGCGGATACCGTTTTTAGCTTTGGACATGCCCTATGGAATTAAAAGCGAGTGTCAACCGAAAACCCGCAACGAAGAATTAAACGTTAATTTTGCAAGAGAAGCTATTGTCAGCAATTTTGGGTCGGAAGCCCCCATCCTGATCGGAGCTAGCATGGGAGGCCATATTGCTCTAAAGTACGCAATTCAGTTCCCTGTTAAAGGAATGCTACTCATCGGTCCGGGGAGAGTTCTTGATAATGAGCTTGTGAATGCTTTTCCGAAGTTTAGGTTCCCAGTTAGAGTAATTTGGGGCAGTACTGATAACATTATTTCTGGTGAGGATATGCGTACTTTTAGCGAAAAGCTTCCTAATGCCAAGTTGGTGACTTATGAAGGCGCAGGGCACTCTGCATATATCAATCAGCCTGAAAGGTTTAAGCAAGATTTACTTGAACTCTATGCGATGGCTGAGTAAAAATAGTTAGCATTTGGTGCTTGGTTTGGCGTCAATTATATAATGATAGGGCCCAACATCTTTGACGTTGATGACTGCGAAGCCAGCCATTTTTAGCAATCCTTGAGCGTCTTGTTCGCTGAAACGAATCTCGAACGGAGGACCAAACGGCATATGGGTCTTTTTCCAGTCCAGATTCAAAAGGGAACCAGTGGGTTTGAGCATTTTTTTGGCATTCCATAAGACTTGGGCGGGGTCTTTGAAATCATGGAGAACCATGCTGTAAAAGACCAAGTCAGCGCATTCTTTGCAAAAAACCGTTTTTTCCGCTGGTCCAACGGTGGTTTTTATGTTATTAAGATTTTGTTGTTTTGCTTTAGCGTTTAATTTTTGAATCCCTCGCTCGTCAGTGTCTACAGCGTATACGGTACCTGTTTCACCTACTATTTGCGCTGCGAGAATTGAGAAGAAACCTTCTCCGCAACCAATGTCCATGAAGGTCATTCCTTTGTTTAGCCCTGAGTTTTTGAGGACGTTTTCAGGATTGTACCAGGTTCTCCTTGTTACTTCGTCTAAGGAAAATCCCCCATGGCAAGTCATTGCAGTTTCCTACTGTTGAATGATTTTGCGGATTTGTTTTTCGTGGTTCTCTCTTGTGGTCAGTGGGTAGATTTCTCGGTCCATATGGAAGAACATTGGGTCTTCGCCGATTACTTTGGAAAGTGTTTCATCTGAGTCAACGTTCACTATTAATATGCTGCCCTGCTGACCGATTAGGTGGTAGGTGGCTTCAAGCATTTTCTGTTTTTCTAACTGGTCAAAATATTTGAATTGCAGAGGAAGCATTTTTGCCCATTTTTCCATTGGGACCTCTCGTTTGATTTTTTGGATTATCAGGAACTTCATACAAATCCCTACAGATGTTGTTGGCCATTTTAAATATTTTTGGCATCGTTTTTTTGATTTGAAAAAAACTTCTTAAAATGGGAAGAGAAAATATGTCGAGGTTATGATGTCACTTCTTTTCCTCGTCGTTGCTGCGTTTCATCATATCAGGCATCTTCCAATGCATCTTTGTCATGCCTTCCTTTATGACATCCATGAGCTCTTCGTTAATTTCAACCTCAAACGTCATCTTTACTTTTCCTTTCTTTTCTTCAGACATTAAACCACCTCCTCAATATTTTCAATCTTTTTGGCAATTGGTGAGCAAGAATAAAATGTGCCTGTTTTGAAGTGAGCTCTGCGTCGATTTCGACTTTGTAGTGGAATTTACCAAGACGTCTAGTGTGGGCCCTATAGTTGCTGATTAGTCCTTGACGTTCCAAATCTCGCAATGAACGTGAGAGATAGTAACTTATTGCGGTTGGAGCCAGTGGTTCAAAAGCAAAGGCCAGCCTCAAAAAGAAGCTCGTAAGTCGTGGATTGAATATCGTAGCGATGGATTTTTCCTCCTAGAAGTGCTAAACTTTACATTGTGACAAATAGGCACTTGGGCTAGTATGAAGACGCGATTTTCTTAAATCCTTGTGACTGTCAATACACAACCACAAGGTCGACTGCTTTGAACGAGGCTGATTTGAATGAACAGATTTTGAGTTGCAAAAAATGCAGGCTTTGGCAAGGAGCCAAAAACGCGGTCATTGGGGAAGGACCAGCTAACGCCAAAGTTATGTTGGTTGGTCAAAATCCTGGTGAAGAAGAAGACAAGGTGGGCAGACCATTTATAGGAAGATCTGGAAAATTCCTTAATAAAGTGCTTGCCAAAAATGGCATTAGGCGAGAAGACTTGTTCGTAACCAATATCGTTAAGCACTTGACCCCTGAGAATAGGAAACCTATGCCCGACGAAATTGCATCTTGCGCGCCCCATTTGTTAGAACAAATGCGCGCTATTAGACCAGAAGTTGTTGTGCTTTTAGGCGCAGTTGCTTGGCAAACTCCAAGGATACAAGGAATTGAATACGTTGAAACCGTTCATCCTTCGGCGGCTATGAGATTTACTAAGATGAGGAGGAGATTCGAGGAAGATTTTGTGAATTTGGCAAAACAGCATAACAAAAAACTCTCTTAGATAATTTGGCGGTTTTGTTCCCTATTCGGTAAAATTGAACAAAAACAAATCTTCAGCACTTCGTCTATTCTGTAAATCATTATCGTGAACAAATCACTGATTTCCTTTCTTGTTATTTTTTTCTTCTTTCATCAACTGAGCAAGACGGTAGGTGACGTAACCTGAGAAGCTTTGGATACCTTTAGAAATCGTGTATTCAGATTTAACGCTGAGCCATTCTTTATAAAAGTAATCGTAAATCTCAGCTTTCACAGTAATACTTTTAAAGCCTGGTTTTGGCATGTCCAGTTCCCCTCTGTGCTATCCCCAATCCGTATTGTACGGAACTTTCATTTATATTTTGACATAAATTGATGATATAATCACAAGTGAGTTGAAAACCAGTAATTGATGTATCATCAATGATCCAGTAAATATTTATATTTTCTAAGAGTACGGTAATGTACGGGCTAAACAGCAGGAAATGAATGCATGCCACGAAAAGGCTACAATACTATTTGCGTCACCGATGAAGTCTACAACTATATCCAAAAAAAAGCCCAGGAAAACAAATGCAGTATCCCTGAATACATCAAGCTCTTAATTGAAAAAGAAGAAAGACCATCCGAGAAAAAGAAATAGTTTCCAAATCTGAAGAAAGCAATTTCACAAGCTTTTTAACATCCTCAACCAAACTAGTTATAGGAAAAGAGGTCTCCCATATGTGGAATTTTAAAATCACTTTCTCGCTAATTGCGACGTTTTTCTTGTTTGTTGCCCTAGCTGCTCCGGTTTTGGCAGTTGAATATGCTCCAGGTGTTTCAGTTGGGCAATTCGCAAAATATGGTAACTTCATAGGAATCGGACCTGGAGAAGAAACTATCAACAATACTGATTATGTAAAGCAAGAAATCACCGCAGTCTCCGGAACACAAATAACTCTTTTCACTACCGGACAGTTAAAGGATGGTACACCAACATCAGGAAACGGTACCGCAAGCATCTGGAATATTGAAACAGGAACCCAGGACGGAGTCCCAAGCGTTCAAGGCCCGATCATCGCCGCAAACCTAAACCAAGGTGACCCTATCCCTCCACCAAACACTTACAGTGTCAACAAGACAGAAACCCAGACCTTCCTTGGAACAAGTAGAACGGTCAATATCCTCAACCCAACAATTACAACACCAGACTACACAACTTCATTTACCTTCGTTTACGATCGAACCTCCGGAATCCTTCTTGCAGCTTCCTCGATTACAATTCAAACTCAATCTCAATCAACGCCATCAGAATACTCTTACATAATTACCGAAACAAACATATTTGGTGCGTCCCAAATCACGCCATCGCCGTCTCCAAGCATCCCCGAATACTCCGCGGTAGCTCTTGTAGCTGTTGCCGTTTTGGGAACTTTGACTGCTATCATCTTCGCTAAGAACCGTCGTAGCCAAAAATAAACCGTGATAACTTCTTATCTTAAAAAGAAAGGCAAGGCTAAAGTACCAAATTTCCCTTTAATGAATCATGCTATGGAATCCGCATACTAATGAGCCAATCCCAAAATTTTACCTACCAATTACTGATTGACCCATTCATAAACCTTGAATAAAGCTGCGAGAACAAACAAAGCTAAACCCACGCCTATCAGAGCAAAAACAATCATGAAAATAAAGTAATTATTTAACGGATTAAGACTAACAGAAAAAAATATCCCTGCGAGAACGCCGATGACTGACGCGTAAAGCATCATTGTTTCAGCTTTATCCAATAGTAAATTCCACACTAAAGAAATGAGGTCAGGGGTTCTTTTAGTTTTCTTAGCCCTACGTCTGAATGTTTTGACTCTTATGTTTGATAATCATTCAATTTGTGATTCTCTCGCGAGACAACTAACGTTTTAATTTAGGTTTTAGGCTAGGTTGTATTTGGGTAGGCCCAGAGCGGCGATGTTGTGAATGGCATTCCATTCTAAGCATAATTGTGTTCGCTCTGGCACTTACCCGTTTTAATCACTCATTTTTGATTGGTTGCCCATTTCTTCATCTCTTTATTTTAGTGCAAAACAGAAATAAACAACTTGGCCTGACTGCAAATCGAAAGCAATGAGCCGATCAGGTTACGCCAGCTTACCGCTCCACGGCGGAAAAGCACCATCTTGGTTAACAGGCAGAATGCGAAAACTCGCCAAAGAAGTCTCCGCCATAATGATTGACCAATATGGCACAGACACATTTCTAGAAAGACTAAGCGACCCCTACTGGTTTCAAGCACTAGGCTGCGTATTAGGATATGACTGGCACAGTTCAGGCGTAACCACAGTAGTTACTGGAGTCCTCAAAACTGCACTCACAGCCGAAGAACACGGAGTTCTGGTTTGCGGAGGCAAAGGCAAAACTAGCCGAAAAACTCCGGATGACATCGTAAAAACTGGAGAAAAATTCAGCTTCAGCGACAAACAGATAGAAACTCTTACGTACGCAAGCAAAATGACCGCGAAAATCGACAACACCGCAATTCAAGCAGGCTACCAACTTTACCATCACTCATTTTTCATAACAGAAAAAGGAAAATGGGCAGTAATTCAGCAAGGCATGAGCGCAACCAACAAAACCGCACGCAGATATCACTGGCTAAGCGACAAAACCGCCAACTTCGTAGTAGACCCCCATAGCGCCATAGTCTGCGACACTAAACATCCAAAAGTGCTAAACATGACGGCAAAAGAGAGCGAAGGATCACGCAAAGCCTCCGTCGACTTATCCAAAGAACCAACAAAGAAGCTCATGCGACTAACCCAAAACGCCACACCCCCAGCCGAACGAAAACAACAAACGCTCCAAAAGTGGACAACAACTGCAGAACAGCCTCAAATAATACCAATCCTAAACATGCCCCGAAACATCAATTGGAAGGCACTATCTCAAGCATACGAGATACAACCCACAAGCTACGAAGAACTCCTAAACATCAAAGGCATAGGTCCCGCAACTGTCAGAGGGATATCATTAGTCGCAGAACTCGTCTACGGAGAGAAACCAAGCTGGAACGACCCAGTCAAATACAGTTTCGCATACGGAGGCAAGGACGGAGTCCCTTATCCAGTAAACCGAGAAGCTATGGATCAATCAATCCAAATACTCAAAGAAACCGTTCAAGCGATTAAAGTTGGCGACAAAGAGAAAACTCGAGCTTTGCAGAGCTTAAGAAAGTTCGTTCCACCAGACGCAAAAAACACTTAAACTCAATCATAATACATCTTTCTGAAGAGGATTCTAAATTGAGCCGACACCTCAAAATTGCAGGTACTGTGGGTTTGATTAGCCCCTTCTTCAGCTTTGCTTGCATACTTTTAGCAATCGGCAGTTGGCCTTCATTTAATTGGGTCAGCAACGCACTAAGCGACTTAGGGGTCCAAAGTGGAATTACCCCAGTTATATTCAATAATGGGTTAGTAATCAGCGGAATTCTCTTCATAATTTATGCAACAGGTCTTTTCCCTCTTCTTGGCAAGCACATTGCGGGCAAAGTAGGTGAATCTGTTTTCGTTTTGTCATGCATTGCTCTTGTGGGAATCGGAATTTTTAACGAAAGCTTCAGCCCATATCACTACATTTTCTCTGTTGCTTTCTTCGTGCTTTTCCCGATTGCAATGCTGATTCTTGTCGGCGCTTTCTGGATCGAAGGCAAGCGCAGAATCAGCTTGTTTACTTTAGGAATGGCATTGGCTGCTGCAATAGTCTGGGTTCTTCAACTGACTGTTCATTACGTTTCTAATGTTGCCATTCCAGAATTTGTTTCTGGTTTGTTTGGCGCAACGTGGATGATGGTCGTAGGTTATTTAATGCTAAAAAAATCTGATAATTCCGAAGGACCCGAATAATTTTTAGGAATCTTCTTTTATTGAACTTTTTCGAAAATTAAGGTATTTTTGTCAGGTCTTTGTAGATTTGAGCGCAACAGAACGAAGAAAACGCGATATCGTATTTGTTTATTTCCGCGTATTTAATGGCGTTCTCGCTCGGGAAGGCGATGCCATTCACTCCTGCCTTGATAGCTAACACATCTGTTTCAACGCGGTGCTTGCCTTTTGGACGCATGCAACCTAGGACAAGAGGCGTTTGAGGGAAAATTGTGCGAGCTATTACAGCTACTCGCGATATTTCTAGGGGCGAAGGAGGAGAAGTTTTTGCCATGACAGTGCCGTGAATTGGCATGAAAGAAATTATTACAACTGCAGAAGGTTTGTAAGGGGCTATCATTTTCAGGGCATTAAGTTCGCCCTTTAATTTTCCATCGTGCAAACCAGTGATTACATGAGGTATGAAGTCTAAACCAACTTCGCTAAGTGCTTTGAGTGAATCTTCATAATTGTTAACAGTGGTTTGCAGGTTGTAGATCTTCTGGATTGTTTCGTCAGAACCAATTATGTCAATCAACACGGCGTCTATACCCGAACTCTTCAAGTCTCTTGCGGTTTGCTTGTCGATTATTCCTGAGTGAACAAAAACGGTTAAACCCAATTCCTTCTTAACTCGCTCAAGTGTAGGCATGAACTGTTGAAGCGGAACAGAACCATCAGGCAAACATCCTCCGCTTATCAAAATGCCTGAAGCTCCCTCCCCTTTTAGCTTGGAACATAAAGCAAAGAGTTTTTCTGGAGTGGCGGCAGGGTGCATGGTTTCGAGAACTTTGCCTCCACAATGTTTACAGTTTAAGGAGCAACCGTTACCTGTAACGGATATTGTTGGAAAGTCTTTGGATGAACTGCAGAATTGGCTTGTTTTATAGTGGGTGAAGCTTGGAGCGTAAAAACGGATTCTTTTAGGAATAGGAATGAGCGTTTCTGATTTCAAAAGATGGGAAAGTTCTTCTTCCCTCATGTTCCAAATCGCATCAGGCGAAAGGCAACCCATACAGTATCAATGGATGAAGCCCAGCGGATTTTTTTAACTGTTATGGTTGAAAAAGTGTCTACGTTACTTTCTTTGCCAGGCAATTCTGTCTCTTTAATAGTCTATAGCAAATGACTAAGGGCATTGTTTAGTTTCAAACGGGTCTCGATCAGTACATGAAATATTTCGGTCGGGCAAGCGACTCCTAAGCGGCAGCGTTTCATAAAAAACTCATTGCAATGAAGCCGATTTACCTAGACCTTGCGATGCTTGTGGTCAACCTTATGATAGAGGCTTCAAGCATTGATCAAAATGCGACATTTACTTTTACCTCTATCGGGGTCTTTGCAGGATAATAAGAAGCTAAGAGAATTACTTATTTAAGTGTCCCATGTGCAGTAAAAAATTTTAAATGAAAATTCACAAAAGCGGAAAAAAAGACCAAAAAATTAGCCATGCTACCGTCTGAAAAGCGACCTAATTATCCAAAAAATTCCTATCGCTTACTGAAAATGACCTCGAAGGCCATCTTAGCAAATTCCGCTTGCTTGCTGTAAGATTTGCTCAACCAAAACCTGTCTTATGAGGTTGGGCGAAACTTGAGCTCCTCCAATTCTGAGACTCATTTTTTTATGCTCATTCACATGATTTTCTATGGCTCGATTCATCCCGTTTATGTCAGGAATTAGCAAAATCTCGATTCCGCAGGTGCATCTTATTAGCTGCATCGAGCCATGTCGAGTGTAGCCAAAATGATTTTCTTTTCTGTGACTATTACGTGAAATGATTCTCAGTCGATGCACAGATTTTTTCGACATATTTTCCTCACCCTTTAAACCAACAATTCAACCTAACTGTAGGTTCATGGTCAATGCCGTGTCTACCGATACAATATATGTCCAACTCAAAATATATCCATATGTTGTTGCATGGCTGCAATCACTATCAAAAGACAGAAAGTGCATTTCAAAAAACAGATTGGATAGGGCTTGCTTTTTGAGTAAACAGCCTGGTTTTTATACGCTTGATTTAACTGATTTTTTCTCAAAACAATTACTCTATTCGTGGTGCAATTGATCTCATCTAGTTATGATTGTAAATGTTCAGCAAGTTCCCTCTCAATCTTCTTAAACCATACTCGCAAATTATTATTCTCGATTGAAGCTCATCAAATGTTCACGTCTACAACTTTTGGTTCAAAAATAATAACTAAACCCTTGTCTTCAGCCATCTTCAAACCACGAGGCGATATCATAGACCTAATCTGTTTGCGAGAATCAGCGTCAAGAGAAGCAATTAGGCGCAATTCTACCACTTCAGTTGGGAGCGCATGCAACGGAGATGTGTAAAATCCACTGACATCCAATGATCTACAAGAAGCTACTATGTCATTGAGGAGTCCAATCGCTTGAGCTTTATCCATAGGCTGTATTCCCCTCAACTTGGGGTTTCTATTATGATAAGATTTACTATATAGATTTTACGTGATAATAGAAAACCTTGTAGCCGTTATTGTGTATCTTATTGAAATTCAATCAAATGTAACAATAAAACCGAAGCTGTTGAGACAAAGATCTGTTAGACACTCTCTAGTGTGTTTGTAGTCTTTCAAGACGTTTAGTGATGGCAAGAGTTTTTGAAATTGCTACACCCCTTGAGGTTAAGACATAAAACGGTCTATTTTCTCGACTAACCTCTATTGCAACTAAGTTATGAGTCACCAGAAACTCAAGCCGCTCTTGCAGTGTAACGCAGCTAGTGTTGCATTGAAAAGCGATGCTATCTACTGTTAATGCATTCTTTGTTAGTGCACAGATGATTTCTTCGTATAACTCAAGTTTGGACTTTCGCATTTGGCTAACTCACGCACCTTGATTAACGATTTTTTAATAAAGCATTTGCGAATTCTAAATCGTTAAGAGAAATTCATGTGGCTCAACTCGTAAGAAACAAAACTGAAAGCTACGAACGAATCACGTTCGATAACACGCATTTTTCCACTTACAAATTAAACTATGAGGTCTTTACTTGAAGTTAGCAATGCTTAAATAAAATCTGATTGTAGGATGCTGTCTAGAACTAACTAATCTAACGGTACTAGAAATCTTTTGCAGGTGACAAGCTTATGGTAAGTCCAAACAGCAGCAATAAAATCGCGTATTTCTCCATGGAAATTGGAGTTAGAAACGATATTCCAACTTACAGTGGCGGCTTAGGAGTATTAGCGGGCGACGTTATTCGCTCTAGTGCTGATTTGTCGGTGCCAATGATTGCAGTAACATTGGTGAGCAGAAAAGGGTACCTAAGACAAAAACTCAGCGAATCCGGAGAACAATTAGAATCCGCCGACGAATGGGATCCCAAGGGCACATTGGATTTAGCCCCCAAGACTATTGAACTCAACATCGAAAAAAGATCTGTTAAGGTTCAAGCTTGGATTTATGAACACAAAAGTCCGATCGGAGGAATGGTACCCATACTTTTCCTCGACACTGACGTTCAAGGGAACGCTGCTGCTGACCGAAGAATAACTGATAGCTTGTACGGTGGCGACGAAAGTTACCGATTGAAACAAGAACTGGTATTGGGAGTGGGTGGAACAAGAATGCTGGAAGCCCTCGACTACCGGCTTAGCAAATATCACATGAATGAAGGACATTCAGCTCTCCTTACAATGGAGCTACTCCAGAAGATATGACATGGACATTGACAACGTTCGACGACACTGCATATTCACAACTCACACACCAGTTGACGCAGCTTTTGACAGATTCTCATATGAATTGGTCGAACAGGTGATGGGAAAAGAGTTCTCTCTACAGATAATGAAAGAAGTCGGTGGAGAAGACAAACTCAACATGACTCTCTTGGCATTAAACCTCAGCGGATTTCAAAATGGCGTAACAAAAGCTCATACCAAATACTCCATGAAGATTTTTCCCCATTACTCAATCCGCGCAATAACGAACGGCGTCCACTCAAATACGTGGACATCACAAAGCTTTCATCAACTCTTTGACAAATACATACCAGGATGGGCAAGTGAACCAGAACTTCTAGTACGAATTGACAAAGCACCAAACTGCGATGTATGGGCTGCACACGAAGAAAACAAGAAAAATCTTTTGGGATTCATTGAAGCAAAAACAGGTGAAAAACTCGACCAGACTGCCCTAACCTTGGGTTTCGCGCGAAGAGCCACAGGATACAAACGAGCAAAACTCATTTTCTCTGACCTAAAACGGCTAAAAGAGATAAACAAGGCGTTTCCAATTCAATTTATTTTCGCAGGGAAAGCTCATCCACGAGACACAAACGGCAAAGAACTAATCAAAGAAATCTTTGACTTTAAAAAAGACCTGAAAGAAGAAGTCAAAATTGTCTACGTCGAAAACTACGACATGCAAATAGCTGCCAAGCTAACATCAGGAGTAGACGTCTGGCTAAACACACCAATGCCCCCAATGGAAGCATCTGGAACAAGCGGAATGAAAGCTGCCCACAACGGCGTAATAAATTTCAGCATTCTAGACGGATGGTGGATCGAAGGTTGCATTGAAGGCGTAACTGGCTGGGCAATAGGTCCAACGCCAGAAGCGACAGTCACCGAGGAAGAGCGAAGGAGAAATGAAATAGACGACCTGTTTAACAAACTCAAGTATCTCATCGCACCAAAGTTCTACGACGAACGCGACGACTGGATAGAAACAATGAAAAACAGCATTGGGAAAGTTGCCTACTACTTTAACACAGACCGAATGATGCGCAGATACATAACCGATGCCTACTTGGTCTAGAAACTGCTTCGCCTTTCATTCAAAGAAGAAGTCAAGCCAGACTTTGAATAGCCTTAAAGTGTCTTTTTATAGCTTCTCTTGAGCCCCTATCTAAAATTTCTTCATCCGCATCAAAATTCCTGGTTTCATGAACCTCGGCTTCATGGTTCAACCTGTTCTCTTCAGAGTAAAGTTCAGTTTCAGTGGTCGTCATTTTGTTTTTCCATTTTGCAATCTCGTTTTCCAAACGCATGTACTTTTCAAGATTTTGCCAATTAGATCGAACCCGAATCTTGTCATCTACTTTGCGAAGGGCGTCCAAGAGTTCCCTAAATGCCTGTTTTGTGTCCTCATTTTCAAGCATCAGATAATTCTGCGAATGGAGATAAGATGAAAACACGGAAAAACTGCTCCATCCACAATCTTCAGAATAGTCGCGAACACATGCATTTCTGAGGCCATGCTTATTACACCAGCCCATCAAAGCTGTTTTCGCCTGATCATGTTTGCGCGTAATAACATTTATGCAAAAATCATAGCACAAATCAGACACTACTTTCACCCCGGAATAAGCACATGCCTACTCCACATTATACTAGCTTAGTTTTATTTTTAAAATTTGTGGAAAGCCGTAAAAGAGAAAAGAATTCCCACTCTTCTTGTAAATTACAATTCCAAGAAACTATCTTGATTCCATAAATCCAAGAAAACCAGCAAAATAGAACCGCGCCTTCATTATTTCTTTTTATTTGATTTTGGAGGTAACTTTGAAACAAACTCCATAGACTTCTCCAACCATTGAGCAAAGAGGGTGCTTTCTCGGTAAATCGATTTGGGAAGAATCACGTATCCCTTCATTGGTCTACCAGGCATTGGCTCAAAAAATTTGACGTCCGAATGATCCTTCATTATTTTCATAACATCACCTTCTGAAAGTCTTAGGAAAAGATTTTCACCGTGAATCCCCACGAACATATTTCCATTGATGAAATAGGCGGGGTAACCAAACATTTTGCGGTAATCACAATTAGTTATTTTCATTTTTTCCGCAAGAAATTCTACGAGTTCTTCAGGCGCTTTCTTCCATTCCAATTTTAATGCACCTAATTATTATCTTGATTAGAAATTGCGATTTTAACCATACCGATGCCCCAAAGGAAAAAACCGATTTTCAAAGTGAAGAGTAATGAAGTAAAGAGTATAGTTGCTTTTCAACTCTTTTTCCAGGGTCTTTTAACTCCATCATTGTCCCAGTATCCACAGCACATTCGGACCGTGACATACATTTTTATTTGATCATTGTAGCACATTCTCTTTCCCTTCACGTCGGATTTAGATCCGCCAGGAAGTGTTATCAAGTCAGCTTTCTTAGCTCGATCCATTTACGCGTCGTTTTTAGGATCAATCCCGCCCACTTCGCTAAGCTCTTTTGGATCTACAGGCTCTTCTTTGTTAGACACAAATTTGCAATTATAACAATTAGTTCCATCAACTTTTTGTTTACTTACTTCATTTTTAGTCACAAAAATCGCCGTTAACATAATCTAGACAAATTTTCGTATAAAGGTTTTGAGACAAAATCTTGAGGCATCTTAGTCAGCATCCTTTATTTTGCAATAGACTAAAAATAGCCTTGTAAACATAAAATCGAGGGACAATAAACCCTAAAATGAATTGCAATCTTAGACATTAAAAAGTCTAGAGAGAATAAGAATCGCAATAAAACCAGCTAGGAACAAAATGAAGGTTACTAATGGCCGATTTCTTCTGTGAGCCTCTGGCAAAAGGCTGCCTGCACCCATATACATAAAACTACCAGCTAGAAAAGACAAAGCAAAAACTAAATAGTAATCCGGTATGAAGAAAAACAGGGTTGCGACACCACCCAAAATTGGAGCAATTGCATCCAAGAATAACATGCTCATCGAAGATTTCAGGGTATTACCAGAGTTTAACATAAGTGTTAGAGTGCTAAGACCGTCGCAGAAGTTATGAGAAATTACTGCCAAAGCCACAAGAAAGCCAAGGCTCCATTCAAACTGAAAACTCAACCCAATTGCCAATCCTTCAATAAATCCGTGGGCGCTAAATTCGATTGCCGAAATTACGCCTATAGTTGGGCCATAGTTTCTCTTGCCCATCAAACTGTTGTTTTTTAGCGTTTGAAAAAGACCACGATCTATGGCATAAAGGAGAATAAATCCAGCCACAGCAGCAAAAACTGGCATTTCCAACGATATTTGAACCATTGGGACTAGCGCCAGAACATTCGGGAACAAATCAAAAAGTGCGAGAGCTACAAGCACGCCAGCGGTGAAAGCGCACACAATTCCGATATTTCGCTTATATTTGGCGACAAATACTCCTGCTGACAAAGTTGCTAAGAAGGCGACAATAACGGATAATAACATTGGGAGAAAATTCATTTGCATTCTAACCTTAAGGTTACGATAGATAATTATAAGAAGGAAACCGCTTTTTTTAGAATTAATTAGGAGCGCGTTGGATAAACTGCTTTTGTGTCTTTCAATTGACAGCAGTTTTTTCTAAAAGTATTCAATAGCACAGGCGAATGGTCTTGTTTCTGAGACTTTAACTGCCCTTTTTTCAATAAGGTCATTTAGCGCGTTTCGAAGATCGTGGATAGTCACTGTTGTTGGATCACGCGAGTCATCTATTCGCCCTCTATACCTGACCTTCCGTTCTCTATCAAGCACGAATGCATGCAAGGTTACTAATGCCCCATATTTCTTGGCTAAGCTTTGGTCGATGTCCTTTAGATATGGAAAGTTGAATTCTCTTTCTTCAGATACCTCAATCATCTTGGATAGTTTTTCTAGAGAAAAGAAATATTGATTATCGGAGTTCACGCCCACGAGCTGCACTCCTTTGTTGCCAAAGTCTTTTTGAATTGACTTCAATCGATCGGTGTACACTCGGGCAGTTGGGCAACGATTAGCCATGAAAATAAGGACCACAATTTGTTTGTCATCAAAGGTGGATAGCGAATATTGTTTGCCGTCTGTGCCTTGAAGGTTTTCAAAACTTGGTGCTTTTTGACCTATTTCGAATGGATAAGTTATTGAAAAAAGGGAAGACAAAGTTGCGGTCTCGCTTCCTTAGAATTTGCCTGGGAATTGCTTGACGATGCCATCTGTCAAAGCGTCTGCAAGAACTATTATTTCGGTGAAAATCTCGTCGAATTTCTTAACCGAATCGTTCCACTTCTTCGTTATTACAGCTGTTGCTTCTTCTTTTGTGAGTTTTAAGTGCAAGTATAGCAAGTCAGTTACGTCTTTTTTGGGCCAGTTTGGGTTTGCTCCGCTTAGGAAAGCTGCTATTTCGTCGGCGTTTTGGGTCCATTTCTTATCCGCGTCAGCGAATTTTTTCTGATCTCCAACTTTTGCCGCGGCAACTAAGTCAACAGCGCCCATGATGTGTTGCTTTAGCAACTCGGTAAGTTTGGATCCTGCTGGTTGACCATAGAATGGAATTATGGCATTTCCAATATCTTCTTGGTTCCTGAGAAGTCGACTCGCTGCTTCGTCAACGTTAGGTGCTCCAACGACTGCCGCGATGACATATTCTCTTGTCCAAAAAACGTGGTCTGACCACAACTTCCTCATAGCTAATTTGAGAGAAATATTTGCTGACATAAAATCACTGCACTAAATCTAAAGAAATGAGTATTTAACGAGTTGTGACTGCGCAGAAACAACAACAAAGAGAGTTTTTTTATTCAATTGTCCAATTTTACAGTGCCATACTTTGTGTACTTTTGAGGGTTTTCGTCGAACTCTAATTTGCACATGGGACCACAAAAATAGTAAGTTTTGCCCTCGAATTCGGATTTCCATTTAGCTGTTTTTTCATCAATTTGCATCCCGCAGACAACATCCAAAACCATTCATAATACCCAAAATATGTTTTGCTAAAAGTGCTTTATCACCTTTGTTGTCTATCAAGATTATGATCAAATCGTTTCTACAATGAAACTTTTCGAATAAGATAACTTAGTCCCGAGAGGAAGCTTTGCTCATCGAAGGGAATTTTCGGGTACCTAATTAGAGAAAAGCCCCTCTTCCATTGCTGATGCCCAACAAAGATTTGTAGAAACTAAATCTTCCACAATTGTGGGAGTAGTTAATTGAAGGTGGAAGCATTGGTTGAACAAGTTTTAAATAAAATAAGTTTTAATTCAGGTCAAGGAAAAGCCATGGAGAAAACATTGAGAAAATCGCCTGCCATCTACGCCATTTTGCTTTGGATGGTAATAAACGCCATCTTCATGCTTTTGGAAGTTTCAGCTCTAAATGACTCTGCGGACCCGAATAACTCTATTTTATTGGTTCTTTGGGTTGCGTCTATTGCTGGTTTGGTCCTGATGAGAAAGGTAGGTGCTGCTGTGGCCACGTTCACTTTGATTTACGCTTTTGCCTTCAATACTTTCAACGTTCATACTTTACTTCGGTTTATTTGCTAAACGGAACAAGCGCAATAATTAACATCGTAGCAGTTGCTTACATGTTCATCAGCATTTTTAAAAACAAATACAAATGAACTCCTGTCAAAATTGAGCTTGGCAAAGATCAAACTCCAAAACTCAATTGCGAAATTTTCTAACTGAGAATATAGTAACTAACAATAAAATTTGAAGAAAAAAGAGAAAAAGGGAATTTTGAGAGGAAAAAATCTCCTATTCCATTAAAATTGTTTTAATAAGAGACCAGCCAACTCTAGTTCGAAGCTTTAGCTAGAGGCAAATCGCCAATATGCTGATAACAGAAGTTATATTAGAAAATTTCATGAGTTATGATTACGCAAGAGTAGCCTTCAAACCGGGAGTCAACCTTATCGTTGGACCAAACGGTGCAGGCAAGTCCTCCTTGCTTCTTGCCATTTCAGTTGCTTTAGGCCAAACCTACACAGAACGTAGCAAGAAACTTAGCAACCTAATTCGATGGGGAAAAGACCAAGCCAGAGTTACAATAATTCTAGATAATAGCAAACAAAATGGGAGACGCCCTGTTTCCAAATATTCCAAAGATCAGATTTTCCTCACCCGAACTTTACGCAGGGATGGGCAATATTGGTTCGAACTGGAAAATCGAGCCGCCAACAAACAAGATGTTGAGCGATTGTTGGGAAAGTTCGGTGTTGACCCAAACAACATGCTTATAATCATGCATCAAAACATGGTCGAACAATTCTCCGTTTTGAGCAATATAGAAAAACTCCGCATGGTTGAAGCAGCTGTCGGTTTGGAACCTTTCAGAGAAAACGTGGTTCAAGCTCAACAGAAACTAACCCGCATACTTAGCCAATCAGAATCAGTAACCAAACTTCTCGAAAACGCTGAACAAACACTCACATATTGGCGAGAACAATACGAAAAATACCAAGAAAAAAAACAGTTACAAACCAAACGACGATTCCTGGAAAGGGAACTTGTCTGGGCAGAAGTAGAACGTAAAGAGAATGCCATCAAAGAATTAGAGACTGACAAACAAAAAGCCCAAGAAAACCTAAACCATATCGAAAAAGAAAACAAATCCAACACAGAACAACTGGAAAAACAAAGTAACCAACAATCAAAACTCAAAGACGAAACGAAAAAAACCATTAATGAATGGGTTAATGCAGAACACGAAATCGCCGCTAACGAATCCACAATCAAACTCTTGGAACAGCTACTCAAAGAAGCAACTTTCTTGGAAGACGCAATTAGGGACTCGAAAATAGCGAATCAACTAAAATTTCTGCAACCAAGAAACTTCAAAGAAATAATCGAGACATCCCACGAACAACTCGCAAAAATACACGAAAAAATCAGAGAAATCCAAACAAGAAATAAAGGATTAGATGAAAAAACCGATAAAATCGCTGAACAAGTTGTGGAAAACAAAATTCAACTAGCCCTTCTAGAATACCGCAAAGAAAATTCAACAAAAGAACTCGCCAAAATTGAAACTTCAATAAAGACCTCAAAAACGAGCTCAGAGGCAGCAATGGCAAAGGCCACAAGCTTAGGAGCAAGAATAGCCGTTACCAAAGCCGCAACAGAAATCCAAGACGAAATTCGAGTAACCGATGGACACCTTGCAGCCCTTGCAAGCGTCTCCGAAGATATCGAACACCAATACGAATCCTACAGCAAACTTTACTTGGAACTAAAAGAAAAAGCCCAGACTGTAGCTGAAAATCGCCAAAAAGCCCTTGAAGAAGTTACAACAAGGATGGAAGCATGGCGAAACGTCATGCAAGCTCTACTCGACAGAGTAAACCTCGAATACCAAAGAATCATGGCTCAAACTAGGGCAACTGGCGAAGTACGATTAGGAAACACACAAGACATCGAAACCGCAGGCTTGGAGATTCTTGTTGGATTCAAGGGAGGAAAGCCAGTAGCATTGGATGCTCACACGCAATCCGGCGGAGAGCGAACCACGGCAACAATGAGTTTCTTACTCGCATTGCAACAACACGTGCGTTCACCATTCCGCGCCGTAGATGAATATGACATCCACATGGACCCACGAAACCGCGAAATGATAGCGAAAATCCTCATCTCCACAATCAAAGATGCCAATTCGCAATACGTCGTAATTACACCAAGTCAGGTGACCTTCGCCCAAGAAAATGCCAACATCATCACAGTTCAAAATGTAGAAGGCAAATCTGCGGTCCGAGAGGTCAAATAACAATGCAGACTCAAGGAGCCCAAAAAAACAGAAACCAAAAAAAACTGGGCAAAGACAAACTTGAACGCATCATAGAAATGATGAAAGGCATCGAAGCTCACACCGTAGACCCATTTCTTTTGAACGTTGATGAAATTATTCGGATCGTCCAGGAATATTTCCCAAACTGGGATCAACCTGAAGAACTAAACTTAGACGCTGAAGCAATACATCATTTAGCTTCAGTTATTAAGCTTCAAAGTGAATGGGTAAAACAGCGCAGTACATCTCTTTACACTGATCCTTTCCTACTTGAAGCACAAATTACACAAAAAACCAAACGCGAAATAACTGAAGCCTTCTTGAAAGCATGGCATCCTATAATTGAATTTGAGCAACTTACTCTTCAGAGTTTAACAGATGCGCTAAGGTATTGGGACGCACTCATACCTATCCGAGAAAGATGGGAACAGCTAGAAACATTAGAAGTAGCAACGGGAACTGCCAGCCGAGAAGAAATGATTGAACAGAACATTTTAAGAGATGAAACCTTCTCAGCCGAACTGGACCGCTACTGGCAAGAACTCAAAGAAAAAACCAAAACAAAAGGCGTCGAAGACAGATTGTTTTATATGGATTGGATAGGTGCCGAAACATACGAAGAAACGGTTAACCGCGCCTACCTCACCAGTTTTCTAGTAACCTATGGCTATGCAACACTGGAAATTAATCAGCTCGAAGAAGAAATACACATTTGTCCAATTGAAAAACCGTCATCAAAGATGAACAATCAAGCAGTATCAGTTCCAATAACACTCACATATGAAAGCTGGCAAAAATGGAAACGAGGAGAAAAAGAATGAGCAGCAAAAGAAAAGCAACTTACGCAGCAAAAGTAAAAATGGCAACACATATGCTCTTCTACCGGAGACATCAAAAACCAGGCGTAAAAGGATGGGAACTTCACAAAGCATTGGGCTCCGATTACCCCAAGGTGATTGACGTCCTAGACGACTTCCTAAAGCCATTAGACTTACAAGTAAAAACCATCTTCGAAGAAGAAAAAATTCCGGAGAAAACTACCTTAGACGAATTGGATAAGGCAAGATTCTACGTTACCTTACGTGGTGACTTACAGACTAAAGAAGCAAAAATGATAGGATGGCGAATAGACGATTTAGCGGGATTGGCAACAACCATTGCATTCATTATAAGCAAGAAAGGACAAGCCTCAAGAAAAGACGTAGAAGAACTCTTAGGCGAAAAAATAGCGGGCTGGAAAGTGGGCTTAAACATTGACAGATTCATCAGATACGGCTACTTACAGCAAGACGATAATGCTCAGTTGTACTTGGACTGGCGAACACGCACCGAAGTAGACCAGAAAACACTGATTCAAATGCTACTAAGCACTCAAGAAAAAAATAAAGGCACAACAAAGGCTGAAGATGCAGAAAACGATGAGGAAGACGAAGAAACAAAACAGTGAATATAACTACTCAGTAAAATAAACAGCTAAGAGAATTATCTACAAGACGATTACACATCAAAATAATACGTCAATCTATCTTTCTTGGCGGCTAAAAAATTATAATTTCGGACAGCTCGCAAGATTCCAATATTAAAGCTTATTCTCTAATTTTCTATTCAACAAATGGAACATAGGTTAAAATTAAATACTCATTAGAAACATATGGGTGAACACCCCTCAAAAAAATTCGGAGAGAGGCTAAGCTATATGAAAAAAGAAAAAACAAAACTACTATTTAGTATAGCTATAATTCTACTGCTGACAATCTCAGCAGTAGCAGTAGCAACCCCACAAACAAAAGCACATACACCCGCATGGGATATTCCCACCTACGCATACGTGACTGCCTCTCCAACAACGGTTGGAGTAGGAGAATACATGACTTTAGTCATGTGGCTAAGCGCAATTCCCCCAACAGCAGGCGGCACAGGCGGAGACCTCTGGCGCGGATTTATGGTTGATGTAACTGCCCCAGACGGAGCCAAATCACAACTTGGACCATTCACAAGTGGACCAGTCGGAACAACCTACACTGTTTTCACTCCAGACCAAGTTGGCACCTACACCTTCGTATTCTCTTGGCCAGGACAAGTACTAGGAGCACCCGCAGGATCTAACCCAATGGGCATGCCATATGTGGGAGACAACTTTGAAGCTGCAACAAGCGATCCCCTGAAAGTCGTCGTCACACAAACTCCAGGACCTCAATGGGTGGAACCAGCTCTTCCCACAGGATACTGGAGCAGACCTCTCAATGCCCAGAACAGAAGAATGGGCGCAACTCGCAAGCAACTGGCTGAGAGGCAACTGGTTAGTTGGCAACTGGCAACGATGGGGAACGGCTCCAGACAGCCCACACATCATCTGGACACAACCCATTGCTGAACAACCAGGAGTCTCATCGGGACACCCAGGAGGGATTGCTGACGCTCAATGGGGAGGACAATCCTACGACACAGATGACTACCAAAGCCCATGGGGAGGAGCCATCATCATGAACGGCATAATCTACTACAACGCTCCAGCTGACGCTATGTCTCCGAGATATGGTTACTACGCAATGGATCTCCGAACTGGACAACAACTCTGGTACAATAATGGTACCCTCAACAACGTAGTAATTGCAAACCCAAGCTTCGGCGAAGGCCCCGCACTTTCACAAAGCTTCCCATCACTATCATTCGGTCAACTACAACACTATGATTCAGTAAACGGACAAGGAATACTAGCATACATATGGATGACTCAAGGAAGCACATGGTACATGCTTGACCCAGACAACGGAAATCTCATGATGACACTAAAGAACGTACCAGGCGGAATAGGCATCAATGACCAAGACGGAAACATACTCCGATACAACTACAACCCAACAACAGGATTAGTTACTGCATGGAATTCAACCCAAGCAATTCCATATGGAGCACCCGGAACTAGCACAAGCGCACAACAATGGAGACCAAGAATAGGAACAGTTGTTGACGCACAAAATGACCAAACTTGGAAAACATATCCTGTCCCACCAGTAACAGCCGGAACGAACGGAGCATGGACAGCAGCAGACACCTTCCACTCAGGGTATTCAGTGAATACTACACTACAAAAAGGACTCGTTTGGGTTAATGCACCATCGTACTCACCTAACTTCGGAACAACACAGGTACTACAAGATGGCAACCGTGTTCCACGCATGATCTATTCATGGAACAACCCAAGTTCACAAGGCGACGTCACAGGCGGAAATGGAACATTCAAGGCATGGGCAGCACAAATAAACTACAATGCAGCACCACGAAGCGGACCAGACCCAACAGCACTGGGTGAACAAAGCAATTGGAACCTTGGACAGACAGTTACTCTTCTATGGAGCAGAGAATACTCACCACCAATCACCGGCGGTAACTTAACATTCATTAACGGTCCAGTAGACTACGACAACGGAGTTTTCACAGTATACTGCAAAGAAAAAGTGCAATGGTTCGGCTACAGTCTAACAACTGGTGATCTACTCTGGGGACCAACCACTCCGGCACAAGGACCATGGGATATCTATGGTCCAGGAGGCAGCGTTGGCTACGGCAACTTATACTCAGTTGGATACGGCGGTGTACTCTACAGTTACAACATAAAAACTGGAACACTTAACTGGAAGTACGAAGCACCCAGCGTCGGCAGAGAAAGCCCATATGGCAACTACCCAATGAACATCCTAGCAATTGCGGACCAAAAAATCTACCTAGGCTCAAGCGAACACTCACCAACCAAACCACTCTGGCGAGGATCATACCTGCGCTGCGTTAACGCAATCAACGGACAAGAAGTATTCAAAATAGAAACATGGGTCGACGGACTAGCAATCGCAGACGGATACATACTATGCGCAAACCACTACAACAACAACTTGCAAGCATTTGGCAAAGGACAAACAGCAACAACAGTTGACGTATCACAGAAAGCAGTAACAAACGGCACTGCAATTCTCATACAAGGCTCAGTAACTGATCAATCCCCAGGAGCACCAGGCACACCAGCAATATCCGACAATAACATGCAGCAATGGATGGAATACCTCTACATGCAACAAGCACTCCCAGCCAATGCACAAGGAGTACCAGTTAAACTCTTAGCCATAGATACAAACGGAGGCACAACAGACTTAGGCACCGTAACAAGTGACTTAAACGGTCAATTTAAAACAATGTGGACCCCAACAAACGCAGGAGTCTATTCAATCGTTGCAACTTTCGAAGGCAGCCACTCATACTTCTCATCATACGCAGAAACAGGCCTAGGAGTAAGCCAGTCAGTATCAACAACCACCTCGACTAACACTGCAAACACTGCACCAATGGAAGTCGTCTACGTACTCGCAGTAGTGCTGGTATTAGTGATAATTGTACTAGCATTCGTCATACTGAGAAAAAAATAGGCAAATAAAAAACCTCTTTTCTTTTTCTTTTTTTAATAAAAACGATAAAAAATAAAATTTAACAACATTTTTCAAAAATACATTTCTTATTCAAAACACAAATTTTTGAATAATATTCTCAAGTTATAGAATTCGTAATAATCTATAAGACAACAGAATTAAAGAAATCTATGGCGATTTTCGATGAAACAAAGAACATATAAATCCTTCAGAAATTTACTTGGGCGACGTTTCATCGCTTAGTCCCAGTTTGACTGGGATACTAAGTGATGCTGACGTTTTGAATGTCAAAGTACCGTTTTGCTAAAAAGCGCAAACGCTCGGCGTTCTTGCCGTTCTTGCCTATTGCGACGCCCTTGTCTTTTGGATTTATTGTAACAACGGCCATTTTTTTGCCATCAGTTTTTTCGGTAATGCGTACTTCTCTGACTGCTGCTGGTTTTAGAGCGTTTTTTATGAACTGTGCGGGGTCTTCGGAGTATTCGATGATTTCGTGCTTTTTGCCAGTCATACGTTCTAGAGTGTGTATGTTTCGTCCGCCTTTTCCTATTGCAACGCCAACTTGACCGGGGTTAACGATGAAGATAGCTCGTGCCTCTACTTCGTCAACAATGCAGTCTTTAACGCTGGCTCCACTGATGCTTTCGAATAATGCGATGTAACGCATTTCATCGCAAGTGATTTTTATGCCGGTTGTCATTCAGTTCCTCCAACAGTGTCTGGGTTCTCGTAATATTGCATTTCAACCGCTTTAAGAATCTCTGAGTCCCCTGGTTCTCTGATGCTAATCGCCGAAATAATAAACATTTTGCTGCAAACGTTGGCTAAATCCATTGATGCACCTTTATAGTTCATAACGGGAACTTTTGAGAGTTTTCCATAGTATTCTATATCGTCTTTTTTGTTTTTTGGACAGTTAGCCGCCAAAATGATCATTTTGGCTTTGCCTGTCTTGGCGTTGAGCAGTGCCGCGTTGGCTCCGAAAGAAACTTTGCCTGTCTTCACGGCTGATGCTATCGCTTTATCTATGTCTATCATGTTTCTGTCTTTCCTCCAGTTTTATTTTGCTTTTCAAACGTTGACATGTATAACTCTACTAATCCTGTGCCAATCGGTATTGATTGACCGACGATTACGTTTTCGGTCACACCTGCTAACGGGTCACTTTCGCCTTTTACTGCTGCTTCTACGATGTTGGGCACGGTGATTTCGAATGCAGCTCTGGCCAGAACGCTTGCTTTTTTGCCGCTGATGCCGTGTCTACCGATTTGTTGTACTTCGCCTGTTGAAGCCATCATGTCTGCAACGAGCATTACGTGACGCACATCGACGTCTAAGCCTTGTTCTTCCAATACGCCTTTGGCTTCGTTAATCAATGCATTTCTTGCTGCTTCTATGCCTAGTGTTTTGGCTATTTCGTGTACGTTGTTTGTTGTTGTGCGTGAAGTGTCTACACCTGGAATCTCCAAAACTTTGGATAAGTTGGAGCCGTCTGTTCGAATTACCCATTCGCCGTTGTCTTCTTGCGTGACTAGTACACGTTTTATGTCTGGGACACCTTTAACGTGGAAGCCGGAGACCTTTTCGAGCAAACGTTTGATTGTATCAACTTTCTTGGGTTTTATCGTTAGTGCGTCGCCTTTGGCTTTTGTGGTGGCGTTTTGCAGTTGAACTCTCTCTTCAAGTTCCTCCATGGTTATTGCGCGATCGTTCATCATGGTTTTGTTTAGTTCGACGACAATTTCTTCCTTAATTGGGTCTTCGTAAATTTCAGATGCCAAATTCTCTAGCGATGTGTATATGACGTGGCGTGCGATTTCTACGGCGCCTTCTTTGCTCTTCTTGTGTTCACCGGTTAGGTAGATGGTCATGATTGGGGTTGACGGAATTCTTCTGGCGTCGACGATTTCGATTAAACGCGGTAAACCTAAGGTTACGTTTTGCTCTTTGACTCCTGCATAGTGGAATGTTCTTAGAGTCATCTGCGTTCCTGGCTCACCGATTGACTGCGCTGCAACGATTCCTACTGCTTCTCCAGGTTCCATGAGAGCGCGTTTGTATCGGTCTGCTGTTGTTGTGATTGCTTTGTCAACACCCTTCTTTGTCACTTTACCTTTAGCAAGATGCTGCTTGAGTTGGTCCATTAGAATTGGAGTTAGTTGTCCTTCAATCTCTTTCATTTGTTTCTTGACGTAATCAGCTGTAGCTGGCGTGCCTTTTTCTTCGCCGATGGCTATTTGGTCCATGAGTCTGCTAACGTTGACGGCTTTTCCGTGGTCACTCTTGGCTGGATCAACTCCATCTTCGCCATAAGCAAATTGGATGATGTCGCCTGCTGAGTCGCGGACTGTTCCATCGTATTCTAAACGAATGTGTTCTAGGGCGTTGATGAGTCTGCGCTGCATGTATCCACTTTGCTGAGTACGTACTGCAGTGTCGACGAGTCCTTCCCTGCCACCCATAGCGTGGAAGAAGAATTCAATCGCGTCCAAACCAGTTTGGTAGGAGTTGTATACGAAACCTCTTGCCCTTGGACTTGGATCGCCGTTAACAAAATGAGGCAGCGCGCGTCCTGCATATCCTCTCAAGATCCTTTTGCCTCTGACTGACTGTTGCCCAACGCAAGCCGCCATTTGACCTATGTTTAGGCTTGACCCTCTTGCGCCCGTTCGAGTCATGACGATTCCTGCGTTTTCTAGGGTGAAGTCGTCGTCTGCAATTTTGCCTGCTTCGTCTCTGGCTGTGGCGAGTTCGTGCATAACATAGATTTCGAAAGATTCTTCAAGTGTCTGACCTGGTAAACGCGGGAGCGTACCGTTCTTGAAGTTTTCGATGTGTTCGTCGATTTTCTTCTGGATTCTTTCCATTGTCTTGGCGATTCGGTTTCTTGCCTTTGGAGATAGTACTAGTTGTTCGTATGTGTAGCTGAATCCCCGCATGGAAATGAAGAGCTTGAGTAGCCTTGTAATCTTGTTGAGGAATTCTCTTCCTGCTTGGGTGCCGTAATCTTTGATTATCCTGTGAAGCAAACTTTCTGATTGTTCTGAGCCAATACTACGGCGGTCAATTATGCCAGATACTAGCTCACCGTTTCTTACTACAACGTAAGCGTCGTGTTGGCATTCGTCTTCTTGACATTTTGTGCAGCCTTGGCAGATGTTTGCTTTTAACACGTAATTCAAAGTTTTCGGTAAGAATAAGCTGAAGATTTGTTTTCCTGTCCAGAGCTCTTGAGGGTCGGTTTTGGCTGGTTGTGGAATTGGACCTAAGTATCCAGTTGCAGTCAAGAGTCGATTGACTTGGTTTCTTGTTAGGAAATTACTTCTTCTTGTGAAATAATAGGCGCTTGTGATGAAGTCTCTGATGGCGCCGATGATTGGTCCTCCGAATCTGGGTGAAAGTATCTGGTCCTGGACTTGCATGAGTAGCAAAGCTTCAGTGCGTGCTTCTTCGCTTTGTGGAACGTGTAAGTTCATTTCGTCGCCATCGAAGTCTGCGTTGTAAGGTGGACAAACACACAAGTGTAAACGGAAGGTCTTGTAAGGCAAAACACGAACGTAATGGGCCATAATGGACATGCGGTGGAGTGATGGCTGTCTGTTGAATATTGCAATGTCGCCATTCTTGAGGTGTCGTTCGACGATGAAGCCAAGTTCAATTGCTTCTGCGATTTTGGTTCGGTCTACAACGAATTCGAGACGAATACGTTTGCCATCTGGGCGGATAATGTAGAGAGCACCTGGGTAGTTTTCTGGTCCGTTTATTACGAACTTTTTCATGTCTTCGATGTTCCAGGCCGTTACTTTCTCTGGCACTGATAGCCTCATGGCTACGTCTCTCGGTACTCCAACTTCGTTAATGTCAAGATTAGGGTCTGGTGAAATGACGGTTCGTGCTGAGAAGTCTACACGTTTACCTGAAAGGTTGCTTCTGAATCGTCCTTCTTTTCCTTTCAATCGTTGAGATAGAGTCTTGAGTGCTCTTCCTGAGCGGTGTCGAGCTGGTGGGATGCCTGAAGCTTCATTGTTAAAGTAAGTTGTAACGTGATATTGCAACAGTTCGCTCAGGTCTTGGATAATTAGAGTAGGTGCACCTGCTTCCATGTTTTCTTTAAGACGCTGGTTGATCCTAATGATGTCTACGAGCTTGTGAGTTAAGTCATCTTCTGAGCGTATGCCTGATTCTAGTGTGATTGATGGACGAACGTAAACTGGGGGAACTGGCAATACTTGAAGAACCATCCATTCGGGACGTGCAACTTTGGGGTTGAATCCCAGAATTTCAAGATCTTCGTCGCTAATGCGTTCTAGACGCTCGCGGATCATGCTTGGAGTTAAAGGTTCTGAGCCTGCTTCAGTCTGTTCAATGAATTTTGTCGGCTTCTCAAAAGTTATTTTAAACTGACCGGATGCACAATGAGGGCACTGCTTGGTCTTGATTTCTTGAATAATTTCTTTGTAAATCTCGTCAGGTATAACGCCAAGCAGTTCCATGTAACGCTCAATTCGACCTCGCGTTTTCTTTGCAGCTTCATCTGAAAGAAGAACTCGACCACAAGTGCGGCAAGTTGCTCTCAGTAGGTCAAAAATTATTTTGGTGAATTCAATGTGTACAATTGGGACTGCAAGTTCGATATGTCCGAAGTGCCCGGGGCATCGGATGGCAGTGTTTCCGCAGGTTTTGCATCGCTGCCTTGGTTCTAGTGTGCCTAGTCTGCCGTCCATGAGTCCGGCTGTGATTGGAGCGCCGTCTTCATCGTAGGTGTCAGGTGTCTGGATTTCTACGACTGATTGTTTGCGAAGATCTTTGGGTGATATTAAGCCGAATGAGATTTCGTCGACTACCTTGTGAATTAATTCTTCTGTCATTTTAAGCCCTCTCCTTTAGTCTTAACTTGGGTGTAATGCATAAGCTCTGAAGTTCCTGTAACAAGAGCTTAAACGCGTAAGAAACGATAACTGGTGCCACTTTGGCTTTTTCATCGCATATCTTGCAAACATATTTTCGCTGTTTCATGTCGTAGAACGCTATTTGTCCGCAGTTTTCGCAAATATAGAGCGTGTATTTGTCGGACTCCTCTAGAAGTCTGTCTCTGAGTAGCATTGCTGCGCCGTGTCCAATTAAGCAGTCTCGTTCCATTTCTCCGAATCGAAGACCACCACCGCGAGCTCTACCTTCAGTTGGCTGTCTTGTGAGCATTTGAACTTGTCCTCGAGCTCTGGCGTGGATTTTGTCAGCGACCATGTGGTGAAGTTTTTGATAGTAAACCATGCCTACGAAGACATCTGCCACAAATTTCTCTCCGGATGAGCCGCTGTAGAAGACTTCGCCTCCAGTGTGGCTAAATCCTAGCTTAATGAGGTTTTTGCGGATTTCGTCTGGACCTTCGTTAGTGAAAGGTGTGCCATCTACTGGTTTGCCTCTTGCGGCTGCGGATTTACCTGCTAGTGATTCGATGAACTGGCCGATAGTCATTCTTGAAGGGATTGCATGGGGATTAATTATTAGGTCTGGAACCATTCCGTCTTCTGTGAAGGGCAAATCTTCTTGTGGAACGATCAAACCGATGACTCCTTTCTGTCCGTGTCGTGAGGCAAATTTGTCGCCTAGTTCGGGAATTCTTTGATCGCGTACTCGAACTTTGACGAGTTTGCTGCCTTCGCCTGACTCAGTTATGAAGATGGCGTCGACAACACCGTTTTCTGATGGACGCATGTCGGCAGAAGTGTCACGCATTGATGGTCCTTTGACTTCAAATTCTTTGTATTCCTCGAGGAATCTTGGTGGACTAATCCTGCCAATGAGCACATCTCCGCCAGCGACGGTTGATTCTAAACCGATGATACCGTCTGGTTCGAGAAGTCGATAGTATTGCTCTCCGCGGTATCCGCGTGTTCCTGGTTCAGGAACAGTGAATTTGTCTTTTAGTCCGCCCAAGTATTGTCGGCATTCTGCTTCGTAGATTCTAAAGAAAGTTGATCGCGCCAAGCCACGTTCAATGGAGGCTTTGTTGAATATGATGGCGTCTTCCATGTTGTATCCTTCAAAGCTTAGCACGGCCACAACACAATTTTGACCAGTTGGGCGCTGCTTGTAGCCCATAACTTCCATCAATTCAGTTTCTACCAGAGGGGCTTGAGGATAATGCAAAATGTGTGAACGAGAGTCAACGCGGTTTTGGAAGTTTGTTCCGTATACACCCAGCGCCTGTTTTGCCATTGCGGATTGGTAAGAGTTTCGAGGTGACTGGTTATGTTCTGGGTAAGGTATAGTTGAAGCGCAGATGCCCAGTATTGTGAAAGTAGCTATCTCTGAATGGGTATGTTCGGGACCGACTTTATCAAGGGAAATTGCGACGTAAGCATTTTCTTCTTCTGAAGCGTCCATGTATTCGATTAAGCCGTTCTTAACCAGGTCTTCCCAAGTCCATTCGCCCAAAGCTATTTTTTCTAAATGCTTAGGTTGTAACTTTGGAACACCGTTTTCAACTATTATAAGTGGTCTTCTGACTCTGCCTTCGTCACAGTTGGCATGTATCTCTTCGCTTTCTGTTTGTGCTTTGGAGAAGTGTGTGATGTTAACTTCTGTTGAAATTTCGCCTGTTCTGCGTTTTTCTCTGAAAGATTTAGCCATATCTTGTGGGTTGTTGCAGAAGCCAATTATGTTTCCGTCAACAAAGACTTTGGCGCCTTCTATTTTCATTGATACATTTGCTTCGTAAGCTGGAACAGTTCCCATTTCATATAGCAGTTGCTTAATTTTTTCTGGGTTGACTCCGACTGAAATTGATGAGGAAAGTGCGAGGTTTTTTACGAGACCGCAGTTTGAGCCTTCTGGGGTTTCGTTAGGGCATAATCGGCCCCAGTGGGTTGGGTGTAAGTCTCGTGCTTCGAAGTTAGGTTGACTTCTGCTTAGTGGAGACTGCAACCTGCGTAGGTGGCTTAAGGTTGAGATGTAATTTGTTCTGTCAAGAAGTTGAGTAATGCCGACTCTGCCTCTACCCCAGTTACCTGTTGCTAGTGCATGTTGGAATCTTTCTGTGATAATACCTGGGCGTACTGCCGCAGATACTGTAATTATTGGTCCTTTTACCCCAATGCGTTCGAGTTGGTACTTTATGTCTCTAGTTAGGTTTCTGAAAGCCACTCGGAATAGGTCAGCCAATAATGGCCCTGCAAGTCGGAGACGTTTGTTCTTGAAGTGGTCTTTGTCGTCTTGTTGTCTTCGACCTAGTTTTAGTTGAATGACTCTGCTGGCCATTTCACCTAGGAAAATTGCTTTGTCTTTTCGTTGTTTTTCGGTTCGACCGAGGTGTGGCAAGAAGTTTTTGTCAAGAGCCGTTTCTGCTTTTTGCAGGCGGTATTCTTCAACCTGTCCGTGAGCAACGCGGTTTCCGATGAAGAGGATTGCGTCTGAGGGGGTATCTACGCCTATGGCTTTTTCGAATGAAGCACCCATTTCCTTTTGGATATCTTTGTCGAGAGAAACGGCTTCAGCGATGTCTTTGTCTTTCTCGAGACTTAGAGCGCGCATGATTACAACAAAGGGAATTTCTGTGGGCACTCCAGGCATGGAGACATAGATTGCATCATCTGCTTTGAGTTTCAACTCAATTCTTGCTCTGAAACCTACGGTGGTTGAGAAAATTTTAGCTTGATAAACTGGTGAAGTTCCTTTTTCGTCTAAATCTATGATGACGCGGTTTGGAGCTAAGTCTTCCATTGCGACGATTACTCTTTCTGAACCGTTGACAACGAAGTATCCGCCTGTGTCGTCTGGGTCTTCTCCGGCAGCAATTAGTTCTTCTCTTGATAATTGTGAGAGAAAACATAGTTTTGATTTTAACATCACAGGTATGTTACCGATGTAGACAAGTTCGGTGTCTTGTTCTCTGCCATCGATGACAGGGGTCATTTCCAATGCAACTGGAGCTGCATAGGCTAAGTTTCTAAGTCGACCTTCCATTGGATAGATTTCATGTTTTGTACCGTCGACTTCCGTGGCATATGGACCTGTGATTCTTGATTGAGGGTCGATGACCCAAATTTGACCAAGTTTTACTTTATATGGGCTTTCAGGTACTTCGATAGGGATTTCGGCGACTTCGTCCACTACTTCCTGCAAACCGTGGTCGATGAACTCGTTATAGCTGTCTAAATGTTGCCTAACTAATCCTTTCTCGTTGAAGAAAGATTTCAATAATATGTGGGTATCTTCTTTCGAAAGTTCAGTCAATTTTAATTCTCTCCCGCAATTTTCATTTCATTTATGTCCTGACGTAATTTTTTCATGCGGGTTTCTTTCAAACTTGCAAGTTCCTCCGAGCTTGGACAATCCAACTCGAAAAAGGGGTCTCCAATATTTTTTAAGAGCACAAACACAAGCTAAGGAGCGCGCTAATAAACCTTTTCGTCGCTTGTTTCGCGTTTTCCTCTAAGAAATGAGAAGCAACAAAAACAATTTGAGCCCTAATACAACAACAAAACTTAGAAAAGAAACATTAGGCAATTAGGAAAACTACCGAAACAGAAAGTCTTGTTAGAGTATTTCTCCAATTATGCATACGGGTTTTTGAATTAGTGAGGCGAATTCACCATATTTTTCAGGGTCCATTGTTAGTAGGACAACGGTTGCGGGTCCAGCTGATTTCTCCAATTCAATCGATGGCTTTTCGGAAAGTTTCAATTGCCGTCCAACTGCAAATGCCATCGCGTTAGCCTCGTAGGAAATACCGAAAGTTCCTACGGGATTGATGTCGTGTACAAACTTCTTTTGGCTGAGCCAAGTTACGTTTTTAAGGTCAGCAATTTCACTTTTGGCTTCTGCTGGAATAACCTCATTGCCAACTTTGGGTTTTCCTACAGCTACAACCAAGTCTCCTGGTCTAGTTTTCCCTAAGCGGAGTTCTTCATCGTTTGCAAAGCCGATTACCGTTAGTCCAACACCAGTTTGAATTGTCTCAAAATTGTCTTCGGTGTTCTCCATAATTACTTGGTTAGGCTCTAGCCCAAGAACTGAGGCTTCGCGTCTTATTCCTTCAAGAATTTCCCGTCCTGTAGGGTCTTTTTCAACACCTAAAGTGACGGACAGCAAAATGGGAAATGCCCCGGTAGCTGCCACATCCATTAGAGCTACCCTTGCTAAGAATTTGCCTAATATGCGGCCTTCGACTTTGACTTTGTCCATTGATTTGGGGCCTACCGCTCCTGATGAAGTAGAGCCTACAACGATTGCGTGCCCAGTTGGTACTCTGAGAATTGACACGTCTCCTCTTCGTGTGTAGGTGATTTGAGAAGGTTTTACTTGAAAAGCGATTGGTTTTAGCATTGTTCCGACGTTTTCAACTAGGTGCAGGTATACAGTTAGTGCCTGGCGAATTATTTCAGATCTATTGAGCCCGTGTTTGTTAGCAAGTTTGTCAGCGTCTGAAAGGATTTTTTCAGATAAACGAACATTGGTGACTTTCAAAGCAGAACACACTACAATTGTAATACGTGTGAAAACACTTTTATGGCTTACGTTCGTGTTCTGGAATCTAAATAGAAGAAGGATGAGAAAATGCAGGACATTATACTATTTCATCATGAGAAAGAGGGTAGAGAGTTTCTTAAAAAAATAGAGGGGAAAAATCCTTTATTCGCATGTACTCTTGGCACGACAGAAACAGCAAAGATTCCAGGTATTTCAGCTGCTGGTGCGATGCCAGAAATTACTGATTACACGCCGCCTGCAGATATTGAATTGCTTCTTCTTGGAAAATGCAAATGCATCAACGGGGTTCCCGTCACGCCGGATGGCATTCCTACACCGGCATTAATAACAATGTCAGCCTTGAACCTGGCAAACATCCCCGCGTTACCAGTAAATGCGGGACTTCGAATATTACCTCATGTTCCTTTCCTTGAGCTAGGAGCAAAGCCTGGAAGAGATATCAGAACAGGAAAAGCAGTAGACAATGCAGAAGAAGTTTTACAACGTGCAAAACTTGCGGGAAAAATCTTGTCCAAAACGGTTGACTATTTGGTTATCGGCGAAAGCATTCCTGGAGGAACGACAACGGCATTAGGCGTTTTGCTTGCAATGGGAATTAACGCGAAAGGAAAAGTTAGTAGCAGCATGCCAGGAAACCCTCACGACCTTAAAACTAAGACAGTTGAAGAAGGGCTGGCTGCATTAGGCATAAAGTTTGGGGCTTTCGCCAATGATCCAATAAGGGCAATTTCTTGCGTTGGGGACCCAATGATGCCTGCTTTTGCAGGATTAGTTTTGGGTGCCGCAGAAAACGTTCCAGTCTTAATGGCAGGAGGAACTCAAATGACAGCTGTCTTGGCAGTAGTTAACTCATTGAATCCGCACCTGGTCGATAACTTGGCAATTGGAACTACCAGATGGATAATAGCCGACAAAACTTCAGACTTGAAGGGTATCGTGGCACAAATTGCAGAAGTCCCAATCCTTGCGGCTAATCTACATTTTGGAGATTCTAAATTTGATGGCTTGAAAGCCTATGAGGCGGGCGTTGTTAAGGAAGGCGTTGGAGTTGGAGGAGTAACAATAGCTGCAATGGCAAAGTCCAAAGGCATAATAACAAAGGAATCCGTGCTCAGAGAAGTTGAAACAAACTATGAGCAATTAGTGAACTCGAAATGATTCGGAAAGACTAGAGGCTATTAATATGAACTTAACTGCAAAACAAGTCTCAATTATGGCAATATCAGCTGCAATCTATGCAATATTCTTTTTCCTATCGGGATTAGTCACTGTGCCGAATTTCACAATTCTGTACCTGCCTATAGTTTTGCTCGGAGTATTTCCTATTTGGTTTGGCTTAAGCGGGTTAGCAGGCAGCATGATTGGCGCTTTTATTGGTGGTGCCTTTGTAGAAGGTTTAGGATTTCTGGGAGTATTTGAGGCCGTAACGGCGTTTATTATTTACTTCTTGGTGTGGCTTTTGATGCCAAGAAATGTTGCAGAAGGAAAGTCTAAGAGAAATCTAGCCTACTTAATCGGCGTTTACGCTGTCAGCCTCTTTGCTGGAACGGGCTATATCCTTTGGCAATACACTGTGTTACCTGCTTTGTTTACAGCAGAGTCTGCAATAGCCATTCTTTTGCCCACATTCGCTTTGAACTTGGCTATCGAAATAATCGTCTGCCCGGTCTTAGTTAGAACCCTCTCGCCCAAACTTAAAGTGTGGGGAATCTACGCAGGCAGCTTCAAAGAATGGCGAAGCAGAAAAGCCAAAGTATAGGCAAAAAACTAAATCGCTTAGTTTGACGCTTTTGCGTCCTTCCCTATTTTTCTAATAAACTTCGACAAGACTCTTTATTTCGGTGCGACAGACCAATGAATGAAAGAGGCGTGTGAGTTCCAAGGAAAACACCAATGCCATTAACGACGAATTTATTAGTTCGCTTGAAAGGAATTGAGGATGATTACAAATGAAACCCGCTTTGAGCTTGGCTAAGGATGTTTTTAGGAAGCTGAAGCCTTGTATTCATGGAGCTGACACTTTTGAGGCTGCGGACAAGACGGGTTTTATACGCGAGGACATTTTGGATTTTAGCTCAAGCGTTAATCCTTTAGGCGCTTCCCGAAAAGCGATAGAAGCGATAAAAAATAGCATCAACCTAATTCCGAGCTATCCGGATTCATCTTCAACTAATTTGCGAAACGCCATCGCAAAACACTACAAAGGAATTACTAAGGATAATGTTGTGATTGGCAATGGTTCAACTGAACTCATTTACCTTTTCGCTGACGCCTTCATGCAGAAAGGAGATGCTGCAATTGTTCCGGCCCCCTCATTTAGCGAATACGAGAATGCTGTCAGAAAAACAGGGGCAACAGTAAAACACGTAAAGCTAAACAAAAACTTTCAAGCTGATCCAGCAAACTTCATTCGAAAAATGAACAAAAAAGTTAAAGTCCTTTATTTTTGCAACCCTAACAATCCAACGAGCATTCTAACTTCAATCGACAAGCTTAAAGAAATAATACAAGAAGCGTTTGCAAGAAGTATTTTGGTTTTTCTTGATGAGGATTTTCTGGAGTTCGTGGAGAATGGAGAAGAGTTTTCCATGATCCAAAACTTGAAGAATTTTCCCAACCTGTTTGTCTTGAGGTCGTTTACGAAGATTTTTGGGTTAACCGGGCTCAGAGTTGGCTATGGAATTGCCTCAGAAGAGATAACGAGCATTATGTTGAACACGAAGATACCTTGGAACGTAAATTGCTTGGGACAAGCTGCGTCAGTTGCTGCTTTGGAAGACGAAGATCATCTGCAGAAGACGCTTGAACTCGTAAAAAAAGAGAAAGCGTTCATGTTAGATGAGCTGAAGCAGCTCAAGGTCTTCAAGATCTATCCGCCCGACGCCAACTTCTTTTTCATAGATACGAGAAATTCTGGTCTTACAGGCACACAGATAAAGGAAAGAATGCTAAAACGTGGCGTCTTGATTCGAGATTGTAGCTCATTTGTTAGTCTTGATGAGTATTTTATTCGAGTAGCAGTCAAAACTCGAACGGAGAACGAAAAGCTGCTTGATGCATTAAAGGAGACTGTAGGTTAGTCGGATTTGAGAGAGAATTATGTTTCCGTTTGATGTTTCGTTCTTTATTGATTCTTTGTTTATCTTCGTCTTGGCATTTCTAATTGATATTGTATTCGGGGAAATTCCTGACCACGCGCATCCCACAGTCTGGATGGGAAGCATAGTAGCCTATGTCAAACCAAAGATGAAGAGCTCTAATCCGAAAGCTGAAAAGTTTAATGGTGTACTTTTATGCGTTGGGCTGATAGCGCTTTTTTCAGTTCCCGTTTTCTTCCTTCTTTGGATTCTTCGGCAGATTCCAGTTTGGGGATGGCTACTTTACATCATAATTGGGGCAATATTGTTGAAGACCACTTTTGCATTGAAGTGCATGCGACATTACACTTTTCCAATTGAGAAGGCATTAAGAAATAATGACATTGGGAAAGCAAGAGAGTGGTTACACTACATAGTTCGCCGCGACCCAAACAAGCTCGACGAAAGGCACATAATCTCCGCGGCAGTAGAATCAATCGCGGAAAGCACAACTGACGGAGTGACGTCGCCATTCTTCTTCTTCGCATTGTTTGGAGTTCCCGGTGCTTTTGCATTTAGAGTTATTAATACTTTGGACTCGATGGTTGGCTATAGAGACCCAGTCAATGTGAACATCGGCTGGTTCTCTGCGAAAATGGATACCATAACAAACTACATCCCATCCAGGTTGACAGCAATTTTTATGGTTCTCTCTGCAGGCTTTCTTGGCGCTGACTGGAAGAATTCGTGGAAAATTCTGAAACGTGATAAAAGGAAGACCTCTAGTCCGAATGCCGGGTGGACAATTTCAGCAATGGCAGGAGCCTTAGACACTCAGCTTGAAAAAGAGGGTTATTATGCGTTAGGAGATGGCGAAACAATCCATGCTCAAGACATCACAAGGGCATGGAAAATTATGGGAATTACGGTTACTCTTTTCGGCATTGCAGTTGTCTTGCCGATTTTAGTTCTTGAAGCATTAGCGATATAGCAAAAGGCACTTTCGCTAATTCGAGTCAAGAAAGTAGGGTTGGACGAACCAACCATGTTAAATAAGACTCGCCACAATTATTTTTGGATTTCAGGGAACTTACTTGAGACACCGAGTAGGCTTAGTCTATGTTCCAGGGGCATTGCCTTGTTTTGAAACATTTGGCAACTTGCCTACTGACCTAATCCGCGAGGATGGATTACTAGAGGGAAAGCCAGCTTCAGAAATTCTTGACATGATAATAATTCCAGGCGGAAGCCTCGTAGAATCCAAAAGCATAACGGCTTCTCTTGAGCGAATCATTATAAAAATGGCTGAATCTGGAAAACTTGTTCTTGGTATCTGCTCAGGTTTTCAAATACTTTCCCAAGGAACTGACATTGGCCGCTTGTCCCCAACACCAATCTGGAAAAGAGGCCTTGGCTTACTCAACACCAAATTTAGCCCCTTAATCTGCACTGACCAAGTTAAGGCAACAATTGTCGGAGAGAGCCATCTAACTGGCGATATTGGGGCTGAAGTTTCGGGTTTTCACTGCCATACTTACGGCGACATAAAAGTGAGTAGAGAGGCAAAACCCATTCTGATTTCTCATGTCAAACGCCTAAACTACAGGAGACAAAAGCAAGATCTGATTTCTGGCGTTTCAAATTCTAAAGGAAACGTAATTGGATTATTGCCACACGCTATTCTGGACCGGAACTCTGCAATTGTCGACAGAATTGCAGATTCTCTCAAAATAGAACCTCAAGAAATGGGCGAAATCAAAACTGCAAATGCCAAGCTGCAATTAGAAATTAAGTCTGAAATCGGTATTTCAACTAACGTTCATCCAAAAGGCAAGATCGACTACGAAGGAAAAAAGCCGCGTTCATTATTGATAACTGCGTTGGAAAGTGGGGGAGGGAAAACTTTCATTGCAACAGGTTTGGCCGCTGCTTTGAAGAGAAGAGGTTGGAATGTCGGGGTTATCAAGGTTGGGGGAGATATCCGAGACATAGTGCCCGCGTTGTATCTCATAAAAGAGCCAATGAGGGATTACTCATCGATTACGGTAGCAGATACAGGTTGGACAAGCCCTGGTGAATCCGCTAAAGCCGCAAATAGAGATTACGACTTCATCATTATTGAGGGCGCCATGAACGCATTTACAGGACTCCTTTTTGATGAACCTAAACGTCCAAACTCGACGGCTGAAGTGGCAGCTGCTTTGGGTATTCCAACAGTAGTAGTTGCGGGCTGCGATAAAGAAGGGATAGAGGGGGGGATAGTGAGTTCGCTCAACTATGTTCGTTTTCTGAGAAAACTTGGGATAAAGACCGTTGGAGTGGTTTTGAACAAGGTCTATTTAGATTATACGAGCGAGGAAACCAGAACCGTCGTAAAAAGAGCGTTTGAGGGTGCAGGTGCCGAGCTATTAGGGATTGTGCCTGTTACTGATGTTGAGGGACGCGGTGCTATTCCTGAAGTTGAAATAAAGTATGAAAGATTTGGAGCAAAGGCACTTGAGATGGCGGAGAAGACGTTAAATTTGGATAAGATTGTTGAATTGGCAACTCCTCTTTTGGCCACCGATTTTGATTATGAAGTGTTTGTTGAGAAATTTAAGAAAGAACTCATAACTGATTTTTAGAAAAAGTTTGAAACGCCAGAATTCAGTCGTTGTGTTTTTTCTTCCCTAAGTAGTGTTACTATTTATGCAAAAAGTATTACTGGTGCTTCTTTTATTTAGAGGAAACATGGATATTGCTTCAATATTGCTGATCGCGACCGGATTTACTTTGGGTTTAGTTCACTCTATTGATCCAGATCATATAATCGCGGTTTCGGCTCTTCTTTGTAATTCTAATAGTCTTAGAAAATCTGTGGTTTCAGCAACGTGGTGGGGTGCTGGGCATTCAGCAATGCTTCTTTTGGTGGGTGTTTTGTTCTTAGTTCTTCGAGTCGAACTTCCAGCCGGTCTTGTTAATTTGTTTGAGTTTGGTGCAGGTTTAATTTTGGTAATTTTAGGAGCAATGGTAGTTAAGCCAATCCTTATGAAAACAAACAAAATCCGAAGCGGAGGTGAAAATATCGCACCCCATAATCACATTGGAACAGATGGAAAAATCCTGACTCACAGTCACATTCACGATTCAAGTCATGTTCACAAGTCTGTTCTAACGGGTGTCCTTCAAGGACTGGCTGGTAGCGCGGCTTTAATGCTTGTAACTCTTACAACGGTAAGTTCAATGGAGATAGGACTATTCTTCATACTAGTTTTTGGCGCTGGAGTTATTCTGGGCATGGTTTGCGTATCATGTTTGATTGGATCTTTGCTGAAATTTACTTCGTCACATCTAGCAAAGGTGCATGAAAAAATCAGATTAATCACCGGCTTAGTAAGCATTGGTTTTGGAGTCTACATCGTGACTCAGATTGCTCTAACATATTATTTCTAAGCCTCGAATAATTTTCTGTCATGCCCGGGGTGAAATTAGAATGCGTAGTCAACAACTTTGAATTGATTAAAAATCATTTTTTTAAGACGCAAATAAGGAATAAGATTAATTTGAAGCGGGCCCGACGGGAGTTGAACCCGCGACCCCCGGATTAAAAGTCCGGTGCTCTATCCTGACTGAGCTACGGGCCCACGCGCAAACTGTTGCTGATAGCAAATCGGAGAAGGGGTTTTTTAGCGTTTCTATTCCAGTTAGAGAAATAATAAAGGAAGGTAGATGTTTAGACGCTTTTTCTTGGAAAATCAGTGATTCTTGAAGATCTGTTGAAAATAAAATGACGGTTTTCAAAAAATAATAAAAAAGAAAAGAGATTTACTTGATAGCTGTTTATTCTTTGTTATCTGTATATGCTTCGTGCGAGGTCTCTTTTGCGGAGTGAATTGGAACTGGCTGCATTTCGGCGGAGATTTCTGTTGTGTCTGCGGCTGCTTCGGGCGCCACTGTTGGCGCCTCGGGGAAAGGGTTTTCTGCAATCTCCTCTACGGCCTGTAGAAGTTCTTTCTGAACAACGTCCGGAGCGGCTACATCAAATTCATCAAGGGCAATCTTCTCAGTTTTTGCTTCTTCGATTACTGCAACTGGTTCTGCAACTGCTACTTCCTGAATTGCGGGGGCTTCGACAGCTGCTGGTTCTTCAACGACTATTGTTGGTTGCTCAATTGGAGCTTCCACAACTGGTGCTTCAACAACGGTCTGTTCGATTGTTGGAGTTTCAATTGCTGGAGCTTCGACAACTGGCTGCTCGATAACTACAGGCTGTTCGATGATTGGTTGCTCGACAATTGCTGGAGCTTGCTCAACTGGGGCTTCTGCAACTGGCTCGGCGATTGGCGCTTCTGGAGCTGCTTCCATGATTGGGGCTTCGGCGACTGCGACTGGTTCCTCAATAACCGGCGCTGCTTCTGCGATTGGAACTGAAATTTGCTCCTGGATGATTGGCTCTGGAGCTGCCATTACCTCTGCTGGGGCAAGATCAACTGGGCAAGCTGCTACTGCAACTTCCAGGGTCTCTTGCATTGGTGCAGGGGCTGCTTCCACAACTGGCGCTTCTACAACTGGCTCGGCAATAGGCGTTGAAGCCGAAATTGCTGGTGAGCAAAGTTGCGATACAGCGTCGTTTATGGTTTGCAACTCGTGTTTAGCTGTTTCTAATCCACTGGAGAGCAAGTTGATTTCAAGAGTGTAAGTGCTTTCATCAACTTCACCGGCTACATATTGTATTTCATAGTTTGCAAAGAGCATCTCGAGGGTCTTAATTTGGTCTTGAAGCTCGGAGGTTTTTGCATGCATTTTCTGCAGAAGGTCTTGCTGTTGTCTTTCGATTTCTACAATCGCTGCGGCTATTTCGGTATTGAAAGAGTCGTGGGTTGATTGAGAAATTCGGCCTTTCTGGTACAAGCCATCTAGTGCTTGTTGCTTTTTTCTTGCTATCTCATATTCTTCGTTTAATCGATTAAAGGAATGTTTCCACGAAATCACGTTTAGGCACCAAGCACTCCTACGGACAAAATAAGAGTTAACGTTTGTTAACATGTACATATATCGCTAAGTAATAGAAACCACAACTGACTTTTTGAAAATGTAAAATATACATACAAAAACTCAGTATAGTTGCGCCCTTTATATCATAAAAAAGGTAAAAAATATTGGAACGCGGAAAGAAATGAGTGGAATAATGACCCTTTCATGTTGGACTTAGAAGATCATAAATCATTATTTGACACCCAACTAATGCGAATACCGTTGATTCAAATTTTCCTGAGGCATATTTTTTGAATATTGTGGAATTTTAGAAACTTTTGGACAAGTTTTCTTGCTCAATAAGTAGTTGAAGTTTGCTGTGGGGGCACAACTTCTGTAGGCTGATTGCTCTTTGAGGTTTGATTTGCTTTTGGGCTTAAATGCGGGTTTTGTTGGGTTGTGGAAAGTTGTGGGTTTTCACTTCTCTTGGAGCTGAAGAGAGAAAACTCTTAGATTAATTCTTTTAATGTTGATTGTAGGAGTTTAATAGCTGACCAGGCGGCGAGGGCGCTTGTATGTGGGTTTTCTGGATGCGGTTCGTTTGAAAAACGAAGGGTCATATCGCCAAATCGCCATTTTAGCTGTATTTCATGCGTATTACGCTGAATGTTTGGGTCAGAAATCACTCTCACATTCACTTTGGCTGGCTTAACTGCTAGGGCTAATGTAGCGGCAACATTCATCTCTCTGGGAAAGCGTTTAGCTGCTTCTTCAGCAATGCCTTCGTAAACGGTTTCAGCTTCTTCGTTGTTGCGTCCGAATGCTTTGGGGTTTTTGCGAGACGTCAATGTAACTTCTTCGATTCCAGCCATGGCTGCGCTGGCAATCGCATCTAGTCCACCGATTGCACCAGATGGGATGTGTATCTTTCTTAAGTCAACAGGCAAATCGAGCAAGGCACCTGTGCTCATAACGATTAGTTCGATTTTCTTTTCTATGATTTTTTCTACGTAGTCTTTTGCCGCCTGTTGAGAAGCTGCTTCTACAATAACTGAGGGTTTTCGCTTGAGTAGCTCGTCGAAATTTTGGACAATTGTAACTGGAAAATTTAGCGATTTCTTAAGCGCCTCTGCTTTTGATGCATCTACGTCGAATACTATGAGTTCATCACATGTTACAAGTTTTCGCTCTATAGCCTCTGCGAGGACTGTTCCGATGGCGCCGCATCCGATGAGACCAACAGATTTCATTTCTTTCTCCTTCTAAGTCGCTGTGGCTGTTTGATACTCGGCGTTGAAGTGAATTGTTGGGAATTGCGCAACTTCCCTTCCAGTTCCCTCTTCAGCTAAAATCTCGAGTTGTTCAATTTTTAGAGCGCCGCATATATCACGTTTGCCCTCGCTAATTGCTTCAGCCCCTGATTGATCGGTTGTGTAAACCGTCAATTTCTTCACCGGAGTATTCAGAGACATTCGTTTCTCGGCTTTTTCTCGCCTGACTTCGCTGATCAATTCTACCACCATGTCACCTCGTTTCTCTGCGCGTTCATCCACCGATGCTTCGTTGAACTTTGGCCATGGAGATGATTGCAGACTCTTGTAGCCTTTAACCTCTGCATACATTGTTTGGTAGATTTCTTCAGTTAAGTGGGGAACCACTGGGGAGAGCATCTGCAAAACCCGATATAGAACTTCGTAAAGGGTGTATTGGGCCGCGACTTTTGGAGTTTGACCATGTACTTCTGGTCTGTAGAGCCTGTCTTTGACTGCTTCTACGTAGGAGTCGCAGAAGATGTGCCAGGTGAAGTTTCGGATTTCTTCAACGGCGATGTTGAATTGGCATTTCTCGAAGGCTTCTGTTACCTTTCTTGTTGTTTCTTCGGCTTTGCTCAATATCCATTTGTCCAGAGGCTGCAGGTCTAGTTTTGTTGAGTCTGAGCAGGGCGTGTAATCTTCTAAGAGTTTGCTGGTGAAACCTGAAACATTCCATAGTTTCACCAAGAATCGTCTGCCGTATTCCACGTCTTGAACGCGATATGGAATATCTGAACCTGTGGCTCCTCCTCCTGCTGCCCATTGGCGAATTGCGTCTGAACCGTACTTGTTCAGGGCTTCTGGGGCTGCAGCGTAGTTCTTGAGGGATTTGCTCATTTTTCTGCCGTCCTGTCCCAGAACCATGCCGTTGATTAGGACGCTTTTGTAAGCGGTTTCATCGAATAGAGCTAAGTGCCTCACCATGAGGTAGTAGGCCCAAGTTCTGATAATGTCAGTGCCTGATGGATGGACACTAGCAGGAAAGAGTTTGTGCCAATCTGTGCGGTCTGGCCATCCAGCATGAACGGCGCAGGTTATTGAGCTGTCCATCCAGGTGTCAAAAACATCGGTTTCACTACTGAATTCTTTTCCACCGCATTTGGGGCATTTAGTGATTCGTGGTCCTTCCAGTTTGGGGTCGATAGGCAACCCATTCTGGCTCGGCTAGTATTAGTTCGCCGCAGCTCTTGCAGTACCAAACAGGAATCGGTGTAGCGAATAGTCGCTGTCGGCTAATGACCCAGTCCCAATCCAGGGCTTTAGCCCAATCAATCAGGCGGTTCTTCATGAAGTCAGGGTACCAAACTCACTTCGTTAGCTGCTTCTTCGACTTTGTCGGTTAACTCCATGGTTTTCATGAACCACTGTTTCTGCTCCAAAATCTCCACATGTGTTTTGCAGCGGTCGCAGACGCCGACTTCCTGCTGAATCTTCTCAGTTTTCTCCAGCAACCCAGCAGCGGTGAGGTCTGCAACTATGGCAGTGCGGGCTTGGTTAATGTAGAGTCCTGCGTATTTGCCGCCTGCTTCGCTGATTTGCCCGTTATCAGTTAGAAGCGCGAATAACTGGGAGTTTGTGTTTTAGGACGGTTTTGACGTCTTCTTTGTCGCCGTATGTGCAAATCATGACCACGCCTGTGCCGAAGCGGGGTCTACGCATTCGTCAGCGATAACTGGGACTGACCGGCCGATGAGGGGCACAAGGATTGTTTTGCCGATGTACTTGCAGTACCGCGCGTCTTTGGGGTTTACTTCGATGGCAACGCATGCGGGGATGAATTCGGGTCGTGAAGTGGCTATCAATGGCGTATTCGTGAGTGCCTTCTAACTGGAAACGGATGTAATGCAAGGTGCCTTCGCGTTTTACGTAGTCGACTTCGGCGTCGGCTATGGCGGTTTCGTCGTGGGGGCACCAGTTCACTGGGTGCGTGCCCTGATACATGTAGCCTTTCTTGTACAGCAGAATAAAGCTCAGTTGAGTGCGACGCCAGTAATCTGGGTCCATGGTTCGGTACTCAGTGGTCCAGTCGATGCTGCAGCCCAACTTCAAGATGCCTTCTTTCATCATTGCAATGTATTTCGCGACGAGTTCCATGCACATCTTGCGGAACTGGTCGGATGGCAAATCCCGTTTGCGGATGTTATTTGCTTTTTCTACCTGGATTTCGATGCCTAAGCCGTGGCAGTCCCAGCCTTGAGGAAAAAGCACGTTGAAACCTCGCATACGTTTGTAACGTGCGACCATGTCGAAGTAGGTCCAGTTGAGGACGTTGCCCATGTGCAACTCGCCTGACGGGTAAGGCGGCGGCGTGTCTATACTGAAAGGAATCCGGGTTGTGTCGTTCCAGTCGTAATGGAAAATGCCCATTTCTTCCCATTTCTGTTGCCATTTCCGCTCAATTTCGATGAAGTTGTATTCTTTCGGCAGAGGCTGCATCCTGTTCATTCCCTCGTTTAGTGATGGGCTTAGGAAAACTAAAATACCACCTAAAAACATTATCCCCTACAAGGTAATCAAGGGGAGCTGGGAAATGACCCGGCTGAGAGGACGGCTGAATCGTTGTCGACCCAAAGAACCTGAACCAGATAATACTGGCGGAGGGAAAAAAGTGAACCATACGAATCATCAAATCAGAAAACAGATTTTCTCCACCAAAGTACTAGCAGAAATAATAGTATTAGTTGCTCTCGGAGCAGCATTAAGTTTAATCAGCCACAGCTTCTTCAGTCTTGCCCAAGGAGGGTCCATCAATATTGGAATGGTACCTATCTTTTGGCTGGCTCTTAGAAGAGGACCCAAAGTCGGAATATTCGCGGGAGCAGTATTTGGGATAGTTGACCTTGCAATCGAACCTTTTGTGGTTCATCCAATTCAATTTGCCCTGGACTACCCGTTAGCTTTCGCTTGCCTTGGGCTCGCGGGGTTCTTCAAGAAACGCCCAGTTGTGGGGGTATTCGTGGGAGTTGCAGGTCGCTTTGTGTGTCATTTCGTCTCAGGAGTGGTTTATTTTCCGAATTATGCGCCAGCAGGAATGAGTCCTGTAGTCTATTCTGCAGTTTATAATGCAACCTACCTGATACCTAGTATGATAATTTGTGCTGTAATTATCGGCATATTGCAGAAAAGTAAGACAATCAACGTTTACTTGTAAGGTCCAATGAACCATGGGAAAACTGTCTGACATAGAATTAAGAAAACTTTTGGGCTGCATCAAGAAAGATACGAGAGTTATTGTCCCGCCTATGGCAGGTTACGATTCGGGTGTCCATTTGATGGGGGACAAGTACCTTGTTGTTTCAACAGACCCGTGTACAGGTGTTCCGGAAAAATGGTTCGGTTGGCTATTGATCAATTACGCTGCTTCGGACGTCGCGTTGTTTGGGGCAAAGCCCGAATTCTGCACCATCAATTTGCTCGGAGCTTTGCGGACAACTCCGAAAGCTTTTCGGGAGGCTATGAAGCAAGCATGCAACGCCGCAGAAGAATTAGGGATTGCCATTGTCACGGGCCATACGGGAACATATGATAGCCTGACAGATATAGTCGGGGTCTGCACTGTATATGGTACAATTAAACCAGAAAGACTAATCACGCCTGGAAACGCCAAAGCTGGAGACCTAATCCTATGCACCAAGCCTCTAGGACTAGAAATAGCGATCAATTTTTCGCTGAAGCGTAATGCATTAGCGAAAAAACTCTTCGGCTTAAAGCAAACAGAAAAACTCGGTAAGGAAATCCCATTGCAAAGCTGTGTTAAAGAAGCTTTGCAACTCGCGGAATTGCACGGTGTCCACGCTATGCACGATATTACCGAGGGAGGGCTAATTATGGCATTGAATGAGATGGCTGAAGAGTCAAAAGTGGGATTCAAACTGGAATTTGATAAGCTGCCGATCTCGCATGAAGTTCATGTACTGCAGAAAACATTTGGGCTTTCGGAAGATCAAGTCTTAGCTATGTCCTCGACCGGCACTGTTCTAGCTGCGGTTGACCCTATAGTCAAAGAGGAAGCTGAAGAAATGCTAAACAAAATCGGTCTGGAAGCTTCTTTCATCGGCTCGTTTAAGTCAGATAATAAACGGGTTCTTATCAAAAAAGGAAAAGAAATCTTATTTCCGAAGGAAGCTGAAGATCCCTATGCCAGAATTCTCTCCGGGAACCTCAACTTTGAGCCGTCTAAGTCTATTTCTTAAGGTCAGATAGGATAAATTTCACTATCTCTTCGGCGATGTTTACCTTTGTTACTACTTGAAGCCCTTTCCATCCAGGTTGGCTATTCACGTCGCAAATTCTTGGACCTTGTGGACCTTCAAGGATGTCTACGCCTGAGACCTTGCAACCAACAGCATTGGAAGCCTTAACCGCCAAATCCTCAAATTCTTTGCTAAGTGTTATAGGAGCTGGTCTTGCGCCTTGGCTATAGTTCGTCTTCCAACCATCAGCTACTCGGCGCATCGCGGCTATTACATGACCGTCAACTACGAATGCACGTATATCTGAGGTTCCGTGAGGCACGAATTCCTGGAGATATATGACGCCGTGCTGGAATGTTATGGCTTTGAAAACTGTCAACGCGATTTCAGCGTCATTTACTCGGGTTGCGCCTATGCCTCTGCTTCCGAATATGGGTTTAACGACTACGTCTCCTCCGAGTTCTGCGAAGGCTTTGACCGCTTCATTCGCGCTTTCCGTTGCAAAAGTGCGGGGTACTGGGACGCCGTTGTCTTCCAAAATTGAAAGTATGTCGTATTTGTCTACGCAGTGTTCGATTGCTTCTGCGGGGTTTATTACGTAAAATCCTTCTCTCTCAAGTTTGTAGAGCATGTCCATGCGGAAAACGAGTTCTTCTAAGCTGCCTCGTCCTATGGGACGTATTATTAGTGCGTCAACATCTTCAAGCAAGTTGATGTCCTGCATTTTTACGTCTTTAACTCTGAAGTAGGGTTTGTGCCCAAGTTGAGCTACAAGTTTTGGAAAAGTGAAACAAACATATGGTATGCCATGTTTGGTGAGAGCTTCTCTCACTTGAGTTGAGCTCCAGGCTTCCATGTTTCTGGTTGCGATTGCGATTTTCAAGGCAGAGTCATCCTTGCCGTTTTAGTCTGCCAAAGATGCTACCTGCTTATGCTCTTAAAGTTTCCGTGGAAAACCTGCTTTAAAACTTGTGTATGTAAGGTATAAGCTGGGTTGCGCTATCAAACTTTTCTGCCAAGGGCAAATTGAGGTATGCACCATTTGCATTGAAGTAAGGCGGTCCTTTTCTAGAAAACAGAGTCAAGATTTTGCCGCCATGGTTAATCTTAAAACCATCTTGGGCGGGTTCATGTCCCCTTATCAAAATCTTAACGTTTAGTTTGGTAAGAATTTCTTCGGTAACAGTTTTGCCGAAGAGATTTCCTGCTCCTCTCGGAGAAGAATAAACCCCTCGCACTCCCTCGTCAGGGTCGTTCCAGAGCAATTCTTCAAGAATGGTCTTTTCGGGATGTAGATCGTCAGCTTGGGCTATTTCTTTGAGATTGTGAATTTTTGATGGCAATCCGCCGTGGACCATCAAGTATCTTTCTTCAACGTAAACTGAATTGTAAAACTGATTGAAAAGTTCTTGAAGTTTCTGGTACGTTGCTACCCATTTTTCTTTGAACTTACGTTGCAGGTGTTGTGGCAAGTCATGAGGAGACGCCATCAGGTCTGTAGGTCCCTCGTGATTTCCTCGCAACATGATTACTTGCTCGGGGAAAGCCAACTTCAAAGCTAAAAGCGAATAATAAAGCTCCGGTGATTGGGAGCCCCGATCGCCATAATCACCCAAAAAAACAATTGTTGACATTTTATTTAACATCATTTTGTCTATGAATTTACTAGTTTCCAAAATTACGCTGAGGCTTTCTAAGTCACCGTGCAAATCACCAATTACAAGTGCCTCGCCAATAGGATTAAGGTATACCAACTTATCCGAAATTGTCACGTTCTCTGAATATTCATTTTCTCTGCTTAGGGTTTCAATGGCTTTTTGAATGACATGAATGAAGTCTTCGGCTGAGACACTTTCAGATTCTTTTATTGTTTCCGAAAAATTCATTGTTGGAAAAGCTCCCTTGACCTATTGAACTTGAATTTGCTTGCCCATGAAGCTTAACACATTTGCTTCGATTGCTTTTTTGAGGCTGTGCATTTTTTCGAGAATTTCTTGGTGCTGGTTTTGCTTGACGTGTTCGTCGGTTTCAATGCTACCCTTACGGGTTTTGAGGATTTCTAGCTGCTCATTAGACACCAAGAGACAGCGTTTTGCTTCAGCCATTTCAGGTGAAGCCAATAGTTGCTTCTTACAAATGTAAACGTTTACTGATTTGTTGCGCAGTTCCGCCATCGAATCGGTCCTGAGTATTTCATCTACCGTTTCTTCGGCTTTTCGTTGCTTATCAGGTTTAAGCTTCAGCTTGTCTTCCTTCAGGAAAATAGAGAGTTTTTCGAGGATTTGTTTGAGCAAAGGGCAACCTGCGGTCTCGACTGTGACTGCTTCGAAAGGGTTTTCCATATACAGCCCGATCATCTTCAATTCATCAGGCGTTATGCCTCCTCCGCCCCCAAATGTCGCTAAAGCTTGCATTTTTAAGAAGGGTTTTTGAAGGTGCCGGAGGGCTTGTTTCAATTCGTTATTTAGCGCTTCCTGTTCCTTTTCAAAATGCGTGAGTTGTTCAAGAGTTGCTGTACCTTTGGCCTGAGAAGCTTTTTGTTCAAGATCAGCAATTTCTTTCTCGATAAGGAGCCGTTCGTTCTTGAGTTTTGCTTTTACCTCTTCGACGCCATTCAGTTGCTGCTCAAGTGTTTGCACTTCAGTTATGATTTCGTAAGTTTTTTCTAACGTTTTTGATTTAACATATTCTTTGTTTACAAAATCGTTTAATGAGTTTACCACTGATTTTGTCTTGTCAAAAGTAGGTAAAAACTTTCTTCGGTCCATTATGAAGAATGGGCTAATTCTTGGAAACCAATTTTTAATGTCGACTTCGATTACGATTAGTGTTTTGTGAGCTTCGTTTGCAAAAACGTTGAGGGAATCATACGATACTTGTTCTGGAATTTTGAGTTTTTTTATTCTTTCGATGAAGAGTGTGGCTAGTTTGTTAAGTGCTCGGGCGCGGTTGTATATTTTCATGTTTCTCTTTTCAATTTCTTTTTGGCTGTTATCAAGTAGCATTTTGCTGGCTTCGATGAGGTTTTGCAGGGCGTTGCGGGTTTCGTCGAGTTGTTTTTGAGCCTGAGCTTGGACTGGTGTTAGAACGGAGCCGGTTTCTTTTTCGAGCCAGTTCTTTAGTTCGCTGGAGGAAAGCCTGATTTGTGACAACACGTTCCACTCTGAAGGGATTATGGGTTTCCCGTATTTATCGACTTTCCCACTTTTATTTTATTCTTACACTTTTTTGAGTAGTTACTCTTAAATAATTAGCCCAAGCCAATAAGCTTCAGATCAACATGAATACCAAAGCAATCACACTAACAATTGTTTTCGCAGCACTCACGGTGGCTTTAAACCCAGATTTGACAAGAATCTTCTTTCCCGCACCATACGCACCTTTCCTAATATACCAAATCTGGGAAATCCCAATTGTAGCCGCCTTCATTTTGGTTAGTCCAAAATCAGGCCTCGCAATCTCGGCCTTAAACGCAGTAGTCTTGCTTGCAATCTTCCCAGGCGCTAGCCCACTAGGGCCATTCTACAACCTTGCAGCCATATTATCGATGTTGCTTGGAATCTATCGTAGCACAAAAAATCTTCGCCAAGAGACTATCACCAGAAAACATTTCTGGAAAAGTTTGGAAATACAATACTGCAATGGCAATTGCTTACACCTCCATGGGTATTGCATTTCGAGTCGCCATCATGGCTGTGGTAAATTATACAACACTGAGATTTGACGCGCCAATAGGATATGGTCTTACCGAAGGAGCAATAGTAGGATACTTCCTACCCGTCACAGCATATTCAACGCCACTTTAGCACTGTATACTATTCCTCTAGGATATTTCATTGCAGAAGTCGTCCGAAGAAACTTTAGGCACGCCTAATCGGAAATAACAATTTAAAATCTATTGCCAAAAATAAGAGATTAGAAGCCCAGAGATTCTTCAAGAACCTTTGGGTTAATCTCGCCTGCTTTGAAAACATTGCCTGTTTTAGCGTTGTTCACAATAAGAACTGCTGGCGCGAATAAGTTGTGGTCAATCTTGTAGAAGTCGCGACCTGCTTCCCGGAAAATCTGTAAGAAAGGTTTTCCATAGTCGTTAGATGCCTTTGATGGCGCTTGTTCAACGATTTTCTGTAGTGCAGCTTCATCTTCACATTCTACGGTGCAATATACGGTTCCGCCGTAAAGAATCGAATCGTTTGTTCTTGCCATTGCCACTTCGAAGTCTTTGCCTTGCGGAGGAATTGGAGCAAAGCCACATGCGTATTTTATTACTTTGGGATCTAGCCCGAGAGTTCGAAGCTTTGTGAATACCAACTTCAACCACTCTACCCGCAACTTGGGTTAATCCGGCGATGCTTGCTGTTGGCGCCACAACAACAATCAAGTTTTCTGGTTTGATATTGCATGCGGTTGTGACTTTTTCAATTAGCATATCAGACGGCAGGTTGTTGCTTTCCAGTGTAAGAACTGACTTGTCGGACGAGTCTTTGTATCCTATTTCTTCGAAAACATCTTTAGGCTTCATTGCTAAAGCGCGAGCAGGTCCTGAGCCAATAGCAATGTTATCGCCTTCTTTTATTCGCCATCCTGCAAATTGCGAGCCTAATGTGGCGATGGCAGGGTGATCTGTAGAAACAGTGATCGATGGAAACGCGATTTCGCCGTAGGTTTTGAAGCCTAACTGAGCTTTTCCTGCTCCACCTAAACAGAGTTCGGTTAGCATTTTGCCTGCTTGGAATCCGCCTGGAGCGTTAACGCCAGCATCAATAATTGTTGCACCTGCTGTCGATTTCGATGAGTGAACGCCATAAAATGCCTGGTTATTCAGAAGCTTTTCTGCAAGTTTCCAAGCCAATTGATTTACGCTTAAGACCAAATGCATATATCAAGACCTCATAGGAATTTCTCGTAAGTTTTCAAGCTTGGGTTTGCAGGTTTGGAAACGAAGATTTTGCCTGTGCCGTTTTCAGCCAAGTCGCCTAAGAATACATAGAATGGTCCTTGTGCGCTTTCTGTGTCGTCTATTTTGACTTTGGGTTTTGTAGTGTCGATGGTGAATGTTGGCATGATTGCTTCGACGGAGCCTGAGACAACGATTTTTCCTCCAACCATGTTGGCGCCAATTCTAGGACCAACATTCTTTTCAACGTGGATTGTTCCGTCGCTCATATGAAAACCCAGAAATGGCCCTGCGCTGCCTTTGATTTTGATGAGCCCGCCGCGGACATAACAGCCTGAGTCGCTTCCGACGTTGCCGTCGACAACGATTTTGCCACCTTTCATGCCTTCGCTGACGCCTCGATATGGGGATGCGAGATAGTCGCCTGCGTTCCCGTGAATTTCAATTAATCCTTTCTTCATGGTGCTGCCGGCCCATTGACCCGCGTCGCCGTTAACAGTTATTTTGCCGCCGCTCATTTTCTCGCCTAAGTGCATGCCTACGTTTCCGTTGATGACGATTTCTCCGGTTTTCATGTTCATGCCTATGCGTCGGACTTCGGAGATGTCGCCGTTTATTGTTATGTTTGGGGTTTCTGCTGGTGTTTCTTCAATTTTGAATAGGTCGCTGAGTTTTTTTGGCTTATTGCCTTCGTAAACTTGTAAGTTTGCTATCTCTGCTTTGTTTTTTCCTTGGAATATGTCGGGGTTTATGCATTCGGCGTAAACGGGGTAAGTAAATTGTTTGAGTGGAGTTAGAACAATCATTTTAGACCCTTGCCTTGATTGCTATTGCTTCTGGAACTTTGAGGTAATGGTCGTAAACTGGATAGTTGTCGAATTCTATTGTCCAGTATTCTTTGAACCTATTCCTCATGTCATCGTCGACCTTTACTTTCTGTTCGGTTTCGACATCCGCCCACATGGTTCTTCCTGAAACGTTCAGCACAACTTTGCCTTCCTTAACTACGATTTTGCCGTCTTTTATTGTGTAAGCGGCATCGCGGAAAGCTCGCCTAGCTGTCCTGTATTTTTTGGCTATGTCGGTTGTCTCCGGATTGATATTGTATATTGCTACGTCGCCATCCGCGCCTATGCCAAGATGCCCTTTATTCTTCAGTCCTAATGCTTTGGCTTGACCAGCGCGGGTAACAATTGCAAGTTCGTACAAGCTTAATTCGCGTTTTAGATTGGGAAGAAGGCTCTTCGTCTGGGCTTTTTTGTGGCATCTCTTTAGTGTCGCCATGCGTGCTTTGTTGCTGATTAGCCAAGCCATGATTTTTGGATAAGAAGCAAATGGTCCACCGTTTGGGTGATCAGTGGTCATGAACATTTTCCATGGATCATCAATCATCAACGCGAGCTCTAGACCAATTGACCATTGTGTGGCGTTTACTGCATTATTGCGTTTGTAGTGGAAGGGGATGATTCCGCCGCTTGTTTCAGTTTCCACATCGCTATTGACCCACTTATGACCACTCAGTTGATAGAGGGTATATTCGAATGGCCCGTCAGCAGTCATTGTTGTGGTGTCTGTGAATATTACCTGACCCATGTCGAAAGTCATGTGGCTGTGGTTGTTGATGTATTTTGATATTTCTGGGGCCGCTGATTTCATGTTTCCCCAGCCGTCGCCTCCGAAGCTTGCGAATTGCAGGTGAGTTATATGACAGATTGGTTTGTCGCCTGTTGCCACGCTTTCCAGGGCTTTCATGGTTTCCAGCGTTGTTGTGTAATTGCCTGGTAGTCCGAGGTTGTTTGTGTGAAGGTGAATTGAATGGGGCATGTTGAGCATTGTGTTGACTTTTGCGAGTCCGCATATTATTTCTCTTGGAGTAATGCAGAAGTTTGGAACTTCATCGTCGATGCTGTGGACGTTTTTTCCGAATCCCCAAGATTCTAAGCCTCCGGGGTTGACTATTTTTATCGCGTAGCCTTTAGTGGTATCCATCATCCACGCTACGTGCCTTGCACAAGATTCTAGGTCATGTTTCTTGAGGTATTCGAGTACAAACCACCAGTCACCTATTAGTGGGAAACTAGCTTTGTCCAGAAGTGGTATGTCATTTAGTTCTTCGTGAGTGTGCTTGGCACCCAATGGTGCCATGGAGGGATTCATTACGGTGGTGTAACCCATGCGGGAGTAACGATAACCTGTGACGAAAGTAGAGGGAATAGAGTAGCCCGTGCCGCCTCGGGTAAGAGCGGTTTTGCTTACAGCATCTTTGATGTGGTCTTCGGGTCTGACCATTCGTCCAGTGTTAACTTCTCCACCTGCAATGTGAGTGTGTATGTCCACCCCACCAGGCATTATAGTTAAACCTGAGGCATCAATTTTCTTGGCTTTACGTTCGTTAACGCTTGCTACGATTTTGCCATCTTTGATACATATGTCCATTTTTTCGCCGTTAATCTGATTTAACGGGTCAAAGACGAAACCGTTTTTAATGATTAGTTCAGTCATTTAAGCAGCCTCTTTTTTCTTTTCGTCATTTTTTGCTTTGATAATTCGGACTTCTTCAAGTATTCTTTTCAGAATTTCTTCGTCAGAAAGTACCCCTTCTGGAGGTTCAACGACTTTCTTGAGTGGAAGCGGAACATTATCCATACGATATGCCGTGCCTTCAACCTCAATGCCCACAAATGCTGTTGGAAACACAATGTCGCCCAGCATTGCTGTAGCATTCATGTGTGGATCAATTACTATGAGTGGATGCTTGACCATGTTTTGAACTGCTCTCTTGGGGAAGTTTGCGCCTGGATCTGCTGCGATAACTAAGGAGGCATCTAACTCGTTGCGTAGGAGAACATCCATGCATGTTGTTTCTCCTGGGTTGTATCTTGGGTATCCAAGTGAAAAATCTACTCCGTAAGGATAGCCGCTTTGCCAGGCGGAAACTACGTTTGCGCCTGCAACGTTGAAGTGTCCTCTCATGGGCATGATGAGGAATTTGGTTCGTGCATTTAGATCTCGTACCAGTTGTATGGCAACTTCGATGTTTCGGAATTTGCCTGCTGATTGTGTTAAGCCCATGCCAAAGAAGATTACGCCGAATTCGCAGCTAACCAGTGCATCGGCGACTTGTTCTAGATATTCGACTGGAACTCCCGCGACTTGGTCTACGTCGAGTTCTTTGTCCTTCACAAGAGCTCTTAGTGCTTGCATCAGTTCGTAGTCTTTGTTTGGTTCGACTTGGATGAAGTAGTCAGCCATTTCTGCAGACATGGTTTTTCGAACGTCAACTACGATGAGTTTGCGACCGCCTTTGGACATTTCTGGAGGTACTCCACCTACGTAGCAACTCTGAGGTCGTGCCGGTTGAGACTTAATGAAACCGCTTCGTTCGGCACTTGCGAGTTTCTTCTTGCCAGCTCCTGCCTTGAGCTTTTGCATGTAAGCTTTCCATTCGCTCTTTTCGAATCTTCCTTCTGTGAAGTTAGTGTAACGTTCAAGGTGTCTTGGGTGTGCGCTCCAAGGGTCGCATCCCCAGTAAATAATAAGATCTGCCCGGTGTCTAATTTGGCCCAATGTGCAGGTCGGTATTCCCACTTCTTGGACCCCTAAGATTGATGGACCATGGCAAACCACTGCAGTATTGTCTAATACTCCCCCTACTTCTTCCGTTAATTCAACGCCAACTCGTTGAGCTTCAGAACTTGTGGAACTCCAACCATAGAGAATCGGGTATTGGGCATTTGCTAAAATTTCTGCAGAGGCATGAACAGCTTCATCCATTGTAACTGGAACAAGCTTACCTTCTTTTCGCATTAGTGGAGTGCGGATTCTGTGTTCTCCTTTGTAACCTAAGAACTTGGCTTCACACACTGCGCAGCCATTTTTGACTTTCGTGACTTCATTATTTTCGACGGTTACCTCTATGTCGTCACAGACGCAACCACAAATTGGACAAGTTACAGAATTAATAACTGTCATAATTTTATCTCCCAAATTCACTCATTAGAAGTTCTTCAATTGTGAGGACTTTTTTGTCTGGAGCTGCTTCAACCTCGGCAGGGGTTCCTTTGAATGAGGGCATGCCAATGCTGGTTGTGGCGTCACTGCAAATCGCGTTCGCCCAAGGACCATATGGAATGTAAATCAATCCTGGAGTTGCACCTCTCAGGTACTTTACGGCTTTGAGAACAACTGACCCAATTGGTGTTGTTACAAGGATGTTTGTGTTGTTCTTTATGCCTAATTTCTTCATGTCTTCTGCGTCCATGTAGCACATTGAACATGCTTCAAAATATTCGTGTGAGGCTTTTCCGTACTCTTTGCCTACGCCTTGCTCAATTGTTCGGCCCGTAAGCAGAGTCACGCGCAACTTTTGCTGCTCCATGATGTCCAGACCTTACCATAGAGAATTTATCAGGTTATATTTAAGAGTAGGTTTGAAAAAACTGCAAAGTCTAGCACAAAAATAATGACTTGAAGAGCAGAGTAAAGGCATTTTGAAAGCTTTGTATCTCTATTGGCGCTCAAATGTTCCATCATTTTAATGAAGATTTTTTCCCTTTTGGATCTTGCACTCTCGAGTCTCTAAAATCACAGTTTTGTTGCCACGATACTGTGCTTTTGGATGTCAAGGACGAACATGAAATGGATAAGTCCGAAGTGTGTTTCTTGATAGATTTTTAGAATTCTTCTTACAAGATTATTCTTTCTGGTTTGGTGTAGATATTCATCCTTTTTCCTCTCACAAATCCAGCCAAGGTTAGACCTGATGTTTTAGCGGTTTCGATTCCTGATGAAAGAGCTGCAGCCAAAGAAGCAACAATTGGCAAACCAACCTTTGCAGCTTTGAAAGCCACATCACCTGACATTCGCCCACTTAATGCAAGAAAACAGGCAGCAAAATCAACCCCTTTCAAGGCAGCCATACCTATTGCTTTATCGACAGCGTTATGTCTGCCAACGTCTTCAGCCAATGTCAGCATGGAGCCGTCTGGTTGGTATATTGCGGCCACGTGGAGCCCACCGGTTTGCCTGAAGCCCTCAGCCTTGAAGTTAAGTTGATTGACACAATCAAATATGATCTGAGCTTTAACGACTATATCTGAATTGACCTGAGGACTCTTCCCAATGTATTGGTACGGCGAACTACTTCCGCAAGCTGACGTAATAACACGTTGATGAAGTTTGGAAAGCCTAACCCGGTCCCCAGTGTTAACATCTGATTTCAATTTAACATAGCAACTGCCCTCAGCTTCTTTTAGAATCAACTCTTCAATTTCAGCCGTTGATTTCAGAATACCTTCGGATAACAGGTGCCCGACGGTGAGTTCTTTTAGGTTGGTTGGCGTGCATTGGATAGTTGCCCAATAGTTCATGTTAAGGAAAAGGTGAAACGGCACTTCTTCCGCTACATAATCAAACATCCTTTGAGTTGTTCCAGCTGCTAGGTCAATCTTGATTATTTCGATTTGCTGCACCATTTTAGATACCTGCGATAATTCACTTGAAACTTATGTTTTCATTGTCTTGACGACGATATTAACTCTTACAGAAGATTCGTCGAGACATTATTTGCTTAGTTTCAATTTCGGAACAAGAATAATTCCTTTTTTTAAGAAAAGCCAAAATAATGATAGCTTCAATAAAGTTGATTAGAACCACTTAGTCTTCGAGAAAGGTTTGAAATGACCGGAAAAGCCGCAATTATACTGGCAGGAGGAAAAGGCGAAAGATTCCAGAGCCAACAAGAGCCTTGGCAAGACAAAGTGCTTGCGCCGCTTCTTGGAAAGCCTCTCTTGGTTCATGCAGTCGAAAATGTAAGTGAAGTTGTCGATGAAACCGTGGTTTGCGTTAATGAAGAAAAAAGGAAAATTCACTACGCCAAGATTTTGAAAGAAAACGGACTAAGCAATGTTAGTTTGCTTGTTGATCAAAAATTCGACCATTTGGGCGGTCCGCTGGTAGCCATACTTACTGGACTCAAATCCGTTGATGCAGAATACTGCATAACACTACCTGGCGACATGCCTTTTGTTCAACCCAAAATTATCGAATACATGTTTGAGCAGGTGAAGAGTTCGCGCGTTGCAGTGCCAATGTGGCCTAACGGAAGACTTGAAACGCTTGTCATGGCTCTCGAAAAGAAGAGCACTTTGGAGATTGCTGAAACGCTTTGCCAATTAGGGCGCCCCCGGTCAGATGACATGATAAGAGGCGCCTTAGAGGTTATTTTTGTTTCAAATTCGGGCGAAATAAGAACTATTGATCCAGAACTCAAAAGCTTCGTTAACATAAACTCTCCCGAAGACCTTACCCGCCTTCAACCTCGACGAGCAGCTGGAGCTATAACCAAAAATATTCGCATAAATAGAGGACCCTTGCCAATTCTCGAACTAAAACAACTTCAAGAAGCTGCAAAAATGATGCACGAAAAAAAGTTCCTTGAAGCTTCCGAAATTTTCTCGGCTTGCTCGATCCAGCTAGAAATGGCCCGTTCATTATTTTGGGGCGCCGTAAGTCAAGAAAACAAAGGCAAAAGTCACATTAAATTATATGAACAACAGACCCCGCAACTTAGGGCAGAAGAAAAATCTAAGGCTACCAGGTCCTTGCTGAAAGCAGCTGCCATTTATGAACTAGAGGCTGAAATGCATGAGAAATCTCAATGCGTTTTTCTAGCTGAGCGGGCCCGAAGTGATAAATCGTGGTGCGAATCAAGAGCAAACAGAATCCTTTGATTAAGGTCTGTATCCGCTGAGTGTGCACAAAGCCAAAGTTGCGGCTATAATGTCTGCAGTGGTTCCAGGATTATAGTTATTCCCCGATTCGCGTAGCTTTTTGTCGAATATCATTATGCTTTCTCGTCCTTTTTCTGTATCTATACCGCCTAGTTTTAGGACTTTTGCGGCTTCTTTAGAGACTTCCTTTGTTTTTTCCATTCCGACTTTTCTTGAAATGAAAGTGTCGGGGCGTTCTGATAGAACTTTTAGAAAAGTGTTAATGATTGCCGCATTTAGTGATCTTGTTTTAAGTTGTTCCTTAATGTAGGGGTAAGCAATATCGAATGTTATTGGAAAGTTGTTTACCCATTCGTAACATATGTCGTCATAGCTGGAAGCGATTTCGAAAACTTTGAAGAGAGATACGTTTTCCTTCAATAAGCGTGCCTTTGATTCTTCAGCTTTCACATCTAGGTCAGGAGCCGCATTTAGTCCACTTGGCTTTGCTATTTCAATTGCCTCGTATGTTTTGACGGCATCAAGTGATGTGGTAGATTCTATAACTAATTTCATGTTTTTTCTGAGAACTTTGAGGTCAAACTTTCCTTCTTCATTCATTGGGGTCATACCTGCAGCAACTGCAATCGGGATAAACAGCATAACTGTTCCCAACAATGTATTGCCCCCTTTTTGCCAAGCATCGATATCTGCAACGCAGTCTTTCATGAGTCGACCCATTTCGGCATTCGCGACAAGGAGCTTGCCTGTTGAAATGGCTACTCCATTTTTGGCAGCCTCTTCAAAAGAGGCCTCCGCTGCCACCGCAGAAGCTAGGAAATGTTCAACTTTGGTGCCTTCGAACCCCGCTGCCAAGTTCACGTTACCAGGTTTGGTGGAAGTTACCTCGAAAAGAATTGCCATTTCCAAGCATTTAGAGATGTGTTTTGCCTTGTCAAGATTAGGCATAGGTTAATGCACTTGGTTAGTCAGTCTGAAAAAAAGGTTTATTAACGTTATGTAAAAAAGTACAAACAATTGAAGTTACTTACATCTCGAACTTTCATGGAGAACTTGTTATGCTAGCCCGAGAAGGCGATTTGATCCGAACAGCCGACAACGTAATATTCGATGTAAAAGGCTTGGTTCACCCTCCAAACAAAGTCATAGCTTTCCCAAGATACATTCCCTCAATTGAAGGTACGCGCGGAAAACCAGGGGAAATGTACAACAAAGTCTACAACCTTGCCGAACGTTTTGTCTATCTACAAAAGAAAACCCCCTGGCTGCTCGTTGGGGATCCCGTTTTTGGCGAGAAGCTGTGCGAAGTACCAATTGACGCAATAAAGAAACATTACAACCCAGTTAAGAAACTGCAAGTTCTAAGGTCAGCGAATAAGTTGCAACCTCTCGAAAGAAAAGCCCTCACGTTAGCAGAAGAACTGAAAGAAGCCTCAAATATTCCTTGGAGCGCTATAGGAATTTCGGGCTCAATAATGGCTGGACTCTTCACTCTTCAATCTGACATCGATCCCCTTGTTTATGGAGTTACAAATAGCCGAAAAGCCTATTCTGCACTTCTAGATCTGCAGAAAAACCCACATTCAAAATTCAAACCTTACAACCGAGAAGATTTGGGCGCGCTATATGAATTCCGTTCGAAAGACACCACCATGAGTTTTGAAGATTTCGTTCGAGTTGAATCACGAAAAGCGTTCCAAGGAAAATACGACAAAACCGACTACTTTGTCCGGTTTGTAAAAAACTGGAAAGATATTGAAGAGAAATATGGCGATTCTCTTTACGAAAACGTTGGATATGCCAAGATAACCGCAACCGTTGTCGACGATTCCCAAGCGCTATTCACGCCATGTACTTACAAACTGGAAAAAACCAAAGTGATTGAAGGACCAAAATTAGATCCTATAAACGAAATCACATCATTCCGGGGAAGATTTTGCGAGCAAGCTAAACCAGGAGAAGTCGTTACTGCGCAAGGCAAAGTTGAATGCGTCACCGACAAAAAACTAAACGCCACTCATTACCGATTGATAATAGGAAATAAGCCAGCCGATTTCATGTCACTATCATAACTTGAGGTCTGCAACTTTCAACATCTGTTCGTAGTAACGCGGGCAATAAGTCAAAGTGATCTGGTAGAAATTTCCTTTTGCGGTAACTACTTCTTCAAGGCTTCCTTCAACCAGTACAACCTCGTCTTTCTTGGCTTGTAACCTGAATTCTTCCATGAAAGAAACCACTCGCACTGCTTCCAACCCAATCTTTGGCCCAATCAAAACTTCCAAGGGCTCAATACCATAGGTTGAAGGAATGAATGGCGCATCTGCATCAGCTAGAACTCGAGCTTTAAGACGAACCCAACCTTTCCGAACGATCTTGGTTTCGGAATCATATTCGCTAAAGATTTCGCACCAATCTTTGACTGGTTCAAATTCTGCCTTGATAGTTCGCCCACTTTCCCGGTCGTCGTATAATCCGTATATAAGTTTGCGTTTTTGATGCCACACAAATTCTTTGACTGTGAAATTCTTGAATCTCCACTTTTTCCCCGACATGGCCGAAGAGGTTTCGAATTCGTTACGAAAACCCGAAAGCCCGTCGCTGTAGAGTTCACCTAAAACTTCGCGCATTTTGGAGATTTGTTTTCCACCATAAACTAGTAAGTCTATATCTGAGAAGTCAGGGTGATGGAAGCCATGTAACATACTTCCGAAGACGCCAAAATCTGTGGTCTCTAAACCCGAATGTTTCTTGGCAATGTTTAGCACGTCAAGGGTGGCTGCCACAAGACAATCAGTGGGTTCTGCTGAAGTAAGCGCTTTTAGTCTCTTTTGTGGTTGGCGGGTTTCAACGATATCTGCTTTCTTTGCGCCAACAACTTTTACGCCTAGCATCTTATGTAGAATTGTGTATTGTGGATAATTTTTGAAGATGAATTTCCAGCCTTCGTCGTCGTAAAATTTGTAGAAAACTTTACCGCTTCCTGCTCCATTTCTTAAGGCGCGTGGATCTTTTGACTGGAAAATGTTGGCAGAAGCATATTCTGCGTCACATATGTAGGCGCCACGCGGATGGCTGTATCCGAAAACGCGGAAAATTAAACCTTCTTTTGTGACTATGCCATCTCGGTCTCTTAGCTTTAAAGTGGCCATATTTGTTCCTCTTCACTTGTGGCTGTTCCGACTACGACTTGATAGGAAACTGCCCCAGTTTTTACTGATTCGATTCGCTCTAATACGCCGGCAACTTTGATTTGGTCGCCACTGCGAGCTACGTTTCGATAGCATCCTATGTTGCTGAGAATACAATTAGGAATTTGATCTTGAGGGAGTTCTGACTTTGCGTCAGACGGTTTGTAATCAGTTATTCTATAAATTGCCGGGCGGAAAATTGCTTGACTGTCATCGCCAACTTTACATTGGAACTTGAGAGGGCCTATGGGAACGAAGCGAGATTCACCATATTTTTCCGTTACTTCTTCGGGTAAACGAGCAGCTGTAAACATCCAGATTTTATCTTGATATTTACCCTTGAATTTCCTCGCCTTATCCAATTTGTTGCCAAAAATGTAACGAAGAGTTCCAGAATCTACTAATTGTTCAATTGCTTCTTCCACAACACGGAAGTTCCCTGAGCCATAGACCACAAAATCTATGTCGCTTTCTTCACTATGCATGTTCAACGCGATGGATCCATGCATTCCAAAGTGACCTATTTCTACGCCCGATTTCTTGCTGAGCATATTAATAAGATCTAAGGCCATTTTTTGAATCCGGTCATGCTTTTCAAGATTAATTATGGTTTGTAAACAATCTTTAGGAACGAAGACTTTGTCTATGGAGCTGACTGGCGCGCTGATTAGCTCTTTGTGGCGAAATGGACAGAAGTAAATGTAATCAGGAAAGTTTTTCTTGAAAGTTTCAATAAACGATTGATAATTTGCTGCTGTATAGAGTTTTTCAGCCCGAAAGAGCTTCTTTTCGCCGAACTTCCAAGTTCGCTCAAGCATTTCAACATGGAAAAGCTCTTGGAAGTCACTTGGAATATATTTTAGAAATGCAAAAACGCGATTTTCTGGGTGTTCGTAGCCAAGCGTGTTAAATATGAAACCTTCTTTGGTTACGAATGTGTCCCCATCGCTAGGGACCCAATTTTCAGTTGAAGACGTTATAATACACCGCGATATGAAAACAAGCTAACAACTAAAAAAGCTATTGCAAAACCTGCACTTCTTCCAAATTTGCTCAAGAACGGAATAACGAAACCTCTAGGAATCATAGAGTAGTGTTTTGGAAGGATTAATTACACAATTCTTAAATGATTTAGATGTAAAAAGTTAGTAAAGGGATAAACCTTGATAACAGAATTACATCCTTATGTAGTATTTCTTCCAGCAGAGGAGAAAAATAAGGTTCTCAGCGCCATCTTTGGCTCCAAAGCGGCTGTTGACCTCCTAAAATTTTCACTTGAACAAGGCGTGGCAAAGAGCATTTACCAAAAAGACCTTGTTAAGAGGCTAAATTTCTCAAACAAAACAATTATCGAAAACCTCAAGACGCTGACCAAGCTTGGCGTGTTGGATGAAGCCATGGAAAAGAACGAGAAAGAGGGAAGAATCATATGGGTCAAAGCTTACAAATTGACGGATTTGGGTAAATGGTTTGCTCTGCTTATGGCTAACGAGGAAGAATTATCAGAGCAAGAAAAAGTGGAGATTATGCAAAATCTATTCCGAATCTACGTAAAGATGGTTAAGGGTCTGGCGGAAAAACTTCACGTGAACAAGAAAATGTTTGAAGACATCTTCAAAGAAGAAATGAAAGCATGAAACAAAAAGTAATCTCAATTGTAGGTGGGAAAAAAGTTGGCAAAACAACCACAACCGAAAATCTAACTGCAGAGCTAACCAAAAGAGGCTACAGTGTAACAGCGATAAAACACATCTCGGAAGAAAACTGGACCATCGACACCCCTGGAAAAGATACCTGGAGATTTGCCCAAAAAGGAGCAAGAAAGATAGTTGTCCTCTCACCTAACGAAATCGTTACCATAGAAAAAGGTAATACCGAAAAAGTGAGCATAAGAGAACTGCTGAAAAGAGCCAGAGGCAATGATATCGTTCTCACAGAAGGATTAAAGAAATCAGTAGCCAAGAAAACCAGTATCTCAAAAATAGCAGTAGTTACAAGTCAACTTGAAGCTGAAAAAGCACTAAAATTTTACCGCCCTATTGTGGCATTCAGCGGACCCTTTAACACTGAAGGCATAAGCAAAACCGTTCCTTATGCAAATGGATTAACAGAACCTGAAAAACTTGCAGACATTGTTGAAGAGATACTTAAAAAATAGAGAGTATTTGTTGGGTTGTGGGGTTTGGAGATATTTGGAGGGGGAGAAGGGAGAGCGTGAAAAGCATGAACTTCTCCAAACCATTCCACCCAACCTGATTTACTTTTTGTTTTTCCCTCCGCGCTCTTAGAGTGCTTTGAATGCGTCGAACCATTTGCCGTAGTGAGTCAGCATGTCCAATGAGACACTTGGTTTTCTTGTATCGAATATCTGTCTGAAGTCAACCATATTCAGCGCCCTTGGTTTAGCTTCTCTGTCTTGGGCTTTGCCGGATTCGAAGAATTCCCCGATTAACGAGAGCTGAGCAGATTGGCAGACGTCGCGAATGTCGCTTCCTGAGAAGCCTTCGCTTAGCCGGGCTAGCTCGTGTAGGTCAACATCTTCAGTTATCTGCAGGTTTCCGGTGTAGTACTTCAGCATGTTTAACCTTGTGTTGTGGTCCGGCAGTGGCACTAGGATACGTTTTTGGAATCTTCTGATAAATGCCCAATCTAAGTCCCAAGGTTTGTTTGTTGCTCCAATAACGTAGACATGGAGAGCTTTGCCTTTGTCCATGATCCCGTCCATTTCTTTAAGGAACTGGTTCTTGACACGGATTTCTCCACCTACTTCGTTAGAGTGAGTTCCCATTAGAGAGTCTAATTCGTCTACGAACACAATGGCTGGCTTGCCGTCGTTAGATGATTTGCGGGCTGAGTTAAACAGTTTTGCAACGTTTTGTTCAGCTTCACCTAGCCATTTGCTCATGACCGAAGCTGCATCGATGCTGTAGAAGTTGCCGTCAATTTCGGTGGCAACAGCTGCAGCGAGTAAAGTTTTTCCGCATCCTGGAGGACCAAAGAGCAGTATGCCTCTTGGCCAACCTAGTGGGAATAAGTCTGGTCTTTGAACTGGGTAAACAATGGCTTCTTTGACGGCTTTCTTGGCTGTTTCTAAGCCGACAACTTCTTCCCATTTTACTTGGGGTTTTTCTGTAACTATTAATTCGTCGCCTTCCTCTTTTCCTTCAGGTGTAGCTTTCTCTACCCCGCTTTCCTCCGCTTCCTTCTCCATTTCGTGGCGAACGTCCTGAGGTGATACGGATCCCTGAAGGGCTTTGATTCGTTCTTGGTAAGCTATGGCTCTTTGCACGTAAACTTTGTTTAAACCGTATTCTGGGTAAAGTTGAACAAGCTGTAGTAGGCTTTCGATAGCTTTTTGGTACAGAGTAATTGCTCTGCCTTTGTTACCTTGCTTGTCAAATTTTACGGCGTCCAGTGCGTAGGCCGTTGCTCCTTTCTCTAGTTCTTGTGATGCGCTCATTGTTTTCCCCTCTCTTTTTTTATTCTTATTCTGGCGATTTCAGTTCGATTTTTATTCGTCCCTTGCTGCCTAAGCTTTCAAGGGCCTTCTCGATTTCTTTGTTTGATGTTTGTAGTTCTGTTGAACAACGTGTAACGTCTATTTCACCATTACTCTTACGGATATATTCTAGAAGCATATCGTCAATTGAGGGCTTTTGGACAGTTAGAGAGATTTCTTTGATCTCTTGCTTCTTGTACGAGATTACGGTTTGAGCCTGTTCGTGGTTACAGTCTTCAGTTGATCGGCGAGTAACCGTTTGTGAACTGCTGGAAGCCGACAAAGCCACTAGTTCGCGTATAGGAGCCTTCGGCTTAAGTTTAACATCAGCTTTTGGTTCTGTAAGAGGGGGTTCAGGCAAAGTTTCCGCGATTTTCTGCTCAAGAAAAGTCGAGACTTCTTTGAGGATTTCTTCGCCACCCGCAGTTTTGTTCCCAACGGATATTGTTGAATCGGGATCTGACGTCACTTTGGTGGCGTATAGTGTTTCGCTAATTGTACTTTGAACTGTGTTAAGCTCTGCTGAAACATCAGGAAGAACCTGGAAAAGCTCCTGGGACACTCCTTGCAGCAGCTTCAACGCAGGTTTTAGATCTAAAACAATTTCACTCAGTTCTCGGATGGTTTCCAGTCTAAGAACTACTCGTTCGATAGCTAATTGGACATTGTAAAGAAATTTCAGAAGTTTTCTAACTTCGGCAATTTCGTTTGCACAAACTGCAGCGCGTTCTTTGTTATTTCTCTTTAATGCACCCAGACATGTTTCGTAAAGAACTTTGTCGCGCTCTTTGAGGCGATAGCTCGCCTGCTCAAGTTTATTTTGCTGGGCTTTAAGGGTATAAATCGATTTGGTTGCTAGTTCTTTAACAGGTGGGGGGGCTGGGTTGCTGCTTAAGCCTCTCATTTTTTTTCCCTCCGCGCCCTGCTACCTATAATTCTTCTGGTTAAATTCCAGCCTTTCCGACTTCTTTTACATAAACTACAACTGGGGGTTCTGGCAGTTCCGTAGGCTGCGGAGCTGTTTCGATGTATACTCTGCTTTTCTGTTCAGGCAACTTTGGTTCAACTACTTTTGGGGCATCGCCCAGCAGAACGTTGGCGAGTTTACTCTTTACTGCTTCGAAATCGGCCTTTTCGGTACTTGCACGTTTGATGGTTTCTTGCAGTGCACCAAATGAGGCTCGGTATTGATCGTCGTTAATTTTGCCTATTTCGTGTTGAAGTTCAAGGTGGAGAACGCTGTAGCTAAGTTCTCTTAGTTCTTCTTCACAGCGGGTTATTCCTTGCAACACGTCATCCTGCAGAATTTGTGCATCTTTGCGCAATTGTCCCAATACTGCGGCGAAGTTTGTGTGAAGTTCTTGATAGAGTTCTGGAGCAATTTTTTTCTTGTCAGTGAGGTCTCTTAGGGCTTGGTCTTTGCGCCATATGAAGGGAATTTGGTCGCAGAAAACTGCTGCTTTGGATTTGATTCTTGAGATTAGTGTGATTTCAGCGCCATTGAATGTGAGGCTTTCCATGGGCTGTTTTGTGAATCTTCCTTCGCTTGTTTCGATATACGCATTTTCGAATTTTCCCGTTGCGTTAGTTCCGAAGGAGATTATCCTGCCTATAGGTCGTCCGTATTCGTCTTTCACTGGTTTGCCAATAGAAAGAAAAAGGTTGGAGAGGGGTTGAGACATTTTCTACACTCCTCTTTAGTATCCCTGAGTTGATTTCTCTGTTTGAGTTGATGGTGTTGATGGCATGCCTGGGGGAAGATCTGGGAACTTGTCTTTGATCTTCTGTTCGGCAACTGTTGCAGCTTCATTGAGTATGACTGAGGCGTCTTCGTTGACTGTGTCGAAGTTAAGTGTCATTCCTGACCCTTGGCCTGCTTCGATCATGATTCCGCTTAGCATGTTGCCGATTTCACCGAGTTCATTTTCCGCTTCTGGGAATACGCTGGTCAATCCTGCTCTTACGGAACGTAGAACACCCACTGCTGGACCCAGAGTGGATACCACGTCGCCTAATTCGGATACAGTTCGTAACCTTAATGTTATTTGTTCGAGAGCAAGCTTAGCGTTAATGATCAACTTGGACATTTTGCGGACTTCTGCTAACTCGTTGGCAAATACGTTTGCGCGTGCTGTGTCGTGCTTAGAGTATGCGTCAACAATTCTTGCAAAGATTGCTTTGTCTCTTTGGCCAAACCTGTCTGTTGCTTGGTCGAGCTTCTGTACTTGAAGCTCAATTCGTCTCACTGCGAAGTCTAATCTTGGTTTAAGTGGACCTGGTGGCTTCACTGCGTCTTTTATGCGATTGCTGAACGGTGCTTCTTCTTTTTTACTTTCCCATTTTTTGGCGAACCTTTCGGACAATTCTATTCCTCCGAAACAACAGGAATGCGTAAAATAATCTTATACGTTGTTAATATGATGGAAATATGCTCGTATATATGTACGAATATACGTGAGCAAAAGACTGGTTTTTTCCTTTAATTGTTAAATTCAAGGTTCAGCAAAGGTACTTAAGGTATTAGACATAAACATGTAAGTTAGACTAAAGAGGCTCATGGCTTAATTGCTTTACAAAGGTGAAAAACTAATGGGTGACAGATTTAGAATATTTGGTATCATTGCGCTCTTAGGCTTCATGGCAGGCGTAATCGCGCAGCTAGCAGCAACCTACTTCATCCCTTGGATGATATCTATCTTGCCAATGCTGGGCGGTCTCACGAGCTTTATGGTCTCTGGACTTGCTGGCGCATGCCTAACAATGGCGCTCGTTGGCGCTTGGGCATACATGACGGGCAATAGAGATCGTTAAAAAAGAAAACGCAATCCCCCTTTCTTTTATTTAAAAACTCCCAGTTTTATTTTTTCTTCCTCTTTTTGAACATTGATGATAAGATGATTGATTCTTTGATGTTTAAGTGGACTCAGTAGCGGAAAAAGACGTCATTCACTGGCTAAGTGTCGCCGTACCTCGATATCCTCATCGTCCAAACTATGAGTGACATTGTCCAAACTATTGTGGCTTTCGGACAATCTGAACACAATCGAGCACTATAAAGGGTGAAAATTTTGCCATGCCAAGTCTGATTGCTTAATGTTCTGCCGACGTCAAGTTTTTACCATAGTTAAACGTATTATTAGTTTGAGGGTATGGTATGGCTGAATCTCAGCTTGTCCTCAGGTGCCCTTTCTGCTATCGTCCTTTTGAAGCTAAACCGCCTGACAGTTGGCACACTGAATACTCCTTTGACGCACCTCTGATACATATTGTTCTTCCTGGTGAAGTAAAGAAACAGCAGATTATTTGTGAAAATCATAAATGCCGAAAACAAATCACCGTTTATTGGTATCCGTCATTGAAATACTTCCCAAAAAGGTAACCAACTACGAAATGAAGAACCTGCAAACCGCAAAATCTAGGATATGTTTTGTCGATTATTCAAGAAGTGATGCAGAAGAGGTTACTCAGAATTTTTTCAAGAGTTGACTTCCTGAAATAATAAGTCGCGATGAACTTCCGTATCCTAATTCCATTTTTGCAAACTCGAATTTAAAGTCGAAAATGTTATGAACAAATAACACCACCTGATAGCTAACTTATGAAAAGCCAGAAGCTGGATCGAATGAATTCTAACTCCTGTCGCCTATTTCCAAAGAGGTTCACCGATGCATAGAAATATTGAGATTTTAGATACAACGCTAAGGGATGGAAGACAGAATATCAGAGCAACCATCTCAGAACCGGACATGCTCGAACTTGTAAAAATATTGGATGCTCTCGGAGTCCACATAATCGAACTGGGCTTTCCTTCAAGGTTTTCAAAGGATATGAAGGCGTTTAAAGACGTGCGAAGCTTGAACTTAAAGAATTCGAAGATCTCAGCTTTCGGAATGACGAGGAGGAAGGGGATTAGTGTAGATGAGGACCCCAACCTCGCATGCCTTCTTGAAACTCAGGCGGAAGTCATCACACTTTTCGGCAAAGCTGATCCCTTGCACGTTACAGCCGAATTGGGGGCGACTCCAAAAGAAAATTTGGACATGATTTACGATTCGATTAGCTACCTCAAGAGAAAGCCTCACATAAGAAAGGTCATTTTTGATGCCGAGCACTTCTTCAAAGGGTTCAGGCGTGATAGCCAATACGCGTTGGAATGCCTAAGGATGGCGGAATTGGCAGGGGCGGACGCGTTGGTGCTTTGCGACACAGACGGCGGAACAATGATGACTCCGCTTAGAGAAACTGTAGCAGACGTCGTGAAGGAATTCAAAAGCTCAGGAGTGCCTGTGGGAATACATACCCATAATGACTGCGGGCTTGCAGTTGCGAACACACTTGCTGCCGTTGAGGAAGGGGTAACCCATGTGCAAGGAACTATCAATGGCGTTGGCGAGAGGACCGGCAATGCCGACCTTATGGAAGTAATACCGAATTTAGAGATGAAGATGGGCTATACAACAGTTAAGTCCAGTGACTTGTCAAAGCTGAAAAATATTTCTGACAAAACAAATGTGTTGCTTCATCTCCCTGCCCGCAAAGACCAGCCTTACGTTGGAGATGATGCCACAGCAACCAAGGCAGGCACCCATTCCAAGCATCCTGAGATGTACCTCCACTTCAGGCCCGAGGACGTGGGCAATGTTATGAAGCTCTATGGATCAGAAATGTCTGGGAGGCACAACTTCATAGCGAAAGCAAAGCAGTTTGGAATCGCCCTCAGTATGGAGGAAGCGGGAAATGTGATGGGAAATGTCAAGAGAAAGTCCAGGATGGGCTACCAGTTCGAGAAGGCAGACGCGAACCTATACATCATGATGCTTGAATCAAAAAGCGATTGGGTAGACCCTTTCAATGTTACCTCATGCGAGATAGCTTCAGCTTGGGAAGGAAAGGAACGCCCGGTTTCATATGGACTTGTTGCTATGGACATTGGTGCAGAGAAAGAGGCCTTCGTTGAATTCGGAAAAGGTCCAGTCAATTCTTTCGATAAAGCATTGAGAAGATGCCTAAGGAAGACTCATCCCGAAATAAGCGACATGGAGCTCACCGACTTCTATGTGGACGTCGTTGACATAAGCAAGGGCACCAAATCCAGGGTCAGGGCGAACGCCAGGATTTCGGTCAATGGCAACCCGTGGTTTTCTCAAGGGTTGTCGTATAACATTCTGAAGGCTTCTGGCGAGGCTCTCGTAACTGGTTACAAAGCTGGCCTGGAATATTTGAGACGTATTTAATTTTCTAATTTACTTGAAGCCCAATCATTTTTTATCACGAACTCCAAAAAGAACTACAAAATTATCTAGCAGATAACTATGTTAGCTTATTATCGAGACCATTGAGTTTAAAAAGAAAAAATTGTTAAGGCTTTCTTTGCGAAGCCTTTTTCCTTCTGGTCAGAATAATTGGTACTAGCCCAACTGCAGCCAGCGGTAGCAGGTAAATCGCTGAAAACTCTGGAACTGTTCCACTTGCGTCGGTTTTCACTAACCAGAAATCTTCTGCTCCAGCGCCTGTCGAGTTTGTAAATCCTCCAAGCACGTAACCCCCGTCATTTGCTTGAACAATAGATGTCGCCGCATTTTGGCCAGAACCGCCATATGTTTGGTTCCATTGTGCGTTTCCTTGAGAATCTACTTTGACTAGCCAAGCTTTTGCGAACGCTATGTTGGAAGAATTTGTAACGCCCGTTAGAGCATAGCCATCGTCATTTGTTTGAATTCCAAAGAGGGCTTGGGAAACATTTTGGCCTTCGTAAGTCTTGCTCCATTGTTTGACTCCTGAAGAATCCGTCTTAACTAGCAAGAAGTCTACTGTGCTTGATCCGGTTACTTGGGACCATCCAATTAACGCAAATCCTCCGTCTGCGGTCTTTACCATGTTACTCAGGATTTCGGTGTTGGAACCAGTGTAAGTTTGGTTCCATTGGACATTTCCAGAAAAATCCGTCTTGATGAGCCATAGACTGCTTGGACCAGAAGCCGAGGTTGAAGTACTTCCCGCTAATACATAGCTTTCATCACTTTCTTGGATTATCGTATTGATCTGGTCGTATCCGGCGTTTCCATATGTCTTGTTCCACTGCAAGTTGCCATTTGAATCGGTCTTTGAAGCCCATCCTTCCACTCCGCCTGAAGGAGTGTTGTATCCACCCGCTAATGCGTAGCCATGGTCAATCGTTTGGATCACAGTATAAGCAATTGCAGTTCCCAAAAGATTGTAAGTTTGATTCCACTGCAAGCTACCACTGTAATCAGTCTTGGCTAACCAAGTATACAATCCTCCAGCGCCTTCAGCCATTGAATAGGTATAGCCTGCAAAGGCGTAGCCTTCGTCGCTAGTTTGAACTACGGATTCTGCAATTGATTGACCTACGCCGCTGTAGGTTTGATTCCACTGAAGATTACCGTCAGAGTCTGTCTTAACAAGATACGCGTTAATTAGTCCTGATCCAAAAGAGTTGGTAGTTCCAACTATTGCGTAGCCCCCATCGGTAGTTTTTACTAAGGAATATGCTCTATCTGCAACTGGTCCCCCGAAGGTTTTTTCCCATGTTGAAGCTGGAGCAGCATTCGCGTAGGGGGCAGTTACCAGTAATGTTCCAAGAGTTATAAGAATAAAAGTTGAAGTTAACAGGATCGCCTTTCTAGTCATATTGATCTTGGGTGAATAGTCACTTTCAGAATAAAAGCTTACGCCAGAATCAAGATTTGCAATGGTGTTTAGGCTTTATTGCTATAGGTTGAAACCCAACTTTAAGAGAAAAAAACTTGAAGTTATTTTCCAATTCTTCTGATTTATCTGAGGTTCTGAGATTTCTTCATGAAGCAAAGAAATCTCTACCCTGAAAACTAAAAGCAAATAAGCATTAGTTGAGCAGAATTATCTTGGGTTTAGTTTATGACAATGTGGTTTTACGTTAAGACGAATGATTCGCCAAAAACAGTGGGAGAAACAGTGTGCGCCTACAACATTTTTGAAGACGCTCATCCAAAAGGCAAATACAGCTGGGTAATCGAGCAAGGGAAAGGCGAAGAGGAATACTGGGAAATCAAAGGAAAATATGAAGAACTCAAAGAATTAACAAACGTAGCACTCGTTTACAAAGCTGGCGACACAGTAGTTTTTGGGGAAATAAAAGACGACTTTGTACCAAACTTCATGGATCCACTGTTGGAAAAGTACGGATTCGAAAACATAAAATGGATAATAACTACCTGGAAACACTGAAAATCCATTACCTCTTTTTCATTCTATATTTATCAAACAAATAGCAATAATTGTGACCTAAGTGGACAAAGAAACGCCCCAAGAAAAGGCAAATTCTGTTTTTCAATTACTAGAAAAACCTGTACAGACTGCTTTAGCAGAGACAGGATTTACGGAGCCAACACTACCTCAAAAAATGGCTTTTCCCCATATTCTTTCAGGCAAAAACGTTCTTCTGATCGCCCCTACAGGAACGGGAAAAACTGAGGCTGTCCTTCTCCCAGTTTTCTCTAAGCTTCTAGAAAAGAAAGAAGAAGAAACAAAAGGAATTCAAGTAATCTACATAACACCTTTGCGGGCGCTTAATCGCGACATGCTTAAGCGACTTACTTTCTGGAGCCAACGACTGGGGATTTCAGTGGAAGTTCGACACGGCGACACAGAAATGAAAGTTCGCCGAAAACAAGCCATTAAGCCACCCCAAATGTTAGTCACTACACCCGAAACACTTCAGGCTATTCTTCCCGGTTCTCAGATGCGCAAACATCTCGCGAGCGTAGAATATGTAATTATTGATGAAGTTCACGATTTGGCAGAAAGCAAGAGAGGAGCACAACTTACTATTGCGCTCGAACGCCTCTTTGAGGTGACAGAAAAGGAGTTTCAAAGAATCGGCTTGTCCGCAACAGTAGGTAACCCCGAAGAGGTTGCAAAGTTCATTGCGGGAACTAAGAGGGAAATCACTATTGTTCAAGCGATTACCACGAAGAACTACCAATATCACGTGGAATTCCCAGTTCCTACAGAAACCGACTACGAACTAGCCGGAAAACTCGAAACTAGTCCCGAAGCAGCAGCCAGAATACGCCGGTTGACAGAACTAATTGATACACACAAATCTACATTGATATTCGTTAACAGTCGAACAATTGCCGAAATGCTTGGCCACAGATTCGGTCAACTCAACCGCTCAGATGTTGCGGTTCATCATGGCTCTCTCTCAAAAGAGGAACGAATAAGCGTAGAAGATCAGTTCAAAGCTGGTGAAATAAGAGCAATTATTTGCACAAGCACACTTGAGTTAGGCATAGACATAGGCAATGTTGACCTAACAGTTCAATATATGTCTCCGAGACAAGTCAGTAGTTTAATTCAGCGGGTTGGAAGAAGTGGACATAGCCTCAAACGTAGTTCAGAAGGCATCATAATTACCTTATACCCTGATGACACCCTAGAATCAATCGCAGCAATTAAGAATGCAATTAACAACAAAATTGAGCCCGTGTTATTTCATGAAAACGCTTTGGATGTGCTAGCACACCAGATTGCCGGAATTCTAATGGATAGAGAAAGCATTGGACTCAATGAATTTCTAAGATTTGTTAAGAGAGCTTACCCTTACCGTAAACTTGACAAGAGAACTCTTCTAAACGTGATACGCTTTTTAGACAGCCTCAACAAAATACGCTTTGAAGAAGAAGGCAAAGTTTTGAGGAAAACAGGTAGAACCCGCGAATACTACTACGGCAATCTATCCATGATTCCCGACGAAAGACGCTACCCCGTCATAAACGTGCTTAGCGACAGAAGAATCGGCACTTTAGGTGACGAATTCATGGCATTGCATGCAAGGATTGGCTTGCATTTTATCATGCGGGGGAAAGTTTGGCGCATAGTTCAGATTGAAGAAGAAACAGGAAAGGTACATGTTATTCCCGCTGAAGATCCTTTTGCGGCAATCCCAGGTTGGGATGGAGAAATTTTACCTGTTCCTTTTGATTTGGCGCAGCAGACTGGTGTGGCACGAGAGAAAATTGGGATTATGCTTAAAGAAAATTTGAGCCCTGAAGCGGTAGCGGAGAAACTTTCTGAAGAAATGAAAACTGACAAATCAACCCTGATTGATAGTGTTCGCGAAATTGATGAGCAACTTAGAGAAGGTGCTCCGTTGCCTACTCAGAACCACATTGTTTTCGAAGCTTTTGATAGGTACCTCGTGATTCACGCTTGTTTCGGAGAAATTGTGAATAGGACTTTAGGTGGCGTTTTTGACTCTTTGCTTTCGGAAAGAGAAATAATTACGGGTTGGTGGGCCGATGGTTATCGCATTCTTGTTGAAACTCCACGCAAACTATCGGTGCAGCAAGTTGAGGAAATGCCTGAATTGCTCCTTAATCTGACTGAAAAGGCAGTAGATGAGGCTTTCCAGAAGTACGTTAAATCAAAGTTTCCATTTGCTTCCAAAATGAAAGCTGTAGCCGAACGTTTCGGTGCCATTCCGCGAGGAAAAACCATGAGTCACGAACGAATGGCTAATCTAAAAGCGGCATTTGAGAATTCACCGATTTATGACGAAACATTGCGTGAAGGTATGCTGGAGAAAGCAGATGTAGAGAAAGTAAAACAAATCACGCGTGAAATAAAAGAAGGAAAGATTCAGGTAAGCACTCTAGTTCGCGTCGAGAAACCTACACCTTTGGCTTATCATATTTTGGCGCAATACGCTGATATTTCAGAGTTGATGGCGCCTGAAAGAGTCATTTTAAGTAATATCGACAAAATGAAGAATTCCATCGAGGCGAGAATGGCGATTCTTTTGTGCATGAATTGTGGAACATGGACAAGTCAGATTAGAGTCAAAGATTTGCTTGATGAACCGCAATGTGAAAACTGTAAATCGAGATTGCTGACGATGCTTTATCCTAGCCAAGACGTTACCCAATTGAAAGAGGATTTATTGAAGCGCCGCCAAGGCAAAGATCTCAACCCAGACGAACTTAAGGAGCTAACGCAGGCTAGGCGCAAAGCGGATTTGATTTTGAGCTATGGCAAACAAGCAGTGAGAGCACTGCAGGTGAAAGGAGTAGGAGCCGAAACAGCATCAAGGATCTTGGGAAAAATGCATCCAACCGAAGACGAGTTCTACATGGATTTGCTAAAAGCCAAAATACAGTACCTACGCACAAGAGAATTCTGGGAAACAAAAGATAAACAAAAGTATCCTTGACTATCTCGTTTTAGTTTTCTGAACAAAAGTTCTCCTACCAGATCTCTTCTTGAAACAGTTACCTGTTACAAGTTTTGCAAATATCATTACCGTTTTCAATCCCATTTGAGAGATTTTCTTTTACGAAATAAACCTTAAATCATAAGTTTGTTTGAAGCTCTAAACAGAGGAGATTCGGAGTTGATTGCTAATTACGCTTAACCCTTCGGACCTATATTCTGATTTTAACATTCAACAAGTTGCCAAGTTGAATTCGATGATCTCAAGACTCTCTGAAAAAGCGGGATTACGTAGAGTTCCGGGATTAATAGTTTCCAAAAATGAACGGTTTGCCAGTGTCAATGTTTTTTCATTTCGCATAATTGTAGGTGAAAATCTTTTGTCACTTTGGTCCCAAAGCAAGTTTGAGGATAGCGATGTTGAAGCGGCAATTGCTCACGAAATAGGGCACTTAATGGACCTTAAAAAGGGGTCACGTACGTCAAGTTTCAGAAATCTTATTCTTGAGAGTGCCTGGCTTGCTTGCGGTTTGGTTCCTTTGGTGTTTTGCATATTGTTTCCTTCTGTATTGATAATTCGGCTGTCGGTTGGGTTTGCTTTGGGGTGGGGTGTTTCAATTCCTTTACTGATTAGGAGTCTTGAGAGAAAAATTGAGTTTGAGGCAGACAGGAACGCGGCGTTGTATTTAGTTGAACCTGCGCATCTTGCAAATGTTTTAGCAAAAATTAAGGCTCTTTGTATTCCTGTCAAATGTTTTGCGCTGTCTGGAAGAGTTAGGGGAATCATTGGAATGCTGACTCACCCATCTTTTGACGATAGAATTAGCCGTTTAAATGGGTTATCGCAGTTTGGCGTTACCCTTTTGAGGCTTTGGGAGACACGTACTTTTTAGACCACCCGCTCTTTTGCGGTTTGTTGCATTCTTATTATTGTTCCCCAAACCTATTGGTCTTGTTAGATTGCGCTGAAATAGATTGTTTTTGAGTCTCTGCGTTTGCTCAGCCAGCCCATAAGAGCTAACTTGTTGAGATATGTGCTCTCTATTGCTCTTGTTCGACCGGTCTTGTTTGACACTAAGGTTGCGCTTGACTCCCCTTTGGAAGCTACAGTCATGTAGGTTGACCTTAAATGATCAGGAAGAGCAAGCAATTCTGAGCTTTCGAGTTTTAAAGGCTGCGCCTTCCTATTTGTAAAGCTTTTTTCGATGTCATCAAGGTGGTTGGACATGCTTCGCATTTCCCTGAATATTTGTTCGATTATTGAGTTTCTAGCCATCTTATTTTCCCCTGGTTCCGTTTTACAGTTGCTCGTATAACACAGGTAACAATAAGTATTCTTTTGCGAAGTTGACTTCACCATTTAGTCAACTCCACCAATTATGCCAGAATTTTGATTGGCACGAATGGGTTGGAAAAACTGATCCCTCATCCGTTCGAAAGAAGCATCCCTGTTCGCCAATATCTTCCCAAAAGAAAAATCCACAGAATACCTAAGAGGGTAAATCGGGCGAATTCTTCCAAACATCATTTAAGAGTTTTACGCGACCCCGCACATACTCAGGGTCATTAGTGTAAAACGAACTCCCAAAATAATTCATTAATTCATAAGGATCTTCTTCTTGAAGAGGTGTTCTAAAATTAAACAGATGCTTTCCGTCTACAATTGCGACACTCAGGTAGCTAACTGATATCTGGCGAATTTTGCAAAATTTCGCTAATGCCTGCGCAAAAGCAAAATTCTCACTAGTAATCGGAGCCATAATTCGAACTGAGACTTTCCGTTTCCGCCAATTTTCGAGCATTGAAGGGTTATCTAAAACCTTGATTAGCCCCTTTGAAGAAGTCATAATAATTACTTCTTCACTTGCGGAATTAACCAAATCCAAAAAACGTTGTTGTGCATTTTCTGCGTCACGTATCAAAACCGTCTCCGGGAGAGCGTGCCCATTCTCTAACTCATCCAGTTTTCTCTCGAAATCAATCGCGTCAACCCACATCTGCTCAAAAAACGTCCGAAATGCCCTGACAAGAGCAGTATTGTTAGTCCATAAACCTGCAGGTGCTTGAGCCTCTGTCGACTCCTCAGACTGAGAAGAAATGAAAAACACAACCTCATCGTCATCCTTCAACACGAACATTGGAAAAACTTTCTCATCCAAATCAATATGTCGACCACTGCAAGAACTTTGGCATGTCTTCATCTCTGCGGTGGCCCTCTTGATCGCTAAGAGATTTCGCGGAGAAACGTTCGTCAAGATTCTAAAAGAGACCTTTTGATCAATTAGACTCTGAAATATGTCTGCACCTTCAGCACGAACAATACCTAAACCGCTGGTTGAAACTAAGATCTCCTTTTTGGCTGCTCCAATCATCTGCTTTATTTTCGAAAAAATGTAACTGCTCCCTTCAACAACCATAAATCTGTCAGGAAAAGCAGAAGATTCAGAAATTACCATCGAATTCCATAAAGCCAAGGTAGAATCTCTGCTTTCTTCTACACCACGGGCTTCATCCTTCTTAGCCTTAATGAACAAATCCAAGACTTTGTCAAAGGAAACAGCACTAAATCGAGCAGGACACTCAAGAGTTGAATCAACCAACCCCCGACTCTGAAGGCTTCTTAGACTCCTATACAGCTGTGCCTTGTTCATTTTCAAAGTTGTCATTATGTCGCGAGCTTTCCGCGAACCCTTCTTGGCTAAAAAAACATATACCTCAGCGTCTTTCTCGGAAAAACCTAAACCAACAATTGTTTCCAATATGCGTCTTTGACTCATACAGGATTCTCCCTTTCTTCAAAACAGTTTTACCAGTCTGTAACTAATGAGACTACCTCCACTATATAAAACAGCAACACCACCCAAACACAGCATTTAGGTTAAACCATCCATCGAAGAACTGGGAGAGAGAGGAAAACGCGGGGAAGTTCACCCCAAAACGCCCTAAAAACCCAACCAAAACCTAAAAACTCCAAAAGAGGTGCCTAAGGTGAACTTTTGCCCAGAGTGCGGGGCGCTGCTTAAGGTAGCCAACAAGAGTGCCCCCGCACTCAAATGCCCAAAATGCAAATACCAAAAAACAATCAAGCAGTCAGAAGCGAAACAAAAAACTAACTTTCACCAAGGCCAATCAGGCGAAATCGCCGTCATAGGCAAACAAGAAGAAGCGATTCTTAGGCCCAACCCAACGGTGAATGTTCCTTGCGCGAAATGCGGCAAAAACAAAAGCGAAACCTGGACCATCGCAGTTGGAGGAGAAACAACCCGATCAACACTCACCTTCTTCAGATGCACAACATGCGGAAGCACAAGGAGAGAAGTAGGATAACGTCGAAACCAAAAAACAAACACAAAACCACAACAAAAAAACCAACTATCGATTCTACACTTGCGGAATCCAAAAGAACAACATACGAAATCTACGCCAAGATGCTTCAAATCTGCCAAAACCCACAAAACAAAACCCGCATCATGTACAAAACAAACACCAGCTACACCTCATTCAAAAAATACCTAACACAACTCCAACAAAAAAACCTCCTCCAAAAAGAGCCAGAAACCAAAAATATGTTCAAAACAACTCAAAGAGGAAAAACATATCTCCAAAAATACCAAGAACTCCAACAATTCCTAAATGAGAACGACTCGCAAAAATTCCCGCCAATACTTAATTAAAACTAATGTTGCTTAAAAGATCTCTTTCAGAATCAAGCAAATTCGTTGAAGGATATCTGAAATTGATGTCCTCAGATTCCTTGAATAAGTGAAAAAATGGGAAATTTACTTTTCGTCTGAACCACGATACATAACACAAGCATCAATAAACGAGAAGAACAAAAACGGCACCTGGAAAACATTGTTTTTGTTCTTCCAAAAGGGTGCTGTTTGGTTCAGTCAACGAAGCGGGTAAATGTTGAAGCTACATCTTTATCGCAAATATAGAAACATCAAAGTTTACGCAAAAACATACCTTTAAAGGTGTAATTTGAACGACTTTAGGCAAAGCCCTCAACGTGATTACATGGAAGACAAGCCAGATCTGAAAAGACTGAAGCCAACTCTGGGTTTGTGGTCTACCACAGCGATAAATGTTGGTGCAATTATAGGTGGCGGCATCTTCGTAGTAACTGGCATCGTTGCGGGTTATGCAGGTTCAGCTCTTTTGATTTCCATGGGGATCGCGGCTATCATCGCTTTGTTAACAGCTTTAAGTTTTACTGAATTGTCAACTTGGCAACCAATAGAAGGAAGCTCTTATGAATATACTCGTCAGCTGGTTTCGCCCTTTGCAGGCTTCTTGTCAGGCTGGATGTGGATAATAAGTAACACTTTTGGTGGAGCTGCCGTCTCTTTAGGTTTTGGTTATTATTTCCACGCAGCAATTCCCATTTTACCAGCGAATGTAATTGCAGCTGCGGCTTGTTTAGCATTCACAGCGTTGAATTTTTTTGGTGTTCGAGGATCTGCAACGCTGAATAATGTGTTAGTGGCGACCAAGTTGTTGATACTGGCTTTTTTTGTAGTTTTTGGCCTACTATTTTTTAAGACTGAGAATTTTGCGCCATTTACACCTCTTAGTTCAGGCGTGTTTTTTGGGGCCTTTTTTATCTTTTTTGCCTATGGAGGTTTTGCAAGAGCAACCATAGTTGCTGAAGAGGTTAAAGACGCAAGGCGAAATGTGCCCAGGGCGGTTTTATTGTCGTTGGGAATATCCACGGCGGTCTACATTCTAGTAGGGATTGTCGCCGTTGGTCTTGTGAAACCGAATATTTTGGCACAGTCCACTAGTCCGTTGACGAGTGCAATTGGTGCCTCAGGAGTTCCCTTAGCTGTACAAATCGTTTCTATAGGGGGGTTAGTTGCTACAGCGAGTGTTTTGCTTACGGGAATTTTGGGCGTTTCACGGATGGCTTTTTCTATGGCTAGAAGAGGCGATTTGCCTAAAGCACTAAGCAAGTTGCACCCAAGTTACTGCACGCCTTACATTTCTGTTTTGGCGATTGGAGCGGCAATGATTCTGCTTGTTCTGTTAGTGGATTTGACAAGCGTGGTGGCCGTTAGCACTTTCGCACTCCTTTTCTGGTACGTATTTGCAAACTTCGCAGCTTTCAGGTTAAAGATTGAGAATCGATTGTACCCGAGATTTGTCCCTATTTTAGGGCTGAGCACATGTCTTGTATTATTGGCTATTGTCCTAGTTGTTGCGCCAATAGCATGGGCAACTGGAATCGCCTTCCTTGTAATAGGATCAGTTATTTATCTGGCAAGAAAGACTCGAAGAAAAGAGAAGAAAAATAGTTAAATTTTCTTTAATCTCACAGTTTAGAAAAGAGGGACTATTTTTGGATTAGTAGCTCTTGATATTCGGCGTTTGCATTATGCCGTTTCTGCTGTAATGCAGAGTTAATTTTTCTCCAATCTTCTACAACTGCCGACCAGGTCTTGTCATCAATTACATTCTTTCTTACGTATTCTTTGAGTGGCTTTTCGCGTTTTATTGTTCTTTTTTGCCAGTCGATGCTGACTAAGCCTGTGCGTCTCAAATGTTGCAAGTTTCGAATCATCTGCTCTAAGTTGACTGGATATGTGAGAACATCTTTTAGGTCTTCAGTTAACGAGTCTACCGAAAATTCGTCCTCAAACCGCAGACTTATCATTGCAATCATATCTTTCATGAATTTTGCATTTCTGCTTGAGTAAATAGTCTTTCTTTTCGGCACTAAAACTTGCTCTACGCGGTTACCATAGCGTTTGTAGAACCATTTTTTGACCGTTTCAGCAAGCACCGCATAGGCACCTAGAATTCCAGCCAAAGCTAAAAAGAATGCAGGTGGAGGGGGCACGAACCCGAAAAATGAGCCTACTGGCGTGTAAGGTACTATTATAGCAAAGCTGATGACGCTCAAGAGCATTATGGCTAGATATTTACTCGGCTTGCTCTTGTAGAAAGGAACTCGCCTAGTCCTGATAATAAGGACTACAAGCGTTTGTGAACAAAGAGACTCAATGAACCAAGCAGTCTGGAACAAAGCCGCGTTATTCCAAGCATTGAAAAGAAACAGCATCACGAAGAAGGTCGTGAAATCAAAGAGAGAGCTAACAGGACCTATAATAATCATGAACCTTCTAATGAAAGAAATATCCCACCTCTTAGGCTTTTCAATGTATTCCGGATCCACGTTGTCAGTTGTCATGACAGTTTGCGAAGTGTCGTAAAGGAGATTGTTAAGAAGAATTTGAATTGGCAACATTGGCAAGAACGGCAAGAAAACGGAACCCCCAGCCGCACTAAACATGTTGCCAAAGTTCGAGCTAACACCCATCATAATGTACTTCATAGTGTTCCCGAAGGTTTTTCGCCCTTCAAGCACACCTTCGCCCAAAACGGTCAAATCGTTCTTCAGCAAAATAATATCAGCGGATTCTCTTGCAACATCCACTGCATTATTAACAGACACGCCAACGTCCGAAGTCTTGAGTGAGGGAGCATCATTAATGCCATCGCCCATGAAGCCGACAACATGTCCATTGTTCTTCAAGAGATTAATTATTCGGTCCTTTTGGGCAGGAGTAACCCTTGCAAACACGTTTGCTTCTTCAACAACAGCCGAAAGCGTTTCATCAGACATCTTGGAAATATCATTTCCAAGAACCACGCCTTTTACTTCAAATCCTAATTCGGCGCAAACCTTTTTTGTGACAAGTTCATTGTCGCCCGTTAGGATTTTCAGTTCTACTTTTGCTTTGTTGAGCAGCTCCAGGGACTGTTTGGCTGTTTCTTTTGGTGGATCAAGGAACGCTACAAAGCCCAAAAAGGTCATTTCGCGCTCATCATTGATAGAGTAAACAGCTTTTTCTTCCTTGAGCTTCTTGCGGGCAACTCCTAAAACTCTAAGCCCTTCAGCACTTAAATCAAGATACTTCTGCTCAATCTTTAGACGTGTTCCTTCAGAAAGGTCTGAGATGACCCCTTCCAGCTCGCAATAAGAGCAAACTTTGAGAATTTCTTCCGGAGCACCCTTCGCGATAAAGAATCTTTCCTTTTCCTTTTCAACAACAACTGAAACACGTCTACGCACAAAGTCAAAGGGCACTTCATCGATCTTCTGGAACATGGATATGTCAATTTCTTCGTGCTTGAGGATGGCGTCGTCAAGCGGACTTTTCAATCCCGTCTGAAAATGGCTATTAAGATAGGAGTACAACAGAACTTTCTCGTCATCTTTTCCTTCCATATCTATGTGCAATACGAGTTTTATCAGGTTCTCCGTCAGTGTACCCGTTTTGTCTGTGCATAAAACGTTCATGCTGCCAAAGGTTTCAATTGATGACAGGCGTTTTACGATGACGCCTTTCTTGGACATAGCCATGGCGCCCTTCGAAAGGTTAATAGTAATTATCATCGGCAAAAGTTCAGGTGTCAACCCAACCGCAAGGGCAACAGCGAAAAGCAGAGCAGTCAAAATACCTTGGGCATTAGGATGGAGAAGCGCGTTTATCAAGAAAACAAACAGCACAAGCACTATGGTTACTTGCATAATGAGGAAACCAAACTTTTTGATGCCCCTTTCAAATTCGGTTTCAGGAGCTTTTTCTACAAGTTTTTGGGCAATTTTCCCGTATTCTGTTGAGCCGCCAGTCCTCACAACGACTGCCGTTGCTGATCCGCTGACAATTGAGGTGCCCATAAAGAAGTAGTTAGTCCATTCAGTGATCGATGCTTCTTTGCCTTTCAAGGGTTTAGGCGTTTTCTCAACTGGAAATGACTCACCTGTTAAGGCAGATTGATTTACAAACGTATCTTTGGCATCGATAGCTCGAGCGTCTGCAGGGGTAATATCACCCGCTGAAAGAAAAATTATGTCGCCGGGAACTATGAATGGAAGTTTTATTTCCTGTTTGACATTGTCTCTTAGGACCGTTGCAGAAGTGGCAACTTTTTCTCTTAGAAGTTCGGCTGCTTTTGAGGCGTTAGCTTCCTGATAGTGCGCCAAAGAAACGCTCAGAAAAACCATTGTGTAGATTACTATTACGCTAGCATATGATCCAAGGACTGCAGAAATTGCTCCTGCGAATATTAATATTATAACAAGTGGACTTTTGAAACGCGCGAGAAAATCTAAAATGGCGGCGCGTTTCTTTTTCCGGGCAAATTCATTGCGGCCATAAACTTCAAGGCGGTTTTGTGCTTCTTCAGAACTAAGACCTGCTGATGAAGTGTTTAGACGAACGAGAAGCTCATCAGAAGGAAGGCTTAGAAGCTCCTCAGCACTGAGCATTGGGCGAGTTTTTTGTTCATCGACCTGATTGCCTGCCGTATTTTTGAATCCGCCTCAAGTTTGTTCCGATTAGAAAAGATGCCATCGCTTATAGGCATTTCGCGAAATGCCTAAACTGATTCAAGGAAGCAACCAAAAAATTCAAGCTTTGACCATTATCACAAACTTCAATATATAAAAAAGTTAATAAACGAAAATATAAGAAAAAGATTGAAAGAGGAAAGACTGCTCTAATTCTGCCGAGGACAAGTATGGTTGACACATTTTATCTGCATTTAGAATTCTTATCCAAAAAAGATTGGTCAATTAATCTGCCCTTCTTGTGCACCGGTTGCGGGAACTGTTGCAAATTGGAAGATTTCTTATCCGCAGGGAAAATCAATGCAAAAGAAGGAGATTTTCCGGAGATTTATGCCAGACTCAAGGATCATTATGAAAAGTTGAGCAAGATATTGGAACAAAATGAAGCGAAATACGACGAATATATTTCACAAAACAAATGCCTGTTTCTAAAAAATAATTCCTGTTCCATATACAGAATAAGACCCGAAGGATGCCGTGTTTTCCCCAAAACGACTTTCGGCATGGAAAGCAAAGACTGCGAGCCACTCACCAGATTCAAGCGAATGCAAAATGTGCTAAAGAAAGGAAAAAAATCTAAAGCAACCTATTATTTTATAGACGAGCAAAATAAAATGACACAAAGTGTAAAGATGACTGAAAAGCAGTTTCAAAACTGCGTCACTAAACTTCGCAAAGCTGGAATTACGGAGGAAGAACTCGCTCTTCTAAATTGTTTGAATGGAAGAGCTTAAGCGCTTATTTTAGGTGGAGGTTTAACGTGTCTCCCGAGCTTTATTCTCAATGCTATTCGGTAGAGTTTTCGAAGCGACTTCACAAGCTGCTCCAAACTTGGCGATGTTGAATAGATTAGCGGGATCTGCTCGTACTCTGCTAGCTTTATGGCTTCTTCGTCGGGCTTTACCCGGTGAAACACAACAACCCTTGGCTTTAGATGGCTAACGCGAACCAGCATCATTGCCAAGGCGGGGCTGTCCACATTTGTGAAAACCAAAGCCCGCTCCGTTGTTGCTCCAAAAAGCTGAGAATACTCCAATCCAGAAAGCGCCTCGACCGCTTTTCGACTGTCGACCACTGTGTAGCCGTTGACTTCCTTCACGAACTTATCTACTGAACCCAGCAATTCACCGCTGATGGCTTTGCACAAATATTCTATACGCACGGGAATCGGAAACTCACGCAAATCCACAATCGCCATCGTAGGAGAACTTGTCAACTTGGCAAACTCGCGTATGAAACGGCTGCCTTTCTCTTCATCAATACGTAAGAGGGATAAAACGAAGCGCCGGATGAATTTAGCGCCAGGACTTTTCCGCCTACCACTTTCATAGTCGCTGATGACTGCTGAAGAGCTAAGCAGCATTTTCTCACTAAGGCTACTTTGGGAAACGGCGAAAAGTTCACGCCATTTACGCATAGTCGACCCTGGTTTGCTAGAAAAAATAATTTCACCCGCGATTCTTCGAGCCAAAACTTCCCTAATGCTTGGAGAAACAGCAGACATAAATGCTCACTCTTCAACGCTGCGCTTTTCATCTACGCAAGAGGTATAAAACTGTATCTGCATCCAAGGCAGCGATATTTCAAGTCTAATCTTAGAACATAAAACTATGACTCTTTTTGTAGGAAAATGTAAGAACAGATTATCTAGCCAATTATCTGATTAAATCTGCTTTCCGAAATCGCGAAGTCAGATTTAGCGCTTTTTGGAAAAGCATAAAAAGAAACATTGTTCAGTGAGAATTGTGGCTAATAATCAAAGTTTGCTTTTGCTAATAGCATTGGTCCTATTGTTTTCGCTAGTAGCAAGAGTGGGAACAATATCAGTCTACGCGGCAGCACCAAATATTCCCCGCCAGATCACTCCGCCTCTCGTAATTCCCTATGATAAGGATAATTTCACTGTCTCAATTTCTTTATCTCAAGATCAAACCTTCGAAACCCACAGTATCGCCTTTAATTTGACTGTGACAAAGCCGCTCTCATGGAAAAATGCCACATTCAATGGCTACGCCGAATACGAAGGTCTAGTCAACAATGTAGCCTACAGCATAGATGGACAAACAAATCGGTTATCTACGTTTAACCTTGATGATTGGTGGTCAACGTCACCATTGGTCTTTTCAGTAAACCTAACGAACTTATCTGATGGGGTACATAACATAAGCGCAGCGGCATCAGGCATATGTGTTTTCGCTCCAGCTTTCTTTAACGGCAGATATAGTAACCAAGTACAAGGATCATCCGAAAACATCAGCTTCACCATAAATGCACCCCCAAAAATCAGTCTCTTGTCCCCTGAAAACATAACCTACAACGACAACAGGATTCCATTGATTTTCACAGTTGACGAAAATGTATCATGGATGGCCTACAGCCTAAACCAAGAAACGAATGTCACCATAAATGGTAATACAACACTAACCAACCTCATCGACGGAAAACAAAACTTGCAAGTCTATGCACAAGTTCCAACAGGAAGCACCACCAGTTCTGGAACAATCAATTTTGTTGTGAACTTACCCCCAGAAATTGAACTCCTATCTCCAAATAATAGCGACTACAACACAACCGCTATCTTAGTAAGATTCACAGTCAACAAACCGGTGTCGTGGATGGCTTACAGCCTCGACGGACAACAAGCAACGCTTGTCAATGGAAACACAACATTAACAAATTTACTAGATGGAAATCACACATTGACAATTTACGCCGGAGACCCTGCTGAAAACAAAGGATCGTCTCAAACCATCAGTTTCGCGATGTATCCTGAAATGGCGCCTCCGCCTCCTCCAGAACCCATTCTGATGAGAGTAGGCATATTGCTAAATGCGGGAATAGCTATAGCAATTATTGCTTCTGGCGTTTTCGCCGTTTTTTGGTTCAAGAGAAAAAGAAGTATAATTTCGAGAAAGTCTACGCTTTTTTGTTCCTTTTGGTCGGTTAAACCACACTCATTTCTTGAGAAGCTTTAAGTTCAAACATCGACATACCGAATAAGAATAAAATGAGAAGTATCCACAGCCTTATTGAAGATACCCTGAGGGAAGCTTCTAGGTCAATAAGAAGAAAATACGAAATCAAAAGAGAACTTCCAGATTACTCAACATTCAAAGCAGATGCCCTCGATGAAGCCAAGACGTTGGCTAACAATATTCTCCCAACCGGAACTGGGAGAAAAGAGTTCGATACATCGTTCGAATTAGCAATCAAAAGGACAAGCGAGAATATGGACTTCGGACTTAGCCAAGTAATAGAAAGCGCCTACAAGACACTCAAATCGAGCAAAAAGTTAAGCAGATAAATACAGCAAGACCGAACGATCGTTCAACATTCTCCTGATACGTTCTTTGACATTTGGAAATAGCCGATCTTTTGCGAATTTTCTTTCGAAAAAACTTTCCCTTCTAATGTTGAGAATCCTAAAGCATCGTAGAATTGTTTTGACACGGCGGTTGAAGTTAAACGGATTTCGTCGGCCCCGTTTTTCATCGCTTCTTTTTCAAGAGTGGTCATAACAAGTTTACCCATGCCTTTCCGCTGATAAAGTGGATCAACAAATACTCGTGATATTTCGCCATCAACCAATGTACCTGTACCCACAATTTTTTCATTCAATATCGCAACCAAGATAAAACCACAAACGGAGTCCCTGAGGATACTTGCTTTTGAATGAAGATTATTCTTCCAATAATCTATAAACTCGATGGGGTAATGACTGTAGTTTGCATTTATGGTTCTATCAATAAGATTCTTAACTTGATTCAAATCTTCTTTTTTGAACTTTCGGACCCTAACGCTATTCTCAGATTTACTTTCACCAAAAAACCTATCCTTTGACATTCGACGTTACCTCGTTCATATCAAATAATCAATTCCATAGCTTGAATCATAGAAATCATTCCTTAAACCAAGAATATCAAGGCAACACCCGCAACGATAATTACGGCACCGAACACCCGGTTTACAGTCACCTTCTCTCGGAACAAAACGAAACCAGCCAAAGCACTAAACAGCGGCGTCGTCGAACTTATTGGCACGGCTTGTGCTTCTAGAATGTTTAGGAAACTGTAATTCATAAGCAACCATCCAATTGCATTGGCGACAAGACCACCCAAGCAGAGAAGTAATATTGTTTTACGTTTCATTTTCAAAAATCCGCGGTTCCGATCAATCACAGGAGCCAACAAAAGCAAAATCAAAGCCATGGCAGCAATCCTCGTCGTAATAATTGCATAATTCGCATCGATCGAATTTACCCCAGGCATCGTCACAGCTACATTCATCAAAGTAATACTTACGGACCACACAAACGCTGTTGTCAAAGAAACCGCTACACCCGTAAGTGCAAAACGACCTTTGGACAAAGCGGCTTGCCCATTTTTGTCGCGACTCAAAAGCCAAATCCCGACCAAAATTAGAACAACACCAGCAATTGCCAGAGCCGTAACCGGTTCACCTAACAAAACCGTCGCCCAGACCAGACTAAACAAAGGATAAGTGGCAGCTAAAGGAACTGCAACCGAGACACCTACAGATTTCAAACCAAGCAAGTACAATGTATCGCCTATACCTAAACCAATGACTCCGCTCACAACAACAATAGCCACAACATTTAGCGGCAGACCCGTTAGAGCACCAACCTTGCCAAGCGCCACCAACAAAAACAACATCACAAACGCATTTGTTACGCAACGCACAATATTCGCAGAAACCGGATTCGTCTTGAAAAGCGCTTGTCGATAAAGAATCGGCGCGATAGCCCAGCAAAAAGCCGCGCCCAAAGCCGCTAATTCACCTAGAACAACTGCGCTCATTTCAAACAGACAAAAGAAAGCCACAAAACAATAATAAAACAATTTCCCAACTTTCAAAACAGCAAAAGTTATAGGCGCAAATCCAAACACTCAAGCGGTGCAACAAATGTCGTTTAAACAGAAAATGGAAGATAACGCAAAAGCCAAGCAGTCAAGCATCGTCCTTGCACTAGATTTTCCATATCAGAACCCGAAAGAACGCGAAATGCTACTTTTTAAAGCGCTTAACGTGCTGGACATGGTCAGCCCATATGTCTGTGCAGTGAAAATCAATCACCATCTTACGCTTCCTTTAGGTACTTTCAACGGCGTTCAAATTATTGTTAAGAAAGCACATGAAAAAGGATTACTCGCTATCATGGACGGAAAAATAAACGACATAGGCGCGACCAACCAAGTTATTGCAGAATACTACTACGAAGCAGGCTTCGATGCGCTAATTGCAAATCCCTTCATAGGATGGGAAGAAGGCCTGAAACCCATATTCGACGTCGCCGCCAAGCAACAAAAGGGCGTAATTCTACTCAATTACATGAGCCACAAAGGCGCAGCAGAAGGTTACGGACAAACTATACTCGACTCACAAACAAAAGCCGAAACCAAGCAATATCTCAGGTTTGCTAAGAAATCTCTAGAGTGGAATGCAGACGGAGTCGTAGTAGGAGCCACAGTTCCCGATAAAATCAAAGAAATCTATTCAATTCTTGGCGAAGAAGTTCCTATTTACTCTCCGGGGGTAGGTGCACAAGGCGGCGCCGCCGAAGCTGCTTTGAAAGCAGGAGCACGCTACTTAATTGTAGGACGAGAAATCGTTCAGTCAGAAGATCCGGCAAAAGAAGCGGAAAAACTTAGGCAAAAACAAAAAATTTGCTGATTTCAACTAAAAGAAAAAGAATAGTTTTATCTTATCTTCCGCGTTTGTTTTCCCACAATTCTTTCTTGAGCAGGTCCCTAACTGCCGAGCGTATAACTGAGCTTCGGCTGGGGTACATGTTTGCTCTCACGAGTTCATCGAGTCCTTCCAAATACGCTTCAGGTAATAATACAGTTACAAGTTTCATAAGATTCCCTCTGCATGTTATGTGCATATATCTAAGGCAAATATATAAAATTAGCCATATGAACTAAACTGCGTTTCTTTATAACTGAAAATATTTAGCGCCAAATTTTCTTCCAATAAAAAAATACAAACAAAAAACCGCCAAAATATCACGGCAAGGTAAAGTTAAATCCTTGAAATGCACCTATTGCTAACCGAGCGTGAATTTGAAATGTTCAGAGTCAGAGTTAACAAAATCGAATCAACCCGCGACTTAGACGGAAATCTAGGCAAAAGAATCGAACTAGCCGAAGAACGAGAACTTTCGAATTACGTCATGAGACCACAAACAGACGAAGCAAAAATGGTCCAAGATGTCCTTTCAGCCTTACAGCAACAAATGCCCATGTTTCCACAAAGACAAGCAGTTGCAATGCCGAAACTATTGTTGTTCTTAACAGAAAGCGAATATGACGATTTAGGCATAAACTTTGATGTCAACCAAGTTTATGAAGTAGCGCTTGCAAATCAAGGCATTAAGTTCACGAAAGTTTCATGATTGAACTGCGCACTTGCTTAAGCGCTGCATGCCTCGGATGAAAAGAAAGCACATACATCATATTTCTTATTTTTGAAGAGATTTCTGTTAAATCATCTGATTTTCCTTCATCACAGTAAATCGGAATCGGTTCATCTTCGCCATTTTCATAGTAGATATAGATTTGCGTTTGTCCCTTGGTTTGTCTCACCAGTTCAAAATTGAGATGCATTTGCTTAGCTGCATTTTCAGCTGCGGCTTTGACTGAATGGAGACGCTGCTTAGGGGATTCTTCGGTCGAAGCATATACCATTAGTTTTCCGGAATCATTCTTAAACACGATTTCTCACCAACTTTCAGAATGGCTCAGTTCGCTTTTAAGGACCCTGATAGAACGACATACCCACGCAGTGGAGAGGTCACTTAAAATGAAAGAGTGCGTCGGTGTTGCATCAGGGCTACAGTCACATCCCCTTAAATCCTAATCCCATCTACTCGTTTTTGAGGCGAAAAATAGAATGACAATAGGAGAAAAACTTTGGGAAGGTAAAGCAAAAACAATGGGTATGGCCATAAAAGGCGCAAACGCGGATGGAGTAATGTTAGAATATACTTGGTCAGCTCAGCTTAAAGGCATAGGCAAGGCAAAAGGCGTTGATGGCCAAGTCATGTTCACGGGAAACACAGTCATCAGCCCAACAGGCGGAGGTAGCACAACAGGCACGGGAATGTTCACGACGATGACAGGAGACATGGCAGTCATCAAAGGCACCGGATACGGCAAACCAGAAATGGGAAAAGGCAAAGGAGTTGGAATATGGAGTTTCATGACCATGTCTCAGAAGCTGGCATGGATGAACATGACAGTCGCATTAACGACCCAAGAAGGCGACGCCCAATGGACTGAATTCGACGTCGTAGTCTGGGAATGGAAATAAGCCTACCACAATTAGAAGCGGGTATCTGATGCAGGAGCAAAATTGGCAGCCACCAGAATGGTGGTACACAAGCAAACGCCCAACAAATGACGACTCTTACTTTGAAAACATGTGCCGAATTATCTTTCAAGCAGGCTTAAACTGGAGCGTAATTGACAAAAAGTGGCCCACAACAAAAAAAGCATTTGCCAATTTTTCAATAGACAAAGTCGCCTGCTTCACGGATACGAATTTGGAAAAGCTCTTGCTAGACGAAGGCATAGTACGCAACAGAGGCAAAATACAAGCCATAATTCTAAACGCTCGCCAGTTTAAAGAAATCGAAAAGGAAAACGGGTCCTTCCAAAAATACCTCGACAGCTTGGATAAGTCGGACAATTATGCCAAAGTCATTAAGGAACTCAGCGGAAAATTCAAGTGGCTAGGACCTTCATCAGCAACTCTTTTCCTTCACACAGTCGGAGAAAAGATAAAGCACACATAGTAATACCTCGCCTTTTTCTTTATTGAGACAACTTAATTTTGCCCATTTAACTCGGGTCATTTTTTTCAAATCTGTTATCCACTTAGAAGACATTCCAAAGACACTTCAAAGACACACAATTGGCCTACCAAAGTCTTTGAAACAAAACCCAAAAACAACCCAACGCACCTACCAAGCAAAGGTCCAAAACAAGAAGTGCCCACGAACGCCACTTAACCACACAACCAAACGGTCAAAAACCCACACAAATAACCCCCAAACACACCAAAATATGCCAAAATACGCTCAAAAACAACAAGCACAGTCCAGACAAAAACCCAAAAACAACCCCCACAACCAAAAGCCCCTTAAACTACGCCTTTCAACATTCAAAAAGTACCTGCTTTTCCATCATTTCTTAACAAAAGCGCCAAATTTCACCAAAACACCCCAAAGAAAAACAACATCAAAAACTAACAAACACACAAAAAATGTCACCCACAAAAAATAAAAAATCCCAAACCAAAAACCAAAGACACCCCACACCATGTGGAAAAAAACATGAGTGTCTTTCCAACCCAAAAAAAAGAATCAGAACCTCCAAAATAAAAACAAATACACCTTTAACTTACCCAACTTTTTATCTTTCCAGAAAACAGTAGACGTGAAAACAATTGAAAACCAGAGCCCGTGTCTTAATCAGCGGTAAAGTCCAAGGCGTATTCTTCAGAGCAGCCACAAAGCGTGAAGCTGAAAGCCTAGGAGTGAAAGGCTGGGCGCGGAACCTGCAAGATGGCAATGTCGAAGCTACGTTCGAAGGGGAAGAGGACGTTGTAAAAATGCTCATCGATTTCTGCAAACATGGACCGCCAAGAGCCAAAGTATCTAACATAGATGTGACTTGGGAAAACTACACAGGCGAATTCAAGACCTTCAACATAGAATATTGATCAAAAGTTCTTGTCGGCTAAATTTTCCACTTAGAAAAGCAGGGATAAATTGAGCCTAACCCTATTTTTAACAGTTGATGAATCAACATGAATGTTCTTGGTTTAGTCGGAAGCCCCCGCAAAGGCAGCAACACAGACTTGCTAGTCAGTGCAATGTTATACGGTGCAGGAGCAAGCAACCACCAAATAGAGAAACTGAACCTTTACGATATCGAAATTTCACCATGCATCGACTGCAGGTCATGCAAAAAAGGCGCCAATCGATGCCTGCTAGGCGACGGAATGCAAGAAATCTATAAGAAAATAGAAGATGCGGACATCATTATCTTTGGAACTCCTTTGTATTGGTATGGACCATCTGGAAAAATGAAACTACTTATAGACAGACTTCGCCCTTGCATTGCTTCAAAGAAGCTAAACGGGAAAAAAGCCGTACTGATTATTCCATCCGAAGAGGGCCCCGAGGCTTGCAGCTTGACTGTTGAAATGTTTGAACGCTCATTCAAATACTTAGGAATAAGTTTAGTTGGCAAAATTCTGCCCAAAGCCTACGAAAGAGCAGAAATAAAAGATCAACCAAAAGTACTTAACGAATCATATGAAATGGGAAAAGCCTTGAAGTGATAATCCCATCAAGCTTTCTTCTTGTATACTCTAAAATGACTATCTCGCCCGGCGCTTATGTATTCTCCACCCATTCCCCGAACGGTCGAAGCGATTTTGGCAAAGTTCTCTGACCCCAGGAACTGTTTGGGCTTGATTATTACGTATTCACCTTTCTCTTCGAAACTTAGCATGTTATCAAGATCTTCGGGGAACATCATACGAAGGTCTTCAACGCTTTGCGACTTCTCACCAACAGGAATCTCAGTGCCCGTTGAAGATGCAGAGCGACCTGATGGCGCGGGAGTTTTAACAGATGTTGATTGTGTAGAAGGCTTAGATGTAATTTGTGAAACCGCCAGTGATTTCATGCTTGCGGAAACCGTCTTCAGGTCTTCGGAAACATCTTTCAGAACCGAAAGGAGCTCGTCTATTTTCTCCACAAGCTGACTGAGTTTCTCTTTGTCTGCACTCATCTGAAACATCCCATTTAGGTCTAAAGTACTTAAGGCGCATATTAATTATTTGGACCTTCCTCTAAACCCAATTCTCAAGGAGCAGCGTCTGATTGTTTGAGATTGACGGAAGCCAAAAAAGCGGAAGCGGGACAATCCTCCGCCTCGCGGTTGCCTTAGCCGCAATTAAGCACGAACCGCTACACATAACCAACATTAGAAAAAGCAGACCACAACCTGGCTTGAAGCCGCAGCATCTGGAGGCCGTTCTAACCGCGGGCAAACTATGCAATGCAAGCTTGGAGGGAGCAACTCTGGGCAGCCGAGAACTATGGTTTAAGCCGAATGAAATAAGAGGTGGAAGAATTGAAGCCGAAATTGGAACAGCAGGAAGCATTCCAATGCTACTCTTAACCTCTTTGCCAATTTGCCTATTTACCAAAGAACCCGTCCAGCTACACGTAACCAAAGGCGGAACAGATACAACTCACGCCCCAACAATAAATTACTTGCAAAACGTTTTCTTAAAGGCACTAAAAAATATGGGCATAAACTCCGAGATAACCATTCAAAAATACGGCTACTACCCGAAAGGAATGGGCGAAGTAACATTATCGGTGCAGCCCACTCAGAAGATATTGCCTCTTCGCCTGGAAAATTTTGGAAAACTCAAAAGCGTGAAAGGCATCTCAATCTGCACTTTCCTCGCTGATAGAAAAGTCGCAGAACGCCAAACAAACGCTGCCTCGAACTACCTCTCCAACGAAGGTTATGCATCAAATATCCAAACTGTAAACGACCAATCAAACCAATTGCAAAAAGGAAGCAGTATCGCCATTTGGGCCGAAACTGACACAGGCGCAATTTTAGGTGCAGACGCCATCGGCGAACTTCGTAAACCCGCCGAAGCAGTCGGCAAAGAAGCAGCAGAAAAACTAACCATAGAAATCGATTCGAAAGCCACAGTAGACACGCATTTGTCAGATATGTTGATTCCATACATGGCGTTATCAGGGGGAACCTCAGCTTTTCTTACGAGAACCATTTCAGAACATTTAGAGGCAAACATCTGGCTAACAGAAAAAATGTTGAATTTTCGCTTCAAGATTAATAGAGTCGGCGATCTTTACAGGGTGGAAAAGTTGGCTGAAACCTAATGCCCAAAGAATCAATTGGCCTCAAAGTGGATAAAAAAAATGGCGAAAAAATCCTCACTTTAGCCAACAAATTAGGCCTAACCAACAAAACTCTTCAAATCCAAAAAACCGAATCAGACACCCTTCAAATTCCGATTACTCGAAAACCCAACTCAAAAGAACTAAAGCTTCTAAAAGACAAAGTCCCGGAGGTTCAGCTGGCCACTATTTTCTTCACCGAGAAAAAAAGCCCCGAAAAAACACTATCCGAAATCCTGAAAGATGAACTTGACCCACAGTTACTCTCAAGTTTACCAAGAGCACTTGACATCGTGGGCGACATCGCAATTATTGAAGTCCCCCCCAACCTGGAATCGCACAAAAACATTGTCGGCGAAGCCATATTGAAAACGCACAGAAACATTCGAGTAGTTTTAGCAAAAGCAGGGGCAGTAAGCGGAACATACAGAATACGTGAATTTGACTTCATAGCTGGAGAACATCGAACCAGCACACTCTACAAGGAGTATGGTTGCAGCTACTACGTCGACGTTGCAAGGGCCTATTTTAGTCCAAGACTATCCCACGAGCACAACAGAGTAGCACAACTTGTTAAGAAAGAAGAAACCGTTGTTGACTTGTTCGCTGGAATTGGACCATTCGCAGTACTCATAGCTAAAGAAAACAAAGAAGCAAAAGTTTATGGAATAGACATTAACGCCGACGCAGTTGAGTTGCTTCAAAAAAACGCTCGGCTTAATCGTGTGGAAAACCGAGTTTACCCGATTGTTGGCGATGCCAGGAAAGTCGTCAACGAGAAATTACAGGGCATTGCAGACAGGGTGATTATGAATTTACCTGAGACCGCTAGTGAATTCATAGATGTTGCCTGCGAAGCAGTGAAGCCTTCTGGAGGGGTTGTTCATTTTTATGGGTTCATCCGGCTTCCAGAAACCATAACAGACTTGCAAAAGCGCTTCGTTGAATCATTAGAAATGAATGGCAGAAAGTTAGTTGCATTTCAATATTCGAATCAGGTTCGTGCCACGGCACCTTATGAGTGGCAAGTCGTCCTTGACGTACTAATTTCCTAAACTTTCACGGTTAAGGTAATTTTTACTTTTTGCCTTGGATTCTTAAGTTTTTCTACAAGTTCGCGAGATATGTCTTTAGCAGCTTTGTCGGCGTGCACTGCTAGCGTTCGGTCAGAAACGAAGTCGCTTTTGCGCATAACCATTTCCATACGATGCGTGAAAACCAGAAGAGGCGAGCCTAACGCGTGAATTTCATCTGAAATTTCATCTGCTTCGATTAGAACAGTCAGTTTTGATTTAGGTCTTTTCAAAGCGGATTTGAACTCCTCACTTAGATCGGCAAGACTCCGGTCAATACAAACAACGAGAATGCAATCTCCGTTCAATGACAAGTCGTTGTCTTTTGTAAATTCTATCGTTGCATGATGGGTAGCCTGAACGTTTTCGTGACCAAACCCCTGTATCACTTCTTTTACTTTAATGCCATGCATCTACTCAGACACCTCAACTGAATCGACTTTTCCATCACCATCTAAATCAAAACCTTGAATAACGGCAGCGAAGTCGCCCTTATCATGATAAGATTTAAGTGTTTTTTTCCAGAAATTCGTTAGCGCCAAAACACAGGCTTTTGTGCCTACTGCTTTGTTTCCAGCTATGACAATTACGCGCTTAGTGTTGTCCCAAGGGTTTGTAATTTTTGCAACTAACCCTGCCACATCAGATGTATAGACAAGCCCGGTCTTTTGAGAAACGAGACCCCCGAACAGATAACCTTGGGCTGAAGATTGCATGCTAAACCGAATCGGCAAATAATCATTTAATTCTTGGGCAAGAAGATTTGTACCAGGGCCTCCAACCAAAATGAGATTATTCTTTTCTTCTTTTTCAGCTTTCACATCAACATCGAGTTTAATAGCAAACTCTTCAGGCATCTTTGCGAATTGCCCCAAAAAAAATGTTAAATGTGCCGCGTAATGCCCATCTCTGGCGCTCGTTTTGAAAGGTCCATGTGGTGTTGGGCTGCCAACAACGATTTTGCCTTCAAAAGCTCCAGATTCATTAATGAATTCTTTAAAAAAGTCCTGGATTTGATTGCTTGCACCTAAAAGGGAAGGCCTCTGCATTATTTTGTAGCCTTTAGGGAACTCTATCCCAAAAGCTGGAGAGACTGTTCGATAATACTTTGCTGTTGCACCCTTCTTTTTTTCCTCTCGTTCAAAGGCTATAGCGCCTGATTTTTCCAATTTTCTAATGTGATAATAGATTTTTTGTTCATGCATTCCAAGTGTCCGCGCAATTTCTAGTGGATACATGGCTTTCTCATTTAGGAGAGAAAGAATTTTCCAACTTAGTTTGCCCAGAACCATTTTCAGGGCTTGGGAGTCTTGCATAATGGTGATTTCTTTAACTTTCTGAACATTGCCTTGTTCCTCAAGAAGCAACTTCTTGTTCATTCCAAGTTCCCTCAATCATAATGGAACGACTATTATAAAAAAATTTATCATGGTACCAACGGTAAGCATGAATCAATGAAACTAGTAACACTAAAAAATAGTTTGTAAGGGTTAAATCAACTGTTGAAAACTGCAGAAAATTAACGGAAAACCCCTACAAATTTTATTTTAGATGTAAATGTTTTTCTTAAAAATACTTATTAACGCTCCAGAATCTTAAATAAAATCAATTAAGAAACCAAAAGGAAGAATGAGGTTCAAAAATGTGCGGGATTTTCGGATGCGTACTTAAAAACGGAAAAGCGGCAGCCCCAATAATTCACGCTTCGCTAAAAAGGCTTGAATACAGAGGCTATGACTCCGTTGGCATTGCCACGTTAAACAACGGCGAAATCAGCATCAAAAAAGATCAGGGAAAAATTGACGAAGTCCACAAAATAGTCAATCTTGACGACATGCCTGGAAACATAGGCATCGGACACACAAGATGGGCCACACACGGTGCCCCACTCAAAATAAACGCTCACCCGCACATAGACTGCACCGGACAAATCGTCGTTGTGCACAACGGCATCATAGAAAATTATGCAGAACTAAAAATGGAACTCGAAAACCTCGACCACAAGTTTGTATCCAAAACGGATACCGAAGTCGTACCTCACCTTATTGAAGAAGCTTTCAAGAAGAACCCACAATTTACCTTAACAGAAGCTGTTTTGGACACAGTAAAAAAACTTGGAGGATCATATGCACTTGCGGTAATTTCCTCTAGGGAACCAGACAAAATAATATGCGCTCGAAATGAAAGCCCCCTTGTCATAGGAATCGGCGATGACGCCACCTATTGCGCTTCCGATCTCACAGCATTCCTACCAATGACCAACAAGGCAATAATGATCAACGATGGAGAATTAATCATCCTTACACCCACGGGCTGCCAGATCAAACAAATCAAAGACGGCAAAGATTTGACACGGGAACCCAAAATAATTGATTGGACACCCGAAATGGCGGTTAAACAAGGTTACCCGCACTTTATGATAAAAGAAATCCATGAGCAACCAGCAACTCTTAGAAACACTCTTAGAGCTCAGGAACACTATCTTGACTTGATTTCAACTTTCCTTGACCGAGCTACGGAAGTCTATCTGGTTGCGTGTGGAACATCTTACCATGCCTGTTTAGCTGCTTCGTACATGTTCTCAAAACTCGCGTTTCTCCCTACATACCCAGTCTATGCCTCGGAGTTTGTTGAGCAACATGGCAAATCAGTAAACATTGACAGCACTATTCTGGCAGTCAGCCAATCAGGCGAAACCGCGGACACTCTAGGAGCAGTCACATGCTCGCAGCAACGTGCAGCAACAATCTTAGGTCTTACAAACACCGTTGGCTCAACCCTCACAAGAGTATCACGTGTTTACATCGGCCAACAATCTGGACCAGAAATAGGCGTTGCAGCAACCAAAACATTCACTTCGCAGCTCTCAGTAATGGCACAACTCGCCCTTCGACTCTCAACCAAGAGAGGCAAAGTCTCACAAGACGAAATGGACTGCCTAGCAGAAAAACTCGAAATGTTACCAGCAACAGTTGAAGAAATCATCATAACCCAAGAAGACAAAATTAAACAATTAGCAAAGAAATACAAAGACGCAAAAATCTTCTTCTTCCTTGGAAGAGGCATCAACACCGCCACTGCGTACGAAGGCAGACTAAAACTCATGGAAATAGCCTACGTCCCTGCGATAGCATTCCCAGCAGGCGAAAGCAAACACGGGCCAATCAGCCTAATAGAACCAGGTTTCCCAGTTGTTTTCATCTGCGCAAGAGACGGCGCCCAACATAAAACACTAATCGGCAACATTATGGAGATGAAAGCAAGAGGAGCATGCATCATCTCGATAATAGAAAAAGGAGACGAAGAAATCAAAGCCTTATCCGACGATTACGTAGAGGTCCCAAAAGGCATCCCTGAAGTCTTATCGCCAATACCACTCATTATTCCTCTGCAGTTATTAGCATACTACATTGCAGTTGAGAAAGGCATCAACCCAGATACTCCTAGGAACCTGGCAAAATCAGTTACAGTAAAGTAGTAACTTCTCTTTCATTTCCCAAATTTAGTTCTTTATCTTTTGAGCCATATACTTTAAAAAAGAAACAGCTCAATCTATGAAGCGGTGCTTCAATGGAGAAGGCTGACTGGGGAAAGCTGATTGACAGCCTGGTAAAAGAGGATATTCTGCGAACACCAACTGTAATAAACGCTATGCGAGTCGTTCCCCGAACAAAGTTTCTCTCCGCGGACATGAAAAGCTACACATCAACAGATACTCCGCTTCCAATAGGGTGTGCCCAAACAATTTCAGCGCCTCACATCGTGTCTATGATAAATGAAGCTCTTCAGCTCGAAATCGGACATAAAGTACTCGAAATAGGCACAGGTTCAGGATGGCACGCAGCCACCATTGCAGAAATAGTAGCGCCCAAAGAATCACCACGAAGCGAATGGGGACACGTCTACAGCATAGAAATTTTCAAAAATTTAGCAGAAAACGCAAGGAAAAACATAATGAACGTCAGCTATGGCGACCGAATCACCACAATAAATGGAGATGGCTCCAAAGGGTGCCCCGAAAAAGCTCCATTCGATCGAATTTTGGCAACCGCATCGACTACAAAAGTTCCAAAGCCTCTAATTGACCAATTGAAAAGTAACGGCATAATAGTTATTCCTATAGGAAAACCTTCATTATTTCAAAATCTAATGAAATTGACCAAACAATCAGATGGAAAAATCAAAGAAGAAAACCTTGGCAGCGTAACATTTGTTCCGTTGGCAGGAAAATAGGACTAAGGTTTCCTCTTATTACTAACCGAACCATTTTTCGAGCGTAGTTTTGCCTTTCTGTTTAGCTGAACCTGCCTGCATTTTTTCCAGCGCCTTTCGAATACGGTCTTCCGAGAACTCTTTTTCACGAACTAAGAAATCTACGATGCCTTCCACGTCGGGTTCTCGGAATTCTAACGTGTAATTGTCGGTCACATCTGGATGGAGGAAGATTTCGCGGATTTCGGCTGGGGAATGAGGAAACTCTGCGTTCTTAATATGGGGCAAAGCGTTCTCCAAACTGCCGTGTTGCTTAATGAGTTTCAAAGCCGTTTTAGGTCCTAGACCCTTGATTCCATCCGGGTTAAAGTCGGTGCCAATAAGAAGCCCAACATCGATAAGCTGTTCGTATGTTATTCCACATTCTTTGAGAACATCTTTAAGAGAAATCACTTCAGGAACAATATCGACGTAAACGTTTTTGCTTGGGAGCTTGCGTCTGCCTGAAATAGTCACATTTCGAAGAAGCAACGGTGCACCGAAAAGTAAGCTGTCGTAGTCTTGGCTGGCACAGTAATCAGTCTCGCCTTTGCGTGTCATATGGGCAGCTTGCGCTTCGCCTTCGCTGGGCGCTCGAATCCAAGGCAGTCCCATTAACTCCAGCAACTTCTGGCTGTCTGCCTTCATGTAATCCTTCAAGCTTGTCGTAGCTTGCGCAAACATCCGCATCTTGACAGTGTCGCCCTTAGCCACAGCTCGGTCATAGTGCACAGCTGCTTCCACTTTTACTTGCCTTCGTCGCTCAATTTCCTCAAGTTTGAAAACGGGCGGTGCGCCGTCAAAAACATAAATTGGCTTGATCCCCATTTCCACAAGATTGCTAGTACGGTACAACAACCCGCTAAGGTGGCTCGTAACTTTCCCCGAGCTATCTTGCAGTGGCGTACCATCTGGCTGGCGTATGATCGAGAGAAATTGGTAAATAGCATTAAAAGCGTCAATAGCAACGAATTTGCCGCCCAAATCTTCCAGCTTAACAGGAGTCTTCGGAACAAGATCCCTTAAGTTTAAGCCCAAAATAGCACCTTACAAATAATGGCAAAAAACAACTTAAATAAACTTACGAAAGCACGCTCTTAAAATAAGCAATTCGTCCAAACCTACAATTCAGAAGACACCCAAGAAGACACCGGTGTCTTCCACAGTGTCTTCTCCCACAACCCCCAAAAAGCTTCTTTTCCTAAAAACAATCCAAAACAAACTCAACAGAGAAGAAGCCACTGACAGATGAAAAAATGAAGCAGTGTCTTTCCACCCAAAGAAACAGCCGAACAAGCAAATGTGAGCACAGCAAATATAAAGGAGTCTCGCGTTTAAGAAACGCGTTATAGAGTTGAGCATCATGGCAGAAAGATCAGCCTCTTTATCGTTAGTTACATGTACTTGCTGCGGAAAACCAATTGCACCTGGATCCGAAGCCACAAAGTTCCCCTGCCCCAACTGCGGTGGAATTCAGATAAAACGCGATGGCAAATGCCGAAAATTCGGTCGCCCATACAAATGCCCACAATGTGGCTTCTCCGGGCCATAAGCTAAGCGATGGTTTTCCTATGGGCAGTGTAATTGTAACCTACAAAGTCTTTCCTGAAGATATCGTCAAAGACTTTGAACCCATGAAAAAAGAGATTGGAGAACGCCTACCAAAATTTGCAGAAGTCACAGGCTACGGGGAAGAACCAGTAGCTTTCGGATTAGTAGCGCTTCTTGTACAAGTGAAATTCCCAGAAGATCAAACAGGCGTCGTTGACGAGCTAGAAACCAAGCTCGGCGAGATCAAAGGGATAAGCCAAGTACAGACAATGATGGTTCGACGAACAAGTCGTTAACCAAAGTCCTTTCTTTTTACGCTCAAACATTTATATAGTCTACAAAAGCATCTTTTCAACAGCTCTTTACAATGTATAATCATAAGAAGGATTTTAAATGAGCGAAGTTCACGAAGTTCAACTACGCGCAGGAGATGCCCGCCAACGCGATGTTGGAAGAGGCATTGCTCGAATAGATCAAAGAACCATGCAAAAATTAGGCATAAGCGCTGGCGATGTTATAGAAATCGTTGCTAAGCGAACAACATCAGCCATTGCATGGCCAGCCTATAGCGAAGACCAAAATCGCGACATTATTCGAATTGATGGTTTTACACGCAAAAATGCTGGAGTCGCCATAAACGAGTACGTTGTCGTGCGACCAGCTAAAGTCAAAACGGCTATGAGCATTACTTTAGCCCCAGTCGACATGAGACTAAATGTAGACGAGGATTTCACTAACTTTGTTAAGAACCGACTTATGGAACGCACCCTCGTCGAAGGCGACACCACGCTCGTCATGATGCTTGGTCACGCGATACCATTCACAGTATCCAAAACTCGACCTCACGGAATAGTGAAAGTCACGGCAGAATCAAAACTCACCATTCTCAATGAACCTGCTCAAGAAGCAAAAGGCATGCCGCGAACAACTTATGAGGACATAGGCGGCTTGGAGGAAGAAATTCTGCGAGTCCGCGAAATGGTTGAGCTCCCACTTAGACACCCAGAATTGTTCCAACGTCTCGGAATTGAACCTCCAAAAGGAGTACTATTACACGGTCCACCAGGATGCGGCAAGACTCTACTAGCCCGAGCAGTCGCAAATGAATCAGAAGCAAACTTCTATTCTATTAACGGCCCCGAAATCATGAGTAAATTCTACGGAGAATCAGAAGCAAGACTACGTGAGATTTTCCAACAAGCACAGCAGAACGCTCCAAGCATAATATTCATAGATGAATTAGACGCCATAGCACCTAAACGTGAAGAGGTAACAGGCGAAGTCGAAAGACGCGTAGTTGCACAACTCCTCGCGCTAATGGACGGTCTATCAGGCAGAGGAAATGTAATCGTTATTGGCGCAACAAACAGACCAGGCGCCTTAGATCAAGCGTTACGCAGACCGGGTAGATTCGATCGTGAAATTGAAATCGGCGTCCCAGACAAGAAGGGCCGATACGAAGTAATACAGATTCACACCCGAGGAATGCCACTATCTGAGAATGTCGACCTCAAGAAGCTAGCCGATATGACTCATGGCTACACAGGCGCAGACTTGTCAGCTTTAGGTAGAGAAACAGCCATGAAAGCCTTACGCAGATATCTGCCACAAATTAACCTTGAAGAAGAACGAATCCCACCAGCAGTTCTGGAAAAAATGGAAGTCACAATGGAAGACTTCATAAACGCTTACAAAGAAGTCACCCCAACAGCAATGCGCGAAGTCTACATCGAAGTAGCCACAGTCCACTGGAGCGACATCGGCGGCTTAGACAGCGTCAAACAGCACCTCATAGAAGCGGTCGAATGGCCCATGAAACAACCAGAAATTTTCACGCGTTTGCACATTAAACCACCAAAAGGGATACTACTGTATGGTCCTCCAGGATGCGGCAAAACACTATTAGCCCGAGCAGTCGCGACTGAAAGCGAAGCAAACTTCATCTCTATAAAAGGTCCCGAAGTATTCAGCAAATGGGTTGGCGAATCTGAAAAAGCAATAAGAGAAGTATTCCGAAAAGCAAGAATGGCAGCACCTGCAGTGATATTCTTCGACGAAATGGATTCACTCACACCTATGAGAGGACAAGGTTCAGGCGACGGCGGCGTCTCAGAACGCGTAATTAGCCAACTCCTAACAGAAATGGACGGCATCTTGAGTCTCCAAGACATAACCGTCATAGCTGCCACAAACAGACCAAACCTAATTGATCCAGCAGTCCTCAGACCAGGAAGATTCGACCGGCTAATTTACGTCCCAGAACCAGATGAAAAAAGCAGACAGATGATTCTAAAACTTTACACAACAGGAATGCCGTTAAACAAAGACGTTGATTTGAACCAAGTTGCATTGCAAACCAAATATTATTCTGGTGCAGACCTCGAAAACATCTGCAGAGAAGCTGCGATGCACACCTTGCGCAGAGACATTAACTCGTCGGAAGTTACAATGAAAGATTTCCAAGATGCCCTTAAAGAAGTGGGACCATCCGTGACTCCCGACATGGAAAAATGGTATAAGAGCTTTATGCAGCAAGTCCGTCAAGTACAAAAACCATCAACGCCAATAGCCTAGGAGGGAAAAATCTGTGCCATTACCAACAAAAATATGGAAAACACGCCCAGCCTACTATATCCTCTTAGAGACATTGAAAAAGAAAGGCGACATGCCGGAAAACGATTTATTTAACGCTATGCTAGGCGAGTTTGATGACTTAGGTTACAAAGACTTCGTCGAACTTCTGCTAAGACTTGAAGTTGCGGGAAAAATCCGCACAACATCACTGTCACGCGGAAAGAAACGCGTGGAACTCATTCAGTAATATCCACCCAAAACGGTGAAAACATGCAGGACGCCGTCGTAGTCGGTGGCGGACCTGCAGGTTCCTTTTTTGCTTTTGAACTCGCAAAACGCGGATTTGAAGTTATAGTTTTTGAAGAACATAAGGAAATAGGCCGTCCAGCTCACTGTGCCGGACACCTCAGCATCAAGAGTCTAAAGAATTTGGGATTGTACCCTCTTCCTAAAGGTATTGTCGAAAACACTTTTTCAGGAGCCAATTTCTATTCACCCAATGGCGCAAAATTTAGCGTTAATCTATCCAAACCGGTCACCTGCGCCGTTAACCGGACTCTGTTTGACCAACACCTCTACGAGAAAGCAAAAACTGCTGGAGCTAACTTTCAACTAGATACAAGAGTCGAGGAACTGTTATTTGAGAATAGCTTCGTCAAAGGGGTTAAAGCTAAATCGGCATATTCCCAAATACTGCGGGTTCCTTCGAGACTCGTTGCGGATGGGGAAGGAATTTCATCAACTCTTGTTAAACAGGCAGGGTTACAGCCGCTTAGAGGCAGCGATCTTGTTCTCGCCGTGGAAGCGGAAGTGGAAAACGTGAAAGAAGTTGACGAACACTCGGTGGAAGTCTATTTGGGAGAAGATTATGCCCCTGGCTTTTACGCTTGGCTTATTCCGCGATTAGACGGAACAGCAAAAGTTGGACTAGCCACAAAGAAGGGAAATCCGAAAGCCTTTTTGCAGGAGTTTATCAGCAAGCATCCAGTTGCTTCAAAACAGCTTGAGAATGCAAAAGTTACGCGGTCCGAATTTCACGCGATAACTTTAGGTGGTGCAATCCCAAAAGTCTACACAAATGGGTTTCTTGCAATAGGCGATTGCGCATCGCAAGTAAAGCCAACAACTGGCGGAGGGGTAATCTTCAGCATCACATGTGCAATAATTGCCGCAGAAGTCGCCAGCAAAGCATTGAAAGAAAACAACTTATCTGCGAACCCTTTAGAACCATATCAAAAGCAATTCAGTAAAAAGATAGGTTTTGATATGGAAGTTATGCGCAAAGCAAGACGTGCGCTCAACACTTTTTCTGACAAAAAGATAGATCGAGCGGTGCAATTTGCCAATAAACTCGGTTTGGATGATGCTTTTCGGAACATTGATGAAATTGATTTTCAGGGGCAAACTTTGCTGACTATGCTTCGAAAACCTGCAGCTTACGCGGCTTTGGCGTATTTGGTCGGATTGTATTTTTCCTGAACGCTTAAAACATTGATAAACTACATTGTAGCGATTGGAGCAACCTAGAATGAGCCACTTCGAGTACAAACAAGTCCTGGTTTTCCGCAAAGACTTGCAGTTAAGCAAAGGCAAAATTGCAGCACAAGCTGGCCATGCAGCCGTTTCAGCGGCTCAAGACGCTTATGTTCATAACAAGAAATGGTGGGAATCATGGTTAAATGAAGGGCAAAGAAAAATCGCTGTTAAGGTAGACTCAGAGAAGGAGCTGGGAAAATTGAATGAAGATGCCCAAGATTTGGGTTTGCCTCACGCGTTAATTATTGACGCCGGATTAACGGAGATTCCAGCAGGCACCGTTACGTGTCTAGGAATTGGTCCTGCACCGGCTGAGAGAATTGATAGACTGACTGGTAAGCTTCAGTTGCTGTAGACAAGGCGAGCTTAAGTTGTCGGTTCCTGAAATCGACCAGCAAATTGGCATAGAGACATATTTCACTCATACGCATGGAATTGGCGGAGCAATCAGAAGATCGGTTGAAGACTTCATCGTAGAAGAAGTGTTAATTGACGGCTCCAAAGCATCCATTGAGAAAAGCAATTCAAAGCCTGCTTTGGGCACGAAGCTCACAAAGCAGAGATTTGTGCTGGGCATTCTCGTTAAACGAAACTGGGACACCTTTATCGCTGTAAAGAAATTGGCACAACAGCTAGGTATAGCCCAATCGTGCATTCAGATTGCTGGAATTAAAGACGCCAAAGCCATCACAGGGCAACATGTAACAATCGAAGGCATTTCAGTAGAAGATGCTGCAAAAGTAAACATCAAAGACATTGAGGTTCGACCCTTGGGCTACTTCCACGAACCCCTTTGCTCGTTTTACCTACTGGGAAACAACTTTAGAATTAGAATTAAAGGTATTAATTGCTCAAAGGAAGAGACCGAAGAAAGAATCAAAAAGGTTGCTTCAGAACTAAATGCAAATGGAGGAATTCCGAATTATTATGGTCATCAACGCTTCGGGACTACTCGAGCAATAACACATCTTGTTGGCAAAGCTTTGGTTCAGGATAATGTTGAAGAAGCTGCAATGCTCCTTCTTGCCAAACCCAGCATCTATGAGCATCCAGGATCTATGAAAGCGCGAGCAGAACTTCAAGCTACTCAGGACTTCAAGCAAGCATTACAAAATTTTCCAGTACAACTGCGTTTTGAGAGGATGATGCTGGGACATCTTGTTGATAATCCAGGCGATTTTTCTGGAGCTTTCAGAAGACTTCCTCTTAAGCTACGAAAGTTGTTTGTCCAAGCATGGCAGTCGTTTCTGTTTAACCGCTTTTTAAGCTCCAGAATTAAGAACGGTTTTTCTTTGTCCAAAGCAGAAGTTGGAGATTTTGTGGTAAATGTAGAGCGATCCGGACTGCCTCTTATTCGTTCGAGTAAAATTGTCGATTCCTACAATATTAATGAAGTAAATAAATCTATTAATGATGGGAAAATGCGGGTAGCCTTACCTATTTTTGGGGCGAAACAAAAATTATCAAAAGGCGAAATGGGTAAGATAGAAGCACAAATTTTGCAAGAGGAAAATGTTGATGCACAAGAATTCAGAGTTTCATTCATGCCTGAAATTTCTGGCAAAGGTGAACTGCGAGCGGCATTTTGTCCTATAAAAAACTTTAATCAGTTGATCTCTCAAAATAATGAAATTCCAGAGACATCGGAAGCATCTTTGGAGTTTACGTTGCTTCGTGGCGCTTATGCTACAGTACTTCTTAGAGAAATAATGAAGCCAGAAGATTTAATCAAGGCAGGGTTCTAGCTAGAACTCACATCTTGTCGGTTCGGCTGAGATCGCGAAGTCTGTTAACGCCGTCTATTTCCAAAATGAAGTCTGATACGCTTTTTGGAACTAACGTTTTCCAGCTTTCGTCGACAAGCATTTTCTCGCGGACCATAGTTGAAGAATAGAATTGTCGCTCGTAGAAAGGTATGCTCTTTACTTTATATCCTGATTCCATAAAGAGTCGCTTGGTCAACGGCTCATTAGAATAGACGATTTCAAATTTGGGTGTGTAGCCTTCTACAGCCGAAACCCACATCATGTGCAAATGTACATCAGGAACCGGAACTACCCAAACCCTGGCGAAGTCAATCTTAGCCTCTTCCAAGGCGTTTCGGATCATAACAAGCCGTTCACCTGCTGTGAAAGGGTTTGCATGATTATGGCTGTATTGAGCGCTGCCAATTACAACGACGAGTTCTTCGACTTCCTCAAGAATTCTTTTAATAGCCTCAAGATGACCTAACTGGAATGGTTGAAATCGTCCAACATAAAGACCGCGAGTAGGCATAAATTAAACTCCTGATCCTGCGCCCTTCACAAGTTGAAGTTGCGAGCATTTATGATTTGCTGTTTCCGAATCATTAAGAATCTGGCTTAAATCGCGTATCTATAGTCGGCTTCCATTTAAGATTCTTGATAGAGTATCAGGGAGTTCCAATTACTCGAAATATGCCCAAACAAAAAGTAATTTTTTAGATAATCGAGCGATAAGAAATTCAATCACGCTAATTTTTTGGCTCTAAAATATTGGCGTAAGGATGATTGCTATTAATTTTTAGAATTAGGTATTTATCATTAGAGTAGACGGGTTGCATCCAACTTGAACCCAAGATTTTTTTGTCAAATCGGTTCACATTGTACACAACGTATCCAACGTAATTATTCCGGATGACATCAGCAAAGTTCCGGTATTTGACATCAAATGGTTCGGTGACTCTTAGGTCAAAAAGAGTGTTCATTTCTTTTAGTTCCTTGAGTTGAGGATAGCTCGACTTCGAAAAAGCGAGCATTTGATACGAGACGGAGACTGTAAAGTTGGCACTAATTTTGAAAAAGCCATATTGCCACCTAACCGCATCAATGTCCCCACTTGAAAGGGCCCCCACGTTCCCGTAGTCGGGCAAATCAAGAAACTTCAAAGCAAACCCTGCTTGGTTTTGTTCATCGATTATGTCGATTTTGTTGTCTGTGGTAAAGTTTTCTTTGTAAAAATCGGTTGCAGCCCAACTATTTGGTACTTGAAACGAAGGATTACTTAAGGGATTTTCCCATTTTAACAGTCCAGGAAGGTTTGCTTTGGTAAAGGTCAATTGTGGGTCAAAATATTCGCTCAAATATAGAGTCGGATAACTTAAGTCGCTTCTTAATGCCGACAATTGCCAAGTGAAAGTTAATGGGTAAGTGTAGTTTTCCATTTCGATGTTTTCACTTAATTTGAAATCTTCGCTTGAATACAATATACTTATTTTCTTTGGATAATTTGCTTCGTCCATGGAGATAGTTCGGTTTAAGCTGGAAAGTTTGAAAGATTGCAGTGAGCCATTTTGGTCGCGATAGGATACAAAAGCATTGTCTTCATGGGAGAAGGTTGCACGCTTCCAAACGTCGTTTATCGAAATATAATTTTCATAAGAAATGTTGCTTTTCGCCTCGTACACTCTTGTCATGGTCAATTGATGTTGTAGCTCGTAAGACATATCCAATACGCACGTAGCATTGGAGTTCCACTCAACAATAGGGTCGGTCTCTGCTATGACATTCAAGCCTGAATAAACCCAGAACCAATGGCCAGGATTTTGCGAAACAACCAGTTTTAAAGAAGGATCTATGTTGTTTTGACTTAGCCAAGTTCCGGCTTGGTACGCACTTGTATCAGAAGTTGAGTAGAATTGTGTATCTTCACCTAGCTTGACACTGAAAGTCTGAAAATGAAGCAGCATCGAAGCAACTAAAATAACAACAATAATAACGGAAAATAGTTTTAGAGAAACCCGTTTCAATCCTTGCTTGTTGTTGGAGTAGGATAGAAGAGCTAAATCAATTAGGAAAACAAAAGTGACGGCCGCCAAAACCGCCAAAGCAGGAAGCAAATAGTATACGAACCATTGGAAGGGCAAGTAGAAACCAAGCAGGTATGATTGGGAAAAGAACAGCGGGACAGCAAAGGCTAAAACTAAGAGGAGATAGAAACCGAGAGATCGCCTTGTCTTAAGTTCAAAAAAAGCCAAAACGATGCCCGCGAAGGTAAAGAAAACAATGAAACCAAAGTACATCATGAAAGCGCCGCTACTTACTGAAGGAACTTGATAAACCATGGTTTTGAGTTGGAAGAATACAATTGAAATCAAATCCCCTATGTAAGGCAACACGGGGCGAAGGTAATAGATGCCAAACGCAATTCCGCCTCCCACAATCGCTGCTATCAATGCTTTGGGATAGTGTCCTCTCGACTTAACCAGAACAACGATAACGAATGGTGGAAGTATAAATGCCAAAAGAAAAGCTGCAAGTTGATGTGTCAAGACCACTGAAAAAGCTAGAATGAACGCCACAAAAGCGTTTCCAGCACTCTTCAAAGGCAAAGCTAAGTAAACAAAAAGGAGAGCCATGAAAGTCAAACTAAGAATGCTTGTGTAGCCGCCCCAGGAATTGAGCTCGTATAACGGAAAGCATAGTAACAATAAAGAGGCAGCAATGAGACCGGTTTTTTTGCTGAAAAACTTGGCGGCAATTAGATAAACTGAGAAGATCAACATCCAATCCATTAGAGCAGTTACAGCTTTTATCAGAACAAGTTGCTGACCTGCAGTTGTTGCCCCTGTGAATGAAATGAAAGTGGCGAGAACAAGATGATAAAGAGGGGGGAGCCACAAAATATCACTCAGGGGTAAGCTCCCTGTAGACAAAAAATACTTTGCTGTCTCCAAGTGAACCGCAGGATCATTCCCCAAAACTAAACCATTTGCCCCTGTGAAAAAGAAGAATAATGCAAAAACGAGCACAGAGAAGGCTATTATGAAAACTGCTTCCAAATTTCTTTCTCTATTGGCGAAGCCAACCAAGATGCTAAGATCTCCTAAACTATGTTGCCCCGTGCACTTGGAATATGGCTACATTATTGTTAATAAAGACAAGGCTAAAATTAGGATCTTTTGAGAATCTCGGAATTTGTTCAGAATCTCGAATAACAACATACGATACATGTTGTTCCCGCAATGCTACGGTATAATCAAAAACATCAATGGGCAAATTTGTAATCTTCTGTCATGGCAGAATCAGCAGTATTTGTTAGAGTTTCGATATAGAACTTATTCCATTGATCAACTGAGGATAGAGTAGTTAAATCGCCTGGATCAAATTGATAGACTCCAACCGAATAGGAAATTCTTGCTTCAGACTTAGTGTATAATTGGTAATCCAATGTAATGTAGCCGTTCAGACTTAATTCATCTACAATCGGTTGAGGTTCATAAAAAATAATCTCCCCCGCGGCGTTTACAAAATTATCAAATTGGCCAACAATAGATCCGTTCTCGGTCTTAACAGAAACTCCTTTGGTAGGAATAAAAAAGTCAACCTTATTAAAAATCAATGTCGGATCTTTGCTCGTTAATATTTCTGTAACATTAATAAATCTAACACCTCGATAGATGGTTAGTTTTTGTGTAAAATCGAAAAACTGGTTTTGTCTCGTCACGTAAATGTTCACAGTATCATTAAGATTTTCGAGATACATTTTAGAAACTGGAATATCGGACAGATATGTGGTATTATCTATTGGAGGCGTAATGTCCTCCCAGCTATATTCAACATAGGTTTTGCCGTTGTCGAAGTTTAGAAATGGATAAGGATAGTACGAATAATAATTTGAATTGTTCAGACGCACCAGAAACTCCGGATTATGCCTCCCGACGTACCCTCCATCTTCTCTTAACTGGATTAACCCGTTATCTACTAAATAGTCTGTATCCAGCATGTATCTTGCAACTTTGGCAGGCTCAAACTCACGTGCATTAGTAAGGTATTGTGGGTCTACAGCACTTATTGTGGGCCTCTGTGCAAAGCCCGAAAACCACCAGCCATACTGGGCATCAGTGAGAAAAACGTCATTTGGTAGAGAATTTGTCTGAGCCCACTGAATTGCTTCGTACTCAGGTTTATTCATAAGTTGGTAAAAACTTTGAACTGCAATGCCTTGTGATGGCGCAACAAAAATTGGAACAGCCAAAAACGCGAAGAGCACAAAAACCAGAGTAAATACTTGCACCATGTTTTTCTGTGTGATGTGGGGCGTGATCTTGAGTATTGTCGGGTTGTTCTTAATTCTGAATTGCGGCAAGTCTCTAATAGCGCCTATCAAAAAATCAATCGCTTGGGAAAAGAAACGAGCACTGTGGTAGAGACCTACGCCAATCAGCATTATTATGGGCAAAATGATGAAGTAAAGAAATCGTTCGAAGTCAGTATAAAGTCCGACTAAGTACCCCTGAGTCAAGAAAGTTGGGATTAACCACCATAAAACTATGAGAAGTGTCGGAACGGTCAGGAATTTCCGTTGATAATATTTTGAGAACAAGAAGTAGAGGAAGACAAAGACGAAGAGAGGTATTACGATCTCTAAAGGAAGAATCTTTGTTGCAAGCAATGCGAGCCTGATGTCTGCGACTCCACCTGTGAAGGCTGCAGCATCAGAACCCAAGTAGGCTGGAGCCACTTGAACCAGAAAAGGCGAGATTATTAGAGCAGCTAATACAAGAGGCACTATCCAAACGAAATAGTTGATTCTGCGTTCGCCCATTTTGCCAGCAAAGATTGTAATCAAAAATAATGTGACCACCGTTATAGCTATGAAAAGAACGGCGCTCAGCGAGTGTGTTAGGAAGATAGCCCCAGATACAAGTGAGGTAACTATAATGAAAGGTGCTAGAGTCAATTTGTCCTTTTCTAAGAATAAGTAGAATGCCAAAGGAATCAGCATCAAGGTTATAACATTAGGGTAGCCACCCCACATAATCATCTCAATATCAAAACGTGAAACGGCAACCAGAAAAGCAATGATAATTGCCGCTGAAATATTCCAGACCTTGCGCGTTAACAAAAAAGCAACCAAAACTATCATTGACGAAAACAATGAAACAACAATGGCTTGAGCTACATAATCATTCAACCCTGTTAACAAAATTATGTAAGAGGCAAATATGTGATACCCAGGAAAAGTAACCGAAGAACCTCCACCCATATGATAAAAGTTGTAAAGAAAGTCAGTATTACCCGATTGTGTAATCGAGTGAATAACGCTATTATGAAGTCCAATGTCGGCGCCCGGTGGAAAAGTCTCTCTTAGCATTAAAACTACTCTATAAATGAAGGAAAAAGCCAAAATGAGAGACAGCAACAAGTAATTTCGAGGCGTTTTGGACATTAAATGCTCTCCTTTGGCATCGGGTTACTACTCTTTAAAGCAAATCTTAGTGATGTCAAAGTTTAAATATCTATTCCAATATAAAACCCGACAGTATAACCAACCAAAAACCTAAACAGGTGTGTTTGAAAATGTCATGGCTTAAATCTATGATGGAAAAGGAACCACCAGAACCAACCAATCCAATTGCCACAGTAGTTATCGGCAACATTGAACCCGACATGCACGACACAGCAAAAGAAGCAGTCCGCAAATCTCTGAAAAGAGCTGGATTCAAAACAATCGACGCAGGCAAAAGCGCACCAATTGACGTCTTTATTCAGAAAATAAAAGAAAACAGCGCAACCTTACTGGCACTCTCAGTCAACACAGTACCAGCAAAGAACCAGCTACCAAAGCTTGTTGAAGCAATGAAAGCAGCAGGCTTAACTAACGTAAAAATAATCATGGGCGGCGCTGCAGTTAAGAAAGAAGACGCTGATGCAATCGGTGCATTCTTCGGCAAGAACAAAGAAGAAGCTCCTGAAATCGCCAAGAAAGCCCTCGCAAAATAAACCCGAAAGGCGGATGAAACATCATGAGAAAATTCAATACTCCCCAACAAGTGTATGATATTGGGAAATTCAAAGTTGGCGGCCAACCCGGAGAACTTCCGACTTTCCTAATTGGCTCAATCTTCTGGCTAGGTCAAAAAATGGTCCAGGATGCAAACAAAGGCATTTTTGATGTTAAAGAAGCAGAAAAAATCATCAATACAATGCACACTCAAAGCGACATAACAGGTGTTCCATTCGCGTTCGACATAGTTGGAACATCCGAAGAAGCCTTCGGAAAATACATCGAATTCGTCTCTAAACACAGCGATGCTCCACTTATGCTAGACGCAATGAGTCCTAAGGCACGCATGGCAGCAGCCGACATGGCAAAGAAAATGGGTCTCGCAGATCGATGCTTATACAACTCCGTTTACAAAGGTGTAACCGATGCAGAATTAGCAAAACTCAAAGAAAGCGGAATCAAAATGTCCATAGTGCTTGCAGACAACCCAAAAGATACTAGCCTGGAAGGAAAAATGGCAGTAATTCAAGAAGCTCTAGCACTCGCAGAAAAAGGCGGAATCACAAAACCAATAATCGATACTTCAATTCCAGCATTCGCTCCAGACATGGGAACTGCAGTTAGAACCATACCAATTATGAAAGAAAAGTATGGTCACCCAGTAGGCTTAGGCAGCGGAAACGTTGTCACAACCATGGGTTGGGTCAAAGCGCACATCGCAAAAGAATTCCGCAAAGGCTGCGTAACAGCAACTAATTCAATAATGCAAGTCCAGGGCGCCAATTGGCTAATGATAGGCCCAGCAGAACAAGCAGAATGGGTATTCCCCGCTGTCGCAGTAACTGACACATACATAGCATCCGCTGCAGCTGATCTTGAAACAAGACCACTAAGCGAAGATCATCCGATCTTCAAGATGTTCATGTAAAATTTCCCCCTTTCATTTTTTTAGATTTTTTAGGGATAAAAAAGTGAATCCACGTAAGTGGTTTGGAACTGTCATCCTCTATACAGTTGTAACCTTGTTTTGCGTTTTTCTTATTCCAAATGACTCAGTTTTTTCATTTCTTAGAGTAGTTCTTGCATTCATATTTGTAGCCATTGTACCTGGCTATTGCCTCGTAAACTTTCTCTTTCAAGATGGAAAACTTGATTTAGCCGAAAAAGCCGTTCTATCAGTAGCACTGAGCTTCAGCATCGCTGGAATATCAGGCCTATTTCTAGGATTATCCCCAATAGGCATTAACGTCACATCGATAACTGAATCATTAAGTTTGATTGTTATAGTTTTGGCGGTCCTCGCACTCTTAAGAAAAATTGGAGTGCTAAGAATTCCATCACGAAGATTAAATGTAGAAAAATCTCTCACAGAAAAACAAAAAATTCTATAAATTAATTCTCAACTGTCCGAATTCCTTCATTCAATTCAATCTGAATTTGTCTTTCCGCCGAGTCTCTATGAAGAAAAATATAATGGCCTTAAGCCAAAGTAAGACTATCCTAACCTGAGCTTTTGATGACAAAATGAAAAAGGTTATGATGATAAAGTTTATGAAAGTTTTATGTGCATAGCTCGAAGTGCGTATGCTGCAGAAGTTTTCACTGCAGATCGACCGTAAGTTCCGCCTCTTCGCATCATTTTTAGAACGTAACCCGGGCGTAAATAAAATTGCTGGTATGCTTTGTAACGAATTTCGGAAAGCTTTGCCATGCTCATTGTTGGAGTCTCGAATGTTGGACCTGCCGTGTCATATTTGTCAAAATCGGTTACCCTCAACCAACCATTCGCTTTGACTTGCTCATACATAGGGGTTCCGGGATAGGGCGTAGCAACATAGAATCCTACGTCGTCAGGATTCAACTCTTTTATGAAACGAATTGTTTGCCAAGCAGTCTGCTCCGTTTCACCTGGAAAACCTAAAACAGTATTTGCGATCGTCATCAAACCCACCTTATGAGCAGTTTTGTATGCGGTTCGTGTCTGATCCAGTTTTATGCGTTTGTTCATCGCGCCTAGCATTGCTTCGGAACCGGATTCTACTCCTAGCCAGACCGCTATGCAACCAGCATCATACATGGTTTTGAGTAGGTCATGGTCTACCATATCTACGCGTGTTCCGCAATCCCAAGTCATATCTAGTTTTCGGGTGTGCAGCTCCTCGCAAATCTTTACCACACGCTCACGGTTAACCGAAAAAGCGTCGTCGTAGAATGTAACTTGGTCAACTCCATATTTGTCGTGAACCAACTGCATCTCGTCAACTACATTTTTTGGGCTACGCATTCGGTATCCTCTACCAAACATGCGAACCGTACTACAGAAGTCACACCAATAAACGCAACCGCGACTTGTAAACAAAGGAAACAGAATTTTGCCATTGTGTTTTAGTTCATTCAGGGGCAATAAGTGGTGGGCGGGAAAAGGCAGTGAATCCAAGTCTTCAAGAAATGGTCGATCTGGAGTTCGTATAATTTTTCCATCTTTGCGAAATGTGATACCTAAAACTTCGCTGAAGTTTTCCTTGGTTTGAAGTTTGGTGAGAAGTTCGATGAATGTCTGTTCGCCTTCTCTTCGCACCACCAGGTCCAAGCTGGGATATTCGTTGAGGGCATTTTCGTCCCAGAAGGTTCCGTGGGATCCTCCGAGCATGGTTATTGCTTGCGGTTGGATTTCCTTGGCTATATTAACTAACTGCATGGCAGATTTGTAGAGTAGAGTTGTTGCAGTAACTCCAATAACGTCGGATGGAGTCTCTGAGATACGGCTTCGGAAGGTTTCATAATTGAGTTTTTCAGCTTGACAATCTATAACTTTAACGTCGTGACCTGCCTTTTCGGCTACTGCACCCAAGTATGCCAATCCAAGCGGAATAAATGGCGGGTGTGAGTGTACGCTTGGTGGATATGGGGGATTAACAAGGGTAATTTTCATTTTCAAACGTGCCCTGCAAGTTGATTTCATGGGTTGAATAGCATATATTGCTTTCTTAGAATCCTGCAAAATCTTCAAGATTAGTCAGAAACGAAATAAGGGCATCTTTGACGATTTTTTTGGGTAGAAAGCAACTAATGCGAATTTTGCAAACGTGAGCGGTATCTTTTCCTTTCATGTCCAAAAACTGGCGCTTTTGTGATTTAAAGTTGTTTTCCGGCTGTGAGTAAGCCATTCTGGGAGCCACAAGTGGCTTCTTGGTTGTCTTCTGGAGTTCCTGTTTTCTGCTTGTTTTGGCGCGAGCGCTGAATGAGTTTACTCTTAAATTAGAAATTTGAGAAAAGAAAAGTTTAGGAAAGTTTGATGTGCATAGCTCGTAGTGCATATGCAGCAGATGTTTTTAATCCTGATTTGCCGTATGTTCCGCCTCTGCGAATCATCTTCAGCACGTACCGCGGACGAAGGTAGAATTGTTGGTGAGCTTTGTATCGGATTTCGCGGATTCTTTCCATGCTGAGTTCAGGTGTTTCAAATGTTGGTGTTGCGGTGTCATATCTGTTGAAGTCGGTTATGCGTAGCCAGCCTTTTTCTTTGACGAGTTCGTACATTGGGGTTCCTGGGTAAGGGGTAGCGACGTAGAAACCTATGTCGTCCGGGTTGAGTTCTTTGATGAAATTGATCGTTTCCCATGCCGTTTCTTCGGTTTCGCCAGGAAACCCTATGATTGCGGATGCAATAACTAGCATGCCTGTTTTATGGGTCATTTTGAAAGCTGCGCGAATTTGGTCTTTCTTTGTTTTCTTGTTCATTTGACCCAGGATTTTTTCGCTGCCGCTTTCTACGCCAAACCACACTGCTAGACAACCTGCATCTTTCATGGTTTGGAGGAGTTCTTGATCAACGTAGTCAACGCGTGTTTCGCAGTCCCAACTGACTTTGAGGTTGCGTGTTTTTAGTTCGCTGCACATTTGCATGACATTGTTGCGGTTGACTGTAAAGGCATCGTCATAGAAGGTGAATTGGGATTCGCCGTATTTTTTGTGGAGGAATTCAATTTCGTCCACGACGTTTTTGGGGGATCGTGTACGATATCCTCTGCCGAACATGCGCACGGTGCTGCAGAAGTCACACCATTGGACACATCCACGGCTTGTGGTAAGTGGGAAAATGGTTTTGCCCATGCGGTGGAATGAGTCTAGAGGCAACAGATGATATGCAGGGAACGGCAAGGAATCAAGGTCTTCGATAAATGGTCTATCTTGGTTACGGATGATTTTTTGGTCACTTGCGCGGAAAGTGACTCCTAAAACATCGCCGAAAGTCTTTTTGGCATCAATATGCTGGAGCAGTTCTAGGAAAGTCAGTTCGCCTTCGCGGCGCACAACTATGTCCAAAGCGGCACATTCGAGCAGAGCGTTTTCATCCCAAAAGCTGGCGTGGCTCCCACCAATCATGGTTACTGCCTGAGGGTGTGCTTCTTTGGCTATCGTTAGAAGTTCTTTTGCAGAATTGTACAGTAAGGTCGTTGAAGTTATGCCTATAACGTCCGAGGGTACTTGAGCGATTCGGCTTCGAAAAGTGTCGTAGGTGAGTCTTTCGGCTTGGCAATCGATTACTGTAACTTCGTGACCAGCTTTCTCAGCAACAGCGCCCAAATATGCAATGCCCAACGGAATAAACGGTGGGTGTGAATGCGCATGTGGCGGATATGGAGGGTTAACTAAAGTAATCTTCATGTTATGTGCCCTTCTGCTCTGAATGGCTTTTACGAGAAGATTCCATATATTGTTTTCTAAGAATAATCACAGACCAAACGAAGTCGAAAAGCATCAAAACCAAGACAAAATATTTGTCCTTAAAGTAAAAAGGACAACAACGCGCATTTTTCACTGATGTTTTACTTTCGGCAAGTTCAGAGTAGAAGCAGAAGAAGAAGAAGAAGAAGAAGAAGAAGAACTGAAAAAAAAATCACTATTTCTTCTTCTACCAAATTGATTGCTTTGAAAGAAAATATTCCGTTTTTAAATAATAAAAGAAAGGTTGGTGATGCTACGCTTTTAGCATCTTTTCCCAGCGGTTGAAGAGCTCTAAAACGTCGTCGCCGCCATGACCTTTAAGGAACTCGCGGGTTTCTTTGTCGGCAGCTGCCTTCTTTTGGAACTCTTGGATCCATTGAGCTTTTTCTGCCAGGAAGATTATGCCATCAACGCCTTGTCTGGCTACTCGAGTTGCCACTGTCATTATCTGGGGCGTTGTTGCAACCGTGTCCCAGGTTTCATTTGGTCCCCGGACGTAGAAGTTGACGAAGACTGGTTTCTTTAGGATGCTCTTGAAACCGCGTGCAATGGTTTCCCAGTACCATGGGCTGGGGTATGCTTTACTGAACATTGGAATGACGAAGTAGTCAGCGTACTGTGCCATGGCTTCAAAATCATAGCCGAAGCGTTCTTTGCCCATTAATGGGTCGGGTAGAATGTTGACGAATAAGGGTTTGCCGGAAACTGTTTGTTTGACTTCTGCAAGGAAGTCGGTTACTACTTTTGCTCGCCAATCAAGCCATTTCAAGCCGCTTTTTCGTTGCTGTTCAATGCATCTGGGGCAAGTGCAGAAGTTTTGGTCCGCAAAGTGCTGGCTACTGATGCTTATGCCAGGGGTAACTTTAGCGCTTTCTGCAATGATTTTCAGGTTGTATTCTCTGGCTTCTGGGTTAGTCATGCATACGACATCCCAGCGGAGATTATAGCGTTTGTTTGTGCGGAGGGCTGGACCGAATGAGCTTACAGAGTTCCAATCGGGGCGTTTTGCTGCCATGTAATTGTCGCCGAAACACGCGATATTAGTGTACATTTCGGGGTTTGGTTTTCCAACAATCCCTGATTCTGATTTCAAACGGTAGAAGTTGTAGTCGACGCCTTCGACTGGTTCTGGTTGATACAAAAAGACTCCGAATTTCAAGTCAATTCACCATTATTGTGTCCTTTATTGCTACGATGGTGATTTTTGCAAGTTATTTAAGGCTTTCAGTTTTTCATTTTAGAAAGGGCGGTTTGGGCCAATTCGATGAGGGCAAATTTTAGGAAGGGAGGCAGATTAACTTCTTCAGCACTAGCAATTTTTGCTGTTGGGGTTTTTCGTTTTTGATGTGAAAAAGCTTCACCAAATCTTGTTCCAAGTCTAGGCAAGTCACTGAATTGAGGGGGAACAAGACCTTTCTCGAAATCTTCGCTAACCTTAATTGCTGCAAGCAGTGCTGATGCAAACTCCGGATCATTAGACACCTTCTCGGAAATTGCGGAAGCAAGCTCCTCTTTGTCTGTGTTAAGAATTTTAACCTTGGATAACTCAAAAGCCAGTTTTTCAATCGACAAATGTCTAGGCAGCAAGGCGATCAATCAGCGACCTACAAGGGCTGCATTCTTTACCTTTCATTATTGCTTCTTTAACGGCTTTTCTTGTGCAGAAGCCAACGAGTTGACCCAACTTTGAAGCCGGTCCACCATAAACTATTGGGTCGCCTTGCCCAGTTTCAGCGACAACAATGGCATCTGTTATCGTTCCTGTGGCTGCATCGCCAGAATATCGACTCCTAATGTCCAATTCCAGCATAGCTGCTGTCTTTGCTTCGGTTGCAGTAATTATTGTGCTAACGAGACAGCTTTCGTTTGGATGCCCATCAATGATTACAATAATGTTTATTGTGTCATCGATTGTACGAGTTTTCATTTCTTCTCCCGAAGATTCCGAATAGTTACATGTATTGCCCTCGTTGTCTGCTGCAGTTGCAACAACGCTAACGCCTATGTCATCTTCTCTCTTTGAGACAATGGCGAAGTTTTGGACACAGGCAGCCGTGACCATGCCGATGAATTCTTCAGTTAAACCTATCTTCCTTGAAGATTCAACAATTAACGTTTCAGGGTCAACATGCAGGTTTATGTTGCCGTATCCTTTTGGGACTTCAACATTTAGGATAGCGCGAGTTTTTTTTAACCCGCCGCCGTTGTGAAAAGCTGAACTTACGACGGTGAAAGCTGTCTTAGATATAACAGCAAGGACATTTTCGGACAAGATGAGTTTCGCGTCTTTAGCTTCAAGTGAAAGCTCTTTCAACAATTGCACCCACAATTATTGTTTGGTTGGTTTAGTTCGGTGGATGGTTATAGCTTTTGTTGGGCACAAGTTTGCGCAAACTTCACATCTGGTACAGACAGCTTGTTCCACAATTACAGGTTTTCCGTTACTTCCTGTTGCGAGAATTCCTTGAGGGCACACCCCAACACATGTTATTCCTGAACAAGGGACACATTTAGAGTGATCAATTGTTATGTGTGCCTTGTGTGTATCCATGAAGAGTCAACAATTAAATAAGTGCCGAGAATATATTTGTTGCGCGAAGGCTGAAAAGGACATGAAAATCGGTCTGGTTACGCTGTCTCCTGAAAAAGTTGAAGGGTACGACATCCATGTGTTCTATTCAAAGATGGCGGATGGGCAAGCACTGGCGCCGGGCAAGAATATGCAGAATGATGTAACATGTTTCTGCGACGCAAAAGCTATTCGGGAAGATTCATCCATCGTGGCGATTTCTAAATTTGGTCCTGCAATGCGCAAGAACCGCAGGTTTAACTTTCCTTTTGATTATGTTTGTCCAACGAATCCTAAATACCGAATGAAAGTCCTTGACTATGTCAAAGAATTAGGCAAGGAAAACATTGAGGGAGTAACTCTAAACCTGTATCATTTTCCTGATCAGGAGTTCTGCGTTTGCCCAAGATGCACTGAGCTTTGGCGTAAATCCGGTTTGAAATGGACCGACTGGCGAGCACAAACCATTACAAATTTTTTGAAAGAAGCCAAGACTTTGGTGAAGGGCACGTTTGCTGTCGAAATGTATCCTGATCCAGTGTTGGCAAATGAGCGTTTCGGAATAGATTTTGAGGCTATTGCCGATTTGGTGGATTATTTCCACGTCCCATTGTCTTCGCGCGATTACTTGACTAATTATTGGGTTGATTTGCTAACTCGTGATTTCATCAAAATCCTAAAAAAACCTATTGTTGTTGAACTCAGCGGCGAGATGCAAACTGAAGAAAAAACTGATGCTCTATTAAAGACAGTTGCTTATCTGAGCAGGCACGATTTGATGGCAGTTTTATTGCTGGTACATGATAGCGAGAACGCGAGAGAAATCGCACGTTACGCCGTCAAGAACAACGAGTTTCGTGAATGGGTAACCAAATATGGGTTTGAAGAAATGAATCGAATAATTGAGAATTGGGCTAAGTTCTACTAAAATAGGGCGCAAAAGAAAAATCAAATCGAGGATTTTTACCTCTTCAGAGTTCTTCGGTATTCTCTGAGTTTCTGCATGTCGAAATCTTTAGTTAACACAGAGTCTTCCAAAGCATCTGAAACTTCTTGTTCTATACCCCATGGAGTAATGAATGCGCTTCGACCTCCTCTGGCGTTGGAACTGATGTTACCGATTTTGACGAGGTAGATGCCATTCTCATATGCAAGCCTGAAAGTCAATGGATGCCCATTAACTGTGGGATGGGTTCCCATCGCTGCGACAGGAAGGAAGACGAGTTCAGCGCCCAAGTCTACAACCTCTTTGATTGTAACCCGCGAGAACATATCTGCGCAAACAAGCATCCCAACCTTGCAATATTCGGTATCGAATACAATTGGTTTGTCCCCTCGGCAAACACCCGCATCTAGTTCCGCTTTGATAGGATTTCGTTTGCGGTATTTTCCTATGAGGGTGCCGTTACGCCAAAAGGTACTTATGTTGTAATATTTGCCTTCGTCTTCTTCAAGCATTGTACCGCCCATGAGATATGAATCGGGTACTTTCTTGCTAATTGTTTCTAAGAAGTCGAAGGTTGCTTTGAAACTTTCTTCACTGATGACTTTAGCAGAATAAAACTGTTCCATATTATTTGGTACCGAGAAGTATTCGGGGAGCGCTATGAAGGCGGACTTTTGATTGGCAGCTTTGAGGATCCCTTGTTCGGCTGCTTTTAGGTTCTGGTTAAGGTCGCCACGAACTTTCATGTGAATTAAACTAACTTTCAAACGTCACATCTCGCTTGAGGCCAAATGATCATGGCATTGTCGCTTTAATAAAAGCGGAGTTCCATAACTTTTAAAGCTACCTAACCTTGTTGGTTATTTTATAAGAACTGCATTGATGTTCTCGCAGGGGAATATTTCCATCTACTTGTTCATTATTTACGCCAGTTTTGACACATGTGTTTACTAATTCAACGTTTTCATATGCACATGGATAACCTTAAATACTCCAGGTGTGACAAAATGACATAATGTGGGGATAAATAAATGACGCTAAAACAAGAAGATTACGTCAAACTTTTGCCCGAAACAAAAATTTTGATCAACAAAGTTGTCCAAAGAAACATGGCCGACAGCATGTTATTCTCCGCCGGAACCGATACATCAATAATAGCTTATGAAGCAGTAAAATACAAGCCCAACATCCCATGCCTTACCCTGGCTTTTAAACACGGGCATCCAAAAGACACCGAATACGTCAAAACAATGGTTGCCTTCCTCAAGCTCAACCAAGAAACGCATATATTCGATAAAGACGAAGTCCTCAAATTCTTTCCTAAAGTCGTGGAAGCACTCAAAAAATTTGACCCAATGGAAATCCGAAACAGCCTACCAGTATACATTGGCTTAACTCTCCTAAAGCCAAAGGGAATAAAAAGCGTGTTAACAGGCGACGGCTTAGACGAGCTTTTTGGCTATCCATGGCAATTCCACTTAACCCAAGAAGAATTTTCCAAAAAGCAAGAAGAAATGTGGGCAGAAATGGGTTTCTCAAGTGTACCTATGGCAGAATCGTTAGGAATGACAATCAAAGCACCTTATTTGGATCCACTCTTCATGGAATGGGCAAAAAAACTACCCATCAAAGTCAAGATCAATGAAACAGATGGCGTTAGATACAGCAAGTGGATTCTCCGCAAAGCTTACGAAGACGTTCTTCCAAGAGATGTTGTCTGGCGACCCAAAGCACCTTTAGAACAGGGAACAGGTACCGAGATACTGAGAACCTTCTTCAACGACATGAGCAGCGATAAAGAGTTTGAAGAGAAAAAGAAAGCCATCCTCGAAAAAGACGAAGTCATAATCCAAGACAAAGAACAGTTGCTTTACTACGAGCACTTCCGGAAAAAGTTTGGAAAACCTAAAGATGTCTTTCCAGATAATGGCGGAATCCAATGTCCCAAATGCAAAAGCTACGTTAAAACAAAGATCCATTTCTGCAAAATCTGCGGAGCATACCCGATCTAAATCTAACTTTTTCTTTTTTGAAGTCAACTATTTTTATAAGAACTGGAATCATATCAAGTTTCTTGATTTTGGGAAAGACTTAATTCTGCAATCGTTTTTGAATGTAAAACCGTGAAGAGCTGAAAAGGATGGCTAGTCTGTCTAACCTGAAGTGGGCAATGGGAACCAGCATATTTGTAGCGAGCTTCATATTTGGCGCATTTCTTCTGGGAATAATACTTGTCTTGCAGTATTTTGTTTTTCAATTCGATGTAATTTCGGGTTTGCTTCTTGCTCTTGGGGGTACTGCGGTTTTCATACTGGTTGAATATGCGGTTGGCCCGGTCATTGTTGGTGCTACGACGCATCTTCAGTATCTTAAGCCTGGAGAGAATCCATGGTTGGAAAATACTGTTAAAGATCTCGCTACCAAGAGTGGGGTGTCTATGCCAAAGTTAGCTACTGTTCCTAATCCGACTCCTAACGCGTTCACGTTTGGCAGAACAAGTAGTAGCGCGGTATTAGCCGTACATGAAGGACTCCTAAATCAATTGAACGAAGACGAGGTTAAAGGAGTCATTGCTCACGAATTAGGTCATATTAAGCACAAGGATTACATCGTAATGACCGTTTTAGCAGCCTTGCCCTTGTTAGCCTATTTGGTTGCTCAAGTGGCATTTAGAGCTGGCTTCTTTAGCGGAACAGCTTCCAGAGGTAGGGGGAAAGACCAAGGAAACGCAGGGGTTGCCCTAATAATCATAGGGGTTGCTGCTTTCATAGTTTACATAATCAGTTTCTTGGCGGTGATGAGATTGAGCAGGCTCCGAGAGCATTATGCAGATTCTTATAGCGCTTACCTTACAGAAAATCCGCGCAGCTTAGAAAGTGCATTAACTAAAATCACATACGGCTTATCGATTGCACCAAACGCAACATCCGAAGCTAGATCGTTTTACATCGAAGACCCAGCTTTAGCTAAACAGGAAGTAGCATCTATCATGGAGAAGAAAAACGAGTACGACCTTGACCACGACGGGGTACTGGATGAACACGAGCTTGAACTAGCTATGGAAAAAGAAGCAAAATCCACATGGAGCCAGTTGAACAGTGCGTTCGCAACTCATCCGCCCACTTTCAAGAGAATATTGCTGCTGCGAGAAATTGAAAACGAGATGAACACTGGAAAATACAGTAATGAAAAAATATATGCACATGTCTAAAAATTTTCTTGCCTTTTCGGGAATTTATTTTTGGGGCTGTTAGAACAACAATCCCAAACTTTTTGTTGTTCTTCTACCTTGAAGGTTCTGCAAGATTTTTGGATCATTAAGTTGTTAAACAATATGTATAATTAACGGTGCAATTGCGCACTGGTTATGCGAAGACTAATATCTGCGTAAACGCGCTTACTGTAGAGCAAAGGGAAGAGGAAAGTATGCCATATTGCCCAGAATGCGGCGGAGAAATGGCGTATTCCATATCTACGAAACGCCAAAACTGCAAAAGCTGTGGTTTATCCGTGACCCAACAGGAACTCATGGAACTTAAAGAGAAGAACAGACCTCCTGAGGAAACAGAAGACGAGATCCGTGAGAACCGCAGAAAAGAATACCTTAAGTGGTATCTAAGCAGTAAGAAAAAATAAAAAGCTGCACAAAAAAGAAATCAAACATTTCTTTAGTCCTGACCTTATTTCTATCGTTCAGTCTTAAACCCAAAAAAATGCAAAGTCATGTCAGCGTTTATCGAAATCATTTGAATTGGGAATGAGTTGGTAATAAGCAAAGTTGTTAACACAAATGCCAATTAGCAGAGAAAACAAGCTGCATATGGAATTGCATTTGTTAATGTTGTGAAAGTCTTCGGAAAATCTTCAGGAAAAACCAAGCAATGCTTCAGTGCAACTTTCAACTCTAATTGAGAGAAGTCAGGCTGCAGAGTATCAAAGTTGAACTGAAGTTACCGTTTAGTCGATTTTGGAAAATACTTATTTACCGTTCACAAGGTCAATAAGGTAACTTGGCTAAGTAATTGTGAAGACCATGAACAGCAAAATCTCAGCTTCTTTAATGGCGGCCATTTTGATTTTGTCAACGTTTATGACGTTATCCGCCGTTTTGCCAACGACTTTAGCCCAAAGCACCAGCTTATCCTATAAATTGTTGAACATAGATGAAGGGACTTTTGGTTATACTCTTAACGTCGAGATTCCTCAAACGCTTAATGATTACTACGTAGGGCTTCCCCACAGATCAGCGTCAGACATCGATTTCCCAAAGTTTGTAACACCTTATGCTGTTAAACCAATCGCTGACGCATTGAGGCAAATTTATTCCAACGACGAAGACTTTGCAAATGGAGTCCTCACTCTTATTCACCAAATACCATACAACGGGACTGTGCCCGAATACTATCCGGTTGAGACTTTGCAAATGAATAATGGTGATTGCGACATGTTTTCGCTTTTGGCAGCTTCAATCATGAAAGCCGGAGGCTTAGATGTTGTGCTTTTACATTACGAAAGCGAGGAGCACATGAATCTCGCGGTACATCTAATCGATTCCCCAAACGAAGCCAGACTGCCCGTTTATTCCATCCAAAACAAAAATGTAACGTACTATGTTGCTGAATCCACAAGTTCTAATTGGAAGGAAGGTTGGAGAGTAGGAGAATGCCCCGATGACCTAAAGAACACAACAGTTTCCATAGTTACCTTAGAAAACAGCGAACAAATTGCACCGGGTCAAGTTACTGCCAGTTTTACTAAGCTCAGTTCAACAACTCTTGGAATGAGTATGTCTCCTGTATTTGCAGTTGAAGGAAGTTCAATAAAGATAAACGGACAGATTTCTCCGCCTGTTTCAAACCAAAATGTGACTTTGTATGCCAGCATAAATGGAGCATCATGGATAATAATCGACAATGTAACAACGCAAACAGATGGACGTTTTTCATATGAATTAAAATCAAAGGCTACAGGCGATTTAAGAATACAGGCAAGTTGGGCAGGTAACAGTGACTATTCTGGAGACACTAGCAAAAACGCAAGCATCTTCATTTTGCCTTTGTATATAGTTGAGCTTACTGCCGTGGCCATAATCGCAATCGTTTTGTGCGTAGCAGTATATCTCGCTACAGGAAATAGTAGACGGAAAAACCAAACTGTGAATTCCCCTTCAATAGATGGAAACTCATCTGAACAAATTGCTTCTTATCTCTAATAGAGTGTTAGCCTTTTCAAAATCATACCAAAAAATATGTAATATTGTTGAAAAGGAGTTTCTCGAAAAGACAAAAGAAGAAAAATAGTGCAGGAAAACTGCTTAATTAGTTTATTATTTTAGAGCTTTCTTGAGTTCTGCGGCTTTGTCGGTTTTCTCCCAGGGAAAGTCCGCATCTTCTCGCCCGAAGTGTCCGAAGACTGCGGTCTTGCGGTAAATTGGTCTGAGCAATTGCAATTGATCAATGATTGCTTTTGGCCTCATGTCAAAGTTCTTCAAAACTAGAGACATAATTTCTTCGTCACTACACTTGCCGGTTCCGAATGAATTTACAAGCACACTGATTGGTTGGGCTACACCGATAGCGTAACTGATTTGGATTTCGCATTGATCTGCTAATCCTGCTGCAACAATGTTTTTCGCAATATAGCGTGCCATGTAGCAGCCACTGCGGTCAACTTTGGAAGGATCTTTACCGCTAAAACAGCCGCCGCCGTGGCTTCCTACTCCGCCATAAGTGTCCACAATGATTTTTCTACCAGTCAAGCCTGAGTCAGCTAATGTTCCACCAACAACAAATCGCCCGGTTCCGTTTATGATGTACTTTGTGTCAGCATGAAGCATTTCTGCAGGTATTACGTTTTTAATTACTTTTTCAATTATTTCCTTTTTAAGTTCGGCGTCATCAACTCTTCCATTGTTCTGAGCGGCAATAACGACCGTTGTAACGCATTTTGGTTTGCCATTCTCGTATTCTACGGTAACTTGAGATTTGCAGTCGGGTCGTAAGCAGGAAATTATTTTTTGTTTCCTAACATCTGCCAATCTTTTTACAAGTTTGTGGGCAAGCATTATGGGTAGAGGCATGAGCTCTTTGGTCTCGTTAGTTGCGTAACCGAAAACCATTCCTTGGTCTCCGGCGCCTTGCTCATGACCTTCTTTTTCGGTGACACCCATGGATATATCGGGTGACTGTTCAGTTAATGAGACTAGAACACCGCAGGTTTCCCAATCCAAGCCGTCTTTGGCATTGTCCAAGCCAATTTCTTTTATTGTGTTGCGGACGATATTTGGAATATTTATGTAGCATTTGGTAGTGATTTGACCCGTAACCATAATGGTTCCTTGCATGACGAGGGTTTCCGCGTCGACTCTTGCTTTTGGATCATTGCACAAAATAGCGTCCAAAATGCTGTCAGAAACTTGATCGGCGACTTTGTCAGGATGACCTTCGCCTACGGACTCTGAAGTAAACAAATATTTACCGTCTTTCTTCATTGTAACATCCTTCAGCTATCTTAATGAGAGTTCTAATAATCGGGTATTTTTCTTAAAAGGCTTTCTACAAAAGCGGAATTCTTCCATCACAAGTGAAAGCTTATCAAAAGCAAATGATACAAATACGGAATGGTTTTGAAGATGGAAGCTTCAATGGCTGCTCAAAACGCGCTCCAGTGTGTACTCGAAGCAAAAAAAGGTGAAAGCATAACTATATTCTGCGACGACACGCGCGCCCAAGTTGGAGAAGCGTTCGAAAAGGGCGCCCAAAATCTCAACTTAGACGCCAAACTTGTTCTCCTAAAAACAACCCCCCATTATTTTAGAAAAGAAATTCCCGAAGAACTAACAAAATACCTCATAGACCAACGAGCGGATATCTACATCAACCTATTCAGAGGGATTAGAGAAGAAACTCCTTTCCGAATAAAACTCATTCACAGCGAAACAAGCGATCATAAAACTAGACTTGGACACTGCCCTGGCGTAACTATTGAAATGCTTACTCAAGGCGCGTTAGCATTAACTGTTGAAGAACACAAGCAAATGCAAAGCTTTGCTAGTTCATTGATAGATAAATTAAGTCGGGCAAGCAAAATCGAAATCATTAATTCCGCTGGAACCAAGTTAAAGTTAAGCGTCAAAAAAAGGCCCTTCTTCACAGACACTCAAATAGACTGGAAACTTATGAAGTGGATGAATCTGCCAACAGGAGAAGTAATTGTTGCTCCAGTCGAGAATTCTCTTGAAGGTAAACTTGTATGTGACGTCGCTATAGGCGGTATTGGACCCGTGAAAGCGCCTGTAATCATTAAGGTTAAGCAGGGCAAAGTGGAAAGCGTGACTTGTGAAAATGTAGAAGTATTGAAGAAAGTCCAAAACTCGCTTCACATCGACGATATGGCTAAAGTTGTTGGTGAATTCGCATTCGGAATAAACCCCAAAGCAAGATTTGTCGAAGAATTCCTTGAAACTGAAAAGATGGAAGGAACGGTCCACATTGCTTTCGGAGACAATACCGATATGCCCGGAGGCAAGAATACCTCAACTAATCATATGGATTTCATGATGGGCAAACCAACAGTCAACATCATAACTGAAGTTGGATCAGGTGTTAAGGTGCTTGTTGACGGTGTTTTCCAATCTGATGTAAGTAACGAAGAGTCATCAGAACAACAAGAGGAAAAACTGCCCGTTAGCGAATTCTACAAAGTCATCGATTATGTTACCATCTTTAAAACAGACCTTTGGTGGGAAGCGATAGTAATCTTTGAAAACTATGGCAAGCGCCAAATCGGCATGTATCTTTGGCAAAAACGCAAAGATCAGTGGAAAAGAAAGAACAAATTTGGTTTTCGAAACCTGAATGAATGGGACAAAATCAAAAATGCAGTTGACCAATTGTCACCTAAACTCGCAGAAAAATAATCATATAAAATGAACGATTTCAACAAATTCCCTTCTGTGGTTTTGTCATTGATAAATTATAATAGTTAGCCACTTGAGAATAGAATGTTGGGAGTAGTTTGAATAGTGACTAACGCCGCCTTCAAAAAATTTATAGAAAATCTTGTTTGCGAAAAAGCCCCAGGACCGTCGACGACGTTTTCTATGTTTCATATTTTTTACGCCTTGGAGCTTATGGCGAATAAGCCGATTGGTCGCAATAAGTTAGCTGAGAAATTAGAAGTGGGCGAAGGTGCGATACGCACAATAATAAGCCGCCTTAGAGATGCAGAACTAATAGTTGCAACAAGAGACGGCTGTAGTCTAACTGATAAAGGACAGAAAACCTGGCTCCAATTCAAGCAGCTTTTTCCCTCAATGGTTGAAGTGGAAGAAACGGAGTTAACCCACTCCAAATACAATTACGCGTTTTTAATTAAAAACAGCGGAACTAAAATTAAGTCAGGAATAGAACAACGAGATGCAGCTATCATGGGAGGTGCTAAACGCGCCATCGCCATTGTATCAAAAAATGGCCATTTGGTTATTGATTCTGTAAGTGGTAGCATCGAAAAAGAGTATCCAGATGCAGCAAAAAAAATTCTAAAAGACATTAAACCTGAAGACAACGATGTAATTATTATCGCAGGGGCAGATGATGATGCTGTGAAAGCGAAAAGAGGTGCTTTTGCAGCTGCATGGGTTCTGATAGGCAGCTAGGAAAAAACCGTTTAGGTTGTGTACTTTTCTCCCTGCATCAGCATTCTTTCAAGTATAGTATTTACTGCAATTAATCCGTCATTGGTTTTGGAGGATACGGGTGTCAAGTGGAATTGTAGACCAAGTTTTCCTATCGCGCGCATCATGTTTCCGCTGAAAATACGCTTAGTATCTTCAAGTTTCGCTTCTATAGCATCCTCAAGAGCACGGGGGTTTCCGGACCATTCTATAATCTGTGAAACCTCTTTCTTGGGTAGCAGATCAGTCTTACTGAGAAGGTGAAGTTGAGGCTGGAAGAACCTGTTGTAAACTGCGGCGGACAGAAACATGTTGCTTACGTAATTAAATGGATTAACACTGAAAACTGCGTCGAAGAGGTAAATCAAAGCTTTAGGCTCTTTGGTGAGTTCATTAACAATGTACGGTCCGCTAGCTCGGAACGCGAAAAGCTCCATTTGACCAGGTGTATCAACAATGACAAAGTCTGCATGAACTTCTTCAATATCTCGAGTAAGATTTTCAATTTCATCAGCAATTAAATCCGCAGCCATTATTGCAGCCCCATTTGGACCCAAACCGTACTTTTCCATAATATTGCCTGCGTCCACATAGTTGCGAACGTCAACATCTGGAGAATAAGGCAGTTTCAATACTCCAGGATCCAGATTGACAACGGCTGCGTCTTGTTTATTCATTTTAAGCCATTCGCTGAAGGCTGCAGTGAAGAGGGATTTTCCAGAACCGGCGGTTCCTATGATGAATACAACTGGCAAACTTTAACACAACTCCTTCTGAAAAGGGCTTGTGTTGATAGCATGTAATAGCTCTTCTGTTAGAAGTACCAACCTTTCCAAAATTTAGAACCCTTACTTATTATCCGACTGGATTCTTTCAAAAGGCATTTTCTGAAAAAAGCTAAAATGAAGAAAAGAAGAAAATTGTTGTTTGGATTATTGCTCGCGTAGCACTTTCGGGATATATTTGCAGGCGGGGTCAGATTCGAACAAGTCACCTGTATAATATTCTGCGCGTGTTCTGCAGCCTCCGCAGATTTCGCGATATTCGCATACTCCACATCTTCCCTTGAGATTATTCTTGTCACGAAGTTTCAGATGGAGTTCGCTGCGCTGGAGATCGTCCCATACTTGTGTAAGTTTTTTGTCTTTTATGTTTCCTAGTCGATAGCCTTCGTGGAAGCCGCATGAGCGGTAGTCTCCGTTTTCGGTTATGCTGACATAGTTGCCACCGATTGTGCATCTTCCTAGGTAACCGTTTTGGTACCAGTCCCAGAAGTCTACGGGATTTTTCTGTCGAACGATTCTTGCGTAGAACGGTGAATAAACGTTAACTTTGACTTTGCCCATCAGTTTTCTTTGAATGTCGTATATTTCGTCGAATGCAACTTCGTATTCATCTGGTGTTGGAGCCAAGTCTGGCATGTTATTGCTTGCCCTTCCAACTGGAACGAGGTTGTGGTATACGACCATTCGGGCTTTAAATTCTTCTGCTAAAGCTGCTGGATGAGCCATGTGTTTAATGTTGTATTTGGTCATGGTTGTGACCAGGCAGTCTAGAATCCCGTTTTCTGACAATTTCTTCATTGCAAAGAGAGCTTTGTCGTAGCTGCCCTTTCGTCGAATAATGTCGTTTGATTCCCTGTTTCCGTCTAAACTGACTGCTGTGTGAACTTCATACTTTGCGAGGTTGTCTAAGCGTTTCTGGTCGAAAGCGAATCCACTTGTGATTAGGCTTACTTCCATTCCGTACTTTTCTTTCGCGTATTTTATGACGTCAAAAATGTCGTCTCTGACGAGAGGTTCTCCTCCACTTATTCCAAACCATGGAGAACCAAAATCTGCTATTTCATCAACCATTCTATAAGCCGCTTTAGTGTCAAGTTCTTGATCCTTGGCATATTCCTTTGTGTAGCTGCAGTACATACAATTGCCAACACAATTTCTGGTACAACGCCAAGTCACCATATATAACGGCGCTTTAGAGTTAGCCATCAAACTCACAACACAAAATACACGAGCCTTATCGATATAAAATTTCCTATAAAAAAAGAACCGAACGTTCTTGCCGTTTCTATTCTGTTTCATCTTCAAAAAATCACGTTTTCAACCCAAAGGAAGACATTGATTGAAAATATTGCTTGGCAAAAAATCAAATTTTCAATCTTTGCATGTCACAACACAAATAGTGTTTAGCTTTTCATGTCAAGCTAGGCTTTTTTAGCGCCTCCGATTGCATAGATGATGATTGGTTTGGCTGTCTTATTAGAAAATCTTATAAACTTATCTCCATAGACTTTTTGCAGATTCCAGAAAAGGAGATTATGTAAGATGTCTAAACCAAAAGAATTCTCTCACATGACAAAAGATAAACTGATGATGTACACTTTGATCGCACTTGTGATAATCGCCGCTGTCACTACAATCCTCTGGTGGAACATTATTGATTATAAACCTACCAATCCACCATTCACTGAACAACTAGGCTGGTCGCTAGGTTGGGCAGTAATAGGTAACTGTCTTATTGCTGTCGGTGTTGCTGTTGGAATTGATGCTTTGCTATACAAGTTAACTGAAGACAGCCCGTTGAACACAATGTCTGCTGCCGTTTTCGGAATGATCGTCGCGCTCTCTTATTCGCTCGCAATTCCTCAGGTCGTTACAGTGAGTCTCGTCGACGGCGCTCTACCTCTCGTTGCGCCAGACTGCTTTGTCTTTGTGGCACTTATTGCGATGGTTGGTATGGTCGTATTCAAGAAAGTCGCAAATATGGGAGGCAGAAAACTTGTAAACCCTGCCGCCGCTGCGAAACTATTGGTCCTCTTACCTTTCCTAACCACACTGCTTCTTCCAGCTGACCACATCTCGGGCATGCCAAAATTGGCGTCACCAATAAAATTTGACCTCTTTGGGTTCTATTTGCAGTCTTGCTTTGGCAAACCAACCTCTGTTGCAATGGCAGCTCCAACGCCCTCTGAACTAGCTCAGACCATGATCTTGGACAAATACCATGGCTGGACAGGTGGCGCTTCGTCAATAGCAGTCATCATCGTCGGCATTGCACTTTTCATCATTGCACGTCGCTACATCAAATGGAGAATTACACTTGCGTATCTTGGCGTTACAGTAGCCATGTCCTTGCTCATGACAGCCGCATACGGCGGAGACGCAACATTAAGACTCATGTTTGAACTCTTCATCGGCAGCTCAATCTTCCTCGCGTTCTTCATGGCAACCGATCCCGCTTCGACCCCGCTAACGTACAACGGACAACTATTGTTTGGCGCAGGCTTAGCAGTAATTACAGTACTTCTACAAACATTTGCGAACTTCTTCGGAGGCTCAATTGTCGCCCTAATCATAATGAACATCGTCGCACCAAAACTCGACAAAGTAGGCAAACTCAAACCAACAACAGAGTCTAAAGAACCAAAGCTACCCAAAGCCAAAGCATTCCCGGCAGAAAAAATCAAGACCTACGATTGCATGAGATGCGGCGCTTGCATGCGTGTATGCTGTCACAAACTTTCGCCAATCCTCATAAAACAAGCATTTGACAAACAAGACTTTGATACCCTAATGAAGCTCCACGCTGACTACTGCACCGCTTGCGGACATTGCACATTCATTTGCCCCGCCAGAATTGACCTGCGTAAGAGTGTTCTAATGGCAAAAGGCGCGCTACACGCACAGTAGCAAACTCTTCATTTCTTTTTTTTTCTGAAAAATTTTCATGCGTTTGATTTTAGAGAATCCTTAACTTGTGCTGAAAAAATATTTACGTTGACCTATTTTTTGGAACATTTTCCATTACCGTAGGCGCTCATAATTCAACATAGGCATTAAATTTATAAACGCGCCCAAACGTAATAGAACAATCAAAGAGGAGAAAACTTTGGAAACAGAGAAGTTTAAGCTAAAAGACATAGGCTATGGCTTAGTACTACCAATCATTGTAGGCTTAATTATAGTCGCTTTCCCAGCAATTCTTCGCCCCGCACTGGATAACGCATTTCCAGCAACCGGATCTTACGCATTCGTCACTGTCATACTAACACACGGCTTTGCTCAGATGGTCGTATTTGCAATTCCACTTCTGCTTGGCTTGACATGGAATAAGTGGGCTGGTGGCGCTGCAGGATTCATAATGGGTACAATGTATTACCTTGCTTACTCAGGGTACTTCACCGCTTTAACTGGCGGATTGAACATGTGGCGTGACCCAAGTTTCATTGGAAACTACATCGTTTGCGGCATACTGATCGGATACATTGCAGGTTCATTGAACAATGGCTCATTCAATTTCAAACGAATGCTAGGCGCTGGTTTAACAGCTGCATTGACCGTCGGCTTTCTGCAGTTCATCTTTAACATCAGTGTTGCGCTATACGGAGCAAGCCAAATGTCCGCAAGTGACCCAGGATATGCACTGTTCCTAACAATGCTGCCAAACATACTCTTAGGCATACTCGCACCAGTCATCGCCAAAGTAATGACGTGGTATGGACTCTATCCGACTCGTCATTAGTTAAATAAAAAACACAACATCTTTTTCTCTTTTTCATTTTTTTGATTAAAAAATAATACATGAAACTCTGTCAATCCGAAGTTATCGACTTTAGCAAGAATAGAATTGTGATTAGGCTTCATTTAAGAATCCGATAAAAAAGAAAAGAAAGAAAAGATGGTTTTTATGTCTAACAAGAAGGCTTTGGGGCAAATTCCCATGCGATGTTACCTTTCCAGACTTCCCCTTGTTTTGTCAACCGAACTTCATTTTCATCGATCTCAATTAAGCCTTTAGCCTTAAGGTTTTGAAGCTCTTTGGGGAAAACATCTTCGGGAAGTTTGCCGAATTTTTCCATGAATTCTTTCTTGCTTACGGGGAGACGCAGGTAAAGTCTGCTCATTTCTCTGCGCATCATGTCGTCGTCTGTGGATTCTGAAAGTCTTTGAATTGGCAATTTCCCGGATTTCACTACGTCCATGTAGACATTTATGTCTTCAATATTACTGTAGGAGAATTTTTGCAGGTATCCCATGAAGCATCCTGCGCCTGTTGTAAGAATTCCTCCCCATGGCCAGCCGTTTAGACAGTTTTCGCGCATGTGCCATTCTACTCGGCTGTATCTGTCGTGTCCAACTGCCTTGTATCCCGCGTCTGTGAGAAGTTTGTAAGTTGCGAGATACATTTCTTTTTCATATTCAGCGTTTCCAGTTGGAGGAGAAACACCTGTCTTAATCATTTTTTCGAGTGGAGTTCCAGGATCAACATGCAATGAATATGCATCAATTTCAGCGTCCAATTCGATTGCTTTCTTTAATGTGCTAATCCAGCTTTCCATTGTCTGTCCTGGAAGATTGTACATTAAGTCAACACAGACGCATAAACCGAGTTTTCGTGCGTGACGAATTGCACGTTCGACATCCTCAGCTGAATCGGGTAGACAGAGCATTTTACGAAGTTTGTCGTCGAAAGTTTGGGCACCCATGTCCATTTGATAAACGCCATAAGCTGCTAGCTTGTCAATCTTCTTAAGCGCCAATGTTTTTGAAGATCCCGTAACTTTTATGAAATATTCTTTGTTGGTGTTAAATCGTGCCTTGCAGAAGTCAATTAGATCAATAATTTGTTCAGCTGAAAGAACACTTGGGGTTCCTCCTCCGAGGACTATCTCGTCGAAAACGCTCGTTTTCACATACTTTGTTTTGGCGTACATTTCGAGTTCTTTTTTAACTAAGTCGAGATAAGGTTCAATTTGGACCTTGCTGCTTGCTGTTGTTGGAAAATAGCAAAATGCGCATCTGCTGTCGCAAACGGAGATCCAAGGTTGGAGTTCCATCAGTCTTCCCGAAGTGTTTTCGGTGTTCAGGAATTCCATAAATGCGCTGTATGTTTCGGGCTTGATGTTTGGGTAATCTCTGTACGTGTATGGAGGCCAATTACTTCGTTGGTCGTAAGCCTCGGGTTTATTCTGTGAAGTCGAATTCTTCATTCTTGAAGCCTCAAACGTCCAGACTGAAACAGCATCTGAATACATAATAAAGTTTCCGCAGAAATCCAAAGGAGCCTAAGATGTATGATAAAATGAGAACTCTTCTTCCAAGATCTAATTTTTTTTAGCCAAGATTGGTATTTGGAGGATAAGGACGCCTAAAAATAGGTTGCTTTGAAGGCAGTTTATCTTTTATTTTTGCGTAGGCTTTCTGGAATATATGGGCATGCGGGATCTGATTCGTACATGTCATTTGTGTATGCGTAAGCTCTGTTTCTGCATCCTCCGCAGAGTTCCCGGTACTCACAAACTCCACATTTGCCTTTCAGGACGGTTCGGTCCTGGAAGCTGCTGTAGAAGGGTGATTTCTTGATTTCGTGCCATGCTGTTTCCAGGCTCTTGTTTCTGATGTTCCCCAGTAGCATGGGTTCTGAAGGCGTTAGATCTGTGTAGAAGCAGGGTATGAGGTCTCCGTTTTCGGTTACGCTTACATAGCCTCCGAATGCGAAATAGGTGCATTTTCCATGGAATTTGTGCTCATACCAGTCGTCATAGTTGGGGATGTTGCGTTGTTTGACAACCCGGGCATAATGTGGGCAATGAACGTGAATCTCGAATTTTCCTTCGTATTTGACTGTTAAGTCCCATATGTGGTTGAGGACCCATTCATATTGTTCTGGAGTAGGAGCTAACTCAAGAGTCTCTTTTGCTCTTCCACTTGGAACTAGGTGATTAAACCAGACAAAGTTAGCTTTGTATTTCTCAGCCAACTCGCAAACATGGTCCAGATGCTGGTAGTTGATAGTTGTGATTGCGCAGGCTAGCCCGTTGAGGATTTTTCCAGTTGAAAGTTTCTCGATTGCGGCTATTGCTTTTTTGTAACTGCCTTTTCCTCTAAGTTGGTCATTTATTTCTTCTGGGCCATCTATGCTTACACTGGTCCAAACCTGGTTCTTCACTAAGTTATCATAAATTGCCCCATCGACGAATACACCGTTTGTGAGTAGGCAAACATTGAGGCCTTTCCCTTTTGCGTAATTAACAATTTCAAATATGTCTGGTCGAGTAAGGGGTTCGCCGCCCTTTATTCCAAACCAGCGAACACCGAATTTGGCAACATCGTCGACAAGGTGGAATGCTTCTTTTGTGGTTAGTTCTCTTGGAGCTTTGGCGCCGGTTGCGTCTACATTACAATATTTGCATCGGGCGTTACATGCTCCGGTGGAACGCCAAGAAGTCATGAGTAATGGACCATTTCCCAAAACAAAATTTCCCCTTAGTATGTCCTGAATTTCGATGTTGCTTACTTAGAGTAGCCAGCCTAAAAAAGATTTTGCGGCTTTTTGCTGATTCGATTTGTCACAAAACTGAGCAGTTAGAAGCCAATTTTTGATGTAATATTGCTGTTCCAAGTCGAAAAGTAAATCACAAATAAACTTTGGCTTTTGGCAAAAGGTTTATGTTGAAATTGAATGCTATTCAACATTGTAAACGAGGGGATAAAGTAGCATAGTTTGCTACAGTGAGTTCTTCGAGGCAAAGAAATGAACACATTCAAGTTACTTTCCGCTATAGCCATCGTGGCTTTGTTGTTTATTATCTCCGATATTGCTCTTTTTGGGAGTTTTGGTCAAGGTTTAACTTCAACTTCAAACCCTTCGTCATCATCAACGTATGGTGATCCACTGCAATACGAGTGGCCTCAATTCACTGGCGACTCGTCTTTCTCGCACTTTTCTTCCGGACCTGCTCCTGAAGCCCCAGATGTATTGTGGAAAACAAATGTGACAGGAATTCAACCTTACATATCTGCTTTTAACGCAAAAATTTTTGTAACAACTAAAACCTCAGTCTATGCTCTTGACGAAAACGGAGGGAGGGTACTTTGGAATACGTATTTACCTGCTCCGGGTCCATGGCCAGCCGTCTATAAAATTGATGGCGCTCACATGATCGTTGGAAGTAGTTGTCTTGATCCTGAAACGGGAAAAATTTTGTGGACCAGTCAAGATTTTTCGGCAACTTCGGCCCCCCTTTTTAACTATAATGTTTACAGTCCAGAAGAGCGAATGTTCTATACCAAAGCCAATTCTTACGTTCAAGCTTGGAATTTCTCAAGCCCTGCGAACCCGCCAAAAATGGTTTGGTCAACTTATGTCTCAGGAAGTGGATCGGATGGCTCGGGAATCCAATATGGCGATGGCAAAGTGTTCCCTGGCTCTTTTGAATCACATCAAGTAGCATTAGATGCAAAGACAGGAGCCGTTGTTTGGGATACAAATACAAAAGCAGCCATGCTTTTTTCGGGAGCTTATTCTGGTGGAAAGTTTTTCCGGGGTGGAGCACACGACAATACTTTTTATGCTTTTGATTCCGCTTCAGGCAAGATATTGTGGACTTTTAGTCCAGGTACAAGCGACGGTTACTTCTGTACTGGAGTGGCAACTGCTTATGGAATGGTTTACTCTCTTAACAGAGATGGCAACTTATACGCTCTAGATGAAAATTCTGGGAAGGTTATTTGGAAATATTCGGGTCCAGGACCTTTGATGTTCCCAGGAAATCCAACTATTGCTGATGGGAAAATTTTTGCCACGACTGGTCAGGCAGCTGCTTACGGTGAAGTAAATAATACTGCCTCGGAGTTTGCTTGCCTTGACGCTTACACTGGACAAGTCATATGGAAACTTCCGATAGAAGCTTTCGCTCCTAGAGAATCAGTTGCAATAGCATATGGACGATTATATATGATTCCGGGAGACGTTACAACGGCAGTTGACACTATTTCCGGTGCGGAATACTCGACGGCAAACCAGATTTGGGCTATAGGCACCTCAGCATGGCCAATGTTTCGTCATGATCCAGCCCACACAGCAGTAGGTCAGTCTGGTCCATCAAACTTAACATTAAGATGGAGCTTCGCCACAGGCGGATCAGTTGTTTCTTCACCGAGTATTTCTGAAGGCATTGCTTATTTTGGATCTCAAGATAAGAACATTTATGCCGTTGATGCAAGAGATGGGAATCTCATCTGGAAATTTGCAACAAAGGAACGCATAGAATCCTCTCCAGCGGTTGTCAATGGCAAAGTTTACACAGGAACAGAAGATGGATTTGTTTACAGCTTAAATGCTTATAATGGAAGCTTAATATGGAAAACATTCACGAGCGGGGACATTCCAGCCAACTTTAACGCCGCTGTCCAACTACGTTCTTCACCCATAATTGCAGGTGGTTACGTTTACGTTGGTGCTCTTGACAACATGACTTATTGTCTAAATGCGGAGGATGGAACTATTGTTTGGAAATACCAGACCCAAGGTTACATAACTTCATCTCCTGCTATTGCTGATGGTGCAGTCTATGTCGTATCCCAAGAGCCATCTGCCGGAGCGCTTTACAAAATTGATGCTTACAACGGAAGTTTTGTTTGGAAACACCTTCTCCCATATCAGCCCACTTTAGGAGGAGGAACCGACATGCATGCCTCCCCCACAGTTGCAGATGGAATGGTGTTCGCATCTTCGAACATTGCCGCTTACTATGGGATAAACGCAACAACGGGCAATACAATATGGACTTTCAAAGACCCAAACGCAGGAGAGTTCATTGTCTGCTCGCCAGTCTATGCAAATGGAAAGCTCTTCATCGTTGACAAATTTTCTATAGTAAGCCTTAATGCGAGAAATGGCAGCATTGTTTGGAGCAGCTTCATTGGAGACGAATTGTATGTTTCGCCAACGTACGCTGACAATAAACTGTATGGCGTCACGGATGAACGATCTGTTTATGTTCTAAATGCTACAAACGGTACCAAACTTGCTCGGTTTGGAACTGCTTCCAACAGTTGGTCTGCCCCCTCAATTTACGAAGGAAGAGTCTACGTGGGAAGCAATGATTGGAATGTTTACTGTTTGTCCGAGTATCCAGCATTGACTAGTAGCATTACAGTTTCTTTGACCAAGTCAGAAGTTAATTCGGAAGAACTCGTTACAGGCTTTGGTCAACTTACACCCGGGATCCCAAGCACTTCAGTAAAAATATTGATAGTCGAGCCGGACGGCAACGTTAGCAGCTTTTCGGTTCCTACGACAGATAAAGGAGCTTTCACATTTACGTTTACGCCAAAAGCTGTTGGAAACTGGTCAGTGGCAGCCGAGTGGCAATCTGACAAAAGCTTCTACAAATCATCTGTAAGCGAAATGGCTGTTCTGCAGGTAAGTGTTCCACCAACTCCAACTCCTACGGAATCACCGACAACACCACCTTCGCCAACCCCCACGCGTTCCCCAGCACCCACTCCAACTCCGCTTGAGCAAATGACGTTTTTTGGGCTACCAATGCTTTACGTTTACATTGGTGTGATTGTAATTTTTGTGGTTGTAATAGCTTCGGCAGGCTATTTTTACATGAAAAGCGGGAAGAAACAAGACGCTTAGAACCTTTTCAATGCTTGAAAAGCCCTTTGTCTTTGGGTCATATTAGTCTCGTTTTGGAGGGGCGTAGAAAAAGCCTTGTACAAAGTTTAAAGACTTGAATGACTAAAGTTGATTTTCAATGAACAAATTGAGTCTCGCTGTGTTCAATACTCAACCGCCCCATTTGTATTTTGGTGGAGTCGAGCGGCGTATTCTCGAAACAGGAAGGAGACTATCTAGCGAATTTGAATTCAAAGTTTACAGCGGAACAAAAGCAGGGTTTCGCGATCCTACCACTTTGGATGGAATGACTATTGTTCCTTGTAATAGTACTGACCGCGTTTTCCCACTAGACAATTGGAGCTTTAACAGATCTCTTGGCGGAATGGTCGACTCGATTAAGGCCGATCTCTATGAATCCCACACAGTAAGCGCGTATGGCTTACAAAAGACGCTAATAAAGAAGGGTATCAAGAGGCCATTTTTGAGCACAATTCACGGGGTCTTGGCTGACGAATATGCTCAGGCACAGTTTCGAGGGGACATGTCCACTAGAGGAAGGTTGGCTAACTTCTTCATGAAGAAACTTGCCGAAATCGAGAAAGAGTCAGCAACGAATGCAACATTGGTTGTTACAATAAGCAAGTACTCTCAGAAAAAAATTTTAGAATATTATGGAATAGACCCATCAAAGATTCGAATAGTTCCCAACGGGGTTGACACAGAAAGATTCAACCCAGAAGTTGATTGTAGCCCTATCAAGAAACGACTCGGAACAACAAAAAGGCAAGTAGTACTTTTCGTGGGCCGATTAATACCTCGCAAAGGTTTGTTTTACCTTGTTGAGGCAGCTAAACGAATTGTGAAAGAACGAAGCGAAACATTATTTGTTATTGTTGGAGAGGGACCACTTAAAAGTCAGCTAACTGCCGAGGTTAAGTCTGCAAATCTTGAAAACAACTTTGCTTTCTTAGGCGATGTATCAGAGTCGGAGCTACCGGCAGTTTATAGCTGCGCAGATGTTTTTGCTTTCCCGTCAATTCAAGAAGGACAAGGAATTGCATTGTTGGAGGCGCAATCAACAGGCAAACCGGTTGTTGCCTTTGATGTCACGGGAGTCAAAGAGACGGTGATTGAAAAAGAGACAGGATTGCTTGTGAAACCTGATTCCGTGGAATTAGGTGACGCGGTTCTAAAACTCCTGTCTGCTGATGCTTTAAGGATTAAAATGGGGGAGAACGCTCGCAATTTTGTTGGGAAAAACTTTACTTGGGATATTTGCGCTCAGCGTATGCGTGAGGTTTACCTAGAAGCAATAAGTGAAGCAAAAAGGTAATTTGAAAACAATGAGTAAGTTGACTTTGAATTTTCCACAGATTTAGTTTTGGCTCTTTTTTGAGGAGAGTCCTCCAAGCGCGTTTAGCAGTTTGGGTACTTTCATTCGCCATAGAAGGTGGTTTCTTGCTGTTTTCGCCATTATTTCGTTGTAGAAATCGCGTTTTAGAGATTTTTGTAGAAAGTAAGTGGGTGATAAGAATTCGTCGTAGAATTTTCCGCGCATTTCATCAATTTTTTCAGGGGATAGTAGGGGGTTTTTGAAGACAGGTGATTGCTCGTCGAATCGGTTCCAGTCTGTTGATACTTCCCAGCCTTTGTTTTTGAGAATATCCAGAAGTTCCGTGCCCGGGTATGGAATGGCTTGGCAGACGTAGACGAAGTCGGGTTTGGTTTTTTTGATGAAGTTGAATGTTTGTTGGAGCATTTCTTCTGTTTCGCCGGGGTACCCTACCACTACGCTTATGGCAACTCCAATGCCTACTTCTTTTGCCAGTTTAATTGCCCAAGCATTCTTTTCTACGGTTGTGCGCTTTTTCATTGCATCAAGCATTACTTGGCTGCCTGACTCTACACCAAAATGTACGAGTTTACAGTTTGCGTCTCTTAGTTTGATAAGGATTTCTTTGTTGATTTGGTCTACGCGGGTTCGGCAATCCCAGGGCAAGTCAAACTTGCGGGTCTTCATCAAATCGCAAATATCACTTGCGCGTTTCTTATCAACGGTAAATGTGTCGTCATAGAATGCAAAAACGTCACCGTGGTGGGTGTCCCTTAGCCATTCCAGTTCTTCGAGGACTTTTTCTGGACTTCGGGTCCTGAATTTTGTGCCGCACATTTTACTTGCTAGGCAAAAGGTGCATTGGAATGGGCAACCGCGGCTTGTCATGATTGGCAAGTAGTTTTTGCCGGCCATGTTGTACTTGTCTAGCGGGAAGAATTTGTAGGCTGGGTGGGGAAGTTCGTCGAGGTTTTCGATGAATGCGCGATCAACTGTATTTTGTATTTTCCCGTTTTTGCGGAATGTTACGCCGTCGACTCCTCGAAAATTGTCAGGAGTTCTTTTGCTACATAGTTCGGCAAGTTCTAGTATTGTTTTTTCGCCTTCGCCTCGGACTACTATGTCGACTTCTGGTGATTCGTTGAGTGTTTGTTCTGGGAGGGCTGTTACGTGTGGTCCTCCGAGAACAGTTAGTGCGTTAGGCAGAACTCTTTTTGCTGCTTTCACGACTTCTACGGCTGGCCAGTATGTGAGTGTGGATGTGGTTACGCCGACCATGTCTGCGTTTGTTTTAGAAAGTTCTGATTCTAGTTGTTGTGGGGTTGGGTTGGTTATTTGAAGGTCTAAAACGTTGACTTCATATTGGTTTTGTTCGAGAACAGCCGCGAGGTAACTTAAGCCCATTGGGAGGAAAAGTGATTGAGGAGCCCCTTTTGGGTAAGGTGGGTTCACGAGGGTTACACGGGCTTTCAAGTCTGTTCCCCATTAAGGTTAATTGTTGGTTTTTGACGCGTTTGGGGCTATTATGTGTTTTGCAAATTTTACGTTCGGTATTTCTTAATGCGAAATTGTTGTTCGGAGCTATTTTTGCGTGTTTTATTTTTTTGGTTACTTGCGTCGGGTATTTTTTGCTTTTTAAGTTTGTTGAAAAGCATAATGTTTTTTAGAGCAAAGTTGACCCAAAGTTCTGTGTTATGGGACGTTAGTTGAGTTTGGGATTATTAGCTGATTTGGCGTTGATTGATGGTAAAATTTACACGATGAATAAGGCTCAGCCCTGTGTCGAAGCCGTTGCTATTAAAGGCGGTCAAATTGTCAAGGTTGGAACAACTGATCAAGTAAGTTATTTCATTGACAAAGATACCAAAATTATCTACTTAGAGGGGGGAACTGTTGTGCCTGGGTTCATTGACACCCACATTCACGTGGCTGATTTTGGCAGATTTTTAATGTGGATGGATCTGGCGTCGGCGGGTTCCATTAACAAGATGCAGGTCCTGTTGGGGGAGCGGTTGGATAATATTGCTAAGGGACGATGGGTAGTTGGCAGGGGATGGGATGAGAACCGTTTTATTGAAAAGCGTATACCTAACAGGTATGATTTAGATCTGGTTTCCCCAGATAATCCAGTGATTTTCTACCATCAAAGCGGGCAAATTGCGTTAGTTAATACTAAGGCGTTGGAGCTTGCCGGAGTAACTAAGCTAACTGTTCCTCCAATTGGGGGGATCATTGATGTCAATAATGAATCGGCAGAGCCGACGGGAGTTTTGCGTGAAACGGCAACAGATCTTGTATGGAGGCTTGTTCCTGAGCCAGGCATGGATGAGCTTGTAGAGGCGGCGACGCTGGCTTGCCAAAGGATTGTGCAGGCAGGAATCACTAGTATTCATTGGTTAGCTGAGTCCGCAATGGACGTGCACATACTGAAAAGACTTTTAAAGATGGATAATTTTCCTTTGAAAGTTTACATGGTTATTCCCTTGAGTCTTTTGGGTGATTCTGGGTTGCTTGAGGGGCTTGAGTCAGGCCTTGGGAAGGTAGGTGGAGTGGAGGTTTCGGCTGATGGTTATTTGGCTTCGCGAACTGCTGCTTTGTCTAAGCCTTACCTTGCGGACAACCAAAACAAAGGCACTCTGCTTTGTAATGCGGATGAACTTGGCAAGATGGCGAAGAACATTGTTGATAAGGGTTTCCAATTGGTTGTTCACGCAATGGGTGACAAAGCAGTTGATGCTGCTTTAGATGCAGTTGAATCTTTGGAGGAGAAGGGCAGGCATAGGATTGATCCTGCGGCGCTTCTGAATCCTGGGTTGATTCAGAGGATTAAGAAGTTGAAGGTGGTGGTTTCGGTTCAGCCTTTGGTTGCTTCTTCTGAGTTTTCAGTATATGATGCCATGGAGCATTTGGGCGAAGAAAGATCCCGTTGGCTTTACCCGCTGAAAACTTTGGTTAACGAAGGAGTTTTCGTATGCGGAGGCAGTGACTGCCCCATGGAACCTCTTAACCCATTGTTGAGCATCCAATCTGCTGTAACAAGACGTTTCTTCCCAGAAGAACAGCTAACAATCGATGATGCGTTGCGGATGTACACAGTGAACGCAGCATATGCTTCTTGTGAAGAGAAAACTAAAGGCTCCATTGAAGAGGGCAAACTCGCCGACTTGACTGTACTTTCTGAAGATCCACACGAAGTTCCAATAAGCAGAATTCAGGACATCAATGTGGAAATGACCATTATCGGCGGAAAAATAGCCTATTCAAAACAAAGTTAGATGAAATTTTTGTTCATTTTTTTGGGTGGAAAGACACTGATGAATTTTTTCACTCTCGGGTGGCTTCTTCTCTGGTCTGAGCTTGATTTGGGTTGGTATTTTGGAATTAAGCCTTTATTTGGTTGTGGGGGAAGACACTGTGGAAGACACCAGTGTCTTCTCGGTGTCTTCTTAGTGGCGGGTTGGTTTAGTTTTTTTTAGTGTGAATTGCTCTTCGGCTGTTTTTAATTCATCCGCCGTATTGATGTTTATTGCGACTTCTGGCTTGTCGAGAATGTAGACTTCTTGTTCGAGTTCTCCGTCGTCGATTTTGGCGCCTTCAATTATGTTTATTCCTGCTGGAATTACGCATTTGTTGTCCTGTTCGAAGGCGTAGCTCAGGCTCATGGCGAGTTTTTGCTTTGTTTCAAATGGAACAACAACAGCCAGGGTAGGTTTTCCGCATGTGGCAAAATGATCAACTACTTGATCGATTATTTCGCCAGTGATTAAGGGCATATCGGCGGGAATTGATAAAACCGTTTGCAGCTGAAGCGTTTTGATAACGTAAGCTAAGTCGGAAACATATTCTTTCCCTGGAGTTTTGAGGGTCTTTACCTTTAGCGTTTCGAGGTGCTTTGTGGTCTTGGGGGTGTAATGGCTGACGGCGACAATTATGGTGTTCACTCTTTTTGCGTTTCTTAGTGCTTCGAGAACGAGTTCAATAACGGGTTTTCCTCCGATTCGCAAAAGTGGCTTCTCTTCAGCAAGTGCCATCCGTGTACCTTTGCCGCCTGCCATGACAACTGCCGTAACTTTCATCGCAGCATCGCCAACAAAACAACTACGCACACCATTCTCGTAAGCTCATTTGTTGCGCCAAGCACGTCACCTGTAACGCCTTTGAAGTGCCTGTGAGCAACTGCAACCATTGCAAGTCCAGTCAAAACAGCAGCCAAAATTGTTACGAAACCTGCTACCCATAAAAGCGGAACTGCAACAAGAAAAGACAAAACCACGGCCGCAGCGAATCGGGCATCACCAAATTTTCCATGCATCGCATCCAAGAAAGTGGAGCTCATGCCCTGGTGGACAGCATTTCCTGCCCAAGCCCCAGCAACCATCGACAGCTTCGCCGACAACTCAACTACAACCAATGCAGGAAGAATTAACGGAACTGAATACCCACCTATTGTTACGCTTTTGCCTAATTCTCCAAATGCGAAAGCAGTAACAATATAGGTCATCATTCCAAGCCCAATGGCGCCTGCTCCAGTAAGTTGATCATGCATAATTTCGATTTTTCGTTCAGCTGTCCCGTGGTACATGACAGCGTCGCCAAAATCTAGCAGCCCGTCGGTGTGATGCAATCCTGTAAGCAAAAGTAAAACACCCAATGCCAATGCACCGACGACTAAGCTGGGCAAAACAAGGCCAATTGCCCAGCCGAAGGCTCCTGCAATTAATCCGATTAAAGCGCCCACCAGTGGAAAAATGAACATGAATTTAGCGGAATCAGTAAGGCAATCCATGTCCATGCGCAATGGCAGAACGGTGAGAAAAGCGAAGAGATTTTTGAGTTCCTTCCACATGATTACTTCTCGTCAGCTACTTTTTTGGTGTTACCTCGAATTTAAGTATCTCTAGGCGACCAAACTCTCCGCGGGAAGATTTTTCAGTTTTGGTTAGTTTTATTGTGTTTTTGAATATTGGTCCGTCCGTTACGACTGTGTGGTATTCTCCGCCTTCGCCACAGGGGTCAACATTCTTCACTTTGAGTATGTCGTTGAGGAATTCTTTGTCGAGTTGCCTACCAAGCCATTCTTTTCCCAGCAGGGATAGTTTGGTTCTGACGACGGTTGCTTTGAATCCGGCTTCTATGAAGTCTTCGAAAAGTTTTTTTGTGTTTCCTTGCCAAAGAGGTCTGATAGGCGTATAGCCTATTTCGCGGCAGACTCGCTCTAGCCAGTGTTCTTCGTGTTGTGCAACCTCATAGATGTCGCCTGTAACTAAGCCTTCGACGCCTTTTGCTTTGAATTTTAGTAGGGCATTTTTGAATTGGGGTTCGTAGGTTTCTGGTGTGGTTACGACTTTTGCAATTGGGATTCCAATTGATTTTGCTTGCGCATCCAATAAGTCTGATCCGATTCCGTGGAAACTCGACACGCTTTCACTCTGCATGAAGGTTACGAGGCTCACAACGTCAGATCCGGCTTTTAGGGCTTTATAGTATGCGAAGCAGCTGTCTTTTCCGCCGCTCCAAGCTGCAACGATTTTCATTTTTTGTCATTATCCTTTTTTGTTTTGTTGTTTTTCAGTTGGATTTGGCTTGAGCTTTATTTTATCTAAGCCATCATTTTATTTTTCTTTTTTAGTTGCTTTTGGTTTGTATGCGCACATTGGATCTTGGTTCAATGGGTCTTTTGAGTAAATCAATGCCCTTGCTCTGCAACCGCCGCAGATGGTTTTGAATTCGCATATGCCGCATTTTCCTTTGAGGTTGTTTTTGTCTGCTAATTTCTTGACGGTTTCGGAGGTGCGCATGCGGTCCATGATTTCTTTGATGCCTTCTTTTCGGATGTCCCCAAATACCAAGTTTAATGGTGCGCATCCGTATGCTTTTCCGTCTTCGATAATCTCGAGCCATTCGTACTTCGTTAAATTATCGCACATGCTGCACATACTGCGCAGTTCTCGGGATGGTTCTTTGGTTTTTAGAATGCGGTTGTTGAACATTTCGTACGGAACGATAAGGATCTTGTTGCCTACTTGTTTATTCAATTCGTAGATTTCGTTGAGTTGTTTTTCGCGTTCTTCTGGGGTGGGCTCCAAGGGACCTAAAATGCGAAGCTGATCTTCAACGCATATTGGCTGTGGAATAAGGGAAGCTAAGTGGAACCCTCTCGCGCCTAAATCAATAGAGAGGTTAACCAGTTCGTTAACTTGATCCACAACATATTTTGTGTTTATCACGCTGATCGCAAAGGGAACTTTGTACTCTTTGCAAAGTTTAGCCGCGTTAATGCTGTCTTCATATGCGCCTTTTCCGCGAAGAAGAATATCTGTTTCTTCTAGTCCAGCTAAGCACACTATTGCTTTGCATTGCGCTTTGGCTAACTCTTGGGCAATGTTGCGGTCAAAGTGCCATCCTGTTATTTTCACGTAGGGCGACAGTTTGAGCTTTGCTGTGTAACGAATGAGTTCGACGAAGTCTTTTCGCATCAGCGGCTCTCCTGTCCAGCCTGCTCCGGTTATGAAGAGATTGTCCACGCCGAAGTCTGCTGCTTCCTTGAGCATCTTTTTGGCTTCTTCAGTTGCTAGTTCGTTTGGTAGAGGTTTTCCGTCTCCCAAGGAAAATGCGTGTTTAACTGGATATGCTCTAGTGCAGGACCAGATGAAATGATCTAATTTATTTCCGCGTTTTTCTGCTCCAAAAACAAGAGGTTTGGTCGGTGTGATTTTTTTCCCTTTTTGCGATGAATTTGTTTCTTTGGATACTTTGCTCGGAGACATGTTTAGCTTGCCCCTTGTTGATTTGAGGGATTTTCCGTGGCTGTTTTTGGGTTCTTTTTGGTGTGCCCTGGGATGTCGGTAAGGGCCTGTTTTGCTAATTCCATTTTGTCGTGTGATCTATTTACTAGTGTTGGGAGTTCAGATGGATGCTTTACGAATATAGCACCGATGTTTTTGAGCTCTGTCATCATTGCCGTTGCTTTTCCGCCGGTAAAATCGCGGCTTTCAATTGGGACTTCATCTATAACGTAAGTTCGAATGCCCTGTTTCGCGGCTTCAATTGCTGCTTCCAGGTTTTGGAGGTTCCCGTAGCCAAAAGGTACAGAAGTCATTACCACTATAGCTGCTTTCTTTACGAGGTCCAAATTGGCTTGCTTGGTTTGCTCGGTGATAGGAGAGAAGGGTGCTTCTGAAACTGTGGGTATTTTCAGAAGTTCGGCTGTCTCATAGTCGGTGTCAAGCATGTTAAGGACACCGGCCGTTACGGCGTACCCTTCATCTACGAGCGCTTTCATGATGATGGTTCCGGTTCCTGCTCCACCTATTATGTGAATTGAGCAGTTTCTTGTCGGGGAGGGTTTCTGAATTGATAAGGGAATAACGTAAAGTGAATTCGTAACGAGGCTTTTTCTGACGATGGCGTCCACTCTGAAGACGCTTTTAATGTTTTCACTTGTTAAAACGACTTCCAAAGTTCCAGCTGCAAATATTCGACCATCGTTAATCAGCAAAGCGGAATTGCAATATCTCGCTGCTAGGTTGAGATCATGAATAACTGCTAGGACTATCATACCTTCTTTGACGCAAAGTTCCTTTACCAGATCCATAATTTCTAGCTGGTTAATCATGTCTAAGTGAGTTAGCGGTTCGTCTAACAACAAAACTTTTGGTTCCTGTGCCAACGCTCGAGCAATTACGACTCGTTGCTTTTCGCCTCCGCTTAATTCATTTATGGGTCTTTGTGCCAGTTGCCAAGTGTGTGTTCTGTCCATTGCTTTTCGCACTATAGCCATGTCCTTTTCAGTTTCCATTTGGAATCTGGACATGTGTGGGTTTCGACCCATGAGAACAATATCTAATGCTGTGAAGCTGAAGCCTATGTTGGTTTCTTGGGGAACAACTGCGAGTTGTTTTGCGAGTTCTGCGCTTTTCAGGCTGTAAATGTCCGTCTTGTCGAGCATAATTGTGCCTTTGTAGGGTTTTAAGGTTCGGCTTATGCTTTTGAGAAGTGTTGTTTTTCCTGATCCGTTTGGTCCCATGATGCCTACAAAGTCGCCTTCTTTAACGACAAGGCTTACGTCTTCTAGAATTTTGATTGAGCCGTAATGGCATTCGACTCCGTCGACATTTAGTTGTACCATTTTAGTTGTTTCCTGTTATAGTGAATAGCTTGTTCTTCTCCTTCGGAGGAGGTATATGAAGAAAGGTGTCCCTGCAAGTGCAGTTATGACGCCTACTGGTAATTCGGATGCTCCTGTTGCTATTCTTGCGACCGAGTCACACAGGACTAGGAAGATTGCTCCGACAATTGCGGAGGTTGGAAGAAGAATTCGGTGGTCGGGACCAATTATGAGTCTTGTCATGTGAGGGATTATCAGTCCTACGAATCCGATAACGCCGCTGATGGAGACAACTGCTGCGGTAATTAACGACCCTGTTAGTAGGAGAATCCGTCTTACTCTTTCAGTGTTGACTCCTAGGTGCTGAGCGGTGTCGTCTCCCATTGCTAACATGTTGAGGTCGCGAGTGAAGAAATAGGAGATTAGAGTGCCCACTATTACAAACGGTGTGACTGTGTAGACTTGTGTCCAGGTTATGTTGGCGAATCCTCCTGCGATCCAGGCTACTATGCCTAAAAGGGCTTTTCCTGATCGAAGTTCGAAGACCGTTTGCAATGCGAGAATGAATATGTTAACTACTATTCCCGAGAGCAGAAGTGTTGTTACCGGGACTTTGTTTCCTACTCTTGACATAAAATAGACCAGAAATACTGTTGAGAATGCGCCTATGAATGCAACTATCTGTATGACTCCAAGACCGGATATTGTTAGGGCTGATGAGCTGATGTATATTACAGCTAAAGTATAAGCGAATGAAGCACCAGCTGAGGCACCCAGCAGGTAAGAGTCGGCCATGGGGTTTCTGAAAACGCCTTGGTACATTACTCCTGCTGCGGCTAATCCTGCCCCGACTAATGCACCAGCGAGTATTCTTGGGAGTCGAATTTGCAATATTATGGATGCGTCAATTGGGGAGATGGATGAAGAGTTTATGGATCCATTTATGAATGGAATTTGTTTACCAAGTATGTTTAGAATTTCGGAGAAGCTGATTGGAGCATAGCCAATGTTTAGGCATACTACAACTACTCCGATTAGTGCCAATACTAGAATGAGAACAATTAGTTTCCATTTTGAGGAACGTTTTGAATAAGTGCGTTCGACTTCTGGATTCGTCATTTTTGCACAACAAAAAAAGGTTAGGGAGAGTTAAAAAGGTCTGGGTATATTGCTTTGGCTATCGTGGATATTTGTTCTGCAAGTCTGGGTCCGGCTTCGGAGAATAGGTCTCCATCGATCACGACGACGCGATCGTTTTTGACTGCATTTATTGTGTTCCACCCTGCGTTTGCCTTGACTGACTCTGGGGTGATTTGTCCGGTTCCCATGCTGGAGGGTAAGAGTATTATGTCTGGATTCAATTGGACTACGCTTTCGGAACTTACTGTTGGAAATTGTTGTGTTTCGTTCGCGAAGATGTTGACTGCGCCTACTTTGTTGAGGATGTCGTTTACCCAAGATGTGCCTCCAGCAGACATCAGTGGGTTATCCCAGATTTCGTAGAAAACTGTTGGCGGTTTGGCTAAGTTGGCAGCTGCGATTTTTGCTGTGACTGTGCCAACTTCGGCATCTATGCTGTTAATTAGTGCTGTTGCACCTGCGTCTGCTCCTACCGCTCTTCCGACTAGTGAGATGTCTTGGAGGACTCCGCTTATGCTTGTTGGATTTATCACTAAAACGTTGTAGCCTAGACTTTTGAGGGTTACGACGTCAACGTCGTTTATGGGTGTAGCTAGAATTAGGTCTGGGTGTAGGGATGCTATAGCTTCTTTGTTGGGTGTTGAGTATCCGCCAATGCTGGTCATATTGCCTTCTGCTATCCATGCAGAGAAGTTGTATGGATAATTGTCGTAGTCGGTGACGCCGACAACTTTATTGCCGGCTCCAACTGCAAACATTATTTGAGTGTTACTTGGAGCGAGAGAAACAACTCGTTGAGGTATCGAGTTCAGTGTTACTGTGTTGCCTTCGTCGTCAACAACAGTTATGGTCTTTGATTGGGTTGTTTGGTTTTTGTAAACGTCGAGTTGGGTTTGTTGAGTGGTGACTGTAGCTTTTAGGTCATTGACCTGGGTTTGGAGATCTGAAATTTGACCTGAATAGTTCATGTAGATGAAAGCTGCAGATAGTAGAGATATTATGGTTATTACGGCTAATATGGAGGATAGTATTTTTGGGTTCATTTTTTGTCCCTGCCTGGATGGTTTATCCAGCCATAAACTAATAAGGTTTACGCTAATCGCCTTTTTGCTCAAAACACTTAAGAAAAACCTCGCAGTAACAGGTGCAGATGAAAAACATGACCGCGAAAACAGAGCTTCCTTTGCTAAAATTCTTTGAAGAACACGGTATCACTCTAAAAGACCTCGTGAATACAGCCTTGGAGTTCTACGTTCCCCACCCAGGTGTCGAAACCAAAGAAAAAGCCATTGAGATTCTTACAGAAGAATTCTTGGAAGTCCTTTCTGACCCAAACATCTGTACTCTGGAAACTGCCGCATTCCTAACCCAAAAAGCAGCCGAAGAAGGAAGAATTCCTGGCTTAACTAAACAAATATGGGAAGGAAGACCAGGACTGGTCGCGGACGAACTTATCGGTATCGCTATAGCAACCTACATTGCAGGCGCCAGAGGAGTTTTTGAGTTCACGAGGTTTGATCAAGCTAAACCCGGAATTCTCAAGAAATTAGGAGCGATGACCAATGACGCTGTTGGTGGCTTAATTGCGGGTGTGTCTTCGAATATGTACACACGAGCGATTCGGAGTGCCAAAAAGAAATAACTTTCTTTTTTGTAAAAGTCTTAGATTTTCCTGAAAGCGGAAAATACTCCGTGGCAATCACATGCTGTGCCTACTACGAATTCTTTTTGGGTTTTGGCCCAGTTGAAAAACTCTTGAAGCTCATTTCCTTTAAGTGCCCCCATGCCTGGAGACATTGAGTGACTTATCAAAATGAAGGATTCTGGGCAAGCGAATTCCATTAGCTTAGTCATTGTGCAGGGTTTCTTTATTTTTGAGGTGGGACATGTTTCTGGCATGGAACATTTTTCAGCGCAATGGTTGTCTCTGTTGAAACTGAGAATTATTTTTCCCATACCTGCATGTAAAATGACTGTCTGAGGTAGACCAGGCAGAACGCAATTTATAGCTTCAGCCCATGGAGTGAGCTTGAATTTCACTTGCGCCATATCCGCAGCAATGTGAACTGGCGCTGTCGGAAAAACGTATTCTGGATTTAATTCGTCTATTAGGGCTAAAACTCTTTGAAGATCTCCATGAACAAAATATTCCCCTGCTGAGTGCAATCCTGGAAAGGTCTTAAGTCCGAATCGCTTCACGGCAAGACAGTCGGGATTGGTATCCAATACCAAGAAGCTTCGGCTTTGCTTTCTTAGAAATTCAACAGCGTGACACCCGTATTTTCCGCCCCCGACAATAATGTCCATTTTGTTCTTCCTTCTTTAGACGAGTCGTCTATTTTCGATGGATAGTTCATCCACCAAGAGTTGTATTAAGGTTTCTTACATACAAATTTCATGTTTTGAGAAGAGTTTTGAGGTAAATTTTACAAAAGTCAAAATTCTTTCAAATGAAGTCTTGGATAGCTCTTTTGGGGAAAGGTGGTAAGTTTTCAAATCGGAATAGATTTTTCAATCCAAATTTCAAAGGATATACTTAAGTGTAATTTCATCCAGATAACAAATATCGTTTTAGGAGTAGTATAATGTCAAAGTCTGAATTCGAAAGCAGAATGCCTTTGTACGGAGCAATAAGCTTGGTAGCGGCGGCAATTGCATTCGTATTGTATTTTACGACTCCAAGCGTTTCTGCAATTAGTCTTCTGGCGGGTACGGTTTTCTTCTTGGTGGGTTTTGCTTGTTTGGGAGCTTGGGCATGGAAAAGAAGCCTTGCAAAGAATAAGGATTAGTTTGATCTTTGGAACAGTTGTTTTGATTTGATGATTGTCATTTTGAAAAGTAACAATTTAATGGATTCAACCTGTTCTTGCTTGTGGTTGTGCTTATGCTGTCACAATACCTTAAATTCTGAAACAACTGTTTGAAAACAATGATTTTTGATTAATAATCAAATGTGTAAGAGGAAATATTATGTCTAAAAAAATGCAAACTCAAGAAGCGCATCATGAAGAGCTAGTCAAAGGACTTGCCGATCAAATGAAAACGGTTTTGGAAGGTTCAGAACAACCAATTTTCATATACCTAGACGATAATCACAAAGCCTGCAACAGCAAATTTGCCACGTTGTTAGGCTTTAAGTCACCACAGGAATGGGCAGCTATAGAAGGGTTCCTGGAGCCGTATGTTGCTGAAAAAAGTCGAGACACTCTAATGAACGCGTATTGGGATGCAATGAAGAAAATGGTGGCCTCAACTAGTCAAATAACATTCATGAAGAAAGGCGGAGGAGCAATAAACTCGACAGTAGTACTGGTTCCTATGCCATTCCAAGGCCACCTTTTCTCAATTCACTTTGTGACTAGCGTCGCATAGTAAGAGATTTGCGACTGGCTGTTCCTCAATTTGTTGAAGTGAAGTATTTTCCTTCATTTTCAATTTTTTTAACCTTCTCATGAAACGAGTTTGAAGCTGTTACTTCTCTTTTAACAAGTTAAAATTATTTAAATGTAAATATCGTATCAGATACGGGTATTATGTGTTCATGCTGTGACACCGTCGTCGGCAAATTTATCTAACTTAAGAAGGTTTTCTAATTTTCTTAAAAGCAAATATTCCCAAGTTACTTTCTCGAAATACGATATTTTTCAATAAGTGAAGCCGCGGAGTTTTCGGTTTGCCTAACAAGTACGCTTTTCATCTTATAGAAAGAATCGTTAGAAAGCAGCAATTTTTTTAACTGCGAAACGCGTATTAATAAACAAAGGCGTTTTCAAGAAAAATTCCCGCTATTCTTGTAATGAAACATTTGGAAAGGTAAGTCAAAATTGTCTGTAAAATCTCGAGTTCCTGAATCGACGCAAGATTATGTTGCTTTTATAGGGACATACGCTCCGAGAGAATGTGGCATAGCCACCTTCACAAAGGACCTAATCGACTCCGTAGACGCCTTAGCGGAGTTCGCTCCGGCCCGAGTTATAAGCGTTAACGAAATAGATACAATCTATGTTTACGACAGCCGAGTAAAACAACAGATAAGGCATGATTTTGAAGAGGATTACGTTCAAGCCGCCGAGTACATCAATTCATCCCGAGTTAAAGCAGTAAATGTGCAACATGAATTCGGAATATATGGGGGAGATTGGGGAGAGTATATTCTCTCTTTTCTTAAAGCTGTAAACAAACCTGTGGTAACAACACTCCATACAGTACAACCAGATTTTGAACCAAAAGCAAGAAAAGTGCTGAAGGAAATCACCGATCACAGCAAAGCAATAGTGGTTATGGCCAAAGTTGCAAAGGAAATTCTCAAGGGATACGGTGTGCCAAGCAAGAAAATCCATGTTGTTCAGCACGGTTGCCCAGACATTCCTTTCTTAGCGAGTGAAAGCGTGAAACCGTCGCTTGGTCTGAAAGGAAGAACTGTATTGTCCACTTTCGGTCTAATAAGCGGAGGTAAGGGCGTTGAGTACGTCATTAAGGCACTCCCGTCCTTGGTTGAGAAACATCCAGACATTCTCTACCTGATAATCGGCGAGACACACCCTGAAGTAAGAAAACATGAAGGCGAAAACTACCGCATGAACCTCATCAGACTCGTCGAGGAACTGGGTTTAAGAAACCACGTTAGATTTCACAATCGTTTTCTCACAAAAAGGGAGCTAATAAGATACTTACACGCCACAGACATTTACATCACGCCCTACATCGGGCCAAACCAAATCAGCAGCGGCACACTGGTCTACGCTTTGGGAGCGGGCAAAGCAGTAGTATCTACACCATACCTTCATGCTAAAGAGGTGCTTTCCCACGGAAGAGGACTGTTCTGCGAGTTCAAAAATCCAGAATCTATCGCGTCTGAGTTGAAGAAACTTCTGGAAAATGAGAAACTGAGAAGAGAAATGGAGAAAGAAGCTTACAAGTACAGTCGCAACTTCACATGGCCAAAGGTCGGCCAAAAATATGCCGACATACTTAAACAAGCAATACTCGCTTGAGAGGAACGCTTACCGTGAATCTACCGCCTATTAAATTGGATTTCCTTAGATCAATTACAGACGATACTGGCATTTTTCAACATTCGAAATTTGGAACTCCAAATCGGTTAGAAGGATACACAACTGATGATAATGCTCGAGCTCTAATTGCCATTATTAAGCACAATCAAATCGAGGGTGACTCCAAATCTGATAGGTTGATAGACACATACCTAAGCTTCCTTTTGCATATGCAAAGAGCAGACGGTAAAATGCATAACTTTCTGAGTTATGACCGAAGATTCCTCGATGACGAAGGTTCCGAAGAGTGCTTGGGTCATACCCTATTGGCTTGCGGATACGTATTGAACAGCGAGATCTCAGCTGAGAAAAGGCTTGTAGCAAAAGAAGTATTTGACAAAGCCTTTCGATGGGCGGGCTTCTTCAAGTCCCCTCGAGCGGTAGCTTTTGCAATTCTTGGCTTATGTCAATATCATAAAGCCTACAATGTAGACCAAAACCTAACCCAAAGCATAAAGACGTTATCAGATAAATTGCTTGAATACTATTCAAACACGCAATCTTATGATTGGCATTGGTTTGAGCTCTATCTTACTTATACGAACGGTAGACTTCCGCAAGCCCTTTTCGAAGCCTATCAAGATACAAAACAATCCAAGTACATTCGAGTGGCAAAGGAATCGCTAAAGTTCCTCCTTGAGGTTCAGATACTAAACAACCAATTCGTGCCCATAGGTAATTGCGGCTGGTATAAAAAAGGAGAATCTCGTTCCGTTTATGACCAGCAATCTGTGGAAGCAGCTTCAATGACGGAAGCCGCATTGTCAGCTTACCGCGAAACAGGTAATCGTCAATACAAAACAATTGCGCGAACGATTTTCGACTGGTTTCTTGGTAAGAACACACAAGGCGTCTTTGTTTACAATTCCGTCACTGGTAGCTGCTTCGATGGATTAACTGAAAAAGGACTAAATTGCAACCAGGGAGCCGAAGCAACCGTTTGCTATCTTTCTGCCCGAATTGAACTCCAAACCACCAAATAGTAGGGCAAAAAAATATTTCCCTGTTTATGAGAAAAGCTTCAGTCGGGTTTTGGGAATCTTGAAACAGTCCTCCTTATTAGTTGCATAAAGTCAACGTTAGAGAGGAGAAATAGAACGTGCTAATGGTTAAGCACTTAATGATCGAAGATGTGGTAACTGCCAAGGCTAATATCACAGTTAGAGACGCTGTTAGAACTCTACAGGAAAAACACGTGGGCTCAATCGTAATTACGAACGACAGCCAAAAATGCGTGGGCATCTTCACTGAGCGGGATGCCATAAGAATCATGGCCAACGAAGTCTCTTTGGATACCGTCATCGATCAGGTGATGACTAAGAATGTAATCACAATTGGAGAAGAGGCTTCGATTGAAGAAGCAAAACGACTTGTAATCTCACATGGAATCAGACATTTGCCAGTAGTAGATAGCAAAGAAGAATTAGTCGGGTTACTTTCCGTGAGAAAACTTTTAGATGAACTGTATGGTTTAACAACAGCCTCAAAATACTGTTAGGATACTTAAAATGAAACGATCTCAAGACAACCCGATTCTTGTACCAATAGTGTCGAATCCGTGGGAATCGAAGGAAGTATTCAACGCAGCCGCGATAGAAGTTGGCAGGCGAGTCCATATATTGTATCGGGCTATGGGTAACGACGGGATATCGCGTATTGGTTATGCTGCTTCTTCTGATGGGTACAAAATCGACGAGCGTTCGGCAGTCCCTGTTTTTGAACCAGTTAAGGAGGCTGAACTTTGTGGTTGTGAAGATCCTAGATTAACGCTTTTGGATAATCAAATTGTAATGTCTTATACGGCGCTCTCGGAAATTGACCACGAGCAGCTTTACCAGATTGCATTATCTTCCATTTCAGTTGACGATTTTTTGAGGAAAGAATGGAAGTGGAATGAACGAGTTTTGCCGTTTAGAGGCATTCGCAACAAAGACGCTGTCATTTTCCCTAAGAAGATTGGGGGGAAATATGTTATGTTTCATCGTTTGGAGCCGGATATGTGCGTAGCTTATTCGGATGACCTTCTAAGGTGGTACGACATCAAGTCCTTTATGAGACCAAGAGCGAAAAGCTGGGACTGCTGGAAGGTAGGCGCAGCAGGAACTCCTATCGAACTTAATGAGGGTTGGCTTGTCATCTATCATGGCGTGAGTTTTGAGAAGGTCTATTCGCTTGGTGCAATGCTTCTAGACAAAGATAATCCTGAAAACATTCTTTACCGCTCTGAAGCTCCTATATTGGGCCCCGTTACGGACTATGAGCGTTTTGGTAAAGTACCTAATGTGGTTTTCAGTTGTGGAAACGTTCTCATGAACGATGAAGTCTTGGTTTATTATGGAGGCGCTGATAGCGTGATGTGTTTGGCAACATACGAATTAAACGAACTAATGCCTAAAAAATAAAGCCCAACTTAGAAAAAATTGCCAAACCTGACAACTGAAATGAGTTACAGTGACGGTAGTTGTCACATCAACATTTTGTCTACAATGGAGCCTTTTGTCTGGACAGCCATTACGGGTGATTCTATTGAGAAGTAGGCATCCCCGCTTGCGTATCCATCGACTGAAAAGTAAGCTCGTGTTAGTGAAGAGCCGGAAACCCTAAACTTTACGTTTTCATCTGCGTCAGGCATCAAAGCGTAGACAAAGCATCCTTTGCAGTTAACTGAAAACCTCGGATCTGGGGAGAGAAGCTTCACAACCAAATTCTTTAAGATGCTGCTTCCAACGTTTTTTAGGTTCAGCGTCAACAGGTGGTGCCCTGCAATTCTTGTTGCTGACAACAACCTAAACTCCAACCGTGCTTTAGTGACGACCTGAAACCTCCTAACTCTCAGAAAACTGAACGATATATTGTTTTCGTCGCCGAAGCTCTTAAAACTTTGTGACTGCAACGATGCTGCTACAGTCTGTGATAAAGGATTCTTTCCTGCGAATTTTTCGCATCAGATTTTGAGGACCACTTGGCAGAGCCATTACAATAACACTGATTGGCGTGCTTAGCGTATTAATGTTTAATTCATAATTATTTTATTAAATATAACGAAGTCTTTATGCAGAGGTTTCCGGTTTAAAGAAACCGTTGGCAGCGGCAAAATAGCCACAATAGCAACCGAATTTCACTTTTAATATCAAGGAGCTATTTTTTGAGTGATTTAGAGATAAGGTTTTGACGGGTTTTTTCCTCTGCCACGAATTCCATCTTGCCACATTTTGTGCACAGATAGACTATTACAGGCAGTGATTCTTCTCCAAGCTTATCTAATTCGTCGCCATCAAGTCTAATTTTGGTTTTAGCCTGGCTCATCTCAAGGTTACATGAAGAGCAATTAACAGCGGGGACTTTTTCGGTTTTTGATACTTCGCTTTCCAAATCTTTGATTGGCGCGTTATCTGCCTCGCTTTTTTCATCCCTAATTTGTTGGGGCTCATTTTCAAAATTGCCCAAATAGGTGCATCCTATCGCACATTTTCGTTTGAACAAGCAAACGTAGCAGCAGCTCATTTTCTCGTAGTTCTCGCAGCGCACCTGCCGGGCAGCTTTTGCTTTCACGCTTTCAGAAACAGCCAAACATGATTTGTCGCTTGTTAAATATTCACAGCTGACCGCTAACTCTGCCATTTTGCTTTACTCCTATTATGCATTCAAAGTTGCTTTCTTTGTCTATTTGTGTTTTGGTAGAGAAACAAAAAACGCCAGAATTGCCTGAAGCATAAACTCTAAAAACCAAGACGAGAACAACTTACTAGAAAAGTTATCTGATTTTTGTGGTGAGACAATGGTTAAACAAATTTTGAAAAGTAGAACAACCATAGAAGGCGCAGGTGTCAAGCTTAAGCGAGTTTTCGGCTCCTTTGAAGTTCCTTTGTTTGATCCCTTTCTGCTGTTAGATCATTTTGGTTCCAGAAACCCCGAGGATTACCTGAAAGGTTTTCCGTGGCACCCTCACCGGGGAATTGAAACAGTCACTTACATGTTGAATGGAGAGGTTGCGCATGGTGACAGCATGGGAAATAGCGGTTTGATCAGTTCGGGCGACATTCAGTGGATGACCGCCGGGTCAGGAATAATTCATCAGGAAATGCCCAGAAAATACGTCGGTCTAATGCAAGGATTCCAGCTTTGGGTAAATCTTCCTGCAAAAAAGAAGATGATTGATCCTAAGTACCGCGGAATCACAAAGGAACAAATTCCCACCGTGGAAATTGGAGAAGTAAAAATCAAAGTTATTGCAGGTGAAATCGGCGGATTAGTGGGGCCAGTTGGAGATCTTGTAGTTGACGTTGAATACTTTGACGTAACGCTACCCCCTAAGAACACTTTTGAACACACACCCAAAAACGGATACAAATCCTTTGCCTATTTATTGGAAGGGGCAAGCAACATCGGCGAAACTATAATTGAATCTCAGAACTGCGCGCTCTTGGCCGAAAATGAAAATGTCAAAATAAACACCAAGGCAGGATCGCGTTTCTTGTTCGTGTCTGGAAAACCACTCAACGAACCCGTAGCTTGGGGAGGCCCAATTGTCATGAACACCCAAGAAGAACTAGAAAAAGCCTTCCAAGAACTAGACGAAGGCAACTTCATTAAAACCGACAAAACCGTAAAACCCTCAAAAGACTTCTACCAAAGATAGTCTCGGGATTAAAATTTAATCCCTACCTCTCTCAAAATACGACTGACGACTGACCCGCTTTCCTTGCAGGGTACTATCTATGACGTTTTGCCCTCGCCAAAACCGATTTCGTACCAGCCAGTAAATCCTTCACGCACGCCATCATTTACGCCCCAGCCCACAACAAGTCCGCACCATAAATCCAACCGCCTCAGCTTCTTCAACAACTCCCGAGCAGTCTACTACTCCTAATTCGCCAACTTTATACCCATAGTTCTTTACGCCCTTAAACCCGACGCCCGATATCGGCATTTCCTGCCACAGCTCCACTACTTACGCTGATTTCAGAGTACAAATTGACGGAAACCTAAGCCTAAACGGCAACGGATTGACCAATCTTCCAATTCTGCTATCCTACAGTATAAACGAAGGAAATTCGTGGAACGACCTAACCACAGTATATATCGCGGACGATGGAAGTTTCTCGGCGGTCTGAACACCCTCAGTAACGAGAACCTACCAGCTTAAAGCAACTTTTTCTGGAAATTCGGACTATTTTGGAACCGACACTGTAGTTAGCTTTGCAGTTACGCCTTTTGAAATGGAAAGCGTTTTCTCAATCTCACTCAAACTCCACCCTCGTAGCCTCTCCTTTGACTCCTCAAAGAGGCTGCTAAGTTTTCGTTTCAGATGTCTCAAAAACCACAGGGTACATAGAGATGAGCATTCCAAAGTCTCTGATAACTAACATTTCAAATCTTCAAGTCATGCTCGACGGAAACAGATTGGATTACAAATCAGAAAGCCAGTCTGATTCATGGTTTGTTACCTTCAGCTACAGCCACAGCACACACCAAGTAACTACTGCACTCAGCTCTAGTCAAACCACCCAGCCAACAACAGCTCCTAACGAATCTATGCAAAACTCCTGGATATTGTCCTTCACAGTTGGAGCTATAGTCGCCATCATCCTTGTGGCAGTAATTATCATGCAAAAGAAAAGAGCAAACAAGCCTTGAGAAAAAAGCTAAATTACAGCCAAGCGTGCACTCGCTATCTTAACTAATTCCAATTTTGACCAACCGCGAATTTTTCGACTAAAAATTAATCCATCACAGCTCAAAACCTAAGTTGCTAGTTACATAAAAATTGCTTTAGAGCTAAGGCGGCAGAATAACTGCTTTTTTATGCCGTTCGTTTTGCTCCGCAGTTCGGACAAGACGTATCGAGCTGGTCAAATAGAGTTTGGCAGTATCTACATGGGATCCTAACGATTTCGCGGACAACCTCTTTGATCACAGTTTGCCCAGCAATTACTGGTGTTGGCTGAAGAACTTGAATTTGAGCTGTGTGCGTTGTTGCGTCGGGTCTTCCGTCTACAGCAATTACGCTTTTGATGGTCCATGTGACTCTTCGGTCAACTGCTTGATAGGTGGGTCTGCTTCCGGCGGGTATTCCTATTTTGATGGGAAAGTTTCGGGTTTCTCCATTGGTGATATGTGTTGCTCCGTTTAAAACTGGCTTAGCCGCGAAAAGCACAGCGGTCTCAGTTACTTCTCTTGGTAAGGAACGCCTTACGGCGGCGTCGTATTCGTATTTTATTACTTTTGCTTCTTCGACACATTGGATTTCGCAGCGAACTTCTGTGCTGTCAAAGTCCTCTTTTGCACAGAGAGCTAAGGAACCTACCAAGTTTTCGCCTAGAGTAACGGTGCAATTTTCGAGTTTAAGTTCAAGATTTGCATCAGGCGCTGTTACTTTATTGTGGAGTTTCTTGAAGAAGCCCATTAATTCACCATTCTGTTGCGGTTAGCCTGTAATGTTGGTGAAACATTATTTTAGATTTGCGCATTCTGGATCTTGATAATTTCAAAAGGCTGACTGCAGTTCCTCAACTTCTAATCACTGATGAGAGGTAACAGTGCCGATGTGAAGAGCGTATGCGATGAAAAGTGTGGCTTTACTTAAGACATTTAGAATCTCTGCAGAAATTGAGAAGGATGGATTGCCTGCATCGTTAAACTGAAATCCTGTTCCTATCCATATAATCATAGTAACCGCAAAAACTCCGTAAAGCGCAGTTGAAAGTTTTGAAGGACGTTTTCTGTAAACCTCTCTAATTCCAAGGAAAACCCAGCCTGAAAGTGCGGCAAACTCAAAAACTCTCAAATCCCAGCCTCTAAAGGCTGCGGCAGTGAAGTACCAAATAATTTCAAACAGACCCATTGAAAAGACAACGGCTAAAGAAGCGTAGTAAACCGATTTCAAAGTATTAGCTCTCTGCAAAAATAAGACAAGAGCGAAACACGAAATTGCAGTGACTACTGTTGAAATTCGGATTCCAGATGCTGGAAAAATTACCCAAAGGTCGTCTATTTTTGCCCAGCCGATTTCCACCATTATAACTAAAGTAATCACAACTGCAAGAACAATCAAAGCTGGCTTAATGATCTGCAAAAGATTGGGTTTGGGTGGCATGGCAAATATTTTCATCTTTCAGTTACTTACCTAACTGAATTTCTATCGTATTGTTGCAAATATAAGATTTTACTAACACCCCTTAGAACGCGGATTTTTTTAACTCGCACTCTAATGAGACTTGCTCCAAAATGATTCTTCATAAATCTTATATTCGAAACCAATGATGAAAGGTCAAACGTGACCCAAAAATGGAAGAAGACAAAAGTCACAAAAAGTCTGACAGGAACAATCCGGCGATAGTGTTGGGAGTCTTATGCATTGCACTATTGGCCTCAACAGTTGGAATAATATCGTATTATATTCCATTAACCAACAGACTAAATGCACAAATCAACAGCCAAGAAATCAGCATCTCAACTTTGAATTCACAAGTAACCAACTTAAACGATCAAATTAACAGTCTAAACAAAACCGTCAATGACCAAAAATCGATAATTGACAACCAGAGTGCTCAGATATCAAGTTTCACTAATCAAATAGCAGCTTTAAACTCTTCTTACAACTTGCTGCAAGCTGATTATAGCAACTACAATGCATCTCATACCCATGGCGATTCAGAATTCAACTCTTTACAAACTAATTTTAGCAGCCTTCAAACCAACTATTCTAATCTCAAAACTACTTTCATTAATCTTAATAATGACTTTAATCAGCAAGGAAACAGCATCAATCCTGAAAACATTATCATTGGAGCCAATAATACGGTTCTGAATGATTCGGAACTTCAGAAATTTATAAGCATTATGAACCGACTAACCGTCTATAATCCTTCTCCAAATTTTGCGGGTCTAAGGACTTTACAGTGGGTTTCGATGAGGAACTCATCAAGCGCCCCATGGGATAATTACTACCAGAGATCAATGGAGTTCTTACTATTCCAGATTGGTCAAGGTGCTAACGGGGAATGGCAAGCGGTCTTGAGCATTTATAATGCGCCGAACTCTACAAGCGAGTACGTTGTTGAAGTTTCAAGGTTTACTTGGTGGGAATTGCAGGTCAAGCTCGATGGGAACGTTATGGTTGACTTTCCACAAGTAGCAAACGATACGGCATCAATGGAATCGCTGGGTTACGCAACTTTCCATGTAAACGTCTAACCCAAAGGCAATCGAAAAAAGCAGGATACTTTGTCGGGGAAAAGCTGAATCACCTTCAGAGAGACTGATCTTTTGCAAGGCAACTGATTTGAGGTGACTCTGGAAAAAATCTCGTGCCTCAGTTGGAAAGAAGAAGAAGCGCTGATTTGCCAACCTTCTTCTTTTGAAGTCGAAGAAAATGATTCTACCTTGTGTGACTCGATCTAATTCTCCTAGAATCTTGGTGGCTTAATCTTTTTGCTCAACATTCAAAGCCAAAACATTGCAAAAATCTTGAAGTCGAATCGGAAACCCATTTTTGCTTGTGTTTATAAGCGGGATGGTTCTTGATGTAACTGAAGAGTCTCTCTTGTTCTCTGGGTTAACCCTGTTAAGTCACTGATTCTTTTCGAAAACATCAACAAGGGGAAAAAAACACAATGTACGTTAAGAGCGGAGCGTCGGCTCTAATAGAAAATAAGCCACTTTCTCACAAAAAATCAGCAGTGACTGAAAAGAGTCAATTACCGGTTAGTGTTGGTGACCAGATGAAGTGCCCAGAATGCGAAACTTTGGGAAGAGTGGTCTGGGTCTCGCAGGACAAAAAGACAATGGGAGTAAAATGCCACGCGAGTCACCGAGAAATGAGCAGACCACAATCCAAATACGGGGCAAGAGTTGTTCCTTCGACCAAGACTAGAAAAAACGTTGTTTTTCTAACAGCAGTAGGATAACTGCGCTGTTATTTTCTAACTAGATTTTAGAAACAAGTCAACTATACTCTTGACTATTTTTTTTCGCCCAATCTCTTGCGGCTTGGGCATCTACCGCAATTAGTCTTTATGTCGAAATTATTTTGGCTTGACAATCGCTCTATTTGCCAAGATAAAATAGTAGGTTGCCCGTTTTCAGAATGGACTCAAAATCTAGAATGAAACAGAAAAAAGAGTACAGAAACTCTAAACTAAGCCTGTTTTTCGATGCCTACTTGCGGCAATTCTATGATGAATTTGCTGCCTTTGCCAACTTCGCTTTCGAAATTTACTTTTCCGCCTAGTGCTTCGGTGAATCTTTTGACCACTGATAATCCAAAACCCTGACCCTTAGATTTCGTAGTTACTAGCGGAGCGAATATCTTTTCTTTAATATTTTCGGGTATGCCTTCGCCGTTATCCTCGACACTAATTATAGCTTTGCCGTTTTTCATCGCGGCGGTTATTGTTAGTTTTCCCCCTTTGGGCATGGCTTGAATAGCGTTGTTTGCCAAGTTCGTCATAATCCGCTGCAAATAGGATTGGTCAGTTTTGATTTTAGGAAAATCTTTCTTGACAGAATGCTTTACCGTCACGTTTCCGGGAATATTGAGTTGACCTAATACCGAGTGAATTGTTTGCTCAAAGTCGATTTCTTCAAGTTTTGGCGATAAAGGCCTGGCGAAGTCTTGAAGATCGGCTACTATTTTATTGATATAATGAATGTTCTTTTCAATTTCCACCAAACTTTCATCTATGTTCTTCTTCTCGGCAGTCTCAGGCAACGAAACTAATTCTGTCTTTGCTAAGTAGACGTCGCTAGTTATTGCTTGCAGGGGATTTCGAATGTCATGCCCAACCATGCCAGCTGTAGCACCTATTGCAGCTAACCGCTCGGAATTTTTAAGCTGCTTTGTTCGCTCTTCAACCAAATCCTCCAAGTGCCTGCTATATTCTTCAAGCTTAGATTGCATCATCTTGTTTTCGGTGATGTCATGCACCATTCCGATTGAGCGAACGACCTTGCCAGTTTCGTCTCGAATATGCTCACATTTTTCATAAACGATACGTATTTCACCGGTGGATTTTCTTACAACCCTATGTTCAATTTCATATGAGTCCCTGCCCTCACGCAAAGACCCCGAATAAGAAGCATCCACGACCTCGCGGTCATCTGGATGCACTGCTTGCAGAAAAGTTTCATACGTGGCGCCGAACTCTTGAGGCTTCAGACCAAAAATTCGGTACACTTCATCTGACCAAGACAATTTGTCCTTTACTAAGTCAAGTTCCCAACTGCCAAGATGGGCAATCTCCTGACTCCTGTTTAGTCTTCCCTCACTTTCACGAAGCTCTTCTTCGGCTTTCTTGCGTTCGGTAATGTCACGGAAAACAAGCACTACACCCATGATTTGCGAATCTTTGTCTTTTATGGGTGCCCCGCTATCATCAATAGCAACCTCTGTTTTGTTTTTTCGAATCAAAACTGTGTGGTTAGCTAAACCAACAATCACTCCCTTCTCCAAAACTTTGGTAACCGGGTTTTCAGCCTCTACGTGAGTCTGCTCATTGACGATATTGAAGACTTCCCTTACCGGTTTTAGCGAAGCCTCATTCAACGTCCAACCAGTCAGCTCTTCCGCGACCCCATTCATAAAAATAATCCGCCCAGAGACATCGGTGGCAATAATTGCATCACCAATACTTGACAACGTGGTTGCCCAGCGCTGCTCACTTTCCCGAAGCGCAACCTTCTGCTTGTTTTCGCGCGACGATTTCTTGCTCCAATTCTGATTTAGAGGCAGTTACGGTTTTCAAGTTGGTCGTCATTTGGTTGAAACTGCCTGAGAGCTCTCCAATTTCGTCGTCTTTGTCGGCATTAATAGAGTAATCGAGATTGCCTGACCCTATGATGTTTATCCCCGCCTGGAGACTTGAAATCGATTTCAATGTACGACGGTAAGTTATGAAATAATTTGTAAGGAAAAATGCCCCAAAAATTCCCAATAAGGCAATGATAAGCACCATATTCGTTGTTCGGAGCTGGTCAGCTTGGGCGCGAAGAGATTCAGATAAGCGAGACGCGTCTAGACCGAAAGATTGATGCTCAGTTACTGTCTGGTTCCAAGCGTTCTGAAATTCAGGCATAACTCTAACGCTCACATTTCGGGGTGCTGATTCAAGAAAAGAAACTAAATTAGTGAAACCCGCATTCAGCCGGTCTAAATCGATCCTCGTTTTGTTTATGAGTGTTTGCTGATCGGAATTAGTGGGGTTTAGGTTTGAAAGATTACCTAAAATAGAGTGAGAACTTGATTGCCATAAGGACAATTGGATTGTTTGTTGATATAGAAAATATTGACTTGAGAGGGCATTTAGGTCATCGGCTCCTCGTTCGATGTTTCCCGAAACGTTTTGCTGCTGGTTAAGCCAAGCTATTTCTTGATTTGTCACAATAACTGAAGCTGCAACAATTACTAGTACTATGCTGAATATGGCTGTACTGATTATGAATTGGTTTCTGATTCTCATATTATCCGCCCTTGGCATTGTCGGGGAGGCTGAGTTCACCTTCACCTATTAAGTTACCAAGAACATTATGTCAATAACATTAGTCTGACAAAAGCTCCATATAAATTACTCCTAAACCGCTTGAATGAGCAAACAGAAGAAGCTAATTCATTTCTTATCTTAACACAAAAAAAAGAAAGAAAGTTTTTGTTGTTTACTTTCGTCTTCTTAGGACGAGCGCTGCTGCTACGACTACTATGATAATGACTGCTGCTCCAATGGCTATGAGAGTCGTGATCGGCATTTCGCTGCCTGGTGGCTGAACAGATGGGCTAGGTGAAGGCGTGTTTGTCTGAATAGCTGTTGGATTTGGGGTAGCAGTTACGATTGGACTTGAAGTCACAATTGGAACCACTTGAGCTGCGCCTACGCCAAATGCGGTTGATGCTTGTGAGCTGCCGTATGATTCAGATCCAGCAAATGTTGCTGTAACAGTATATTTGCCTTCAACTGGTGGAGTCCAAAGTGCGCTGTATAGTCCGCTCATGTCACTGTTGACTACACCTAGATCTTGGAAGTTTCCGTTCGGGTCAGTAGCTGTCAGATGTACTGGCACACCGTTCAAGTTTGTTGGCTTCGCTTGCTTCATGTAAAGGAATTCCATCCATTTCTCTTGGTCGACGTCGGATATTGCTGGTGTTCCTGGTGCTCCTGGAGATTGATCAGTTACGGTGCCTTTTATCAGAACAGCAGTGCCTTTGGGTACGACTGTGTCAGGTGCTGAGATTGTTGTTGCGCTGGGTCCTTTGCTGTAAACGTACATTACGTTGTCGTAGTCGTTGCCTGCCATGACTGCGCCGTCTGCAACTTCTAGGATGCCTTCGCCGCCGGAGAAGCCGCTGACGAATTGTAGGTTCTTCCAGATTTCTTTTCCGTTGGTTGCATTAATGCAGCGAATGTATGAGCCTCTCCACATTGGTTGGCTTGGTGAGTGCTCCATTGAGTAAATGTAGACTTTTCCATCAGCTATAGCGCCTGTAGTGCATTGGTAGTTGCCGTATGGGCTTTCATGTCCAATTTCTGCAAGTGTGTAGTTCCATAGCAATTTTCCTGTAGTTATGTTGTAGGCGTTCAATACTCCTGCATATCCACCTGAAAGGAGCATTCCGTACGCATAAGTCGCGCCGCTGCCGTAAATGTCCCAAGCACCTTGTCTGTCAGTTGGTCCCCAGAGGAGTGATCCGTCAGTTAAGCTGTAGCCCCACCATTGTCTGGTCTCTTTGCTGTACAACGTAAAGACTTGTTCTTCGTAGCTTTGTGGCCCGAAGCTGAAGGTTAAGTTGCCGCCCATTGGCTTAGTTAGAGTTTTGTTCCAAAGCACAGTAGCGCCAAATCCGAGGTTGTTGTTCTGAGTGTAAGTCTTGTCTGGCAGAGGGCTGTATGCTGTTACGTGATCATCAATGCGAACAACTGCATAGTCAAAGGTCATGTCACTGGAGCCGTAGCTTGCAAGGTTCTTAATGTTGTTGAAGAGCAATAGTTTTGGAACGTATTTGGAATCCTGAAGAATTCTGCTTAGAGCTGGAAGACCTTTTGGCAATGTTACGTTCATAGTGTATCCGGAGCGTGGACGAATGTCATTTAGATCCATGTTTGCATAAAGTCCCCATTGTGTCCATGATATGTCATTGACTGCGTCAAGTGTAGCACCCACTCTTGGTTTCCATTGGGCTTGACCAGTTCCTATTGGGGCTGGTGGACCTATAGATTGGCTTGAGTTCCAACAAAGCAAGTTCCCAGTATTCGCATTGTATGTGTAACGCAGTTGGCTTCCGTCTTGATCGGTTACAGATGTTCCGCCTGGTACGTTGATGAGTGATAGTATCCAGTTTCCAGAATTAGCATCAAGCATATGCCAAATGGCGCTTCCATTGAGCTAGTGTCTGTGTCATCCATAAGTAGGGAGATATTCCTGCGCCGTTCACTTCCTCGTAGTTGTAAAGTTGACCGAAGCTCAACTGAGGATAGGTTTCGCCTGAATAGACTCCAGCGCCACCTAAACCTTGATACTTCTGGTATACTACGGGGTTATTGAGTCCGTTGTCTGTTCCGTTCTTTTGCCATAGTGTTTGTCCGGTTCTGAGGTCAATGGCGGTATATCCGTATTTTGGGTTTACACCTGCACTGGCCAAGTAGATTACGCCGTCAAGAATTATCGGGTTTGGAACGAAATAGCTTTGGTAGTTGTTGGGGTCGTATTTTATGGCTCCGTAACGTTCGTCAGCTATGCCGCCTGCGATTATCGGTTTTGCGTACAAAATGTGTGCGCTGTTAGGGGCTTGGCCGCTTTCCTGGAATTTGGTGTATCTGAACCAGCTGCCGCCTAACCAGTTGCTTGCTAGCTGTGTCCATTCTCTGTTTGCAGTGGTTATTGGTCTAGTCCAATAGTCGGTTGTCAATGGAGTTTCAGGCCATTCTGCGACTGGTGTTTGCTGCACGTGAAGTATGACTGGGTCACTTGTTGCGGGCATGAAGTAGTCGCCAACATATGCAACTCCGCTTACGTTGGGTATTCCTGTACCGTTAGTCAGTGTCTGTCCGGGCCAGCTGAATAATATTTGGTAATCGCCAGCTTTGTCAGGTGTGTAAGTTATGAATCCCGAGGCAATTGCACTGGTCGAGGCAATCGGAATGGTTTGTTTTGTTCCGTCAGGTTTTGTTATGTCTATCTGGTATCCTCGCCATCTGTCGCCGCCTGCACCGCCTGCTGTCGCTGGATATTTGTCGAGCCAAGCCACGATTAACGTGTATTGTCCGATACCGACTGTTGCGGGGGATGTAGTGACGTATGCGTATGTGGGAATATTCCATGGTGGTGAATGCGCGCTAGCAAAGGGTAAAGCTGCTGCAAAAGCTCCTGATAGCATTAAGATTATTGCTACCATTGAAAATATTTTATTTGTTTTTATTTTCAAAATCTTTTCTCCTATTACGGTTTTTCATGTTTTTTGTTATTTCCTTAATTCAGGAAATTGGTTCTCAGTTTATGAGACAGTTTGCATATAACATTTTGCCATAAACAAGTTTACCCGCTAAGCAAGAATGGAAAAACAACCTTGGTTGAATGTTCCAGATAACCATAAGATTATAATATCTTATCGTTTGAGGAGACTAAGCAGCGGGACTCCATGGCACCAACAAAACTTTGCATTGTAACCCACACTTTCTTACCCCATGTAGGCGGCATCGAAAGAGTAGTCTATGAACAAAGCAAACGACTAATGAAGAAACAATACGAAGTCAAAGTTCTTACACACAGGAACTACACCCCAAGACAGTACAGTTATGACGGCGTCAACGTCCAATGCTACGATGCGCTAAACATCGGATTCAGGCTAGGAATCCCCTATCCCATCCCAAACATCTCCAGCTTCAAAACCTTTCTCGAATTAGCAAAATCAAGCTCCATCATACATGCACATGGACACCCATACCTTTCATCACTTATCGCTTCTAAACTTGCCAAGAGATACAACAAACCCTTTGTTCTAACCCAACACAACACATTCATCGAATACAACGGAATCTGGGACACCATCGAAAAAATCAACGACTTCGCAGTTGGAAAACAAACTTTGAAAGCAGCACAAAAAATCATAGTAATCAGCAACGCAACCCGAAACTACGTATTACAACTTGGGAGCCGAACCTGAAAAAATCGAGTTAATCTACAACGGAGTCGACTTAGAAAGATTCAAACCAATAACAGATGCCCGACCAGAAGTAAGAAGAAAACTTGGAATCCCTGAAGACGCTATTGTTGCAGTAACAGTCCGCAGACTTGTTTACAAAAACGGAATTGACACACTAATTGAAAGCGCAAGAATCAGCATCCGTAAAAACTCCAAAATAGTTTATTTAGTAATAGGCAAAGGTCCCGATTTTAACGATGTAAAAACTCGAATAGCTGAACTAGGGATTGAAAAGAACTTCATCCTTGCAGGCTTCGTTTCAGATCAGGACTTGCCATCATACTATAATGCAGCTGACTTTTTCATATTGCCAAGCAAATCTGGCGAAGGCTTACCCTTGGTAGCTCTTGAAGCCATGGCTTGTGGATTGCCAGTTATTGCCACGAATGTGGGAGGAATTGGAGAAGTAATGATTGAAGGCTTTGGAAAAATTATACCGCCCAACGATCCCGAATCCATGGCAGAAACATCTATAGATTTCGCGGAAAAGAATTTGTCCAACATAAAAGGCAACCTCAGAAAAATGATGTTGGAAAAATACAGTTGGGATGTCAACGTCGAAAAACTAGCGAAGATTTATGAGGAAATTATTTAAACATTAGAGAATCATTATACAATTCCACATAAGGGTGCGGCGGCAGGATGACTTCAAAGGTAGCGATGGTTTCAGTAGTTATTCCAACACTTAACGAAGCTGGAAATATACGCGAAGCGCTTGAAACCCTCGACAGGGAACTGGCTTTTCCAAAGGAAATCATAGTCGTAGACGGCAACTCTACAGATGGAACTCTTGAAATTGTAAAAGATTCAAACTGTAGACTCATCATTGAACCCAGACGCGGCTATGGCTTAGCTCTCCGAAAAGGCATGAAAGCTGCAAAAGGCGACATCGTCATCATGGTCGACGGCGACGGAACCTACGAATTCAAACACGTTAACCGTTTAGTCGAGAGGATGTTAGAAACCGACGCTGAAATGTGCCTTGCAACCCGCATGTACGACCCGGACAAAGCCATGGGACTCATAAACTTCGTCGGAAACAAAATAATCACCTTCTGCTTCAACATGCTTTACAAACAAAACCTGAGCGATACCCAATCAGGTTTTCGAGCAATCTCCCATTCAGCCATCGAAAAAGTTGACTTTCACGAAACCGACATGGCGTTCGCAACTGAGATGCTCATAAAATTCTCTCAAAAAGGCTTTCGAATGGTAGAGATTCCATCAGACTATAAAATTAGAAAATACGGCAAAACTAAGCTCAGACCATTTGCCAGTGGCATTCAGATATTCACAACGATACTCAAGGGACTTAGAGCGTGAGAGAATAGCTGAAGCAAAAGGAAACTGGAGCAAAAACTTCACTGTTAAAGATAACAAAAACACATATGTTATTGCAGTAGCAATTGCGCTTACAATTGCATCTGTTTTGCTAGCATACACCTATTTTATCACGCCAAGAACCAATGAAGGTTACATGACAATGTACCTTCTTGATAGTAACAAGAAAGCAGAAGCATTACCCAGAATTACTCGTCGCGAACGTAAACAGCACATTTAGCGTTTTTGTTGGAGTTGAAAACCACATGGGAGAAACCGTAGACTATTCAGTACTTGTGAAAGTTACAAACGGCACAAATCCCGTTATCCCACTAGAAACCAAACCAGTACAAACCATTAACGGAACTCTCATCAACAAAGACGGAGCCACAGAGGAGAGCGTCGCTTCCATATCCCTAAATCAGCCAGGAAACTATTTCGTGGCCTTTGAATTGTATATTCAAAACCAAAATACAGGCTTACAATTCACAGGCCAATACAACGCCTTAAACATACAAGTTATTGCGAACCAAAACGCAACAATACCAACGCCTGCCCCAAGCTAAAATCAAGCTTGCTGTTTTGAAGCGTATTTTTCTTCAGTACCTATCCTGTGAATATTGTTGTATGCACAGAAGGGAATCACTTTCAAGTTTGGCGTAACGTAATGCACCACGCAACGCTGCACTCGATTCACATCGAAAGTGTAACGATCCATAAACGCCATGCAGCCTAAGAGGAAAATCCTTCTCCGCAACGGACCAAGCGACTGGTAAGACGGGGAAATATGCATTTTCAAAATAGCCCTCATCAAAGTGAAAATGCCAACTTCCTTAGTCACCAAAAACATATTCAATGAACGCATTGAAGCCATAAACAATGTTGAAAGCAGCGAAAACTTGCTTTTTGACTCGACGTTTTGAGCTGTCTTTAGGACACTTTGGAAAAACTTGTCAAAATTCACGAAGTGATTAATCGGAATTATTTTTCCTCTTTTCGAAACGTACATCCAATTTACAATGCCACAATGCGGACTGCAAGAGAATAAAGGCCAAGGTTTCTTCATGAACTTCCGCATTATCTTTATCGGAGAACTCATCACCGACATTGGAAACAAATCAGTAGTTGCAATTTCGCCGCCGGTTTGAGCTTGCACTTGCTCAGCAAAACGCCAATCCCTCCAGCCATCCTGGAAAGGATTGTCGGTTGCACGCCCTGTAAAGGCAATGGGCTGGAAAATCAACCCTCGAATAATGTCAGAATTTTGACCTGCGAACTTTATGATTTTTCCTACTTCTTGGTCGTTAAAGCCGTTCATCAACGTTGTAACCAAGATAACTTCCATGTCCAGTTTACGACAAACATCTATTGCTTTGTACTTCGTCTGAAGCAGTTTTCTGCCTCTAACTTTCTGATAAAATTCATCACTGAAACTGTCAAACTGGAGATAGACAATGTTCAAACCATTCTTCTTCAACTGAGCAGCGCGTTCAGGTGACTCAGCAAGATGAATTCCATTGGTCGCCAATATAGTCATGAACTTGAGCTTGTGGGCAGCGGCTATGATTTCGTGCATATCTTCGCGTTCAAGTGGTTCTCCGCCTGAAAACAAAATCGCTGGAGGTTTAGGATTGCGTTCGCTTAAGAAAGTCAAGACGTTAACAAGTTCATCTTTAGTTGGTTCATAATCAACGATGTGATCTGAAAACGTTGAGAAACACACAACACATCGAAGGTCACACTTTTTGGTTACGTCGATTACGCCTATGACGGTGTCGGACACGTGACCTTTGCATGATTCGCAGGTGTAAGGGCAGCCTGCTGCATCCTTGGAGATTTTGGATTCTTCGAAGTACTTGAAGAAGTCGTAAGCTTCGGTTGAATTGTAAACGTTTGGGCTCTGCCAGTGGGTTGCTTCGAATGTTCCATGGTCTTTGCAGGTTTTGGTTATTTGGATTTTGCCGTCTTTCTCAGTTAGCTCAGCGTCAATTTCTTTTGCGCATTCAGGGCAGATGCTTTTGGTTTTGGTCACAGTAATCCTCCAATTGTTGTTGATAGAGCTTCTAATATGAGGGCTAGTGGCAGCAGTATCATAGACATTGTGATCATCCGCTCGTATTTTCGCACATTAGCAATTGTAGAATCAGAAGTGACTAATCGAGCAGAAGAATAGATTAGCAGTGCACTCCAAACCAGAATAAGCGGCAAATAGTAAACAGAGAATTTGCCAATTATGAAGGGCAAAGGCGCAAGGATACCGCAAACAGTGAAAAATGCTGCTGCAACGCGTGCAGACTTTGGATTACCGATTTTCTGAGGAAGAGTAGGATAACCAACTTTAGAGTCACCTTCAAGACTCAGAATATCTCGAAGAACGTTACCACCAATTGTCCCAAACGCAATAGGATACAAACTCAACGAGATTAAACTCACAGTGCCTACGATTGTAGCCTCCCCGTAAACGAATGCGGTCCCAGTCAAAATTCCAACAAGAGCGTTTGCAGCAAAACCTGATTTCTTTTTAACCAAAGCAGAATAAACAATCAATAAAGCCGAATCAAGGACAAGAATTCCAAAACTGAGCCAATTAATGAAATAAGCCAAAACTAACCCAAAAGAAAAAAGAAACGTTGAAACTGCAATAACCTGCTTTAGGGTTAATGACCCTGAGGGCAAAGGACGCTTAGGCTTGATTATTGCATCGGTCTCTTTGTCGAAATAATCGTTAATCGCAAACCCTGCCGACGTTATGCAGGCCATTGAAAAGAAGATCAACACAAAGATTTCTAAATTTGGAGAGGCACCCTTGGTGATTGCCAACGCTGTTAAAAGTGCAAGTCCACCTGTCATTAGCCAATAAGGAAGCCTCAAAAGAGCGATTAAGCCCTTGGCAGGGGGCGTTTTACTCAAATCATTTTCCTCTCAGTAATCAATGTTCGCAAGTGATCTTCGAGTCGAACTTTCGGAGTCCACTTAAGCTCATTCTTAGCTTTGCTTATGTCAAACCAGATAGTGTCAATATCGCCCTGCCAAGAGACATTTGTGGTTGTAACTTTCGTTTTGTCTGACAAGTTGAGGATTTTGAGCATCATTTTTGCAAGATCAATAATTTTAGTTGTTTCTCCAAAGCCCAAATTGAAAGTCTTGCCAATTGCACTCTTATCTGAAATCAACGCTAATGCATCTGCAATGTCGGAAACATGAACAAAATCTCTAGCCTGTAAACCAGTGCCAATTATCTCAAGTTTGTCTGGATTCTTTTGCAATTTGTCCAAGAAGTCATTTATTACGCCGTGACAACGGGACCCATAAACGTTGGAGAACCTGACCACGGTTATATCCATTTTATATTGCAAGATATAGATCTGGCAGTATTCTTCGCCGACTACCTTAGACAAGCCGTAGCAACTGAATGGATGAAAACCATATTCCTTCTGAAGTTGGAAACTTCGTTGGGTTGCCATAAACCGCAGCACTGGAAGCGAAAACCAAACGACTTTTGTCCTTGCGAGCTTTCTCAAGAACGTTCAAAGTTCCCCGAGCATTAGTATCGAAGTCAATCAGGGGGTTCTCCATCGAGTAAGGGACAACAACCTGTGCAGCCAAGTGATAGATCAAATCAAATTTTTCTGTGCCAAGTAACTGTTTAAGGTCTAAAATGTCACCTTTAACGAATTTTGCTTTCGGATTATCCTTAACGTTTTCCAGTTTGCCGCTGGACAAATTATCATAAATAGTAACGTCTGCACCTAATTCCAGGAGTTTTTTGGTTAAGTGGAAGCCTATGAAGCCTGCTCCACCGGTGACCATGATTTTTTTCCCTTTAAGGAGTTGTGTCATGAAGCTCACGATAAAGCCTATATCCTAAACGGACGAGTGAATAGGGTATATGTCGAAGTCGAATGCTATAAAAACTTTTAGGGATTTGCTATCTTTCCTCACGATCATCCCTTTAGCACAGACGGAAGATTTCCTTGAGACTTCGGCAAAGAATATTTTCTTGTTTCCGTTTGTCGGCGGTTTCATTGGGCTGTTAGGGGCGGGATATTTTGTCGGTAGCGGATTCATCTTAACATATTTGTTGGGTTTTGTGACCTTCTTAACTCACCTATCGACAGGCTGGTTGCTTAGAGCGTTGCCCGCTGCTATGACACTGGCTTTTCTACTCATTCTAACAGGATTTCAGCATTTTGACGGACTTGTGGATTTGGGAAATGCCCTCGGGTTAAAGAAAATGGAAGATAGAAGAGAGATTGCACACAGATGGGTAGTAACTTACAGAGGTGCTTTATTAGCGATTTTTGTTGAGTTTGCCGCATTCGCAGGCTTATTCTTAGTGAGTGAAAATCTGGCGATTAGAGCATTAATCGTTGCTGAAGTTTGCGCCAAGCTTAGCATGGTTACGATTGTTTGGCGTGGAAAACCTTCACACGCAGGGTTAGGCGCGAGATTTATTGAAAAAGCGAACAGAAAAATAAACGTAATAGCTTACGCGATTTCCTTCCTGATTGGTTTTCTGCTTCTAGGATTCGCTGGTTTACTCGTGGTGGTCGTAGCTGGTCTTTTTGGGCTGTTTATGGTAAAGGTTGGAGAAAACGTTTTTGGCGGAGTATCAGGGGACATGATCGGCGCAACCAATGAAGCCTCAAGAGCTTTAACATTGGTTTTAGCAGCTACAGTCTCAGTTTTCGCTTCAGCCCTTCTTGCAGGAGCATTTTCGCTATGAGAATTCCCGCATTAATTATGGCAGGCGGCAAAGGCAAACGCATGGGCCTATCCACAGAAAAACCGCTCCTACCATTATTGGGCAAACCACTTATTGACTGGGTCGCAGAAGCAGTTGCTTCAGCAAGAAAAGTTTCAGATTTCTACATAGTTACAAGCGAAAACACTCCAGAAACCGAAAAACACTGCCTAAACAAAGGCTGGAAGATTCTTCGAACCAACGCAAAAGGCTACCATAACGACTTGAAGCAGGCGACTAACGACGCCAACTTATCAGGTCCAGTCTTAACTATACCAGCCGATTTACCAGCAATAACAGGAAAGGTCTTGGATAAAGTAGTCACCGAATTTGAGACGTGCAAAAAAGATTTTCTCGCCGTTTTCGCCCCCATAGAAAAACGCGAAAGCCTGGAGCTTTCAGTTTCATCCACAGACGAATATCAAGGTATTTGGTATGCCGTTTCAGGAGTCAACATTGTTAACGGCACGAGAATTCAAACACCGGACAAAATCGAAACATTCGCAATTATAACTGAAGAGATAGAATTCCTCCTAAACATTAACACCCTGAAAGATTTGGAAATCGCAGAAAGGATAATTCGGGAACAAAACAGAAAGTAGTTGTTCGAAACAAAACTGGCAAAATCAAAAAAATATTTCAAACATAGATTTTAGCAGATCAGTAATATAGAATGTTGCAACTCAGCCAGAGAAGTTGTAGTTGTAGGGAGGAGGGTAAAAGCAAGTCAATTACAACTTCTAACTTCAAATCAAAAATCATCATCCTCAAAGACCCCATTCGCTATCAAAAGGCAATTCTTCTAGTATTAGAGAAATCTTTAACATGGGCACGTCCCAAATCTAACACACAAGTCTGCCGCCCAGAGGACTCTATATGAGCATACTTAGCCACGATCGTTTCTGGAATGCTATGATAAGCTTTCCAACGACAAAGAAGATGCTGAACCTATCTTTGAAAAAGTGTCCCCAATGTGGCAGAACCGTCCTTGAGGCAGCATTAGATAATTACGTTGGCAGGAACGACGTGAAATGCGACAAATGCAGTCGGTTCTATTCTCGAGTCATCGGATTCTGGGTTGAGTTTCTGAGAAAAAGCCTCAATGTCAAGCGAGAGAAAGTTGAGAAACTATTAGATGATCCTTATGCTCGAAGAGCAGTGTTGAACATCGCACGATCATTCAGCTATTTCGGAATCCGCAAGCCGCTAAGCATTTACGCACCCTTTCTTGTGGTTTGGGATTTTACACACAAATGCAACCTAAAATGCAAACACTGCTACAGCGACAGCGGCGCAGCTCGTGAAGAAGAACTCACAACAAAAGAAGCCTTGGATGTAGTGAATCAACTAGCCGAAACTGGAGTAACAGCGCTCGCATTCTCAGGCGGGGAACCCCTTACCAGAAATGATTTCTTTGAAGTAGCACAACACGCTGTCGAAAAGGGACTATATGTTTCCGTAGCGACAAACGGCACTTTACTAACAAGAGAAATGGCAAGAAAACTCAAACAAGCCAAGATTCACTACGTCGAAATAAGCATAGATGGCGCGACCGCCAAAACCCACGACGCATTCCGCGGTGTACCAGGAGCATTCGACAAAGCTGTCACTGGCTTAAAGAACGCCATTGCAGAAGACCTATGCGCATGTATTGCCACAACAGCCACAAAAAACAACCTTGAAGAAATGCCCGGAATCATAGACTTAGCTGAAGAAATCGGAGCTGAACGATTCACTTACTTCAACTTCATCCCAACAGGAAGGGGCAAAGAACATTTTGACCAAGACCTAACCGCAGAAGAACGAGAAAAACTCATGCATTACTTACTTAACAGAATGTCAAAAGGCTGCAAAACAACCATTCTAACAACTGCCCCACAATTAGCGCGAGTAGCGCTTCAATGCCAAGGACCCTCAGGAACCGGAGAAGTCACAATGTCCATGGCCCACATGCAAACCGCTAAAGTGAGCAAGAAAGCAGTTCCCCTCGCCGACTTCATCGGAGGATGTGGAGCTGGTCGACTTTACTGCTCGCTCTCTCCACAAGGCGATGTACATCCATGCGTCTTCTTCCCAGTAAACGTGGGAAACCTAAAAAGCGAAAAGTTCAAGGATATTTGGCTAAACTCCGAAATGTTCAACATCCTAAGAGACAGATCCAAGCTGAAAGGCGCCTGCGCCGCGTGCAACTACAAATTCATCTGTGGTGGTTGTAGGGCAAGAGCCAACGCTTATCATAATGATTATTTAGCCTCTGACCCCGGCTGCGTTATAGCAAAGCAAAAAGGGGACACCTGATGCAGCAGAAAACAGTCAAAATTTACAGAGCCAAAGACGACATAAGAGAAATTCTCAAACAAGCCATCGATAAATCAGGATTACACGGAAAGAAACGCGTTTTCATTAAGCCCAACTTGAGCCATTTTGAATACGTTACAGGGGTAGTCACAAGCCCAGAATTAACCTATGAGCTAATCTGCCTTCTTCGAGATAGCGTACAAGAAGTTATTGTCGGCGAGTCTGAAGGCTTCAACTACTCATGCCAAGTCGCCTTCGAAAAGACAGGTATGGAAGCCGCCGTTAAGAAAGCAGGCGGAACAATCATGAACCTTTCAAAGGATAAGGTAGTCGAAGTTAAATTCCAAACAAATAACCCACTCAAAAAACTCTACTTGCCAAAGACGGCTCTTGACGCTGACGCCGTAATTGACTTGCCCCTAATGAAAACTCACGAGTTCATGATGTACAGTGGCGCGATAAAGAACCTGTTCGGATGCGTCCCAAGCAACAGAAGAATTTACCTACACCCGTATCTACCTGAGGTTTTCTACAGATTATACCAAATCTTCAAGCCACAACTGACAATAATGGATGCTCGCGTCGGCATTGAAGGAAATGGCCCCACCAAAGGGATACCCGTCAAAATGGGATTAATGATCACGGGAAATGATGCTCTCGCAACAGACATAGTAGCCGCAAAAATAATGAAACTAAACTGGAAAGAAACTTACCTGAATTACCTCGCGCAGAAAACAGGTCTACAAGAAGAGGCAATTGCCGAGGAGGGATTGCAGGTTTCAGAAGTGGCACACCGCTTTGAACCACCGCGAATAGATCTCCCTGTTAGAGCGCAAATGGAAATTTACAAACATGAATATTTAACGAAACTCTTTTTCTGCTCTTTAGACGTGGTTAAGCTTTTCCAGAAAGTCACCATAGCATACAGGGGCGAGCCCGTTGAACCTGCTTAGCTCAAAACTTCTTCGTAAACTTTAAGCACTTTTTTGACAACAATCCTCCAATCAAATCGGTCTTCTATGGTTTTCCGAGCACGCAAACCCATCTCAGAAGCTTCGCCTGGATGTTCGAGAAGGCGCAATATTCGATCGGAGAACTGCTTAGCATTGAAGGGTTCACAGGTAAAACCGTTTTTCCCATCATCAATCGTCTCTGGAATGCCCCCCACATTTGTGGTCACAACAGGTAGACCGGTTGACAAAGCTTCTAGCACGGCAAACGGATGATGCTCGTAGAATGTGGAAAACGCGAAAACGTCTGCAGCTTGGTAAAGCTTAGGAAGCTTCTTGTCAGGAAAATATCCTGTAAAGATTATGTTGTTTTTTACGCCTAGCCGATCGGCGTGGGCAACGAGTTTTTTCATTTCATTGCTTTGACCTTTGCCTGATACAATGAATTTTGCGCTTGGGAACTTGCGGGTCACTGCAGGCATGCTCTCGATGAGAGTGAACAATCCTTTTCGAGCATAAAGCCTACCGACTGAAAGTACCGCGATGTCATTTGGGTTGAAGCCTAATTCTTCTTTGACCTTTCGCTTATCAGCTGCTGGCTGAAACTTTACAGTATCAACGCCATTGTGGATAACGCGAATCTTATCCTCTCTTATCTTGTAATATTGCCTAAGTTCCCTTCTCGTGAAGTCACTTACTGCTATCAGTTTGTTGCTTCGTTCAATCATTTTTCTTTCGAAAATACGAAGAAACCAATTGAAACTAACCAAAAACTTCTCGTTCGCGTTCAACCTGCTGTACGGTTCACCGCGAATCGCTTCAGCTTCACCTTTCCAAGTAGAATGCACAGTCGAGATGAGAGCTTTTCCGAAATTCGGTGGAACGGCAAAGTTGGGAACCAACGGCAAATTGGCATGTGTTATGTCTGTTTTCAATGTGTCTCGGATGCTGTTCAGTTTGCGGTAACTGTACCCTGCAAACATGAAGGACTTCACAATGGGCATTTTGGGGATTTTAAGGAAGTTTACGGAGAGTTTCTGGTTTACTTTGATGTCTTTTGCTTCGTTTGCTCCTGTTACTATGTTGATAGAGTAGCCGTTTTTCATTAATTCGTTTGACAAGTAATAAACGTACGAACCCGTTCCGCCAGACAGGGGAAGGTATTCGGGTGAAATAAAACAAACTTTTGTCATTTCGTGGCTATCTCCTATCACCAAAAACAAATCTTAAAGTTGTGACAGCTGCTCCGCAAACCCAAGCAACAGCTCTAACAAAGAAAAGCACGACCAACAACATTGCTGTTCCGTCTCTGAATTTCACCGAAATCTTCGCTGCAGAAGCGATGTAATAAACAAAAATTCCGGCTAAAAGAATCCCTGAAGCCAACCATAACATTCTGAGCAAGGGGATTATGCCCATCAAGAAGAGCACTGCAACTCCAAGAAGAAGTGCGGGTTGTATATTCATGCCAAAATCGGTAATTTCGTCCCCTTTCGCCAGACTTGAATGTTTCAAGTAGAGCTTAAGAGTGTTCTTGCCATATTGGAGCTGCTGTTTCCAATAAGCGCGCAACGTTGGCCTATTATAATGGTAGCATTTAGCGGTTGGTTCATAAGCGAACTTGTAGCCTTTGCTAGTTATTCGGTAACCAAAGTCGGTATCATATTGGCTGGGCAACCCTTCATCCCAACCACCCACTTCTTCAATCACATTTTTTTTCAAAAGCAGATTCATTGTTGCAATGCGTCCGGCGAAGTTCTTAATGCGACTGTAACGATTCTTAATTTCATACCCAATGCTTCTAGCCCAGGGATTCTCAGGATTCCAAGTTTCTATTGAACCACTTACTCCAGCTACCTTGGCATCTAAAAGATGGGGAAGAAGTTTCGTTAGCCAATCGCACTCGACTTTAGCATCAGCATCGACAAATCCCAAAACATTGAAGCTTACTATTTTCATTGCATAGTTGTACGCTGCCGCGGCGTTTAACGGCGCAGAAAAAACTTTGGCAGTATATTTCTTAGCAATTTCGACTGTATTATCGGTTGAGCAGGCATCTATTACAATTACTTCAACGGAGTCTTTTGGATAGTCTTGGCTGACTAAAGCTTGGAGACATTCCCCGATAGTCTGCTCATTATTTCGGCAAGTAACTATAACGGAAACTTTTTGGGCGACCTCCAAACTTAGCAACTCCTCAAGAAAGCCGCCAAAATAGATAACAAAATCTTGAATCCGTCAACTAATGGATCAACGCCAGACCTACCATAGGTACGTTGCTCAAAGCTAATAGGAATCTCTTTAATTCTGAACCCCTGACAGGCCGTTTTCACAAGCATCTCAGCTTCAATTTCGTACTCATCTGAGCTCAATTTCAGGCTTTTCAAAACTTGACGTGACATCACTCGGTAACCCGATTGGGAGTCCGAGATCGGTTTTAAAGTTAAAACTTCAATCAACTTGTTGAACATTCGATTTCCTATTTTGTTAATTTTCTTGCTTGTCCCCGTTCCATGATTCAGGAAACGTGAACCTATCACAAGATCCGCGCTTCCATTTGCTATAGGAAGAACCAAAAGAGGTAACTCCTCAGGAAGATGCGAGCCGTCAGAATCAATTGTAGCTATAATTTCTCCTTTCGCCTTCGAGAAACCAGTTCTCAGAGCGTATCCTTTGCCCATATGTTGCTCCAACCGATAGACTGCGACGCCTTTCTTTTGGGCAACTTCAACCGAATTATCTCGAGAACAATCATCAATAACGACGATTTCAAAATTGAAACCCGTTGCTTCAAGAACAGTTTTCAGTCGGCTGATCACGTTGCCTACGGTTGGCTCCTCATTGTACATGGGAACAACTACAGTAAGCAGCTTGCCACCGGATTGCATCTTGGTAAACAAGCTAATAAAACAGTTTATAAAGTTTGGCTGTCTGTTTTATCAAGCACCTTCCAACGTAAAAGTTGACACAAACAATGGAAACAACCATGCCCAATTCAATCAAGAAGGAAAAAGTGACATGGTTTTCAATGTGGTTTTTAGCTTCCATAGCAAGTTTTGGAGCAGCATTTTTTCCCCTATTTTACCGGTTGGTTGAAGGCAGAAACCAGCATTTCCGCCACGAAGCAGAACTAGAAGTGCAAATTACACAATACCTCAAGATAAAAGGAAAAGAACCACCCAAAAACTCACTTGCCCCAAAAGAAATGAATTCAAAGGCATGGGCTGCTTCAATAATTCTGATTATACCCGTTTTCATCCTCATGTATTACCTTTCCAAAGATCTCATCAATCACGAAAAACATCAAGATAGTTTTCTCGAAGCAGCATTTTCTCAGAAAATGTTTATGCCCCAGACGGTACCGATAAAAAAATATGCATTAATTACAGTAGTAACTTTAGGCGTAGGCGGCGTCTATTGGCTTTACAAAATAGTGAATAATTACAACGCCCATTTCGAAGCACAGTGGAAAATAGAGAAAGAAATTGCACGTTTGATGGAGGAGACAAATTTGGAGAGTCCATGTAAGAAGAAAAGGTTCGTAAGCCACGGGGGAGACGTATGGGGCTTTAGCCGAAAATTCAACATTCCCCTTGAAAAAGTACTTGACTTTAGTGGACCCATTAATTTTTTGGGACCCTCGCCAAAAGCTATAGAAGCAATTAAGGAATTTGCCAAACTTGTCCGATTTTACCCCGATCCTAACCCAATGGATTTGAGGCAGGAAATTGCTGCGTATGTCGGGCAGGGCGTTAGCGCAGAAAACATCATTCTCGGTAACGGATCAATCGAGCTCATCTACATGATTACGGAGGCTTTCCAACACCCCTTCAAAGCCGTCATCCCAGTGCCATCGTTCAGTGAATACGAGAAAGCCGTGCTCAGAGTAGGAGGAGACGTAGTCTTTGTTCAATTGCCTTTCAACTTTGCTTTGGAAACGGAAAACGTGAAAAAAGCAATTACAGATGACACAAAGATAGTTTACATCTGTAACCCTCACAGTCCCTCCGGAACTCTGTACAGCCGCGCTTCAATTCTGGATTTAGCCGAATTTTGCCAGAAAAAAGGCATCATAGTCAGCGTGGACGAGAACTACATAGAATTCGCCGACAAAGGCCAAGAAGCAACCGTAGCAGCTTTCACCAAGAAATATGAAAACCTTTTCGTTATACGATCAGTCACAAAGTTTTACGGGATGCCAGGCATACGATTTGGCTATGCGATAGCCGCGGAAAGCCTCATAGATCAATTACAGACAGTTCGACAGCCATGGAGCATCAACGGCCTGGCAGGTTGCGCAACCCTATCCGCCTTCAGCGACAAAGAATTCATTGAAAACACCAAACAAACCATTATGCGCGAAAAAACCCAGCTAGCCAAAATGATTATGGAAATCGGAGGACTACACGTCTTCCCATCGGAAACAAATTTCCTGCTCGTAAAAATTACTTCACCAAAAATTACATCAACTGAGTTAAGAGAAGAACTGGGCAAAGAAGGACTTCTCATAAGAGACTGCTGCACCTTCGTGGGCTTAGATAACACCTACTTCCGACTCACAGTACGATCAGCCCAAGACAACTTAAGACTCGTGAAAGCTTTGAGAGAAAAAATCAAAGCAACCAACCAATAACTGAACACCAACGCCCAAATCAATCAGTTAGCGAAAGATTATTTTAAATACTAATGCCGCCAAAAATCTCCTTAAATTAGTAGCAAAAGGAGTAACAGAAATGAGAAAAATATTCAAGATAGTTATAGCAGTGCTGGCCATTCTGATAATAGCATTCGTAGCATTTAGCGCCATGATTTTTCTAGATCTTGCCGCTTACACTGCCACAGGCTCACAAACTTTAACGCCTAACAAAACTTCAGTTGGCAATGCGTTGGTTGTTTACGATCCAGGTCTATCAGGAGCAGCGAAAGAAGTTGCATCTAAAATAGCTAACAATTTACAAACCGAAGGTTTCACAGTTTACTTGGCAGGCGTAAAAAGCACAACTGCCGCACACACGACGGGTTACAGAATCATAGTTGCTGGGGGACCAATCTATGCTGGCACCCCAACCAGTTCAATTAAAGACTTCATTAACAATCTTAAACCTGACCAAGGAGCGAAAATAGGAGTTTTCGGAAGCGGTCAAGGAGCAACAACCCCAGAAGACGTTGCACAAATAAGAAACTCTACCGAAGCGTTGCAAAGTGGCGGGGCATTGTCAGACGCGGTAATCGTAAAAATCGGTTCAGGTGAAGATCTCAAGACGCGCAGCGCTGAGTTTGTATCTCAACTAACAAAATAAGCCATTAGTCAACATCTTTAGGCAATTAGTGCCTAAAATCAACCATTTCCAGCAACTTTTTCTTCTCTTTATCCTTCTCTTCGCTTGCAAACACGTTTATATTTTGTGCCTACATGGAATAAGACTCAGAAAACAGGCATGGACACTAAAATAATAGAGAGGGGAATCTAAATTTGATTTTGTTAATGACCACTGCACCATCAGAAAATGCACCATGGTATCTTGGTAGAAAATTTCCCCCTTTAGGATTATCATATGTTGCCGCCGCGCTTGAGAAAGCGGGTTTTCAGGTACAAATGCTTGATAATTACCTGCAGAAGAAACCTATATCGGAAGTTAAACAATTTGTAAAACAGCTTAACCCCGAAATGGTCGGCATCACCTGCAGCTCCGCAACGTACCATAAATGTGTGGAAACGGCCGCAGCAATCAAAGAGGTTGTCCCTTCTTGCAAAATTGTTGTTGGCGGATGGCACCCAAGCTATGTTCCAGAAAGCATGCTTCAACATCCAGAAATCGATTATGTCATAATGGGAGAAGGCGAACGCGCCATGGTCGAACTCGCAACATTTACGACCAAAGGCGAAAAGCAAATGGTACTTGGGGCAATCGCAGGACTGGCATATCGACGAGGAGACAAAATTCTAAAAAATACACCCAAATTTATCGAGAACTTGGATGAAATTCCCTTCCCTGCCAGACACTTGCTTCCAATGGACCAGTACGAAAGGAAAATGGAATTTCTCAACGTAGAACCGGTAGACATTATGAGCATCACAAGAGGATGCCCATTCAGCTGCGCCTTCTGTGAAACAAGAAAAATGTGGGGACCCGCCTGCCGTTTCTTTAGCCCAAAACGCGTGGTTGACGAAGTAAAATACATGATTGACAGATTCGGCTCCAAAGGTATCTATTTCATTAACGACAACTTTACCATCCGCAAAAAAGAAACAATAGAACTTTGCGAAATGATGAAAAAAGAAAAACTCGACCTGCAATGGATCTGCGACACAAGAGCAGACATGCTGACACAAGAGCTCCTCGTCAAAATGAGAGAAGCAGGATGCAGAACAATATGGTTTGGCGTTGAATCAGGCGTACAACGCATTTTGGAAAAAATCAACAAGCACATCAGTTTGGAGCAAGTTGAACGAGCATTCAAAATGGTTCGAAGCGAAAAGATCCAAGTCGCAGCATCATTCATGCTGGGAATCCCAGGTGAAACAAAAGCAGACATGGAAGCCACTTTCAAATTCGCACAAAAACTAAACCCCGATTTATGCCAATTCAATGTCTTCATCGCTTATCCAGACAGCCTCCTTTACGAAGAAATACTTCAAAGCGGCAACTATGAGAAACTAGACGAATTCCTTCTTGCAGCGAAAACAGAAGATTTCGACTACAAGACTGTAATGGAAATCGCAAGCAGGTACCATAGAGAATTCCACCGTGCACCCAAACGAATTCTCTACAAAATCAGACGGGATGGTCCATTGCCTGTAATGCGCCAAGGATTCAAGTTACTTTTGCACAAACAGTAAGGTGGCTTCTTGCACAAGAGAAGATTGGGCAGAACAAATTTACAAGTCTCTCAAGTGGGTTTTGGCGGAACATGGATTGCGCAACTAAGCGCTGATGACGCAGCGAAGGTTGTTCGAAGAGCGTTTGAATTAGGCATTACTTACTTCGACACTGCGAAGCTAGATGGAGATAGCGAAGAAAAAATCGGCTCAGCTCTCAACGACGTCCGTGACGAATGTGTCATTGCAACTAAGACAGGGTCTAGAACCAAACGTGAGTCACTAGAGGATATTAAAGAAAGCTTGAAGCGACTAAGAACTGATCGTCTGGATATTATCCAGCTTCATGGAATAGATGACGAACAAACCCTTCGCAAAGCCACAGGCGAGAACGGAGTACTCCAAACCTGCAAACAGGCAAGAAGAGAAGGTCTTGTTGATTTTATCGGCATTTCAAGCCACAAGCCCCACGTTCTCGTCAAGGCAATCGAAACAGGTGAATTCGACACTGTTCTCGTGCCAATAAATATTGTAACAAGGCAGGCACTTGAGGAATTGGTGCCTTTTGCAAAAGAGCACGACGTTGGTGTTGTTGTGATGAAGCCTTTTTCTGCCAAAACCAGCAGATTAATCACGTGCCTGTACGAGCCATCCCTATCGTTACTCAGTGATGAGCCCGACCTCAAAAGACTCTTGGGGCAAGACACAGATTCAATGGCACGAAATGCACTTAGATTCGTCTTATCGCAAGATATTTCGGTTGTAATTCCAGGAATGAAATCTATCGAAGAAGTCGAAGTTGCAGCAAAGACAGGAAATGAATATTGTCAACAATCAAGAAGAGAACCAGATAACCTTACACTGTCGTCAGTCGACTATTGTAGAGATTGTGGAATGTGCCTCCCCTGCCCGAAGGAAATTGATATTGCAGCTATTTTGCGGTTTTACGCACTTTCCGAATTATACGACCTTAGAGATTGGGCAAGGAAGCTTTATGGTGGACTCGAAAACAAAGCCGACAAATGCGATGGATGTGGCCAGTGTACGTCAAGATGTCTGTATAACCTCGCAATTGTGGAGAAATTGCAGGAAGCAGACAAGACGTTGCGTTGATTACGAGATTTAGGCTTTCACAGTTGCTTCACGCTGTTTTTTCCTATAACTCATTTTTGTCCTGCCAACCAATATGTTCAGGGCTCGCCTAGGATTTCGAACGGCTCGAGCAAATCGGTCCCTGTTAAGAACTGGGTTTACCAAAACGGCCTTTGCGCATAATTCCTGCAAGTCTTTGGCACTGAACTGGGGCGTCTCAATCAGAGGTTGAGCCCAAGATAGCGCTTCATCCCCGAATCCTTCCCGCAGATAACCACCCTTTTCTGCCTGATCAAATAATTCGGTTCCAACGAGAGGTGTTGCATAGCTGAAGTAGAAGCGATCCGCGCCTAATTGCCGCAACGTGTAAGCATAGTTTATTGTTGCTTTGATGTCTTCTTGTGTTTCACCAATGAAACCTAGGATGAAGAAACAACTAACTTTGATACCGACCTTTCGTGCGGCTACAATGGCATCTTCAACGCGTTTTAGATCCTGATTTTTCTTGATAATCTGGTTGACGACTCTTTGGACCCCGGATTCAGGAGCCACCATTATCCTTTGACAACCACAATTTCGCATTTTCGAAAGAAGCTCGGCATCTAAACAGTCTGCTCGGACCCCATTAGGGGTATACCATTCAATATCTAAGCCACGTTGGACAATAAGATCGCATATCGCTATCATCCTTTTCTTGTTAAAGGTCAAGTTGTCATCTTCAAAATCCACTTGTTTTACTCCGTAGGTACGAACAATTTGTTCTAATTCGTCAACTACGTTTTCTGGACTTCGCCCTCGCCACTTCTTACCCATAACGATGTGGTTGCTGCAGAAGATGCAGTTATTTGGGCAACCACGGCTTGTTAAAACGCGGGCGCAGGGTTTTCGTATTTCTCCTCGAATTGGAGTCTTCTTAACTGCTTCGAAAAGTTCCTTCATAGGCAGCAAATGCCTGGCGGGAAACGGCAACGAATCTAAATCTTCAAGCACAGGTCTGGGTGGGTTAATAACGACCTCACCATTTAGCGTGAAACCTAAACCCTTTACCTTTTTAAGATCGGTCAATCCGCTCTTTTCTAAAACTTCCACAAGTTCCTGCACTGTTAACTCAGGTTCACCCATCACCACGAAATCTATGTTGGGATGGGCAAGACTTTCAAGTGGTTTCGCGGAAGGATGCAATCCGATTAGAGCCGTCTTAATTTCTGAATCAACTTCTTTCACGGCAGAAGCAGCCTCGAATGCCGTACGCCACCATCCGCTGAAAGGAACGCTAATTACGACAAGGTTGGGCTTCCATAAACGCACACGCTCGGCAATTTCCTCTTTCGATAAGCCTAAGCGATATTTTGCACCATCGATTTCCTGAAGATTCTTCCAACCCTTTGTGGGGCAGTCAATAATGCTAACATCATGATGCTTTTCGAGGACTGCAGCAACATAAGCGACGTCTAAAGGCTGAAATGCAGCGGGCTTACCCCAAAGTTTCGGTTGAATACGAGGAGGATTAATTAAACAAACACGCAAATCAAAAACCACCTAATAATAATATTAAAGCAAAATTCTTTTCGGATTGTAGGTAAGCCATCTTGGACATGGGAATGGGCATCCTGAAGCAACATAGGAGATCGGATTCATTAAAATATTCTGCATTTTCAAACTAAAAAGGGAAGACAAATAAGCGAACTAGAATGAGTACTGGAAGAAATAGCAGGACGCAGAGTATTATGGATACGTCCCGAATCCGTAGTGCCTCGAGTATTTTGCTTGAATCTAAAGTTTCGGTTGGGTCTCCTAGAATGTATTTTCCAGGTTTTTCAAACTGAACGTGGAGTGCCCCGGCCATTGCCGCCATGGGCCATCCGTGGTTGCGACTTTGTGTTTTAGAATGATCGCGTTTGGCAATTTGCCATGCCGTTTTATAATCCTTACCCAGCAAGAAGGCCGCTGCAATTATCAATATGCCTGTTAGTCTTGATGGGATAAAGTTTACAACGTGGTCAAGATTCGCGCTGAACCAACCAATGTTGATATGTTCCTTGTCTTTGAAGCCAACCATACCATCTAGGGTGTTTATCGCGCGAAAAGCGATAGCTCCGGTGACTCCTAGAAAAGAATAGAAAATAATTGGAGAAAACTTGAAGTCGATAATGTTTTCAGCCATAGATTCTATTACTGCAGAAACGATTTGTGAACCATTCAAGTTTGAAGAGTCACGTCGCGAGAAATGAGAGTATTTCCGCGCTTCTTCAAGATTATTTGCATCAATAGCTTTAGCTGCTGCTTTCGCCCAATCAGTCTCCAATTTAATGCACACGGTAAACTTTACTAGAACAATTCCTACAATGGCATACACAATAACGCCTAGCCAAGCGAAAATCGCCCCAAGAAAAGCATAGATTGCCCAAAGTCCAAAGAAGACGGGCAATGAAAAAGCTAGAATGACTGCCAAGCCCAGGAGAACGCCGTTGAATTTTTCTCGTTTTGGATTTGGGTTTTTCAGTTTTCTCTCAAGAGCTTTTGTGAAATTCCCCATCAAAACAGTCGGATGAATTTTGTAATAGGACGCAAAAGGACTGTTCGGAGAAGGGTCCCCGATTATTACATCCAGCACTATCCCCAAAATCAGAACAATAATGCTAACTGAGATTATCTCAAACAGCCCGTAAGTCACCAACTGAAGCCCATCATGCTGTGGCTGATATTCTATAAAAACCGTTAATATCAATTACGGTTTCCAGATTGGCGAATTTTTTTGCTTATCGAAAAGACATTATGAAGATTCTGTGTGGTGAATTCCCAAAACTGTTTTCGGGCATAAACCTGCCAGTATTGTTGAGTATATTGTAAACGTCGCTCGATGTTAGAGAACTATTAAAGTAAGTGGTAGATGCGCCGTTTTCGTAGAGAAAAACATATTTCGTATTTCTTAGTTGACATAGATTGGTTAGTTCGGTCGTGTTGAAGTTTGGGGTGTAAGAGTCAACAGCTAGTTTAGGGTACTGCCACACTTCATTTGTCCGCTCATGTGCCTCGTTTAGGTAAAACCAAACCATGTATTCGTTAAGGTAATTGAGCGGAAAGACAACCACTATCGATTGGTTGCCGCCAAGGTTTTTACTGGCATAAACGGTTGCTTGCTCAATGGGTACTTGAAGCTGATCTCTTGAGACCCAGCTGTAGGCATCTTGGCAACTGTAAAAAACCCCGGTAACAGCTATTCCAATTAAGAATACCGCCCCGAGTTTGGCAAGCCAACGTCCACTCAGTCTCATCTGGGTATTTCTCCAGGTTTTTTGGGTTTTTTCAAAGGTTCCAGTGATTAGTTTTGAAGCAGAAATTGCCAAGACTGGGAATAGCAAAGTAACGTATCGCCACTCACGATTAGGAATCAAAGTGAAAACCGAATAAATCACGAAAAACCACAGAGAAGGAATTTATCTCCAGGTTTTCGTGTTAACGCCAACGAACCTAAGCCTAACAGCCCTAGAGACGTATAAGTAGAGCGAAATGGGATGTGTATTGCTGTAAGGCCAAACCATTTCAACAAAGTAGAAAATCGGAACGGAAACCGAACACTGTAAATTGACCTCTCCACCGTGCCGATCTGAACGGAATAAATAAGCATTTCCAAAAGACCAGACGCGAAAAGCTCGTAGACAGCAAATAAACCAATACAATTGCAGCTACCACAATTATTAGTATTTTAAACCTCAGGAAACGATTCAACTGGGTTTTCAGGTATTCCCTCTTCCAGAACAACATACCTAACAACATGACTAATGGCGCAACAACCAAGCATCTGATACTTTACAACAACACCCACGGACAACGCCACTATGCTCAAAACACGATCCCTCTCGCGGTTTGTCCGCAACCAATTAAAAAAGAAAAGCATAGACAAAGAAAAAATGAAAATCAACATGGTTTCAATCATAGCCATCCGCGAAACCCAAACGACTCCAGGCATCACCCCAAACAAAACTGCAGAAAGCAACGCGGTTGGAGATCCGTACATTCTTCGCGCGATGAAAAACACAATAAGAATTGAAAGCAAGGCAAAAGTAACCGCTACTAACCGCCCAACAAATACACTCGCACCAGCAACAGCAAAGAAAGCAGCTGTACCTAGATTAAAAATAGGCGGATAAAAAGAACTTGTCTGAACATACTGCCAAAGTTGCCCCCTAACCAAAAGCAAACCACCGGTGAAATGGTTTACTTCATCCCACTGCATTGACATGTAGGACAAATTAATCGTTAAAAGAACCGCATAGACAACCAGAAAGAGAAGGAGAACCAGCAACCACTTATCAAGTCGACTTCTCAATTGCCTTGGCAGACTCAGATTGATTTCAGTATCCTCCCCAGTTTTCTAAACTACTAAGATAACAGTGATTCTTGTAAATACACTCTTGAACTAATAAATTATCCAAAAATTCCCAAAAGGCAAATGGAAAAAATCTCTAAACGATGAATGATTTACTAAAATCGTTTAACAACAAAAACAAACAAAATCTACCGAATTAAACGAAGACTAAAATTAATCTCGTTATGACACCATGCATAGGCCAATCAGCAACAACTTTTTCGTAAAGTTCACCAAATATCGCTCCGATACCACCAGAGGGCTCAGCATCTCGGGCTATTGGAGGTTGCAGGCTGAGCTAGTCGACCGAAGTCTTCTAGCTTACACCCCAACTCCATCAAACCCATCTTTTATGGGTGCCCTCGTTTCGTGAAACGAAAATGGTTGCCTCTTTTCGGGAGAGGCTTCGAGCTTAGATGCTTTCAGCTCTTATCCTCAGCGGCGTGGCTGCCCGGCGTTTGCCCTGTCGGACAACCGGTTAACTAGAGGCCACAGCGTCCCGTTCCTCTCGTACTAGGGACCCTTTCCCCTCAGGCAGCCAACACTCCCAGCAGATAAAGTCCGACCTGTCTCACGACGGTCTAAACCCAGCTCACGTTCCCTTTTAATAGGCGAGCAGCCTCACCCTTGGCCCCTTATGCAGGGCCAGGATAGGAAGAGCCGACATCGAGGTACCAAGCCGCGGGGTCGATGGGGACTCTCGCCCGCGACGAGCCTGTTATCCCTAGGGTAATTTTTCTGACACATCCAGCCCCCACCAAGGGGGACATGGATGATCGCTAAGCCCGGATTTCTCCTCTGGATCCCTTACTGTTAAGGATCCAGTCAGGCTGGCTTTTGCCCTTGCACTCTACGGAGGGTTTCTGTCCCCCCTGAGCCAACCTTAGGGCGCCCTTGATATCTTTTCAAGGGCGTGCCGCCCCAGCCGAACTGCCCACCTACCGTTGTTCCAACACCGAAGCGTCGGTAAGAAACACGGTTGCAGAAAGTCGGTGTTCCATTGTTGCCTCCCCCACGTCCCGGAGAACGCAGGATCGACGGCTCCCGACTACGCTCTGCATCCACAACCGTATTCCAGCGGCAGGCTGCAGTAAAACTCCACAGGGACTTCTTTTCCCGCTGGGAGATCGTGGACTGTTCGTCCACGTTATGTGGTTTCACCGGGTACTACGCGGGGACAGCGGGGCCCTCGTTGATCCATTCATGCACGTCGGAACTTACCCGACAAGGCATTTGGCTACCTTGAGAGAGTCAGAGTTACTCCCGGCGTTTGCAGGCCCTTAGCCCAGTTGGACCCAGGTTTCAGGTACCTGTACTGGCCAGGATTCAGAAGCTGTTCACACGCTTTCGCGCTTGCAGCTTCCTGTGTTTTTATTAAACAGTCGAGACCCCTTTGTCACTGCGACCTGCTCTCGACAGCACGAGGCTGTAAGAGCAGGCACCCCTTATACCGAAGGTACGGGGCTAAATTGCCGAGTTCCCTCGCATTAGTGTATACCCGACACGCCTTAGGTTTCTCGCCTAGGGGCACCAGTGTCGGTTCTAGGTACGGTCATAGAGGATCCTTCCTAAAGCCCTTTTCAGTGGCTCCAGAAATAAGCTGAACCACCCTAAAACGGGCGGCTATTCCTGCTTTCACCTGGTTCTCGCCATTACGGCACTCCCCAGATTTATACAGTTAAACAAGGCGACAACCCTGCTCAGCCTATCCCGAAACGTTCGGCTTTAGGCTTGCGTTGCCGCGTGTACCTCTATGGTTCCGGAATTTTAGCCGGATTCCCTTTTTCGACATTATCGGTTGAGTAATGTCTTAGGACCGACTTACCCCCGGCTGAAGATCGTTGCCGGGGAACCCTGGCCCTTTCGGCGGAGAAGATTCTCACTTCTCTTTGCTGTTACTACCACCGGGATCTGCAATCCTAATCGGTCCACTGGACCTTACAGCCCAGCTTCTGTCCAACTAGGACGCCTTCCTACCAATTCAGCCTAAGCTGAACTCTGAGGTATCGGTAGCTGGCTTAGCCCCGTCAATTTTCAGGGCCGTTAGCCTCGGCGGGTGAGCTGTTACGCTTTCTTTGAAGGATGGCTGCTTCTAAGCCTACCTCCCCGCTGTCTGAGGCTGACGACGCCTTTCGGTTTGACATTTAGCCAGCATTTGGGGACCTTAACCTCAGTCTGGGTTGTCCCCCTCTCGGTCATGGAGCTTACCCCCATTAACCCGTTTCCCGAGGTCTACGGCGCGAGTGGATTCGAAGTTTGAAAGAAAAGTGGACCCTTTCGGATCCTTGTTTTCCAATCAGTGCTCTACCCCACTAGCTACCTCGCTCGGGACTAGACTGAGATCTACTTCGGAAGGAACTAGCTATCACCAGACTAGATTGGTCTTTAGCCCCTATCCCCAGGTCTGAGGAACGAATTGCACGTCAGAACCCCTACGAGCCTCCATTAGGCTTTCGCCTAACTTCGCTCTGCCAAGGGATAGATCGTCTGGTTTCTAGTATGTATCGTTGTGACTCCAGGCCCTTTCAGACCCTGCACCTGACTCCTTGCGGAGCTGCGTGCGTATTGGTTTCCCTGCGCTTACGAGTTTTGAACTCTTAGGCTTGCCACAACCATAAACTCCCCGGCCCGTGTTTCTAGACGGAACGCGCAACCCTGGTCCTCCTCCCTTGTACTACCGCTTCACAGCGGATTCCTTCGAGAGGTATCTACCCTTCCGGGCTGCGCACGTCTGTTACTGTCTGGTTTCAGGCACTTTTCACCCCCATTCCGGGGTACTTTTCAGTTTTCCGTCACCGTACTAGTGCGCTATCGGTCTTGAGTCGTATTTAGTCTTGGAAGTTGGTGACTCCCAATTTTCCGCACCAAAACCATGGTACGGTAGTCTGGGACTCCAGCAACTCTTTCTGGTGGGTACTTAGGGGGCTTTCACCCTCTTTGGCGGGCCATTTCAGGCCACTTCAGCTTAACCAGCGAAGAGATAGAGCTGGGCCCTTAACACTACATCTCCGGCAAGTTTCCTTGCAGGATTCGGTTTGGACTATTCCCATTTCGCTCGCTGCTACTAAGGGAATCCCGTGTTTGGTTTCTTTTCCTCCCCCTACTAAGATGCTTCCGTTCGGGGGGTTCCCGCTCCGTAAGGGAGCATTTCTAGGAAGTCCCATTCAGGAATCCTCGGTTCTAAGGCTGCGTGCGCCTACCCGAGGCGGTATCGCGGCTTGCCGCGCCCTTCTTCAGCTCTCAAGCCGAGCCATTCTCCAGACAGCGTGGCATGTCCGAGCCTTGGTGGTATCAGTTTAGCGTTTGATGAAACCTTACGTGTTATTATGTTGTTGCGTCGCATTTGGCCTATGCATGGTGTCATGTGAGCGTTTCTTGAGCGACAAGTGCTCATTCACCCTTCACCCCAATCTGATTAGGACGGGGGTTGCATCTATTTTATTGATGGCAACTTGATGTTGCTGGAACTGTTAGAAGCGCCACTCAATAATATAAGTGTTGTGTCGAGGGCTGCAGGGGTTCGCAAGGTGATTTTTCAGCTGCAAACGGTTAAGTTTTTATGTTGTTGCATTATTATGCTTGCTGTCGCACGGTTGTGCCTCGATAGCTCAGCCCAGTAGAGCGGCTGCCTTGTAAGCAGCAGGCCGCGGGAGCAAGGCCCGCTCGAGGCTTTTCTTTGTTTTATCGCTATTTAGAAGAAAATTTAGCCTTTTTAGGTTGGAATTCCAAAAAAGTGAATTCTGTAAGCAGTTTTGTCTACAGAAGGAGAATTTGGAAGTCTTTATTCAGAATCTTCTTCCGAAGAATCGGATTCTGCCGCGTCGACTTTGATTGGTTTTTCTGTTAGAAGTTTGTATTTGCGTGCTTGACAGGATATGAGTTCGTTTTCGAAGAGTTTTTTCAACGACTTGAAGACTTTCTTTGAGGGTAACCCTGTCTTATCAGCGATTTCTTGCATTGTGAGTTCTGTGCCTATTGGTTTTATTGCTGCAACGACTTGTTCGTCATTTTTGTTCAATTTCATGATTTGTGCCCCTTGTTGTTTCTATTCTTAGTTTTGGTATTTGCGCAGGGATGTTTTTCTATTTTGTGGTATTTACAATGCCTAAATTCGGTTGTGGTGTTGATGCGTTTATACGGGCTTGCATATAGGTTTGAAAATAAATTTCCTCAGGTTTCTCCTTGTAAGGCGTTTGCGCCTATTAATCGGAGATTTAGCTTTTTTATTTGGACAAAGTTAGTTGCTTCTGTGAATTTTGAATGCATTACTTTTAAATTGTCAGAATTGGAAGATAAAAATTAACACTGCTAACCTTGAGACTAAAGCATGCCTGTCATAGATGTAAATGGATTAACTCGAACATTCAACTCCTTTGTTGCAGTTGACCGGCTTAGCCTGGAAGTGGAAGAAGGCGAAGTTTTCGGGTTATTAGGTCCCAACGGAGCGGGCAAAACTACTACGTTGCGGATGTTAGCTTGTCTTATTTCTCCAACAGCAGGCTTTGCGTCTATTGCAGGGTTTGATATTAGAAAAGATCCGGTAAACGTCCGCAAATCCATGGGCATTCTTACCGAGAATCCCAGTCTATACGAGAGGTTAACGGCTTATGAGAACATGGATTTTTTCGCTGAAGCCTATGGGGTTGAAAATGCTCAGGAAAGAAAAGATAGGATCCATGAACTTCTTGAATTCCTATCTTTATGGGATCGAAGAAATGATAAAGTGGCAACTTTCAGCAAAGGCATGAAGCAGAAACTTGCAATTGCCCGCGCCACGGTGCATAAACCTCTTGTTCTTTTCATGGATGAGCCCACTGCAGGATTGGATCCTGAGTCAGCTAAGGAAATCAGAAGACCTTATGGATCAGCTTAGTAGGCATGAAAAACGTACCATTCTGTTGTGTACCCACCATTTGGAGGATGCTGAGAAGCTCTGCAAGAGAGTCATGATTATGAACAGGGGAAAAACTGTTATTGTCGGAACTCCTGATGAATTGCGCAAAAAAATTAGCGGGCAACCTGTTGTTCAAATTACGCTTGAGACCCTAAATAAGGATATTATTGATGCTGTGAAATCGAGCATTCAGACAAGAGATGTTTCAGTTGTTAAGGATAATAACAGTTTATTGATTTCCGTTGACGATGCAAAGGTGGCTACACCCGAAATTGTTCGCGAAATTGTGAAGCATGGGGGCTCAATTTTTTCTGTTAACGAGGTTCGTCCTTCGCTTGAAGAGGCTTACTTAAAGCTGATTGGAGGAACCAACAATTAGAGCGCGAAGTATTTGGCTTGTTTTCAAGAAAGATTGGCGTGAGATGAAGAGAAACTGGCAGGTACTTGTTCCAATAATTGTTGTTCCGATGCTTGTTTCAATTCTTTTGCCGACGGTTATTCTGTTTCTGCCTAATTTGACGCCTACAGCCAATATGTCTATGCAGGGTCTTGAAGCTGTTATGAAGAACCTGCCAAGCAATATTCTGGCGGACATTGCGGGAATGACGGCTCAGCAAGCGCTTACTTATTTGTTGACGCTTTACTTTTTAGCTCCTCTATTTTTGGTTGTTCCAATTATGGCTTCCAGTGTTATTGCATCAGATAGTTTTGCAGGAGAAAAAGAGAGAAAGACGATTGAAGCTCTTCTTGCTACCCCGTTATCGGATTCTGAATTGTTTGTTGGGAAAGTTTTGGTTGCATTCATTCCGGCAGTACTGGTAACGTTTGCGAGCTTCGCGGTCTATTCGGTCGTAGTGGATATTTTAGCGGCTCCGATGTTTGGAGGGGCTTTGCTTTTGCCAAATCCATTATGGCTTACCATGATTTTTGTTTTTGCGCCTGAAATCGCTTTAACAAGTATTGGTTTAACTGTGGCAATTTCGTCTAGAGTTAAGGGTTTTAGAGAAGCTCAGCAAATAAGTGTCGTCTTGCTCGCTCCAATTCTTGGTCTGGTATTTGGGCAAATTTCGGGAACTCTTTTCTTGGGACCAGTTGTTTTGTTTGCTTTGATCGGGTCTTTTGCTTTAGTTGACATTATCGTTTTTTATATTGGGGTTAAGGTTTTCAAAAGAGAAGAGATTTTGTCTAAACCGGCATAAGTAGATTCTAATCTAAAATGTTAACCCCGAAAGTTATATCTCCTTCAATTAACTATGCAACAACGAAAAAAACCAGCGTAATTTATTGCTGGATAATCAAAAAATAATTGGAGTAATACAAATGGTATCAATTGAGGTTTCCTCTTTGAAAAAATACTACGGCGACATTAAAGCCGTAGATGGAATTTCATTCACAGTAAACGAGGGCGAAGTCTTCGGCATTCTTGGACCTAACGGCGCAGGCAAAACTACAACGATTGAAATCATGGAAGGCTTGCGAGAAAGAGAAGGTGGCGAAGTTAAGGTTCTGGGTCTCGACCCATGGAAAAACGGGTATGATCTTCACAAAAAAATCGGAGTCATTCCACAGCAGTTCACCTTTTTCGAAAAAACCACACCGAAAGAAGCCATTATTTACTATGCAACTCTTTTTGGGGTTAAAGCAGATCCTGAAGAGATTCTTAAAGAAGTCCTTCTTGAAGATTCAGCGAAAAATCGTTTCGAAAACCTTTCGGGCGGGCAAAAACAAAAGATGGGACTTGCCCTTTCACTTGTCAGTTCCCCCGAGCTTCTTTTCCTAGATGAACCTACAACTGGACTTGACCCAAACGCGAGAAGGGCAATCTGGGAAGTCATACGAAAATTAAAAGCTAAAGGAAAAACCATAATCTTGACCACCCATTACCTCGAAGAAGCCGAACAACTTTCCGACAGAGTAGCAATTGTGAACCATGGAAAAATTGTAGCAATGGGTACTGCAGACGAGATCATAGAGCAATATGGCTCTGGAGAAAGGCTTGAAATTCATGGCAGCCAAAAACTGGCAGATTACATAAAAAATAACACTGAGCTAAAAGTTGAGTATGACCAAACCAAGAGACTAGTAAGCATTCCTCTTAAGCAGAAAATTGATGCTTTGGCAGCATTGGCGGCAACTGAGCAATCAGGTGAAGACTGGGGCGAAATCCATACTCGTCGAGACAGTCTGGAAGATGTTTTCATCAAATTGGTTAGTGGAGAGGTTGATGAGAGCGGGAATATCTTGGGGTCAAGTCATCAAAATAAGTCAAACAAAAAGGAGGACAAGTAATTGTCAAGCGTAAAAAGAACTTTAGCAGATCTTCGAGTTTTTGGCAAAGGATACATTAGAAATGGCGCCGCATTATTCTTTGGAATAATTTTCCCAGTCATACTGATAGCGCTTTTTGGCGCGATTTTCGCAGGGGGCGGTAGCGGGCAAGTAACGGTTTACGTTCAAAACAAGGATACGGGCCCTATCGCAGGACAGTTTGTTCAGGCGCTAAATGGAACAATAAATGGAGTGGCGATAAACGGTTCCTGGCCTCTGAAAGTCCCCACTCTAGTGGGACCTGATGAGAATTTCACAAAATACCTCGCGGATCATTCAGCATCTGACGGGATAATCATACCGGAGAATTTTTCTGTCAGCTATTTGTCAGGTAAACCTGAAGATATTGTAGTTTATGGAAATCCTACCTCAAGTACAAATGGAATTATAATAGGAACTGTTGAAGGCGTCGCTACCCATTTTAATTTAAACTATTTCCAGCAAAAATACAATGACACGACACAGGCAATAATCGGAATAACAACTTCCACAGTCAATACGCAGCAAACAAAATATATTGACTTTCTAATTCCAGGCTTAATCGGGTTCTCAATTCTCGTTAGCCCAATGTTCGCTATGGTAAACATTACTTCAGAATACAAGAAAACCAAGCTGTTCAAACAACTTTCTTTGACGCCCCTTCACAAGATGGAGTGGCTTGCTTCCAAGGTCGCATGGTACATTATCTTGTCGGTAATATCGTTCTTGCTTCTTGTTGCAGTTGGAACTATTGGATTCGGCGCACACATAACACTGACAATATGGCTTATTCCATTTCTAATTCTGGGACCAATGCTATTCTGTTCGTTGGGCATGCTAGTTGGAACCATAAGCAAAAGCGTTGAAAGCGCAAGTGTACTTGGAAACATCATCACTTTTCCAATGATGTTCCTTTCAGGTACATTCTTCCCCCTTAGCACTATGCCACAATATCTCCAAAACTTCGCGCATGTACTTCCTCTATTCTATGTAGTTGAAGGACTAAACAATGTAATGGTATATGGAAACTACACTGCAGCTCTCGTGGATCTTGGCGTTCTAACAATCATTACAGTCGTGTTCTTTGTTGCAGCAGCGAAGCTTTTCAAATGGAGAGAAGACTAAACTTTTCTCTATCCTTTTCTTTTTCTCGGTTTTTTTATTTTTTAACAAAAAACAGATATGAATTCTAGTTTGAAACTATAATTTCCAAAAATGGTTCAAAAATTTAGGTATAAGCTTGGGGTTGCTTAGCGACTTTTCTTTTTGCCCAACACGATTGACAGTAAACGGGTCTGTTTCCGTCTGGCTTAAAAGGTACTCCACATTCTTTTGAGCATTCTGCGCAAACTGCTGTGAATTTTCCTTTCTCAGTTTTCTGGTGATATGGTTTGAACATAGGGTATCTTGATAATCTTGGCCAACCTGTTTTGGCGTAGCTTATCATGGCGGGGTTTTCTTTTAGCCACCTCATCATATGGAAAAAGTTTTTGGCTCGTTTTTCGTCTCTTTCTGCTAGTGGTTCATAACCGAGATTTCTAATTTCGTCGCAATATGCAATTTCTACTAATCTTTGGGGTTCGCCAATTACTTTGATTCGGTGTATTCGCTCGCCATAAGTTCTTTTGAGTTCTTCTGCAGCTTCGTCAAATATGTAGCCTTGACAGAGGTGTATTTCTTCTTCGGGTTTTGGCTGTAATCTGTTGAGAAGTTGATTGACTACGACAGAAGTCTGCGCAAGATATTCTTTCTTGCGGAAGAGACCGGGTTGGAAGAATTTGACGTCAATTATGTTATAGCAGAATTCCTGTGTTTCATCGCGGTAAGCGCCTATTACGATTCCGAAAAGCAAGTCGCCACTGCCAGCATCATCCAGAGTGATAGTCACTTAGATAGGCTTCCTTTTTTCATTCATGGCTCAAGTCGTATAAAAATAATCCGCCGAATTTTCCGGAACTCTGCCATTAAATGGGCATAAACTTGAATTGATCAATTCAGTTGCCTAACTTGGATCAAGATCGAGGAGAGATAGATAAACTTCCGTTTGTTTTTGAGAACTTTCGGTAGAGAAATAAATTGAAATCGGTTTTCATGTGCTGAGAAAGTTGTTTCAGGTATTGTAGTTTGTTGTTGTGTTCAAACAGGCACAAAGTTTTATATGTCTAAAATTGTTAAGTCTGAACTCAGAGTATTTTCTATAAAGGAGATATTAAATTGAGCAGAAATACCCAAAAGGCTACAGCAATAACTTTAGTCCTATTAGCGTCAACCCTTATGCTAGCCGCATTTTCGGCAGCACAAGCACAAACAACCGACCAAGCAATTGTTGTCACCCTTCCTTCAGTAGGAGGAACAACTGATCCAGCTCCTGGCAACTACACATACAACAGCGGAGATGTAATAAACATCACAGCCATTCCAGACAATGGTTTCCAGTTCGCGTATTGGATTATTTCAGGCGAATTTACACCTGGCCACACAACTGGTCAAATCGGCTATTATACAGACCCTGACACTGGCGCCATAATTCAGTTACCAAACCCAATTTCACCCGCAGCTATTGACAGTCTAGTCGTTACAGCCAAGTACGTTGAACATTACTTGCGGATTCGGATACACCTACAACTACCAAGCAGTATTTTCTCCAGTAAGCGGCACTCCATCAACTACACCAGCTCCACAAACCTCTCCAGCCACAAGTGACAAACAAGGCGTAGTTATCCTGCAATCAATCGGCGGAACCACAAGCCCAGCACCAGGATCATATTCCTACGACAATGGTCACGTTCTGACTTTGAGCGCCACTCCAAATGCCAACTTCACATTCCACTACTGGATCGTAACAGGCAGCTATACTCCAGGTCACTTAGCACAACCACAATACATTCCAGACGTCACAGGTCAATTCCCAACAGTACCTTCAAACATATACACAGCACCCACCCAAGATAGCGTCGTTTTCGCAACCAACCCAGCAAGCATAACGTGCGGATACGGATACACCTACACATACCAAGCAGTATTTGACCCAGTGGGCAAAACTGTGCCACCAATCCCAACCACAACCCCAACACCAATTCCGACAGTTGCACCAACTTCAACCGTAGCTCCAACAGCCACTGCTAGCGCTGAAGTTTCACCTACCCCAACAACAGGCGGCGGAATTTCAACAACAGTTATTGTTGCAATAGTAGTCGTAATAATAATCATCATAATCGCTCTTGTAGCTGTTATGATGATGCGACGAAAGAAGTAAAAAAAATCCCTTTCTTTTCTTTTTTGTTATTCTAATCAATTATTAATTTTAGAAGTTTGTCCCAATTTTCGAAATAAATAACCCGATTTTTCATTTGCAAAGCTTATTTGTCTTTTTGGGCGAGCGGAAAATAAAAAGCTCAGCGTTCCCCAATAATTGTTATAGTGGTCTGTTTGTCGTTGGATTGTTTCATTTCCTCAAAAGAGATTCTCGTTGAAGCTGTTGGTTGGAGTGACCTTCTTTTAGGCGTGGTTGTAGGTGCGCTTAAGCCTCCTGATCCAATGCTTATGGAGCGAAGGATTTCCATTTCTTCTTTTCAGCCGCCGAATTTTGCGAATAAGAAGTATTTGCAAGATGCGGTGAGAATTGGAGATGAGATAATTGAGGTTATGCAGCCTGAACCGGGTACCTGTTTTAAGGTTTGTTCAGAATTTGTCTTATCGGGTTTGCGGAAACATCTTGTTAATCGTGGGTTTAATGTTCAGAAAGTTGAATCTAGCCCTCATCTAAAGGCTTTGGTCGATAAGGAGTACGTTCGTTGGTGTGTTGAGGTTGGAGTTCCTGCGGAGATTCTTAGTGGGAAAAGGCGTTTCTGGTCTCAGTTGGAGTGGGTTGCGGAAAGACCCCATTTAAGGGAAGGACTTGTTAAAACGGGCTGGGCAAGTTGGCAGCGGAAGTGGCGTGAAGAGATATACAATAAACCGCTCAAATTGCGTTAGAAGATAGACACATCTGAAACATGTCGTCTACTCTAATGGGAGTTATTTGCAGTAATTGACGATAAGTGTTAATATGCGATGCGGCTAAAATGTTTGTTTAATCAGCTGCTTTAGCATTTAGTGGCTTGGTGAAAGATCTGACGGCACAAAAGCGAAAAGAGCCTTCGTTGGCGTTTGGTGGACAAGCTCTCATAGAAGGCGTTATGATGCGCAGTCGGAAACACATGGTTTTGTGCGTCAGAAAGCCCAATAAAGAAATTTTGACGAGCGTCGAGCAGTTAAATCCTTTGGCCGACAAGTACAAAGTTTTGGGCATACCATTTCTACGTGGAATTGTGATGCTTTTTGAATCGCTTTACTTAGGCATGAAGGGCATCCTGTTTTCTGGAAACGTTGCACTTGATGAAGGCGAGGTTGATGGAAAAAGTGAAAGCTCAAAATTTGGCACGGGGCAGCTTGCAATAATAGTTGCGGGCGCTCTTGGAATTGTCGCTGTTTTCTTTTTGGTTCCGTTTTTCTTGGCTTCTTGGCTTAGCCTCACGGGAGTAGTTTTTAATGTGGTTGAAGCGGGCATTCGATTGACTATGTTCATTCTATATTTAGTATTCATTGCGTCTTGGGGCGAGTTCAGGCGAGTGCTGCAGTATCATGGTGCAGAACATAAGGCAATTAACGCGTTCGAGGCGGGCGTTCCCATGGATGTTGAGAACGTCAAAAAACACAGCAGATTGCATCCACGCTGTGGAACCAGTCTTCTGTTCATAGTGCTCATAATTAGCATCGTGTTGTTCTCAATAATGCCAAACTTAGGGTTCACGGCGAAGATAGCTTACAGGATTCTTCTGATTCCAGTTATCGGCGGCATAAGTTATGAGCTGCTTAGGTTAAGTGGAAAATACCGAAACTCCATTGTCACAAGAGTTCTCACCGCACCCGGAATGGGTTTCCAGCTTCTAACAACAAAAGAACCCAGCGACGACATGCTTGAAGTTTCAATTAAAGCTGTTCAAGAAGTAACCAAAGTAGCAACAATAACCTCATAAACAAAATTTTGAATTCTTTCTAAACTGGATTAGATTCTAGCCTTTTTTGCAGAATTTTTTGGCAAGATTTTTTGTTGAACGTTGGGAAGTTGCCGATTATTGACACATTCCCAGGAGGAACATATTCTGAGGCAGAAATCAGATTTATCAGCATTCTGCGACGTTAGCCGATTAAGCAAGGAAAGTTGGTTATGTCGAAGATCCCTCCATCCAAAGATGGAACCCTTGAGGCACTCGATTTTATTCTAAACATCATTAGGGAACATGATAAAGATCTTGAAAAAATAACGGATAAGTTGGCCTCAATTGCGAAAAAAGGAGAAGAACGGGGAGAACTCAAGGTCAGACTTAACAAGATGGAAAACGATTTAGATGCCTTGCAAAGAGATGTTGAAAAGTTGACCAAGTCCTTACTGGTTTCAACGAAGAAATCTTAATTGGCATTTTTCTTAAACCCTAAAAAATTCTTGCAGTGTCTTGGATAATTTTTGCACATCAGATGCGGCTAAAGATTAAATTGCTTAAAATTTAGTTGAATCCGACTTCTCTTGGATTAAAAGGGCCTTTTCAGAAAAAAGATCAAGAATACAAGCGATCATAGCTTAGGAAATGCAACAAACCTAAGCTACGACCGCTTTTCGATTCTTCTAAACCAATAGGAAGGTGAGTTCTTCTCCTTTCTCCTCGCCCTTCACCAATACGAAGGGAACCTGAAATTGGAATATAAGCCATGCTTCAAAAATCGGAATATATCAGACTGGAAGAAGGAATTGAGGCTTTTGAGGTTATAGATCGATTGCGACCCCAGCGAAGATCAGTGTAAAAGAAGAAGAATAGTTTCGAATCATATTCTTCGTTTATCCAACTTAAAATAAAGTTTAACTGAAAGAAGAAAAAATTGTTTTTGGAAAATGGATTTTTTCTTCTTCTCGTATGAATTCGAACCTTATGGCTTTTTTCTTTTGGAAAAGAGAATTGAAAGGTAATCTTCAATAACACGCGAATAACAAGAAGTTTGGTTGAGTGATTTCTTTCATGGACTCAGGTAAGAACGAAAGTTCCGTTATTGAAAGCAAGAAAGCTGAAATAAAACAGCTGACTCAAGACATACTTGATTTAGGCGTCGATGTATCAAAGAATAGAAACGAAATAAAGGAAAAAATGCGGATTGTTATTTCACTTGTGGGTTACGTGATTTCTTATCCAAACACGAACCCGGAAACTAATAAGAATCCCTTAATTGATTTCTCTCTAAATGTTTTTCAACTTATAGATAGCCATCCGGAACAGAATGATTCGATTATGACTTACCTTAAGCTTTTCGGCGGCTTTGCGAATAACTTGGTTGACGCAGTAACAGAGAAAAGATCCCCCAAAAAACTAATTTTTTGAGGCATTTTTGTTTAGGTTCTTGCGATTCCCATTACGTTTTAGGTCGGTATCTTAAGAGTGCGGCAAAACCGCTTAAAGCCGTGAGCTTTGCTTTTTCCTCCGACCCTGAAGAAATAACCTCGACCACTGCATTTGTCTGTGAAGCTAAATCCTCCAAGAGGTCCACTATATCCTTCTCCTCCACCTCGTATTCAACTGCATTACATTTCTCGCATGGAGTCGACATCATTTCTTGTTCAGTTGGAATCTTTTGTGCTTCTTTCACTATTCTCGTCTTTGATAACCCGCACTTTTTGCACGTTGCAATAATTTCAATCGTGCCCGTACTGTCAGTAACTATCGCAATTTCCGCTTCACCATTCTTAAGCGCGCTCAGAACTAAGTCTAAGCCGCAAGTAGTCAAACCGTCTTGCTTGCCAATACTTTCCAGAAGCCGTTGCACAATTCTCTTTTGTTCTGGTGCACACATATTCTTTAGCGCTCTCAGAAGATTTGTCGAGAATCTCTTTTATCGCTTCTTTGCCGGCGGATTGCGTGTCAATTGTGCTCAGCAGCATATTGTTAAGCTCATAGTGAAGGAAATTCTCCCTTTAAGAAGTCCTCTTTTGTTGTGCCTGGACCGCCAACAATCAAAACGTTGACTTTATGGTTCTCAAGGAATGCTTTTGTTGCATGCTCAGCAATTCTGTGGAAGAAGTATGTGATTTCCATGTCGCGTCCTCTTTCGTACCTCCTTTGGCTCGATCCGCCCTTTCCAGACTTTCCTGGAATCCCCGACGCGATACTTTCGATTAACTCGAGCCGTTCACCATCAAGTACCCCAAAGCTCGCCTCTTTTGAGTCTACAGCGATAAGTCCCACTACTTTGGGCTCTCGGAGCATTTCCCTAAGCGGTGCTAACCGGAAATGATTATCAACATCGTAGAGGTAGGCTGTGATTGGCTCTGGGGGAACGATCACTTCAATTTTCAAAACTTCGTTTTCGGGATCATTCGCGACGAAAGTTCCGGCAAATATCGCGAGCCCATTTTCTGGAATTTCCTTCTCGAGCTTAAGACGCTGGATTATGTTCTTGATGGCTTCTTGAAGGCAGGCTTTAACGTTCCCAGATTTTGTGATTGCAGAATCAGACTGCTCTTTTAGGAAGGCGGTTACCTCGTCTATTGATTTCTCTTTGGGTATGTAGAGCGAGATGAACTCTTTTTCTCGTCCCTCTTTGTCTGATAGCCACGCTATGGTTCTTCTGAGCTTGTGTTGTTTTACAGAATTAGTGGTTGAAAGTTGGCACGCTTGAAAATGCACTACCTTTTCAGATACCATGTTAAAAATCTCTACCACAATTGAGTGGGCGTCTGATTAATAGTTTTTTCATAATTAGATCTTCTATGGTGCGGGGGGTGGGATTTGAACCCACGAAGACCTGAGTCAGAGGATCTTAAGTCCTCCCCCTTATCCTAGGGGGCGAATTGGCCACCTATTTAGACCTGGCTCGGGTACCCCTGCACCAATCACCCATAAATCGCATTCTCGTATAGTTTAAAGTTTTTGCACAAGCTGGGAAGGTCTGCAAATTTTGTTGTTGGTTAAGCAGAATTGTCTGTACCCTGTTTCATTGTTTCTTTACAGAGGAGTAGTCAAAGTTTGGGTTTGGGTGTGGTTTGTTTTTTTGGTTGGAAAGACACTGATGACTTTTTTCCTACTATCGATGCTTGTAGGTTGGTTGCGTTTTGGGGGTTCAAAAAGTTGTTTGCTGGTGTTTTTAGATGTTCTTAATTTAGTGTTTGTCTTGGTAAAATTTGAGCTGTTTGTTCCAAAATGATGTATCTTTTTGGGGGGTGGGTGGGGGTTTGCCATTTTTTAGTCTGGTTTTTGAGGCGTTTTATTGAATTGGGGTTGTTTTTGTGGGTTTTGGAGGTTTTGGGGTTGAACTAACTTGCAGTGTCTAGTTGGTTTTTTGTATCGTTTTGGAGCTTTTTTGGCGTGTGGAGTGTGTGTTGGGGTGTGTTTTGGTTGTTTGGGTTTTTTGGTGTGGTTTTTTTAGGTTTCTTTTTGAGGTGGGGGAGAAGACACTGTAGAAGATACTGATGTCTTCTTGGTGGCTTCTCTGCGCCTATTTTTTGGGGGTTAGAAGTAGTAGATGGACCTGTTTTTACCCCCCTCCCTACTACTACAACTTCTCTTCTATCCAAGAAGAAGATTTTTCGTTTTGGATTCTTTTTTCTTCTTGGCTAACCGATTTCGGGCTAAAATTAACGCCGTCAGCATTATAGCTGAGGCAAAAACAATCAAGTAAATTAAATCGGGTGGAAAGTTGCCTTTTGACCATGCGTTTGTGCTTTCCAGTTTTATGATGTCGGCTTTAGTTACGATTTCTCCGGTTTCCGAGTTGACGAATGCGTGGGCTCGGTACATATCGACTAGCATGCCTGTTGCTTTGTCGAAGTACAGGTCGCCGCGTTCTAAGGTGCTGTTCCACGTTATGTGGTTTAGTTGTCTTTGTTTGCCGAGGCAATCGCTGATTATGGTTTGGTTTATGGTTAGTTGGAGGGTGGAGGCTTCGTTGCCTGCATGAAGGTTTGCTGGGCATATTGGGACGCCTCTGAACTCAGAGTTGTTTTTGTTCCATGAGTTCTGTGCTATGTCAGTTTGCCCATTTATGGTCTGTTCGGTGCCATTCTTGTAGTGAAGTGTGTAATTGCTAGTTATTACCGTGCCGGAGCTGCCGGTTATGTCTATGCGGACCCAGTCAGTGTTGTTGGCTTCAAACTCGGGCACTGCAACTGTGGCGTTTGGGACGCTGGATGTGTATTCAGCGCCCATGTAGTATGTGAAGCTGTCGCCTTTTTTAACGCCGACCGTTAAGGTTTGAGCAGAAACGGAAATTATGCCTGCTTCTAAACAAAGAAAGACCGCGATGAGGGCTAATGGAAGCTTACGCTTCATGGCGCATCAATGGTGATTTTTCGATCCGATTCTTATTATTTGCGGTAATCAAGGATTGAGGGCGCGGTTTTGGATTCTACCGAGAGGTGGAATTTTTGGTTAGATTAAGTTGTAATTAATAAATTGTGCTTACATCGATCTTTTTGACATTTGGATCGCGTTTGTTGTTTTGTTGTTGTTTTATAACAGTCACATAACTGTAAATAGTTAGTTTTTAAGATTAGATTCGTAGAAATTTTTTCGTTAATAGCATTTGCCTTCTTTTATGGAGTGAAGATGGTGAAGAATTGTCAAATCAAACAGGGATTAGAATGGGCGATATGATTACTCAAAAACTGGCGAGGCTGTTGCTTTTTTGGAGTACAAATGGATAGCGTTAACTGTTACTACTTTGGGAATTTTCTTAGTTGGGCTTGACGCACGTATAGTCATAGTAGGTTTACCCCAAGTTGCATCGCAGTTAGGAGCAGATGCTGAACAAGCAATTTGGATTACGCAGGCTTACGCTTTAGCCACGACTATTCTTTTGCCGCTAATTGGCAGACTCGCCGACATTTTCGGAAGAGTGAAAATTTACACGTATGGTTTCGCGTTGTTCACAATAGGTTCCATATTGACCAGCTTTGGCCTAAATCCATATGAGGTTATCGCCTTCAGGGCTTTGCAAGGGTTTGGGGCGGCACTTATCTATGTCAATAGCCTCGCGATTGTCACCGATTCAGCGCCTAGGCGTCAATTGGGGTTGTTTGTCGGGATTAATCAGATTGCTTACCGTGCGGGCGCAATGTTTGGGCTAACTATAAGTGGAATAATTCTGGCGTTTCTTGATTGGCGCGCATTGTTCTATGTTACCGTTCCAATCGGCTTGTTTGGAACGTTCTGGGCAAAGTGGAGGCTAAAAGAGACGGCTGTTCTTGACAAGAATGCGAAGGTTGATTATCCCGGGTTTGCGTTATTCGCGATTTTCTTGTTGAGCCTAATGCTGGCACTGACGTTTAGCGCTTATGGTACAACCCGTTTGGAGCTAATTATCTACGGGCTTTTCGCGGTGTCGATTATTTGCCTTATTGGCTTTGCGTTTCGCGAGAGAAGAATTAGCTATCCGCTGGTTGATCTTGGAATTTTCAAAATTAGAGAAGTCACTGGTGGAGTTTTGGCGGTGCTTTTCAACGTAATCTCGTGGGCGACAGTTTTGTTGCTTTTAAGCCTGCAATTTCAACTTATCTTAGGTTTGAGCCCGCTGGATGCTGGCTTGCGAATCTTGCCTTTTGAAATAGCTTTCTTAGCTGTTGGTCCATTGAGCGGCACGTTATCTGACAGGTTTGGGTACAGAAAGTTTACTTTGCCAGGTCTGGTTATTGGTAGCATTGCTTTGTTTTTGTTTTCGTCGATTACTCCTGAAACTTCCTATGTAGTGTTAAGCGTTTACATGGTGATGCTGGGCATCGGGACCGGTTTGTTTCTTGCACCGAACTTGCGCGGGGTAATGAGTGCGGTGCCGGATAATAGACGGGGAATAGGTTCAGCCATGGTTACTCTGTTTCTAAACATTGGTTTGGCAGTAAGCCTCAACCTCGCGATTATTGTCATGTCGCTAACGTCGCCTTATAGTCTTATAACGAGAATAATAGCATCCATCAATCCTGTCTCCATAACGTCCGCTGATAGATTACTCTTTTTCGAGAGCATTAAAAACACGTATCTGGTTACGGCCATAGTCAACGCACTGGCCATACCTGCTTCGTTGCTTCAGATTCGTCGCAGATCAACGCGCCAAAAATCTGAAAGCCCAACAATAGGTCTCACGGAATGACTTCTTCTGGATATGGGCCCTTTGCGGCATGTTGGTTCTTTGCGCGGGTCGGGCTTAGACCGACCAAAAACTTATCTTGCTCCAAAAGAAAACTACATTAATTTAAACGCGTTTTTGCCTTGATTGCGGACTCGCGGTTAAAGCTTTTTACTTTCAGACCTTTTGAGAGATTGGAACAAATTCCTTGGCCTTCGCGCTTGTTCGAATCGATCCATTTGCATCTAAGAAAAAAGATTTTTGCTCAGATTAAATTCAAATATTAATCTAAAGTCGAAATAAACAAGAAAGCATTTGGGGCAATATTTAAATTAAAATTCAGCATTCGCCTTTTTAGAAGGGAGAATGTTTTATGAAAGTCAAAATTTGGAAGCTTTTAAGTTTAATATTCATTACGATTTTTGCGTTGTCAGCAATCAGCATGGTTCACGCCATTCCAACGCGTGTAGTATCCTCCAAGATCACGGGGTTGCTAACCAGCAGTACAGCTTATGATGGGTATGGAACCAGTACTATGGCTTATGATTCTGGAAAAGGCGAGATATTCGTAACTGGTTTCGGCTTGGGCAACAGTGTTTCGGCTGTTTCAGACAGCACAAACACAGTGGTTGCAAGCGTATCCATACCTGATGTAGGTGGCCTTCGTGGTATAGCTTATGACTCTGGCATGAACGAAATATTCGTAGCCTCAGGCTATGCAAATTCTGGTAGTGAAACCCCCACGGTCACGGTTATATCAGACAGCAACCTCGCCCTAGTTGCAAACATAACACAACGCAATTGGTGGTCTCCATGGGCTGTGGCTTATGATTCTGGCAAAAACGAAATATTCGTAACCGACGCAGGACCCAAAACCGGAAATCAACCCGGAAGTGTCTATGTCATTTCGGATAACAACAACGCCGTCATTGGAGAATTAAACGGCGGCATACTCGTTGGAGTTTTTCCTAAAGCTATTGCTTATGATTCAATTATGGGCGAAATCTTCGTTGCTAATCAAGGCTCAAACACTGTTTCAGTTATATCAGACGCTAATAACACCGTAGTCGCAACCATAAAAGTGGGAAGCCGTCCCTTCTGGGTTAGCTTACGATTCCAATAAAGGAGAAATATTTGTAGCAAATGCGGGAGATAACACGGTTTCGGTCATATCGGACATCACAAACACAGTGGTTGCGAACGTGACTGGACTATCAGGAGTTGCAGGCATAGCGTATGATTCTGCCAAACACGAAATATTCGTAGGTAACGCGGTTATATCAGATAGCAATAATGCCGTGGTTGCATATGTCCCTGAAGCGCTCGGCTCGATAGTTTACGACTCTGGCAAAGGCGAAATATTCGGAGCCGGATCAACTGCAATCGACGTCATTTCAGATTCCTCTAGGACACCTATATCCACAAACCCGACATCATCGCCCTCAACTGCATCTTCCCCCAGCCCAACAGTACCAGAGTTCAGCAGCGCAACACTCATTTCAATAGTGGCAGCAATGGTAATTGTGAGCATTTGCGCGATTGGATTGACAGCTAAAAATCGAAAGAATCATCCGCGCCCACAATGATTCCAAATATATGCGAGCCGTGCACTTTCTTCTTTTCTTTTTAGAAAAAATAAACAAAACAAATTGAAATTTGGAGGGAAAAGTGGCGAGGGTTATGAAGGTCGAAACTTGGAAGCTCTTAGGTTTAATTTTCATAATGGTTTTTGTTTTGTCGGCAGCTAACGTGGTTCATGCTGTTGGTGTAACCGCCACGATAACAGTAGGAACTTCCCCCACGGGTGTAGCATATGATTCGGGCAAAGGCGAAATATTCGTAGCTAATTCTGGCTTCAACACGGTCTCGGTTATTTCAGATAGCACTAATGCTGTGGTTAAAACAATAACCGTTGGAACCTCTCCCACAGGCATAGCATATGATTCGGGCAAAGGCGAAATTTTTGTTACCAATCACGGTTCCAACTCTGTCTCAGTCATATCAGACAGCAACAATGCCGTGGTTGCAACCATACCAGTCGGAACAAGCCCCAATAACGTAGCCTATGATTCGGGTAAAGGCGAGATCTTTGTGGCCAATTCGGGGGACAATACAGTCTCAGTTATTTCTGATAGCACTAATGCCGTTGTGGCAACTGTGACCGTCGGAACAAATCCCAATAAAGTAATCTATGATTCGGGCAAGGGTGAGATCTTCGTTTCCAATTCGGGTTTCAACACGGTCTTTGTAATTTCAGATAGTACTAATGCCGTAGTTGCAACCATTACTGTAGGAATTTCTCCAGCAGGCGCAGCTTATGATTCTGGTAAGGGTGAAGTATTTGTGGCAAATTATGGTTCTGGAGCCAACACAGTCTCAGTCATATCTGACAGCAATAATGCCGTAATTGCAACAATACCTGTGGGAACCACCCCTTATGGTGTAGCTTACGATTCTGGTACGAGCGAAATTTTCGTATCCAATCACGGTTCCAACTCGGTCTCAGTTATTTCTGACAATACTAATGCTGTAGTTGAAACCATAACTGTAGGAACCACCCCCTCAGGTATTGCCTATAATTCTGGCAAAGGCGAAATATTCGTGACCAATCTAGGCGACAACACGGTCTCGGTGATTTCGGATTCTAGGACGTCTGCATCGCCAAGCCCTGCTACTTCGGGGTCTTCGAGTCCAGCTACCTCCTCGTCGCCAACTCCAGCTACATCGACTACACCAAGCCCAACTGCTAACCCTACATCAAGTCCTGCTCAGACAACATCGCCATCATCTGCGTCAGACCTTTTGCAGCAGGTTTGGGTTCCTAAGCCAGCAAACGCAGTGGCGGCGGTCGGCATATCTGCATTGGCGTTAGGAGCCATTTCGCTAGTTTTTGCTGCTGTAAGCAATCCCCTTGGGGGTTTGGGTGGAAAACTGGCGGAAAGAACAAGGGATCTTATTCCCGACAAAATAAAAGAGTGGCTGGAGGAAATCGTTTCTTCCAGGCACAAGCTAAGCGCCGAGGAAAAAACTGGTTCACCCTTCAAGCCGACAAAACCTGAAGCCTTAGCCTACCTTACGGCGATAATTGTTCTAGCGATTGCTTTCTCATACGTTAAAGTAATTACGCTCGACCAGATTTGGGCGTTGCTTCCGGTTTTCTTTGCGACAAGCGTTCTAGTGGGTTTTGTACAGAAGTTCTTTTCTATAGCGTTCCTGCGAAGTCGAGGCGTTTGGAGCGAACACAAGATTTGGCCTTTTGGTCTGGTCCTCTTTCTTTTCACTACTTTCGCGTTCAGGGTTCCATTCTCCTCACCTACACGTAGTGTGAACCAATCATCAAAATTCACGGAGCGGTTGGGCGCCATAGTTTCCGCTTCCGGAATCCTCATAAGCTTAGCGTTCGCGGGGACCTTCTTTTTACTCTTAAGAGGAGGTTACGTGGCGATCGGGGGAGCTGGCTTAGATATGTGCGTGATCGGCTCTTTCTTTGGCACATTCCCTGTATCTCCAATGAGTGGAAAAGACATTTTCAACCACAGTAAACGCCTTTGGGCAGGACTCTTCACCATAACGATTGTTATCTTTGTAGCCTGGCTGATGCTTATATAATTTTTAAAAAAAGACTTGCTGAGACACTCCTTTGCAGTGAGATGATGTCCAAATGCGGTGGAAGAAATAATTATAGCCTATATTTTGTGCTCAGAAAACTTAATGAAATGCACAAAGAAGATAAACCCAAAAGCGCAAATGGAGTTGGTCAAAGTGGTCACATTGAACACTTAGCCAATGGTGACCCAGAAAAGGAACAAAATAGCTCCATTATCAAAAGCAGTTGGGCGAGTAGCTCAGTACGGATAGAGCACCAGCCTGTATTGGGCTCGGTAAGTTATTGGGTTTGTTTGTTTCTTTCATTTTTTGTCTCTTCCTCTGCATTATAATAGATATCTACTTTGTATTTAAGAACTTGTTTTGAGTTTATAGATGGGGTAATTTAGTATGGAAACAGTTATGTTGAAAATTTCCGAGAAAGGCGAGAAGGGTTTTCAGGTTTGCAGTGTTCCTCTTCAAAAGCTGAAGCGGGCGTCTTTGGATAAGCACCATTTTTGGAGTCTGGAAGGGGACTTTTTAGTCCTTAAATCATACTAATAAAAACGATCTTGTCATTTAGTCGTTTCTCAGAATGAGAGGCACAGCGATCCAGACTTTGCACCCCGAGAAGCGAGCGACTGAAGCGTGTCTAAGACTTTCCGAATGAGCGAAACAAGTGAACCAAACTAATGCTTAAGTCACATAATAGATTGATTGGTTCCACAGTTCTATTCTGATGAAAATAACAGACTGCCATTTATGACAGCGTTGAATGTCTTTCGATTACGACACAGTATGCTCGTATGCCTTGTCTGGATAATCATTGTTCAATTCGTTAAAATAAAAATTCTGAAATAATGTCTTGAATCGGAGATTAGAAAAGCATTAATCTGAAGAGATACGTATTCATGAAATGTGACTAAGATTGGATTACAAAATTTGGATTTCCTTCAAGATAGATCCGCCTCAGCCACTATCGGGAACGCCATTTAACATTCAGTTGACCCTTCACAATATCGGTGAATCATTATTCCCTGGTGGTTTATTTAAAAAACTCGATGTTTCCGTAAAAGGGAATCTTCAAAGCATGTTAGCAGAGGAATTGGAGAAAATTCCTCCTATAAAACCTGAAGAATTTGTTGTTCTCAAACCTATTGGTTTTCTTCAGTTAGCTTCAGGAGTTGCTTGGGTTAGAGCCATTATTAGTTCATCTGACGGAGGAAAAGTACAACATTTCCAAAGCGCGGTTGGTAACTTAGGTGAAGAGTGGGGAAATAATTTTGTAATTAAGGATCAAGATACTATTACCGTAATTAAGCTTCTTGAGAGAATTGCTCAGTTATTAGAGAAGAAGGAAAAAACATGAGCAAAGAAAGCTCGGGTGTAACTTGGAAGAGAGAAGAATCAATAACAGTGCCCTCCTCAGGATACGAAAAGCGAATTGCTATACGTTATCTTGATTGGGAAAGATGTAAGAGAAAACTTCAAAAAATACAAAAAGATAAGCCTAGATTAGATTTAGTTTTTTCTTTTCTTTTCGGAATAACTGCAACTTCGGGATTTACAATTGCTACTTTTTATGCCCAACCTAATATTGATTTACCAAACTGGGCATATCCGTTCTTTTCATTATTATTGGCATTTAGTTTGGTTACAGGTTTTGTTTTCGTGTACTTAGATAGAAAATTGGGGCAAGTTAGAGAATCAGACATAAAAGAAATCGTTGACGATATGGATGGTATCGAAAAAACATTTACGGTCTCTTAATGAAACCCGCTCCATGAGTGTTCTTTATTAAATAATCGTGCGCCGAGGGAAAAAAGTGAACCTGTGGCGCGAGTGGAGGGGGGGAGCCCTTTAGGGTGGGAGACCCCCGAGCGGTCGCGAGGACTACGAGCGAACTTCACTTTTTTAGGTCGGCTGGTGTTGCAGCCGAGAGCGAGCAGGGACTCATGCACTTCCTGCGAGCGTACCGACCGAGGCGCTTAACTGTCGTTGGGAATGCGCAACGCGGAGCGGAGCGAAGCGTGCGACGCCGAGAAGTAATGCGGTTTGGAGTGCGTGTCACGATTTGAGCTTGGGAGCGGTTCGGAATAAAGCGACGTGGCGACCGTGTGAGGTTAAGCGAAGTCTGAAGCGTTGATTATTTGGCTATTTGGCTTTTTTTGAATATCATAGTTCCTTCGGGTGCTGTTAGTTGGTGGGTGAATTTTTGTTTACGTGGCACAATTAGAATTTGTTTATTTGCATATCGAGTTTGCGCTTTGGTTTTTCTTTTTGGTTTTTTCCAATTTTTTCTAATAACCCTTCTTGAGTCTAAAAGTGTTCACGGATTCCACATCTTCATTGCCAAACTTTTTTATTTTTTCAGGATCAGGAACGTAATCTCGGCATTTCAATTCTGGTAAAGTGCTTGAATCAAATGTCTGTGCAGTTATTTTGTTCAATTGGTCATATTGGAAATCTATACTGAGAGCGGATTCTTTAGGCACCACGACATAGTCGCTAACAGGACATGTTTGGAACAATTCTTCCATGTTTTCTTCAACTACTCCCAAAATGATGTTAGTGCTATGTTTCTTCTGAACCTCATCAAAGAGATTTATGGATGGATAGAATACTTCAAACTGCTTAAAAATTTCGGGAAAAACTATGTATGGTTTATTGGTTTTTTCCAATTCAAAAAATTTCTTTGATGATTCAACGAGTTCTTTAGGGGCATGTGGAGCGCAGACTGTGCAACCATACTCCAATGGGAAATCCATCGGTTCTATTTGCATATACGAGAAATAATGACCACAACTACCACAGCCATGCTGTTCTTCTTTCTTTTTCAGTTTTAAGCGTGGTGCGGGATTCAAATTACCGATAAGCCAGGCATTTACGTTAAAAGCATCAACTATGCCATAAGGTTCAACATTTAAGACTTTCAAACCAAATGGAATTTCCAATCCTTCTTCTTTCTGAAATGTGAAATATGAGTTTTGGTTCATGATGCTTCTATATTGTTCTGGGACTTGGATAATTTGGCAATTAAGTTCCAACATTTCTCCCGTGTAATGTTCCAAAACCTTTGATTCTATACCATAGAACAATGGCAAGACTTCGCTTGCGAACGCATTTTTTTGTTCTGGTTTGAAAAGTGCTCCACAATATACATCGTTTATGGCTTGAAGCCGCGCTGTTCGTGGAAGAGGAGGCTGAATTTCGGTTCTTGTTAGAAAGAATTTTGGGTCTACAAAAGGTAAATATTCGGAGAACGTTCCCATAATTTTTATTTTGTCTCCAAAATGAAGTTCACCGCTGGAAAGGTTCTCCTTAATTTCCTTAACGGTGTATTCTTTTTGAAATGCTTTTTTTATCTTGCTTAGACCCTTAGCTATTTCTACCGCAGTTTGCAAAACTTGGTAGTATAAAAAAATAACGTCTTTCCAATCGCTCACTTGGGTCACTTAGACTTTCTATTTGTTCCATGGATAGATAAAATTATTGGAATTACAGAGTTTTTGGTCTTAGAGTTAGTTTATGTTGTTTCATGCGTAGCGGTTCGAAGCGAAGCATTGATAGCCGGGAACAAAAGGGCTATTTTGCTTTTCTGAATATCATTGTTCCGTCTGGTGTTGTCATTTGGTAGGTGAAGTCAGCTGCTAAGAGTTGTTTGGCTCGTTCTTTGTCGGTTGTTCCTTCGACTATCCATTCGCCGTTTGTGTTAGCGAGTAAGTGAAAGTATTTTTGCGTTGTGTTGAGTTGTTTGTGTCCTACTATTTGCCTTACAAATTCTGTGTTTTGGATTTTTCTAAGTTGTTTGGTGACATAGTGGTGTCTTAGGTCGTAGAGTCGGATTGCTTTAATTGTTGGGTCTTTGAGTTTTTCGGCTAATCTGTTTCTCATTCTGCGGTAATGTTCGCCGTATCTTCTTGCGTCTCCTTTGAAAAGATAATCTTCCGCTTGCAGTTTGTGTTTTGTTATGTATGTTTTGAGTTTGGTCAGTAGTTCTTCGCTTATTTGCATTGGTGGTCTTGGGTTGCATCCTTTGGTGCTTAGGGCTGTTATTGTTCGTTGGTCTGGGTGGATATCTTTTACCCTTAGTCCTTTGTAGCCTTGCACTTCTATTGGTCTTAAGTCCTGTTTGGGTGCTAATGTCTAGTCTTAATGATAGTGCACCTCTTGGGTGATGCTATTAGCATTTGGCATTTTTCGTCTGAGGGTGGCTGGATGCTTCTTTGCTTCTTCTATGTACTTTGGCAGTTCCCAAGTCATTTTGTAGAATTTTACATAGCGCTGGTAAGTGAAGCATAGTTTGGCTTTGTATGTGTTTGATGCTGGCGTGTTTGTTAGTTTCTTGGTTTTTTGGTCTGTTAGTTTCCATCGCGCTATTGCTAATTCTACTTCTTGGGGATTGTCCAAGTTTGCATGTTTGGCTAAGACGTTTATGTGTCTGCGGAATGAGTCTATTGTATTTGGTTGTTTGCCTTTTCCTTCTAAATACGTTGCTACTTTTTCGATTCTTAGAAGGTTATATTTATGTGCTAAGTTGATGTTTGAGTTGGTGCTGTGGGCGAGTAGCTCAGTACGGATTGGAGGCATCTTCACAAAAGGGGGGTTCCCGCATTGTTTTGATGTCTTCACGGATAGAGCACCAGCCTCCTAAGTTCCCAGATTTAGATGTAGATAATTACAAAGTTTTCCTATCTAACAAATATTGCAAGCAGTATCCTAGAGCACAGCTTAACAATGCTTTGAAGTATTATGACTGTTTAGAGAATCCATCTAAGATGCTTTCTCTGTCAGCTTCTAAAAGGAGTAATGTGTTAAGGGCTATGGTTTGTCTATCTAGATTTCTAGGATGCTATGAAGACTATAAGGCTAAGTTGAAGAATTATGGCATTAAGTGGAGCAACACAGACACAGCATTCAATGGATTCCTAGCTATCTTCAACCATAAGCATGATACTCTGCCACAATACATCAGAGACATCCAGCCAATACTCCACGATAATGAGAGATTATTTCTAAGATTTCTAGCAGTTAGTGGATTGCGTAAGAATGAAGCTATCACAGCCTTTAACATGATAATAGATTTTAACAGCAAAGGAAAACTTGGAGAATATTATAACTCAGAGCTAAATGTGCTAGAGCATTTTAAATACAAAGTTTTCCTGCGTGGCACTAAGAATGCTTACATCAGCTTTGTCTCTAAAGAGCTAATCTCTCAGATCTGCAACAGCCAACCAGTAACGTATAACGCCATACACTGTAGATTTCTAAGAAAGAAGATTAAGCTAAGACTAAAGGAGCTAAGAAGTTATCATAACAGCTATCTCAGAAAGAATGGGCTAATCTCAGAACTGGTAGATGTTCTAGCAGGCAGAGTACCCAAAACTGTATTCTGTCGGCATTATTTAGGTGAAGATATCAAAGCACTTGGAGCTACAGTATTAGAGATAGAAAATAACTTAGAGAAATCTTTGCTTAATCCTATTTCTATTTCTTAATCTTCTTAAAGTAAATCAGTAACCCCACAAGAACAGCTACTACTATCACCAAACCAATTATGATTGCTATTGAGGTAAAGTTATTTTGAATATTATTTGGAGTTGGACTAGAGTTTCTAGTTTTGGTGTTTGTGTTGGAGAAAGTGTAGGGGTAATTGTGGGTGTTGAAGTAGTGGAAGGAGTCGGAGTAAATGAAGGAGAGGGATTAAGAGTTTGACTTGGAGAAGGTGAGGCTGAAGGTGTTTTAGAAATGTTCAAAGTTTGCGTGCCACTCCAACTACTTGCTTCTCCATAAAAAGTGTAAAGATAACTTGGATCCATCCATCCTGTGCTGGGATTGCGCTCTTTACTTAAGTCGCCTATTAGTGCTTGTATTTGAAAATCTACTTGACTGCCTTCACGGATTGATTCTTGACCAACAGAATTCCCATTTAGAACATTTAGGCTAATGGAAATCATTGTAGTGTTGGAATTTGAAGCAGAATAGTTTGGAAATTCATTGCCATATGGATGAGTGGCACTCGTTCCATTGAGGGGATAATATGCCCACTCTGTTCCATAATGCCCCTTAAATCTAAAATTGTACGATAAGGTACTATTTTTGCCGTTTGAGTCAGTGAAAGAATTGAAAGGGTGATTTTTAATCTTAAACACCACTGTTCTATTGTCTACTTGATAGCCATTCTTGATGGTGATATTCTGCCCAGTGTATTGATCTATACCATAAGTTGGTGGCACATAATACGAATTGTCTTCATACATCAGGGTGAATTCTGGAGCTGATGGCGTAGGTATAGTGGTTTGAGCATAAGCCATTGTAACTATCAAAGATGAACCAAAGATTGCACAGATCAAAATTGCTATGATTGCTTTGTTACCCATAGCCATCAAGTAACTACTGGTTTAACCCACCTAAAAGACTGCTTGTAAAGATTTCTTGTCTCAAAGTTTCTTGACTAAAGCTAGAGCAACAAATACAGAATAATCTTCTCCATGCCTGCTAGTTACAGTTTTTACTAAGCATCCATTAGCCTTCCAAATGTAGAAAATTAGAATCTTATCCACAGAAAACATGAAGCTATGTCTATGAAGAAGCTAATACCAGAATCTAGACTTATTATATTATTTTAATTATTAGAAAATAGCTATGATACTAACGCTGAATGTAACGCTGTAGAGCAATTACTCCTGAGAGATAACCTCTAGCATTCATACCTGTCCTAGGCAGGTGTACCTTAGCATCACTTAGCTTCTCCCTCAGAACATTAAAAGCTAAACTAGTTTTCCCTTTTAAATTAGAGTTAGAAATAGAAAGTATAGCCTTCACCGAGGATTTAACCTTAAACAAACAATCTCTAAGCCTAATTTTAAACCCTAGAATCCTTATTTTACTAGAAATCCTGCTTATGATACCTTGTATTTTACTAATTAAATTAGATATTATAGGAGTTAACAACACCATCATACTAGTTCTATCATTTCTTAAGTGATTATTCCCAATGACATTAATCTTGAAGAATTTAAGGTTAGGATTCCCTTCTAAAAATGGTGAAACTATAGCCCACAATTCATCTGATGTTGGAAGAGTTTTTGTATGAATATAAATAATCCCTAATTCTTTAGCATCATCTATCTGCGCTTCACTTCTTGCAGCTCCAAAGCTGAAGTGAAATCTATACTGTATTCTATCTCCATGTTTAACATAACCATCATTTACCCATTCTAAGCCATTGTAAAGGTTACTATCTACGCTGATTATTCTTTCATCACTAAAATATGTGTTAGATTGCCAATAGTTTACTTCATAATCACCTAATGTTACGCCATTACCCCAAAAGATACCATCACAACCACGAGCAGAAACATCATGAGGTTTTACAAAGTAACCATGTGACGTAAATGTATATTCAACTAGAGCTTCTCCAATCTTTCCTTTAGCCTCATTGTTTGGATTATAAGCCACTAAATAACCACCTTCTCTAGGAATATTTTCTTATCACGCATGATTACTCTAACATCTCTAAACTCAGAATTATTTCTCACACGCCACTTAAGAGAGGATAAAACAATCATTATGTTCTTGCTAGGTAGAGCGTCTAAGTTTACTTCCCATGCATCAGCGTAAGATGATAGAAACTCTCTAAGGCATTCATCATACTGAGGTAAACGCTTCCTACCTCTAGGCATTTTATCAGAAGACAATGGTTTACCATACTTGTAGTTATTCACCATGATTATGCTCCAATGTATTAATATTAACTAATATAATTAATAGTAATAATATAAATATAAACATATCTATCTTATCACTTTTCTCTCCATCCATTTCCCATAGAAACTTGGAAATCTAGCATTAACAAAGGCAAAAGTGTCCCTCCATACTTTCAGAATGTGATTTTTATTTAACTACTTTAATTCGTGATCTAGAGCATCAACTGCATAGGCTAGGGTTCTAGGTCAATGTTGGTTAATGGAAAACTTAGCTCATTCACAAACAAAGACTATAGCTCTAAGCGATTATTAGTCCTCATAGAATGGATGAACCTAGTTTTACTTAGTATGAAAAGAAGAAATAAAGCATCTAGAAAAGCAAAGATGTTTTACCATTACAAAATGTTCGTTAGAGGGTCTATATTAGAAAGGTAGGTCACTCAAGTCCAGCTCCAAGAATAAATGGAGTGAAACAGAGTGACAAAGATAGTTTGTAAAAGATTTCCATGTGAAGTATGTGGAAAAACAGATTTAATCCAAGTTTTCTTAGGAAGTGATAGCTCACCAAAGTATGCTAGAGCTAGACACTACAAAGGCAAGACAGAGGGAAAACCACAGTTTGAGTATCACCAGCAAAGCCTAGATTTTGTGCTCAGAAAACTTAATGAAATGCACAAAGAAGATAAACCCAACAGCGCAAATGGAGTTGGTCAAAGTGGTCACATTGAACACTAGCCAATGGTGACCTAGAAAAGGCACAAAACTAGCTCCATTATCAAAAGCAGTTGGGCGAGTAGCTCAGTACGGATAGAGCACCAGCCTCCTAAGTTGGGGGTCGAGGGTTCAAATCCCTCCCCGCCCGCCAAGACCTTATTTCAGTAAATAAGGCTATTCCCATGAGAATTACAGCTTTCTGACTCTATTTGTTAGTTATATTTCAATTTAACGTTTGAACCCTCGGGTTAACAATCAAAATTCAATGAAACAACAATTGTTAGTATAAAGACTAAGAGTCCTGGGTCCGTTTGCAGTCTTAGCTCCAAGGATTACGCTTTCTGCAAACTACCTAAGGGAACAGTTGAAAGTCTCACGATATCCAAGGGTGAAGTTAAAACAATACTTAAGGAGTTTTTATTTACTTAGTTCAAAGATATAACATTTAGAGGTTGCAGTTTATGGGGTTAGCTGGCAAAGTGTGTATAGTTACAGGGAGCAACTCGGGTATAGGTAAAGAGACGGCTTTTGGATTGGCAGAGATGGGTGCAAACGTGGTGATGGTTGTCCGAAACCAGGAAAAGGGTCAAAAAGCCCTTGAGGAAATAGTGACTAAGACTGGGAACCACTCTGTTAGTTTAATGGTTTGCGATATGTCCTCGATGGCTTCAATACGTGGTTTTGCCTCAGACCTAAAGAAGAGCTACGACCATTTAGACGTGCTAATTAATAATGCTGGAGCAGAATTTGTAAAAAGGCAACTTACAGCTGAAGGATTTGAACAGACATTTGCAGTAGATTATCTGGCACCTTTTCTTTTAACGTATGAGCTTTTGGATTTGCTAAAAGCAAGTGCGCCTTCACGAATTATCAATGTTAGTTCAGGGTTGGCTAAAAATGGCAAGGTTGACTTCTATGATCTGCAAAACGAGAAAAACTACAAGGGAATGCAGGCATACTCAAATGCTAAACTTATGCTTATGATGTTCACTTATGAGCTATCTCGGCGTTTGGCGGGAACTGGAGTTACGGTAAATGTTTTAATGCCGGGTTTTGTGGCGACTAATTTGGGGAAAAATAGCGGCAGTTTACGTTCAGCTATCATGTTTACAATGGTTCGGCCTATGCAAATAAGTGCGAGGAAAGGGGCGGAAACATCAGTCTACTTAGCCTCTGCCGATGAAGTTAAAAGTGTATCAGGAAAGTGCTTCGCTAAAAAGAAAGAGGCCACGACATGCCCTGTATCGTATGATGTTAGTGTCCAAGAACGATTGTGGAGTGAAACGGTTAAGTTGTTGAAGTTGGAGTAGCCTCAAAAGAATTAACCTTCTAGATACAAAAGTGCGAATTAAGGATGCTATTGTTTTATCATTAGCAACTTGGACTTTTAAGTTTTCGATTATTTTATATACACTTACCTTCAAAATACTTGATGGTGCGTTTCTTTGGAAAAACGTAACTTTGCTTTCCTAAAATACGCAAACATTTTACTTTTCATTCTTACCGTCGTAGTCAACAGTATTGCGGGCAGCACAACTCTTATTGGCGGTCGAAACACCGCAACCATATCTAACAACAATCCAACTGTTATCACTCCGGCAGGGTACGTTTTCTCGATTTGGGGTGTCATCTATATTCTGTTGGGCGCTTTTGTGGTGTATCAAGCATTGCCAAGAGAACGCAGCAGCGATTACCAAGGAAAAATAGGCTGGCTATTTGTGGTCAGCAGTTTGATAAATATCGCTTGGATTTTTGTTTGGCAGTTTGAAAGCTTAATTCTGTCAGTTGTCCTCATCTTTGCGTTATTGTTCACTCTAATCGCTATTTATTTACGCCTAAATATTGGTAAGTCAAAAGTTAAAACTAGTGAGCGACTTGCTGTTCATCTTCCATTCAGTGTTTATTTGGGCTGGATAACTATTGCTTCAATAGCCGATGTCGCTGTCACTTTGACAGCTTACAATTGGAGCGGTTTTGGAGTTAGCCCTGAGATTTGGGCAATAGTCGTTGTAGCGGTCGCTTTGGTTATAACCATGCTCATGCTAGGAATTCGTAAAGACATAGCTTATGCTTTAGTGGTTATTTGGGCTTTAGTCGGCATAGGTGTAAACCATAGTGGCAATCAAACGGTTGTATTATTAACCGAGATAAGCAGCATAATTGTAGGCATAGCCTTGTTAGCAGTGGTTGTGATCACTTTGTTAAGAAGAAAATGAAAAAGTTCTGGCTCCATTACCGAACTTCGTTCTCTTATATAACGAGTATTTGGCGGGGGCTAAAGCCCTTTTTCTTTAAGGACATGTCGGTTAATTCCACCTTCGATGGGTCAACTCGTATTATCTGGAGTGATTCGGGAAACTCTTGCAAGTTAAATTCTTTAGCGGTTTTTTCCCATTGGTAAGCTTCCAGACTTTCATTGAATTCTTCAGAATTTCTTGAGATTATTTTTGCTTTTCCGGTGATCTGTGCTCCTTTTGCGCTTTCCCACCCTGTGTAGGGCAGGTAAATTCCTATGCTAACATTTTGGTTGCTCGCTAAATTTTTGAGTTTTATGCCTGGTTCGCCTACAAAATATAACTTGATTCCTTTGGAACGATATTCCAGCGGCGTTGCACGTGGAATATTCTCGTAGCATGTTGACAAAACGCACATGTTGTTTTCTGAAAGAAAATGAGCAATATAATTTTCTAACTCTTTGTGTGGCATTGCCTTAGGTGGTTGGTTTCTGAGGGACATAGAATAAGTATCCTCCATTAGACAGATAGTTTTTAAATGTAAATCTGTATCTACTGCGGGTTATTTTGGGCGAGCGCTAGCTCAAGGACGACTTCTCAGTTTCGCCACCTTCACCTAAAAGCTGAGTGTTGACTTCAACGTCATTACGACCCGAGGGTTCAAACGAGGGCTCAACGCATCCCCGCCCGCCACAGACAAACCCCGCCCGTTTTGAGAAGTTATTTGCGTTTCCTGAAAATCTTATTGTTTCCAAAATCGCAGACGAATTCAAAGCCAGATTCTACGAGTTCACGTAGTTTACGTTCTTCGTGGGCGAGTCCGAAAATTTCCTGAAAAAATTTAGGGCAAAAAACGCGAGAAAGAATAACGCTCAAAGGCGAACCGATTGGGATTTTTACGGAACGAGACTTGCTGACCACCTTAATGGCTAAAGGCAAGCCGCTAATCGCCGAAGTAGGCAAAGAAGCCACGACTCCAGTCGAGGAAAACGGAAAGCTGGTAGGCATAATTACTGCACGTGTTCTCGTCGAAGCATACGCAAAATAGCAACTCCCTTTTTTTTCGTACAAGTCTACCCCGACTTTAGAGAAGAAGGAGCCCGCGAACGCCCTCGAACGCCGCTCTCTGCACATAATTATGTTGCTGGATTCCTATTGGTCTCGCACTTTTCCAGTATTATCGCGAATGACAGTAACGATGAATCGACCGTGAGCAGTCTCTATGAGGGAGTGCCGAATCTGAACAGGCATTTGCGACCCGTCTTTTCGCACATGGATGGTTTCTAGTTCCAATCGGCCTTTTTCAGTTACTTCCTTTAGACGCGATTCGATTAAATGCTTGTCTTCAGCATTGAGGAAGTGACGAAGGTTCATGTTTAGGAACTCTTTGTTTGTATAGCCGTAGATTTTTGAGGCTGCAGCATTCGCGTACACAAAATCGCCTTTCTTGTTCACGAGGAATATTGCGGCTCCAGCATTGTCCAAAATCATTGCCCTCAACAACAGCCCCTCTTCGGTTTTTCGATGTTCATCTATTTCCTTCTTTAGTTCTTGATTAGTGTTCGCGAATTGGGCAATGCGCTCCGCGACCACCTGTTCAAGCCTCTCCCGATACTTGTCTAATTCCGCTTCCATCTGCTTGTGTCGAGTAATGTCAATAGAGAGAACCATGACGCCTTCGGGCACTGGTTCAATACGAAGCTCGAACCAACCTTTAGATCCATCAGGAAAAGTGAATTCGTTCTGCATTTGATCATGAACCCGATTTGTCATGACTTTCTTAAGGTGCCCAAACAGCTCGGTTCCTTCAATTCCAGGGTACATTTCCGTCATGGTGCGCCCCATCAACTCTTGTTTGGTCCGGCGCCCTTGTTTAGCGGCTGACTCGTTAACGAATTTATATCGATAATCGTAGTCTACGATTTGACAGCCTTCCAACATGCTATCCAATGTTTTTTGGAGACTGTCCTCGACAGCTTTAATTGCTTTTTCAGCTTGTCTTTGCTCCGTTATGTCAGACCCTGAGCTCAGCGAGCCAATTACGTTGCCCATTTCGTCGCTTGACAATACGTTATGCCAGTTGATTACGCGTTCTCCACTTTGTTTTGTTACAATCGAGTGTTCGTAATGTACATGATGCATGGCTCCCTTTAGCATACCGTGAAAAACCCGCTTCATATTTTCCACTTCTGCGATGGGCAAAAAGTCTTCAAACCAGTTCCTGCCTAAAATTTCTTCTTTTGTATATCCGAGAATTTCGCAGCCCTTCTTGTTAATATCAGTGACTGTTTCGTCGCTCCTAATTGCGACCATAAAAACATCTGCCAGCTCAAAATAGAGCTGGGCTACTTTTTTTTCTGTTTTCAACTTATTCCTCCTTTTCATTCATTTTCAAACTATCGCTTGCCTTTGGATGATGGGTAGGTACATTTTTTGGGTGTATTCCTTCATCATTTTACATGCATTGAATGCAGGACTGATAGTCATTATAGCCTCTTTGGCGGTTTTTATCCATCGGTGCGGGACACCCATTCGATCACGTTCATAGTAGAGAGGAACAATCTTGTCTTCCAGCAACCTGTAAATCGTTTCAGCGTCTGCTTTATCTTCTTCTTCGGAGCTTCCACTCTTAAAGTCATCAATTGCCCAGCCGTTCTCTCCGTTAAAAGCTTCATCCCACCATCCGTCTCGAACGCTCAGGTTTATTACACCGTTCAATGAAGCCTTCATACCGCTAGTTCCGCAGGCTTCCTGTAATCGTCTGGGCGTGTTTAGCCAAATATCGGCACCTCGGACCAGCTCACGGGCTAAGTTCAGGTCATAGTCTTCAATGAATGCGATGCGACCTTGAAATCCTCTATCCATAGCATGAATGTATACTTGCTTTAGAAGCTGTTTTGACTGATAATCTGCAGGATGTGACTTACCCGCGAATATTATCTGCACTGGTCTTGATGGATTAGTTATTATCCGTTTGAGCCTTTCTATATCGGAGAAAATCAAATTGGGTCGCTTGTATTCTGTGAATCGGCGTGAGAAAGAAATGGTCAAAGCGTAGGGATCAAGTAAAGAGCCCATAGCAATTACCTGCAGAGTGGTTGCAGCTTCGTCTGTCCAGCGTCTTTGAGCCCGGTCTTGAATTGTATGTATTAATCGAGTCTTTAACAATTGACGTAGTTGCCAAAACTCTTGATCAGACGAATTTATTAAGCAGTTCCAAATTTGATCATCTGTTTGCTTCGCTAGCCATTCTGACCCAAGATACTTTTGACAAAGACCGGCGAATTCTGGTGCTTGCCAACTAGACATATGAACACCATTTGTAATAGAAATGATTGGTATCTCTTCTTCTGATTTGTTTGGCCAAAGCACTTGCCACATCTTTCGGGTTACCTTGCCATGAAGTTTGCTCACTGCGTTGGATTGCCCAGCTGAACGCAAGGCAAAAGCAGTTAAGTTGAATTTCCCTGGTTCAATGCCTTGGTATTCTCCAAGTTTTAGGAAAGTGTCTCTGTCAATTTCCAGGGATTCCCACAGATTTTTGGAGTAACGGTCCATTAGTTGCGTTGAGAAAACGTGATGCCCAGCGGCAACTGGTGTGTGGGTTGTAAAAACAGTTGATTTGCGTACATTTTCAATGGCCGAATCTAAAGAAACGACCTTCTTTCTTTCTTCTCCAAGACGCTCAAGCATCATGAAGGCAGTGTGATCTTCGTTAGCATGCCAAACAGTAGGGTTTATGTGAAGTTCACGTAGAACACGAACTCCGCCTACGCCCAAAACAATCAGTTGACGTAGTCGCTCTTCTTGGTCTGAGGTATACAGGCGCGCAGAAGAGCAACCTGTCTTGCGGTGCGTTTTCTTCAGTGTTGGTGTCCATCAAATACAAGTTTACACGACCGACACGAACTTGCCACACCTTGACGAACAAATTGCGGTCGGCGAGTGGAATAGGAACTAAAGGTCCGCAAGCGTATGGCCAAGCGCAAGGAGAAATAGGAGCGTTATTGAAATCTAGTTGAGTGTATATTTCTTCTTGTTCGCCTTCGGAAGAGATTCGCTGATGGAAGTAGCCTTGAGGATACATGAAACCAACTGCAACAAACGGCAATCCTCTGTCTGAGGCCTCTTTGCAAATGTCTCCCGCCAAAACTCCCAAGCCACCTGCGTAGATCGGAAGCGAATTATGGATTGCGTACTCGGCCGAGAAATAGGCGATCAGTCCCTCAGGTTTTTCAAGTTTTGTATCGCCGCACCAATCACTGCCCCTTGACATTTCAGCATCAAAATTGGAAATTACAGAATCATATAGTTCTATAAATGCTGGGTCACTTGCTGCTGATTCGAGTTTTTCAAGGCTAATCTCGCGCAGTTGCATTACCGGATTATGTCCACTAGTTCGCCAAAGAGCATAGTCGAGAGAGCGGAAAACCTGTCGCCCTTCTTCGTGCCAACTCCACCACAAGTTATTGGCAAGTTCGAATAACCTGTTTATGCGCTGAGGAAGCGGAGGCTGTTGGCTTTCATAACCGTATTGATCGCTCAAGAAAATTTAGGTCTCCCATACTTATTTTGGTTGACTATTATCTTGTTCAAATCTGCTGGGCAAAAGCGAACTCTTTGACCCCGACTTTGGTCTCCAATTGCTTGAACAGCACCTAATAAATGTACTTTGCTTCAAGTTATTATTTGTGTTGCATTTTATCAAGCAAGTATATTGCATGTCATTAATGTAAAGGCTACTTGATCCTTTTTTAACTAAGAAAGTTGCTATCTAAGTATTCACTAAAATTTTCTACTAAAGTGATCTCAGAGGTGAACTGGGCTGAACTCCCTCAGCACAACGTGAATTCTTTATGTTCCCAAAACCTAGTTTCCTAATTAGGCGTGCGCGGCTATTGATACCGAAAAAAACGGGACTTTGCGGGTGACATCACCACTCAGGTAGGGGTTCAAATCCCTCCCCACCCGCCACGGTCTTATTTCGGTAAATAAAGCTATTCCAATGAGAATTACTGCTTTCTGACTCTTTCTATTAGTTGCATTTCATTTATCCTTTGAACCCTCAGGTTAACACGCAAAATTACCAAGTATCAGTGAAACTATTGGAGTTCCAAGGTTTCAAGTTCATGCTCTTGCAAGATTAATGAGGAAACCCATCGATTCAAGTCCGACAGGATACGCCTATTTGGAGGAGAATTTATCCTGCTCTTTCCCCCTCTTTTCTTGGCTGGCATTGGGCCTTAACCAATTTTGCGATTAAATGTTAGAAGAGACCCTGCACAACATTATTTATTTACCATTAACCAACTAACAAACAATCGGCATCGTTCAATCCAAAAGGTAATCGCATTGATAGATACTGACAACCTCACCAAAAAATTCGGAGATCTAACAGCAGTAGACAACCTCACCCTACATGTAAACGACGGCGAAGTCTTCGGTTTCCTCGGACCAAACGGTGCGGGAAAAACCACCACCATTAGAATGCTTTGTTGCCTAATCTCAAAAACCAGCGGAAACGCTACTGTGGGTGGATACCAAATAGGCAACAAGGAAGATTCACTCAAGATACGCAAAATCATCGGATTGGTTCCTGATAATGTGGGGTTATCCGAAAATTTGACCGCTTACGATAACCTCGACTTCTACGGAAAAATATACGATTGCCCTACCGCTCAAAGGAAAGAAAATATTCAACGTTTCCTCGATATGTTGGGGCTTTGGGATAAGCGAAACGTGTTAGCAGGAACTTTTTCTAAAGGAATGAAGCAAAAACTAGCAATCGCGCGTGCTCTCATTCATGAGCCAGAAATCCTTTTCATGGATGAACCAACCGCAAACCTTGACCCAGAATCGGCGAAAACAGTCAGGGACTTTATTCTTGAGTTGAAAAAGCAGAAGAAAACCATTTTCTTAAACACCCACAACCTCGATGAGGCCCAGAGGATATGTGATAAAATAGCTATTCTGAACACGAAGCTTCGGGCAATAGGCACTCCTGATGAACTTGAACGATCTGTTCATGGCAAAAGCACAGTTATCACATTGGAGCAAGTCAACGACGCCGTTTTAAACTCTTTAAAGAAGTTGTCGCTTAGAAACCTCACTGTTGACGGCAACAAGGTAACGTTTGATGTGGTGGATCCTGATAAAGAGAATTCGCCAGTTGTAGAATCCCTCGTGCTGGCTGGAGGTCACGTTTCGGCCATTAATGTTGTGGGTTCGACTTTGGAAGATACCTATCTGAAGCTTGTGAGGGAGTCCGCATGAGATTATCAAAAGCATGGCTTGTTGCATCAAGAGATTTTAAAATATTTAGACATCAGAAAAATATTCTGTACTCAATTATCGTTTTTCCCATTATAATTTCAGTTCTCTTTCCAGCCATACTAGAGTTTGCTGGACAACGAAACGCCGGGCTCCTCTCAACTGCAAATCTTCCAAACCTATTAAATTCATTTTCATTCTTTATTGTCATTGGAGCGGCGTACATTCCATTAGGAATTGCTTCCTACAGCATAGTCGGCGAAAAAATCGAGAAGAGTTTAGAACCGCTCCTCGCTACCCCTCTTACTGACGGAGAGATTTTGCTTGGAAAAGCAATTGCTGCACTGTTGCCAACTTTAGCTGCAATGTATGCTGGAGCGACAGTTTTTATGGTTGGCGTTGATGCGGTGACTTTCGGAAAGCTTGGCTATAATTATTTTCCAAATTGGACATTTGGCGTTTTGCTGCTGGTCCTAGTTCCTGTCGCGGTTGTTATGAGTGTGCTATTCAGCGTTATTGTCTCATCGAGAGTTAACGACGTTCGCAGCGCTAATAGTTTTGGGATATTTATTTTCTTGCCATTTTTAGCAATTTATTTAGCTAGCGAAATACGCATAATAAGTCTAGACATAAACGGGATTCTCATAATCTCAGGTATCCTTTCCGCGATTGATATCGCTCTTTATTTCGTAAGCACAGCGGCTTTTCAACGAGAGGAAATACTAACAAAGTGGAAGTAGCAAAGTTGGAAGCTCCGAGGAGGAGGTGGGAAAAGTGGTGGACATGAAAGATTATTATCAAACAAACAAAGGGCGACTCCTTGGAATTGGGGGAATATTAATTGTTGTGGGCCTTGTCCTCTATTTTGCAAGACGCCAAGAAGTTGCACTCGTATTACCCATCGTTGGGATTGTTTTGTTCATTGCAGGTGTAATTTATAAACCGCGCAAGAAGAAAGAAAACGTCACCAGCGACTCGCCGTAGGTAGAATTACTCAACCGCTTGGATATCTGCCCATTCATTCAATCTCTTTCCTTTATTTTGAGCTCATAACGATGGAAGCGGTAGTTGGGTATTTGACAGATTTTCTTATTAGTTTTTTCTTAAGAGTTTTATTGATGCATCAATAAACTACCTATTTTGCATTTACAATTATTATTCTCTTAATATTATTCTTTTTACCTTAAACATAGAAACTATTCTATCATTACATTATTAATCCAAGAAACTATTTAGAATAGTTTGAATTCTACTATATACTTGAGTCTGGGTGAACACCTATCGTAATTGTCCTCCTAAACATTATGATAGGAACTCGTCGGACTGTTCACCTGGGCTCATTTTCTAGACCGTGCTCAGTTAATTATTGAGGCGCAATCAATGCCAACTGAACCTGTTTCGTTCCGTAAGGGATATGCTCAGTGTTATGCGTGTAAGCATCTTGAGACTTGTTACAGTGAAAATGGGAAATTTGTCTTTTTCCAATGCAGTATTCGATCAGACGTCATAATGCGTAGAACTCTAAACTCATATTGGCGAAAATGCACAAATTTTGAAGGAACCAATGAACCACCGCAAGCGAGAATAAAATTGACAGAAATTTAGTTAAATAGTTGTATTTTTAACTTCGGTTATGAAATTTATTTTGAAGAGAAGGCACTCACTTTTTGGAGTGACTGTGAAGTGAAAAAGAATTAAACCGAAATAGCTAAACCAAATATAAATGTGGATTTCCAATTCATAAAATATAAAGTTCTTTCTTTGAGATTAAGGGTTTGTTAGGATCTTTGGAGAAGAGTATAGGAGCTTGAGTTCTCCGTCTCACAATATCTCCTGGTCCTAATATTTACTTTCTAAAATGCCTAAGCATAAAGCTGAAAGCAACTTGATGCTTTTAGTTTTTAGAGTACAGAATTACGAATTCTTTTTCCTCTATCATGTCTATCTGATGCTTTTCCAAGATAAGCTTAATGTAGTCTCTAGATTGACCATCTAAATTGCATTTTATTCTTATTTTAAAACTATTGGATTCTTCAACTGCATGAGTCTCTTGGGAATCCAAAGATACGCAGTTCATTATAACTGACTCTTTGCAAATATCAAAGATTTCGTGCAACACTGCTAATGCTTCAGGTCTTCTCAATTGTCTCACTCTTTGCTGATTGGTGGATAAAGTATTTCATTATGAATAGTCAATTCTTCATCCGTTTCTGAAAGATTACTTTGCCTGTGATTTCCTGCGATGTTTGTAAGTGAAAATGGAGAGAAGGGGGAAGTAATGCTTGCTGGGGAAGAAGGTTGAAGGGTTTGGGAAACACATGACGCAAGCATCACTCATCATGCCCTTCCCAATCAGTTATTGGTTCAAAAATGCACTTAACATTTTTTGAGAAGCAAACTTCGCTAATTTGCAAAGAAAAACTAGAAGAACAAAACCAGGTCTTGGAAAGCTTCATGAAATGAAAAAAGATTAGTGTTGACATATTCCTTTTTTGAAGCATAGCTTTTATTGTGTTTTCTGCTAAGTTGATTGGAGAAGGATAAAGGAGAAGGGCTCCTTACCCCCAGGGATTAGGAAATTCCACCCTTAGTCCTTGGGCTACCTTCTAATAACAGCCGTGCATTCTTGAGAACGCTTGTCAAGTGGAAGTTTTGGTTATTATTAATGAGGGTAGCGAATCTTGCTGCCTAAAGAGGAGATTGGGTGTGTTTTGGGGATGGGAATGTAAATTTGAGCAAGATTCGCCCACCCAAAGAAACACTTCAATTAAGTTTAAATAAAAACTTTGTGAACAAGAAATAATGATCAAAAATTTGTACAACAACTATTCATTATTGAACTAATTAATCAAGAAAATGCGATATCTAATAAGTGAAAAATCAAATACTATTAACCATGTAACAAGCTAATATGAAATTGCTTTTTGAAGAAGCAATCCTAACATCCTTCAAACCACCAGAAGAGAGAATTTAAGAAACTCAAGGCTTTGGTTGAAAATGCAAACACTGCAAGGGAAACAAAAAATGTTGAGGCGTTCTCAAATAAGTATGACAAAGCCGAAGAACTAATTACTTTCTACACCTTCGCTCCCTTAGTGTTGAGCCTAAATAGAGTAGGCTTAACTACTGACCAGATTCTTGGTTATGCCGGCATCAGTCCCTATGACGAGAATGTAGTAAGTGTAGATCTGGAACGTCAATTTAGCCCTCCAGCGGGCTATTTGAAATGGATCAAGAATGAAGCCAAGATTCACCCAATAAGATACGTAAGAGAGAAATCTGCTGAACACCTTAAAACAAATAAACCATTAGAATCACGCACTCATGTAGATGCATTTATTGAAATTGATAAGTTGCTTGTCTTTTTTGAAATTAAGTACACATCAGACATCTCTTACAGTACAACTTTCAACCCTTACAGAAACCAATTAGCAAGACTAATTGATGTTGGACTAGATGTGAATTAGCATAATGGCAAAGAAGTACTAGTTATTCTCTTAGCACCAAGCAAACTGTACGAGAAGAAAAGCAGATTATACTACTACAAAGTGAAGGAATATGTGGACCCTGCTTTGATTCAAGAAGATATTCCTTGGAGAACTGTTTCAGAGATAAAGGATAATGTTTTGGCGGTAAGATGGATTGCTTTAGAAAACCTAATTGAATTGTTATACAAAGATTTCAATTACCCTGACAAGAAAGAAGCAATTGAGTTCTTCAAAGAAAGGAACTTGGTAAGTTAGTTTGGAATGTTTGTAAAGAGAAAAAGTTGTCCTATCTTCTCACTTTTGCTTTGTTTAGGCAAAGATAGCATCCTGAAAGTTTGTATTCATGAAAGATAGAGCAAAAAGCGCAATTGCACCCTAATGCTCTAACTTGATTAATTGGTTTTGAAGTTATGCCTCTTACGCAGAACAATCCGTTCTCAGGGTTTGTGGGGCACTCAGAGCAAAGACATTTTTTTATGTTCTCTTCAGAATCAACAAGTGCTTTCACAGGCTGCTTCTTGTGGAACATGATTTAAGATAGTTAAATCAAAATTTAACGCTTTTCAAAAATAGTTCGCACTAAACTCCTGAATGTTTGCGAAATGAAAATCAAGATGTGACAAGATCTAGAAAAGCAGAAATCCAGCCGTACATTGTTATTTCTCCAAGGAAGTCTTTGTGAATAAGCAGAGATTTGAATTTTCAGAATGTAGAGACTGCATCTACAAAGGCAGTAGCTACTGTTGGAGTCAATGCACCTTCAACGTCTGGAAAAGAGACAGAAGAATACTAAAACCCCTTGGAATGCTGGTGAAGTGAAAAAGTATACAATAGAAGCTGTTTAGTCCTTCATTTCTAGTTGGCGATTGCCCAGAGTATCTTACTAATGAATTACAAAAGCCTCTTCTAATTTGACAAGTTTCAAGTTACGCTTTTCCACAATAGGCAAAATAATTTTAAGATGGTTATCATCTAAATCATGTCTTATCCTAATCACAAGATCTTCAGGAAACTTGGAGAATCTTGCATCATAAGTCATATGCATATTCCCAGCAACAATAGAATTATCAAAATCAACTAAAATTTCATGCATAATGTATAATGCTACTGTTCTATCCAAGACTCCTCTCTCTCTCGCTCCTTCAATATTCTTTTGCTGAAAATTAAATGTTCTTCCAAAATAGTTAGTGATTTGACAATAAAATTTGCTCTTTCTTTACCTAGTTTCTGTGTTTAGGGTAAAAATAATAGAGATAAGTCTTAAATCGTGTTGAAGCCCATACTGTATTGGGATTTGCATGTCAATAAGTAATGAAGAATGGGATGCTGGAAGAACAAGCCACACGCTTGAAGGACAGATACTTGTATTCTTGAAGAAAAGCCAGAGACCGTTCAGTTTTTTTGGAATAATGGAAGGTTTAGGATATAACACCAACATAAAGGACCTTGGAGCACTCTTTCACAGTATGGTTGACGTGCTTGCTGTTCAAAATGCCTTAGATAAACTGACAAAAGAAGGGGCTGTTGTGTTTAGAATAGTGCAGAAACCTAACGGACCTGAAACCTATTACAAAGCTGTTTAAGGGAATACATCTATTTAGCCAAGTTTCCAGAGTAAGAGAGTAAAGTTTTCTCTAAGCCATCTTCTTCTATTTTATCCAAGGTCTTACGCCTCAATCTCGCTGTTGGAAACTTTTCCGACTTAGACCCTGCAATACACCTGGATCAAATTATGTTGCTTTTAAAATGACAGGACACGGATTAAAGATTGGTCAAGAGTTAGAAAAGGAAATTTTCACAAATTTGTCAGCAAATACATCAGAATTCCGTTTCAAAGAGTATCTTTGTAAGGACGCGGAATGAAAAGGTAAGCTCTTTCCATCAAAAATCCTGGACCAAATAAACATTAATGGTGGATGGAAAGTAGGGGATAAAATACCTGTGGGTGTTCCAACTGCGGTAAACATTACTGCAATCTTAACGGTGTTTAGTTCAGTAGCGTTTGGTATCTTGTCTTTCACTTTTGGGTTTCAAAACCTTGTATTTCTTGCTTTTGCCGGTGCAGGTGCCACAGTATCCTCGGCGGTTCATAATCTTTATTTGGTTTTTGCTCCAATTTTTACTCTGTTTGGTTTAGTTGCTTCAATTGTGCTGCTGGTTGGTATTCGTTCAAAATATTTATGGTATGCAATGATTGTTTACATGGTCACGCTTTTTGAGTTTTTTGTTTTCTACGAGAGAAATGTCTTAGGCATGTACTACTCTGTATTGTCTCAATTGTTTTCTGGACACACAGTATATTGGGTTCAATATGGCGGATTATACCCGTTTATAGAAACAGGTTTAGCTTACCTAACTCCTTTTGTTTATTTTCTTGGCTGTATAGGTTATCTCTTTACCGAAAAGCTGAAAAGATATTTTTCGATAGATTGAATCAGAAATTGCAGTCAATGTTCTGTGAAACGAGAATCTCCTTGCTCTTGCAGTCTTTACTATTATGCACCTATTGGTGGTTCATAATGTTCACGTAAATGGGAATGTAGTTCTTTATCGTTTTCGAAGGTTGAGCTACATCGTGGACATTCCAAATTTTCTTTCATAATTCCACCGAATAAATGATGCCCCATTTTGTTTTTTAATTTATGTGAGTGACAATTGGTTACAACAACTTTTCAATGCAAGAAACGAATTGACAATATTAATAGACAAATGTCTCATGTTCTGGCTATTGAAGAATCTTGCCGGACTTGAATTTGTACTGTAGTGTAGCTCATTGTTATTTTTTTCCAATCTCTTATGGAACTTAGATAGTTTTCGTGCCCAGTTGTTGTACAAGTTCCAAAAAAGGAAAAACTTTCGTTGGAAACCTAGTTCCTGAACAATGTTTCACATGTCGGTATGTTCTTGAGCATGAAGGCGGGGGTTTCCGGATATGTCTTGATATGCTTAAGTTATGTGTGAGGGTTTATGTGGCTGTTTAGACAATAAGAAATCACGAGAAATATGTCTAAAAAAGACATACTGTATGCTCGTACAGCATAGCTACAAAAGGGAGAAACATCAACTTGACCAATAACAATAATTCTATTTCTAATTTTCCCAACAAAAAAAGGTTAAAGCATCAGAGCAAAAAAGCAGAACTCGAATTCCAGAAAATAGTAGCCGATGCTGGTTGTTCGGAAAAAACCACCGATGAGCTTTGGAAATGGTTTGACAGCTCAGAGAAAAAAGGCGCAGCAAACTTCTAAATCTCAGGTAAGATCAATGATTGCACTCATGGGATAAACGATAAGTTACTCATTTATCGCGGCCGCATTTGCCACGTTTTCCACGTTTCAAACCGGGATGCTTAACTTAAGCCAAGGTTCAAAAGTGGCTCAAGACTAGCCCGCACATAACAAAAATTAGGGTTTTATCGGCCCAGCTTATCAAGAAGAGAAAAACCAGTCAGAACAAGTTTACTGGCACATCTGTTGCATTGAATAACTAGCTCTTTCAAACCGCGACTGTTGACTTTGGGTTCCACAATCGAGTAGGTTCCTTCAGTGTCATCATCGGGGGAAATGGCAGTTCCACATTTTGGACATGAGATTTCTCCGTCGCCTTCTACTTTAGCCAAGTCCAAAGTAAACACTTCTTTGCGCTTCATTTTAGGGTCTCCTTCAGTTTAGAGTTTTTAGAATCTCTAAGTAAGTATTTGATCAGTTAGCATTTAAGATTTTTACCAAATCTTTCCCAAATTATGCCCAATCTAGAGATTTTCTCGTGCCTTAAGCGACCAAGAATAGTATCTAACGACGATTCAAATTTCTGATTTACGCGTTTGGGGCGTCAGCCTTCATAATGGGCGTTCCATCTCGATATGAACATTGAAGCCCAAATTTCTTGACACATTCAAGGCACAGATTTGGGTCACAAAGAGTGGTGCTCAAATATTTCTCGCCGCCATCCGGAGCTATTGCAACCATTAAACCATTTTCAATTTCTTTTGCCTTCTTCATAGCGACCGAGAAAATTGCCCCTGAGCTGGAACCTACGAATATTCCCTCCTGTAAAGCAAGCAGTCGTGCTGCTTCATCAGCATCTTTAGGATTTACGTAATGTATCTCATCTACTAGATCCTGATGCCAAATTGATGGAACATATTGGGTCTGCAAGTCTTTCAAACCTTGAATCGCTTTGCCTACTTCGGGTTGTACAGCAATTATTTTTATGTTCGGATTATGTTCTTTAAGCCGTTTTGAAACGCCCATCAGTGTGCCGCCTGTGCCAATGCCAGCGACAAAATGAGTTACTCGACCTTTTGTGTCTCGCCAAATTTCTTCGCCAGTGGTTTCGTAATGAGCCAAAACATTAGCTTGATTTGCAAATTGATTGGGCATGAAATACTTGTCCGGGTTTCGGTCTACAATTCCATGTGCTAAGTCTTCTGCGCCGTTCATCCCTTTTGATCCGTCGCTTAACATTATCTGGGCGCCAAGTGCGATCAGGATTTGGCGCCTTTCTAGACTCATTGTTTCAGGCATTACTAAAACTAAGTCGTATGCCTTGGCACGGCAAACCATTGCTAACCCTATTCCCGTGTTTCCACTCGTGGGTTCAATGACGATTTTTTGCTTTGTTAATTGTCCTGATTTTTCAGCTTGCTCAATCATATATTTGGCGATTCTGTCTTTGACCGAACCACCAGGGTTGGATTTTTCTAATTTGACGTACATTTCAACGTTCGGATTAGGATTCAGCCGTCTCACTTCAACTAACGGAGTATTGCCAATTAAGTCAAGGACATTCTTAACAATCATTGAAACGCACCGGGTAGGCTGAGAGGCTAATTATAACAGCCCTATAAATTTCCTCTGGAAAAATCAACAAAGACCAAACAAAAGAAAAGAGAGTAGGTGAATCCGCGAGTTCTTGATTCGAATCAGCTCTTTTTCTTCATTGGTTGCCTGACTATAGTTTTCAGCTTCTCAGGTGCAACTTTTCCAGGGTTGTTCAAATAGATTTCATGATGTTTTCCGGTGAGCTCCCCGCCATTTTCTTTGACAAAGGCGTGGATTTTTTCAACCGTTGCTTTCTCAGCGGAATATGGGCCGACGTGTAATATTTGCGCCGATAAGCCTTCATGGAAACATTCGAATCGAAGTTTAGGAAGGGCAGGCAAATTCTTCTTTTTCTTTGCTCGCTCGACAGCTTCCCTAAACAATGCTTCATTAACAAACTTCGGCTGCATAATCATAGCGGTCCATTTCCAAAGGTTCTTGTTTCCAGCTACGAAATCATTCATGTCGTCCGCCCACCAAAGACCCTCTAGAGGCATGACATCATAGTCTACTGCTTGATTTCCCTTCTTAATCATGAATTTGAGGGTGTAAGAAACAGTAAACAAAGCTTCAACGGCATCTTCTGTAGTCTTGTGAAGTGTTAGGGTCACCCTTGCCATCTACCAATACAAAATTAAAATCAGGGACGTCAATTTCCGCCACTTTTTTCGAAGATGGACGATACAAGTCTTTGAATTCTTTCTTACAGTCAATTTTGTCCATTTGAAAAACTCCCTGCTAATTGTTGAGAAAAACAGGTTTTAAGGATTGTGCAATAGTCTATGTAAAAGCTTAGGTCTCTTTGAATTCGTCTTCTGAGTTTCATTTCTCGTCGTTTTTGGTTGTAACCTAATGCAAACTTGTGTGTCGCGTCACGTATTTTCCGTAGGAAAAGCATCATTCGACTATTTTTGTCAAACTGCCGCGGAGCAGATTCATTGGGCAAGTAAATTTCTTCCCTCTCTTTAGCCAAGCCGATTAGGGGAATTTGGAGTCCTAATGATTCCAAAGCGGTTTTGGCCGCGCTAACCTGCCCCGGACCTCCGTCGACTACGATGAGGTCAGGCATTGGGTCTTTCTCTTCTAAGAGTCTCTTGTATCTTCTCGAAACTACCTCGTGCATTGAGGCAAAATCATCTTGTCCAGCCACCGATTTAATTTTGAATTTGCGATAATTGCTTTTGTCAGGTTTTGCGTCTGTGAAACGTACCATGCCGGACACAACGTGTTCTTGCCCCAAATTAGAAACATCAAAACACTCCACAATTCTCGGAAGAACTGGAAGATTGAGGGCAGATTGAAGATCAACAAGTGCGCTATCTTCATTCAAAGTGGATTCGAGATTCTTTTCTGCCAATTTCACAAGTGCAAACTTGTTGCCCCGCCTAGGAATTATCAATGTAACTGGAGCCCCCCGTTTTGAGGAAAGAAATTCTTCCAACGCTTCCCTCTCAGATGCGGCTTCCCAACATGACCTATTCAGAAGAATTTCTCGAGGAATTTGGTTTGAAGCGTAAAACGCTTTAAGGAATTCTTGCTCAATTTGAGGTTGAAGATCAATTGAAAACTCTTTTTTACCAAGCAACACGCCTTTTCGAACGCCCATTTGAACTGCAAGCATTTTTTCGCCAAGTTGTCTGAAAGCTAGCACATCTTGATCGAAACGCCTTTCCTTATCAACTATTTGTCGTTCGGTCAGTAATTGAATTGAAGCTATTTGATTTCTAAGTTCAAGAGCCCGTTCAAACTTCTGCTCGCAGCTTGCTTCCTGCATCTGCGAATTTAGCAAGGCAGTTGTCTGCTCGAACCCTCCATTTAGAAAGGATCTCGCCTTATCCATCAGTTCCCCATATTGACTTTCTGAAACGTTTCCTACGCAAGGAGCAGAGCACAAACCAATATGAAAATTCAGACAAGCCCGTTTCGGCAACTTCTTGCAAACTCGAAGCTTAAAGACACGAACAACGAGTCTTTGAAGATCTTGCCGAGTGAATCCGTCTGTGTATGGTCCAAAAGACTCCAATTTTCTTGATACTTTGCGGCTCGTAAGTATTCTTGGATACGTTTCTCGGGTGAAAGCAATGTAAGCGAATGTTTTTGCATCTTTTAGACTTATATTGTATTTTGGCGAGTGCTGCTTGACAAGCTTGTTTTCCAGAAGAAGCGCTTCTACTTCGCTGTTAACAATTATCCAATCAATGTTTCTGATTCTGCAAACTAACTGCCGAGTTTTGGCAGGTTTGTCAGTCGCTGAGAAGTAACTTTTAACTCGTGAACGCAGACTCTTGGCTTTGCCAATATAGAGGATTTCGCCTTTTTCATCCTTATACAGATAAACCCCTGGATTAGTGGGAATTTCACAGCTCTTGAATTCGGATGGGTCAGCAATTGTAATCATTTGACTCGTTTCGCCAACTGATTATGATCAATTTCTTCCGTGACTAAACATCTTTTGCAGAAACTTTCCTGTGTACGAATTTGAGTTTTGGGAAACTTCCTCAGGTGTTCCAATCGCAAGGACTTCTCCTCCTGCAGCTCCACCTTCGGGCCCCAGATCAATCAAGTAGTCACAGCTTTTTACTACGTCTAAGTTATGCTCAATGACGTAAACAGTGTTTCCTTTTTCAACAAGTCTATTTAGAACTTTTATCAAGCGTTTAGTATCGTCAAAATGCAATCCTGTCGTGGGCTCATCTAGCATGTAGACAACGTGTCCGCTTTTGTTTTTGCTTAGTTCACGAGTGATCTTTATGCGCTGACTTTCTCCTCCAGATAGTGTGGTAGAGCTTTGCCCCAGCTTAATGTAACCAAGGCCAACGTCGAGCAAGGTCTGAAGTTTCCTTGATAGACCAGGCATGTTTTCAAAATACTTCGCTGCCTCCTCCACAGTCATATCAAGTACTTCGGCGATATTCTTCCCCTTGTAAACAATGCTGAGGGTTTCTTTATTGTATCGTTTGCCTTTGCATTCACTGCATTGAACATAAACGTCGGGAAGGAAGTTCATTTCTATCCGAAGAACACCGTCCCCTTGACAGGTTTCGCACCTGCCACCTTTGACATTAAAGCTGAATCTACCTTCGCTGTACCCACGTGCCTTGGCTTCTTTAGTTGCTGCAAAAATCCGCCTAATTTCATCAAAGAGCTTCGTGTAAGTAGCAGGGTTGCTCCTTGGAGTCCGTCCAATTGGGTCTTGATCAATGACAATAACATTTTTCACGATTGAGGGAATCTGCAAGGATTCGTATTTGCCTACGTTGTCAACTTGTTCTCCGAATTCTTTTCGCAATGCAGGCATAACAGTCTGGTTCATCAAGGTGCTTTTTCCCGAACCCGAAACACCCGTTATTCCGCAAAGCACACCCAACGGAAGCTTCACGGTAAGAGTTTTCAAGTTATTCTCTTCTGCCCCTTCTACTGTGATGTAACCGATTGGTTGCTTTCTAGTTGAGGGAATTTCAATAAGCAGGTCTCCTGAAAGATATTTGCCTGTTAAGCTTCTTTTATTGCTCATAATCTCTAAAGGAGTACCTTCTGCGACAATATGACCTCCATGTACGCCAGCTCCAGGTCCCATGTCCACTATGTAGTCGGCGTTACGCATGGTTTCTTCATCATGCTCAACAACGATCAGCGTGTTCCCCAAATCGCGTAATCTATGAAGAGTACTGATGAGTTTTGCGTTATCTCTTTGATGCAAACCTATGCTGGGTTCGTCCAAAATGTAAAGTACGCCCATTAAGTTGCTGCCGATTTGGGTTGCTAACCGGATTCGTTGAGCTTCCCCACCCGAAAGAGTCCTTGCGGCTCGAGAAAGTGACAGGTAGCCTAAGCCAACGTTTTTGAGGAATCCTAATCGTTCATTGACTTCTTTGAGAACTTGTTTGGCTATTGTCATTTCTTTCTCGTTTAAAAGCGAGGGCAGTCCTTTGAAGAAATCGACACTTTGCTCAATCGACAAATCAGTAACATCAATAATGCTCTTATCCAAGATCCGGACTGCGAGAACAACTGGCTGCAAGCGCTTTCCTTTGCATGTATTACAAACTCGCGATTTCATGAATGATTCAATGTCTTCTTTTCGCCATTCACTTTCAGTTTGACGGTAAAGCCTCATTGTTTGGTTAACGACGCCTTCCCAACCCTCACGCATCCACATGTTTGCGCCGTTTGACCAATTTCCGTTTATGGGTTCGTGGTCACCGAAGAGAAGAATTTGGAGCTGTTTTTCAGATAAGTCTTTGATTGGAGTGAAAAGGTCAAATCCATACTTGCTACCGACAACTGAAAGCTGCTGAGCTCTCCAACTAAGCTCCATTTTGCCATAGACTGCAATTGCACCGTCCATAATTGACTTAGTTTTGTCTGGGATAACGAGATCTGGTGAGACTTCGGTAATTTCTCCAAGTCCATGGCAAGTTGGGCAAGCACCCCACGGAGAGTTGAAGGAGAACATACGAGGTTCCAAGCTTTCAAACACGATTTCCGGGTGATTTGGGCACGCACCAAATGTGCTGAACATGGTTTCTCCCTCAGAACGCTCGAGTTCCTTCTTCTTTCCAGCATCAGTGCTCGAAGCATCTATCACAATCATTGTTCCCTTTCCATTCAGAAGTGCCTGTTCTACTGCTTCGGCTATTCTGCTACGTTCTTCATCACAAATCTTGACCGTGTCAATTACAGCCTCGATCCAATGTTTCTCGTAACGCACAAGTTTGAGCTCTTCTTTTATGGAATCAGAATCGTAGATTTTCTGGTCAACACGGATTTTAGTGAACCCTTGTTTCTTGAGGTCTTCGAAAACCTGCTCATGAGTTCCTTTTATTCCTCTTATTATTGGAGAAAGAAAAACAAGTGATTTACCTTTTTCCGACATTACCAGGCTAGTAATATTCTCGGGACTTTGTGGGCGGATGGAACTGTCGCACTTGGGGCAGTGATGCGTGCCTATTCGAGCAAAAAGCAGCCTAAGGTAGTCGTAAATTTCAGTAACTGTCCCAACCGTTGAACGAGGATTTTTGCTAGTGCTCTTTTGTTCAATCGAAATAGCTGGCGAAAGCCCATCAATAGAATCAACATCGGGCTTGTCCATGAGACCTAAAAACTGCCTAGCGTAAGCACTCAAACTTTCTACATATCGTCTTTGACCTTCGGCATATATTGTGTCGAAGGCAAGAGTGGACTTTCCAGATCCAGAAAGCCCAGTAATCACTATTAACTTGTTCCTGGGGAGCTCCACGTCGATATTTTTAAGGTTGTGTTCACGTGCGCCCCTAACTGAAATTGAATCTCGCATTACTATAACCTAGTTTTTACACTTTTTTGGAGTTTACCCTGTTTCATTCTGATGCTTTTCAACTTTATTGCCAAGTTGACGGCATTTTCTATCGGTTTTCTTCACTTTTGATCTTAAAAGCCAGCGACTTGTTCAATTCCTGAATAGTATCCCGAAGCTGAATTGCCTTCTCGAAGTCAAGCCTCTCTGCTGCTTCCCTCATTTCAGCGTCAAATTCGATAATCTGTCTCTGAACGTCAGTTTTCGCCAAGTGTTTAATGCCCTTAATCGTCCCTTCTTTCTTAGAAACGCTCTTCTTTATGGTCGCTGGCGTAATTCCATGCACTTTGTTAAAACGCGTCTGAAATTGTCTGCGATATTTGGTAATTTGCATGGCACGTTTGATTGACTGAGTTTTCACATCAGCGTAAAGAATGACTCTTCCGTTAACGTTTCTTGCCGCACGACCAATTGTTTGAATTAGACTTCTTTCGTCACGCAAGAAACCTTCTTTGTCAGCGTCTAAGATGAAAATCGTCGCAACTTCTGGAATATCCAAACCTTCTCTCAATAGGTTAATTCCTACGAGAATATCGAAGTCACCCACACGAAGTTGCCTAACTAATTCTATGCGGTCAAGACTGTCAACTTCGCTATGCAGGTACCTGACGCGAAAGCCTTCCTTGACAAGGTAATCTGTAAGGTCCTCGGCCATCCTTTTGGTGAGTGTTGTAACCAAGACGCGATCGCCCCGGTCAATTGTCATCTTCGCTTCTTGCATGAGGTGCTTCATTTGTCCCTCAATTGGGTACATTTCAACTACTGGATCCAAGAGTCCAGTGGGTCGAGTAATTAATTCAACGGGCGGACCACTCTTCTCCAGCTCATATTCAGCTGGGGTTGCAGATACGAAGAGAGTCTTGCCCATTTTCTTTTCGAACTCTTCAAACTTGAGAGGTCGGTTATCAAAAGCGCTCGGCAATCGGAAACCAAAGTCAACAAGATTCTTCTTGCGTGCGTAGTCTCCATTGTACATGGCACGTGACTGCGGAATGGTTTGGTGACTTTCATCTATGATGAGCAGATAATCATTGGGGAAATAATCTATCAACGTGAATGGTGGTTCACCAGCGCGGCGTCCATCAAAATGCCTGCTGTAATTTTCAATGCCTGCGCAGAATCCAACTTCTTTAATCATTTCAAGGTCATAATTGGTTCGTTGCTTAAGCCTCTGGGCTTCAAGAGGAGGAAGCTCTTTGATTCGTTCTGAAAGTTCCTGCTTTATGTGCTCGAACGCACGCTCAATTTTTTCCTGAGGAACCACGTACTGCCTTGCAGGGTAAAGCGTAATTTTATCAATTGCTCCTTTGGAGTCGCCGGTTATGGCGTTTACTTCTTTTATTTTTCCGATTTCGCTGCCAGTAAGTTCGATTCGTAAAATGTCTTTCTCGTAAGCTGGAACGACATCTATTACGTTTCCGCGAACTCTGAATCTGCCGGGTTCGAGCACCATGTCATTACGTTCATATTGCATGTCGATGAGGGCGTTGATCAACTGTTGTCGGTTCATTTGTTTGCCAACTTCTAAGCCGACTGCCATGAGTTTGAAGTCTTCTGGGTTGCCTAAGCTGTATATGCAGCTGATGCTGGCGACTATTATCGTGTCGTTTCGGCTGACTATGCTCGAGACGGCGTGCATTCGCATTTTCTCGATTTGTTCGTTTACGCTTGAGTCTTTTTCGATGTACATGTCACTTGCGGGCATGTATGATTCAGGCTGATAGTAATCGTAGAAACTGATGAAATACTCCACGCGGTTATTAGGGAAAAGCTCTTTGAGCTCAGCGTAGAGTTGAGCAGCCAAAGTTTTGTTATGAGCTAAAATCAAAGTGGGTTTCTGCAGTTTATTAATTAAATTTGCCATGACGAAGGTTTTGCCGCTGCCAGTGATACCGAGAAGAGTCTGCTTATCTTTCGTGGAGAAATTCTTCGCTAACTTCTCTACAGCTACTGATTGCCCAGGTGAAAGCTTGAAAGGTGACACTAATTCAAACTGCATTTTCAACGCTCTATTGATAAGTGAGAATTAATCATGAGCCAAGTTTAGGGATTTAAGGGTTCTCAGGCACTTTAGCCTAAAGAATCATTGGTTTTGCATCGGTTCATGCAAAGGTCATTGTTTTTGTCCGCATTCAGGACAAAAATGAGCAGCCTCAGGGATTCGATTTTTACATTTAGGGCAAATTTTCAAAACAATTTGTTGACGCACAGACGCTCCACAGAAGTTGCAGTAATTTGAAACCATAGTCACTTGTGACCCGCACTTCGGGCAGATTAAAAATTGAGAGTAAGACGGAACAGGAACAAGAATAGACCCTGAAAGAATAACAGACACCCATATTGGATATGCGATGACTGGCTCTTTTCTCTTTTGCCAAATAACTAATCAGTCTCAAAGGCTTCTACATTCTTGACAAGCTTATATCCAACGTGGAGTTTAGGGAATTAGGGAAATTTTATGCCATTTATGAAAGCTATCCAGGTTAATGCCCCCGGGGCTGAATTTAAGCTAGTTCAAAAAGAAGTACCTGAACCAAAAGAACACGAAGTACTTCTCAAGGTGGAAGCCTGCGGCGTTTGCCATGGAGATGCAATCGTCAAATTCGGACACTTTCCCGGATTAACGTATCCGAGAACGCCAGGTCACGAAGTTGTAGGTACCATCGCCAAATTGGGTTCAAAATCAAATCATTTGAAGATTGGACAAAGAGTCGGCGTAGGCTGGCGCGGGGGACATTGCCTCCAATGCAAGTCTTGCCTGAAAGGCGAGTACTGGGCCTGCGAAAGCCCCCTTGCAACAGGCATCTCAACTGACGGCGGGTATGCCGAATTCATGATCGCCCGCATGGAAGTGCTCACACCGATCCCTGACGAACTCAGCTCAATCGAAGCTGCGCCCCTTCTCTGCGCTGGTGCAACCACTTTCGGCGCTCTAAAAAATAGCTCAGTCAAAGGTGGAGACCTAATTGCAATTCACGGCTTTGGCGGACTTGGCCACTTGGCACTTCAATTCGCTGTGAAGCTCGGTTTGAAAGTAGCTATCATTTCTCGAGGCAAAGATAAAGAAGAACTATCGCGCAAGCTCGGCGCCCAAATCTACATAGACTCAAATACTCAGGACCCAGCAGCAGAACTAATGAAGCTCGGTGGAGCCCGAGCCATTTTCTGCACAGCACCAAACAGCAAAGCCATTGGAGAACTCGTTGAAGGACTTGCACGAAATGGCCAAATGATAATCATCACATTCTCAAATGAACCCATGCAGATTTCACCAACTCAATTAATGCGGGCTGTGCGGTCCGTGAGTGGCTGGATCGGAGGAAACGCGGCAGAAACGATGAACTTCAGCGTGCTCACTCACGTTGTTCCAATGGTGGAGGTGTTCCCACTTGAACAAGCTGCAGTGGCTTTTGAGCGAATGATGACCGCCAAAGTTTATTTCAGGGCAGTCTTGAAAATAGGAGAGGCTTAACCATGAGTTACTTCTTAGCCATAATTCAAGAAAGACAATCTGCAAGAGTGAAGTTTGACCCCAATCGGCCAGTATCAAAAGAGAATTTGAACCTGATTTTGGAAGCGGCACGGTGGGCTCCAACAGCTCACAACATGCAGAACTTTGAGGTAGTAGTTATTGACGACAATGAGGTTTTGGAGAAAATTGGAAACATAAGATCCCGCATTTCTGAGGAATTTCTGAGAGAAAATTATGAGCAGCTTTCATTTTCCAAAGAGGAACTTCTGCAAAAGAAAACTGGAATTTTAGGCGCAATGTTTCCCCCCGCATGGGTTGATCCCTCTAAAATTGCAGAGGTTGCTCGCGAAACTGCTCCAATGCCCCTGACCCAGTCTATTCGAGGCAGCCCGACCCTTCTGCTTGTAGTTTATGATTCCAGAAAAAGGGCTCCTGCTTCAGGAGGAGACGTCTTGGGTTTTATGAGTCTAGGTTGCGTTATGCAGAACATTTGGCTCATGGCACAGTCCTTAGGAATTAGCCTTCAGATTCTGAGCTCCTTTGCGACGGCTCCCGTGGAAACAGAATTGAAGAAGATTCTAAACGTTCCAGAACACATGAAAATCGCTTACACTTGCCGCTTAGGCTACCCAACTGTGTACAATAAGTACCTTCGAGTCCGCCGCAACATAGAAGATTTCACGCACCATAATCAATTCGGAAACAAAGGACTATAACAACAATTAAAGAATGGGCGAATAGTTGGATAGAAGAAGAAGTGTGCAATTCCCAATATTCTTCTTCTTTTGGAATGAAAAGCCTGAAAGCTCAGGTAGCCCTAAGTTGTATTTACGTGAGGAAAATCTTGCACCCATGGTTTTTGCTGCATTAAGTAAAGCTTAACGTAATTTTTGAAGTACATTGAATACATCTGTTTTTTGCCACAGTTGCTTATTCGCCTAACTGATGTGTAAGCGGTTGCTTTGTTGTTAACTACGCATTTACCAACTTTCCCCATCTCTCTCGAAAAAGAGATGTCTTCCGCACAAGCGATGTCTTCACGGAATCCGCCTACTTTCTCGAAGACTGACTTTCGTGCGCCGCAGCAAACGCTTGGAAACATTGGAAAACCTAAATGGGCAGAAATCTCGGCGAGTTTGTTTGTGAATCCATAATGGGAAACTGCAAACAGATTATCCAAGGGTTTGAGCCGCTCCAAACTTTTCAGAATGCCAGAAACACAAACAACTCTTTTGTCAGAAAAGTCACGATACATTTCCGAAACAAAATTTGATTCTAGATAAGTATCAGCATCCAAGAAAAGCAGAAACTGACCCTCCGCAATCCTTGCTCCAGCATTTCTGGCGCGTCCGACTCCTCGTTCCTTCAAATCTAAAACTTTGTCTGCTCTTTTTTCAGCAAATGCCCTGGTTTGGTCTGGACTATGACTATCCGCAACGATAGTTTCGATTCTTCCTTGATCAAATCGCTGATTTACGACGCTTTTGAGGCAGCCTTCGATGGTCTCCTCTTCGCAGTAAGTTGGTATAATAACTGAAACAAGTGGAGTAACCTTTGGCACGAATTCCTTCTCCGATAAGCACTGATTGAACGTATCCTGAAACTGAATTTATAACTTTTTCGCAAAAAACGCGTTCCCGAAGTCATTTCGCATGGGAAGTGCACACAAATTCAATACAAAAAATTTTGTTATTTCAGAAAAATGTTCCCGCAGAGTTCACGTATAAGAAAGAATTTGTCTAGCATTAGGGTAGTAGATTTTTCCTTCTGACCAATCCAGAGTAAAATGAAAACATTAGAAGACCCGTCAAAACTACGATTTTGGAAATGGCTATACTTTGCAGAATTGAAATTATTGAAAGTGCAATTGGAAGCAGGCTCATTAGCAGATAAATAAAAGGAAACAATTTCATCGCCTTTTTGTTGACATTCGCAGTTCCAGCTTTAGCGAAGAAAAGTTCGGGTAGTTTTCCCATTCCTATTGTACAGGTTTTGCAGTAGTAGCATGTCAGGCAGCCATGTTTGCCGAGTTCAAAAAAGACCAAAAATGAAGCCAAAGCAAAGAACCCGATTGCGCTCAAAGGATAAAAGAACCAACAAGAAAATGCCCCCAAAGCTATCCACAGAATAATCGCCAAGTTCCCAAAATAGAGCTCGAACTTGGAATATTCTTTCATATTTCGGCGAGTTGATTCCATTTCGTCACCTACAGTTTGGTTCATTTTCTTCAATGATTTTCTTTGCAACATGAAGAGATAATGCGGCTGTTGTTAGCATAGTAGGTAAACCTTGAGAGCGGGGCATAAGAGAAAGATCTGCAACCCACAAGTCTTTAGGCAACCAAGAGGGATGCATCGTTAAAACATCCTCTTTAGTCAGAAGGAACAGTTCCGCCTAAATGGCCACCATGAATCATGCCGTCAACAAAAGGTCCTTCTACGCCTGCTGCTTCCATAATACTTTTTGCTTTGACTTTTCCTTCTTCCAAACTTCTCCAGTCAACATCCGAAAGTGTTTTGATAACAGTTCCATCTTTGGAAACTGCACCTTCTTCTGTGTCTGCCTAGTTTGATCATCATGCCTACCCGGTTCTCCAATGGAACCTCTTTCCAAGGTTTGTGGAACCAGTAAGATAAAATGTCAAAATAGGGGGAAAGGATGTAGTTTTTTTCTTTGATGAACCAAGCCATGGGTGCTTCGCTGAGCATTTTAGCGTTCTTTGAGGCCCCTCCTACGGTTAAGACTACATCAACCCACAGGTTATCGCGAGCAGGTAAGCCAGAGGCTTTCAAAATCTGAGCGGTACCAACTCCACCAGCCGCCAACACCACTACGTCGGCATCTACTCGTCTCGACGATTTTCCATCGGAAACCAAGACAGCTTTTGAGTGCCCATTTTCAACGATTACTTTCTCGACCTTTGATCCCGTTTCAATCGTAATACCTTTGCCAAGGTAATCTTTGTATAAGAGTCGGCTGTCCCACTTTGCTCCAGTTGCGCAGCCTAACTCGCAAAAGCCGCACCCAACGCATTTCTTGATATCATCTACTTTAGGTGTCGGCTTTGGCGAAAAGCCAAGTTTCTGGGCTGCGTCAAACATTTGTTGAGTAAGCGGGCGCCATTTTTCGCGTGGTATTGGATTAATCGCAATTAATCGCTCTATTTCTTCGTATTCTGGGGTCAGGTCAAGTCCGATCTCGCTTAAGCCACGTTCTGCCCTAACCATATTACCACAAGAAATTGAAGTTGATCCACCTTCGGTCACGCCGGTAAATATTACAAGGTCTTTGCTTGTGCGAATGGTTTGGTAATGTGGAAACACCTTTTTAATGGAATTCTCATCTTTCAGAAGGAACGTTCCTCTTAGTGGACTCAGCCACGATATTTTGTGTGTCAACGGACTAAACGGTTGCCCTGCCTCGAGGATTGCTACTTTGAATCCTCTTTTCGATAGTTGAACAGCAGCTGTTGCACCGCCGGCTCCGGACCCGACTACAATTGCGTTAATTCCGCTTTTCCTCCATCTGGATCAAATTCTATTTTAGCTGTGCATTTGTTGCACCCTTCAGTAATTCGATGCTCGAAAATCATGCTCATGTGAGGATTTAATCCGCTTACGGCACCCTCGTCTGCGGCGCTAAGAATCTCACAGGTTACCCTTGAATATTCGTTTGCAAAGCTACACCGCCTCACGAAAAGGGTTGCTCGGTCTTTGCCGTGCCACTCAACGTTAACATCTATATCTAGCACCTTGTAGAGAACCTTAGCTGCTTTAACCAGATCCTTGTGGGTAGCATGCCCGATCCCTAACAGGTCGCGTGCATCTTGTCCCAGTTTCTTCCCAACTTCAAACAAAGCCAGCCTACCAACCCTAATGGCTTCATCCTCACCGACGGCTTTTACAAGCGCTTCAACTAGTAGGATGTGTTCTTTTGCCATCAATGCTCTTTTTTCTTGTCTAGTCTTTGCAGGTGAAGAAAGTTCCTTTTTTCCCATAGGTTCGTAATTCGGCGCATAAATCTCGACCAGTGATCGAAGAGAGGCTATAGTTAAGATTGAAACTTCGTCCAACTCTTTCTTGACGATGTAGTTGGGTATCCACCAATTCAGTAATGTGAGTCGTATCCCCATCCGTGATCACTCTGGTTTTTCCGCCCCACCTATGTGCATGTCACTTTCGGTTTCAGCATTTCCATATAGGGCGTCTATGACTTTTGCGTGTCGTTGTGATACTATGTTGCGTTTGAGTTTTAGGTTTGGCGTTAAATCCCCGTTCTCAATGCTGAGGGGATTCGTCAGTAGCGCCCATCTTTTGATTTTCTCGGGGTTGGATAAACGCTTGTTCATCTCTTCAACGGCGTCGCCGACGTTTTTTGCTGTTTTTTCGCTCCACTTCTCTTTGGGTACCCATAATATTGCTGCACAATAGGGCTTGGATTCTCCTACAAGCATCGCTTCGGAGATACCATTTATTTCTCGCAACATGTCCTCTATTTTGCCTGAGTAGATGCATTTACCATAAGACGTTTTGATTAGATCTTTTTTGCGCCCTAGAATTACTAAACTGCCTTCGGGGGTTAGGTTTCCAATGTCTCCAGTCATTAGCCAGCCGTCTTTGAATGGAGGTGAGAGGCTTTTGTCGAAATAGCCAGCTGTTACTTGAGGTCCCTTGACCATGATCTCTCCATCTTCGGCTATTTTCACCTGCGTTATAGACATCGGTTCTCCAACTGTTCCCAGACGATTTCTGCCAACACGGTTAATTGTTATCAAAGGAGCTTCCGTCATACCGTAAGCGTTATGAATTTCTACGCCTAGTTCGCGGTAATTTTCAAGTAAACTTTCGTCAGAGCTTGCGGACCCTGCAATTAATTGTACGGCCTTGTTTAAGCCGGCTTTCTTGAGGATTGCACCTTTAAGAGTTCGACCCAACGACCGTTTGAAGAAGCCTTTCTTCTGTTTTAAGTAGAATTTTCCGAGTTTATTATTTTCTAAGCCTTCCCAAACTTTTTCGTAGATGCGAGGCACTGAAAAGAAGATTGTTGGCCTAACTCGTGGAAGCGTTTTTTGGAGTTTTCTAAAATCTTCTAAAAAGTAAATGTTAATTGCTGCAGGGTAGTAGTAGGGCGAGTATGCAGCAAGTATTCCTTCAACAACATGCCCCATTGGCAAGAAAGATAGGTAAGTTGATTTCTGGTTTCTTGCGCGCCAAGGGGTAATTGAGACAATTGATTCAGCCATATAGCGCAAGTTGCTGTGGTTGAAAATTGCCCCTTTGGGTTTTCCAGTAGTCCCAGACGAATATCGCAGGGTTGCAATATCTGAAAAGCCCACTGGCGCTCTGGCTATAGTGTTGTTTTCAGGGGCTTTAGAGAGGAATTCGCGCCAAGAAAGAACCTTTTTGGAAGTGGGTTTTGTTGGAGAGTCTCTACAGAAAGAAACAATCGGGACATCAACCGTTAGTTCGTCGACTCTTGCCAATATACTGGGCATCCCGATCATTAGAATTTTTGATTCACTTGATTCCAGCACGTGATCAATGTCTGGTGGGGGCGAAGTATAGTAAAGTGGAACGCTTACCGCACCCACTAAACCTATGGCTACATCTGCAGCAAGATAGCGAGTACTGTTTAACCCGGTCAAAGCTACACGGTCACCAGATTCTATGCCCATTGCACGAAGAGCATTTGCTGCTGCCAAAATTTCTTGACGAACATCAGCCGCAGTTCGTGGAATTATTTCATTTTCCACCAAGTCGAAATATGTAATTGGGTGACTCTTGCTTTCTAACCTAAACAATACTTGCTCATGAACAGTGCGATCGGATACGTGGAAGAAACTGTGATAAACGGCGTATTCTAAAAGATGCGGTAAAATTTCCGCCCAATTCGGCTCATAATTGCCTAGCAATTTGTCAACATTGCTCCGGTCAAGTCTTCGGTTTTCGCTGAAGTATGGAGCAATAGAGATTAACGCGTTTGTAGTTCGCTGATTTTTCTTTTGGAACACCCTTTGGATTCGAAGGAATTTCTTCATCGACGAAGAAGACATTCCGATGCAGATTGGCTTTGGAAGATTCACATTCAACTTACTTTTGGCCCAGTCTTGAACGTAATCGAGCAGTTTGCTAAGAGGTTGAAGTGATTCGTAGTTTGCTACGAGGTGGAATGTTAGCCCTTTCGCTTCGGAGTCAAAAGTTAATTTGACAATCGATTTTGCCACATAATCAACAGGGATTATGTTAATCTTAAGAGAACTCTTAACGGGCAAAATCCTAGTTTTTCCAATTAAATAAAGACGCAAAGGAAAATAGAACGTGTTGAAGGTCTTAATGGCGCCAGTTTGCGAATCCCCAACAACCATAGAAGGACGAAAAACTGAAATTGGAAGTTCAGCTTTTAGCGCCTGAACTAAGAGTTCTCCTTCAAACTTGCTCTGCTCGTACCCCGTGAAAAAACCAAACTCATCGGTCAGCGCATCTTCAGGCACTAATCCAGTTCTGCCGCCGGCAACATAAGCGGTTGATATGTGAGAAAACCGTTCCAAGCCGTGATGTTTATGCGCTTTCCTGGCGAGCTCGATAACATTTGCCGTGCCTTGAACATTTGTCTTCCTTAGTTCTTCAAGTGAGATCAGGCGCCAATCAGCTGCAGTATTTACAATATGGGTAACTCTTTGTGAAATCTCCGCATATTCCGAATCGCTTAGCCCCAGATTAGGAAGGCAAACATCTCCGCATACCACTTCGATTCTTGACCCTATTGAATTTACGAGCTCGGGCCAATCCCACCATTCACGCTCCAACTTTCGTTTGGCTTCAGAATCATTGCTAGCTCTCACTAAGGCGAGAACTACGGTTTCCACGTCTTCGAGGAAATAGCGAGCAATTTGGGTACCGATAAAACCTGAAGCGCCAGTTAGCAGAATTGTTTTTTTCAATTTAACCACTCAGGCTTGTTAGCTTCCAAGAAAGCTCGGAAAAGAGCCGGATTACGTTTTTCACGCTCAACGTACTGCTCGTAACCCTCCCGAAGTTTGTTCCTCATCAAATCACCTTGGCAGATCAACTTTTCGACGTTGTCACTTAGTTTCTTGTATCTATCTGGGTCTTCATGATCCACAAACAAATCGTCTATGCCCAAATCAGCGTAAAGATCCTTAATTCGAAGATCATGACCAATCGCCGTTTGGGGAACTTGATGAGCAAGAGAAAGCACTCCCGCATGATACCTGGAAGTTATCAGAAGTTCAGTGCTTCGAAGAAGGCTAGCTATTTGAGAAGCATTGTAATCGATGGATGTGAAAACTTTTGTTCTATTTGCATGTTTCATTAAGCCCTGAATTTTGTTAGCAAAGGTTGCGTCCAAACCCTCCATGCTTAACAAGGCCACATCTTTGTCGTAATCTTCTATGAGTTCATCCGATTGAACCGCTAAGACATCAGCTAGTAGCTCACTCTTATCTTGACTTTCCTTTGAGTGAGTATAGTAGTATGGCCAACGGTAAAGGTACTTTTTGCTTCCCCAAGGGCGAATCACGACTGGCCACTTGTAAATGTCTTCCGCAGCTACTGCTACGACATGGGAAGCTTCGGGCCAAACTGTCTTAAGCAAATCTTCGTCCACGGGATTTGGTTTGAAAGCAAATGCGTTATCAGCTGTGACCTCGATTGGAGCCTTTACACCCCATTTTTTGAGACGATCGGCTGCCTTTGAAGTTCTCGCCAAAATGAGATCTGTTTTGCTTGCTTCGCGACGAATGAGCCACCCATTAAATCGAGAGGCAGCACCTGCATCCACCGAGTATGCCACGCAGGGCTTGCCCATAGAATGAGCATACCTCGTCGCCAACAAATAATACCAAAGAAGTGCTGATCCCCAAGTATCCATGTAGCAGCTTCCCTCAACAAGTAAAATTAGGTCATTTTCCTCGACGAATTTTCGGATATCAAGAAAGAAGAGAGATGGTCTGACCGGTTTGATTTGGAGAGTTGGGTCTTCCTTTAGGTATCTTCGAAGATTGGCTTCATTAAGAGACGGCACAGTTAAACAGGCTTCTGGACCTAGAACGTTGCGTATCTCTTCGATAATGGCGAGAAGCTTCGCTTCGGCGCCCGTGTTGTTTGCGCCATTGTAGCCAACAAGCAATATTCGCGGGTGCAACTTAATCGGATAACAATTTATTGTTTGGGGGATATAACTTTTTCAGGTTTAGCTTTTCAACCAGCGAAATAACGTCTTCGATGGAAATTGATTGCCAACAGAAAAACCATATGAACCTATTTTTCTCAAATAAGTAAATCCATCATAGGAAACCTTAAAACGTAAACGCCTATCTTTATTTTCCAACTTGGTTTGGGCCGATGTCGCAGCACGGATAGCGAGCCAGCCTTCTAAGCTGGATGTCGTGAGTTCAAATCTCACTCGGCCCGCCACTAATCTTAATGGCCACGTTGCGTGTGTCAAAGTAAAATTGCATCTGACAATGGGCAAGAACTTAAATCTGAATAGAGCAGATATAACTTGAAACATGGGTAGCAACCAAAATAGTGGAGTACTTCCTATTGTTGGAATTATTTTATTGATTTTTGGCTTAATGATAGGATTAATTACTCTATTATACCAGACCATAGGCTCAAAAGATTCCGCTGGAAACGTAGAAAGTATCTTACCTGTGTTGAGTTCCTCATTTATTTGGTATGGAATAGCAATTGTCTTGGTTTTCTTTGGAATCCTGCTCATATTCATGGGAAGAGGATGACTCTAAAGAAAACCAAATGACGTTTCCCTTTTCACATTTACGTTCAAAAATAATCAGTCTATTTGAATTCATCTCCGCACATTGGACATCTTACAGGATTATAATTTGAAGTCTTTGTTATCTGGACCATTAGGCAGTAGAAGCAAAAGTAGATGCTACATTTTGGGCAGTGTACGAAGCCGCCACCTATGGGTTGTCCACATCCATCGCATGGTCTTGTCAAATCTACTTCGTTAGGCATAACAATCAGTGCTAAAGTTTCGGTTTCAGAATAAGAAGCAACTGATGGGAAGGATGCCCCAGGTAGAGGAGGGGTGAGTTAATACTTTGCCTTATTTTTCTAAAGCCTTAAAACCAAAACAATTACATAAAGGACCTTGAGAGAGGAATCAAAGTGGCCAGTGAGCTGTTTCGTGAAATTGAAAAAGTAGTTTATTCTGAAATTGAAGCAAGACGCATCATGAAACAAATAGAAACAGAAAGATTTGATTAGCCAATATGCCGTGCAATTCTTCTACTAAAAAGTTAGAAATCAAAACAATTTGTCCCTTTGAAATATTTGTGAATTGAAAAGAAAAGTTATTCTAGCTATTTTCTATCGGAAGAATAACTGAGAAGGTTGTCCCCATACCGACCGTGCTTTTAACTTCAATCCTTCCTCCATGAGCATTAATAATCCGTTTGCAAATTGCCAAACCAACACCCATACCTTGTGCTTTAGTGGTGAAAAAGGGCGTCCACAGCTTTTCCAAAACATCCTTAGACATCCCAACACCATTGTCTGAGAAATCCACCTCAACCATATTATTCATTTTTCTGCTTGTTATATGCAGTTTTCCACCGTTGGGCATAGCATCAAAAGCATTTTTAATAAGATTTGTAAAAATACGTTCAATCTTCCCATTATCCACCAATGTTGAAATCTCATCACCAGCTTCATTGACCACTTCAACGTTGCCAGGGACAACAAGGGCTGATAAAGAATCGTCCACTAGTTTTTTTGGATTAGACTTAATCTTGTCTAGTTTTATTTCACAAGAATATTCCAATAAATCTCTGACGATCTTATCTGAATAAGCGACACAATCATCAATTGTCTTTAGCATTGCGTTTCCTTTCTCATCCATTTTTGACCCATAGTTCTTCTTTAAAACGTAAGAAGCACCCTTAATTCCAGTTAAAGGATTACGCAAATCGTGCCCCACCATCCTTGAAACTTCATTCATTCCTTCAAGTTTCTTCTTAATAGAGTCTCGAATTGCATTTGTGAGAACTACAATCTCTTCTGCTGAACGGGTCAAAGCTTTAGGTTCCGAAACATTTGGTTTAAGAGGCAATTCCTCAACGTAACTTGCCAACTTAGTCATAGGTTTAACAATTTCTCGTTCAAGAAAAATCAGAAAACCTCCACCAAAACAAAAAGAGATCACAATTGAAGCCCACATAAAGATATCCCTAACCCACGCTCCTTGATGGGAGGCAATCCGATCTTGGCTAATCTGTAGAACAACTATAGGGTTTGAGTGAATATCTCTAATCAAAGTATATCCTGACACGACATCAGGACCACTTTCTTTAACGACGATAGTCTGTTCATTCAACAACGAAGAATCAACAATTTGACTACCAGTTTTTTGAACTCGAAAATCCGATACGGTATAAAACGAAAAATTAAGATTCGTAATTTTGTCTAACTGACTAATCTCTTGATCATCAATATATCTACCAAATAATATTCCGCCCATTCTTGGACCTTGATCCAGACTGGTCAAAATTGGCCCTGCCCCAACTAACAGGAGTTGGTTACCAACAATCATAATTCCTAATAAGGAGTTTTCTGAAGAAGGAAATTTCCAAATGCTGCTATCAGACGCTATGAAGTTTCTTGTTTCTTCCGAAGTTTGAATTTTAGTCGAATTGTCGAGGTCATAAGACTGACAGTAAACTAAACTTTGGTTGTTGTCAACGATAGCTATTAGATCAAGATTCAGGTTTTCAAAAGTTGCATCAACAAAGTTATTTGCAACATAATCCTGATTTCCTTCCTTGACAAAATTGTAGGTATCATCCCAAGACGAATAATCTTTCACTTCGCCCCTTAAATTAGAGAGCCGATAACTTATTGCTTCCAAAGCTTGATTTACACTTTTTTCACTTTCATGTTTTTCAAGATTTGTAAAACTGGGTTGAATAACAAAAAAAGTAACTACCTGCAACGCTCCAAACATCAAAAGAGAAACAATAAAAACAGTAATAATCGTTTTCGTCCTAAGCTTCATAAGGGATTTTTCTTCCAGCAGCTCTTTGCGCAATGTTCTAAGAAAACCTATTAAATCAATTTAAGGAATGCGAATTTGAAATACATGCGAAATTCTTATCGCGCCTGCTTGTTATATTGACTCACGGGAAATCTTAAATAGAAAAACCTTTCAGTAGCTAAAATATGGCATTTGAACTCATTCCATTTCCAATTTCAATAATTTTTGTAATCGTTTTCACCGTTGTTTTCATAGCAGTTCTTTGGAAACTTCGCAAAAAAGGAAAAGTGTACAATGCTCTCTTTAAGTTAAGCCTTATTCTAGGAATCGTGTTAATATTTGCAATTCTGTTTTCAATACTTCAATAATGTGCCAAGAATGAAAAAAGAGTAGACGTTTCATTCTTTTTTCCAATTTCTCTTAACAGACTGTCTGTAAAAGCGTTTACCAGTTGAATTAATACTAATCACAACTATAAATGCCCAAATTGTAGCAGAGACTAACGCAAGGGAAAGCAAATCAAAAAGTAGAAACATCATAATTGTTGAACTCCCGAAAAGATAAAAAATCAAAAGCAAATTGAAAAAAGGGCGGGTTTTCAGCGTTAGAGGTGGAATGTTTTCGATATAATGGAAGGCCATTTCGAGGTTATCCAGAAGAGCATACAAAGAGAAATAGAAAACCAATGTGAGGGTTAGAATTGTTGCTTGTCCTAGCATTCCTCCTCTATCCTGAAGAGTAGTCAGCAAGATGGTAATCGATGTGAAGAGGAAGCCGCAGAATAAAGACAACACCCCGACTATGAGTCCATTATGCGCGAAGTACTCGGAATACGAACCTTGCTCTTTGGACATTCTGCTTTTCAGCTCGGCATTATTTGGATGTTGCCCTTTTCAGATGGATCGCTAATCTTGTTTCTGATTAGCAGTTTTTAGTGGGCAGCCTGCACCACAGATGTTTAGAGTTGGGCATTCGAAGCATTTTTCTGGAGCATATTTTCTTGCTCGGATTTTTTCGCACAACGGATTGTGCCAAATGCTTTTCCAGTCGTCCTTGAGGATGTTTCCCAAAGGAGTGAAATAGCTCTGACATGGAATAACTGTTCCATCAGGCTCAATGGCCATGTTTATTCTACAAGCACTGCAGCTTTTAATTCCTAATTCCAGCTCCAACGGGTTGACTTCGCAGTATTCAGTTGGTGTGTACCACGTGAACTCCATGCCAAGATGAACTGCTTTGTCTCGGATTTGCGTCAAAATAGGTGTAAGCGTTGATTCTTCCAAGGCAAAATCTTTCGCGATTTCGGGAGCGCTTCCTGAATAAATTAAGCTATTGCAGGCAAACTGTTTAAGCCCAAGACTGTGGAGGAATTCTATAGTGTCTTGAATCGTGTCGACGTTTAGTTTGTTTAGTGTTGTGTTACTAACTGTATAGATTGGGGAGGCTAGTGCGTTTTTCAGTCCTTGGAGAGTTTCTTCCCAACTTCCTGGAGTAGCGGTGATTTTATCATGAACTTCACGATTGCTCGATTCAAGAGTAATTTGAACATGATCAAGTCCAGCGTCCGCCAAGGTTTTCAGATAGTTGTTGTCTTTCAACTTCCTCCCGTTAGTGACGAGACCACTGACGAGCCCTTTCTTCTCAGAATACGCTATTAGTTCTGCAAGATCATCCCTGAGAGTGGGCTCTCCACCCGTGAAAACAACTTGAGGAATCGCTAGCTTTTCCAGTTCATCAATTACGTTTTCCCATTCTTGAGTAGAAAGCTCAGCTGTTTCTTTCGGTCCGCCAGCATAGCAATGGATGCATCTATTGTTGCAACGGTGTGTCAATGCAATGTCCATTCGATAAGGCGCACTCAATTCTTTCTGGAATGGTTCAACTTTCTGAACTCCAAGGTAGGAAACTGGGCAAACGTTGGGAGTTTTGGCGAACGTGTTTACTATAAATAAAGTTTCTTTGTAGTCTTTTCGAGCTGTTTCAGCGTCTACCTTGTAACGCTTAAGCAATGTTTTGACGGTTTCGTCTTCCGTTTTCCCTTTTATGAATTCGTGAACAATTTCAGTCGCAGTGCGGTTTAAGAAAACCACTCTTGAAGCATTAATTACCAAAACGCCAGAGCCATCATTCTCCAGCCTCAAATGAAGCTTAAAACCTTGATTCTCGCCTTCTTCGACTCTTAAGTGGTGCATTGATTCTTTAGGTTTTGACCTTAACTTATTCCAAAAACTCATATTATCTCGCACCCCCGCCTGCACACGCACAGGCGCAACTCACACAAGCGCAGGCGCAAGCACAATTATGGCAAGCGCAAACGCAGCTTGGTTTATTTGTTACTGGTTTTTGATTTTGAGCTTGCTTTTGAACGGGCACAAGTTTATTCGCGAAGTCCTGAACGTTCGTGACCACATTGTTTGAAGCTGTTTGAACGCCTTTTACAATATTGTTTGCGAAGTCCTGTCCTGGCATGGGCTTAGTTTGCATTGGAGGCGGAGTCATCGGTAAATGCTGCGGTCCAGACGCCACAGGAGGACTAGGCGTAGGACTCGGTCCCGGTTGAGTACGTGGACCGCCCCAGTACCACCACCACCCAGGAAGAGGAGTTATGATTATTCCAGGTGGAAACGCGGTCGTGAATCGGTCGTTGAATTTGTCGTCATTGAGCAGCCAATCCAAGTTTTTGTCTATTGCGTCACCTTTAAGTTCAGGAGTTCCAGCTTTGCTCACCTGACCCCAAGCTTGATCCACTATTGATTTGTAATAGGTTTTAGTCTCGTCCCTAGAGTAGCCTCGCAATTTCTCGTCAGTACTGTTCGCAACAGTAATGTAAGTTTTTGCAAGATTGTTTTCATCCAAAGTCCCGTCTGGTTTTATTGCGTTCAGGTAATCAATTTCGTAATACCTTGGAGAAGGATCTGGTTGTCCAGGCTGAGGCGATATCTTCTTGAGTTTCAATATGGGCTCTGTGTCGACAATTTGCACGATGTGCTTAAGTAGCAAACCATAAAGGATCATAGTTAAAACGCGAACGGGTGGCTGTTCTAAAACGTACCCGGCTTCAACCGCTGTGAGATTGCGGAAGGCGCCTAGAGCTTCAACCGAAACAACTGGGCGCTGATAAGTAGACTTGCTAAGGCTTGCAATCGCTAAACCAATGAAACCGAAGACGACGATAACGAGAACTGCAATTATCAAATAAGTGAATACAGGTGGGCCACTTTGGACAGGGCTCGGCAACGGGGAAATGAATTCTTGCGGAAAAGATACGCCGCTTTGGAAAGTTTGGTCTTGAGGCCAATTTGTTCTTTCCCAATAAACAACTAAACTATTTCCTTGAGTGAACTCGCTGTCGAATGGGAAACCTGTAGGGTATTTCGTCTGATTAGCTAAAACGCCCGGTGGGAGAATGATAGCTACTCTAAGGTCCGAAATTGGATTCTGGGCTGAGGCGAAAGTTGTAGGAAAGAATTGGAGCCCGTCATTTCCGGGGTTTGTTTGATCGGCATAAATCATTCCCGGAACATAAGCATCCACAATAAATGTGTATGGTTGATTTAGCACGATTGGACCTTTGAGGTTTATGTCTATTCCGAAATAGTTACCATTCGAAACATCAAGAAATTGTAGGGTATTTCCAGATATGTCTTGAACATTTTGGATTTGAAAGCCGCTTTGGGGCATGCCTACTGTAACGATTCCTTGCGGCTGTCCTGAAAGGTAGGTGACTGTTATATTATATTCTAAGTTAATTGAGGCATCAGAGTTAATCTGGACTTGTGCCCATTCTTGACTCACATTGTAAGTAACTCCTTGTGCACTAACAGCTGGAGCAATTGCTGAAACTAAAAAGACAAATAACAAAGCGAAAGCGAAGCCAAATGGGATTAGCTTTTGACTTCGATTTACCATGTTGGCTCCTCGGTTAATTCAAACTTATTGCCACAATATGTGCAAGTAACATAGGGCTTTCCGTCGTGAACTTCTGCCTTAGTGGCATCCACGATGGCTCCGCAATTGGGACATTTGACTTCTTTTATCTTGATTGGACCCGTTACTGTAACTGTTTGCTTAATTTCAATAGGTTTTCTATCTCGAACGGCAAAGGCAATTACTCCTGCAACAACCAGAAAAACTAAACCTTCAAAAAAATATGTAATTCCCAAGTTAGTTGAGATTATGAACACAACGCCGAAGAAAATCAGTACTGCTGAAATTAGATAAGCTACAATTTTCAAAGCACGACTAACCATGATACTCAGCAAGATTCTCTAAAGACGAGGTAAGCTATAACATTTTTGCGTTACTCAACTAAAATTCAGATAATAAACCAAAATTTGGATATTTGCTAAGTTTAAGCTGGCGAACCTTGCGCCCTAAATGGAGAGAGGAGAAGAATGGAGCCGAAAGGAGAGACAGCAAGATCCGCCAACTGAACTGAAACCATATTTCCTTTGATTCAAATAAATAACCTATGAATTTGAAATCAACATTTCTTTACCCGCTCAAAAGAAATGACGAATTAAAAGTTCTGATCCTTTTTCCAAAAAACTAAATCAAGAATAATTCTCACAAACAAATATATGCCAAAAATGACGAATCAGCTGAACTGCAGGCCATTTTCCTGCTAATATCAACATGACTTTTTTAACAAAAAACATAAATTTGGCAAGCAATAACAGAAAGTAAATGTTTTAGTATTTGACTTGTCGGTGTATAAAGAGGGAAAAATAATGAGCACCCACGCGGAAGACCTGAAATTAAGATTAATGACAATTGAGCTTCTACGAACCGCAAAATACAAACGTAATATTACTTATCGCGAGTTAGCCTCAAAAACAGGCTTACCAGTAACCGTTCTTAGCCGGTATGCGAAAGGACATGTACTTCCAAACACTACCCGAGCTAAACAACTTTGGAGAGTTTTAACGAAGATAGTCGGATTGGAAACGGAGCTTCGAAACAGAATAAAGTTTGATGAAACCGGCTACTTCGACAACACAGAAGATTGTCGGCGACTACAACATTCTCCAGCAAGCAGCAAACCATGCATTAGCCAACTTCGCTGGGAAACGTGTCACCAAAGTTTTAACTGCAGCCACAGATGGAATTCCACTCGCTACAATGGTGGCAAATGCATTGGGCGTAAACCTAATCGTGGCTAAAAGGAACAAAGAAGTAGGCGTCAAAGCCTTCCTAGATGAAACGTTCATACTTGGTAAGGATTCAGGTGTAACAGTAACATTATACATTCCAAAAGAAATCATCAAGAAACGCGACAGCGTCCTCATCGTTGACGACATGATCAAGAGCGGAGAAACCCAAGAAGCACTTGTTAACTTGGTTAAGAAGGCAAAAGCAGAAGTCTCCGGTGTATTCTCCCTCATCGCAATTGGGGACACATGGAAAAAACGGTTGAAAATAAGTGGCGACGCACCAGTCGAAGTTGTTACCTACCTTAAATCGCCACACGACGAAGACCGAAACTAGAAAGTTTCCTTTCTTTTTCATTTTTTTAGAGAAATATTAAACAGAAACATTTCTCAACTAAGGCTTATTCAATATTAGCTCTGAGGTTACATGACATGAGGATGATTCTGTGGAAAAATGGAACAGTTCTAACACCTGATCAAACTAAGCTTCCGCTTGAAGAAGTAACCTTAGAAATCAAAACAGTCGACCAAATGGCTGAAGCTATAAAGATGCTACGCGTCCGAGGAGCACCGTTGCTAGGTGCTGCAGCTGCCTTTGGAATTGCATTATCCGCCTTTCACTCAAAAGCAATCTCCAAAGAAAAGTTGCTTGCTGAACTGGAAAGTGCAGCTGAAATTATCAAACGACAAAGACCAACGGCGGTAAATCTCTTTTGGGGTGCAGATCGCGTACTCAAAAAAGCGCGGAGCTTTTCTGGAACCTACCAAGAATTAAAGAAAGAAGTTATAAATGAAGCGCAAAAAATTGCAGATGAAGACGCGGAACAGAACCGAGCAATCGGCAAACACGGCGCGGAACTCATCAAAGATGGCGATACAATCCTTACACATTGCAACGCCGGCGAACTTGCAACGGTGGAATACGGCACTGCCTTGGGAGTAATTCGAGCAGCACATGAACAAGGCAAGAAAATAAAAGTAATTGCGGACGAAACTCGACCGCTGCTGCAGGGAGCAAGACTTACAGCATACGAGTTATTGCGTGACGGAATACCAGTTACCCTTATTACAGATAATATGGCGGCTCATGTAATGAGCAAAGGACTTGTAAACCTGGTAATTGTGGGAGCGGACCGCATAGTACAAGATGCAGTTTTCAACAAGATCGGCACATATGGGGTAGCTGTCTTGGCCAAAGAACATAAAGTGCCCTTTTATGTGGCGGCACCTAAATCCACTTTTGACCTTACCCGCAAAGCTGCGGATGTGATTATTGAAGAAAGAAATCCTGAAGAAGTCACACATCTGGGGAAAACTCAAATTGCACCATCGGGCGTGAAAGTATTTAATCCTGCTTTTGATGCAACCCCGTTGAAGTATGTCTCAGGTATTATATGTGAAGACGGAATTTATAGAAAGAAGGATTTTTTGAAATTTACAACCGGCAACTTAAATCTTAAGAACTGATCGCAACTGGTCTGCTCCAAGCGTCGGGATTGCGGAACCGCACTTTGGGAGTATTATCCACTATTTCTGCCTGCTTTTCCTCAAGAATCTCCTTAACTACAACTAGCAGTTCTTTATGGTACTCTTCATCGTGAACAATTTCTAAGAATATTGCTTTGAGAGACTCCAAACTAACATTATGATTGATTCGCAACTCTCTTGACAACATGTCTAATGAGTTGAATTGAACAAGAACATCATATTCTTCTGCCAAAGAGCTTTCCAAAGTAGTTAATTGTTCTGAAAGAGATAGAAGATCGTCGCCCGATATCTTGTCAATGCTTGAAAGTTCGATTTGGAAAGCATCAATTGAACGCCAGGCTTCACTCATCGTTTTCGGCAAATCGGCGGGCTTCGAATTTGTTTTATTCATACTTTGAGCAATGCCTTTGAGAACAGTTGAATGCTTTTGGCTGTCGAGGGAAATATGAAGGAGCAGCGACCTAACAAGCGGTGATTCTATTCTTTCAGACAAGTCCTTGTAAAGCAAGCAAGTTTTATTCTCAAAAACAATTAAGCATTTTACCGAATCTATGAGAGAATTTAGGTCGAATCCTTTTACCATTTCAAATACCCCACAAGCAGAAGAACAATGAGCTTTGATTAAACGTTTACGGATTAGATGGGAACAGTGTACATTTGTCCAACAAGAATACACTTCGATTAGCAATTCATGAATCAGAGGTTTACAAACTCAATTCTACCGTGCACATCATTAACTTAACGGCACGAAAAATTTTTCGACCAGAAAAGGGAAAAGTATAACATCCCAAAAGCTTGTACGTACCTACAACTAACTACTTTAAACGGTTGATATTTGATGAGTGAGGACAAAGCAGCCCTTCTGATCGGTCCAGAAATTAAGACAAGTGGGAGCCTTACGGAAAAAGGCGTCTTGGTAACCGATAGGAGCAGCATAGACGCTCTTAGCCAAAGAGGTTATGGCACTTCAGAAAAAGATGTTCTCACTCTAACATTTTATGAAGCACTTTTCCTAGTAGACAAGCTGATACTCACTGTAAAAGACAAAAAAGGTGCACAAATTGATTACCAGAGTCTGCTAAAATGCTATGAGAAAATTGATGAGAGCGCTTGGGCGCATTACTTAGTTTACCGTGACCTCCGCAGTCGAGGATATGTTGTCCGCGAAGGATTCGGAGCAGCAATCGACTTTCGAATTTACGAGCGCGGAACCTACGGCAAAGACACCGCCGCATCATTGGTTTTGAGCACCCAAGAAGGTCAACCCTTGCCAATAGGCGATCTAACTAATGCTCTAGGACAAACGCAAAGCCTCAAAAAAGACCTCGTATTAGCGGTCATGAATCGAAGGGGCGAAATAGTTTACTACTCTGTCTCGCCACTGACTTTCAAGTAAAACGGTGACTCGTGCTATGTCAACATTTCAACCTGTACGTGGAATGCGTGATTTACTGTCTCAAGATGCCGAGGTACTCAACTACATTATCTGCAAAGCAAGAGAAACCGCATTCCTCTATGGATTCAAAGAAGTCATCACACCCGTGGTTGAACCCTTCGAACTTCTAAACGCCAAGTCCGGTGAAGAAATTCGGCAACGAATGTTTATCTTCGAAGACTTGGGCGGCCGAAAAGTCTCATTAAGACCCGAATTCACTGCTTCCATCGCACGACTAGTAACAACTACATTGAAGAATGAACCTAAACCCCTCAGACTTTTCAGCGTAGGCAGCGTTTACCGATACGATGAGCCTCAACGAGGAAGATATAGAGAGTTCTGGCAAGCAAACTTCGAACTCATTGGTTCAAATAGACCCGAAGCCGACGCTGAAATTATCTTGGTCGCAAATCAATTGTTGAAAAACGCTGGGTTAGCTGGTTACGCTCTGAAGTTAGGACATGTGGGTGTAATACGAGGCATATTAACTCAAGAAGGCATAGACGATAAAACCCAGAATGCAGTCCTTCAACGAATGGATAAAAAAGAATACGACGCAGCATTCGCACTTATCGCTTCAGAAAAATGTAGAAACATCCTACGCGGATTACTTGACCTTAAGAGCAGCACAGCTCGCCAAACCGTAGAGAAAATGCGAGAGTATGTAAAGGGATATGAGAAAGCTGCAGCTGCCGTTGAAAACCTTAGCGCGATTTTGACTATAATTAACGAAAGTGGATGCGAAATAGAGACAGTAGACCCCGCTTTCGCAAGAGGACTCGAGTATTATACCGGCATGATTTTTGAATTGTACGTTCCCGAATTAGAAATTGCCCTAGGAGGCGGAGGACGCTACGACAAACTCATTGAAGCATTTGGAGGAGAACCAACTCCAGCAGTCGGTGTAGCTGCAGGCATAGACAGAACATCAATAGCAATGCAGACACAAAAAACAGTATTGATAAAACAGAAAACGAAAAAAGTAACAGTTATCCCCATAAAAGAAGAGCAGAAAGTCGAAGCATCAAAAATTGCGCAACTACTAAGAAACGAAGGCGTACCTGCAGAGTTAGAGATTATGGGCAGGAAGATGGCCAAAGCATTAGAAGACGCAGACAAGCGACAGGCCGACTATGCTGTAATGGTGGGAGAAAGAGAACTCAAAGAAGGCAAAGTAGTAGTCAAAGACTTGGCGAAAAGAACCCAAGAAGAAACAGAAATAACCAAATTAGCCGAGAAAGTTAGAAACTAAAAAAATAAAAAATTGTAGCCTCGAAAGAGGCTTTGATTGGTTTTAGAGTCGTTTGATGTATCTGTTGACTTCCCACTCGGTAACTTGCACTCGGTAAAGATCCCATTCTTTGCGTTTTTCTTCTAGGAAGTTTTCGAAGGATGTTTCGCCGAGTGTTTCTCTCATCAATTCGCTGCTTTCGAGTTCGTCTAAGGCTTCTTTGAGAGACTCCGGTAGCGAGACGATGCCGCGTTCTTTGCGTTCTTCATAGCTCATGTGGTAAACGTTGAGTTCTACTGGGTCGCCTGGGTCAACTTTGTTCTTTATTCCATCTAATCCTGCAGCCAGAAGCACTGCGAATTGTAGGTATGGGTTTCCTGACCCGTCGGGGCATCGGATTTCGCATCTTGCGGCGTGTTTCTTTCCTCCAAAGTTAGGCACTCGTATGAGGGGTGAACGGTTTTTGTGGGCCCATGCAAGGTATACTGGAGCTTCGAAACCTGGTACTAAGCGTTTGTAGCTGTTTGGCCAGGAGGCGAGGACCGCGCACATTTTACGTCCGTGGCTAAGTTCCCCTCCGATGAAGTTTCTTGCTATGTCTGAGAGGAAGCCGTTTTTTTCGTCGTCGCTGAAGAAGAGGTTTTCTTTGCCGTCTTTGGTCCAGAGGCTTTGGTGAATATGCATACCTGATCCGTTGATGCCTCCGAAGGGTTTTGGCATGTGGGTTGCGATGTAGCCGTTTCTTGCGGCGACTACTTTTGTGACCATCTTCATTGTTACTGCGCGGTCGGCTGTTTCGAGTGCTTCGCCGTATTTGAAGTCGATTTCGTTTTGTCCCAATGCTACTTCGTGGTGACTGATTTCGATGTCTATACCGAAAGGTTCCGCCATGTCGGCGATTTCTCGTCTAAGATCATCGGTTAGATCGCCTGGGTGGAAGTCAAAGTATCCAGCCATGTCTATTGGTGTGGGTAATCCGCCGGTTTCGCTTTCCTTTACTATGAAGAATTCAAGTTCGGGCGCACAGATGAATGTGAATCCTGCCTTGTTACATTTTTCTACTGCTCGTTCAAGGATGTACCTTGGGTCTCCGTCGAAGCGTTTGTTTTGTGGAGTGTATACATCGCAGATTAGTCTGCAGGAAGATTTCTCTTTTGGACGCCAGGGCAGTACGGCGAAGGTTGTTGGATCTGGGTATAGAACCATGTCGGATTCTTCGATTGGTCTGTAACCTGTGATGGAGGATCCATCGAATGACTGACCATTCTCGAAGATACTTTCAATGTTTTTTGAAGCAACGGCAAGGTTCTTTATTATTCCGTTTATGTCGGTGAATTGGAGTCTAACGAATTTGATATCTTGTTCTTGAATTTGCTTAACAACGTTTGAAACGTTCTTTTTCCAGACAGCATCTTTGAAGTTTCTCATTTTTATTCATCCTCACATAATTTGGCTTCAGTTTTTCGTTGTCTTGATAGCATTTATTCTGCACGCGTATATGTATCTAACGTATGCTTGGTGATTGCGAAACTAAACAAATCGTAGGATCTAAGAATCTCGTTTGCTTTTCTGGGGGTTTCGGCCATAACATTTCACTTCTCGTTTCCATGTGTTTTAGAAATGACATTAATCGTAAACATATTTAAGCATATCCCCAAAAGTTTAGAACACACATTCAACAATAACTTAAAAATATGGACAAAATGCTACAAGTTTTGTCAAACAAAATGGGCAGACAAAACGGAAGTACTACAAATGTTAACCCAAAAAAAATCAGAAATTATCTTTCTCGACGCAAGAAGTCGCCCACATCTAAAACATTCCTGATCGCCACTTTACCCAGATCTTCACCCAAACTAACGGTTATCATACCAAAACCCAAGCATTCGCCGAATTCGTTCAAAACCAAAGTGAAGTCACCTTTTTGCTGGGAACCCATTGCTTTCACTATGCCTTTTCGGAAAACATCTCTTCCACAGATAAAAAGCCAAGCTGACTTCCGATCAAGAACAACTTTATTCGCCGCAACATCCAAAAGCATATTCAAGAAATTGAAACTTGGAAAGAACATTCCAGTTTTGACTTTGCCAAGGTACAATCCGGCGAAATAGAATTCATTTCTTGTAACCTTTCGCAAGGCAGGATTGAAAAGGTAAAACCGTTGCGATTTCTCCACAATAAATTCTGGGTTTAACGCGATTTTTGCGCCAAATCGACTCGCAAAAACAATTAACGGTTTCATGATTGCCTCACCTTCTTTTTCAGCTTGCAGACAAAGAACCCCTGCGTTTCACCAGGCCAAATTCGCTTAGCGTTACAAATTGAGGGATCCAAGGTTCGGCCAAAAACGGTGGTTAAACCTTCATCTCCAGGACAGTCAATTTTTTGAATTTGAAGATTAAGGTTTTTTGCGGCCCAATCCATATTTAGTTCGTTTTCTTCCGGCTCCAACGAACAAGTTGAGTAGACAATTTCTCCATTTTCGGCTAAGCATTTTACTGCATCGGCTACGATTTCTCTTTGGACTCGTGCATTGCGCTCGACGTCTTTGAGGGTGCGTTGATTGAACCACTCTGAGTCGGAAGCGAAGTTTCCAGAAGCAGGGAACATCAAGAAGAATTCGGTCAAACTTCAAGTTTAGTCTCGAAGCCTTTCGCGCGTCTAAATCGTAAATAACAACTGATCGAATGTGACAACGTTCGAGGTGATTGGCTAATGCGTTTAGGCGATTTTGATTAATGTCTAACGCGACGATGGCGCCAGTGTTACTCATTTGGTCAGCAAGTTGAACAGTTTTGCCTCCTGGCGCGGCGCAAGCATCAAGAACTGTTTTGTTTTTAAGATTAGTGAAAAGTGTCACTGGGATTTGAGCGGCTGCCTCTTGAATAGAGTATAGCCCCAACAAGTATTCTGCTGTGGCGCCCGCGGAGACTTTCGATTTTCCTACCCAGTAGCCGTTTTCGAGAAAAGGAACTTTTTCAAGCTCCACGCCAAGTTCTTTGAGTCGTTGAGGCAGGTTTTTGCCTTTCGAGTTGGTTTGATTTATCCTAATCGTCTGTCTTGATTCGACTTCTTTGAATTGCCAACCGAGTTGACGGTAGCGGTTTACGAAAAATTCCTTTCCCGACATCAAGGTAGCTTGTGTAGATGCTAATAAAAACCTTTCAAAGAAATTTTAGTTCGCCTACAAAAGACTGCTATTATATGCTCCGTGTAAAACAGTAATCCTTTGTTTTAGGCGTGATCATGTTCGATTAGCATTTCATTGCTTGTTTTAGTGAATCTTCGACTGAAGAATTTGCGGATTTCCTCTGCGAAAACGACCACTACTGCAAGAGACAACAGAAATACCCAGTCGGCAGCGTTGAGTGGCGCTGTCGTGAAGTATGTGTTCATGAGTGGAACGTAAATCAGAAACGCGAGTATGCTTAGCTGAGCAACGATGCCGTAGATGATCCATTTGTTGGTCTTTATGCTTGTCTTGAAAACGGATTGTTTGGTGGTTCTGCATGCAAGAACGTTGCCTGCTTGGGCGACCACGATGCCTGCGAAGGTCATGGTTACTCCTTTGGCGTAGACTCCGCTAGTGTAGAAAGAACTTGTACTGTTTAGCACCATTCCAAAGTTCCATCCTCCTGCGGTCCAGGCGTTTATACAGCCTATCATGGCGCCGATGGCGATTATTACACCGATGAATACTGAGCGAAGGAGAACTTTGCGTGTGAAGAGTCTCTCTTTGATGCTTCGTGGAGGTTCTTCCATTATGCCGGCTTCTGGAGGTTCGCGACTTAGGGCAAGTGAGGGAATTACGTCTATCACTAAATCTAGAGCTAAGACCTGTGTAACAAGTAATGGCAGCGGAATTCCTAGAACTGCGTAAAGTATGAAAGGAATCAATTCTGCCCAATTGTGTGAGAAAACATAGACTATGAACTTGCGTATGTTTTCGTAGATTGCCCGACCGGATTCCACGGCTTTAACAATTGAAGCGAAGCTGTCGTTCAGTAGAACGATGTCTGCGGCTTCTCTAGCAACGTCTGTTCCTGAGGCACCCATAGCGACGCCAATGTTAGCTTCTTTCAAAGAGGGAGCGTCATTTGCACCGTCTCCGGTGACTGCTACGATTTCTCCGCTTGCTTTGAGAACTTTGACAATTCGAAGTTTCTGTTCGGGAGCTACTCTTGCGAAAATGACGTTACCTTTTTTGACTTCATCCACTACGGCTTGATCACTTAATGATTCTAAGTCTACGCCTCTAATGATTTGGCAACATGATTTCTCAACGATGCAAACTTCTTGTGCAACTGATTGAGCTGTTGGTCCGTAATCGCCCGTGATTATTACAGTTTTTATTCCAGCTTGCCTTGCCTTCAAAACTGCATCTTTGACTTCAGTTCTCGGTGGGTCACGCATTGCTGCCAAGCCCACGAAAACTAGTTCGTTTTCTACATCGTCACCTTTGGTGTATTCGGATGTGGGCAGTTTCTTGTAGGCTACTGCTATTACTCTGAGTCCTTCGTTGGCGAATTCATGAATTCTGGCTTCAACCCAAGCCAGCTTGTCCTCGTTTAAGTCTTCTACTTTCCCATCAACAAGGATGTTTTTGCATAAATCGAGAACATTTCGTGGAGCGCCTTTGGTGTAAACAAAAAAGTCGCCATTAATTTTGTGAATTGTACTCATACGTTTTCGTTCAAAACTGAAGGGCAAAATGTCAACAATTGGCTTCTTAGCTAATTCATCTTGAATAATTAATCCATATTTTAATGATGCTACAAGCAGCGCTCCATCAGTTGGATCGCCAATAATGCCCCATGCTTTGTTTCTGTCTGAGGGAGGGTCGATCTTTGCGCCATTACATAAGGCGGCAATCTCTAGGAGTTTTTCTAGTGAAAGGCTGTCTGCTTCTTTTATTGGTTGATCATTTAATGTGAAGTCGCCAACTGGGTTATATCCTAAGCCGGAAACTTCGATTACTTTATCATGAACATACAGTTTGTTTACGGTCATTTCGCCTTTGGTTATGGTTCCGGTCTTGTCGGTGCAGATTACTGTGACACTACCTAATGTTTGGACTGCTGATAGTCTCTTGACTAGTACGTTCTGCTTTACCATTTTTAAGACGTTGATGGCCAACGCGCTTGAAACCGTTACTTGCAAACCTTCGGGAACGCAACATACCATTACCCCAATCATAAAGAGGATGCTAGTGCTCAGCGAAACATGGAGGAACAAAAAGCTGGCAATGAAGAAAACCACGCCTACTACGATGGCAATAATGAAGTCGTATTTTGCTGTTAACGCGATTTCTTTTTGAAGAGGACTATCTTCTTCGCGAATAGCTTGAGTTAGAAGGGCGATTTTTCCGAATTGAGTTTCCATTCCAGTGGAATATACAACTGCTTTGCCCTGCCCTTTGGCTACACTTGTGCTCATGAAAACGAGGTTGGGAGAATAAAGGTAGGCTTTTTCAACGGTTTTTACGGTTTCGGGCATTCGCGGTTGCGGTTCGGATTCTCCGGTTAGGGGGACGTTGTTTGCAAATAAGTCAAACGCTTCTATTAGTCGCGCATCTGCTGGGACACGGTCTCCTTCTTCTAGGTAGATGATGTCGCCAGGCACAATTTCTTTTACGAGGATCTTCTGAAGTTCGCCGTTACGAAGCACTTTAGCATATTCGGGCATCCAACTTCTCAAGGTCTCCATTGCTTTCTCTGCGCGAGACTCTTGAAAGAGACTTACGAATATGTTTACGAAAACGACAGCTAGAATGATAATCGCAAGTTCCGGGCTACCACTTATTGCGGAAAGGGCACTTGCGACTATTAGCAGAATGCCGAATAGGTCTTTGAAGTGGGTTAGAAACTTGTAAACGAAGGGTATTTTCCTTTTCTCGCTAAGTGTGTTTGGACCGTACTTTTTTAGCCGCAATTTAGCTTCATCTGCAGTCAAGCCTGTGGCAGACGTTTTCAAGTCGTCGAAGACTTCGTTAATTTCCATAGAAGCAGCTTTTTCCAAGTTTATTCCGCCAAAACCTCAAGAAGAAAACGTTAGGAACTCCGATTCCTTTTCGTGAGAGGCAATGCAAATATTTGACTTAACAGAAACAACATTTGATGCAAGCTAAATTGGAAGCGCATTCTTATCCTCGGCAAATATCCGTATTTTATTAATTTTCCGTTTTAAGCTGGTTTGCTAGAGCGGAAGCCATAATTTAAAGCAATCGGCAAAGACTTGTTTTTCTTGTGTTAGGCACCTTAAAAACCCATACATTTCCCGCATTTGAACAAATAAACACTACCGCGAGGAAAAAGATTCCAATTAGCGAATTTCTGGCGAAATTTCTTAACAGATTCTTTTGCGTCTATATCGAGGAATTGTCTGGATTTTGTTTTAAAGAAACTGTTAGATTGTTTCGGTTCCAAATCTATTTGAAATGTTGTGAATTTTCTGGTTTTGAAATTTTGGAAAGTAATCTTAAGGATATCGTCAAGAATAAGCTGGAAACCTTTCCTTTTGATGATTTATGCGATTTCCTTCGTTTTCAAGACTCAGTTTTCGCGTTCAAGTGATTCCCGCAACGTTTGCCATAAGGTTAATAGGCTACAGTTTCAATTTCCATGTAGCTTATCTCTTCAAAGGAGATCAGTAAAGGCTTCAACCCGTTAAAAAGGAAACTTTACAGGTTAAAATTGATTCAACTTAGATGGAGAATGTGTAGTTATGGCGCGTTATAGGCAAACTGACGAAATTGTCAAATTAATGGAGAATCCAATAATTATCAGGAACACCAGCATTATTGCCCATGTTGACCATGGAAAAACGACGCTTTCAGACAGTCTCTTGGCTGCAGCAGGCATCATCAGCACCCAAACTGCTGGACAAAAATTGTTCTTGGACTCGTGGGATTTGGAACAGAAACGTCAAATGACCGTTTTCGCCTCCAACGTCAGCTTAGTCCACACATACAACGGACAAGATTATCTCATTAACTTAATCGATACACCTGGGCACATCGACTTTTCAGGCGCAGTGACCAGAAGCTTGCGAGCTGTTGACGGAGCACTAGTGGTCGTCGACGCTGTTGAGGGACCAATGACGCAAACCGAAACCGTCCTCATGCAGGCTTTGCGAGAACGAGTCAAACCAATCCTATTTATCAACAAAGTTGACAGACTTATTAAAGAAATCAAACTGACACCTCTAGAAATCCAAAAGAAATTCGCCAAGATTCTTCTTAGAGTAAATGGACTTATTGAAAAATATGCTCCTGCAGAACACAAGCAAGATTGGAAAGTCACAGTCGAAGATGGACGAGTTGCGTTCGGATCAGCCCTCCACAAATGGGGCTTAAACATTGATCACATGAAGATGAAAAAAGTCACCTTCCAAGACATTATTGACGCATATACCGGTGAACACCTAGAAGTCGGCAGAAAGGTCGATGAACTAAGTAAAAAGGCACCCCTACCAGACCCAATTCTAGACATGTTCTGCAAACACCTTCCCAATCCCTATGTAGCACAGCCATATAGGCAACCTCAGATTTGGCCTGGAGATGTCGAAAGCGCAACAGGTATCGGTATGGCAAAGGTCGATCCCAAAGCTCCATTGCTGATGTGTATATCCACCATTGAAGTTGACCAGCACAGCGGAACCGTTGCTATCGGCAGAATTTTTAGCGGTGCAATCGAAAAGGGCAAAACAGTGCAACTTGTAAGCAGTCACCAGAAGGGCCAAATCCAGCAGGTTTTCATGAGTATGGCCACTGACCGAGTTATCATTGATCGTGTTCCAGCAGGCAACATTGGAGCCATCTCCGGATTACCATCGATTCACGTGGGCGAAACAATTGCGGAAGACGGCATTGAAGTGCATTCTTTCGAAGGATTAAGGTACGTTTCAGACCCAGTAGTAACAGTTGCAGTAGAGCCTGAAGACGTTAAAGATCTGCCATTGTTCGACAAAGTCATGCATAAACTAACCACCGAAGATCCCAACTTGCACTTCATAATGAACAAAGAAAGCGGCGAATTCCTCCTATCAGGCATGGGCGAGTTGCACCTTGAAATTACAGCTTATCGAATGCAAGAAGCAGGCTTGAAAGTGAAGCTAAGCAAGCCCATAGTTAATTACAGAGAAACCATAAGCCACGATTATAGAGGACCAGCAATCATGGGTAAAAGCCCCAACAAGCACAACAAACTCTGGATAACCATAGAAAAGCTTTCGGATGAAGTAATTGAGGCAATAAAATCAGAAAAGATCAACGACATGCAAAGCAAAGATGAAAGAACCAAATTGCTCAGAACAATGGGCTGGACACCAGAAGACGCAAAAGGAGCAGTCGCAGTCGAAGAAAACAACATACTGGTTAACCGAATCAAAGGAAGACAGTATGTGGATGAAGTTGTCGACCACATCAAGACCGGTTTCCGCGAAGCAGTCCACACATCACCGCTCGCAAAAGAACCAGCATACGGATTGAAAATTAACCTTGAAGACATTACCGTGCACGAAGACCCAGTTCACAGAGGCCCAGCACAAGCCATTCCCATGACTTGGCGACCAATTTACTGCGCCATCCTGCTGAGCGATCCAAAACTACTAGAACCAATGCTAAGCTTCGAATGCAGAGTCCCAAGCGAATTCGTCAGCTCAGTCATCACCCTACTAAACAAACGACGCGGCAAAATCCTCGACATGCCCTCAGAAGAAGACATGATAACCGTCAAAGCAGAAATGCCAGTCTCCGAAAGCTTCGGAATCGCAGACGAATTGCGCAGCTCAACACAAGGCAGAGCCTTCTGGGCAACACAATTCAGCAGATGGGCACCAGTTCCAGAGCAAATGCAAGCTGATACAATAAAGAAAATCCGCGAACGCAGAGGACTACCACCGATCCCGCCAAAACCAGAAGAATACTTCGAAAGCGAATAAACCTCAACTTTTTCCTTTTTTGTTTTTTCTTTTCAGTTTTTTTGCCTTTTGCAACGTTCTGATTTTCTGGTTTTCGTTTAATCAAGAGCTTATTGTAATGTGAGAAATGTTTGCGAAAAAACTAAAAATTGATTAATCTAATATTTACTTGGTGCCTAAAAAATCATCAGAAAACCAAAGCTAAACTTAATTGTTTTGATTATAGCAGCCCTTGTTAGTACAGTATATACTTTGAGTGCCTACTATGTTGCTTCACATGTTTACGAGGATTATGGACGGCTTTGGTGGCCTAATGGTTTAGGAGGGTCATTTTTTCCTTGGCCCTACATTCCTACGGGGTTAGCGATTCAAGTGTTAACTCCTTCTGAGCCTAGCGGATTCGCAATACTTTCATTATGTGATCAAGTCCGGAGTGCTTGTTGTATTGACTCTCGTATTATGGTTGGCTGTCTTTTGGAAAGTGTGGAAATACTCCAAACAAAGACAGACATCTATTGATAAAAGTCTCGATTGACCGTTTCATATGCCCTATTGAAATATTGAAAAAGAAACCGAGTTTCTAACTGCGATTAATTTGGTTTTTTCTTCCTTATCTTCAATACAATATTCATTCTATTTTCCCTCTTCTCCAGTAAATTGTCAATAAAGCTGAAGTCAAGACCAACGGAAGAACGATCCAGTATGGGAACTCGGGGATAGAAGGCGAAGAAGTCGGGCTTGGATTTGGTATTTGCCATGACGTGGTAGGATTCGTTTCTGGCAAAGGACTCTCCATGGTCAAACTGCTTGTTACGTTGAAGATTGTTAGCGCTTTTGAAACAACATTTCCATTTTCAGGATTATCTTTAGACAAGGGGTAGATTTGGTAAATAATTAATTCGTGGGTGCCTTTTGATAAGTAAGGTAATTCGGCAGTGCCTTCTTCTGTTCGGCGGTTCCAAAGGCTTCCATCAATGAATGGAGGGTACTCGGGCAAAGGTATCTTTGAGATGGTTGTGGTGTTAATTTCTTTTCTTTCTTGTCCATCTATGCTGTAGAAGTAAAGAAGCCCTAGATTAGTTTCAAGGGTAAAACGTAAGACAATATTGTTGGAGTCATAAGTGGAATTTAGTGGATATTGAATCTTCCATACCGTGTTAGCAGGTGGCATATAAAAATTAGCATTAGCTTCCTCAACAGCTTTCATTTCAACTATTATCGTCCCAATCAAGGCAAAGATGGCGATTATTAATGCTATTTTCCGCGTCATTTGTCTTCATACCCTCCTTCTTCTAAAAAATAGCAAAAACGCCGAAGCAAAAACAATTACTGAAATAATTACCCAGACTGGGAATTCGGGTATTGTTGGAGAAGGCGATAGAGTTGCGGTAGGAGTTGGAGTTATCTCAGGTGATTGGCTTGGGGACAAAGAGGGGGTTGGGGAAGGTGATGGCGAAGGAGTAGGAGTGGAAAAAGGAGAGAGAAACGAATCGGGTATTTGCGTAGTTATGGTGATTTTGGATGTGAGTGGGTAGTGGTCAATGTTTAAGCTATCAATTATGTAAGGGCTATCAACAATACCATCATTGTTGGAGTCTGCTCCATTATGGTAGCTCCAGTAATTGCCTACCGTGCCGTTATCCCAATTTTGTTCCTGAATGTTCCCAGTGAGGTTAATGCTGTTCATGATGTTATTTTCGTATATGATGTTTTGAGAAGCCATTCTGTATGGAGGGCTGTGGATAAGGATCGCTCCTTGCGGATTATTTTCAATTACGTTCTGGCGTATAGTGTTGTTTTTGCAGCCGTCAAGTCTAATTCCGGCTACGTTTCCAACAATTTCATTATTCATCACCAAGTTGCCATCCCATGCAATCGAGATAGCGTTTCCAAGGCCTTCACTTCCTGTTGCGGTGATGTCGTTGCCAACAATTTTGTTGTTAGATGAACCGGTTGAGGTTATTTCTATGCCAACACGGGCGTTGCCTGCTATGGTGTTTTGGGCTATCAAGTTGTCTGTGTTGGGGCTGCCACCGTCTAATTCAATGCCCGACCATCCATTTGAAGCTACATAATTTCCCATTATCAAGTTATAATTTGAACCTTCGGTGCTAATGCCCAAGTCATGACTGCCGGTCACGGAGTTATCGGATATGTTGTTGTGATCGGAAGTGGTTAGGTGGATTCCGTTCCAGTTACCTGACGCTGCGTTTTTGAAGACATTGTTAAACGATGCATCTACAAGCCATATGCCGTAGAAGGTACTTTCCACGTTATTTTCGAACACATTACAATGCTTAACGTTCAAGAGGTGAATCCCGTAGTACCATCGCATTGTTGATGGTCTTTTGAATGTGAAGCCTGTCACGTTCACATTATCTTGCCGAATTAAGCAGGCTGTATTTCCATTTCCAGACACAATTGTGGAGTACTTGTTTTCTCCAACTAAAGACAATGGTGTGTTGATGATCAGGTCTTCGCTATATGTTCCGCTCTTAACAAAGACTTTGTCGCCTTCGGATGCACTGTTAAGGGCTGCTTGAATTGTGGGGTAATCATCTGGAACAGTAATTGTTTTAGGTTCTGCCTTTACAACAAGCGCATCAACAGCTAGCGGAAATAGAAGTGCTGATATGATGATTGCCATCATGAATAGTTTCTTAATCATAGCAATCAGGTAACTACGGGTTTAACCCTTCCTAAAAGCGTGTTTGTAAAGATTCCTTGACTAAAAACTTCCGGCTTAAGTCAAGATTTCTTGACCTAGGAATCAACATCAAAGTGAATGTTTTTTGACGTCTTAGAATTATGACTTTTCGAAAAACAGAAAGAATAATAGAATGCATGGTTTTTTTGGGTTTCATGGCAAAGCAAGCTCCAATATCTAAGAAAGAACTGCAATTGTCGGTTGCCGTAATCGCATTGATCGTTGGAGTGTTAGCGCTAAGTAGTCTTCTTTTAGTCACTCAATACTGGTTTGTTTGGCCTGGCGTCTTAGTCAGCTTGCTTGTTGTTGTGGGGTACTTTACAGCGTCCAAAAACTTTTACCAATGCCTTTCCTGTGACCAAGAATTCAAAATAACGGCTCTGCAAGACTTCTTCGCGCCGCATGGCATAACAAAAGGTTCAAACGGGCAATTTTTCGAGTGGAAATTACTCAAATGCCCCCAGTGTAGCAAAAGAGAAAAATGCCACCGCATCAAAGAGACAAAAAAGAGTAACGAAGACAAGAAAAGTTTTGATTAGGGCGCTCGAGCAAGTGCTTTGTATTTTAGCTCGTCGATAAGATAAACATCGCCCTCCACCCAAAAAATATAATGGATTGGTTGTTTTCCCTATTTCAGATATGGAAGACGTTGAATACACCGAGTGGGTTTCTGCCGGAGTTTCTAGTCAAAGGTTTATTTGCAATGGTTAGCTCGATTATTGTTTTTGTCACTTTTGCGGTTTTCTTCTTCAGTGAAGAGCTACTGGTTGAGGATATTCTTGGGATCGCGTTCGCTTGGGTGGTTTTGGCTTTTCTGCTATTTATCTTCTGGAATTACAGGGGTCTGCGCATTCAAATTAAAAACGATAGACTCTCACTTGATTATGGAATTTTCAACAAGAAGTCATTCTTGCTCAAAGAAATTACGTCCTGCAAAAAAACCAAAGCTTTTGGCAGATACATGGGGGTTGGTGTGAGGTACGGGTTTGATGGTTCAATGGCGTACACGACTTCGTTTGCTGACGCTGTTGAGGTTGTTCCCAAGGTTAGGAAGAACGTTCGTTTTTTCCTCTAAAAATCCTGACCAAGTGTGTGAAATCATAACAAAGGGAATGCTTTCCTGAAAAAAGTTCGCTCACATACCCAACATAGAGTAATTACAACAGTAAAGACCCCTTCTGAAAGTGTGAAGAATGCCTACGCTCTGAACAGGTATATGTTTGGAAATTCGCTTTTCGTTGGGGCAATTTGGAAAACTGGTTAGTTGGTTTGGATTAAGTTTTAATATTCAAACCCAAAAATTAAAGTTTTAATCTACCTACAAATACATTCGAGCTATGGGAAGCCGAATTAGTTGGTGAGTTATTGAGGAACGATGAATGCATCATAAAATTTCTAAATAGAGAAGGAAGAGTTCTTCAATCTTTTCAAAGAGACAAAGATGGCTGGTTCCAAACTAGTTCTAAGGGAATAGTTAGACGATGCACAGCCGAGCAGACACTATCCCATTTGTTGCCTCCTCTTGCTGGTGTAAGCATAGCAATTGTGAAGGTAGAAAGGATACCGCCTACGAAGTCGAGTTGAATGCCGACTTAACTATAACCTTGCAACTATTAGCGAAATCAAAATGTGACGCGAATTGTGGAAGTGGATTAAATTTTAATAAAAACCCTATATGACTGACGACTGCCGCTGAGAAATAAATTCTAGTCGCACACACGTTTTCGCGACTGAAAAACGGAATGCGGTTATTTGAGTCAATATTTTTCTGTTTCTGAGGGGGATGGGGGAGTTTTTCTTTTGGCAAATTTGTCAACCACGACAACTGATACATAAGAAACAACGAGTAAACCTAATGGTGTAATTACCCTCGTCGAACCACCAAGTGTTGTCAAAGAGAACCACAGGAGCGGAAGAACTACTGCAAGAATCATTATTCTACCCGTTATGCGAATTTTAAGAGCCTCATTCATGAAAACCAAGGGATCCGGCAATCAGACGTTATGCACATGCTTGTTTAAGAAATTTTGGAATCCTGAGAAGAAGAAAACTGATTGGTCCTTTGGTTTTGTCCCACACTCTTGCTATACGGAATTTTTCTTGTTGCTGCAAACACCATCATCGAGGCAATCAGAACCGTAAGCAGAATAATCCATGTGGGAAATTCGGGAATTGAAGGCGAAGGCGTTAGAATTGGCTCCGGACTTTGAGATTGGGTTGGGATTGGAGTTGTTGGTACATATGTATTGGGGGTTGCTTGAAGATTTGGTGAAGTCAAAAAGGGAATAAAATTGACTGTACCTATGTCTGATTTGTTTTTGAAATCATAAATTGTCTGGTTAATCGCTTGGATATCGGTTGTTCCCCACCAATTGTACGTAGCATTTACGTCGCCGCCTGCTTTCAAACTGCGTCCATCAGGTGGGTTGAGAGGAAGACCCAAAAAGAGGCTGTTTCGGCTATTGTTGAAAATGTTATTTCCTAAAATTGTTGGCTGGATTATTGTGTTTACATCGTCCAATGTTGAGGCGTGTATGTTTATTCCAACTGAATTTCCGCTGATGGTATTATTCCTGATTGTGAGGACCGAACTTGTGATGTTTGCGCCTATAATTTCTATGCCAATCCCTCTACCAACCCCTCCTCCGCCATCTCCGCCATTTGCGAGATTGTCGAGATTGTTTGTCATCAAATTTCGTTCTATCAGATTTGCACCATAACTTACTTCACCAACCACGACGCAATACCCAAAAGAACCCGAGAAAATATTATCAGAGATCACTGCATTCTCAGTCCCGCCAAAGTAAATTCCCCAAGCTATGTTGTTAAAAGGCATACTCTGAATGACGTTATGCGAGATTATTGGCGAACCATAATTGCTCAAAATACCAACGGTATAGTAATCTTGACCTGCGATGATAGTGTTGTTAGTAACTACTGATGAACCTTCAACGGTGACTGACCCAGTGATGACATTATCAATAAGGAATGATTTGACGAGGTTAATGTAGACAAAATTGAATGTGTTGTTTTTCAGGGTAATTGAGCTTTTGCTTGTTATTAACGTGGAGTTGAGAATGGCATTTTCTATAATGGAACCGAAGCTATTCTCTGAGAAGTATATGCTCGCCGAAGGATAACTAGGTAAAAAGGATAAATGTGCTGATTAGCGGAAATGAAGACTACATGGTCTACGTTGTTTCCTTGGGCTTTCAATGTACCGTTAACTTGAATGTAGTGGTTAAATGTGTTCACGGTAGTTCCAGCTTCGATTGTTAGAGTTGCTCCTTATTTACCGTTACGGTACCGGTCAGGTTGTATGGACTTTTGTTTGCCACCCATTTTGTATCAAAATTGATTTCTCCACTTACTTGACTACCTGTCTGAGCCACGCCAAAACGCAAGTTTTCAACAAAAACTAATCCACCCAACGTCACAAATAGCAGGAAGACTGCGAAGAGAAAACTCTTCTTAACCATAGCAATCTTGTAATTATGGGCTTAGTCAGCCTAAAAGCTTGTTTTGTAAAGATTTCTTGACACAAATAATTTGCCAAATTGGATAGTTAATGTTTCCTGGTTAATGCGCAACACCGTTTTGTGTTGTTTGATTTGAGGGACTTTTTAGTTCCAGCAGTTTTTGGAGAACCTATTAATAGTATGAAAGTAAACTATTCTTACTGATGATCATGACAGAAGAGCCTCAAGTCACCACAATTAGCGAAAAAGGGCAAGTAGTCATCCCTCAATCCATAAGAAAGGAACTGGGGATAAAGCCGAAAACCAAGTTTCTGATCTACGGGAAGGGCGATACTGTAATAATGAGGAAACTCGAACTCCCCGACCTCAAGAAGGAATGGGACGACATCTTCGCGACCATGGACAAGAAAGCGATCAAACTCTCAGAAGAAGATGTACTGGAAGAAATTGCCCAGTGCAGAAAGGAAAAGCGTGAAAAGAAATAGATGATCGAATGTTGCGAGTTGTCCTTGACACCAACGTTCTAGTAAGCGCCATAATTTCTGATGGCAAGCCAAGAGAACTTTTGAAGAAAGGTATAATGAAAAAATTCACAATCGTAACATCTGATTTGATCTTAGAAGAACTCGCTTCAGTGCTGCGTCGACCCAAATTCGAAACAAACGAAGAAGAAATCCATAGAACAACGCTTGCCCTAATCAGGTCGGCTCACGTTATAAAAGTTAAGTCAAAATTTACAGCAGTCAAAAAGGACCCAAAAGACGACAAAATCATCAATACCGCCTATGATGGAAACGCTGATGTGATTGTTTCAGGAGATAGACATCTTCTTGATTTGGAAAGTTTTCGAGAAATCAAGATAATTACCGTTGAGAAAATGCTCGAAACACTTTAGAAAATACTTTACCTAATCTGTGGATTTGGTTGATTGTATTTCACTTGTTTTTTTGCAATGTTTCGTCGCGGCATCTCCATACAATTAACATCCAACTACATCTAAATAATAAGAGCTATTGTCAATGTGACAGCTATGAAGCACGTTAACGTTGAATTTCCCGACGGAATAGGCTTTCGATGCTTGAACTGCGGGTCTTGTTGCAAGGCTCACCCAAGCGATGCCAATGTTGAGGAACAAAAGAAGATTGAAGCCTTGGGTTTTACCGATTTTTTAGAAGGCAATATTGGTGATGTAACTAGACGCATTCGAGCAAATGATGACCAAAGCTGCTTCTTCTTAAAAAAGGACAATAATTGCGCCATTTACGAGGCTAGACCAGCTGCATGCAAATTGGAGCCTCTAATAATTGTCGATTACGATTATGAGAACAACAAAATTAAACTCGACATAAATCCTGCTACTCTTTGCGATCCAGCTCTATCTTGCAAGGGACTATCTCCTGGCGGCAAAATACCTGAAGAAAAAATGGGAGAAATCAGAGAAGCTGCCCAAACAACAATCCAAGAATCATTGGAAAGTTTCTCCAGACAGACAGGGCTACCTGTTACAAGCAAAAAAGTCGCTTCTTTGACCAGACAATACTTCATACAAGCAAATATAATTGCTAGCGCCTTTGCGGAAGCGGTAAGTAAATTCGCGTTGGAATGAAAAAGGTAAAGAAGCGTTAAGTTAGTTTTCTATCTATCGCCTTCGTAAGAAAGCGCTTTTGTGAATGCACTACTGAAAAAGCAATCTGCAAAAAGAATGACATACCAAAATAATGTTCCATTTTTGGAACGTTGTGTTCCACCACAAGTGTAAAAAGACAACAAAACGTTGTCGTCTACAGAGGATTTGACGTGTTCGGCAAGAAATTAATTGCCTTCATCTGCGTAGTATTCGTTATTGGCCTGTTAGTTGGTGTGCTATCTTTCCGTAACGATTTATCTTCCTATAAGTTGGTTCCTGTTGAGTCGAACATAGTGCAGGCTTATTTCAAAGTCTACAACGTAAGCCAAGATTCTGGGATTGCATTTGGAAAAATGGTTTCCTATGTTATTGTCTTAAACGTCACAAATCTTTCAGATAACTCTGTGAGGCTTTCCACGTTAGATATGTCAGTGGCTCAAAATGGATCCAAAAACGGAACTTCGGTCAATCTAAACAGCTTGCTTAATTATCAGCGGGATTTTTCGGAAACAAACACTGATAACTTTTTGTACCCTCACACTTCAAGACTTTTGGCGTTTAGTCAAACTGGTTTTATGCCTCAAATAGGGCTAGATTTTCTTAATCAGCAACACACCGCTCTTTTCTTTGCCCATATTTACTGCGCGGCGTTAGACGAGAGAGGGGGAGGTTCCAAAATTATCTACGAACAATTGCCCCTAAATGTAGTTGGTCAAGACGAATTTGCTTATGGAATGATGTTTAATCCTGGAAACTATTTCTCTTTTGACGATGATTCTTTGGGTGTATCATTCTCAAGTGGTCAAATACGTTGATGGTGACTGGATGTCGATTGAAGAGGATATGGACGAAGTCACCTTTCGGGCTTATTTGCAGTTAGTTAAATCTGGAGAGCCTGTAGGACCCAGAGATCTAATGCGTAGAGCAAATCTTAGCAGCCCCGCCGTTTCTCACAGAGTATTGCAGAGACTGATGGATTTGGGGCTAGCCGAAAAAGATACCTACGGCAGGTATTCGGTAAAAGAGAAAATGGGTCTCAAAGGATACTTCTGGCTTGGCAACAATCTGGTTCCCAGATTCATTCTTTACGGGTTCTTTTTGCGGGACTCCTCTTAATAGAAATAGTCACCCTTGGAATCCGATTGTCAAATAAAGAATCGATAGAAACCTCTTACCTTTTGCTTCTTGGAGTCACTGGATTTTCTGCAGTTACTTTTGTAACAGAAGGTCTTCGGGTAAAGAACAAGATAAGGCAATAACATCGTTCTCGGTTTCCAACTCTCATCCGGCAAGAAATTAGACTATCTTTTTTCCATCAGGATTTATGGTGGATTTTTTGGAACAGCTGTTGTGATGTCAAAAGGGTTCATTAGCGGGTAGCGGTCGATGTTGTTTGGTCCAATTTCGAAAGGAGTGTCACCTATGCCGTCGTTGTTGATGTCTTGCCCATTGTAGAAGCGCCAGTAGTTACCTTGGACCCCATTGTCCCAGATGTTAGTTGTATTATCGGAATGTTCGAAACTGATGGGTGCAAGGAAGTTATTGTGGTAGAATGTCCCGGGATTTTTGTTTAGGAACCAGATGCCATATTGACTATAGGCACTGTTTATTGTTATGTTGTTAGCGACAACGGTGCAGTTTTGAGCGTTGTTGCCAAACGTTCCAAAAAAGAAGCCTTCTATGACATTGCCTGTTATAGCACAGTTTACGTCGTTCCCGATTTCTAAGCCGTTGCCCTGGTTCTTAACTATGCTATTACCGATAATCTGCGTGCCATAGGCAGCGTCGAGAATGCCCTCATTGCCATTGGCCGTAATAGTATTGTTAAAAATTAAGTTATTCTTTGTCCCTGCCTCCAAGGTTCCAAGAACAGTCCCGCTCCCGCTTAGAACAATCCCGCCCTAAGCATTTCCGCCGATGTAGTTTCCAATTATCCGATTGTTCGTGGCAGCTTCATCTACGCCAATTCCGGCGCTGTTTCCCGTTATCGAATTTGCTGTGATTTGGTTGTTTGAGGAATGACTCAAGACAATGCCTGACCAATCTCCCCCAACAAAACCTATCTTTGTTACTGTGTTTTCGGCTATTTCGTTGAAGTTGGAATCAAAAAGCCGTATAACACCCGCGTTTTGGGTGAGTCGGTTTGTTGAGGATGAGTTTAGCCAAACTGTGGCACGATTACCCGTCAACTCATTGTTTGACGAGTCAAGAAGCAGAATATCCAAGGGGACGCCTGGCGTGTAATACTCATCCAAGAGCGTCTGGTTCAAATTCGCCAACTTGTTGTTTAGAACCGTAGAGTAGTTCGTGTTTGCCAGAATAATCCCGTCACCGCTTAGAGGTAGCACGCAGTCTTTGACAGTAATTCCTGTACAATTGACGACAATGACTAACCCTGCGTTTGAAGGAACAGTAGAGTTGGATTTGCCAATCCAGAAGTAAACCGGTTTGCCATCGATCGTATTGGACATATCCACGTTATTGTCCAAAGCCGAAACTTCAACGTGAAAATTAATGAAGTTCCCCGAGAGCTTGTTTCCCTTAAGAGTGTTGTTTGAGCTTGAGTCCAAATAAATGCCAAGGGTTGCCTCAATGATTGTGTTGTTTACGAGGATGTTGTGGTCGGAGGCGACCTTTAAGGCTGTTCCTCCTACTAACAGGTTGCTGGCAACTAAATTGTTTCCACTTGCTATGTCAGACACCATAGCCATTGTTAGAGAAAATGTTTCCAACTATGTTGTTGTTAACTGAATTGACTATGTCAACTCCTATGCTGCTCGTTGGTTAAGAGGTTTCCATAGATGTTGCAGTTGGAGGATCCGTTGATTTGAATGTCTTGCAATTGCTTTGCCGGGACATATTCCCATTGGAACATCCAATTTCCTTGTGCGGGAATAGGCGTATTTATCATATTGAAGCCAGTCACATTGACATTATCGTGAAGAATGAGCAAAATCTGGAACCGAACTGTGAGCATCGATAATTGTGGTTTGGTCGTCTTCCCCGAACTAGCCAAATTGCCTTGTTGATTGTGACCGCTTCACTGTAGTAGCCTTTCTTCACCAAGATCCGCGGAACCATCAGGTGAATTGTCAATGGCTTGCTGAATGCTTGAATAATTAACAGGAACTACAATGTCAAATATCGTTGGCGTTTTTGGCAAAGCATAAGCTGGGATTGACGGCGAAGGCAAAGGTGAGGGTGAAACAGAAGGGGTTGGAGATGCAGACGAAGAAGGGAACGGTGATTCAGATCCTGTTGGTGAAGCGGGTGATTGTGATGCTTCGGGTGAAGGCGAAGCGGCTGGCTGTTTGGTTTGATTCGAAGTTACCTGGCTGTAGATAATTGAACCTGTTACCAAAGCCGCCAATACGGAGAATGCAAGAATTTGAACTATGCTCTTTTTTTAACCTCCACCTTTTGTTGCCCCCTAAGTTAAATTGAGGTTTTTCCAGCCTAAGAACCTGTTTGTAAAGATTTGTTGACACAACAAACCTGCTGATTTGGTTGCTCAATTGTTCTTTTTCGGATTTACTTAGAATCTTTCTTACTAAACTGAAAAGGAGGGGTAGCGGTTTCCATTGTTTCGTTTTATGGTTTAATGTGTTGTTTGAGGGTCATGTCCATGTTCATTTGAATTGTCATGTTTAGAAATGATGATTGGTAGGCGCTGGTTTCTTGCATCGTGGATTTGATTTGGCGCATGGTTCCGTATTCTAGTACATTTGAGCGTTTATGTCAACATTCATGTTAATGTCGCCGGGTAGAATTATGCTTGAATTGCTTTTTGGTGGGGTGAGGCTAATTTTGAGGCTGTTCCTAGTCATGTCTATTCTGAAGACTTTGTATGTGCCCGCTGGCACTGTCAGGTCCTCGACACCATTGATCTTTATTGTTAAGTTTCCTGTCGTCTGAATAAGTGAACTGGCGGCTGGATAGGGCACTGTAATCGTGTCGCCGACTTTGACTTCTGGTTTGCTAAGCAGTTGTGCTAGGAAAGATTCGCTGGTTGGACCTACTGGACCCGAAGTGGGAACATTGGTCTGATTGCTTCCTGCGTTTAAGAGGTAGGTTGAGTAGCCTGTTTTGTTCATTTTTTCCGTAATCGAAAAGCTAATTGGTCGGTCAAGTATGGTCATTGTGGTTGTGTGGTTTAGAAGGTAGTTTTCTCCGTCAAAACCTATTACCTCTATTGTTTGCTGACTGTTCACCGTTGTGCTATTAGGCACTTGAAATGCACCAATTGACCCTAGGCTGGATGATTTGAGTGCCATAGTTAGGTTTATGTTGCTATCATAAACCATTTTTTCGCCGATCGAGTAATCAACGTTTAAGGATATCGTGGCTGCGCCCTGAGGAATAAGAAACGCTAATGCAATAATTGCAATAGCCACAATTGAAGCTATAGCGACATAACGTTTCTTCCCGAATCGCCTCGGACTAGTTTGATCTGTTGCTTGTTGATTTGCCAAATCAGGCGTTTCGGAAAGAACCGCTTTAACTTTGCTAAACATCTTTTTCCCCAAGTGCAACTATGGGTTATTTGAGATTTAAACTCTTTTGACGAAAATCATTGTCAAAAAACCCTAAATGATCAAGTCACTTTGAGGGCGTCTTTTTTCTTCGGCACGCCAAACAATAGCACCTAAAGAAAAGTTGTGGCTCAGTTTTTGGTTAGGCGAATGCTTCATCAGCGTTTGACACTAAAATCCCGCTAACAAAAGCCAAACCAAAAGAGACAATCAGAATTACCCAGGGAAGAGCTAACTGGTACATTTCCAGTGAAACTTTAACACCAACCATATTTGCGATAACTGGTGGAATCACAGCAAATATGACCAGCGCCTGATTTTTCCTCTTCATCGATAACATACCAGCAATTATTCCAAAACCAAACGACACAAATTCAAAAAATGTCAGGAACATCCAATCAAATCCGTGAAGTGCGCTGTTCTAACCCAACCAAACCCCAATAAAGGCTAATCACAGATACAGCAACGAGCAAGATCCCACCCAAAAAAGCGTAACCTTTCTGGCGAGACAACCCGTTGCTTTCAGATTTTCTTCGCAAAATAACGAAATAACCCACGGCAGCAGCTAAAGCCACTAAGCCGAAAATCACCACTACTAACCACAAAGGTTCGTTTGCATCTTGAGCAAAACTAAACCCGCTTTTTGTTGTAACCCACCCATCTTGGGAAACAGCAACATGTACATAAGAAGTAGGCAACCATATCGACACGTTTGCAGAAAAAATACCTTCAGTTGAGGCTTCTTGAGCTTTTACACCGTTAATCCTTACGCTTGCATTATGAGCTATTTTAGGCAAAAACGTTTGATTTGAATAAGTAGCCCACTCCGGCAAAGTCAAGCCTTCTTCTGGAAGCAACAAGTAGGTGACGTTCACCCAAACTTTGGACACCCCAAAAGTTTTGGTATCGAAGTCAACCAAAGATGCATGAAGAGTATCCCACCAAACAACAACTGATTTTGATTGGAAACCGTAAACGCTGTTACCTAAATCAACAAGATCAGCCGTCCATTCTACGCCATCTTGAGTAACCAACTTAGTGGGCTTAAAAGTTAAGACGTTCGCAGCTAAGGCAGAATAGTTGAAAGAAAATAATCCCTCCGTTGTATTTAGTGAGAGAGAGTTTACCACAAAGTTTTTGCTGTCACTAACCTGAATCGTGACCACTGCGTTTTTGATAGATTGCCCAGAATTGTTGCCATAACTCCAAATTGCTTCAAAAGAGAGGGTCCAATTATTTCCAATTGATGTGTACATTGGAGAATCTGGCGTTGTTGGGTTGACAGTCACATAGTAATTCGAAGGTGTTTGAGCAGTTGCATTACCCGCGAAAATCGGGAAAGCTATAAGCAACGATAATAATCCTATGAAAAGAAATCTGCCATTTCTACCCGTTCTGGTCACTCTTCTCTTTCAAATTGGGCTGCTCCGTTTATAAAACTTCCATCTACAAATCGCTCAGCCGATCAAATTCATAATTTTTTTTGTAACTTCAAAAACGCTAAAATAATTGCGACCAGAAAGGCAGGCAGAATTACCCATGAAGGAAATTCCGGGACATAAGGGGAAGAAGTTGGCGAAGATGCTGCATTTGTTGGTTCAATTTTTGTGACATACATGATGGGTGCAACCCAAGAATAGGCGCCTGTATAGGTGATTTCTGGCGACCCAAGAGCTACTCCAATCAGGCTTATGTGGGGTTTGCCGTTAGAATCTAACGCTAAGAAGCACGACTTTGCGACGACGCTTGAATTCACTGTTTGAACGTTCCAAGCTTTACCTGTCCAGCTGGCATAAGCCAAAAAGCCCCAATTGAAAGGTCCATCTGGAGCTGATGTTACAAAGGCAATGTGAGGGATATCACCTGAGTCTAGAGACAGATAACCCATATTGAAGTTGAGGTTTGAAACCGCATTCTGAGTATTCCAAGCAGCTCCATCCCAGCTTGTATAAACGATTGTGTTGTTGAGTCGGCTATTAATTTTTGAGTAATCATGAGTATAAATGAAATGCGGATAGCCTTTAGAATCCAAAACGATGTTGCCCAGGTTATCCATGTTGGAGGCGACGGTTTGGATAGTCCAGCTTGAATTATTATAAGTAGCAATCTTCACGTCTGATAGTGACTCATACAATATGTAGACGGTGTTTTTTGAGTCTATTGCCAAAGAGATTTTTGGCGAGTGTAAAGATTGATATGTATCTACGATTTGAAAATCCCAGTTTGTTCCGTTCCAACTCGCGTATTCTATCATTTTGTTATTGTCTGTGAAAGCTACATGTGGGGTTCCAGTCGGATCTAAAGTCAGAGCTCCAAATCTCCCAAAGTAAGTGCCGTTATAGTCAACGTTTTGAGTTGTCCAATTCGACCCCGTCCAACTAGAATATAAAAATCCGCTTAGTCCTCCGTCAGATAGAATGTGTGGGTTGTTGTAGGCGTCCAACGCAAGAGCGAAAACTGTTCCTCCTGTCACATTCTGAATGTTCCAACTTGAACCATTCCAGCTTGCATAAGTCACGCCAAAATCTTTGTCTGTGTAGGCTATGTGGGGATTATTATTAGAGTCCATCACGATTGGACAATATGGCCGCAAGTCATCTGTATTTGGGTCTAATGTTTGGATAGTCCAGGTTGAGGCAAAAGCTTGTGTCACTAAGCAAAACCCCAATGTGGTTGTCACAACAACCACAAACACAGCCATTTGAAATAATTTGGAAATTGGCAATGCACCCATCAATGAATGCTAAATGTCAACCTAAAAGGGTGCTTGTAAAGATTTCTTGACACAAAAAAACTGCAGATTTGCTTGTGCAACTGCTCTTTTTCGGTTTCGCCTCAATCTTTCCCACCAAACCAAAAAAAGATAATGGCAGGTACATTTCTATTTTCAGGGTTTAATGTTGTACTTTAGGATCATATCCATAACCAATTGGAGTGTCATGTTCATCATCGATGATTGAAAGGAGCTGGTTTCGTGCATTCTTGCTTTGATTTGGTGCATGGTTCGGTATTCTATCTACATTTGGACCGTTTATGTTAATACCCATGCTTATGTCTCCGAGTAAACCGGTTGCTTGAATTGGTTTTTGGTGGAAAGTTATTATAGGTTATTATATAATTGTTATAGGTGATGTATAATGAGTGATGAAGAAGCCACCACAATACAGCTAAAGAAATCCCTTGTTAAAGAGCTAAAAAGCATCAGAAGATACCCCAGAGAAACCTACAACGAAATCATATCTAACCTGATAAAACTAGCCAAAGACTCCAAAAACCGAAGACAATACGACGAATTCCTCCACACGATCCAACAGACAAAAATGAAAGAACTCTGGGACAACACGGAAGATGAGGCTTGGGAACATGTTTAAAGCCGGAGACATCATCGTTGCCTCCGTGCAGTTTACAGACACAGCCGAAATAAAGACGAGACCGGCAGTCGTCCTCTTTGAAGAATTAGGAAATGTCGTGATAGCAGGCATAACAAGTAACCTCAAAATGAAGGGGATACCGCTGTCTAAGAGTGAGGGTGCCGTAAAAGATAGCGTCATAAAATTAAACTACATCTTTACCATCTCCAACGAAATGGTCTCCAAAGTAATTTTTCATTTGAGCAAAGAGAAGAAACGCCTCATTTTTGAAGAACTTTACAAGAGACTTGATGGACTCAAAACTTAACATTCTAGAGTGTCTTCTCCCACAACCCAAAAACAACCCCAAAGTAAAAAACCAAACCCCAACAACGCCAAAACAGAGAAGAAGTCACCACCAGTGGAAAAAAATCAACAGAGTCTTTCCACCAAAAAAAACAAACACAAGCTTGATAAGCAGTTAGCTTCTTGTTAATTAAAGAGGTTTTTTCGTGTCCAAAAAGACTACTCAGACTACTTCTGTTGACAAACCTGCAGCTCAGAAAATCCTTCGCTCTGTACCCTACAACCAAGGATTCCACTTCTTCACAGCCGTAGGAAGATACACTGGCGAAACAGCAATCGACCTATTCGCATTCTACGAGGAAATACGAGTCATAGAAAACGACGCAGTAATATTCCACTTCCCACGCGGCGACTTCCAAAAATGGATCAAAGAAACACTAGGAGACAACGAACTATCAGACAAAATAGACAAAATTGATCCCCAGCAACCACAAGAAAAAACGAAAAAAGAACTAATAGAAACGCTTGAAGCCCGTCTTGTGGAACTGCAAACCCTCGCAAACGACCCATAATGGAAATATCGTTTTTTGGAAAGGCTTAATGCAATCATCCGCGAAATAGTGCTTGATAACCTATGATTGTTCTTGGCATCAGCGGCAGCCCACGTCAACAAGCCACCGAACACGTCCTTTCGGAAGCACTCAACATGCTAAAAGAGAAAGGCTTCGAGACACGGATGTGGACTTTTCGCGGAAAAGAAGTTGGGTTCTGCGCCCACTGCGACTACTGCCTTGAAAGCAAAGAATGCTTCCTCCAAGACGACATGCAAGAATTGTATGTTGAACTCACACGGGCAAAAGGCATAATCATTGCATCTCCAGTTTACAATGGCGGAGTTAGCGCCCAAATCAAAGCAGTAATGGACAGGAGCCGAGCGGCAGTTGCAGCAGACAAAAATTTCTTCAGAGGAAAAATCGGCATGGGCATCGCACTAGGTGGAGACAAAGCCGGCGGCCAAGAACTCGCACTCATACAGATTCACACGTTCTACATTCTAAACGGCATGATACCAGTCAGTGGAGGATTCTTCGGAGCCAACCTAGGCGCCACATTCTGGACCAAAGACACACTCGAAGGCGCAAAACAAGACGAAGAAGGATTCAGAAGCCTCAAAAAAACAGTGAAAAAATTCGCCGAATTCCTAAAAGAAACAGAAGCAAAAGGAGCAAAATAGCATGACCCAAGAAAAACCAGCGGAGAAAAAACCTAAAGTTGCCTGGGGAATCACAGGCGCAGGCGACAAAATCGACGAATTCATCAATATAATGAAAGAAATGAAAAAAGAATACGAAGACAAAATTGAAATCCACGTCTTCATCTCAAAAGCCGGAGAAACCGTACTAAAATTCTACAACTTAGAAACTGAACTTCAGAAAAGCTTTTCCAAAGTCATGGTTGAACAAAACGCTAACTCTCCTTTCCTAGCAGCTTGGCTGCAAAACCACAAGTACGAATTCCTTCTAATCGCACCCGCTTCTTCAAACACCGTTGCAAAAATGGCCAACTGCATCGGAGACACCATGATCACAAACGCAGCAGGCATGAGCCTAAAAGCCTTCGTCCCAGTCTACTTGGTCCCAGTAGACTACGAAGAAAAGACCCTAATTACGAAACTGCCCAATGGAAAAGAAATGAAATTGCGAATCAGAAAGGAAGACGCCGAACAAGTTAGGAAACTGGAAAAGATGGAGGACGTCCACGTTCTTCCCGATTTGGAGAAAATCCGGACAGTTTTCAAAGAGCGGTTTGCAAAAGCTTAAACCATAAGGCAACCAACTGCAAATTCCAATAATTGCAGACCGTAACTGAGGGGAAAGATATTGTTTAATCCGTTAACTCTAGTTTACCTCATGATCCCGCTAGTAGCGGGAGTTCTTTTAGGATATCTGCTTAGAAACAGGAAACAGCCTAAGCTTGAAAAATTCTCCCTCGCCATAATCGTCATACTGATTTTTTCGTTAGGCTTTGGGATAGGTTCAAACAATGAACTGCTTGCTGCACTTCCACAGGTAGGTCTACAGGCTCTGGTAATAGCGGGGTTGGCGATTCTTTTCAGCATAGCATTCGTCAAGGCAGGAAAGAGACTGATAAAAGCTCCATGATAAAATACATTTTAGCCGCCCTAATTCTGGGAAGCAGCATAGGCTACGTAAACAACAATTTCCTAAACGCCATTCCCAACACGCTGATTTCTGACCAGCTCTTCACAATTGCCCTCATCGCACTACTTTTCGTCTTTGGCTTCACATTCGCAGCAGACAAAAACGCAGTAGAAAAAATGAGAAAAACAGGTTTCAGAATAGTTTCCTTCCCACTGCTCGTAGCTCTTGGCAGCCTCGTAGGAGGCTTAGTCGCAGGCCTAATTCTCCAAACAAACTTAGCTGGAACCATGGCAGTTAGCTCAGGCTACGGCTGGTACACGCTTTCAGGACCGATGATGGGACAACTCATGGGTCCAACCTGGGGCACACTTGGCTTCACAGCAAACTTCCTGCGAGAACTCATCACCATAATCACAATCCCACTAATGGTGAAACTCGACAAATACGCCCCCGTCGCATCAGGAGGAGGAACCACAATGGACACAACGCTCGGAATCATAGTGCGATACTGCGGAAAAGATACACTCATAACAGCTTTTTCAAGCGGCCTAATACTCTCCATAATAGCGCCATTCGCAACCGCAGCCCTAGCATCACTAGCTTAACTCAGCTAGAAAAGCAAACCTGCAAATACACCAAAAGCGATACCCAAAGCTATTGGAAAAGGCAACCCAGGAAAAACTTCCCGCTTCTCCAACACAAGAAAAGTCAAATAACTCCCAACCAAAATCCCCAAAATGGAAGCAACACAAGCAACTAAGTTAAGGTTGATGAACATGGTCCCGGCGAGCAAAGAATAAAACACAAGATCACCCAACCCCATCTGAATTTCCTTAAAAGAAAAACTCAACCCACGAAGCTGTTCAAGCCCAGAATTCGCAATTTTTCCCACAGGTCCACGATAAACAGCAACAATATCGTAAACCGCCAAAAATGACAGAATAAGCAAAGCAGTTGGAATATTCAAGTTGGCCCCAAGAAAAACGCCCAACGCCCCACCTAATCCAACCACAATAATATCCGACGCTCTTCCCCCGAAACGAAAAACAACAAAATCACCAACCACAGCAACAATTATGGCAAGACCAATCACTATAAGCAGCGAGTCTGGAATTGAAGAAAGAATAACTGAGAAATAAACAAAGGACAAAAGTAAAAAGGCGGTTGTCAAAGCAAAGCCAGTAAGAAAGTTTAGAGTTTTTCTATTCCGATACTTAATCAGTAAATAGATAACTGAAGCGCTCACCCCTATGATTACTACAAAATAAATTGCATTGAAATATGGGCCTTCTGGAGTTGTTTGCGGAATGGGAGTTACCGGATAAACTGGAGGAGAAGACGGCGTTGGCTTCTGCAGCAAAGTGGCACACAAAAACCCAAAAAGTAAACTCGCCAATATGGGAGTCAAATAAACCAATTGTGCCTTGAATTTCTCAGGTTGCCCAGTCAAAGTTTTCACTCCAACTGATTAATCGTGAACTTAGAGAGCTAACGAAAGCCCAACTAATCCGCCGGTTAAGATTAGACTGGATATTACATAACCTAAAATGGCTCCTGGGCAGAGGAAAGGCAATCCTGCCTGAGGCTTACCTTTAATCACATAGAACATCAGCCCTGCGAAACCAACAAGAGTGCCCGCGATTACAGACAGACCGATAAGAAAGCCATAAGTGGGAATGTTGTGAAAGGCGGCAGAAGCCAAAATTCCCGGAATTACGATGTCGCCAACACCCATAAAGAAAGCGTCGCGTTTCTCGTTATCCTTAAGCTTCTCCTTAAGACCCTTAGTCTCCTTAACCAATGAATATTCTCTTGTTTTTGGAATTACGAATAGGATCGGCAGCTTTAGATCGATTAAGGCGTCAGCTAAGTCAATCATATGCTTAGTTTTGTAGACAGAAATCGCGTCATACAAAGCCATCCCTATGAGCAATAAGAGAACAATCAGAATTGTCAAGGAGATACCAAGCATAGCGATTGCGCCTATTCCCGTGATAATGCCGCTTATGTCAACAATGTACCACTCAGGAAACTTCACAAGTAACCCAACAATAACCGCCATAATCGCAACAGACAAGCCAAGCGCTAACTCCCACGATATAGGCAAGTAACCAAGCAAAGGATAAAACACGTAAATTCCAAGAAGCCCAGTCGAACCAAGAAAAACTGCCTGAATTATTCGCGTCTGCTTATACTTCGCAATCAACAAAATAATAGCAGTAAAAACAATCAAAACAGAAAAGAAATAAACCAGATTCCAAGGGTCCCCAGGATTAACGAAGGCAACTTCTCCAGCTGCCTCAAAAGGACCAGAAACCACGAAAGCAAGCAAATCTACAAGAACAAATAGGCCACCCATAAGGAAAATCGGCAGGAGGTCAATGGCTCTGGTCTTGAAATCCATGCCTCCATAAAGAGAAGGGAGCCTATTTATGGCTAACCCCAATCACAGATGCTAGTTTCCATCCACTAAATGAGCAGTTCCGTCAATGCAGTAAACCTTCTCACCAACATCAACAGAACCATAACGACGGATGCAAACCACATGTTGGCCACAACCGTCACAATCTCGACTTAACACTTTCCTTTTTCACCTTCTTTCTCCATTACGTATTAAATAGTAATACTAAATACAGCATTTTATTAACCCTTTGGAGTCAAAATCATTTTTTGTTGTATCTTCTTTGAAGCCACACACGTTCTTATTCGATGTTCAGCTTGGTCACCATCATCAAAACTTAGATTAGAATTGAAAGTGATGAAATCATGAACAAAATCTACCTATTACTGGTCATAGATGATAAAAGAGACATAGACCTCGAAGAATACACCAAAACAGGCCACGTACATCGCCTCAAAGGACACGTTGAAGACTGGATACTAAACGAAGAAATAGGAATAGACACCATTAGCGGCTTCAAATCCACCGAAGAAGAAGCCAAACAGTGGGCATTAGAAAGATGCAAACTCGGCGAAGAACTACCCGACAAACCGGTCTCCGAAAAAATCGTTCCCATTGAAAAACTAATCTACGTTGACCATCAAAGTGTTCTTGTCAAACCCAACAAATGGGAAACACACGTTAAATTCAAAGGGTACAAACGAGAAGACCTCGAACTCCCCGTTTTTGGCTACATAGAACTGCTTGAAAGACCAGAAAAACAATAAACAAAGCCCAACAGAATAATCCTATTCGCTAAAGTATTATTTCTGACCCGGTGCTGGTTCGCTTCCCTGTTCTGAAGTTACAGTGATTGCCAAAAAACGGCGTTAAGGTAATGATGTCAAGGAATATACTCGGTAACAAGCGCCTCTGCTTGCTCTGCAGACAAATAGTCAGATAAGTATGTTTGAATAAGTTCTCTCAAAGCGTTTCTTCGCTTATCCTTGTTGTATTGGTTATTTGATGAATTATTAAGGTCGCTATTTGAGTTGTTGATGTAACTGCCTGGGTTGTTGATGTCGTAATTGGGATTGTATAGCTCGCTCTTTGGATTATTTAAGTAGCTATTTGGATTGTCATCTTTGGTCTGCAACTCTTTGATAATCTGTCTAAACAGCGAACCAATCGTCACAGGCATACAATCATTCCTTTTTGTCTTTGTTCATTACTGGATGAAGAGACTCCGAAGTAACATCGACTAAATTAAGTTCGCCTTTAACCCAAAAAACCGGACAAGAAAAAAGAAGTTTAGATTTTGTAATACTCGCCCGTTTTTGGAGCAACAGCTTCCAAACCAAGTTCCGTGTTGGCCCATTTTGCAAGCAATTCACAGTTCCCTTCAGCACCATGAACGGCGAAAACTTTCGGTTTCCCCCCTATCTGCTTAAGGGAGTCTCTCAAATGGGTAGCCCCACAATGACTGGAGAAGTCGAAGTGCTGAACTTGAGCCTTGATTTTCCGGACCTTGCCATCAATAGTGCAGAGTCCCTTGTCTAAAAGTTCTTTTCCAGGAGTTCCAGGAATCTGGTAGCTAACCAAGAAAACGGCATTATTCGCTTTCTTACCGACTTTGCTGATATAGAATTGGCTAGGACCACCTTTCAACATGCCCGCAGGCGAAATTATTACCGAAGGAGTTCTCATTGCTCTGCGGCGATCACGCCAACCTTCAACCCACTCAACAGAACGCATAGCATCCGCAAAGAGTTTGGGATCACGCAAAAACTCTTTATCATTCAGAATTACCCGGCTTGCTTCGCGTGCCATACCGTCGAAAACAACTGGGTACTCAAAGTGATTTCCGGCTAACGTACAAGCAATTTCTTGCGCTCTACCCACACCAAAAGCGGGTATTAGAACAATTCCACCCTTCGACACTACATCAGTGCATGCGCCGACAAATTTCTCCTCAAGTTCTAGCGTGGCGTGTGGTCCTCACTTGCGTAAGTGCTTTCAGTAATGACAGCGTCAAGATCTCCAATATCTTCAAAATTTGCCCCCTTCAAAAGCTTGGTATCTTCGAGGTTAAAATCGCCCGTGAAAAGTATCCTTTTTCCTTCGCCTTCCACCAGTACCGATGCGCTTCCCGGCGTATGCCCAGCGTTCAACAACTTAAACTTCATGTCACCCACTTTTTCTTCGACGCCGTAGTCCAAGTGCTTGTTGCTACGCATCATTGTTTTCAGTTCAAGATACTCAAAAGGCAAGTAGTATCCCGATAAGTGAATGAAGTCTTGAATGAGAATTTGTGTCAATTCCAAGTTTAGCCTGTTCGTGTAAAGAGGTCTTTTGCCCTCAATGTAGAATATTGGAACCGCACCAGAATGGTCCAGGTGACTATGAGTAAGAATAAGCGCGTCAACATCCTTTGGAGGGACGTGCATAGGGAAGCCCGGTGGGCGTTCAAGCATAACACCATAATCGAGCAGAAACTGAGTTTTCTCCGACTTAACAGATATGCCCATTCTGCCGACTTCTCGTGCCCCGCCTAAAAATCCAACATGCAAACAGAATCAATCCTTCAATTTAATAGCTATCGCGTTATTCATGACTTATCGGTCTTTTAAAAACGTATTGACCTCTCAGCCTGAAAAGTAGACAACTGTCCTTTTTTTAACGCCTTCAAAATCTCATCAACATTAAGCCCAGCCTGAACCTCATTATACACAGAAAACAACTCCGACGGCTTATGAGAATCGCTACCGGCAACTCCGGGAACACCTAATTCTTTAGCCAAATCACGAGCCTGCTGATTAGCCGACGCAGAAGATGCACCATTGAGGATTTCAATCGCATCGACATTACTTGTCCTTGCAACATCACCCAAGCCCCATTCTCGAAACGGATGAGCCGCAATGGAAACGCAATCATTCTTCTTGGCGAAATCAACGACACTTTCCACTGACCAAGGCTTAGGGGGCAATTCTTCAGTGCCCAAAATTACAATATCACCTTGTGGAGTACTTATTTCGACACCGGGCACTATCAGAATATCTGGAAATGGAGCTGCCAAATTTCGGACTGTATCGATCCCTTTTACTGAATCGTGATCAGTTACTGCGGCTACTTTAATGGTTGGGTGAGCGACGAGTTTTTCAACGAGGTCTTTGGGTCTTGTTTCTGAATCGTCCGAGAAAGTGGTATGTATGTGAAAGTCTGCTTGAATCAAAGTTATTCGCTCAAGTTATTGGTAAGGATACTTTCTAAGCTCGCTAAAAACTCTTTTGTCGACTGATCTCCAACGCAGAGAACCTTGACTGGGATGTTTTTCTTTTTGCAGGCACTTACGCATTTTGCTTTGACTCTGCCTTGCCATTCATCTGAGTCGTAGAGGAAGACCACGGACTTGTATTTTGTTCGCTTAATGTAAAATCCAACTTGGTTAGCAACGTATTCTGCGACTTCGCAATCCATAGGCTTTGAAGCCTCATGTTGACTAAGCGGGTAAACTTCGTCAAGCTCCAAAGGAATAACCCCAAATGGCGCCGCATAGAAGCAGACATGGATGCATTCGGCTTTTTCCTCGCCCATTCGGTTAATGACTTTTCTAATATCTTTAAACTCTTCACTTCGATGGAATGGCTTGCTGTGGCTTTGAGGAACGAAGCACAAGAACCGTTGCTTCCTTCGGCGGAAGATACCTCTCAGAAAAGCGGTTTCTGTAATGAACAACTTCAGGCCGTGCCAGCCCAACGCCATCGAAGAAAAAGAATCCACTTTGTTTGACAACAGGACTATTCTTTTCGATAAATCCTTCATAATCCTTCACCCTCTTTAGTGCGCTAAGAAGGGCTGGATGCGCGTGAGCACGCATTTCCACATGCTCCCAAAGCCGCCCATCACGAATAGCCTGTTTTATACGTTTAAGCTCCGCTACGCAAACATGCAAATTGTGCTCAGCAAGGAAAGTTTCCTTTTCGTTCTTAGGCATTTCCAAAACTGCTTTAGGAGTTGCTGTAGCACATTTTGGACATTGACAGGGGAAGTAATCCATTTCGCCAAGACGCCATGTCCCATTTTCAGTCATGTAGCGATTTTCCCTGGCATATAACGCATAAGCTGCAGAGTCAAAAAGGTCGCAACCTAAGGCTACAGCAAGTGCCATCATGTGCGGGTGTCCGGCGCCAAACAGATGCAAGGGTCTCTCGAGGGGCAAGTTCATTTTTGCAGTCATTATCATGTCGACAAGTACATCGTATCGGTAGCTTTCCATAACTTCTGTTGGGCTGCCTAAGGCGTGAATTTGGAAAGGCAGCTTACCCATTGCTTTGGCCGATTCAGTCACAAGGTCTAAATGCCTTCCGCCCTGTACTGGCCCTACCCAGAGTGTATCCTCGCGGGTTTTTAGGCTTGAAGAAGTCTTTAGCACGTTTGAGAGTCTCGGCAACAGTTTCCATAGCGCGCTCTTTGGGCACGTGCCAACCCGTTGGAATATCCAGGATAGTTGCGATATCACTTCCAATTCGCTCTTGATAATCCACAATTTCTTTCTGAGTAACTTCCACGTTTCCGTACACGAGAATTTGGTAAGCTCCCGAATCAGTCATGACGGCTCCATCGTAATTGAGGAACTTGTGCAAACCTTGCTCTATTGGGAGATCTTTGTACCGCTTCCAAAGAATGTAAGCGTTAGTTATGACAGCTTCAAAACCAAACTCGTTTTTGAGCCTTTGCGGAGGAATCAGCTGAATACTGGGGTTTATAACAGGAAAAAGTAATGGAGTCTCTACCGTGCAGGTTTTGGTTTTCAGCTTACCTATCCTACCAAGAAGATCTTTTTCTTTGACTTCGAAGCTCATGACAAACCCACACAAATCAACAAACAGCCCATTAAAAACATTAGCCCACAATCAACAATTCTGCTGTTCCCAAAAAGTGAGGTTTGCCAAATCCTACAATTGGAGCTTTCATGAGGAGAATGAATCACGCATCCCCAAAAGCAGGATACTAATATTCAGAATGATGAAAACTAGTCGCTACTTTTGGACAACCAAAACCAATTTTAATGTTCACTCCTTTTTTCGTAATGTAGCACCTAAACCGAGTAAGGTTTCCAGCTATAATTTGAATGATAGCTGGATCGGCATTTATCGGATCGTGAATTATGGATCGCAAACAGTTTCTATCAATCTCTAAAGCGGCATTTCATAAATGGCAAGCTAATAACGCCACTATAAGAGCAGCAGCTCTGGCATTTTTCACAATCTTACCTCTGCCTTCGTTGCTACTTATTTTAATTGGACTTTTTTCCATGATTTATGGTCAAACTCAGGCCATCCAACAACTCATTAATCAAGTGAATATCGTAGCAGGGCCCGCGATCGCCGACCTTGTTAGACAACTTGTAGGAAGCCAAACCAACGCCTTTGCGTCAAGTTTCAATTCAGTAATCACCGTCATATTCGCTATTGCCGGAGCGATTGGCGCTTTTGCGGTCCTATTGGATACGCTTAACGGAATCTGGGAAATTAAACCGCAAGCTCACCGAAAACTCATACCAAGAATTCGAAACAGGTTAATTCCTTTCCTGATCATTTCAAGCATGGGATTTATTGTAGTTGCTTGGACGGGACTCACAAACGTATTGTTCATATCAATAAGCCTCCTGCTCGGGAGCCAAGCCTCACTGGTTCTAGGCGGGATTCAAATAATCCTGTCTTTCTTATTGACAACTCTTCTCTTCAGCATTATTTACAAACAGTTACCAGATATCGAAATTGAATGGAAAGACGTAATCTTAGCCGCACTCATTACCAGCTTAGTCTCAACTGCACTTGACTACCTCTTTGGAATATACATACATACCTTTCCTGTGACATCACTCGCCGGAACAGCGGGAGCAGTAATAGTTCTAATGCTTTGGATTTTCGTAACTGATGAGTTCATCCTTTATGGGGCTCAGTTTTCCAAAGCATACGCCGAAATGGTAGGCTCATTTTTCAAAAAACAACAAAGCAACGTCTAATGGAAAATCGGAGACTATTAAAAAACTGAATTTAGGAAGAATCAGTCAGGAACAAAGAACAGCTAGACATGCTTATATCTCAATACAAATATTACCCATCCCACATCCTAAGGTGAAGCAACTCATGGTCTGCAGCATCGAATTTTCAGAAGAAACCACAACTCAACAATCCAATCTTAATTGAAGGTTTACCAGGAATAGGATTCATCGCCAATATTGCTGCTTTACACCTGATAAATGAACTTAAAGCCAAAAAATTCGCAGAAATCGTTTCCTCCAGCTTTCAGGACTTCGCCATCCTAACTGAAACAGGCAGAGCCCAATCACCAATAAATGAACTATATTATGTAAAACGTGAGAACGGCGAACGAGACCTAATAATCTGGTTTGGAAATACCCAGGCACTCACTACACCTGGACAATACGAACTCTGTGGAAAAGTTCTAGATATAGCTGAAAGTTTGGGATGCCATTTTGCCGTATCCATTGGAGGCTACAAAAAAGACGAAGTCAAAGGTCAACCTCTAATTTACACAGCCGCAACAGATGAAGCAACGTTGAAAGAGGTTATGGACTTAGGAGCCAAAATGATGGTTGGGCACATTTTTGGCATTGCTGGTTTGGTCGTCGGATTGAGCAAACTACGAAGTTTGAAGGCATCCGCCTTGCTTGTGGACACTCAAGGCACAAATCCTGACGCGGCAGCAGCTAAGGTCGCATTATCACTTTTAGGCAAGTACATAGGTCTAACAGTAGATTTATCAAACGTTGATTCCGCTGCTGCTCAAACGAAGAAAGTTTTGGAGTCTTTTGGATTAATCCAGAATATTCAAGACGAAAAGAAGAAAGAAGAAGAGGCGCTGCGCTGGTATATTTAGGCTTTAACTTCACTCATGAACTGATCGTATACTCTTTGAACGCGTTCTGCTGCAGGTCCTGTGCCCTCAACTACCCCTCGTTCAGTTAGCTTGACTTTGTCCATTACCCATATGAAGCCTTGATCCTCGTATAGTTTCACCATTGTTGGAAAGACTTTTTCCAGTCTGCCTGCAAGGGCTTTGAGATCAAAAGGTTTTTCGGTGCTGCTAATTTGAGCGACTATGTTGCCATTTAGGAAGACTCGGTGACTTACTTGTCCAGTTTCGTCTTTAGCCTCTGTCATGCACAAACCCATATTGTCTGGGTTAATACCCACGAGAATGCCTACGAATTTTTTGCCTGTTGTTGTGTTAACAGTAACGGGTTTATCTACCAGTGCCGCGATTTCTGTGAAGAATTTTCTTTGCGCTACAGACACTTTTGTTGCCTCCATCTAGATATTCTATACGATTGTGCAGACCAACTATTTATCTTTGATTTCACGATACCCCAGAATTATAAGTCTTTTCTTTCTGGTCGCAATTTTGCTTAGCAAAAGCCATAGACTCTGGAGGCAAATCACGTTCAACAATCAAACCAGGACCTACCCAACTATCACAGCCCACTTTGACACCTGGCATCAGAAGAGCACCAATCCCTGTTTTTACATTATCACCTAAAATGGCCCCAAGTTTTCTTCGTCCAGTGTCAACGACTTTGTCCTTAACCAACATCTTAATGTGACCATCATCCAAACGGAGGTTAGCCGTTATAGTTCCTGCCCCCAAATTGCATTTTTCGCACAAAATACTGTCCCCAACATAAGACAAATGCCCAACGTGAGTGCCATCCATAATAATACTATTCTTTACTTCGCACGCATTTCCAACCCTTGCATTCTTGCCTATGCTAGTATTTGGCCGTATGAAACAATTTGGACCGACATCGGCGCCTTCGTCGATGAAGCATGGACCTTCAATGTATACCCCTGACCGTATACGAGCAGTCTCAGCTAAGGAAACTGGACCCAACAAATGAGCCCCATCTTCTACGTTTCCTAAAACTCTGTGTTCCATTCTTTTTAATGCCCAAACGTTTGCGTCAAGTAGGTCCCAGGGACGGCCTATATCAAACCAGTCATCCTTAGAAATCTGGGCGGCCAAAACCGTCTTCCCTTCTTCAACCAAGATTGTTACCGCGTCGGTTAGTTCCCACTCCCCTCTGGCTGACCTTTTAACCTTTCTTAATGCGTCAAATACCTCTTTGTTTAGTAAATAAATTCCTGCATTTGCCAAGTTCGATGGAGCATTTTCTCTGCGGGGTTTCTCAACAATACGGTTAACCACATTATTTTTTTTGAATTCTATTATTCCGTAACTTTCAGGTTTATCCACAGGCACTACAACCATTGCTGCGGCTACCTTTCCAGAATTATAAGTCTCGATTACTGTCTTCACAGCGTCTGCAGAAAACAGCAAATCGCCATAAATCAAAAGAAATTCAGCATCAACGAAGGGCTCAGCAAGACTCGCTGCGTTGCCGGTGCCTAAAACCTGGTTTTGTTCAGCATATTCTATCTTGAGCCCTGTTTCTGAGCCGTCGCCAAAATATTCGCGAATAGCGTCACCCATGTAGTGGGTAATTATGAGTACCTCATTTACGCCATTGGTTTTCAAAGCATCTAAACAATGTTGAAGAATTGGTCTTCCGCCGACTCGAATTAGGTGCTTTGGACGCTTCGCTGTTATGGGCAACAGCCTGATGCCTTCTCCCGCAGCTAAAAGAACAGCTTTCATCTTTACAAGCCCTCAACGTATTCTTTCACTGTTGATGCGCCTTTGCTCATTATGTTTTGAGCTGCTTTTAACGATTCACCCTCAACAGTTAGGCGAATAATCGGTTCAGTTCCCGATGCTCTGATAAGCACCCATCCATTCTTAAGAGCCAACCTTACCCCGTCAACTGTGGAGAAATCTTTGTACTCTGGAAAAGTCTGGGTAATGGTTTTTTCAATCTCTGAGATGATTTTTTGTTTTTGTTCATTTTTGCAAACTACGTTTTCTCGAAGCGTCACATATTCTGGAACTTGCGCAATTAACTCACTAAGGCTTACGTTTTCGACTTCCAAAGCTTTGAGAAGCATTACAGAGGATAATGGACCATCCGGGCACCAATGGAACTTCGGGTGAACCCATGCACCGCAAGGCTCTCCTCCAAAAACTGCGTTGAACTCTTTCATGGCCTCCGAGACATAAATGTCGCCCACTCGCACCCGAATTACCTTCCCGCCATATTTCTCAGCCATAGTCTCAACACACATTGACGCCTCCACGTTAGTTACGATAGTTCCTCCGCCCTCGATCTTAAGTGCGTAAGCAGAGTATGCTGCTAGAGCACGATCAAAATCCACAAATTCTCCAGATCCATCAACGAAAGCTGCACGGTCACCGTCACCGTCAAACGCTACGCCTAAATCAGCATCTAACGCTTGAACCGTTTTCGCCAAATCAACAAGAGACTTTTCGGTTGGCTCCGAACTTCTAGCGGGGAAATAACCGTCGGGTTGCGAATTAATCGTTGTGGTTTTGCATCCAAGAGCATTTAACGCTAACGCGGCATCACGATATGTTGCGCCACACCCCGGATCTACCACAATACGCCATTTCTTTCTTAGCCTTCCAGCTACCCGTAACATCTCAACATATTGACCTGAAGCCTCGATGTTCTGGGCTTTTCCCAAATTATGCCAATCTGCAAACGCGAAGTTTCTTTCATTAATTGTTTGCTCAATCAAGGCTTGGCGCTGGTCCGTGTAAGACAAAGTGTCGCCGTTAAACACCTTGATGCCGTTGTATTCGGGAGGATTATGGGAAGCCGTTAGCATGAAACCAACATCAGCGTGTAACTCGCGAGTTAAAAAAGCCACAGCTGGAGTGGGAACCACACCCAATAAAGATACATTTGCCCCAGCAGAGGTTAACCCTGACACTAAAGCGTCTTCAAGCATAGGTCCTGAAACTCTCGTGTCGCGTCCAACAACTGCATGCTTCGATTCTGCGCACTTTGCGACCGCTAATCCAACTTTGCAGGCTAGCTGCGGAGTCAAAGCAACATTAACAAGGCCCCGCACGCCGCTGCTTCCAAAAAGTTTTCCCATTCAACGTTTCCTCCCAGTTTTCTAATTAGTATGCTTGGTTAAAGTTTTGTTTGCTTAATAAATTTGGCAACAATTATTTTGGCGCGATTTTGTTTTTCAGGAGAAAATCTATCAGTTTTTGCTTCGTTGGGTGGTTTCCTTCGGGGTCGCTAAGATAGCAAGCCGCAACTGCGTTGGCCAAAGTCAATCTGCAATCATCAGGGAGACCGCCGGCATCGCCCAACAAGTTTCCTGCATCCCAAGCGTCTCCAGCTCCTGTTGCCCGCTTTGCCTCAATTTTGAAAGCAGGAACAAAAGCAGCTTTTTCCTTTGTAACTGTAACCGAAAATGTTGTTGTGTGCAAATCAATTCTAGCGGACAAGTGCTTTGCTAAGACCTGTGCAGAGTACAAAGCTAATTCGTTGAAATCTATTTTTTCTTTTTGTATAGATATTTCGTCGCTAAGTAAGGATGCGAAACAAACGGCTTCATTCTCATTCACACTCAATATATCTACAAAGTTTTTTTGAAGAACTCTTTCCATAAGCAGAGAGATTTTATCTTTGTTTGGTGTCGGATCAGCGGTGTCAAAATATGTTTTGCATTTGAATTTTGATTTTGCTCGACGGAAAATAACTTCAGCAAGCGCGGTCCCATGTTTTCTAGTACCTGCCCAATTAAATAGGCAAACATAGTCAGCTTTTTCGATTATCTCATAATCTTCATCTGTAAGATCTGAGGGACCAAATTCTACGAGAGAGCCCAAATCCCTGAGCATAACGTTCGTTTTTTCATTCTTTGTTTGGAATTCCAAAGCGGTGGTAATAGACGCTTTGGGAAAGATTTTGACGTGGCTTAAATCGACATTGTTCGCCTTGAGGTGAAAACGAATCTGTTCATAACCAAGTCTACTTGTGCATATAAGGGGGGTAACTTTGGCCTCTAAGGCTGACAAAGCTGAGGCTACATTGAGGGCGTTTCCGCCTCTTTGGTCAGTTTGTGAGATTTGGTCTATGCTCCCGCCTTTTCGCTGAACAATTGTGTTGATCGCCTTTGAGAATTGCTCAGAATTGTATTCCAAGTTTACGAGCCGATCCATAAAAAAATCTGGCATAACGACTACGCTGGGTGAGTTGGAAGGTTTGTATAGGAAATCCAGTAGTTTGTCAATGTTTGCGCTCATGACTTTAACTGCTCCTTATACTTGTTTTTCCAAAAAGCTAAAATAACCTTTCGACTAATCAAGTGGAATATAATTCAGCTTGGGGCGATAGCAAAAGTGTTAAGGTTCAAAACGGAAATTTTCCTGCTCTTAACATCTATAGTCTTGTTCACAATCAGCGCGTTTTGCTTTTCTTACGCCACTGGAAACAGCGGATTAACCTATGCCCTTAGCCTCACTTATCCGCTTCGAAGTTACGCGATCCCATTTGTTGGTTTTGGCAGCGCTCTAATGGCTGTTGCGTCGCTTTCTTATTCAAAGCGCAGCAAAACCTGCCTTTAAAATGCAATTTCCTATTCAACTTACACAGACGTTGGCTTAGAAGAAAAGATGCCCAACTATAATCCAAACTATATCTCCCAAGCTCAAGGCTATTATTAAGCCGACTGTTACGAAAATCAGCATAGGTAAGCCAGGAGTTGCCCATACTTTGGAGTCAATTTTTCCTTCATCCACTGCTTTAGACAAACGTTGCACTATTTCGTCTCTGCCTTCATCTTTTGGAACAATAATCAGTTTTCTTTTCGGTGAATTTTCGCCATTTGCTTCATCGAATATGTCTTCCATTGGGTAAACATGCCACTTTGCCTTCAAGGTTGAAATTAAGAATTTTTGACCAGTTACGAGGACAAGAATCTTCTTGCCGATTGACTCATGGGCCAATGTTCCTTCGAAAAGAGGTTTTCTGGTTGTTACTTTGCGTGAGATGTTTCGGATTAGCAAGAAGACAGCGCTTAGTGCTGCAATTAAAACCGCGTTGCTAAGAATTGTAATTGGAAAAATGGTTTGAGAAAGAGGTGACAACCCCTCAGGTAAAATGGGAGTGAAAAGTATTGTTGGGAAAAACGGTAATGCTAATGCTATGCACATAAACGCTTTGGAGTCGGCGCCCCCGAACCCTCCAGAATAGAACAAGATAAGTGCGAATCCAATAGTTACTCCGGCGCTCAAACCAAAAAGCGGGAGGTCTGAAGGTTTGAAAACGAGGAATTCCGCAAGAGACAACGCGAGCGCAATAGGCGCATAAATTGCCCAAACTCTGTTACTGACCTCGCGATTCTTGTAGTCACTCCATGACGAGTAGAGAAGAAAAATCAGTGTAAGTACCACTCTTGCCCCAGTGAGAATTTCTTGCATGCTGCTTGCACCTTGTGATTCTTCTATGATTTCTTGCCCATTAATAAAATATGTTCGTTAGCAAATCTTAGATTTCTCGGTGATAATTTATTTTGATATTAATTTTCTATTCTGTTCTGAAAGGAAACTGTCACACAGCATTTCTTTTTTACCTTTGGGCAGACCTTCAAACAAAGCTTGATGCAAGCAATTTTTTCGGTATTTGAATTTTTCCATTTTGGCGAATTTGAGAACAAAAGAATTCGGCAAAAACTCTAGGCTCCTGCCGATACGGCGATTGTTGGTTGATACTCGGAAAGAATCCACAAACCGGTTGGGTAGCCTCCGTTCGCATTGTAAATTGGAGTTGAAGTGCTACTAAAAGTAGCTATTGCGCCGCGCCATGTAATGTCAAGGGCATTGTTATAATGGTTAGCGGGGAAGCGGGTAACCGGAAGCAACTCTATTGTATCGGTTGAACCACTTGAAGTTTTTATTGCACCAGTTCCCCCACCAACGAATGAGTCAAAAGCATAAAGCAATTGATTTGCTGAGTCAGTGTACATTATTCCTGTTCCTGCAGAACCAGTTACACATTGACTCCAATGGTGGGCGGTGCCAGGCGTACTTGGATAACCAGAATTATAGTAGGTTCCACTTCCATTAGCCACAATTGGGATACCGTTGAACACTCCGTTTTCGGTTTGGACAGTATCGAAAGAAGATGTCAACTTAATTGGGCACAAATCGCTAATCGTACGATCTTGCGGGGTGTTAAGGAACATTAATCTAAGTTGGTAAGTGAAGTAAGTTGTTCTTGCAGGCAATGCAATTACGATGTTTGAATAGACGTTTGGACAGTCGTTAGAGGTCCCAGCCCCATTAGAATATTCTGCTTCGCCTTGTATGATATCTCGGACTACACCGTCAGTTATAACATATGCCCATTCAGGATCTGTAGTGTCGGATTCATTGTTAATTCGCATCAAACCTGCTGTGCTTGAAGTACCGCCTACTGTCGAGGTTATATCGAAGCCTGCTGCTGACCACTGAAGTGATAATCTCCCATTGTTTACATTTCGGGACGCAGAATTGAAGGTGAATTGAGTATTCCTGTAGGCCAAACTAGTCTGAGATGCTTGATCGCTACCGTTCCACCATATGGTTGTTTCTGCAACGTTTTTGTCTAAGAGATATACAATCATTTGCTTGTTGCTAAAGACCGTAGCGTTATTTGTCAAACCTAATGGGATTGAATAATTGGAAGCCCAATCTTCTACTTGGAAAGGCACCTCGCGGTTTGTGCCATTTACGAAAGTCTGGTTAATGTGGAACGCCTTCACCGAAATAGGCGGAATAGGCCTTGCTGTTGTAGTTAAGTTCAAATTCTGTCCTAAGCGACGCATAGTGCCGTTTTGCAGCCATTCTACAACTATGGTTGAATCCTGCAACGAAGAAAAGAAGTCATAATTAGAGTCAAGTCTCAACATTACAGCATCTATATTCCAGCTATCTGGAGTTGTATCGCCTGTTGAAGAGCTTCCGTTGAACCTAATTGTAAATGTTGAACTAGTTAACCAGTTCGAAATAGATACGTTATTCCACTGGTTAGGTTGGAGGCCGGAAATCACGTTTATCCAGTTTGAACCATTCCACACATCAGCACCCAAAGATTCAGACCCAAGACCACCCGTGTAAATGCATAACCACTCATTAATTTGACTGAAATCCACACCAGTGAATTGCTCTTCTAAAGAAAGCTCATAATTAATGGTCCAAGTATGAAGCAAAACGCAATCTATTTGCCAACTGTCTTGAGTCATGTCACCAGTTTCGTTGCTTCCTCTGAACCTAATCGTAAAGTTTGAACTACCCAAATAATTGGTCACTGAAATATTATTCCAATTAGGCTGCAAATTGTAGATCACAGTCTGCCAAATTGTACCTGTCCAAACATCAACCTGAAGGCTTTCTGACCCCAATAATCCTCCATATATGCAAAGCTCTTCATTAGTCTGGCTAAAGTCTAAATTAGTCCATTGAACTTCAAGGTCAAGCTGACTACTTGCTTTTGCAAGTGATACAGAGACTCTGACCAAACGATTTACCGTTCCTGAATATGTTGAGGAGAGAGATGTCTGCCCGTTTGCACTTCTAAGTTCTGCTACAGCGAAAGATGAAGAGGCGTCATTAAAATCAAGTACTTCAACTTGAGACGCTCCATGGGTCCAAGTTCCTGTATTGCCAGATCCCATTGCGGATATAACCCATGCATTAGTGGAGGGGCTAACCGTGTTTGTAATTGTGTTACCACTCGTTTGTGAGGCACCATTGGTCACCTCAGGTGCGTTCTGTGCTACTCCAGTATACTCAGAACAGAAACCATTAACTTCTAAATTGGACGTTGAGCCCGTCGCAGTTATTGTAACAGTTTTTGCACCATTTCCGGGGAGGTTTGCCTCAAGGATGTACCAGATTTGACTAAGAAATTTTGTTCCCGATTCGGGGGTTTCAAATGAAATCGCCAATGTCATAGCTTTTCCGCCGTATGTTATACCTGATACTGCGATTCCATTATGTTCAGACCCAAAACAAACAATAACTATTCTATTGGATCCTGTAACTAAAGTATGAGAAAATGACAGGGTTAAACCGTTGCCTGTTCCACCTGTGGCAGTCCCTACTTTTGCAATTGAACCGGCACCGGCAGTCTTCTGTTAGGGTGTCGTATATTGAATCTGGGCCATATCTTTGTGCAGTAAGATTACTGTGACTCCCTTTATCTAATAGCCCATCGACGTTACTTGTCCCCGTAACAAACGTTCCAAAGTTATTACCGAGATTCTGTTCTGTTAACACGTCGCTAATATTGTCCTTGGCTTTCTGATTATTAAAGTCGCTATGAGAACCCTTGTCAGCTGAACCATCTACGGTGTACAATTTATCGATATAATCTGCAATGGATGAGTAAGTGGTACTCCATGTAGACGTAGAAGTGTAATGACTGAAAGAGGAAGCTACAACCATTATCCCCCTTGTATCCTCTACTTGCACTAGGTACGAGTTGGAGTCAACATCAGAGGGTACATTTATGGAATAAGTGCCACCTAAAGTGACTTCTCCAATCGAGGCGGGCGTTGTAAGATCCCAAGCTTCTGAACTGAGATAGCGGTAGAACCTGAAGTTTTGAATAGTCAGAGTGTTTAAGGGTTCACCTTCATCCTCCGATACGACGAGTCGTGCCTGCCCGGAGATCGATGGCAAAACATGCACTTCCAATTTGCACACTGGCGAATATTTTAAGCCATAGAAGCCTAAACCTGCCAAATCGTAAGTGACATTTAGCATTCCTGAACTGTAGCTGTTTAGCCCAAACCACTCCACATTGAGGATAATAGAAGTTACATTGAAAGAAACGCCTAGTTCGGGCTTTGTATTAGCGATGTTTTTGAGACCGCTGTTAAGGTACGTCTTGGTTATGTTCTGCGCATATGTAGTGTTACCCGTTACTTGTAAGACTGAACCGTAATAGCCCAAAGTAAATCCTAGAAGCTGCCTGAGCGCTAAATTTGTTTCATCAACTGAACTCATGACTTGAGGTTGATCTTCGGTGTTGTTATATCTAATAGCGGAATAGGTTGTTATAACGGTGCCAATCAGAATTACAGCCACAAGTAGAGCTGCAATAATTGAAAATTGACCTTTATTATTCATTTTCACTTTCAAGAGCCTCCTGCTAATCCAAGTTGCAGAACTACGAGTCTCGAAGTTCCTTCGATTGTAAAGTCAGAAGCATATAACCTGGGATGATAATACGAAAGGAGACTAATCGCTGTGACCCTAACGTCGGGTGTCCTTGTCAGCCCTATTGCCAAGAATGAACCAGTTATATCTGAGGATCCGTCGAAAACATGATTGTAAACCGCTGCTGGAAGGTGAGTCCCTACCTGGTTGAATACGTAAAGCCCTACAGAGAGATGATAATTTGCAAGTATTGAGGTTGAGAGGGCACGAGTAGACGTTTGATAAGAGAATGGATATATCCCATAGTAGTTGCAGTAGTTCGAGGTTTGTTGTGTGAGAGTAACAACACCAACATTAGAGCAAACATCCTCATCAGCTACGTCATGATTATCTAGACCTTGGAGAAACGCGTTTATTCCTGCTTGTCCAATTTGTTTCATTCCGAAAATTCCCCAGCCGTTTTGGTCATTAGGACCTGTAAAGTAACCAGTATTTGACACATAATAGAAGGGGTAGCCGACTATGCTTGCCCAAGTCCAATTAAAAGCTCTAACTTTTTCACCCAATAGCTTGCAATACTGTGTATAATCAGCCGAGTATTGAGTTGCATAATTGGTGGGTATTGGTACCGCTTCGCCACAAGTGTTTATTATGACAGCGTTTTGAACTATTTCATTTCCCAATTTATTCCCGCCCAATATTGTTGCAAGTTGAGCAGTATTATTCACAAGTACAGTGTTAACAAAATACGGAGATAACATCTTGTAGAGGTCTTGCGCAAGGTTTTGAGCCGTGTAACCGCTGATCCACCAGCCATTTGCGTCATTACAGTTCAAAATATACAAAGTACCCCCGTTAGTATTTTCGCCAATTTTTTCACGAGCAATTGAGAAGGTGACATTTGAAGAAGTTACAGAATAAGTAGAGACGTCAGAACTAGAACCAAGTTTTGCAGCGTTAGAAGTTGACAACCCTGAGGGAGAGTAAAGTTGAGTTCCATTTTTTAAACTATTGACATCGTAAACAGTCAAATTGTAGATTACGTTCGCAGGCAAAGACGCAGCGAGCGCAACCTGAAGATTTAACCAACGTGCGCTATTGTTTGAATCGAATGCAGTCATACCTAAGTCGTGTGCTTGATCTAGCGTTTCCAATGTGGTAAGAGATAATCGCCTTAGGTTTATCGGCGATACCTGATCGGGTCTGGGTAATGCTGTATAATATGAAGTCATTCCGTATGCTCCGAGAATGATCACAATGACGATGAAAGCTTCTACAGTTCGCATCATTTATCCAGTCACACCTTCATTTGAGCTGCTCCATAAAGCAAGTTTAGCCTGATAGGGCACGTTATCAACTAAGACTTGGCGGATATCAGAAGAAACCCAATTACGATTTGCAAATTGTCCACCAAGAGAAGCAGAGAATCCCAACGAACTCAGGCCCCAAGGCATAATTACTATACCAGTTTCAGAGGCGCTCTTGCTGTAAGCTACGACAAGGACTCCATTGATGTCCGGATCAATATTCAGGAGCTCGCATTCGCGAGGAGGCACTGCATTGCAATAGAGGGTCCCTTTTGAGGAATCTTGCCCATTATTTATAGTGGTTTGTATCATATCCTTAGCTCGGAGGAATACTGCATTATAGGTCAAGTTTCCATTGTAACCTTGATTGTTAATCCCATAACTGTGAGCTAAAAGAATCGTGCGGGCTTCGAAACTAGTAATTATTGGTACAATTGAGTTTATGTTATAACTACGTCCGAAATAGCCAGTTCCCGACAAACCTGAGAGAGATACGTGAACTATTATGAAGTACGGATTCTGATTAACATTGAAGCTCTGAAGGTTCAAGTTAGCCGATCCAGTAAGATCTGTCGAGGCGCTTCCATAGTAAAAATCTAAAGTTGGATATGCGGGAGGATTATTGCCTGTCGAGGTAATAAGACAATAAGTTACATTTGCATTTGAGAGAGAGAAGCCTGGGCCTTTAGCTATTATGGAAATTGTCAACGGATTAGGAGATGTTTCCGAGAGCGAGACCTCTATGGTTGGGGAGATTGTTAAACTAAAACCGTATGTACCGTTTATTCCCATCATCTTTGCTGCTTGAGAGTAGTTAATAACCTGAAATGAGGGAACAAGAAGCGCTCCGCCTAATCTTGTTTCGTTGCAGAAAGATTGTCCTTGATAGCTGATAGCAGTTCCTGTTGTTGGATACAGACGCATTAGCGAAAATGGGCTAAGTTGATATTGTATGAACTCTGGATCTTGAATTCCCAACCCTGTGGGAAATGTCGATTGACTCCAGTCCTTTTGGCCCCAATTTGAGGGAGTCCCTGAGTTTAATAGTAGGTTGTCAAGCAAATCGCTTGTTTTTGATGATAATGAGTTATGTTGTTGATAGGAGACTGCTGTTTCAATTGTTTGGCTAAATAATCCAATAAAGATTATCATAGCTGCTAGAAACACGATTATTGCGATGGTATGGTCAATGCTTGTTCCAGACATTTTTTCTCTTTCCTCATGGTTTTATTGAAAGCCTGAATGTATTGCTTGCTTTTGTGGCGTTTATGCAAGCTGTTGTAGAATCACTCCAAAAGTAAGAGTTTACCCATTCAACGTTTTTTCCTAAAACTACGCTTGTACTAGTTGTTGCTCCGCTTCCTGAAAGTCTCAGCTTATAGGTCCACAATTGTTGCTCCTGATTCCACTGCCAAACTCGAAGTACAATTTACTGTAAATGTGTATCCTTCTAGTAGAGGAGGAATCGCTGTGTCTGAAGATAATTGTTCCAGCACCGACGGTTTCATGATTTAGTGAAAAGTAAACCTGCTGTATCGCGCTTCCCAAATGACTCGCCACCTTTTGAAGCTCAAGAGTCTGACGCGAGTTAACATAAGTCGTCCATTGCCGCATTGGCGGTGAAGGGCAAAAGAAATATTAGCATTATTAAGACCGGAGTCAGAATCATGTATTCAATTGTGATTTGAACCATTTCTTCTACCTTCAGTATTATGTTGCCAATCCTATTGAAACTGTAACGTTTGCTACGAAAAGTTCCAACGTTGATGGAGTAGCTAATGGAGCAGATGGATAGGTAACACTCGTGCTTTGGAATCGCATAAAACTTGAGCTACTTTTATCTCCTAAATCGTAACCCAATGCTTGAGCTGCAGCTGGTACAGAAGCAGTCACTCTTACCTGAGTTATTCCTGTCTGAGCTATCTTGAAAATACTTGTTCCTGTTTGAGTTATCGATTGCGAAAGATAGAGATTATTTCCTTTGCTTAGAACTGGCAAGTAGAACTTCAAATAATTTTGTTGTTGAGACTCCGTTGCTATTATTGTGTTTAACATTCTAATAGCTGGCGCTGCTACAACCCGCAAATCACTTCCGCGTGTAATCGAATTTTTTTGACTGACAAAAACTTGGCTCACTGGAGCGGCAGAACCTTGCTGCAAAAATGATGCATTTGAAGGAAAAATTTGTTCAAAATATCCGTTCCCCAAACTGAATATGCTTGTTGGCATGTTAAACATAACAATTCCGGTTGACCAATTTCCAATTGTGGTCCAAATTCCACTCTGAGATCTCACCTCAAAAGTGTAGTTTAGCACCGCAGGTTCGAAGCTGACTGTTCCATATCTGCTCGAGAAAATGCTTGTTTGGGTTCGCCCTAGTCGTCCACGCTACGTCATCGATTTGGAGTCCTTCTGTTAGCATGAATTGCTTATTCGCTTTAAACTCGTTTTGGGAAAGCGTTGATTGCAGAAAGTTGTTGGCAAAAAACATTGCCACCATAACCATAACTATTACGGCGCAGGTCAGAATTATCGAAGATAGGGCTGGTGTAACTGCCTTTCTGGTCTCTTCGTAAACTTTTCGCCTGAATGCATTTTTTCATTGTTTGTCCCCCTATCAAAGCTTTATGAACTGTGGTATTATTTTCGCAGCTAACATTGAGATTATGACAAGTATGGCTGCATGTTTGAATCCCGAGGCTATTGATTCGTCACTTATTTTTCCGGCGACTATACCGATTATGAAGCTGTGGAAGATGGCAGAGGTTACGAATATCGTTGTCATTTGGCTGGCAGGATTAACTGCAGCTGGACCTGCAGGGGCATTAACTGCTGTCAATCCGAATCCAGATGTGAGACCTGTCATCATTACGGTTGTTGCTACCAGCAGTAATGCGGCCAAGTAAGGCATGAACACGTACGGGCGTGTAGACATTTTCTTTTCTTTTTCAACTTCCTGCGTCAAATTGTTAAATCGGGATAGAGCCTCAATCATGCCGATTGTTCCCCCGCCTACGTCTATTGTTTCTACCAACAGAAACATGACGATTTGGACCATCCAGCTTTTGGTTCGTTTCAGGAAGTCCATCATCACTTGCTTTATCGGTATTCCCCAAGATATGTCAGAGCTGATCTTCCGAAGTTCTGGGCTAAATGTACCGTAATCTCGTTTGGATAAGCTTTCGATGCACTTCTCAGGAGATAATCCAGTTTTTCGGACTTCTGTGAGGTCCCGTAGGAAATTATTTACGCCGTTTTCCATACTATTTCTGTGTCTTGCCGCTCGCATATGCACAATTGCTGCAGGTGCCGTAACAACGAACAAAGAGAGCGAAATTGCTACAGGCAAATCTAACCCCATAGCTTGAAGTTGAGTGAACAAAGGCAATTGTGTTGCTCCCATGAAGTTCGTGAGCAACAGAAACAGAACTACGCCCAATACGCTGCAGACGCCAAATACTTTGTAGGGTCTCATGTCTATGCTTGGGGATTTAGGTTGCATACTATGGGCTAGGTAAATGAAAAGCATTGAAAGCATTGGTGTGAACATGAAAGTGTACATGAGAATTCCAGAAAAATCACCAGCTCCTGCGTCAGAAACTCCTGAACCCGAGCTAATTTGTTGAACTGAGAATAGAATGTAGAAACATAGAGACATCATTACCATTACGATGATGAAAGTCTCTAAGAGCATTCCGAGACGTTCAGCGGCGGCTTTAACCTTTAAAGCTCGGCCTTTGAAGATGTCTTCAGCTTTTCGCTCTAAGAAATGGACAATGTCCCCGCCGATAATTACCGTTGAGGCATAGCCTCCAAGAAAGTCTTTGAAACCATCTAGAGGAGTCTTCTTAGCGGCGTTCTCTAAGGCAGAAAGAGGGTCTACTCCAAAGATCTCCACATCTTTTATGATTTCGCGTGATTCTAAACGCATCGCAGGCATCAATTCTACATCCGAAAGACGCTTGAAGCTAGTGTAGGGAGCAATACCACCAGAAGACATTACGCTGATGTATGCTGCTGCAAAGGGCATTTCGCGATCTAAGTTTGAAGCCCTATCACTAGCTTTAGACTTCGGCATCATCAGAAAACCGACTACAACAAACGCTGGAAGCGGAACCAAAATCAGCAAACCAACAAAACCAGTTACCAAAAATAGAACAATTCCAACTACAGATGCAGGCAAAGTAAGAACTGCCGAAAAGAGCATCATTGATAAGTACGTTGGAGCAAAAATCTTGATGTTGCTCTTTTCAAGTGATGTTTTTACAGGAAATACTTTTTCTAAGAAGGGAGTGTAGCGTCCGAAGAATCGAAAAGACCAACTCTCAAGCGACTTTAGCAGTGACAATTGGCTTTACCTCCTCTCCAGCAATTACTTTTTCATAGAATTCTTTAGGTCGAGCATAATACTCAGCAATGATAGCTGCAACGTCTCGATAACTCCTAATATCCCGTTCTCGCATGTAATGCAACACATCTCTGCGTCGGAACAGTTCAGCAACCAATTCTTCTGTTGTTACTCCTAACTTTAAGGCCATTTGGGGAAGAAGCTCGCTTGTCTCTAAGTGCACAATTTGTTCATCTTTTATTGGGTCCCATTTGAACGGATGTACATATTTCTCGAAATCAACAACTTCGTTCACTGTAAGTATTCTTCTGAAAGCCTTCTTCACACCGTTTTTAACTAGGTGAACACGTTGAACCGAAATTACAATGTTCATCAATGATATGTAAGCCGGTGAAATGTCCATTGGTTTTTGGGTCAAACGCCTAACGGCAGATTCTACGTTTTCAGCGTGCATGGTACACATGCCACCGTGACCCGTGGCTAAAGCCTGGAATAGAACGTATGCTTCGTTACCTCGAACTTCTCCGACTATCATCAAATCAGGCCTATGTCGCATGCAAGTTTTTACAAGATCAAAAAGTGCAACTTCACCAACATTGCTTCCTCCTAAACCGTAACTTTGGCGCGCAATGAGTGACACCCAGTTTTCATGAGACAAATTGAGCTCTGCAGTTTCCTCGATAGTCATTATTTTGCTGCCAGGTTTTATGAGACAGCCTAAGGCATTTAGAGAGGTCGTTTTTCCAGATGCCGTTCCGCCGATGAGCATAACAGAAGCCCGGTTTTCTAGACAAATCCATAGATAAGCGGCCATGTCTTCGGAAAAAGTGCCAATATTTATGAGGTCAATTATAGAATAGGGGTCTTCTCGGAATTTTCTAATCGTGAAAGCGGTACCAAAGGGAGTAATTTCACGTCTATACGCGACTGCTAGTCTGTGTTTTCCTGGAAGTGAAGCGTCTACTATTGGAAAAGCGCTGCTGACGTGTTTCCCAGCCATGTGAACAAGCTTAACAACGAGATTATCTAAAACTTCATCGTTTTCAAATTGGAGGTTGGTTTCTATGCTTTCGTGGTTTCTGTGCCAGATGTAGACTGATTTGTTTACTCCGTCGCAGCTAATGTCTTCTATGTTAGGATCTCTCATTAGCGGGTCTATGGTACCAAAACCTACCAAATCACGCTCTGCGTGATATAGAATTTTGTACCAAGATACATCTGGAAGCCAACCAAGGCTAATTCGGTATTTGTCGATAATTTCCTTGGCTTTTTCAGCAAAGAACTTGCGAGGATCGGCTATTTCCTCTTTTGGAGATTCAATTTCTGCCAAGAGGATTGCCAAAATTCGTTTGTAGACATCTTTTTCAAGAGGGTCAAGTTGGAGTTCGTCGAGGATGTATTTGTTTTCCCCAGTTGCGGGGTTCTGAACTATGATTACATGCGCGAAGGGTTCATAAAGTGGGTATTTTTCAATGACCTTCAAGCCGCGGGGCATAGCCTTTTGCGGTGGTGCTGCTTGAGTAATATTTTCTTCCTTTTTCTTAGAGTGTATATTTAATTTTAGATTAGGCTTCTTAAAATTAAGTTTGAACTTAGACGTAGGTTTGGCTTCTTTGGCGACTTGTGAGTCTTTTTTCGGGAGTTTTGGCATGTAATCCTATCCCACAGTCTGTCTTCACCCCCAAGACTATTAAATATTACGTCTTAATACACTATATCGTAGATACGCAGTGCACAAATACAACACACCTGCAGCAAAGATCACAAGTTATGCAAGAATGGATTAGATTTCTTTTCTACGCCCATAGTGGTTTCAGGTCCGTGACCCGGATATACTAATAATGATGAAGCAAGACCTATCAGTTTCTTCAATGAATTATTCATCTGAAAATCAGAACTTCCAGGAAAATCAGTCCTCCCAACAGAACCCGCAAATAATGTATCACCAGAGAATAAGCAATTTTCGCCTATAAGAGTTATACTTCCTGGACTGTGCCCCGGAGTATGCAAAACATTCAACGATTCATTTCCAACCTCAATCCGATCCGTTTCGTGCAGCAAAAAATCAGCTGGAGGGAAAACATCATTATAGCCGAAAAACTTCGCTGTCTCTCTTCCCGACTCCCCCAACATGTAAGCATCGTCTTCGTGAATGTATATGGGAACTTGAAAACGGCATTTTATAAGTTCACTCCCACTAGTGTGATCAGGGTGACCGTGAGAGCAAACGATAAATTTCACTTTCAAGCTGTTTCTCACAACATGCGAGAAAACTTTTTCGGCCTCAAGTTTGCTTTCAAATCCAGGATCAACAATCACCGAAGAGAGGGTTTCCTTGCAAGCTACTACATAACAATTCGTCGAAAATGAACCCACTGTGAAAGACCTCACATTCAGCATCTATTCCGCCTTCAGTCGATTCGACCAAATCAAAAGCAACCTTGGTAATAAACTTAAAGTTCTCAAATAATCAGCCGCGAAATGCTCTAAAATAAGCCTTTTAGAAATGGGGTTAACTTTCCATGAAATCCACGAATATTTTGAGGCATTTGACAGACTCACCCTCTGAAATTGACATTGAAATATGGATTCCTCTCATGTCACAACCATGTTCTAATATTAATGGTGATAAAAAGAGTTTAGTTCATAAAATGGCACACATACCAAAACTGATCACTAGACGAATTGTTCGTTTCGAGGGGATAGTCTAAAATGAATTACAGTAGCGTTCCGGCATCAATCCAAGAAGAGAATGACTCACAAGTTACCAAGCGTATCGAAGACTGGAAATGCAGATTAATCGACCTCTCTAAACGAAACAACCTGCTCTATTTTAAGCAATCCAAACGTGGAAACCTGACCGTTACAACACCGGAAGCGAAGGCAGTTTTTAACAAACTGGTTATTAAGCAAAATCATTTCGAATTCTGGATACCCCCAGAAGATGAATCTAAACAAATCCAGGAAGCAAACTCAAAGACTAAAGCCAAGGATCAAGAAAAATCGCAACCATTAGCAAACCAATTATTATGCGAAGGCATCAACAAAAACGATCTTGAAAAAATTCTAAAAAATCTGCAAAGGCGATCTCTTTCGGATTATAGAGAAAGAGGAGTAAGAATCCTGCATGCAACTTTCGGAACCCTAGTTTGGAAAGAAATAAATACTTCAGAAGAGATTCGCTCGCCCTTAATTGTAGTCCCAATAGAAATCACCAGAGAGACGATAAGGAAACCATATTCCATTGCCATCCCCCAAGTTGAAGAAGAAGCCATTCTTAATCCTGCACTTCAAGTAAAACTAAAGAATGATTATAAAATTGACTTACCAACCCTTCCCGAAGATTGGGAAAATGACAGTCTAATAAACTACTTCAACGAAGTGGCAAAAACCGTAGCCGAATTTGGGTGGACCGTAGAATCAACTCTTAACATAGGACTATTTTCTTTCCATAAACTCGTCATATACAAAGACCTCGACGCAAACTCCAAAGAAATAATTAAACATCCGATGATTCGAGCTATAGCAGGTGTCAAAGATTCCAGATTGGTTTTAGATGATCTTCCCGAAGAAAAAGACGTAGACAAAATTGAAAGCCCCGAAAACACCTTCCGCGTCCTTGATGCTGATAGCAGTCAACGAGTATCCATAGATTTTGCTTTGAAAGGACAAAGCTTTGTAATGCAAGGGCCACCCGGAACAGGAAAGAGCCAAACTATTGCAAACATAATCTCCGAATGCATTGCAAGAGGAAAATCAGTTCTTTTTGTAAGCGACAAAATGGCAGCCCTAGAAGTAGTTTACAAACGCCTAACAGAGGTTGGACTGGCACATTTTTGCCTCGAGCTCCACAGCAGCAAAGCAAACAAACAAGAAGTCGTTGCCGAACTAAAACGTTGCCTTGAAGAACAGTTAATTCAAAGCAAACTACCTTCAGCAAATGAATTCGAAAAAATAAAACAAATGAGAAATCAGCTTAACGAATACGTTTCATCTCTTCACTCGAAGCAGTCGCTTTTGCAAAGGAGTGCTTACGAAGTCTTAGGAGATTTAGCAACGTTACAAAATGTCCCGTATGTTCAGGTTGGTTTTTCGAATCCTGGGAACCTAACACCTCAAAAAATGCATGAACTCGAAGAGTTAATGGGTCACCTTAAAAACGTGTGGCAAGTGGTTGAGGAGCCGGAGTTTCCTTGGCGAGGATACAGAGGAAACAGATACAACCTCGAAGTTCGTTCCGAATTAGCAACACAACTTGAACAAATAATTTCAACAATAAATCTCCTCAGAATTGAGGCATCAACCTATGCCCAACAACTGAGTTTGGAAACGCCACCGACATTAGATAGAATAAATTGGATGATCAGCCTGAGCAATTTGCTATTGGAGAGCCCCAGACCAGAAACAAATTGGGTAACCGACCCAAAAATAGACCAAATAATATCTGAGGCTAACAACTATCGGGCTACGATAAATGAATGCCAGTTAATACGAAGCCAGCTTATGGAATTATATAACGAATCTCTTTTCAAAATCCTATTGAACATATCCAACGAATTAGAGCAAGCACTCTCCGCAATGGACAACCTGATTATATCGTCAAGCATCAAAGAAGGCGAACTCTTAGTTAAACGAGACAGCTTACTCACTTTAGTCAAAGAAACTCCAATAACCAACACAAAATGGACACAAAGAACACTTGAACTCAACCAGTTTTTTGGATTCCTAAACGAAAGCATTACGCCAGAACGCGTGAAGCAATTAGGTCGATTGGCAACTCTTTGTTTCTCAGAAAATAAACCCGAGCGTAAATGGTTTGACCAATCTTTCTTTCAACTAACTAAAGAAATGGTTCGAAAAGCGAAAAAAAATTATCAAGAATTCATCCTATTACATGAAAGGTTGAGCCAGGACTATACTGATGAAATTTACGATTTAGACCTTGACGAGTACGCAAGAAGATATAGCGGGTATCAAAGCGCGCTGAGAGTATTGAATCCCAGTTTTCATCGAGATCAAAAAGAAATTGCTCTATTAACGCACCAGGGCAAAGTACCAAAAACAGTCCTCAAAGACTTACTTGATGCTAAAAAAACCAAAGCAATAAAAGCACAAATCGAATCTTACGCTCAAAAAGCACAAGAAGTTTTAGGTCGCTACTATAACGGTATAGAAACCAATTTCCAAAAAGTCGAAAAAGCAATTGAAATAGCAGATGAAGTTTTCAAACTTGGGTTGCCTAATATTCCTGAAAGCCTTGCCGAATTGATGTCTAATCCTTCAATTCTTCCACAAGAATTAAAGCAAGCAACAAACGACTTGAAAGAATCATTAGAGAAATGGGAAAGACTTGCCAATGAGCTAAACAATATTATACCCACCCAACTCCCAAACTCGAATTTATCAATCTACCAAACCCCCCTCCCGAAACTTGAAGAATGGTCAAATGAAACCGCAAGAAAACTAGTTCCCCTACTCGACTTAACCAAAGAAATCACAATGACAATGAAGCAGCAAGAGCCGAGAAACTATATTGAACTACTTAAAGATCTAAGACAAGCCGAATATGTAAGAAAGAAAGAAGCCGAAATTCTCAATGAAAAAGAACTCCTCCGAGATAGGTTTGGTGTCAGATTCTCAGACCTAACCACTGATTGGAACGAAATTATCTCCGTCCTCCAATGGACAAAAAAAGCTCAGAAGCTATTTTGACACACCCACTCAGATTCCTGATACTTTCGCTAGAATCCTTTCACAGGGACCTTCTTTTGCCCCTTCAAGAGAAGATCTTCTTCGCCGTTACAATGCAACACCAAAAGCACTCGCCGAATTAGAACTGAAGTTTGAGTCAGGCGCCTTATACAGAAGTCGCGAACTCCAGAATTTGGAACTCGAGGGTCTTCACAACAGGATTAAGATTCTCAGGGATCGTATTGACGACCTTCAAATTTTCATAGATTTCAAGGAAACGAAAAACCGTTTCTCGCTAGTAGGACTAGGAGAGTTCTTTGATCGATTAGTTAAACAAAAGCCCAGAGGAGAGGACCTCGAAAAGATTTTCCAAAGAAGCACGCTCCAAGAATGGATAAATGATCTTTACAATATGGATCCACGCCTTGGAAGATTCCGCAGAGAAAATCATGAGCAACTAATAACCGATTTTAGAAGTCTTGACAAAGAACTCATAAAACTATCAGCCAACATGGTAATTAAAGAAGCAAATGCAAGAAAACCTCAAGACATAATCATTCAAGCAACGGATTCGGAAGTAAACACTCTACTTAAAGAAGCTACTAAAAAACGACGTCTCATGCCTATTCGTTTTCTGCTTCAAAAAATCCCCAACATTCTGCCACGAATAAAGCCATGTTTGTTAATGAGCCCTATTTCAGTTAGCCAGTTCCTCGATTCACAAATGATGAAGTTTGATCTGGTACTCTTTGATGAGGCTTCACAAATTGTTCCAGAAGATGCAATAGGTTCGTTCTACCGTGGAAAATGTATCGTTGTTGCTGGCGATAACAAGCAGTTGCCTCCAACGAGCTTCTTCCAAAAATCTCTCATCGATGACGTTGACTGGGATGAAATGACAGATGCAGATGTTGAGGTCTTTGACAGCATCCTTGACGAGTGCCTTGGAATCGGACTTCCAGTGAAAACACTCAGGTGGCATTACAGAAGTAGACATGAAGATCTTATTGCTTTTTCTAATAGCTACTTCTATGAAGGAAAACTCATCACTTTTCCATCAGCAGAAGCTAATCACCAAGCATTAGGAGTGAAGCTCAGCTACGTCCCCGAAGGAGTTTATGATCGAGGCGGCAGAAGAGACAATCTCAAGGAGGCGGAAGCTGTTGCCGACTTGATCTTTGATCACTTCAAACAATATCCAAAGAAAACTTTAGGAGTTGTTACCTTTAGCATTGCTCAAATGGAAGCAGTTGAAGATGCAATCGAACACCGCCTTGATCAATACCCTGATTTTGAACAATTCTTTAGAGAGGATCGACTTGAAGGCTTCTTTGTAAAGAACCTGGAGAATGTCCAAGGCGACGAAAGAGACGTCATGATGTTCAGCATTGGTTATGCTAAAGACCAGCAAAATGTTATGACTATGAATTTTGGTCCTTTAAACAAGCCAGGCGGAGAACGACGACTAAATGTTGCTGTCACTCGCGCTCGAGAAAAAACAATTTTGATAACTTCAATCAAATCCTCCGACATCGATCTTGACTCAACAAATGCAGCAGGCGTTGCTGCTCTTCATCACTACCTGGAGTATGCTGAGAAAGGCCCAGATATCTTACAGTCAGAAGAAAATGCAGAAGGCGAAAGTTGACGCTCGACTCGAAGCAGATGTAGCCGAAGAGATTAGACACATGGACTTCGATGTAGACATCCAGGTGGGTTGCAGCGATTACCGAATTGATATGGCCGTTATCGACCCCGCAAACAATGGAAGATATCTTCTCGGAATCGAATGTGATGGACCTACCTACAAATCAAGTTGCAGCGCAAGAGATAGGGACAGGTTAAGAGAGCAGGTACTGAGACAGTTAGGATGGAGAATACACAGAATCTGGTCACCGGCATGGATTGCCAGAAAGGAAAGTGAAATAAGAAAACTCAAAGAAGCATTAGAACAAGCCTCCACCCCACTCGATAGTAAAGATCAAGGCATAGTTACCTCAAAAGCAACTGAAGAAAACAATTTACCAAAAATCGAGAGCCGAAGAGTTCAATTTGGAGGCGCAGAAAAAATTGGAACACCCTACAAAGTGCATCGACTAAAAGCGACATTTAGTCCGAACATTAAGGTCTCAATTTCCAAATATCCGTATTCCCAACTTCAAAGAAACGAATTTCATTTCCCAGAAAATAGAGCCCAACAGTGCCTTTTGTTAGAAGAACTTGTTAGGGAAGAGGGACCAATTCATTTTGATTATGCTGCAAGAAGATTAGCCGCTGCTTGGGGATTAAATAGAACGGGACCAAAAGTGATTCAAGCAGTCAAAGAAACGAGTGAACTTCTGCTACGAGAAAATAAACTTGAAGCTAAAGGTGATTTTCTTTGGCCGCCAAACCTCATCGAAGCTTCTATTCGGGTTCCTGCTGCAAACGAGCCAGACTCAAAGAGGCCTCTTGAAGAAATCCCGCCTGAAGAAATCGAAAACGCAATGAAACAAATAGCGATTTACGCAATTGGAATTGGGTGCGAGGCACTCCTCATTGAAACAGCGAAACTCTTCGGATTCACCCGCGGTGGAGAAAAAGCGAGAGAAGCCATGCTCAAATCTTATCAGAAATTGATCCGTGAACGGAAACTTCTCTGCATGAATGATATAATTACTATTCCTTAGTTTCCTTCTGCCAAGAATCTTTAAACCGATTTTTCTGTCCTTTTCAATTTCGGGAAAGGTTTTTCAGAATTTGAACTTCCAGAAGAATTTGTTCTCCCTTTTTGTATGGTCGAATTCCTACTTGAGAGTTTCTTTTTTTGCTTGAAAGAACATCTAACAAATTACAAGTTGGCCTTAGTGTTATTTTCCCTAAATAAAAACTGATTAGAGCACTTAAAGTTCAAAAAGAATACAAAGAAAAGAAAGGGAAGAGGGTTTTCCTCTTAGGTTTTTAGGGTTTTATCCTGCGATTTTTCTGCGCATCAGAACGATGCTTGCGATTGCAGCGATTGCTGCAACTAGAGCTAGCACTATTGCGACGATGACTAGTGGTGATAGACCTGAGGTTGTGTCCTTCGTGCTTGTGACATCTGTTTGTAGGTTGCCGATACTTGTTTGCATTGTGCCTAGATTTGTTTGGATTGTTGCTACACCATTGCTAATTGAGGTAACTGTGCCAGTGAGTGTTCCAAGGTCAGTTTTGATTGTTGCGACGTTACCATCAATCTTTGTTACGGTTGTGCCAATTGATGTCAGTGAGGTTGTGATTGTTCCTAGTGAGGTCGTGATTTCGGCGTTTTGTCCTGCGACTGCGCCTAGAACCGCGTCAAGATTACCTAAGCTAGTAGTTATTGTTCCCAGGGTTGTCTGTACTGAAGCTATGCCGCTGCTGATGCTGGTAATGGTTCCACTTAGTCCTGAGACTGTTGATTGCACTGAGTTTATGCTGGTGGTTATTGTCCCAATGGAAGTGCTTAGTGTTGCAACATTGCCGTTTATGGCTATGATTGATGCGTTAAGGGCTGCGAGGGTAGTCTGAATTGTTCCGGTGCTTGTTTGAATTGTTGCCACTGTGCCTTTAATACTGGTTACATTGGCCCCTATACCGACTAGAGTCTGATTGAGTGCGTCGATTGTGGAGGACGAACTGGATATTACTGTGAAGTTACCGGATAATGGAGTTCCTGGGAATGTTGCATTCCAGGTCCATTTGCCTAATGGTGCATCACTTGGGATCAACATTTGTGAGCTTGTTGAGTATGGATATACTTGTAGAACGCCTACTGGTACGAAGTTAGCGGCTAATATTGTCAGAACGTTCGTTGTTCCTGTTGGATCGTAAACGTTGATGTTAAAGTCTACTGCGAATGTTGATTGGATGTTGAAGCTAATTGTGTCGCCTTGGTGATATGTTGTTGAGCGTGGACCAACATTAACTGTGGCTGCACCTATTGTGAAGGTTGCATTTGCGGTTAATCCTTGTAAGTCAGTTGCATTAATTGTATATACTCCTTGTGCCAAGCCGATGCTGGTAGGTAGAGTGAAGTAGGTTAGGCAGTAACCAGATGCATTAACTCCGAGAGCGAATCCTGGAGGGTCAGTTATGTAAGGTGATAGGTCGAGGTTGAAAGTTGATGTTCCGTTGATTAGGCTGAAGAGGATTGGTGTGAATGCTGCTGATTCGTTAAAGCCTGTTGAGGTTATGGTTACTTGAACGCCTAGAGGTGCAGTGCTTGGAGTAATTACTATTTTAGATGTTGCAGTAACGGTGTAGGTTGCTGAAGCAGTTAAGCCGTTGGCGTCTGTAACAACAATTGTATAGATTCCTGTAGGCATAGTGGGCACCACGAATGCTGCAGAACCCGCTACGAGACTTGCTACTGAGTTGTCTGGTGCGGTAGTCATTAGCCGACCGCCCATTGTAACGTTGAAGGTCGTAGCACCTGTTAGCCCGAACCCGAAACCAGTTAGCGAGACAACTGAACCAGTTATACCGCTAGTTGGAGACAGGAACAGAGCTGTAATTGCAAGTGTAAAGGGTGTTGTTGCGTTAAGAGCATAAGCGTCGGTTGCGTTGAGAATATAGCTTCCTGTTGGTAGGTTTGGCACTGTGACAACTCCGCTGAATCCTCCTGTAGAGTTGGTTGCAAAAGTGGCCACAACAAATGTTCCTGCTGAAGTTGCGCCAAAACGTACTGTGACTGATGTTCCGGCAATTGCTGTGAAGTTGCTTCCGGTTAAAGTGACCGATCCGCCTGGTGCTGCTGAAGTTGGACTTGCAGTGATTGCTGAGTTTCCTGTTACTCTGAATCCTCCTGTTGCACCTGAAGTTGATCCTGTGATTGGTACGGAATCAGTTGCACTGACGGTGTATCGTGTACCAATGGTTAGACCTGAAGGTACGATGAATTGCCCCGTGAATGTTCCGTCTGCAAGAGTCTTGATTGTAGTAAGGTTTGCGACTGGGAATCCACCGATTGTCAAAACTATGTTAAGTCCTGCTGTGCGAGTGAAGCCTCTTCCTGTTGCTGTTACAACTGTGCCTGAAGGTCCTGAAGTTGGTGAGATAGTTACGGATGCACCGACGGTGAAGCCACCGGTTGCTGTTGCGGTGTTGGTTGCATTGTCTGTTGCAACGACTGCGTAGTTTCCGTATGCAATTGTTGGAACAATGAAAGTGACCGTAATGTTACCAGTGATGCTGGTAACTTGAAGCGCTGCGGGAGTTACGTCGACACCGTTGAATGTTACGTTAAGGTTCTTTTGTGATCCGAAACCTGTTCCTGTGACGTTAACAGAGTCTCCTGGAATTCCTCGTGTTGCTGACAATGATATTGCTGGAGTAATTGTGAATGGTGATGCGACTGTTGTACCTGTGGAGACATCTCTGACGATCAAGTTGTGAGCGCCTGCTGTTGAGTCAGGTATGAATGCAACTATTGAGTACGATGTGCCAGAAGCGTATGTTGAGTTCAAGAGTGCACCACCAAGGTTGTCCCAGTAGACTTGAACGAGACCACCTGCTGATGCATCAGTTCCTGATAGTGTTACTTTGGTTCCAACTGCGCCAGAGGTAGCTGAGGCTGTTGGCGTGGCGGAAATTGCGAATGCTGGAACTACGAATGCTAGCATAGAAAGCAGTAGAAGTGCAGTTATGGATATTGTAGTTAGTTTTTTGTTTATTTGCATTTTTTTTCTTTCCTTTAATTTGGGTGCGTACTGTTATTTAGGCGATAATATTTATTACTTGTGTACACACACTCATATCCCAAAACGAAGTTGTATACATTCTATAATATCTTCAGATATAAGACCATATTAAATGGCTGAGAAAAACTTGCTATTTCTTGAATTCGAGAATAATCATTCCTCTTAGAAAGTCGACATGAGTTGTCTTGTAATTCATTCCATTCATTATGCCTTCAATGAATTTTGAAAGTAACTTTGTTCCTTCAATAGACATGACAGTTGAGATACAGCGAACTTTCACTGAACCGTTATTGTTTTTCACGTCAACTTCGTTCAAATCCCATCTACTTAACTCTAGAAAATTTCTAAAAGCATCTACAGGGTCTATGAACTTTTCCTTCAAATATTTGCCGTTCCAGGTTCCGCTTTCATACCACAAAGATTGAAGTTGAACATCATCATTCTTCCCGACCCTTTCGATCAGGTAGTCCAACACACCAGATGGCACGAATAGTCCTCCCAAAACCCTTTGAGTTTGTAAAACATTGAAAAAATCTGCCATCTGCTTTGAAGAATAACCGAGTTCATTGACTTTGACTGCCTCAGCTAGCGCCCCTTCGATAAGCTTTGTCAAGGAGACCCCTTCATCTTTGGAAACTTTAGCAGCCTTCTTAATCAAATCTTCAGAAACGTAGACCAGCTTCTTGCCATTGCTTGTTGCCATCAACTCATCTCTTTGAGGCTTCTAAGCGAATATTTCCTTTTCCAACTTCATTGAAAGTCACTTCATATCCGGACCCCGACAAGATTCCCTGAAGATAATGATTAAAAAGCAAGGTATATGATTCGGAGAAACGTGGACTTAGTACTCGAAAAGAATAACTTTTCCCTGATCGTTCAAGATTTATTCCTGGAATATTCCAGCCAAAGACTTTTAATTCTTTTTCGTAAGCAGCTATTGGATCTTTTTCGCCCCTTGCGATGTATCTGTGTGCTATCCACACTCCCGCGTCGTACCACGTTTTGAGAGTTTTTTCACTGTCTTTTTCATAAGCTATTTGAGCAGTATCGTAAAGAAGGCTTTCTAAAACAAGAGTAAAACTTGCGTTTTTGACTTCTTGGGCAAGCTTATAGGAGTCAACCGCCTCCTTGAGGCTTACATCCATGCTATCCACTTTTATGGCCAGAATCTAGCAAGTCATTGACCATCCCAAAAAGCGTGAAACCTCTTCGTTCCGCGATTCTTCCGATTTTGTCTGCTAAGTCGTCTCTTGCGGCGAGCATTTTTCTTCTGTTACTGCTCAAGCATTCCACGCCTCTATCTGTGAACTGTGATAGACCCTAATAAAATCACCTAAAAAACAGGTAGAGAAGAAATGACCTTGGAAGATATTCGTTGATGAAAACAGTGAAATTGAGAACCGACAAAATTTACAAGCTATAGACTTAAACACTAAGATAAAAAATTGCGTTAATTAGAACTGTAGCCTTGTCGAACATTTAGACAACAAGGTTTATTATGGGTTTTTGCGCGTTCAAGAATCATAAAAGTTGAACTGATGATGAACCATGAGAGGCACACGTATCTTAGCGGTTTTCTTTTGCATCTTTACGGTTGCCACATTGTTGATGCCTGCCCCAATGTTTCCCGGCAACATCTTGTGCGAACTGATTGGAATAAACATCAAGAGTTACACAGTCTTGTTGAGTTCTTTGTTTAATGGAGCGGTTTACGGGTCAATGGTTTGGCTGGTTTTCGTTGGATTCAGCAGAAAACTTGAATGATTTTTTATTCGGTAGAAAGTTATTTAGGGCTGCTGAAAACCGGTCAGCTTGATAGTTGTTCCGCAGTGTGTTGCATGAGATAACAACTTCGACCAACTCATCATTAACAACTTTGGTGTCCACGATTTTGTATACTTCTTCGCTTTCGTCGTCCGGCGAAATCATTGTTCCACATTTCGGGCATGGAAAAGAACCTTCGCCTTCTACTTGAGAAAGGTTGACTTTGTAGAATCCAGTATTCTTGATGACTATTTCATTCATCATTTCTTTTGAACTTTCCTTGAGTTTTTTGTCACTTGACATTTGATTATCCCAAAGTATAGTTAACAATTATGAATCAGGAGTCAATATACCTCGTAAAGTCGAATGGCAACAAATCAGTTTTCCAAAGAAAAGAATAGAAAGAAGTACTCAGATTCCGAGTCTCTTGAAACATTAGCATTCTTTTTGCCATGCATTTTTTTATGGCTCGAAGTTTTCAGGTGAGATGTAGTCGCCATAGTTTGCTTTGGCTTTTGATAGTCGTTCTCGTTGCAGGTATAAGATTCCGAAGAGCTCTAGAGGTATGTCTGAGACGTTTTCTTGGTAAAAGCGCTGTACGCGCTCAATTTTGGAGAGGTTTTCTGGAATTCGTATGGTAAATTGTTTGATGTAGTCTTCTTTTTGGTATTCTTTGTTTAGCACTTCTTTGAATAATCTGCGCAGGTCTTCGTATTTTGGTATCCAGCCGGTTGGAGATTTTAATGCTTCTACTTCTCCGTGGACCCGGTGTTCCATCCATTTTATCCAAACGTGTTTGTCTTGGGGTGAGTTGACGTATTTGCCTGTGTCTTTGTCTTTTAGGAAGTAGTTTACTCCGAAAACAAGAGGTGCCTTCTTTAGTTTTTTGCCAAATTCCAAATTGTTTCGAATGTTTTGGCCAAGCGGGATGGATATGAAGTCTTGGATGCTCATCATGTTGATTTCGGGTACGCCCTCTTTGCCTATTGTTGCAAAGGTGGTTTCAGTTTCCAACGAAGCGCCATATGCGATGATGCCGTGGCACCAGTCGAAACTCTGTTGAACCGGCACGTATGCTTTGGTGTCTCTTCCGCCGTACATTATTCCGCCAAGAACGACGCCGTCGGGATTATCGAGTTCAGGATCACAATTTTCTAGCGCCTTCAATGCAACAGCGTAACGTGCGTTTTTGTGGGCTGCTGGGATTTCGTTGCCAACTTCGTCTTTTTTGCCTTCGAACCAGGCCCCTGAAAAGTTTGTACCGTCTTTGGGAATCTCACTGCCCATTCCAAGCCAATAAGGCTTGCCGTCTTTGACTAGAATATTTGAGAAGATTATTTCGCCTGAGTTGGTGAGGACTTTGTAGATTAGTGAGTCATCTTTTGGGTTTACGTCTTGAATTATTCCGAAGATTCCTGACTCAACATTTACCGCCCTCGCGACTGAATCCATAGCGCGAAGGTATGCGATGTCGTCGCCTAGGATGGTTTCACCTGGAAGCATTGCTGTGGAGGTCTTGCCGCAGGCGCTTGGAAACGCTCCTGCAAAGTATGTTTTTCTTTTGTTTGGTCCGTAAACACCCATGAGGAGCATGTGTTCAGCTAGCCAACCTTCGCTGCTTGCTTTGCGAATAGCGAGGCGGAATGCTAGTTTTTTGAAGCCCACTGAATTGCCGGCGTATTGGGTGTTTATACTGTAGATTGTGTTGTCCATGTTGTCTATGTAGATTCGTTTGTTTTGGTGTTCTACGCTGACCATGTCGCCGTTGAGTTTTCCTGCCGAATGTAACACTCGTAGGAAGTCGCTTTTTGGTCCTGCTTTGACGAATTCGCCGTAACCTGACCTGTAGAGAAGGTCTTCAGAGTGAGCTACGTACCAAGAATCGGTGCATTGTAAGCCTAAAATTGTGAATATGCTGTTTGTTGGTCCTAATGAAATGAATCGGACAATCATTGTCCTGCCTTTCATTGAATCTTTTATGAGTCCTCTGACTTCAGCTAATCCTTCTTGGCGGTCCATTTGGTTTAATGCTTTGCTGAGTGAGATTCCGCGGGGAACAAGGTATTTTGTGTTTTGTCGGTCTCTACCTTGATCGTATTCGCCGTCAAAATGAACTGTGTGTCCAGGCATTGTGAGAATGGCTTTTTCTTCGCCTATTGCAACGGCTTGACGTCGAACATGTGCCAGGTCTTCGGCAGAGTCACTGCATACGAAAATTTGGTCAGCGTGGCAAAGGTCGCTGGCTTTTGCTATAAATTCATGAACGTTTGGGTTGTCAATTGCGCATAGTTTGGCGTAGTCTTTTTGGCTCAGTTTGGGTTGTAATGCTTCAATGTATGGATTCATTTTTCTTCACTTGTTAGATTTTTGATATTTTTGTTATTTTGCCCAGTAGCTGTTACATTCGCTACCGGCGGTTCGATGCTCATTAGAGTGATTTCTTATTTGTTGTTGACTAAGTTAATGATAAACTTTGTGCGGGAAAAAGAAAAGGTTGTAGATTGTATTGTTTGGCTGGGAAGTTCTTTACACAATTTTAAAGTTCGTTTACTGTTCCAGGGATTCTTGGGAAGGGTTGTGTTTCTGCTATATGTTTTACTCCTGTTACCCAGCCAACTAGGCGCTCCATGCCTATGCCTGCTCCTGCTGAAGGTTTGATTCTGCCTTCCTTTGCGAGTTTCAAGAGTATTGCGTAGTTGTCTTTTTGGACTTCATCGCGTTCGATTTTCTTTAGAATCTTGGTGTATTCCCATTCTCTTTTTGCTCCGCTTAGGACTTCTCCGAATTTGGGCAAAAAGAGGTCGTAATTGTCCCATTTCCCAGTGTTGAAGTCTTCGAAGTCGTAGAATTCTCGGGGGATGTTTGTTACCCATACAGGCTCTTCGATGCTGGCGGATAGACTTGCTTCCCAATCTGTGCCATATTTGGATTCGAGGTCTTCCTTGTCAAAAATTTTGAAAGGCGCCTTGGGAACTTTTAGTGCCTCGCACCGAAGTGCTGCAAGTTCTTCTTTCAGGTCCTTTTTCACGCTTGTTACAAGTGCGATAAGTGCTTTTTCTACGAGCGTAAAGATTTGTTTTGAAGTTGTGTCTCTAGCTTCGAAGTCGATTTGTGTGAATTCATAGACGTGTCTGCCAGTTTTTGATCTTTCGGCTTTCTCAATTCGTATGTTGGGTGAAACGATGAAAAGTTTTGGATAAGCTAGACTAGAGGCGACTAGTTTGTGAACTATCATACTTGCAGTGGTGCGAACTACTTTTCCGTATATGTCGACTTCTATGCGTTTCTCAATTGAAGCGCCTGGATCTGGCCAGAGAGGATCGGTGCTTTGAGAAAGCGCAACCGGTAGAAGCCATTGGAATCCTTCAGCGACAAAAGTGGAGGTAAGTGATTGCAGGGTATGAGTCATGACTTTTCCGATGCAGATTTTCCTTTCTATTTCGGCTGCTGATAGTTGGTCCAATGGTTTAGGTAATTCGATTAATGATACACATGGCTTTGATTTTTGAGTTTTCAAGATCTTCATCTCGAGTTTATTGTCAACTACATAGGCGATGTAGATTATAAATTTTTTATATAATTATTAGTAATTTTTCCAATTTACTATATGTTTTTATACTATATTATTGTAATAATTACAATTATGTCCGTTAAACTTGATGAGAAAGATTTGGCGATTTTAGCATTAATTCAAGAAGATAGCCAATTAACTGCAAAACAAATTGCCAAGAAAGTAAGCGCTCCTCTAACGACGGTTTTTGCTAAAGTGAAAAGAATGGAAGAGCAAGGAGTCATACGCGGATTCCACGCAATTTTGGCTCCGGAAAAGCTTGAAGCTGGAACGTCAGCATTCATTTTGGCTTCAGTTTCTTACAGATCAAAAAACGATGGGGTACCCGTTTCTCAGAAGGACTGTTGCGGAAGAAATTGCAAAATTTGCAGAGGTTCAAGAAGTGCATATTATTACAGGCGATTGGGATCTGCTAGTTAAACTGCGAGCTTCAAGCGTTGATGCAATTGGTAAGTTTGTCGTCGATAAATTAAGGCTAATTAGTGGTCTAGAGAAAACGTTAACGTGTATGGTATTTGAAACAGTGAAAGAAACAACCACGATCGCATTGCCATTAAAAAGCCACTTGAAAGGTTAGGGAAGCTGAATAGTAGAGCAAAGGCAATGCCAACAGCACTGTGTTTTTCCCTTTCTCAGTCAATTTGTACTCTACTCTTAATGGTGGTCCAGAAGTAACTTTTCTTTCTAAATACCCGTGTTTTGTAAGTAGCTTAAGTTTGTCTGAAAGTGTTCGACTGTTAACGCCTACGGCTTTTTTGAGTTCGGCAAAGCCCATTGAGGATTTTAGGAAAAGTGAATAAAGGATTTCCAAACTCCATTTTTGAAAGAGCAAGTTGAATGTCTCTTCAAGGCTTTTCAGCTCTTCTTGTAGAGCGTCCGGGTCAAGTTCTTGTTTTTCCATTATTTTTGCGAGTGTGTCTTCGATTCCTTTGAGCGTTTGTTCAAGACGTTCTTCTATGAGTTTTCGTAATTCTACGCTGAGTCTGATTTGGGCGGCCATGTTTTGATGCACACTTGGTGTAGTTACGCTTACTTCCATGTTTATAAGCAGTTTACTATTACAACAGAGTATAAAAAATATATCACAAATCAAGGGGATTTGAGACATGTCTTGGGAAATTAATAACAACCGGTGTCTCCGATGTGGAGGTTGCGTTTCAGTTTGTCCAACTGCAGCCCTAGAACTTAGAGACAACGTAATCTACAACAAAAAACTATGCGCGTACTGTGCTGTATGCGAGAAAGCCTGTCCAGTCGAAGCGATAAAGGTGACTAAACCATGATTGATGTTGTAATAATTGGAGCAGGCCCAGCCGGGACCGCTTGCGCAAAGAAACTTGCCGAGAACGGCTTTTCTGTCAAGGTCTTTGAAAAACGAGCAGAAATTGGTTCACCAAAACGCTGTGGAGAAGGCTTAAGCGAGGCGTCGCAACAATTTATCGGCAAAATTCCCGATCGCTGCATCGCCCAAAAGATTAGAGGCGCACGATTATACGCCCCAAATGGACGATATTTAGACGCGATCTTAACTGAAGGAGGTTTTGTGCTTGAACGAAAAGTTTTTGACAAGTGGCTCGCGGAAGAAGCAGTAAAAGCAGGTGCTTCGGTTCAAGCTAACACTTACGTTTCAGGTTTTGTCAAAGACACAAATGGATTCTTTACCGGAGTTAAGGGCGAATTTTTAGGCAACGAGTTCGAGGAGAAAGCCAAAGTTGTGGTTTGCGCTACAGGTGCCGAGTCTCCTCTCCGGAATCAGGCGTTGGGCGTTTTCTCGAAAGTGAACCTCGTTGACTCATGTATCCAGTATGAGATGACCAACGTTGACATGGTTTCAGATCTTATCCACATCTATTTGTCAGGAGTCTTAGCGCCCAGAGGTTACGTCTGGGTTTTTCCAAAAGGAGAACACCGAGCGAATGTGGGTTTGGGCATAGTTCCGCAAGAGAAAAAGCCTGGAGCTTACTTGTCCGAATTCATGAAGGAACACCCCGAAATTAGCAAAGGTTCAATCATCGAGGTAAACGCTGGGTGTGTTCCAGTGGGTGGCATGGCAAAGGACATGGTGGCAAATGGTTTTGTGCTGTGCGGTGAAGCGGCAAACCATGTTAATCCGATTCACGGCGGAGGAATTAAGGAAGCCATCATCTCAGGACAGATGGCTGCTGATGTGATTGCCGATTCTATAAAAAAAGGCGATGTTTCTAAGAAGGCTCTTTCGAAGTACAATGATGTTTGGTGGGAAGAAAGAGGGAACCACCTTAAGCGAGTAGAGAAACTTAGAGAAACCTTGGAGAAGCTTTCTGATCAAGACCTTGATGACTTGGTGGATGCACTTAAGCCTGAAGACATTATAGAGTTCGCTCGAGGCGCAAAATTATCCATCTTGGCAAAAGTGTTGATGAGAAAACCAAGGTTAGTAGGCATTGGTAGACATCTACTATAATTTTTCTTCTTTTTGATTTCTGCCCTAAAAAGATCAAGTTCAAACATATTTTGTAAAAGTTTAACTGATTTTTCGATACAAAATAGTATCCGGCAATACCCAAGGGACCCTGGGTATGGCTTTCCAAGCTGGAAAGGTTTATTTTCAGGCGCGAAGTTGTACTTTCCGATTTGTTGGCGGATCACAGTGTCCGCTGGGATGTGGCCGTAAGGCTGAACCGCAAAACAGCAAACACTAAAACACATAAGGTGAAAATTTAGATGGCATACAAATACATCGCCGAAGAATGGGCAAAGCCCGAAAAAAGCTTCGTTGAAGAGCTTATGCGTCAACGTCTAATTCAATGGCGCAAAGAACCCACCGTTAACCGTGTGGAAAGACCACTTCGACTCGACCGAGCCAGGAAACTCGGCTACAAGGCCAAACAAGGCTTCGTAATCGCACGCGTAAGCGTTCGAAGAGGCAACTTACGAAAACTACGCCCCGTTTCCGGTCGCAGACCAAAACGCATGGGTGTTAAGAAGTTCAAACCAGGAAAGAGTTTAAGGTTAATTGCTGAAGAACGTGCAGCACGTAAATTCCCTAATACCGAAGTTCTTAACAGCTACTGGGTTGGAGAAGACGGACGCCACAAATGGTTTGAAGTTATCCTCGTCGATACAAGTCACCCAGTCATAAAATCTGATAAAGACATTAGCTGGATAACAGAAAAACAGCACAAACGTCGAGCTCTCAGAAGCTTGACTAGTGCAGGCAAGAACGTTAGAGGCTTGCACAAACGCGGCAAGGGCGCAGAAAAAGCTCGACCAAGCCGCAAGTTCGGACACAAGGGAGTGCACCAGTAAATGCACCACGTCAAAGCCGTCATTACTGCCCAAAGTGGCAAAGTTCGACCAGGCAAAGGCTTTAGCCCTGACGAACTTAACGAAGCAGGTGTAAGCATTGCAGAAGCTCGCAACATGAAAATTCCAGTCGACTGGAAACGCCGAAGTAGTCACGAAGAAAACATAACTTCCCTTAAGAGCCACGCTGAAAAAGCCAAAGCAACAGCTAAGCCAAAAACCAAGACCGCTCCAAAAGAGAAAAAAGCTAAGAACTAGAAACCGCCATTACCAGAATGTGCGGTGCCCCCAATTTGTCTTCTTTTTCTTCTTCTAAATATCCTATAGCGTTTATAGAACTCCGCGTTTTCAGCCACGCCACCGAGGATCAGCAAAAAGTAGAAACCGCTGTACGAAACACTTTACCTGAAAAACTCGCATCAGAGACCGTTTTTACTAACACCAACCTTACCGGTCATTATGGAAACCCAATTTTTCTTTTACAAACCAAGTTGTCCGACAAAACAATATTGCCATCCGCACTAGAAAAAATTGCTTCTTCACTAAGTGCACTTGATAAGGAACAACTAAGCATAGAACTTAACCAACACATTGAAAAAAACAACTTGTACCTTCGATTAGACAAACAAAGCGCTTTTCTTGGCAGTTTAAAGCTAACATCTAACGATCCAATTCACTTCAAAATCCATTTCAAAAACAAGAAACCCGAAGAAATTGCAGAAATCTGCAAGCAAGCTGGATTGTTGTGAATGAGCCGAAAGTTTGCAGATTTGCACTTGAGGGTCAACAGCAAAGACATATTGCAGACCCAAAAACTTGCCAGCAAGGCATATGATCTTGGGTACAAACTTGTGGCGGCGCAACTTGCCCCAGAAGCAAGACCTGAAGAAATTTTCAAACTCAGGAGTTTATGTGAAGATATAGGTTTGGATTATGTTTCTCGTGTGGATTTGCGTCCAAGATCTCAGGATGAGCTTTTGGGTTTGTTGCGAAAATTGAGGAGAAGGTTTGAAGTTATTTGCGTTTATTGTGAAAGCAAAGAAGTTGCGAGGCAAGCGGCTAAGGATCGCAGAGTTGATTTGCTGAATTTTCCGTTGTTGGATTATAGGCGAAGGTTTTTTGATCGTGCAGAAGCTGAATTAGCCAGTACTGGCTGCGCGGCTTTTGAGGTTGACATTAAACCGGTGCTTGTTCTAGATGGTCCGGCACGTGTGCGGTTTCTTTCGTGTTTGAGGCGTGAGGTTATGGTTGCCTTGGAGTTTCATTTACCGATTGTGATTTCCAGTGGGGTTTCTGAAGAGTTGCTTTTGCGAAAACCTCGTGAATTGGCTTTGCTTGGGTCGCTTTTTGGTTTGGAAGGTTCCGATGCTTTGGATTCAGTGTCTGGGATCCCTGTTGGAATTGTGAGCAGGAACAGAGATAAGCTTGGGGCGAAATTTGTTGCGCCGGGTATCCGTTTAGTTAAGCAAGGTGAGGACTGTTGAAGCGGCTTAAGCGGCGTTACTTAGCGTTAAAGGTTGATTCAGATTTTGTGCCTAGTGACCGAGAGCTTATCGATGCGGCTTGGAGTGCTTTGACGAGGCTTTATGGCGAGGTGGGAGCGAGTTTAGCTAATTTAGTTTTGATTGATTATGATGACGAGCGAAAGTTGGCCATTTTACGATGTAACTTGAATGTAATTAATCAGGTAAGGACTGCTTTAGCCACGATTATCGCGATTACAGGTAAGGCTGTAGCTGTTCACGTTTTGGCTGTCTCGGGTACGATAAAAGCTCTTCGTGAAAAACTGAATTAATTTGGTTTTTAACGATTTTGAAAAAGTGTAAATTTTCTTATTCTTGAGAAGAAATGATAATATGTGAGCCTTTTTCTGTGTAAAGTTTTTTGTAGTTAAAAGTCAACTATATTTGTTTTTAAGTGTAATTCTTGATTGGACAATCTTACAATAATTGCCTAGAAACGTTTATCAATGATTGATCTGCAGTTGGTAAGCATTACATATTTCAGAATAGAACACTGTTGAGTCGTTGAAAATGAAGTTGGAAGATTTTTTCTTTAAAATGCCTCCTCTAAAAATTGAACCCATTATTGATGACACTACACTTCGTGACGGCATACAAATGCCAGGTTTAGCTGCTGGACCAAAAGACGCAGCTAAGATTGCGCAACTCCTTTGCGATATTGGTGTAGAACGACTCGAATTATTCCACTATCAGGAAGCAGACAAAAAGGCTGCCAAAATAATTCACAATATGAAACTCGATTGCAGAGTGGCAGCTTGGTGCCGAGCAGTTAAAGAGGACATTGACAGTGCAATTGACCTCGGATTCAAGGAAGTTGGAATTTCACATCCTGTTTCACGAATACATTTTCAAGCCAAGTGGCCAGACAAAACTGAAGACCAACTTTTGGCTAACATAATAGATCTAGTAGAGTATGCTGCGAAAGACCACGGATTGAAGGTTTTTGTTCACGGAGAAGACAGCACTAGGGCCGACTGGGCATTTGAGAAGAAGTGGGTAAATGCTGTAGCTGAGGCTGGCGCAGAATGTTATCGAATATGTGATACTGTAGGTATTGGCTTGTCTGATCCAATGGCTCCGGTTATGAATGGTATTCCCGCTAAAATTAAGGCGTTTAAGAAGGAAACTCGGATTAAGGCGCTGGAAATTCATGCGCACGATGATTTTGGCAATGCGGTTGAAAATACCATTGCTGCAGTGCGTGCTGCTGATGGGGTTTGGGACAAAATTTACCTAAGTACAACTTATTTGGGAATCGGTGAACGTGCAGGAAATGCCGAAACAGAAAAGGTCCTACTAAACTTGTACATGCATTACAGTGTGATGAAGTACCAAGGCAAAACAGAGAAACTCAAAGCAACAGCGGATTACATCGGCAAAGCCACTGGTTACGTGGTTCCACCAAACAAAGCTATAGTTGGCGATTATGGTTTCGCTCATGAATCAGGTATTCACACCCACGGGATAATTAACGACCCGTTCACATACGAGCCCTATCCACCAGAACTTGTAGGCAACACAAGACGATTAACTATAGGCAAACAATCAGGAAAGGGCGGCATAAAACACAAAATAAAGGAATTGTCCGGCAACATTCCAACCGACGAGCAAGTTGCGGCAGTCGTTGAAAAAGTAAAAGAAGTCTACGCAAATGGCCGAAGAGCCTCTCTAAAAGAGGAAGAATTCAAAAAGATTCTTCGAGCCCAAAAACTCCTTCCAGAAAACGGCAACAATCGTTAACTTTGGTAAAGTCAAGCCGTGCATAAGGGTCCTTTGACCCCATTATCTTTTATTTTTTGAAAAAGAAGAAAGAAAGATTATGCTGTTTTGAAAAATTTTGTTTTCGGATTGCCGCAAACTGGGCATATGTCTGGTGCTTCGCCTTCGACTGTGTTTCCGCAGACGCTGCAAACGTAGTAGTCGACTTTTGGCATTTCTTTTTTGTTTTTCACTGAGTCGATTGCTTTCTGGTAAAGTTTTGCGTGAATCTGTTCTACTTTGTTTGCTACGTCGAAACTCCATGCGGCTTGTTTGACGCCTTCTTGTTTAGCGGTGGCTAGATATTCGGGGTACATTTTTGTGAATTCGAATGTTTCGCCACCTAAAGCTGCGTTAAGGTTTTCTAAAGTTGATTTGACCTCGTCGGTTACTCGGAGATGGTTTAATGCGTGAACTGTTTCAGCTTCTGCTGCAGCTCGGAATAGCTTTGCGGCTTGTGTGAAGCCTTCTTCTTCGGCTTTTTGTGCGAAAGCTAAGTATCGTCTGTTTGCTTGGGATTCTCCTGCAAAGGCAGATTTGAGGTTTCCATCAGTTTTGTTCATAACAAATCCTTAGCAGAAATTAGGAGAAAAGTTAGTTATAAGGTATTCTCAGATTGCGTGCAGTCAGTTGCTTACAAATTGGGAAAAGTAAAGTATATTAGATGTGAAACCCTTTGGAAAACTATTGCTTTTTGGTGAGTAAAATGGAACACACTTCAATGAGTAAAGACGAAGGAATAAAATCTTTTAGTTTGCCAAAATTGCCGTATGACTACAAGGCATTGGCACCTTACATGTCCGAAGAACAGCTTAAGCTGCATCATGACAAGCATCATCAAGCTTATGTTACTGGCGCAAACGCTATATTTGAAAAACTTGACAAAGCCCGAAAAGAAAACATGGAACTAGACATGAAAGCAACGATGAAAGAGCTCTCGTTCCACATTGGGGGTCACATGTTGCACTCTACGTTCTGGGATTGCATGGCACCAGCAGGAAAAGGCGGAGGAAAGCCAAGTGGGGCAATAGCCGATCTCATAAACAAGGAATTCGGAAGCTTTGAAAGATTCAAAATGGAATTCACAAAGGCTGCAACCAGCGTTGAAGGATCAGGTTGGGCTGTGTTAGTTATGCAAGAATGCGTCGCTAGACCATTGATAATGCAGGTTGAAAAGCACAATGTCAACGTTTACCCTGGTTTCCGAATTCTAATGGATTTGGACGTTTGGGAACACGCCTACTACGTAGACTACAAGAATGACCGCGCTAAATTCGTCGATGGATTTTGGAATGTGGTCAATTGGGACTACGTGAATAAAATTTGCGCTATGGTAAAATAGCCTAATTTTTTTCTTTTTTTTGTTATTTCCCAAAGCCGTATTCTTAGGATTAAGTTTCTATTTTGAATTGTCAAGGTTTTCTTGAGTTTTTGTTTTCTGGAAGGAGTTTTTGTGTTTTTTTGGGTGGGTAGCCACTGAGTTTTTTTGCATAGGGCGGTGGTTTCTTCTCTGTTTTGACGTGGAATTGGGTTGGTTTTTTTTGGTTGGGTTGTTTCGGGGTTTGCGTGGGAAGCCACTTGGAAGCCACCGGTGGGTTCTCGGTGTCTTTTTGAGTCTAATTTGATTTTGTTTTTTGTGAGAAAATTATGGATTGTTTGAGTCCCGTTGCTCGCGTTGGCCCCATTTGGAAGATTTGGGAAACCAAAAAAATTTGGTTTTGGATAAAAATAGCGGCTATAATCGTTTGGTTAATTGCGTTTTATGGTGGTGGAGTGATTTTTATGGCTTGGGTGGGGCATTGGGTTTCGCATGCCAGACATTGAATGCAGTCTTTTTCTCGGGCAGGATCAGATCTTTTCTGGTTCCCAGGGGCTTCAGCCCAATCATATAATGATACTGGACAAACACTGATGCATACGCCATCTCCGACGCAAACGTCCCAGTCGACGGCAGCGTAGGTTCCGTGGATGCCCAATTTGTTGGGTTCATCGGCGTTCCAGACTTTGTGTCCGTTATGTTCGCTTACAGTCTTTCGTTTGGATTGAAAATCAGGATCTATCGGCAAAAAATTCACCAACTAAAGGGGGGATGAGCGGGAATATTAGGTTTTCTGCTTTAGCCGCAACACATTATTTCAAGTTTCATATTTTTGTTTATCAGTATGTCCAATTATCTTTTGCCAGAAGGCATGCGTCTCGCTAAATTGGAAGAGCGAAAGCAATTCTATGTTTCGGAGTTTGATTTGGGAAAAGTTGCTTCTTGGTTTAAAGGCGATACGAACAGGACTAAATTTGCTGTGATAATTGGGAGGCACACGAAGATTTTTCCCGAGGAATATCAGGAAGATGCTGAGACTACCATAATTATTGATGAATATTCGGTTTTAGAAGATGTTCGAAAACAGATTGTTGAATTTTTGCCTGAAGCTGTTTACTATGATAGAAACGTCTACGACGGAAAAGACCGTGTAATTGGGCAGGAGTTGGCTTTTGATTTGGATCCTGAAAATATTGTTTGCCCCGTTCATGGAACATTGGCTGATAAGATGAAAAGAGGTCAGGGGTTAGGTTTTTGCAATTTGGAGCTGAATATGGCTAAAAAGCAGGCAATAGGCTTGTACGATTATTTGGAGAGGCAATTTGCAAAATTACGTGTTGTGTATTCTGGGAGGGGATTTCATATTCACGTGTTTGATCAGGATGCATACGCTCTAAGTGTTGATGAGAGAAGTGAAATTGCTGAAGATGTGAAGTCGAAAGGTTTTGACATTGACACGTGGGTTACGGCAGGAGAAATGCATCTAATTCGTTTGCCTTACAGCCTGCACGGCATGGTTTCGCGAATTGCAACACCAATTGAGAAAAATGAAATAGAGAATTTTGATCCGATTTTAGACGAGAAGTGCATCCCCGAGTTTCTTCGGGGGGAGAAGTCGACTACTTCTTTTTCTTGACTTCTGCTGCTTTCTTCTCTTTGGTGGCGTAATACTCTTTCTTCTTCTTCTCTTCTTCAGCTGTTGGTTTTTTAGCTTTTGACATAAAACTCACCAATTATAATCTACATAAGTGTGAATAAAAATTTTCCGACAACCAACAAGGTTGAAAGGTTTATCTTAAGCTTTCCGCGTTTCTAAATTGTCTGCTAAGGTTGGTTTTATGGAACTTTTTGATGTTCTCGTGATTGGGACTGGTAGTGGGATGCTTGTGGCGTCAGCTGCGGTTGAAAGCGGCCTCAAAACTGCTATTGTGGAAAATGGACCCATGGGTGGAACCTGCATTAACCGAGGCTGTGTTCCCTCAAAGATGTTAATCTACCCTTCAGATGTTGCAATTATGACTCGAGAAGCAAATAAAATCGGTGTAAATGCCTCAGTTAACGACATTGACTTCAAGAAAATAATGATGCATATGCATAAGTTGGTTGAGGAAGACACTGGGTCTCAGGCAAGAGCTGTGGAAGCCACTCCAGGTATGAAGTGGTACAAGGGGACCGGAGAATTCACTGGAGATTACACCTTAAAAGTAAATGGCGAAACCATTTCCGCAAAGAAAGTCTTCATAGTTAGCGGCACAAGAGTCAGTATCCCAAAAATCAAAGGCCTTGACCAAGTCGATTTTCTCACAAGCGACACGGTTCTAGAGTTAGAAAATCAGCCTAAGAGCCTAATAATCTTAGGAGGAGGATACATAGGCGTTGAATACGGAAACTTTTTCTCAGGGATAGGCACAAAAACCACCTTAATTCAAAGACCAAAAAAGCTTCTTAAAGGAGAAGAACCTGAAATCAGCGACTTGCTAAAGCTTGTAATGCAAGAAAGAATGGAAATGATCACAGGATACGAAGCAATTGAGGTCAGACAAGAAGGATTAATGAAAAAAGTCATTGCCAAAAACGTTGAAAATGGCGAAATCAAAGAATTCATCGCCGAAGCGTTAATGGTCGCAGTTGGAAGGGTACCCAATTCCGACCTTCTAAAACCTGAAAAAACAGGAGTAAAAATAGATGAACGCGGATACGTCAAGGTTAACGAATTCTTGGAAACTGGAAAGAAGAATATTTGGGCGTTCGGTGATGCCATTGGAAAATACATGTTCAAACACGTGGCTAACTATGAGGCTGGCGTTGCTTGGCAGAATTCAACCCATGACCACAAAGTTGAAGTGGACTATTCCGCAGCGCCGCATGCAGTTTTTAGCTATCCTCAAGTGGCTTCGGTGGGTTTGAAAGAAGCTGAAGTTAGGGCGCTTGGACAGGAGTTCTTGGTTGGATTTGCCTTTTATAGAGACACTGCGATGGGCGCTGCAATGGGTAACCCGGCTGGTTTTGTTAAGGTTATTGTTGGACATGAAAATGGCAGAATATTGGGGGCGCACATCGTAGGTCCTGAGGCGTCCATTCTTATTCAGGAAATAGTTAATGCTATGAACACTGAGGATCGAAGTTACGGTCCCATTATCCGCGCGATGCACATTCACCCGGCTTTGTGTGAGGTTGTTCAGAATGCTTTTCAAAACTTGAGACATCCTGAAAAAATGAAGGGTGCGGATTCGGACAGCTAAAAAGTTATATTACCGCGGAAAGATGACTCTAGTATTGTGGTTATTATGAATATTTCTAAGGTTGCTGGAAAGAATACTAAACATAAGGTTTTGATTTACGCTTTAAGCACATGCGTTTGGTGTAAGATGACTAAACAGTATTTGAAAGATAACGGCGTCGAATTCGAGTTCGTTGATGTTGACTTGGCAACTGAGACAGACAAGGATAAAATCCGAAAAGATATCACAAGTAAAGGGGGCAGTCTTAGTTATCCCACCACAATAATAGATGACAAAACAGTTGTGACTGGTTTCCGAAAGGATTTGCTGAAAAAGGAGCTTGAATTATGATAACTATTGATCAAGTCCGCAGAAGAGCCGAATCAGACGCAAAAACCAATGGCTCATACCTAATTCCGGATGCCGACCTCCTTCAAGGTTTTCTTGAAGGATTGAAAACAAATGAGGAAAGATACGGTTATCCAACGTGCCCTTGCCGGCTTGCATCTGGAGTGTTGGAGTATGACCGCGACATAATGTGTCCATGTGATTATCGAGACCCAGATGTCGCCGAGTTTGGTGCTTGCTATTGCAGGCTTTACGTTAACAGAGAAGTATTTGAGGGCAAAAAGGAATTGCCTATGGTTCCAGAACGCAGACCGCTCGCTAAACAAGCAAGAGCCTTTGCAGCTGCTAGCACGCCCAAAGAAGAAAAACCAGCTTCTGCCGAAGGGATTCCTGTTGCCGAAGGCGCAAAGGAAGAAGCCGAAGAATTCGTCAAAATTGGACCGAAGTTGTGGTATTGCAAGCAATGTGGCTACGTTGTTTACAGAGAAGACCCGCCATATGTTTGCCCAATCTGTAAAGCAAAAAAGGAAATGTTTGCTGAAATAAAAGCCAAGATCGAGTTCACCGGTTAAACCGGTTTCTCGTTTTATTTTGTAACTTCAATTTCGATTTTTTTCCAGTCTTCTTTTATTCCTTTTAGAGTAGATATGCCCCCAATGATAGTTCCTTGGACAAAATTTTCTACGAATTCATTCATTGGGATTTCTTTGTTGTCTACTTTAAGTTTCATAACCATTGCAAGTCACTTCACTCAAAGTGTGAGGTCTTCGAGGTAAAAGTTTTTTGGAGAAACGTATTTGCTAACTGAATAGAAGGTTGAAGAACTTTAATAGATTGATTCTGAAGAAATGATCATTTCATGGATCGAAACATCTAAAGAATAGAAATGAAGAGCGCCCAAATGCAATTTCTAAAACCTTGGGCAACTTTTGGACGCTTTTTAGTTTGGAATTGTTGTGTTCCCTGGCTTCATTCGCCGTTAAGTTTTTAGGGGTCATCATTGATCGCTGATTCGATCCAGTTTGTATAGGTTTTCATGGCGCTTTTCTCAAATTTTTCCATTTTTTTGTCGGGCATTTTTCTTTACCACCCCCCATTTTAGGAACAGACATATTTTTAGAATAATAATAAATCAAGTTGAGATTTGTTCTTAATTATTAATAAATTGTGTGAATTTATCCAAGTATTTAGTCAACAATTGAATGGAATGGGATTTGTTTAGAATGATTGTTGGTGATAGGAAACAACTTTATTATTGGCAAAGCATCTAATTTTTGTTGGCGAAGATCAGTGGCTCTTCCTCCTTAATATTAAGAGCTGAGCCATTGTTTTTCGCGCAGGCCATAAGTTATTGTAAAGGGGATTGAATTGCCTAAACCTGAAATTTTTCTCGAACCAAAAGATCGCGCCACAAAAATTATGGAGCTCCTCGAAAAGGAGTATCCAAACGCCAAAATTGCATTAAACTACAAAAACCCTCTTGAGCTGCTTGTTGCAACAATACTTTCAGCACAGTGTACCGACGAGCGAGTAAATGCGGTAACAAAGGAGCTTTTCAAGAAGTACACAAAACCAGTTGACTATGCCAAAGCCGACATCACTGATCTGGAGAAAGACATCAGGTCAACCGGATTTTTCCATAACAAAGCCAAGAACATACAAAGAACTAACCAAATCCTTGCCGAAAAATATCACAACCAAGTCCCAAAAACCATGGAGGAGCTACTCGAGTTACCTGGCGTAGCGCGGAAAACGGCAAACATTGTACTCTATGGAGCATACGACACAATTGCTGGCATCGCGGTCGACACTCATGTCCGCAGGTTATCTCAAAGACTTGGATTGACAGAAAATGAAGATCAAGATAAAATAGAACAGGACCTAATGCAGCTTATTCCAAAAGAGAAGTGGATGCGTCTAACGGATTTGCTGATTTTCCACGGCAGGCAAGTTTGTGTCGCCAAGAAACCGCGATGTGAGGCTTGTATTCTGAACAAGATTTGCCCTTGTGCTTTCGCTTTTTGAGTGAGCGGTATTGATTTATAGGCGCTGTTTCAATTTTTATTTAATGAGGTTTTGAAATGTCTGCTACAGCACAAATAGGTCACACTCCAGCAGTTGGAGAGAAGGCTCCTGACTTTACCCTTCCCGATATTGAAATGAAGCTTCGAAGCCTGCACGAATTTCAGGGACAAAAAGTTGTCGTCGCCTTTTTCGTCGGTGCATTCACTGGTGTTTGCACCAAAGAAATGTGCGCTTTTCGTGACAGCATGGCAAGGCTCATTGATTTAAAGGCTCAAATTATTGGTGTTAGTGTCAATGATCCCTTTTCAAACAAAGGTTTCGCAGAGAAAAACAGATTGACCTTCCCGATCTTGAGCGATTACAACCGCGAAGTTATCAAAAAATATAATCTTGAACTTCCAGACTTCGCTGGACTCAAAGGCTACTCTACGGCGAAACGAAGCATTTTCGTTCTTGACAAAAACGGCATTGTGCGCTACACCTGGATAACTGAAGACCCTTCTGTAGAGCCAAACTATGAAAAAATCGAAAAAGCTCTGTCAGAAATCAAATAAATAAACATCTCTTTCTTCTTCGTTCAGGTTTTTGGGCTTTATGCTCAAAAAATTCTTAGACGGGTTCCATTTCAACAAGTTCAAATCTTATCAGTTTTGGAAATAGCCAATATACTTTAACAAAGTCTTCAATCGATTGGTCTACATCTAAAACTTTGAGGAATTCTACGTATTCCTTGGGAACGCCCTCTATATTTTCTGCAGTGTACACTTTCATGAACGCATAGATCGGCTTCTCAAGGTCAATACTGTCCAGAGAAATAGTGAAGGGAACTTCTATTGTGAAGGGGAGATTTGTTACAAGGTCAATGGCTGCCATTTTCCGAACTTGACCATTCTTGGCTTTAACAGAAACCGTTCGCCTATCAGAAATACGGTAGACCCATTCATTGCTTTTTGAAGAAAAAGTCAAAAAGTCACTTCCAAATAACTATTCGAGTTTGCGGGTTAAACCTTTTCGGTAAATCTCGTTGAAGCATGTTAGCTTTATTGAGAATAGAAATTGTTTAAAAGGCTATATCGATATAAAGATGACAATTGGTGGAATGAGATATGAATAGTTGGAAAATTGTTGGTCAGATTGCTTCGGGTTTCGGAATAATATTCATAGTGTTTGCCGTATTTGCGGCTTTCATAAACTTTGAAATCAATACTTATCAATATGGAAGCTCTGCGCCCTCGGGGTTTATTCAAGTTAGCGCTTTAGCTTCAATGTTGGTGTTCCTTCTATTCGCTGTTCTCTCATTCGTGGTTGCTGGTGTAACAATGCGAGCTACTAAGGAAAAAGTTAAAGAAGAAATGCAGCCAATAATGCCGGAATCTCAGCCAGAAACACTAACCGAAGAAAACAAACAATAATTCTTTTTTTATTCGAAATTCTTTTCAAATAAGTATTTAACTTATTTCGTTTGCTTCTAGGCGGGTCTATTATGACTGTTTATGTAGCTTTGTTGAGGGGAGTAAATGTCGGAGGCCACAACAAGGTACCAATGATCGATCTGAAGAAACTATTTGTTGAGCTTGGTTTTCAAGATGTGATCACATACATTCAAAGCGGAAATATTGTTTTCAAGGCTGATATCAAGGAAAAGTCTTCAAATGAAGTAGGAATTAAACAAGGAATTGAAGAAAAATTCTCTGTAAAAGTTGAGGTTATCATAAAATCGAAAGAAGAACTCTCAAAAATTGTTAACGAGACTCCTTTCAAAGAAGCTAATCTTGCCGCTGGAGAAAAGATCTATCTAACTGTTTTCTCGAAAAAACCTTCTGAAGACTCAATTAAAAAGTTAAATAAAGTTGATGGTGAAGGAGACAAGATTCTGATTACAGACAAATGTGCCTATATTTTGTGCAAGAAGGGGTACAGTGAAACAGTATTCAGCAATAACTTCATTGAAAAAACGTTAGGCGTGATTGCTACAACTAGAAATCTCCAAACAATGCAGAAACTCGAAGTAATAGGAGCAAATCTGGAGTCTAAATTATGAAAATTCCTGTTAGGGATAACATACGGTTCAAAAGATGTAGATGACGTTACTTTCTGTAAATTCGTTATTTTCTGATTCTCAACAGGTAGCTTTTGTGGTTGGAAATTTGTTCCAATAGTGAATGCATGACCTTGGCTTTCTCGTTTGGAGCAATCTCTTTTGATTGTTGTCTTGCCTTGGTTAACATTTCTTGCAACTCGTCTATTTTCATGACCGTTGCTGCGATGCAATAGAAACTTTTGGAACGTCCGTTATTGAATTCGCTTAGCATTTCTTCTAAAATATGCTCCCGAATTTTTTGTTGCTCCTCAAATTCCGTTATGCCGTGCCCAAGAATAAAAGAAATGTCGTCTTCCAGTTTTTGATAGCACTTGAAGGAGTCGTGTTGTTTTCCAGCTTCGCGGTGTTTCGCCCAACGGTCACATGTACTATTTTCTGAACATTCCCAGCAAAACTCGACTCCCTTCTTTTTTACAGCGCAAGTTATGAAGGGACAACCCACAGCAATTCTGTTAGCAGATTTACAGCCGTCGCATTTACTTTCAGATTGTGTGTGATACATAGGGCAAAGTCTGCACGATAATCCGCAAACGCCAACTTCGGGGTGTTGTATGTTCATTTTTACTCTTTGTATAATTAGCGGACCAATTGACTTAAAATTATTCATGTTTCCAAAGAAATTAAATAGCCAAGGGATTTGACACCAATTATTGTTCACTATTTGAAGAAGTGCAATAGAAAGCCCGCAAGTCGTTCATATTTGGGTCGGACCCGTTTAACTAAAGCTTCTTCAACAACCCAGGAGACAATATCGTTATCAGACAGTGGTTCGCTTCGCACATTTTCACCCTGGTTATATCAACGGGTAAAGTTTCTTAAAATCCCATGTTTTGGAACAGCCTGTTCTAATAATTGAAACAATAAAATGTACTCGGATTGTCCGTTTGAAAAGAGATTTAATTATGTGCCGAGGGCTAGCTTGATACCGTCGTTTAAACCGTCGTTACAGCATTATTTAAAAAAAATGGGCAGGTCGTACCGGACTTACCCCCAAACAGGCGATCATTTCATTCTTTCCCATATCAAGTATCCGCTTTGTTGTTTACCGCCAAGAATCATGGGCGGTGTGCTTAGTATCAGTTTATCTCCTTCAAACTTGTAGAACCGTACCTGATCCTGTCCTATCCAATTCGGATAGAAGCTAATCTCTACGTGATGTATGACCTTGTCTTCGGTGACCGTGTATTTGCCACAGTACGAGATGTAGGTACTATATGCGGCTACAATTTCTTCTGTGGTGCCGCCCATTATATCCATTGACGAAAATCTCCTTCTATTCGAAGCCATTAATGCTACTGCCATGTATCCCCCATTGTTATACATGATATAGCCGACGGGATTTTTTCCCAAAGGGTAGGTCACTTGGTCTTCTGACTGATTTTCGTAGGACACGAGCTTCCATGTTCCTATGAATCTTTCAGACATAAATTCCACTTTAGATAGAATAAGGCTTTTCTATGTGAAAAATCTTTTGTTGATAGAATGTTTGGCCGTTCATTGATTTCTTTGAGGGAACTCAAAAAAACTGCCCTATGTGTAAAATTGTCTGATGTTGCTGTATCATTTCTTTATCAGCGCGACTCGTTAATATCTCTATAATTAGATTAACGAGGATTCTATTTAAAAACTAATTAAGCTAATATTAGTTAAAGGCCTATCAGAAAGTGTTAGCTTAATTACAATCATATAGTCCTATAAAATTAATCTCAGTTAAATTAAACTGATTTCCATGAGTGAAAAAGACATGATTCAATGCAAGGGTTATTCTGCCCAAGACCCAAAAAGTGTACTGAAACCGACTGAGTTTATTCGTCGCAGTCCCAGTCCTTACGACATATCAATGGATATTCTATACTGTGGTGTTTGCCACACTGATTTGCATCAAGTACGCAATGAATGGAATGGCACTATGTATCCCTGCATGCCAGGTCACGAGATAATTGGCCGCGTAACATCAGTAGGTAACAAAGTTACCAAATTTAAAGTTGGTGACGTAAGTGGGGTAGGCTGCATGGTGGACTCGTGTCAGCATTGCGAGAATTGCAACAATGGACTAGAGCAATATTGCCTCAATGGCGGCCCAACTTATACATATAACAGCCCTGAAAAAGGATTTGATAGACCAACTTTCGGTGGATACTCTAACAAAATTGCAGTAACTGAAAGGTTTGTGGTGAAGATTCCAGAAAACATGGATCTCAAAGCAACGGCACCGCTACTTTGCGCAGGAATAACCACTTTCTCACCTATGCAACACTGGAAAGTAATAGCCGGACAAAAAGTCGGTGTTGTCGGTATAGGCGGATTAGGCCACTTGGCTGTCAAAATAGGTAAAGCTAAGGGAGCAAGTATAACAGCCTTCACCAGTTCACCCCAAAAAATGTCTGACGCAACACGGCTTGGGGCGGAACAAGTTTTTCTGGAGACTGATGATCAAGCCATTAAGAAGATGGCAAGAACTTTTGATTTTATAATCTCAACCATTCCTCAAGCCTATGATATCAACCCTTACCTTGAGATGCTAAAAGTGGACGGTACATTTGTTAACGTTGGCGCAATGGATCGTTTAGAACCTGGCATTAATGGATGGGCTTTAGCTTCCTCGCGTCACAGTTTAGCGGGTTCGACTATCGGCGGTATGCCTGAAACTCAAGAGGTCATCAACTTCTGCTCCGAGCGTGGCATCAAAGCGGACGTGGAGGTCATTCCGATACAGAAAATTAACGAGGCATTTGAACGCATTAAGAGTCGTGATGTACGATATCGCTTCGTAATTGACATGTCGTCATTAACACCTTAGAATTAGGTTTTTTTGACCTGGGTTGCTATAGAAAGAGTCCTTGATATGCTCGAGGACGAAATTATCACGCGTTTGTTAATAATAGGGTAAGGAGTGCCTTTAAGGGTGATATTTAGATTCTTCAAAGTAATGAGTTGTTGAAAACACTTTTTTCCTTAGAAGAGTTAATTTGTAGTGGCGGGACAGGATAAACCCCAGACGAGTATGAGCCTCACATTCGTAGTGAGTTTATGAGTGATTTTCGATAGAAAATACTGCTGATTTGTGGCTAATATCCAGAAATACGTTCATAATAGGCTTAAAAGTGCCGAGGGCAGGGTTTGAACCTGCGACGACTCGGTCTTCAGCCGAGCGCTCTCCCAGGCTGAGCTACCTCGGCACGCAGCTTTGGGAGTTACCAAGTCAACAGTGAAATGAAGCGTTTTAAAGCTTTCTGAACATGCCACTGCAAAGATCTTGGTTCGGGTGAAAGTTCTGACAGCAATCGAAAGTACTTTGTTTTAATCTAGGCAAAAACTTGTTCTGGCGCAATTACCTCGAATTCTTTGCCGTGGGGCAGTCTTGCTAATGTAAAAAGCCCATGAAATGCGTTAAGAAATAACCAACTAATCCGCTTCCCAAGAAGCACAGGAACGTTAGGAACCTTTCGTGATCAGGTGACATTTCAAAATTTAACTTTTTTGTAATTCGCATTCTTCGCACCTCTTAACAGTATGTTTGGGGGAGGGGAAAGGTTTTATGAAGGGATAATACGTATTTTGAATCCAGGACTTTCAGCTCATGGGCCGTTAGTCTAGTTGGCTAGGACGTCGCCCTCACGCGGCGAAGATCACCGGTTCAAATCCGGTACGGCCCACCTATTTTGGTCAATTTTTTTGCTCAAGTAATTCTTTGATTCTGTTCCATTGCGTGTTTGACAGACAAAAGTTTGTGCCGTGGGGATTCATGAAGACTTGCATATCTAAGAGATGAGGATCGTGGTTACACTCATCTTGGAGCAGAGGTTTATCGATGAGGGTTCTCAAATAATTGACTTCGACGCTAGGGTTTTCGAGAAATTTTTCAATGAAGTTTCTATTTTTAAAATACTTTTCTTGAAGAGGGTTCAGGGGTTTCTTAGCAGGATTGGTTAGAATGCAACCTAATGCGTAGATTCCGGGCGAATTGGGTCCCGATGACCAAATTGCGGCTAAGTCATCTTTTCGAATGGCTTTTGAATTTTGGCTTGTTAGCCATTGCTCGTTATCAGTACATTCTTTTTGTCGTCCAAACCAATCGTAAATTTTGGGATTGAATTGAAATAACCAGTGTTTTGGTTGGGGTTGAGAAGGTATGTGTGCGCCGCAACTGGCGCAAAAAAGAGTTGAAAGGTATTCTTCAATCGAAAAGACTTTTTCGCATTTTCTGCATCGATGTTCTGCTATTTCCAAGACAATCCTTTCCCAAAAACGATAATCGATATTGGAATAGGGTAGGATTTAACGTTTGAGAAAGTCTTAAATTAGTAGTGCGTAGTTTTTGACCATCTTTAATAAGATTATTTGGAATAGAACAAAATTGGAAAAAAAAATGAACAAATTCAAATAATTCTTTGCGTTGGATTAAGCTTCTTTTTTGTGGTCGTTTCTAAATGGACGTAATTTTGGGAAGTCGTTGCACTTGTAGATATGTAAAGGTCTCTGTGGTTCTATTCTGCATCGTTTTCGTGCGTTTCTGCGTCTAATTTGTGGTGCCAATTGAAAAAAAGGGCACCTTGAGCAGAGTGTGTTCAATTTTGGTTCTCCATTTCTTTTGCCTATTTATCTTGTCATCATTCTTCTGAAGACTGGCACTGCAATTGCCGTCATGACTATACCGAATACTATCAGGACTATGAGTTCGGTGGATATAGCTGGGATTCCAGCGCCCAATACCATTACTTTGCGGAGTGCCGATGACGCGTATGTTAGCGGCATGAATTTGGAGACGTCTTGCATGTACCAAGGCATAGTCTGTATTGGGAAGAATACACCGCTAAGGAACATCATCGGAAACATCAATGTCATCATTAGCATTTGGGCTGTTTCTTGATCTTTCGTGAAGGAAGTTATTACTATTCCCAGTCCGACGAAGCTGAACACGCCAAGCAGTAGGAGCGCAAACACTAGCAGTATGCTTCCCTGTATCACGACTCCGAACAAGCCCACAGCCAGTACCAGTATGATGACTCCTTGGAGTAGGCCTCTTGCAGTTTGACCCAGAGTCTTTCCGAGAATTATCGAGAGCCTGTTGATTGGTGCCACCATCATGCCGTCCATAGTGCCTACTTCTTTCTCCTGCGAAATTGCTACAGGCAATCCTGTCATGACGCTCATCATTACGGTCATTGCCATTATGCCTGGTGCTACGAAGTCGAAGTAGTTTGTTGTTCCTGAAACTACGCCCTGTAGCTGAAGATTGTAGGGGTTAATTACTGCCAGTGCGTTAGTCTCGTTTATCGATGAGTTCAGACTTTGAACATTCGACTTTGCTAGAACTATGTTTAGCTGTTGAATGTAGAGTTGGCTGTACCCGTTTATCTGGGCGGATATTTGCAGGTTAGAGTTGTCCGTTATTACTATGATTGTGCCTTGTTGTCCGTTCAGGATGCATTGAGAGAAGTTGCTGGGAATCACTATGCCACCTTCAAGGTCACCCTTCTGAACTAAATCAATTACGTCAGCCATAGTCGTTACATTGGAAAATCCAAGGTAATGCGTCTGGTTATTGATTTGCTGCATTCCCATAATAAAGGTCTGGCTTGGAATTGTCGAATTGTTGAAACCGAGATCCTCATTCACGATGGCGACTGGTAAATTGTTGCCTGTGCCGCCGTTGGAAGGATATATGAAGCCGACCATGACCATCATGAAAAGCGGCATGATGATAAGAAGGACTAAGCCTAGCCTGTTTCTGAAGAGTTCTGTTAAGTCTTTCCAAGCAATTCGCATTGAATGTGAAAATAGAGTTTTTGCGCCCATTTTGCTCATCGTCCTCTCATTTGTGGTCTTGGACCAAACTTTCTATTTGTTTCCACGGGGATCTTTTGGTCCGCGACGTCTCGAACTTGATGTCCGGTGATGTGTAGGAAAACATCTTCCAATGTGGGTTGAACGTTTTCCATGGAACTTATCTTTCCGCCCTTTGTTCTTATTGCGTCGATGACGTTGTCGAACGCCTCGCTTCCGTGAACAAGAAGTTTAAGGTGAGTTGCGTCTTCCTGTATTACTGAATCCGAACACTTTAGAGCCTGAATTGATTCAACAAGGACCGAGTCGAGATTTGCGATTTCAAGTTTTATTATTGTTGTGTCAGCTCCTGAAATGGTTTTCTTCAAGTTGGACGAGGTATCTAACGCAACGATTTTACCATGATCCACAATAGCAATGCGATCGCACAGCAAGTCTGCATCAACCATCATGTGAGTAGTAATAACAACGGTTGTGCCATTTTCTTCTGTTAAGTTTTTTAATGAATTCGCGAATTTCGACTGAAGATTGAGGATCTAAACCTAAGGTTGGTTCATCAAGGAAGAGAACTTGAGGCAAATTGAGTAGTGCACGAACTACATTCATTCTTCTGTCTCATGCCTGTTGAAAATGTGCCCACTTGGGAGTTTTTCCATTTTGTTAGTTGAACTAGCTCGAGCAATTCGTCAATTCTTTTTGTTAAGACGTCTTTTGGTATGTTGAAGAGGCTTCCGAAAAACCATAGGTTTTCTTTAGCGGTAAGTCGGTTGTACATTATCATTTTTTCGGAGACGATGCCGATTAGTTTGCGGACGTCGTTGTCGTTCTTTACTATGTCGTATCCACCGATGGTAGCCGATCCCTTTGTGGGTCTTGCCAGAGTGGAGAGCATTCTTAGGGTTGTGCTTTTGCCTGCGCCGTTTGGACCTAGGAGACCGAAGATTTCTCCTTTTTTGACGTTGAAGGAGATGTCGTCTACGGCTTTGAAGTCTTTGAACATTTTTGTGAGGTTGTTGACCTCGATTATTGAGCCATTTTCCACTGTTGGACCACCTTTAGTCGTATATTATCTGCTGCAATATATCTAAACAAAATATAAATATTCCGCTCGAGAATAATAACGCTGAAACGACAATGCCCTTTGAAGAAGACGAGAAAACAACTACAAACTGGATGAAAGAGGCTCAAAAAGGATACATTCGAGTTGCAGCCTTAATCATAATAAATAAACAGCCAGCCCACGGCTACGAAATAATGAAAGAAATAAAAGACAAGACCAAAGGTTTTTGGAAACCAACAGCCGGCGGCGTATATCCAATCCTTCGAGACCTTGAAAACGCCGAATACATCCAAGGCGAATGGTCCACCATAAAAAACAGAAAAATTAAGGTTTACAGAATCACTGAAACGGGTGCTTCTATTCTCAAGAGAGCAATCATCAAGCAAAGTGAACTTGCAAATAGCATGAGCACCCTCTTTCAAGAATTCGCCAGAGACGTGCTGAATATGCAAGAATCACTGCCTTTGCCGATTTTTCCCAATCCTTTCTCAGCTTTTCTTGAGGAGAATAAAGAGGAATCTGGAGAGGACACAAAAAATCTTGAACTTAAGAGGAAACATCTTAAATCAACAATAAAGATGCTGCAGGAACAGCTGCAAGCTACGAACAAAAAATTGGCTGCGAAAAAGTAAATTCTTTTTTCAGATCAAGAAATTGTTCTGGTTTTCCTTTAAGTGACTGTTGAAAGGCAGTCACATATGCATATAACCAATTAATCAATTAAATGAGTTTAGTCGTGAGTGATATTTTGACGCTTAGTTTTTCCTGCCTTGATCGGCGAAGAACAACCTATGAAATTTTCGCCGAAATCCTTGAAACATGTAAACGACCTCAAAATAAAACGCGCGTCATGTATAACACGAACACATCCCACGATTCTATAACGAAGTACCTTCAACAGCTGCAAGAAATGAGGCTTCTTCAAACTGAACCGGGAAATCGGAACACCTTTAAGATGACTCAACGGGGTCAAGAATTTCTTGAAAAATGGTGCCAACTCCAAAATCTCCTTGACACGACAAAATGCCCTACAACTTACTGAAGATCTGCGGCCGCTGAGATGTCGATATGAATGATGAACAAAAGAAAATTCTTGTAGTTGATGATGATCTTTCAATTCTTAGATCTACAAAAACCATTTTGCTAAGAGAAGGTTACGCCGTTGAAACTGCTGAAACCGGCAAAGAAGCCCTTGAAAAGATGCACGACAAGCATTACGATATAGTTTTGCTAGATGTAAAGCTACCAGATATTGAGGGCACAGATCTCTTGTTACGGATGAACAACCCTGGGGACACAATAAAAATTATTATAACTGGCTTTTCCACCGATGAATTAGGGAAAAAAGCTTCGGACTACGGAGCTGATGATTTCTTAGTTAAGCCAATAAAACCAGAGGAACTCCTTGCGACAATACGGGAAAGACTGACAACAATTCAACCAAAAAGCTGAACTTGACAAATCCAACCGAATTCACTTTCCAATTCTAATAGTCGACCAAAAAACAAGTCAGTATTTTACAAGTTTTTCTAAAAAGTTTTGTGTTTGGATTGTTTTGGGGTCTGTCCGTCATGATTTCGTCATCTTTCCCAATCAGACTGGGACGGCGACATCATCCCCCATGGATACAGCAGCAGCCCAGTCTTTTAACATTGTGAGCATAATGATCTGGATGCAAAGCAGTACCTATTAAGAATCAACAATCAGACTAATTACAAAATTGCTAAGACATCCTGAAAAGAGACAGTAATACATGATATCTTGAAGCAGTCAAGTCCTGAATATCCCAAAAGAAATGTGGAAATGAATACCAGAAAAACTAAGTCGAAGCATGACCCTGCTTGATTCACTTTTAGAATTAACTTGGAGAAAGCAGACTATCGATTCACAAAACTGATAAAGATGTTTTCGCGTACTTTTAATCATGTTTGATGGCTTTGTTTTCATCATTGCCTTCTTTGGCATTTTTTTCGGCGCAGCTATTTTGCTTGCAATTGTGGTTTTTGGTACGCAATCACGTAACGAGAAAAGCAAAAGAGAACATCAACTAGCCCTTGAACGAATTGAACTGGAAAAAGAGCGGTTGAGCAAGGCAATTATTATGATTCCCTGCCAATATTGTGGTGGTTTGGTTCCCCAAGCTTCGGCCTCATGCCCAAACTGCGGTGCCAAAAGAGCAACATAGTTATTTGAACTCACAAAATGAAGAGCGCCGAAAATCCAAGACCCATTAGTCTCAATCGGTCTTGACATATTTCTAAACTAGAAGGCTGATTGATAAGGCTCAAGCCGGTATTCCTTTTATTCAGGTAAAGCGCCGAGAAGGGTAGAAGGAACAAAAATGCAAGAGACCTTTAGATCGTTCTTGCAGGAATTGGAAGAACCAAGTTGCGATCAGGGTTCTGGTAAGGAGCTTCTTGAAGAAGAAGTTCTAGGGATCATGCGGAAGGAAGGCTTCTCCGACGAGCAAATATACGGGATGCCTCTGAAAAAACTGTTAGATCTTTTTTACGACGCCTACCTTTGGAAAGCCAATGGCATCCTTTCTAAAGCCACGATACAGGCTTTTCTGAAAAGATTACAACGCATTTTATAGGCGGCCTCGTTGAATTCTCGGCGTCTCTTGCGCTCTGCTTAGCTCGTTTCTCCCAACGACCAACGCGTTATCGAACTGAGTTTCTCTACCGCGAGCTAGAAAAGAAACGTTAATGTGCCCGTGTTCTTGCTTGATAATTGGCGATATTTTTGTACAATAAAGACGGCGAGAAGCTGGAAGTCGTGCAATACGTGGACCTCCAGAAATACCTAGGCAAATGGTATGAAATAGCCCGCCTTCCTGCCAAATTTCAAGAAGGTTGTTCAGAAACAACAGCAACTTACACTTTGTTAGAAGATGGCAACGTATCTGTTCTAAATGAATGCTCGAGAAATGGCAAAGTCAAAAAGGCAAGAGGCAAAGCAAAAGTTATCGACAAAAAGACTAATGCTAAACTAAAAGTAACATTCTTCTGGCCATTTTATGGCAATTATTGGATTATCAAATTGGGGGACAATTACGATTATTCAGTCGTAGGCACACCAGACCGTAAGTATCTTTGGATATTAAGTCGTACCCCGCAGATGGATAACAAGCTATTGTCAGAACTAGTTGAATTTGTAAAGTCCAAAGGCTTTAGCCCAGAAAACCTCATCATTAATAACCGTCCGCAGCCATCACCTGCCTAAAGTAAAATCTATGTCCGAAGGTTCGTTTGCGCTCCACCTCGCATGTTCCAGACGACTGCATTAATAGAGAGTGTTATGCTAAAAATGATGGCTAGATAATGCCTTGTTGTAGAACAAAATAGCTCGCGATTAGTCGAAGGCATAATTGTTAAATTTAAAACGGACTGAAGTAAGATCGGTGCTGGCACGTCTAATCAGGCAAAAATAATTGATCTTCAAGAAGAACTTAGGAAAGCACGGAGTTACGCAAGGACACTAGGTATTCTATCATTTTTTTTCGCGATGCTGATGATCGTTGGATTCGTGACAACCTTCTTCTATCCTGAATTTGGAGGGCGAATTAGTGCACCAATTTTAGGAATTCTTGGTGCCATATTCTTTCCTTTGGGGGCAATAAGCGAATGGAGAGCTAACAAAACAAAAATGAATTTGATAAAAAAACTTGAAGAGATGTCTATCAAGGTTTCAGCGTGCCCCAACTGCAACAAGGAAGTGCTCCAAGGTGCTTTTGAAGTCTGTCCATTCTGCCGAAAACCACTTAGACGTTGAGAGTTGAAACCTAACATGTCGTAATGGTTTTCAAGAAGTGCAAACTGCCCCTTTGCTACAAACGCTTTGATGTCTTCTAATTTGCTTGATGTTGCCTGCGCTTCGCGCTCGCGCCGCACAACCGAACAGATTTGCAGCCTCGCACGTTCCAATTAAACCGGCCAAGTCAAACGCGGTAGAAGCTTAATAATCGTCATCATAAGGAATTTGGTTTATTGCTTTTTTGACTTTTTCAATTGTCATTTCGAAGAGTCCTAGACTTTTAGGAATCAAATAGGCTTCTTTTGTTGCCATGTCAAGAAGCATACCGTCTCCACAATTCCGACAGCGGTAAACTTCAAAAGGCAGCAAGGATTTTGCGCCCTCATCTTTTGGCAGAAGACGACCACATTTCACACAATGAAGTTTCATGCTTTCTCACAACATCCTAAGACTAGCTAAATTGCTATTTTATTATTTTGCATTCAATTAGCCACGAATTTTTCCGCGGCGCTAAATTTTTTGTGGAGCTAGAGTTAAAAGCAGTTTTAGCCTATTTGTTGTTAAGAAGTTTGTGGTTTTTATGAAAACAAATGTTGTTACTATAAAGCAAAAAGTGATTGTTTCTGCCTCTCCAGACGAGGTATATGAGGCGTTTATTGACCCTAAGAAACATTCCGAATTTACTGGAGCCAAAGCGACAGGCAAAGCTAAGGTCGATGGAAAGTTCACCGCATGGGATGGATACAGTTTTGGCAAATATTTAACGCTTGAAAAGGGGAAACGCATCGTGCAAGAATGGCAGACTACCGATTGGCCCGAAGGTTATCCACCGTCCACGTTGGAAATAACTTTGCAGGAAACACCCAAAGGAACGGAACTGACGATGGTTCATTGTAACGTGCCAGCGGAACAAGAGAAAGAACTGGCAGATGGCTGGATTGAATATTACTGGAATCCACTTAAGACTTACTTCGCAAAATAAAATATTCAACCAAATAAGATGAAACGAGCTCAAGGAGCTCATTTTCTTTTTTATAGCCAAAATAATCTTTTATTAAATTAGAATTTTTTTATGAATTGAAAGTCCCAAAAAACAGATGGGAAAATCTATTCCAAATTAGCAGGGTGTGGTTACCATTTGTCTGGATGTGAGTACTTGAAAAGAGGCGTCTTTTCCTTGGCTTTTTCGACTTCAGTGAACATTGCAAAGTAGGCGTTTGTTTTTTCTTCAACGAGTTTCTTCATTGTCACTAGTAAAGCGGGTATTTCAAAGGGTTTTAGGATGTATCCGTCAGCTTTCTCGTTAACTGCTTTCATGGCGTTTTCGATAGATGGGTGCCCGGTTATGATTATGTTAACCATTTTGGGCTGCTTCAGTTTTAGTTTAGTGAGCAGTTCTGTTCCTTTGATGTCAGGCAGCTCTACGTCAACCAGTGCCACATCAAAGGGCAGTTTCTCGCAGGCTTTAAGTGCGTCTTTGCCATTTGCAGCGGTCTCTACGGAGTAGCCTTCATCACTTAGAACTTCAGTTAGCATTTTTCGCATTTCAGGATCATCATCAATAATTAAGACACTACTTAGCAAAGTCGTAACCCCATCTTGATCTGGTGATTCATGTTAACGTAATCAAATGAACGTGAGCCAAATAAGTCCTTTGTGAACTCAAAATACTAATTAAAAATAATTCCTAAATGGAATCTACGAACAGATTGTAATGAAACACTTTTGACCGGGAAATGCACTTCACGCAAACGCTTTAATGCAAACATTGAGAATGGAACTAAAAAGGTAGACTTAGTGAAAGTACCCCGAACACTGGAAAGAATTCCCAGCTCATTGAAAACAGTTATTCTAATTATTGTCTTATCCAAGGTGTTGGTTTTTGGTTTAGGTTACTCGGCAACTTATCTCGCCGATGGTCCAGCGCCGCCTCTGTCGATTTTCATGAACCAATTTTACCATTGGGATAGCCTGCACTACATGAACATCTCGGCGAACGGGTATGTGAACCAAGGAGAGAATCGAGTCAGCATTGTCTTCTTTCCACTTTACCCTTTCCTAACTAAGTTGGTAACATTCAACTCTTCTTTCGCCAATTTGTCAGCGCTTCTTATTTCGAACGTAAGCTCCATAATCGCCGCTATATATCTGTTCAAACTTACGAAGATAGACTTCAACACTAATATTGCTAAAAGAGCAGTTCTTTACTTATGCATTTTTCCAACAGCCTTCTTCCTTTCATCCATCTACCCTGAAGGACTCTTTCTCGCTTCTGACAATTGGCAGCTTCTACTACGCCAGAACCGACAGATGGCATCTAGCAGGCAGCTTATCGCTCTTTGCTTCGCTAACACGAATCGGGGGACTCGTGCTGTTTCCAACTCTCTTAATCGAATACTTGTACAAGAAACAATGGAACATCAGAAAAATTAACTTAAACATACTTTGGACAAGTCTCTCCCTAATTGGCTTTCTAATTTACCTAAACATCAATAATCAGGTTACAGGCAATCCTTTTGCATTTACCGAAATAGAACGTACCAACTGGAACCAAGTTTTCAACCCCGTGCTGGGTTTTCAAGATGCATTGCAACGATCAGTCGCAGGGAGTTTTCCACAAAACGTCTATGGGAGTGTTCAGATAATATTCGCAGTTGCTGGACTCCTCGCAGTCATTGCAAGCTTCCTGCTTCGTTTCCGCTTGTCCTATAAAGTCTACATGCTTCTCACATGGCTGCTTTGCATATCCACAAGTTGGTGGAACAGCATACCCCGCTACTTACTTGCGATGTTTCCCATGTTCATATTACTTGGAATTTCGGAGCGCGGAAAAAAAATGAACTTCCTTATTACATTAACATTAGTATCTTTTGTGGGGTCATTATGCTTCTTCACGGTACTCTTCGCCCTAGGAATATTTGTTTTCTAACCCCAAAAACAATATGAATTATTCACAGGAATCGAAGCTAACTTTAATTATTGGAAAAGTTGATGCTTTCATTATCCATTTTTTTTCTATAGGGTTTACAAAATCGCCCTTCAACAAAGAGCAATTTTCAAAGTAGGTTGTGTTCCAATTTTGTTTCAGATTCACTTTAGAAAGAAAAAGAAAGGAAAGAGGAGTTGGCTACTCAAGGATCTTTTCTACTGCATCCTTTTCCACTTCGTCAGCCAATGGAATGCCCGTGACCTTAGTGGCTAACATTGACAAACTCATGAGGTCGCCTCTTCCGAGTAAGTCAAGCTTCCACTTTCGGTTCCCTGCCATCAACTGCTTTAAGCCTACTCCAACTCGGTCATTCAGATATGTGAAGACACCTATTGCCTCTAGAGGGATTTCGTCAAATTTGCTGCCGTACGCGGCCTTTAATTCTGGGGTTGCGATGAAGAATTTGTCTGGTGTTGCTCCGAAGCGATCTGCGAAAGTTTTTGGTAGTTTACCTTCTGCTGCGAGTTGCTTGAAGTAGCTGGATTTCATGGCGGCCGTTATTGGTGAACGTCCCATCAGTACTGCTTTAACCATTGGTCCTTGTCCAAAGTTGCTCATTGCAATGGTCTTGAAAATTGATGTTTCCTCGATGAAGCCACCTGCCATTACCAAGTCGGGTACATGTCTGCCTTTTGATTTCAGTATCTGGGCACATCTCATCACGATCGCTTGCAGGTAAAGTGTTGGAATACTCATTTCATCCATCATTGGAACTGGACTCATACCTGTGCCGCCACCTGCGCCATCGAAACTCAATGCGTCAATTTTTGCCTCAGAAGCCCATTTCATGGTGTAAGCCACTGCGGTTGGTCTGTATGCGCCTGTTTTCAAGAATACTTTCTTTGCACCTTGTTTACGTAGCCATTCTATGTCTTCGACGAAGCTTTTCTCTTTGGGTATGCCTACTTTGCTGTGCCTCTCAAAAGTTCTGAAAACGCCATCTTTGAAAGCCTGCTGAACAGTTGGATCTTCAGGGTCTGGAAGTACAATGTAGCCGCGCTTTTTGAGTAAAATTGCTTTTTGTAAGTCTTTTAGACGTACTTCTCCGCCTATTGCTTTGGCTCCTTGTCCCCATTTACGCTCTATGATGTTGACTTCCAAGCTGCTTAATGCGTAAACGTCGATGCCCAGTTTCTGGTCTTCAACGTTTGTTTGAACGATTACATCGCCGTTCTTTCCGTCCCAGAACTTGCGAAACAGGTCTACTCTTCGCTTGAGCTCTGGGGAAGACATGACTTTTCCGCCTGCAAGTTTGGATTCAACATCCATTCCAACAACGTTTTCTCCAACAGTAATTGATACTCCGGCAAGTGCTGCGCCTGCTGCTAACCCTTCCCAATTTATACGCGCTACATCGGTGGATCCGAAAGCGCCAGTTAGTATGGGTAGTTTGAGAGGCATTCCTCCGACTTTGGTCGTAACGTCAACGTTTGGAAATATGGCTTCCTCACTGCTTTCTTTGATACCTTGAGCGTCAAGTAGCCCGGCTTGGATACTGAAGTGGCTCCAATCTAAGCCGAAGTTCTTAAGTGCTCCAGCAGTGCTGCTGCCGAACTGCGCTGGTTCCGGATAAAGTGCTTCGCGTCCTCTGAATGCGGACAAACTGATTTCGCAAACAACAGGGCAATCGCGGATGCATATTGGACACATACCGCTTATGGTGCTTGTGTCTTTAACGCGGGTTGCTGTACCCACGGTTGACTTGCCGTTTAAATAGGCACTATTTTTTTGTACACGTTCACTCATCTTTTCATCTATCTCCTGAATGTCCGTCAATTTTTTAGTTGCTTTAAGCGGAAAATTTGTACGATTGTCTATGTATTTAACATTTTGCACAGTTAACATCATGAAATTTGGTGAAAGAAAATGAAAAAATGAAGATCTAAATGAAACATTTGTCTAAGACCATACGTGAAAGTGAAAATAATTGTAAGGAGCAAAGAGAGGGATTTTGGAATCACAAAATCTATTCATTTCAACAATTTGGACAGCATCAAATTTTTAACCATTGAATTCTAATAGTGATTAGATAACTCATGCTTTCCCGTTTATTTCGACTTATTTACGGGATATTGCTTGCAGCTTTGTTATTCACGCCATTTGGCGTTTATCATTCCACTTCAGAGCCTTACATACAAGGTAATCTTTTTGGATACAACCTACCTGTGGGTTACGTTGGAGTAATACTTGGCATCTTAGTGATTGCGTCACCCAAGTTGGGTTTTCTCAAAAACAGAAATTTTGGTTCACTTATGGTGCTCATTGGCTTGTTGTTGTTTGTTTCGTTTGCTTTCTCCCCCAAAGGCTTCTTCATCAATTTGATCCATGGCACAAATTTTGACAGCTTTCGAATAGACGTTGATTATCCAAGTGGGAATGCTTTGGCGGTGTTGCTCTCATGTATCAGTGTTGCTGTTGGCTGTGCCCTTTGGGTTGGTGATAGAGTAGTTATATTTGCTTCGAATCTAATTAAACCTAAAAAGCCGTTCAATTTCTTCTGACGTTGTCAAAGAGAATAAGTGTTTTCAGGGTCGTCCATGTACCAACAATTGGTCTTATATCCTTCTTGACCCGAGTTAAACTTAGGGTGTGCCTTTCAAGTGGATGCTAAAGAGGAAATTGAGCTTGAGTATGCCCTGAGAGGCAAAGCTTGGAAAGTATATTGGTTCTTGCTCAGAAGTGGGGAGCCCGTTAGTGTTAGAGAGGTTCAAAAAGCTCTTAACTTTTCAAGTCCTAGCGTCGCTAATCATCATCTTGAGCAACTTAGAGGTTTAGGTTTAGTTAAGAAGCAGGATGTGGGAGGATATTATTCCTTAGTTAGCGAAGTAAAAATTGGAATTCTTCGCCATTATGTTAAACTCGGAAAACTGCTTTTCCCAAGATACCTCTTTTATGCCCTCTTCTCAACAACTTTCTACGCAGCTTTCGTTCTTTTCATGGTTCAGAAAGCATCTCGTGAAAACTTCTTCATTATATTATTTGGCGCCGTGGTTTGCCTTATTTTCTGGTATGAGGCACGTAGGTTTTGGGCTTTGCGTCCGTACTAATTCCTGAGACAAGCTGTACCGAGGCTTGGTAATAAACGAACGAAAAACATTGGAAGTGTAGGTGAAAAGAATGGTTCAAAGAGAAGTTAGAAAGAAATCGTGGACCCTAGGCTTAATGGCTATTCTTTTAGCCTCAAGTTTCTCAGCTTTGATCTATTTTGGGTACTCGCCGACGGCAACAATGAAGCCTTTCTCATCTTATAGCGAATTAAACAGTTTTATTGAAAATAATACTCCAAAAGGTTACCATGGCAGTTTTGAAGGACCAATTGATATGCAATTTAGGGCGGGCTTAAGTTCCCAAATCAAAGGTTTTATGCCTGTTCCCTCTGCAGCTCCGATGCCTGCCTCAGTAACCGGATTATCAGGACTTGCATTTTCTTCGGGCCCAAGCTACTCAAAAACTAATATTCAAGTGGCTGGAGTTGACGAAGCAGATATCGTGAAAACAGATGGATACTTCATCTATATTCTCTCATCCTCAAAAAACAGCCTTTACATATTAGACGCTAACCCGCAAAACGCAAAGGTTCTGTCAAAAATAGTCTTCGACAATTCTTCATCGTTAGCGGGAATGTACCTGAGCCCGGACCGCAACAAAATAGTTGTTTTAGGAAGCAAGTACACTTTGCGCTCAGAGACATACACATACTGGACTAGTGAATCTGGAACTAAATCCTCAACCTACGAATACATCGTGCCAGAAGAAACAAAAACTTTCGTCAAAGTTTACGACATTTCAGACAAAACACTTCCAATCCTTACCCAAGATTATGCTTCAAGCGGAAGCTACTTCAACTCAAGAATGATTGGAAACTACGTATACGCAATCGTTAGCCAACCAGTACAAATCATTAATAAAACCGTAACTTTGCCTTCAATGTACAAAGGAACCGAATCCTCGAACATACCACCAGCACAAATCTACTACGTAGACCAAGAAGATAGTTACTTCAACTACTACACTTTTACATCAATAATCGGAATTAACATCAACAACAGCACCCAGTCAATAGCGAACCTAACCCTAATGATGGGAGGAGCCAGCAACATCTACGTCTCAGCAGACAACTTGTACATTACTTACCCAGGCCCAACCACCTCTTCCCTTTTGGGTGGACAAAGCGAACCAAACACACAAATCCATAAGGTAAGACTAAACGAAAACAGCATAATTCTTGACGCTCAAGGAAATATCCCTGGGACAATCTTAAACCAATATTCTATGGACGAGTATAACGGCTACTTTAGAGTAGCAACCACCTCTCGACGAGAAAAAATGCTCCAAAATAACATTTACGTATTGAACATGAACCTAAAGGTTATTGGGAAGCTTGAAAATCTTGCTTCAGGAGAAAATATTCACTCTGCAAGATTCATGGGAGACAAATGCTATTTGGTAACTTTCCAGAAGACAGATCCCCTTTTCGTAATTGACCTAAGCCAACCTTCCTATCCGACAGTTCTTGGCGAGTTGAAGATTCCGGGATACTCTGATTACTTGCATCCGTTCGACGAGACTCATGTAATAGGTGTAGGTAAAGATACGGTTGAAGCGAGTCAAGGAAATTTTGCATGGTATCAAGGTTTGAAATTATCTCTCTTCGATGTTAGCAATGTTAGCGAACCCCAACAAATTGCAAATACAATAATTGGTGATAGAGGTACCGACTCACCAGTGCTATCAGATCCTAAGGCGTTCCTATTTGATTATTCTAAAAATTTGCTAGTAATTCCGGTTAACCTAGCGCTGATAAATAGAACTGCTTACGAACCGAGCCCCAGCTCCTACGGAACTTTTGTCTGGCAGGGCGCCTACGTGTTTAGGCTGACTTTAAACGGGGGTTTTGAACTAAGGGGAAATGTTACCCACATTGATTCTCAGATAAATCCAGGAAAAGAAAGTATTCAAACGGAAAGTAACAACTGGATTACAAGATCCTTGTACATAGACAACACACTCTACACTATCTCAGACCAGAAAGTGCAACTTAACAGCCTTGAAGATATCTCCTTCATATCTAGAGTTGAGCTGAACTAGCTCACCCCAATTTTTTATTTAATTTTGTTTTTTGCGCGACACGAAACAAGTGGCTTTCTCTCAAAAGAGATAAGTTTTGGTTATTCTTCAAAATCGATGCAAAACTTTTTGTTTACAAGAGGTGCTTTTTCCAAAAATTATATGAGCAGAACGAGAAAGAATAGACCTTAGCTTCGGGAGAAAGTTCACTCTTTTCCAATTAACAAGTTGAGAATAATTGGAACGCCCACTGGAAACCAAGAAGAAAATGAACCGATCCTCAATTTTAAAGAGGTTACAGAATGGACGCGACAAGTGGCGGATTGTCTTTCTTGTATTCTTACTAACATACACAGTTTTTTTAGTTTTGAACTTAGGGTATATGACTGTAGAATGGGATGAAGCAAGCCACCTTAATGGCGCCCAAATTCTGCAGCATGGAAACACTCAGCGTTACATGCGATCTTCAATGTTTTATCCTCCATTGGACGATTTGATCACGGCGGGCTATTTCACCATTGGCGGGACCAGCGTTATTACTGCTCGGCTGGTTTCAGTTACCTTTGCAGTCTTGGTCATTTTGATTATGTTTGAATTCGTTTACAGAACATATGGACCCAAGATTGCGTTGGTTTCGAGCATTTTGCTCGCAACAATGCCAGGGTTTGTTTGGGGATCAAGGTTGGCCATGATAGAAACGATGTTAATCTTTTTCTTTTCTGCTTCATTGATTTTGTTTTACTTTTGGTTACAAAAACATGAAAACAAATACTTATTCTTAAGTGGCATAACATTGGGTTTAGGCTTCTTAACCAAGTACCAAACAGTAATTGCCGTTTTAGCAATGCTGGCAAGCGTTCTTCTATTGCACCGTAAACAGATTAAAGCCAAGCTTGCCAGAATCCCCATCATTGTCTTAATTGCAATTATTGTTGCTGTGCCTTGGATAATCGTTTCGTATCAAGTTTATTCTACAGGCATGCTTGGAACTTGGATGTATGCATTACAAACTGGGAATCCTGACAAATTAGCATATGGAATCCGTTTTGGACCTTACATTACGCCCGTCTTCTATTTGATAGAGATGACTTGGCCCTACGGGTCTGTTCACCCAATTTCTTTTTTTGTTTATTGTTTTAGCCTGGCAGGAATTGGCTTATTTTTGTGGAGAAGAAACCCACAAGACAAGTTTCTATTAGCATGGTTTTTTGTGGTTTATATTTTCTTCACTTTAATTGGAAATAAGCAGTGGCGCTATGTTTTGCCGATTTTTCCGGTTTTGGCAATCTCGGGAGCTAACCTGATTACGTCTTTGTTTGAAAAAATACAAAGAGGCTGGAATCAAACTCGAAATGGTCATAAACGAATCTTAAGTAAAACGGTGGCATTGGGCTTAGTTGCAATTGTTACGTTCTCGGTTTTCTATAGCGGCGTGGATGCTTATACTTGGATTCAAAAAGATGGCGCGTTTAAGCTTCCCATCGTGGAAACAGTCCATTATGTGGCTTCTATGTTAAATTCAACGAGCGAAAATGATTCACTTGTTGTCTTATGCCCGTCGAATGTGCTTACCCGTGACATAGTCACCTTTTATCTTCATTCAGAAGGTTTTGGGCGCACTTACGTCGGGAATTACCCTGAAGAGCCAGTTGATGCGTATCCCCCTAACTTCAATATGGCTCAATTGACAATGTTGTGCGAGCAGCACAACGTGAAGTATTTGTTGCTTTTTGAATATGGAAGGACTTACCCTTATTTCAACTCGACTTTAAATATGGAGACAGTCTACCAGATGGTTGTTGATTCGCAAAACTTCGAGTTCGAGCGGGACTTTGGTCAATATCCCTTCAAAATTTACGTCTTTTCATTTGGATAGCCACAGTCATCAAGGATTGCTGGAGTTCCGTTTAGTCCTCTTGTTTCTTTCTTGAAGTATGTGTAATATAGCCACGTGTTAACGGAAACTTCTGCGGCAACAAAAATGATCCAGTAAATAACGCTTAATTCAAAAGTCCACCTGCTCGGATCACTTGCTGCTCTAAACATCGAAGCGTTGGTGAAGACCAACAAATTGGCTAACATAAATATTCGATTTTGGAGCTTCTTTACTTCTTCTCCCGCCATTTTCTCTTGCCCAAATGATATTAGGTTATTTTGTTAATAAATTATGGATTTAGAATTAAGCGAAATTACATTTCTTCGTCATTTTGACTAAGGCATTGGTGCGGAGTAGATATAATAGATGAACAATTCGAATGTGTCTATTTGTCGGTTAGGGGTGAGCAAGTAAATGTCGAATGAGGTTGTTTCTCCCAGTTTTATTTCGTATGATTGTGATGAGACATGGAATCCGCCTGGATAGGGTGGAGTTACATCGAGTGCTTCAATTGCCCCATTTTTGTCGTACAGTTGGGCTTTCAAGATTATTGTTGAGGCGTTGTTGCCGTCAAATCCTCCTGGTGGGGGATTATCCAAAGTGTAGTCGTCTCTCGAGTGTAACATTTATTATGAAAACTGGATCGTCCTTTTGAACTTCTGGAAAAGCAGGGTTGCTCGGTTGAACCGTTTCGTTGTAGTATCCATACCGTGGGTTGGCTTGTAATAAGAAAATTTTTGTTTCTGAGAAGTTCCCAAAGAGGTCAGGAATAGTTCGGAGGTAATGAGGATCTATAGGTTTCACATCTGGCGCCGGAAAATCATTTAGTTTCAGGTAGCTCCCGTTTACGTTTGGCGAAATTGTGATGAAGAAAGAATTGACTCCATCAGTGATGTTTTGATAGTACCCGCTGAATTCCACCATTTGACCTACTGACAATACTGGAAAGTCAGAAGCATCGTAGGCTATGGGGACATCTCGGAATTGTACACCTAACGAGTGTGGACTTTTCCAATAAGCAAGTGAATTGTTGAGTCCATCGGTTGTCCATAGAATTCGGGTCATGTTCACTACTATTACCTCGGGGAACACGTGATAGGGCTTTGTATGAGGTCCGCCAAGTCCGTAGGAAGTGAAGTTCGGATAAATCTCAGTGATTACGCCCAGGGCAGCTATGTTGGAGTGGTTGCTCGTTAAATTGGGAACCAAAACCATCTGGTTAGCGGTCATTTTCAAATAGGCAAAAGCGCCGACTGCCAACGTCACAATCAGAACGGTGGCGACAACAGCGGGCAAGAACCAGCGACCGTTAAAACCACGTTTCCGAGACATTTTCCAAGTTGCTTCCTTCAGTTATAACTGTGATTTACAACTAATAATTCTACGCATTAGAACAACTCCAAAAACAAGTCAAGAAAACTTGACCAATATGGTGACTTCTGCCGTTCGGTCCATAAGCTATGAGTAACAACAATAACCAAAAGTGTGTAGTTAACGCGAAGAGTTCTATTTTATTTCGTTTTTTCGATCGAGAACTGACTCGTTTGTGTGCGTGAAGTTTTTACATTTTCGCCAATGGCTTTCCAGTTTTTTCATCGTGACAGAGTTGGTTTTGCACATGAAGAAGGCGACTTCTCCATTCTTCCAGTAACTCTCCATGTTTCGGCAATCAATGCATTGCACATCTCCGTTGTTGTAGCCCTCATCAATCATGAAATTCAACCCGTACCTTAAGCATTCGAGTCCATCTTCGTGAAAGCATTGTTGGTTCCCTTATTGTGTGAATTCCAATTTAATTCTATGTTTTAGTACAGGTAAACTTTCGTTCAAACTCCAAAGAAATTACTTAACTTAGATCGTGAAAAGATTATCCGACAAATAACTCGCTCAAAAGTGGATTTTGAAGATGCCTTAGCCAAAGAACAAACAGACTATCTTCTTCTTCCTAAAATAATCAGGCCTATACCAAATAACTCGATTACGCCAGCGAAGACAATCCTGCTTAAAAAGACTAACTGAGAGGGCAAATCATTCAAGCGCGAATAAAATTCAACACTGCCCACGCTGAAATAGACTAAGATTAAGCCTGCAACAAGAACTAATATACCGATAACCGCAATTGGAGAATTACCGGAAATCCATTTTTGCCTATTGCTCAATTTTATCCACTCAGCTGTTTTTGTCGTAACTTCTTCTTAAGTCTTGTTTACACGAGTTTCCCATAAAACTCCTTTTTCGGTTCAGCCCAAGTAAAAACCAAATGCACAGTTAGCGAATTTGTTTCAATGAAAATTTAAGATTTAACGTGAACCAACAAAATTCGCCCTTATTCCTTTGAATAGAGCTCAATCGTTTGTCAATATAAACGAGTATATAACAGCGTTATGTTTAAATAAGCGGTTTAACGTAAAGATATTGTTTGCAGTTTAAGAGCGTTCTGTAAGCGACACTTTCTCTCTCCTTTAATTTTCCCCCCAAAAAAACGCTCTCTAAAATTTCTTCAATTTGTGATAACCCGTGGGTTGCCAGGGTTGGCAGAGTTTCCGAGTTAATTTATGAGCGATAATAATAAGAACCTGTTCAACTTACAAGCTAATTGGTGATTTGTTTTGAAGAAATTTATGATTTTGTACATGGCACCAGTTGCCGCTGAAGTTCAAATGAATGTCAGCCCTGAAGAAATGAAGAAAGGTATGGAACCGTGGAATGCTTGGTACAAGAAATGTGGGAAAGCAATTGTTGACATGGGAGCACCGTTAGGGAAAGGAACATGTGTTGACAAGAAAGGAACCGGTAAAAGCCAATCGCAGGTAACAGGATACACTATCGTTCAGGCAAAAGACCTTGAAGCTGCGAAAGCAATGGTTACGGACCATCCGCATCTGATGATGCCAAAAGCAAGCATTGAAGTCCTTGAAATAATGCCAATGACCATGTAAAAAAGAGAAACGGTGAACAGATTCTCACCACAAACACTTTTCTTTCTTGAAAAGTTTTTCCATTGACTTCTTTCAATTAATAAAAATAGATTTTTGATTATTTAGAATAGTATAATCGGCTTGTTTCTGAGCTTACAAAAAAGATTTGATTCTTAAAAAAATGAAAAATGGAATTTAGTTTAGACTAATTTTGCCTAATAAGGCAAGATTGTCTAAGCTGTTTAGCTGAACTGCGCCGTTGCTGACTGTGTAGAGTGTGTTGCCGATATAGAGAGCGCGGTTTATCGCAAAGTTGCTGCCCATCCAGTCGTACATGCCTGACTTTGTTTGAACGCTGTTGTCAATTTGAGTTATATTTCCCCTCAAAGTAAATCCGTTTGCAGTTTTCAAGTTGAAGACGTAGACGCCTTGCCAGTAGCTGGGAGCGATTGAAGAGGCGATTCCGGATTTTTCAGCTGCTCCAATAGCTGGTGTTACACCAATGTTGTAGTTGTTTACGGAAACGGGGATAACTAAGAGTTGTCTTTGGGCATCAAACAAGAACGCATGTGGGTCATAGGAAACTGGTGAGTCAGACCATTGTGATTGAACTATGTACTTTGCTGTTTCTTTAGGTGCGTTAACATTTGTCACGTCAAATAGTGATAGCTTTAGAGTGCTGTTTTCCATTCCTACACCGATAATGTGGTTTTCATCGTAAGGATGCAGGTAACTTGAGTATCCTGGAATCTTCAACTCACCAGCGACTTTTGGTGCAACAGGATTGCTCAGGTCTATTACGAAAAACGGATCTATTTGTTTGAAAGTGACAACGTAGCATTTGTTCCCTAGAAATCGCACTGAGTAGATGCTTTCATCCATCTTGAATCTTTCAAGCTTGCCCGCGATTGTTAGATCGGTTTTTAAGACGTAGATACTGTTTAGCTGGCGATTTACCTTGAAGACTGCGCCGTCTGAGGTAGTGGCATTGTCTTGAACCCAAGTTGTTGTTGCAATTCTGAAGTTAGTGTTGTATTCGTCCATGGCATATTTGTTAATGGGTGAGCCTGGAACGGAACCTTTTGCTTCAATTTTTAGGGTGCCTTGGTTGACGCTTATTCTGTAAATGTTTGTGTTTTGGCTGTTATTACTCCATGTTTGGTAAGTAACGTAGATGTTGTCTGCTGAGACGAACATGTCGCTGGCGCCCCCCATCATAATGGATGTTTTGGAGGGAGCGGAATTATCCATCAGGTTCAAGCCGATGACAGTTGTGTATGTGTAGAAACTGTCTGGTGATTCTGTGTAAAAGATTTTTGTAGGCGCTACGTTGGAAGCTTCTGCTCCAGAGTAAACTACTGGCAAATTGGCTTTTCCATTGGCTGTGTATACGTTTTCTGTGATTATTGTGTAGATGTAGTTGCCAATCATTCTTGAGTTGAAGTAACTGCCGCTAATGGTGAAGTTTCTTGTAAGTGTTGGGGATGCTTTGTTGGCTAGGTCATAGACTTGTACGAAGGTTGAGCCGCTGTTCCAGTAAGGAGGCATAATTAGAGAGGAGTCTTTACTGACTTCGGTGTAAGTGATATATTTGGTGCCTAAAACGGCTAATTTGTTTCCGTCTTGGCTTAAGTAAATCCCAGACAAATATGTACCGTCGCTAGATATTTTCGCCAAGACTTTGGCTTCTGCTGGATTCGAAGAACCAGCATTCATTACGTAAACGGTGTTGTTTGCAATTACGTACAAGTATTTTCCGTCAGTTTTTACGCTATCTGCTTCGTCAACGCCTGCAACTTGAATGTTAGTGTTAGAGTAGGAAGCTCCCTGTACTCCTGCAACAGATCCATCCTTAGTTGGAGCATTAGTTGGAGATGGAGATATCACACCCAAAGTAGGATTTGCTGGAGAAATTGGAGAAGGAGCAACAGAAGGCACGGGCATTGGCGCCGGCCTTCCATCAGTAGATATAGAATATCTGTTCCCACTATTAGCAACAAAGCTGTTTAATTCATCATAAGACGAAAAAGTTAGCATAGGCGCTGCATCAGGAGCATTTGGCAATGAGACGTCCGTGTTCGAGTTAGGCGAAGCTGAGGGCAATACGGAAGGATTTGGCGAAATTCCGGGAGCTATACCATAATTAACCATGGCAATTAGCATCAAAGCCGAAAGAACTGCGACCAAACCGTAAACTGGCACTTTTTTACTAATTTCTCTTTGAACCATTAATTTTCACCATCAGTATACTATACTTTAACGTTATATCATGCTAAGCCTCAGTACAAATGTACCAATAATTAGTACGGCCTCATTGACCATATGCGGTAAGCTTCATACCAGAAAATCACGCAAACCAAAGCTCCAAACGGAATAACAAATACGCTTTCTCGAGACAGACTCTGCGCAAACAGAATCAAGTAAGCCAAATAAAACGTAGTTGAGAAAACGGCGTAAAAGAAGTACCTGGGAAAAAGAACTTTACCCAACTTCACGTAGTGACGCAGCACCCCAATTTTCACTTCGTTAATTAGAAAGTAGTGACCGCCAATTTCCTGTTTTTGAACCAACCCCAACTCTCGCAGCTGCTCTAAATGATGGCTTGCTACACTGGGGCTGCTAAAGCGTAAAGCGCGCTGCACATCACGAACACTCTGAGGTTCACCAGTCTTTAGAAGAAACCAATAAACTTTCCAGGCCTTCCCTTTCAAAGCATATTCAAGCTGCGTATCTTCCTCAGAGTTTTTCATAAAGCACTTCTCCTGTACCCACAAATCGTTACTCCATAATCCTCGTTAAGAAAGATATAAGTCCAATTACTGGTACAAACTGCAACTCCAATTTTTTTCAATATTTTACCAAAAAACAAAAACGGACTTAGACACGAGCTCACCAAAGAGAAATCAAACCAGAAGCATTGTTTTTGTGAAGACTTTTTATATTATAATTTCTTTACTTAGAGAGCAAATGGACGATTCTGCAGTATTGTTTCTGCTTGGGACATCTCTTGTGTTGATCGGTGCTTTCATTTTGATATTAGCAACAATCTTGATGACTACTATCAGAAACAAGAAGAGGCAAGCTAAAACTACTGGCGTAATAATTATTGGTCCTATACCCATAATCTTTGGGTCAGATAAGAAATCCGTCAAAACTATTCTTGTTCTTTCGATTGTCTTAACTACGCTTTTGTTGACGTATTTTCTTGTGTACCATTTTGTGTTGAGGTGACAATGGAAGGATGGGACAGCCGGAAAATAGGCAAAATGACAAAGAGGAGTTAACCACTAACCAATGGATTCTTTGGGCCTTTATTGCGGGTTTTGCGTTTATTTTAGTAGGCGCTTTGGTTTTAGTGTCCTCGACTTTATTGCGAGGTGGTTCTGCAAGTGGCGGGGTAATTATTTTTGTGGGACCATTTCCCATAGTGTTTGCCGGTGGTTCGGACGCTACTCTGATAGTTTTGATCAGCGTGATTTTAACGGTATTAAGCATTGTTCTGTTTGTTATTTTGAGAAGGAAAAATCTTTAGAAAACAATGACAATAAACGCTGGATAAAGAACATCTAATTGAGTTTAGAATTGGCAGCATTTTATTAGAACATTATTATCGTTGGCTAATAATGAAGCCATGTTACTAAAAACGCTAGTCAGCAAGCATCCCCCGTTCGCTCTGAGTTCAATGCAATTCAACATTAGAAGCAATTCTTTCGTTTAACAGAATTCCATGCCTGCATCAAGTGTTTACTTTTACTGATTTTTGCGGGTTATTTTAGGCTTGTTTCTTAAAATAGACGCATTTTTCGCAAACAGAGCATTTAGAATGTTCTGGTCGATGATTCTTACAAACAAGGGATGCAAAATCAACAATGGCAAATGCGGCAGTCTTCGGAGGATCCCAATCAATATACTTCTTGACCAATTCCATTATTACTTTTCCCCGTCCACTGCCGCCTTCGGATTCTAAACCAAAGAATCGACTCAGAACTCTGACAACATTTGAATCTACAATCCATTGTTTTTGATTGTAGGCGCTAACAAGGAATGCATCAGCTACGTATTCTCCGACACCGGGCAATTTTATCAATTGCTCTCGCTCTTTTGGTATTTCCATTTTATACTTCTCGGTGAGTACAAGCCCCAAATTTCGAAACTCTATATTTCTCGAAACTGGTCCTAATGGGGCAGAAATTCTTTGGACATCTTCTTCATTTGCCATCGAAAGTGATTGGATGTTTGGGTATAAGTGCATGAAACGTTGGTAAACGGGCAATACTTGATCGGCTTTTGTCCGTCTGAGCATTATTTCAGCAATCAAAATCTTGTAAGAATCGGATGCCACACGCCACGGATAACGTCGGCCATGCTTTTGATACCAATCTAACAGATTTCCACGCAGATACTGAATTTTCTCAAGCGAGACGGCTAATTTATCGGATGTTTCATCACTTGTTTTTGAACAACCAGGCATGAAGACTCACTGTCTAATTGATGGTTGGAAATATATAATTTCAAACTTCAATTTTCAAGACAATTTGATAATAAAAATTGAAGCAACAGAGAAAGAAATAGATTCGTGGAGCTGGGGATGGGAATTGAACCCATATATAACAGCTCTGCAGGCTGTCGCCTGAACGATTCGGCCACCCCAGCGCGATGCACACAGTCTAAGGTTGTGAGTAATAAAAACATTATTGGCTACATCTGGACAAATGAAGACCCGTTTAGACAGCCCCAAGACATTTTTTAAGAGAATTCGGTGACCGCAGACTGCGTGACCTTGCGAAGAAGTATTTCATTTTTAACTAGTTTTTTGAATTTGGTATGTATTTTTCGATTGAGAGTAATATGGCAACAATTACAACTAACGTCAACGCAACAATTGCCATGCAGACATTCACTATATTTTCACCATTAAAGAAAGAATTTTCTTTTGAAGCTAATAATAACTTGCTCTGATCGGGCGTGGAAATCGGAGTAGAAGAAGGCAAAGAAGCAACCGGCTCAATTTCTATGGACCTCAAAGACTTAGCAGAATTGTACAGTGAGTTATGAGCCGATCCCCATTGAATCTGCGCTTCCACGGCGTTCGCAAAAGTCAAAGTTATTATCATTAATGTTAAAGCAAAAAGAAAGAGTAATCTGATTTTGTGATTATGCATTTTTGTTATCCTCCATCTACTGGTACGATTGATGATAATCGAAACGGATGACGATTAACCGGAGCACCCGTGCTTCATCCGATTTAGTAGCCCAAGTTTTCTAGTTAACTTTTCTTGAGAAACCAAATTTGGCTAGTTGTCAACTTCACTTCGCACCAAAAATTGCATGTATACCCAACATGCCAGAAACCAGTTTAGAGAATAACCCAAGTAATCAACAAAGTGCAGCGGAAAATTCGTGAGATCAAGAAAAACAATAGAGTGTTTATAATGTAAAGCTAAACAACAAACCCACTAGAGGGGCCAGGAATATAGCAATTTGCGTCCCATTCCAAGTATAGGTTATGTAAGTAATTCCACTTGCTACACTCACTGATCCAGAAGGCTGAGCCTCAAGACTGACAGAAAATGAGAAGCCTGAGACATTTTCATCAATTGTGAAAAAGAGAGGTTTGTTTTCAGAGCTCCCGAATAGCGAACTCTCTTGAAGAGAGAAAGGAACTTTACTCGTTCTGTTGTTAATTTGAACATAGTCCTGTTGAGGTTGAATTTGGAAAGAAGCGTTTACGCTGCTGATTACAAGTCTAAAACTTACGGCTCTATTTCCATGATTGCCAGCGGATACAGCAAGCTGGTTCGGTTCGCCCCTGTAGAATTTCGCTGGGCCTCCAACTGAGAAATCCACTATAGCCCGCCTGGAAACGTTGTCGATCTGAGCAACTAACGAGAAAAGAACCACAACGATGGCGACATAAATCAAGATATTTCTCCTTCTGCGATATTTGCGCAAAGAAGGAAAAATTACTAGAAAAACGGCAGTTACAATCAAAACTGCCAACAAAGCAAGATAGTACGGATAGGAGTAGAACAAACTTGACGGCATTTGAAGAGCAACAGGGAGCAAATTGCCGGTCCACCCTCAAACAAGACTTCATGAGCCAACTGCTTAAAAAGTTTGGTATTATGGTTTAGTTGCTTTCAATTCAGATTACATTATAGAAATTATTCAGTTAGTTTCCTATGGGTTTTCCACACTTCGGGCAATTCTCGGCGCCTCCTTCAACAACGGCGCTACAATGAGGGCACACAATAACTGCAGACTTCATCACGGAAGGCAGGGGTCTCATATATTGCAGAGACTTCAGAGCAATGATTAAGCCCAAGCCAATACAACCCGCTCCTGCTAATAACAATCGACCATTATTAGTCAAATTCCCAAATGAGATTATAACACCGTAAATACCCAAAACAACAAAAAACAACCCTACAGCAACGCCCCCGAAAACTTCCAAATAGAATCGTCTCCGCGGGTCCAAACATTAAACCTCGGTGGGACACGCTTTTGTTTCATTTAAGATATAACATTTTGGAAGGTTATTCCAGCTTGGCAGCTCGAAATAAAAGGAGACGTCAAGTGCTTCCGCTCTACACTGTTTTTCCTCAAAAGAAAAAGGCAAAACCAAAAATCAACTATACAAAACAAATAAAAGAAAAAAATGTGACTCAGAGAAAAAAAGCCATTTTTGTAGAAAAGTAGCCCTCATTTTTCCTGCAGAAACAAAACTAAGCTAGAACCCAAACTTTTGCTTCTTCTGTTGTTGCATCTATGAAACCACATAACAATATTAGCAATCTTCCCACAAAATATAGTGGGAACACGAAACCGACGAAATTCCTCGGCAGAATTTTAGCACTTTCAAAGGGAGATATTTCAGGTGACTTGAAACTTGATTCAAATAAAAGTTGCCGTAAAACAAACCTTTGACAACATCGATGGAGTCCTTTTCGAAGCGGCTTTGACATTAAACGCGATAGAAAACCGATATAAACAAAAGGAGTATGTAAGTTGATGTCGAACCAAAAATCACTCATAAATCCACAAGAAACGCCTATTTTTGTTGACTTAGAAACTAAAGACCTTGTTTTGCAAGTTGTGAGAGAAATCCTTGGTCAAATAAATTCTATCTTAACTTAATCTAATATTTACTTAAGAGACGTCCGAATTTTTTACACGGGTTACTGTGTTTGACGGGACTTATGTTTCCAAATGCATCAGTAACTTTGCACTTACAAGGTAGGAGCCTGATGCCTTTTGTTAAGTAAAAGATCATCGGATTTTGTCTAAATGAGTAGAGTAGTCACAAAAAGTTGTTTACTACTTAAAGGAATTGAAAACCTGTCTCAGTCGTTGAAAAAAAATTAAGTAAGGATCTCATGGATATTCCATCAAGTGCCCTATTAGCGGGTAATGTATGGTAAGAGGTTTAAGTTGGAGGAAACATGTTTTCAGATGGTGCTCATTTATATCTGCGGTTTACTTCTCCGAAACCGTTAACAGAGAACACTTTGTTAATCAAGTTTTAGATGTCTTCTCCGAGCCATTGCAGAGAGTTAAGAAGGTTTTTCTGAAACCCAATATTGTTTCTTCTGAGCCTTATCCAACTACTACTCATCCTGAGGTTCTTGAAGCAGTTTTAAAGAAGCTCGTAAACTACGAGGTTTTGGTTGGAGACGCACCGGCAATTGACACAGGCCCATCAAGCAAAATAATAAAGAATTCACCTCTAAATGAAGTTTGTAACCGCTACGGCGTAAAGCTGACGAATTTGTATTCTGAGAAGATGGAGACAGTGGAGAGTTCAAGAGGTTACAAAGTGAAGGTGTCAGCCTTGCCTTCTACATGTGACTTCGTAATTTCTCTGCCCGTTTTGAAGATTCACGGAATGGTTGGGTTAAGCGGCGCTTTGAAGAACCAATTTGGCTACCTAAGTAGACGAGACAGATTTCTCATGCACTGCAAAGTCAAGAACATAAACAAGGGCATTGCTGAGGTAAACGCCGCAGTTCCGACAAACCTGTTCATCATAGACGCTGTGGAAACTATGATAAAAGCCCAAGAGTGCAGACATGGAGGCTGCGCTGCAAAATTAAACACAATGATCGCAGGCACAGATCCGGTAAGTCTAGACCTTTTTGGACTGCAACTCCTTAAAAAGTTGGAGCCAAAATTCGAAAACAAAAAAAGTCAAGCACTGAAATACATCGAATACGCTTCAAAATATGGCTTGGGAACAAAAGATTTTGCGGTAAAAGAAATTTAATGATAGAGTCGGTTACGATTTTCTGATGTTATTTACCATACGCATTGTTTCACGCATAAATGCGGGCAAGTCCCCGGGATAGCGTGACGTAACAAGGTTACCGTCTACGACAACTTCTTTGTCCTCGTAAATTCCGCCCGCCTTCTTAATTTCATCTGGAACGCCATCACGCCAAAAAGAAGTCAAATGTCTACCACGCACTACACCTGAAGAAGCCAAGAGCCAAGGACCATGGCAAATAGACGAAACCGGTTTGTTTAGGTTGAAAAACGACTGTGCAATAGCTTGAGCCTTCGCGTCTTTCCTAACCACAGCGGGAGCTCCATCTGGTGAGCCGCCAGGAATCAACAAAAGATCATAGTCATTTGGATTGACCTCGTCGAAAGTCTTCTCAACTTCGAGGTCGTAACCGTGTTCACCCTCAATATGCCCCTTTTGGGGAGCAGCAATGTCGACTTCTACCCCCGCTTCAAGTAAACGGAAATATGGAAAGAACAACTCCATGTCTTCAAATTTATCTGCAGTGAGAATAAGTGCTCTGATACCTTTTGGCATATGTGTTTGTAGCGCTACTTAAGAATATTAAATTTATCTATCATTGCAAAAAAATATTCTATTTCTTCTAAAAGCGGCTGTATTACTTTATTATTGATTTAACTCTGCCGACTTTGCCATCTGTAAGTCGTACCTTGATTCCATGAGGATGAGTCGAGCTACTAGTAAGGATATCCTTGACGATGCCTTCGGTCAATATTCCGGTCCGTTGATGCTGCTTCAAAACGATTTTTACACTGATGCCCTGCTTTATTTGGCTCCTCTGCTGACTAGGTTGCATTCCAACTCAATGGTATTCGCGACTTATAGTGGATTCGCATTGATAATACAAAAAACACTTCAGAAGTGCTTCATCTTATTGAGTTAGTCAAGAAAACTTGACTTACCATAGGCTTGCTACATTCTTTTTTAGTCAAGAAACCTTTACAAAAACCCATTTAGGCAATTTTACCGAATATCTTTTTGAAGATAAATGAGAGACGCAAATCTCATTGCAGCAGCCGCTATCATTATTCTCGCTCTACCAGCAACTTTGTTCATTGTTAACGTGCAGATCGTTTATTCGGAGGATTCAATGCCTCAACCAGATTTAGTTTTATACATGAGAGAAGTCATTGGACTTGACCTTTCAAAATACAACGTTGAATCGCTGTCAACCGGTTACAACCTTACGTCTTCAACAAGCAACGTAAAAATAGGATTCGGATTTCACGACTCAACTTTTACAGGCTACATAATGTGGATTCTTAGCGGCTCACCAATCTACTCATCCCCGATGCCCACTGACTTTCTCAATACAACAAAGATGTTTCTGCAAAGGTACTACAACTCAACCGGAGCATCATACCTTAAAGACATGATAAATATGCTTAACCAAACCAATCAGACTGGCCCCATAATCAAAAGCGAAACTATAGGCAACATAAGCATGGTGACCTCAACTGACACCAATCATCCCGTCATCGCATTTCACTTTACTGCCAATGGGGCAGTCTACTCGAACGGGTTGGGCTTAGGCTTCACCAACGGATACATAACCAGCCTAAGCGATACTTGGAATCTTATACCCATTGGGGGAACAACGGTTAACATATCAAAAGAAGAAGCTACTGAAACTGCCTACTTGCAAGCCAGCATAGTCAAAGAGGTATGGGTGAAAAACATTGATCCCAACAATTACTACATCGGACCCCTAAACATAACTCACATAGTTCAAGATCCACACTATGCAGAACTTGAAACGTTCCAACGAGACGGCTCATCTTACCCTTGCTGGCACTTCAAATTTAGCTCCGATGAACCCCAATTGTTCATAGATGCCGTAGAGGTTGGAGTTTTCGCTGACACTGGGCAAGTGGCATATGTCATTCCTTACGGAGAAGGAGAAACAATCGGACCAATAACCCAAAACCCAAATCCATCAAACTCACCATCCCTCACATTAACCCCAAATGTAACACTATCACCAACTCCAATGCAAACTCTTACGCCTAATTCACACTCCCCAGGTCCAACTTTTTCAAATTTCCTAACCCAACAGCCAACATTAGCACCTTCTCTTTCAGCGGTTGGCTATAATGAAAGCGGGGAAAACACTCTTCCACAATTCCTTGGAGTAATTGTCTCCGCAATTGTAACTACAGCAATTTCTATTTTCCTTGTTGTTCATTTTACAAAAATCAAGAAATGAAATCACGAGGATTGAGCAAGATTCTTAAAACTATTTTGTGCCAAGAAAGCTTCACAAAAATAACTTTAAGCGATTCAACCTACATTTGTCTGATAAATCCTGAATTGGTGATTGGATGAAATATCTTTCAAGATTTTTAGCCTCAGCGATCGTATTGATTTTGTTGTTTGCTTCATGTTTTGCGGTGCTTCCCCAATCGGGGAGATTCAACTTTGCCAATGCGTCTGCCGTATTGCCTGTTAATGGTTCTGAATACGCGAATGGTCCCGTCACCCTTGAAAATTCGCCGCTGAAAGTTTGGTACAATTGGGTTAACGTTTCCAACACTCAGGTTGTCAGTTATGCAGCTTATACTAATTCCGATTACCCTTACCCTGTTCCAATAGCAAATTTTGTCGGACAACATTTTCAACTTGCGAACGATACTGAAATATTCGTAGCAAGTGCACTAGACAAATTTGAAGTTTATCGAGACATAAACGGCGACGGAATCCCCCAATCTGACGCCGCTTCTGGAAACAACGAAATTCTATACTGGATCTACACCAACATGAGCGACAGCTACAGCATCATACCCATTCAGAAATCAATGATAGACTCAACTCCTCACTACACGTGGGGATTTACATACAGAAACGCCTACGCTTACTTAGAAAACTACACAACAGTATATGGTCTGGTCGGAAAAATGATCTTTGATCACATTACTTTAAGCTATGATTTCAGCGTGATAGGAAACTTGACAAACCTAAAAACCAACTTTGACATCGGAAAAGTCTCCAACTTAACATCGCTTAGCACATCAAGCGTCTCGCTAAAAGGTTTGAGCTTGGCACTGCTTTACACTACATCAGCCTACACTACAAAGGCGTATTTAACATACGTTGATAGCCAACCATACAATTCAACCGCGACCAACAATTCAACTATTGCCGCCCAAACCGCTCAGATTAATGTGGGCGAAACAAACGCATACGACTTTATCTTCGGGGGAAATTACACTCTTAGCATTGACGAAAACGATTTAACCCAACAACCAAATAACCAAACTTACACGGCTAAATCTGAAGTCGTGGCTCTTTCCAGCCTTCCATGGAAAACCTACGGGTCTCCAGTCTGGCAGACAAGCTTTATCGGAAATGCATTCAACCTCACAGACCTCTTTGGAGGGTCATGGTCACCCGTTAACATGAATTATGATGCTTCTCCACTAATCTATAGAATCTGCTTTCCTTTCTGGGACGGCGGACAAATCCAACACGACCCTGTTTACATTGCACATCTGTCTGAGACATCGACAGTTCCAGAGTTTCCTACATGGACTATTCTCCCAGCACTTCTAATAACGCCGTTGGTGATCGCTTTTGCGATCAAGAAAAAACTGCCCTTTTAACCGTCCACGTCTTTCCAACTCTGATAAGGCTCGTCCTTCGTAGTATCAGTAAGTGTTAAAACGAAGCGGTGTGTTTTTTTATTTATGAACCGCGGAAGCCTCTCGGCTGAACTTCTAACTCCTTGCGGCATGAATTGTGGACTTTGCAAAAGATATCTTGCATATTCGCGGGGAATCCCTGAGGAAAAAGGCAAAATAATTCACTGCCAAGGGTGTCTCCCTCTCAACAAAAAATGCTTCATCAAAAAAGGCTGCAAGAAACTTCAAAATAATGAGGTGAAGTTCTGCTTCGAATGTGAAAATATTCCTTGCCAAAATCTGGACCGATTAGACAAGCGCTATCGAAAGCTATATGATATGAGCACTCTGGAAAACCTTAATGAATTAAAAGAAAAAGGCGCAAAAGAATTTTTGAAGAGGCAGGAAGAAAAATATAGATGCTCACAATGTGGCGATGTTATTTCAGTTCACGATGGTAAATGCTATTCGTGTGGTTGCAAAAGAAAGTTGAAGACGAATCCCAAGTAAAAGAGGAATAAGGCTAACTCTCAGATCTTTTTCTCTACTTGTTTGCATTGCTGCCGCCATCTTTACAGTGAACGTTATATGAAGCCTGCAGTAAACGATTTACACGACAAAGTTCAGGGTAGATTTTTTTATATTCTTCTGATGAATAGCAATCAATTTCGCTAGGGTAGGCTTTTGCTTGAATAGTCATAAACTTCAATGCTTCGTTGATGTTTTTGAATTCCATTTTCTCAATCTTCGCTCTTGAGTTCTGCCCTGATTTTATACATCATTACTGCAAAGGAAGCAATAATTACAGTTATCGCAGCTAAATCAATTATTCCAAACATGTTTTCACCATTTTACTCTTGAGTAGAAGTATGCACAGATAAATATAAATGAAGTTGTGATTTGTTCATAATTTATCATAAACTATAGACGCACGTCTAAAGGACCTTGCAAAAAAATTCTTACGAAGTAGAAAATTCACCTGGTTTTAGTTTGACCCTTCTTAGAATCCATAATGATCATAGAAGTGCCAACAATTGATAACACAACTCTGAAAAACAATAATTTTCCACTTCAGGAACATCTGAGTAGTTTGTTTGGAAGGCAGAGAAGATGTAGTTGTAGGGAGGGGGGTAAAAGAAGCGTCAACTACTACTTCTAATCTCAAACAAGAAATTTATTTGCAATACGGCTAAAACACTAACTAGATTAATTTATAATCCATCAACGCCATAAACTGCCTACAAGAGGAACATTAAATGCTCATTAACCAAGGAAACCTAACAAAAGACTCCCTCAAAGGAGAAGTCGCCATAGTTACAGGGGCTGGACGCGGCATAGGCTACGAAGCAGCACGAGCCCTCATATGGCTTGGCGCAAACGTAGCAATAGCAGAAGTTAACGAGGACAACGGCAAAACCGTAGCACAGATTCTAGAAAAAGAATTCGGAGCAGGAAAAGTCATCTTCATAAAAACAGACATAGGCAACGACAAAGACATCGAGAAACTAGCCAAAGAAGTCCTCAAGAAATGGGGCAAAGTAGACATCATACTCAACAACGCCACAGTATTCTCAATGGGCCAAGTTAAAGACACACAAATTGAAAAATGGGACCTAAGCTACCGAGTAAACCTACGAGGACCAGTAATTCTGGCACAAATATTTCTACCAGACATGCTAAAACGAAAACACGGAGTAATCGTCTGCGTCTCCTCAAGCGGAGCAGCACCATTCATGGGAGCATACGAAGTCTTCAAAACAGCCCAAGGCGAACTCGCAAGCACCATAGCCGCCGAAGTCGAAGACACAGGTGTATACGCCTTCACCATCGGACCCGGCATCGTAAAAACTCCAGGCTTTATCGAAGGAGGCGGGCAAGTAGCAGCCTACATGGGCAAAACACTAGACCAGCTTCTCGAAATGAACAAAAACTTCGAAATAACACCCGAAGCAGCAGGAGTCGGCTTCGCAGCAGCAATCGCACTGGCAAAAAAATTCCACGGACAAGAAACAAGCTCCATACAAGCACTCAAAACCATAGGCATCGACCTTGGACTAGAAGAAGAAACAAAACAACCAGAAGCAAAAGCCCAAACCACAGACAAAAAACAACTTCAAGAACTTTACCAACCCATAATCAAAACCTACACAGAACAATCTGAAGGATGGAAAAGCCGCAATCTCTTCCAGAGACAATGGGTCTATAGAGACTTCAAAAAAGAAACCAATATGTCTGTAGAAGAAATGCTAAGCCAACTTCAAACACTGGGCGACAACATCGAAACCGGAGCACCCATATCACGCTTCAAAGACACACTAAACAAACTCCACGACTACTACACTCATCAGCAACAAGTTCTCAAAGGCTTTGAAAAAATCCAAAAGAAACAAGCCGAAAACGATGCACTCATTGAAGGCTGGAAATGCGAAATCAAAGCATTGCTCGCTGTCCTTTAGGGTGGCTGCCGTATTTCCAAAGCTGCCAAGATCTCTCGATAAGCGGCTAAAGCCGCCTTTTCATCAGTCACGTTCTTAATCAACATACGCCCCCCATTGAACAAACTAACTTCCATTCCCTTATAGTCAAACATTAAAGCTAACCGCGACTTCACGCGAACATGAAAACCATGCTGCTGCACAGTAGCGAGCACTTGATCTAGATCAACCTTCACAGGGTTTTCAGGATTTATGTTTGCAGTGTTTTGTCCACACAACCAAACCAGTCTCTCCCTCAACTCAGGCGGCAAGGTTCCCTCGCACGACGGACAATTAGCACGTTTTGCTATGTCGATAGAGGTGAAAGACATATCCGTAAAATCGCAAATCATCAATTTGCTTTTCAGCGGAGTTCCTACGCGCGCCAAAACTTTTATTGCCTCAAATGCTTGCATCGCACCGATGATTCCAGGCGTCGCCCCGATAACGCCACGAGTATCACATTTGAGAAGCTCATTGTCAGAAAGATTAGGAAGCACACACTCTAAACAAGGAGTCTCTGGAGAATCAAAAACCGACAGATTTCCCTCCATACCGATAGCCGCACCGAAAACATAGGGCACTTTCATTTTAACGCAGGCACGGTTAATCAGATATCGAGTTGCCATGTTATCCAAACCATCTACAACCAGGTCAACGCCCTTAAGTAAACGCTCTACGTTTCCGGCATTGACGTTTTCCGAAATAGGATCAGCCTTTATTAGTGGGTTCTGTTTCTGAAGCCGAGCCGCTGCAGCCTCAGCTTTTGGATAGTCCACATCGTCAACAGTGTAGAGAATTTGGCGATGCAGGTTCTTTGTTTCCACAATATCTTGATCAATTAAACGCAGGCTTCCTACTCCTGCCAATGCGAGGTAGAGTGCAGAAACAGTTCCTAAACCACCTACCCCAACGACTGCGACTTTGGATCGGCAAAGTTTGTCTTGCCCTTTTTGGCCGAGCTCCTTCAGTATTATTTGACGACTGTAGAAATCTTTTGCAAACTGTTCCATGTCACGCACTACCACTACTCGAACCTCAAGCTAACAGTTGATCATGAGTTAGTTAAAAATTAATTGTTCTTCCGTGGAAGCTAAATCTTGGAGGCGTTGGGTTTATTCTCGGTCTTTCCATCCTGCACAATCATGACAAGTCCAAGCCCTACAAGCAGGAAACCCAAGAAAGAAAACACGCCCACCCCTTCTCCAGGTGGCCCATTGCCTTGAATTATTTGTGAAAACAGAAAAAAGACAAGTGCTCCACCAATTGTGAAACTTAATGCTCCTCCAAATCCCAAAGCAACCAAACGTATCACCGTTTTCAAGAATATGTTTGCCTAAGCTTAAAGAATTTTTCACAAAAAAGTAGTCGGTTTTGTTCCTTTGTTACCGCGTTTTATATCTGCCTTTTTTCCCAAACTGTCGCTCATAAATCAGTCTAACCCGCTGAATCGTGTCAGCATCTTCTGCCGACTTGTCAGTTCTAACTCGGGTTATCCGAGCAAACCTCAAAGCAACCTCACTTTTGTACTTAGGACTCTCCTGAATCTCATTGTACGCCACCTCAACCACAATCTTAGGCAGAACAACCACTCGGTTTCGCTCTTCACTTACAGCGATAGTTTTGAGGAGCTTGGTCATTTCGATAATTTCCAAATCAGTCAAACCCTTGAAAGTTTTCCCGACAACAAGAAACTCGCCTGTCGCCTCATCTCTTGCCCCCAAATAGTAGTCAGAAAGCCACCCGTGCCGACGACCATAACCATATTCAGCTGCGGTAATAACCAGATCCAATGGTTCCAAAACAGGCTTAATCTTCAGCCATCCTTTACCTCGAACACCAGGATTATATACACTATCAAGATTCTTTGCCATCAAACCCTCCTGTCCAGCATTCATAGCCGATTTCAAAAATTTTTCGACCTCAATCGAATTCCCAGAGACAATTTGGGTCGCAAGGGGGATTTCGCGGGCAACCTCGGCCAAAAGCAGCCTTCGACGAGTGTAAGACAGATGAATTAAGCTCTCCCCGTTAAGAAAAAGAATATCAAACAAATACAATTTCAATGGAATCTGTTCAGCCAAACCACTGATGCCGTGAACCCTCTTAAACCGTCTCATCAAATGCTGAAAAGGAATAGGCACGCCTGAACTGTCAATAGCAATAACTTCACCCTCCAAAATGACTTCATTGGACGAAACGTTGCGTTTGACTAAATCAACAATTTCGGGCAAGCTCAACGTAACATCAGTTAAACGCCTACTAAAAACTCTAACTTGAGCACCCAGCTTGTGAATCTGAACCCTTGCACCATCATACTTGTATTCAAAAGCAGTCTCGCCACCATGCTCATTCAAAGCTTCATCAACATCTTTAGCCACCTGAGCAAGCATCAACTTCACAGGCCGAAAAACCTTGAACCCAACATTTTGAAGACCGTCTTTGCTACCCACTCTTGCTATCGTAGCGACTTCGCCTATGTCACCTAAAGCCATGTCAGCGTGCCGAACCAACATAAGAGGTACAACAAAAGCCTTCGCTACAGCCTGATCCATCAAGCCCTCACTAAAGCCCGTGCGCATTTCCCCAACAAGAACCCTAACAAGATATTTCGCTTCAATAGGAGAGGACTGGCTTAAGAGGTAAGTGATTAAGCGCTCTTTCTTTTCTTTAGAACCCGAACCCACCGAGTCCGCAACCGCTTCAAGACTTCGATGCACCTCAAGCAAAGTCAAAGGCTTCTCGAAAAGCACAGCTTGCCGATTCAACTTACTCTTCTCAAAAACCTCCATAACTGCAGACCCAATATCTCCGCTTTCGCTGAAAGCTTTTCCGAAAAAGCCCCAATCCACACCAGCAATTTTCAGAAAAATCTTGCTTAGAATTGCCCAACTTACGTCTAGAGTTTTCTGGCTCCACTTAGGGAAAGCTCTGCCCAAAACAAGAGAAACGGCAGGCTCCACCTCCTCCAGTTCCAAAGCTTTAAGGAAAGCCGCAACCAATGAAATCATTTGGAGGCGGCTCTTTGTGGATTCTACTTTTTCGAGAAGCTCAGCGAGAGTTTTGAAAAGTGTGGGCATGGAAGTTACCTAAGCATGGTTACTTAGAATTCAGCGCTTTTAGCTGGCAGCGTGAGCCAAAAGTAAGGTGAAATAGAAAAGAAAGTTGAAGGAAATGTAGCGTTTCGTGTTTAAGAGAACACGGAGAAGGATTGCTCACCGCTTTCTTGCTCGGTGATTTTCTTATTAAATTTATCGATTTTGACGGTTAGTTCTTCAACTTCTTTCGTGTTGCCTAACGCTTTCTGGCAATCCCGCGCCGACTGCAATGCGCTCATGCCGTAGCGTTCGAAGCCTTTATCGAAGGAGATCTCGGAAGATTTCATGAAGAACTCGACTCCTTTCTGGTAATCTTTAAGGGTAAGGGCACATTCGCCTGCCTTGTAGTACATTTCGGCGGAACCAAAATAATTCTGTCCTTTATAGTAGAGTTCCCCTACTTTGGCGAAGAGATCTTCTGGCTTCGGCATACTTGCCGGTTTCCATCAATGCGCCGGCTTCTTTGTGCAGTTTAACTGGATCTTCTTTAACGGGTTTTGCGCTCATTACTTGTCACTCGCTATTGGTACTATTTTGGAAGACTCTACCTTTTAGATTTTCCCCTTTCAAAAAAGTTCAGCACCCATTTCTTGCTTTCTCAGTCAACGCTTGAGGTTGCCCAAATCTTAAATTCTGAACAAACCTAATATCAAAATACAAATTTTGGGAGTAATAATGGTGATAGTTGAAAAGTACCAATGCCTCAAATGTAAAAATGCATTTTCAACAGAGGACTACAAACTAACCCGTCAGTGCCCCAAATGCGGAACTACTCTTCTTCCACAACTCCCATCAACGCTGCCACCGAAATATTGGCTATTCCAATTCAACCCTGGCAGGTATAATTGGTATGGCTGGATCGGAGAAAACAAGGATGCAGAACAATGGCTTGTTACTCGATTTTCTAAATTTATTTGCGAGGGCGATATGGTCGCCATTTGGTCTTCAGGAAAATCAGCAGGAATCTGTGGTTTGGGGTGGATAAGTTCTTACCCAAGAAAGACCCCACTCAACGAGGAACAACTAAAATATTTTCTGGAAAAAGACGACGCACTAAAATTTCTAAAAAAACCAAGTGTTACCGTGGAGTATGCAAACCTAATCCACGAAAATCCGATAGCTCAAGACTTATGCAAAAAAGACAATGTTCTCTCTGCCATGGAGGTGCTGACCAATCCGGAAGGAACAAACTTTCAACTCACAAGACAACAATGGGACAGAATCCTAGAAGTGGTAACCTCTAATGGAATCTTCTGACAAGACAAAACAAAATTCAGTTTAGAACACCCATCATAAGAGACCAGTGCTAAACCCACGGAATTGAAGCCGAAACGAATTGTTACAATTAATCTGTAATAAAAGACATAACCCAGAACCACAGCCAGCTTATTTAGGATCGGACATCCAGTTTATTCTGAAGTGAAAAAAATTGACTCTTCAATGCATCCACTGTGGAAGCCAATTTCCAGATTATCCATTGAAGAGCAACTGCGAAAAATGCAAAGGAACACTAGAATTCTTGACAGAGATCCCCAAGCACGGAGAAATCAAGTTTTCAGGACCCCAAGGATTCTGGAGATACAAACAACTTCTCCCTCTAGTTAACCACCCAATCAGTTTAGGGGAAGGTGGAACACCCTTGCACAAAGCGGAGAGACTCGCAAAAGCTGTTGGAGTAAAAGAGCTCTACTTGAAAGATGAAACACAGAACCCGACACACTCATATAGAGACCGCGCAGCCGCACTTCTAACATCACACGCAGTTGACAACAAATTTAACGCACTGATATGCGCTACCAACGGAAACATGGGAGCATCAATGGCAGCTTACTCAGCAAAAGCAGGACTCATCTGCCACATTTTGGTTCCGAAAGTTGTCGACGTGGGAAAGCTCGCCCAAATGCTCGCATACGACGCATCAATAGAGGAATGCGGCGATATCGTAGATGATTCCATCAGTAGAGCCAAAGCAATAGAAAGGGAAACAGGATGGTACCAGGCAACGGCAGAGCTTAACCCCTTGGTAGTTGAAGCTCAAAAAACCATTTCCTACGAGATTCAAGAACAATGTGCAGTTCCGGAATGGGTTCTTGTATCCATGGGAAGCGGTGGCACAATCTATTCAATTTGGAAAGGCTTCAAAGATCTAAAACAACTTGGAATTACAAGTGCACTACCAAAAATGGTGGGGATCCAACCTGAAGGATGCGCCCCTATTGTAAACGGCCTCAACACACAAAAATTGACCTCTGAGAAAGCCTGCAATCCTTCCACACGAGCCCTTGCAATATTAGTTGGAAACCCATTGCAAAACGATCTAGCAGCGAAAGCGATTATGGAATCAAGAGGATTAGCATTAACAGTAACAGATGATGAAATTTTCGCCGCAGAACTCCAAATTGCAAAATTGGAAGGAGTTTTTGCTGAACCAGCCAGTTCGGCAACTGTGGCGGCGTTAGAAAAACTTGTTAAAGAAGGAAAAATTTCCAAAGATAGCAAAGTCGTTTGTTTGATTACGGGAAGTGGACTCAAAGCGACCGACGTCCTGCAGGCGATGAACAAGAAACAAAAGACTGCAGGTTTAGGATTGGAGATTAGCACAAAAGAGAAAATTCTCAGAGTGTTAAGCCAAAACGATACATACGGCTATGATTTATGGAAGCAACTCGGGAAAGTTATGACCCGAGCTGCAGTTTACCAGCATCTAAACGAGCTATCTGAAAAAGGATTAATTGTTGGATATGAAGAGAATGGAAAGAAATTCTTCAAGATAACCGAGCAGGGTAAGCGGGCTTTGTTAGCATTCGACGATTTGAAATTTCTGATGTAAATTTTGCTTTCAGCAAGACTTAAAATATAGTATAGTTATAACTATACTAAAATTGTACGTGTTAAGAAGACTGGACGCGCCAAAAAATGGAAAATAAAATCTCAAAAAGCGTAATTACAAAAGTATTTGCTCTTGCAGCCGTAATGGCCGCTCTTGTTGCTGTAGCCACGTTCATAATTCAAATCCCCATTCCTGCGACAGGAGGATACTTGAACTTTGGCGACATAATGATTTTCATAAGCGCGCTCACATTTGGTCCGACAGTCGGAGGGTTTGCGGGTGGAGTCGGCTCTTTCATATCAGACGTAGCTGGCGGATTTGCTACTTTCGCCCCTTTCACTCTAGTAATAAAGGGAATTGAAGGACTCATTGCGGGAGCCATTTCCAATCGAAAAAAGGCATGGCGGGACATTATTGCTGTAGTTTTTGCTGGAATAGAAATGGTGACAGGCTACTTCTTGGTCGAATTCTTCGCTCTTTCTGAAGGTTGGGCGGCGCTAGGTGAAGTGCCAGGCAACATACTTCAAATTGTCGCCGGAGCCCTGATTGGAATTCCAATAGCTTTGGTTCTGCGAAAGAGACTCCCAAAGTCTTGGAAAACGTAAAAAGCAAGACGTACACAGTTGAAGTAGGTTTCAAAATGACTCTTCCCCCTGGAAAAATCCCCATAGACATTCTTAAGGAAGTTGTGTTCAAGAATTTGGGCGCTAAACGCGAAGAAGTAACCCTAGGTCCAACCACGGGAGTTGACTGTGCGGTCTTGGATTTGGGTGACAAATCCCTTATTGTCTCCATGGATCCAATAACTGGAGCTGTTGAGCGCATAGGCTGGCTTGCCGTAAACGTTAACGCTAACGACATCGCAACTTTTGGAGTTGAACCCGCTTTCCTCTTCTCATGCCTAATGCTTCCAGAAGGCGCCGACAAGAACATGGTTGAAACCATAAGCAAACAAATGAACGAAGCAGCCACCAAACTTGGAATGGCCATTGTGGGAGGACATGCAGAATCAACCCCCGGACTAGTCAATCCGATTGTCGTGGGTTGTGCTATGGGATCAACAAAAAAAGGACAATATGTAACAGCCGCAAATGCCAAAACCGGTGACGCCCTCATATTGACAAAAAGCGCAGGAATAGAAGGCACCGCAATTCTTGCTTCAGACAGAGAAACTGAACTGAAAAAAATCCTCACCGCAGAAGAATTGTCGAGCGCAAAAAACTTCTACCAAAAAATCAGCGTCGTCAAAGAAGCGCTGCTAGCTTACAAAGTGGGTGGAGTTCATGCAATGCATGATCCAACCGAAGGAGGTATTGCAGGAGGAATCCACGAAATGGCCGATGCTTCAAATTTAGGATTTCACGTTTTTCAAAAGAAAATATCGGTTTCATCCGAGACGGCTAAAATTTGCAGTCACTTCGAACTTGACCCTTTACAACTCATAGGTTCAGGGGCATTACTGATTGCTGCAGAAAAAAAGAAATCAAAAAAAATTGTCGAAAATCTAATAAAGGACAATATTCAGGCAGCTGTAATCGGAGAATTCCTGCCAGACAAAAACCAAAGAATAATTACATTAAGAAACAAAAAAGATGAAACTCTGCCCCGCCCAACCTCGGATCATCTATGGCGAGCGTTAAGTCGGAATTAACCTCTTCATGTTTTGCAGGGCAATTTGCAGGAACCAATAGAACATAAAAAACGGATAATAAATAACGTAAGAAAAATTACCCGATGATATCAAGCCGCATCTCAGCTCCAAAATTGCACCACTAACCGCATTTTTTAAACTCCAATTAGCGGGGGGCTTATAATGTAGACAATAAATTCCTTCGCCAATCACAGCTTTGTAACCTTTGTCTTTGATCCAATTCATGATGAAAGAATCTTCATAAGTATGCAGTTCTTCAGGAATCTTGATGTCCTCTACGAGGTCACGCCGAATCAGAGTGTCATGAGTTCCCCCTCGAAGATTGAAGCACTCACGGGCAACAACTGTTTGCAACTTCAAAATTCGTTTGTCATTCAAATTGGGGATTACATCGATGTTTACTCCCCAAACGGCACCTACATCATTTTGAATATTATCTTTTGCTTTTCTGAACCAGTCTTTGCTTAAGACAACGTCGCTGTCAGCGAACATGAACCATTCCGTCTTTACTTGGGCTATTCCTTTCTCCCGGGCTTTGGCTCTAGAACCGTTAATGTTCAAAACGGTTACATTTCCGTGTTTTTCATTCACGGCATCTAAAATTTTGAGTGTACGATCGGTGCTAAACCCATCGACAACGATAAAATTGTTTACGGGCACGTTCTGGTAAATGCTGGCTATGCACTTGTCAAGTAAGTGCTCGCTGTTTTTAGTCAGCATGACAACGTCGATACCCTGCATCATTGTGCCTCGTAAATTGTGAACAATTCAACCTTTTTATGATGTAGAGTATTTAATGTTATTTAAAAAACAAAGGAAACCAAACCTTACAACTGAGGCATTTTACCTGAAAACATCTGGGCAACTGCATATGCAGCGTAAAAAGCATAAGCAAAGACTAATTTTCCAATCAAACGCGGGCTACCATACCTTAAAGAATCAACAACCAAGTCAACGCTACCACGAAATGTCCAAACTGTGTGAGGTCTATAATGGATACAATAAGGATCATAACAGGCAACTACCCGAAAATTCTTCTGTGTAATCCAATCTTTTATGTAAGCATCTTCAAAAACGTGAAGCCCCCACGGAATTTTTATTCCACGAACAGCTTCAGTTCTGATAAGGGTGTCATGAGTTCCGCCCCTAAGATCAAAAATTTTCCTAGTAACTAACAGAAACATTTTCAAAGTTTTTTGACTCTGAATCGTCGACCAAACCTCAATTCCCCAAACAGCTCCTACATCCTTGTTAACATGTTGAATTGCTTTCTCAAACCATCCGTTACGAAGAACAACGTCGCTGTCTACAAAAATGAACCAGTCTGCAGTCACATTTTCTATGCCTTTCTGTCTCGCAGTTGCCCGTGTACCGCCCAAATCATTGATAATTTTTACATTCCCATTTTTGATGTTAAATTGATTCAGAATTTTCAGAGTTTTATCGGTTGAACCGCCATCTACGACAATTAGTTTATTGACGGGGATATTTTTATAGACTGAATCGAGGCATGCCTGCAGCTTCCTTTCACTGTTCATAGTGAGCAAAACAACGTCAACAGTCTCCATTCGCTATATGCCCCAACTAATGTGAGTATGGTTCTTGCCGTCCAACCCTAAAAACCTTGGCAAAATAAAAGCACAAATTTCCATTCTGTCCAAATTTCCACAAGAACCACATGAATGTGAAGAACTTGGTTACTAAATGAAATACCGTTAAAGAATGGACATATTGTGAATTGCTTTTTATAGTCCATGTTCAAATACAGTTGTAATAATCATTGGTTGAGTGAAGATTTATTTGAAGCTTGGCAAAGCCGCGAAAGTTGCAGCGCGTTCGCTTGTTCCATTCAAACCTCACCATGCGCAATGGCTCATAACGAGGAAGTGCAATTACAGGTGCCAAGGCTGCAATGTCTGGACTGAACAAGATCAACGAGAACTGTCGGCCACCGAAATTAAGCGCGGATTAGATATTCTGCGGAAAATGGGCATTGTGGAAATCGTATTTTCAGGTGGTGACCCGCTACTGCGAAGCGATGCGGCGGAAATAATCGATTACGCAAGCAAATACTTCGTCACAACCGTTTATGACAATGGCAGCATGGCTGCCGAGAAAGTTGATGCTTTACGAAATGTAGATTTTGCAGCAATTTCGTTTGACAGTTTAGATCCGACTAAAATGGATCATATTAAAGGCGTCAAAGGCGCTTTTGAAAAAGCCATGGAATCGGTTGAGACGCTACATAGAGAGGGGATAAATGTAGCCGTTACACCAACGATATCTCAACTAAACCTTAACGAGATTGTAGACATCACAAATCATTTCACAAATATGGGAGTCCCCGTCTGGTACTGCTTATACTCTTATGATCTTACAGCTGCCGAAAATCAGCTCTTCAGAATCGGTAAACCAATGGATGAATTCTTGATAAAAGACAAACAAGCAATGGTTGACCTGTGCAATTCGCTCATTGAAATGAAAAAGAAGAACAAACGCATTCTCATGACAACCAAACTTCTGAAAGCATTACGAAGCCTATACTCAGAAGATAAGAGAACCTGGCATTGCCATGCACTAAAAGACTTCTTCATCATAGATCACCTGGGAAGAATCGGCGGATGCCACGGACACAACTTCGCAGGATCACTCTTCGATTTACCGAAAAACTGGAACAGCAAAGAATTCAAAACGCTACGAGAAACCTACAAAAAATGTGAACAATGCACCTACCTGTGCTACATCTTTTATTCACTTCACAGCGGCCCCTATGGCAACTTGTCACTCGCCAAAGAACAATGGCGAAATGCGAAACTCCTCTTCTAAAAGCATTGGAATGAGCTCAATCATCCAAATTAGGAATGAAACCTAAAGTATTTTGGAACAATGCAGAAAGTTTAGCGTCTATAGATTGATTTCTTTCAATATCTTGTAAAGTATTGACCGGCAATGAGCTTTTAGGCATCACTGGAGAAAAACCAGCACTTATTAAACGAGGGCCAGCATCTTTTGGCTTCTTGAGTTCTATGAGAGTAGGCAGGAACATCACCAGAAGTGATATGGGAGTTCCCAACGCTAGCGTAATGAACACTGGAGACATTTCTAAACTCATGATTTCACCATCCGACAACCCCTACTATAGTTAACGGTCGATTTCCATTCCCAAGATGATCTGTCTTTGCCCAATTTGTTTGTTTTTTGCCTAGCAATCTTGCCCAGATAACGTCAAGAAAAGCTTTGGTGCAAATAAGGATGTTAATGAAGAAACCAAAGAACAAAAGAGGAGTCAACCATTGAGTTCTGCTTCGCCCATCCAGGTAAGCCCCAACCCCTACCTCGAAAAAAGGAGCAAAGTTACCCGAAATACTATACAAAGAAAGCGCACAAGAAAACCAAAGCTCATCAACAATATTGGCTGATCCTTCAATAATCAGAACAGCACTTACCAGAAACGAAAATAATGTTATAACAGGCATGAAATAAATGTTCAATAGAAGGATACCATCGATTTTCTCTTTCAGCGTGAGTTTCTTGCTCTTTAAGACCCTAATAGTGTGCTTAAAACACACTTGCATATGTCCCCTTGCCCATCGATGTCTTTGCTTCCAATATGCTTTCCAGTTATCCACAACTTCTTCGTAGCATTCAGCTTCCCCGACGTAGCGAATCTTGTATCCGGCGAGGTAAACTTCAAACGTTAAGTCAGTGTCTTCGGTGAGCATCGTCTCATCTAATCCACCTATTTTCTCCATAATGCACCGCCTAAACCCGCCTACTGTTCCTCCAAATTGGGGCATCAAGCCTAAGTGGTTGCGAGCTTCTTGGTCAACCCTGTATCCGCTTATTCGTTCCAATGCAACAAGTCTGGTTACCCAGTTTTGGGGCTCATTTAATGGAACAGGCCGCCCCATCACCGCACCTACTTTGGGCTCTGCAAATTCTTTGACGAGTTTTTCTACGATATCTATAGGAGGAAAGTAGTCGGCGTCGAAGCAAAGGATAATTTCGCCTTTTGAAAGCTTAAAACCAGCATTCATTGCGGCCGCTTTGCCTGTGCCTCCACCAGTCTTCTTGTCTCGGTGAAGCACTTTTATAAAATTGAATCTTCTTGAGAATTCGTCAGCTATGAGACTGGTTTTATCTGTAGAAGCATCATCTATCATTATCACCTCAAGTTTGGGTTTCGGATAAGTCAGTTCAGACATTCGTTTCAGCAATTGACCGATTACTTGATCTTCATTATGTCCTGGCAGAAGAATTGAAACCGTTGGCTCAAAATGCACGTTTGAGACAACTTTAGCTTGAGTGTTTTTCTTAGATCGACGTAGTACAGCAATTGTGAAAATAAAATGTCGAATCAAATAGACTGTAATGAATAAGATGGAAGCTACGAAAAAAACCTGAAGAATGGTTATGATCAATGAGGTCACCTTCCGCCTGTATTCCTAGCTTTTGAGAAGTAAGCCATGCTAATAGACCAAAATGACACAATCCACAGCATATTCAAGAAAGGAAAAACCATAACGTAGAAAGCATCAAAAACTTCTCCGAAAGCCAAAGCGCCTGCTGAAGCAAAATGGAAAAAGATCATATTCCAGAACAGCCCCAAAAGGTTACCAACAGCAAGTAAACCAATCTTTCTGCTAACGGTCCCGTTCAAATGAAAAGTAATTGAACCAAAAAGAATACTAAAAATTAAGAGAATTATTGTGGATTCAATTTCTATAAAACGAAAAGAAGCTATTGGGCAAAATCCGATTATCCCCGAGAGGAAAATAATCAACAGTGCTTTCCCTATGAATTTCATTTACAACATCCACTCCCTTCTCCCTTTGCTTAAACTCCAAGTATTATCATTGGTTGAACACTATTCTTATAATTTGCGAAAAATTTTTAAACCCCTTTTGCAGCGATCCAAAATTGTACCAATCTTAGTTACATAAGCTAAAATTTTAGGCGATTACAAATGCATATTAGCCACAATAAAAAGAGAAATCGCCAAACCTTATCAAGGGATTTACTTACAAGTAATCAAGTTCTTTGGATTTTCATTTTCAGTAAGAACAATATTATCGATCACCATGCAAAGCACTTGAAAAACTTCTTCAGCACCTAAATTATCGGTATCCAGAACTAAATTGAATGGAGTGAAATCTTCGCCCAAGGCAAAACCGTAAAGCTGCTTGTAAATAGCTTTGGTTCGTGATTCCTTTTCCTTTAGTGCCTGCATCGCTTCTTCAACAGTCATTTTATCTCTTTGAGCAATTCTTTCTGCCTGTTTCTCAACCGAAGCAGCTAGCCAAATCTTGAAGCCACCTTTAATCAACCAGGGCATTGTCCAGCTATCCAAAAGAACGTTTCCTAGAGCTGCATAATCTAGAAGTTTTTCGTCGGCGGCTTTGTCAAAACTTGGATTGGAATTCCGAAGTTCCAGAAAGCGTAACCCTTCTTCACTTTCCCACCAACCGTTACGAGAAGAATCATAGCCTTTCTCTGCAGCTAAGCCCCGGAGTGCATCGCCACCGGAATAATACTTCAAACCGTATTTTTGAGCAAGTTTCTTAGCTAAGGTGCTTTTTCCTGTGCCAGCCATTCCGCAAATGCAAATAACGATTTTTCTTGCTTCAGCGACGTTAGTTGTGTTTGGTTCACTCATTGAGCTTTTCCCTTGGCGCTTTAATGCATTATTGTATTGGTGTAACTCCGATTATTCTTGATGCGATCGTTCCAAAGAAGAACGAGCAAATTAGATACCAGTAGAAGAATGGAACGCCTCCGAAACCTGGAAGATAAGCCACAAAACTTGGGAAATACCCCGTCAGCACTGGCCATATGATCAGGTAGATGAAGGTTATCGGGATTAGAATTAGCTGAGGTTTGAACATTTTCGTCTGCATCGCTTGAATTTGGGATTCTTTCTTCTTCAGTTTTTCAAGAACCTTCTCGTCTTTAGCGCGAAGAGCAGCCATCCGCTGAGAATTGTACTCAGACATTTCCTTCTGCATAGAACGATATTCTTGCCAGCCGATCATTCGGGTAATCAAAGCCCGGTTAAGAACCATGTTAATGAAAGATATCGAAATTGCAATTGCCATGATTAGCAAAGTTGCCAAGGGTATAGCAGAAATGCCTGTTGGCACAATTCTGAAAGTTTGAGTGGCGGACTTGGTGCCTGTGGCAACATCGAGCAAAGTTATGGTGTACGTTCCAGCAGTTATGCTGGGAACTTCGAATGTTGTGCTAACGCTATTTCCAGTTGCCGTTCCATTGAAGAAGGCTTTATCTCCAAAAGAGATAGAATAGGAGCCACCTGTGGTGTTTATTGTTCCCTGAAAGGTTATTTGAGATCCGACTATCCCCGATTTGGGACTCAATGAATCAATTACTGTTCCAGACTGCTGTCCAAAAACCATCGAGACTGGCAAAACCATGAACGCAGCACTAACCAAAACCAAGACAGCAAGCATCAACATTCTTCTTTTCAAATCAACGACTCCTATATGCAGTAAATATCCTTCGCGATTGAACAATTTACTACTAGGAGAACATTTTAAACCTTCTCCCTCTTTAGGCTTCATCGTCTCCCAAAGCCTGTTAATATTTAGAGACAAAATTTGAGATTTTTGGAAAATGTTGGTTTTGAAAAGAATGTGAGATTTTTCCGAGGGAAAAACTCGGAGAGGTTAGTCGCCCAGGATTCTTCTGAATGCTGGGTACATTTCGGCTGCTCTTTCGCGCATCAGGAGTTCGTAGTACTGGTAGATGATGCCTACGGATAGCAGAATTCCTGTGCCTGAACCAAACACGCCCAGGAAATCTGAAATTCCAGCTACTATGGCGACAATTACTCCGCCTAAGACAGTAACCACTGGAATGTATCTTTTAAGCATAGTTTCAATTGGTCGTCCTGATCGGCGATACCCTGGAATTTGCATGCCGCTGTCCATTAGTTGCTGCGCTACTTTGTCAGGTCCTAATCCACCGACTTCAAGCCAAATAAGGGAGAACACCGCACAGAAGGCTATGAGAATAGCTATGTAAGCAACCGCTCTGATTGGGTCCGCGGCGACACTCTGAAGATTGTGAGGGGCAGTAGTTAAATATCCAAGTCCACCGGCAGGCACCACACTAGTCTGAGTCTGGTTATTCGCACCCACACTTGTTACCACTTTATACGAGCCTACGATGTCCATGAAGAGATTTTTACCTGGTTCTGGTCTTCCTATTGAGGTCCAGATTAGCTGAGTGAAGAAGTAAACGTTGGCAAAAAGGGCAGATGCAAAGATTACTGGCAAGTTGGACACATAAAGTAGTTTAATTGGGTATTTGCTGCGGAAGCCTTTGTATCCGGCGTATGACATGGGTAGCTCGATACGTATGCCGTTAAGATATATGACAATAATGAAGGCGGCGATGGTAGCTATGAACCCAATCAAGGACGGGTAAACTCCTGATTGAGTTCCAACGACCCAGTTGAGAACTGTGAATGGAGCTTGCCCAGGGGCAACTTTTGCAAATAACTGTTCTAATGAACCAACGAATAGACCGGTTGATGGCGAGAATGTTGACCAGAACACTTGCTGGGCAACTCCTGCCATGATGAATAGACTTATGCCGCTACCTAGACCCCAGCCTTTTTGGACTAGTTCGTCTAGCAACATCACGATTATGCCTGCGGCAATGAGTTGGAAGAATATCACAATGGCAGCTGCGCCAAGGTTGGGTCCATACATTCCGCTGATGATGTAGGCGCCTGCTTGAATGCCTGTGAGGATTACTGAAAAGACTTTGCTCGCGACTGTGAAGAGTCCTCTGTCTTCTGGTTTTGACATATCGCAGTTAATTAGTGATGAACCTGATAGGAGTTGGAGAATTAAACCTGCGGTTACTATAGGACCGATTCCGAGTTCCATGAGTGTGCCGCGGTTGGATGCGAAAATTACTCTGAGTGAGCCGAATTGATCTTGGATGCCGGTATTGATTCCGAAGAGAGGAATTTCAGACATTACAAGATAAACTATTAGAACAAGAGCTGTCCAAAATATTTTTTCGTTAAATTTGACTTTTCTTTCGGGAACCTTGATTTCGGGTAGTATTCGCCCGAGGGGTTTGAAAAGGTTTAGGAATCTACCAGCCATCTTGAACTAACCTTTATTGTTCAGGTTCTGTAGCTGTTTCTTCTACTTCGGTGATGACTTTTCCGCCTGCGGCCTTAATTTTTTGGGCGGCTATCTTTGAGCAAACTGGAACAGTTATTGTGAGAGCTTTTGCAATTTTCCCGGTGCCTAACAGCTTGGTGAATCCCATGCTGGTGAGGTCGAATGTTGTTTGTCCTGATTGCGCAAGGATGTCAAGTTTGTTCAGGTTTATTGCGTTTACTTTGCTGTGGATTTTTTGCGGTGAATGGAATCCGTGTTTGCCAAAGTATTTCTCGTCCATGTTGCAGACAAGGCTCCAAAGGTGCTTGTGTCTGCCGACTTTTCGGTGGCCTTTTGAACCGGCGTCTCGGTGTTGACCTATTCTGCCGTATCCTTGTGTCCTAGATCCTCGTGTCTTGCGGATTTTTCTTAGTTTATGTGGCATCGTTTAAACCTGCTTCTTGTTTTATTGCTTCTTCTTTCAGGGCTTTTTTGAGCTTGATTTCAAGCACGCCATTCTTGAAAGTTGTATGCGCGACCGTTGGTATGACTACCTTCGGTAAATTTAAACTTTTATAATATCTGCGATCTTTTGCCTTCGCTGAGAGGATAAGTTTCTGGTCTTTCACAATTACCTTAAAGCTCTCTTGATTGAACCCTGCGATTTCGGCAACTATGGTGACCCAGTTTGTGTCTTGAAACATGTCGATTAGTGGTTTCGGTTCTTTGTATTTGCCTTTTCCGAACTTCTTAGGTAACCGGTATTTCTGTGGATGAATTCTGGATGACTTGAAGTTTTCCATGCGAGGCGCCTTTGTGGCTTTAGGGAGAACCTTCAGGCTTTTCAGATCTAGCCATTTTAGGTGTTTTCTGCTTCTTCGCCATTTTGCGCTCATGTTTTCTTCCCCAGATATTACAAAGGGAACTTCAAACGTAACTATAAAACGTATCGCACAAAAAACCACAGAAAACACAAGGGCAAAAAGAGCTAAATCCACCCCAAAAAGTACCTCTTCAACCTAAAATCCATCCAAAAAAGCGCTATTTTTAACTGATTTTGGATTTCATTTTTGAATAGAGACTATATTAGGATCTTAATCAAAGAGAATTTGGAATCGAGCAAGAAAACTGTAAGCGGCTGTAATGAAAACATAACCAACTTAGCAAACAGAATTAGATACTTTTGTAAAAAATCTGGAAATTCTCGAATTTAAAGTCCGCCACATCCCCATAAGAAACATTGAATGATTTGACAAAATTTCTTAGAAGACGAATAAATTAAATAATAAAATAAAAGATTTGGACAGGTCGTTTAGACCATGCGTTGAACGAGCTTGTTTATGGCTTCCCCGCGGTTGCCTGATTCGCCGCCTGCTCTGAAGCTCATTTTTGTTTTGCCTTTGTAGCCTTTCTTTGGTGGGCGCAATCTGAAAGTTTTTTGCACTCCATCAAGCTTTGTGATTTCAGTTTTGCAGCTGAAGATGGCGTCTGCGAGTTCATCGATTGATTTGAAGCCAAGTTTTTGGGCGTATTCTTCTGTTATTTTCTTTCCGCCGCCAACTTTGCCTCTTTCTTTTAGCATTGCGGCAATTGTTTCCTTTGATGCTTCGCCCCATGTAATGTAGCTTTGAGCTCTTTGCAGCATACCTAGATAAGCGGGTCTATTGTCGATTATGATTGCGTGATTTGTGTGGGATAATCCCAACAGCGCGGTGGTTTCTCTTGCTTCACGTTGGGCGCTGACTTCGCCGCGTATTTTTACTGCTACGATGCATTTGCTTATTTCACTTTGTGTTGCTGACATTTTACTTCACCCAATCTGTTGGAGTAATCAGGTTGTAGGTTTTCTTCAGTGCATCGAATGTGGCACATGCGAAAGATGGAACTGTTCTTGTGGAACCGTATGTTCGTGACCAGAGATCTTTGACTCCGGCTAACCCCAAGACAACTTTGGCGACTTCACTTGCAACTAAGCCTAAGCCTCTTGGTCCTGGAACCATGACAACTCGTACGCTACCGCATTTGCCTTCTACCTGGAAAGGAACTGAGTGGCCTCGTCCGCATCCACATTCCCAACTGCCGCATCCGCGTTTAACTGGGACTATGTTTAGGCGTGCGTCCGCTGCTGCCTTTTCAATTGCGTTTCGAACTTGGCCTGCTTTGCCTGCGCCCAATCCTAGATAGCCGTCTTTGTTGCCAACGCAAACAATTGCTTTGAAACGTGATTTTTCGCCTGCGTCAGTTTGCTTCTGAACTAGGTTAATGTTTATGACTTCTTCTTGAAGATCAGGAAGCAATGCGTCTACGACTTGTGGCTCCGAAATCTTTAAGCCGCTCAGGAAAACTTCGTCTATGTTAGTTATTTTGCCTTCTTGAATCATTTTGCCTAAGCGGGTTTTAGGAACCCATTCTTCCAAGTTTACTTTTGGACGTTCTCTGTCGTCTCTTCGTCTACTCATTCTTTCTTACCACCAGTTTTTTTAGCGGGCTTCGCACCGGCTTCCTTAGCTGCAGTTTTCTTTTCAGCTTTTGGTTTAGCAGGGGCTTTCTTAGTTTTCGCAGCTGGCTTGGCTTCAGGTTCTTCAGCCTCAGCTTTGGATTCAGCTTTAGCTTCAACCTTGGCTTCTGCCTTAGCGGGTTTCTTTGTCTCTGCCTTTGGCTTCGCTGCAGGCTTTTCGGGCTTCTTAGCTTCTGCCTTTTCAGCAGGTTTTTCCTCAGGTTTCTTTGCCTCTTCGGTTTTGGCTTTAACTTCAGCCTTGACTGGCTTAGCTTCAGCTTTCTTGGCTTCGGGTTTTGCCGGGGGTTTTGCAACTTTAGCAGGCTTTGGTTCCGGCTTCCAAGTTACGCCGAATGCTGCAAATATGTCAGTCTTAACCTTGTCGAAGTGTTCTCCGAATTCTGTTGGTGACAAACCTTTTGCGAGTGATATCGAAAACTTTGGAGCGTATTCTTCGGCTGAACCTAAACTTTCCGCGTATTCGACTATGTGATCGCCTCGAATGCGGTCCTTGAGGATTTTCTCAGGATTGTGAGGAATTGGTACTCCGCCATCGACTACTCCGCTCATAGTAGCGAAGACCTTTGATCCTTTTGTTGGGGATACCAAACCAATATCTAAGATAGCATCAGCCACGCCATTCTTCTTTGCTTTCAAACCGCAAAGCAAACCTGTGAGGTATGCGGCCGGAATGTTGCCTGTTGCTGCTTTCCAACCGTAAGCTTTCACGAGTTCTTTGCTATGTGCTGAAGCTAACACAAAGTCGCCTATAGGTTTGGCTACAACGATTTGTGCTACAGTATTCTTTAAGCTGCTTCGTGCCACTAGCCGTGGTCTGTGTGAAACTACGAATGCCTTCCTAGCTTGGTAATCGGTTTTTTGTTCTCTGCGTCTACGAAGTGGAACTCGGTAACGTGATCCGTGTGGCATCTAACGTTTCCTCCACATATCATGAGCCTTTGCATAGCGTTCCATATCAGCAATGGACACAAATCTTCCACTGCCTGCGATCATGTAAAGATCTCTGTAAGTTCCTTCAGTAACTGTTCTGTTAGCTTTGAGTTCTCTAAGGCGCCTACGCAAAGCACGAATCTTTAACATCCATGCTTCTTTCTTAGTGATAACAGCTCTCGGAGTTCCGCTCTTGCTGCCTGGACCCTTTCGGCGACCGCGACGTTTCTTTGACTGAATTACTTTTGCGCGTCCGCGGCTAACACCTTGAATGGCTGAGGCCTTAATAATTTGTTCGTGAACGAGTTTCCGGACTTCCTCTCGAGTGATGGCTGATTCTACATCTTCAATTCGCTCAGGGTTAATCCATACCCGGTTTTTGCCTACTTTCATTATCTGAGCTGCTAATCGTCTTTGGTTAGTCAAATTTGTCATTGCTTCTTAGCACCTTCTTGCTTTGCTTTCTTCTCAGCTTTCTTCTTTTCTTGTTCTTTCTTCTTCTTTTCTTTCTTTAGTTGAGCCTTCTTCTTCTCGACAGCTTTCTCTTTTGTCTTGGCGCTCATTTCTTCTGGTTTAGCTTCTTCTTTTGCTGCCTCTTTGATAGCTTTGACATTTACGATTTTTAGATTAAGTTTTTTTGCTTCGGCAATGATTTGTACTCGCTTCTTCTTTCCAACAGTGTGAGCGATTCGCGCAACTTGTGTAATTGGGTTAACTTTTGCTACTTCGAGTAGGTTGTGGACCAATACTTCCTCAAGACCGCATGGATGCAGTCCACGGGCAATTTTTACACCTTTATACCCAGTGCTAGGTCCTGGTGGCCAACCTTTGATTTTTCTACGGACTTTGTTATCTATGCCGCGTGGTTTTCGCCAGCTTAACGCAAATTTGTCGTATTTCCAACTTTCTGGTCTGACGAAAGCCGGTTTTTTCTTTCTTGCAATTGCTCTTATTTTGAGAGCCTTTTGCAATGCTTCGGCTTGGTCTTTCTTCTCAGTCATCTTAATCCATTCCTTCATTTCGTTCGTACACATATATGCCGTCGAGGAAAACACGTGGATCTTTGTTGGTTACGCGTGTCATCATTTCGATGTTTGCGGCTGTTTGACTCACATCTTCTAGAGTTGAACCTTGAATAATGATGTCGTCTGGTTCAAGCTTTACTTTGACATCCCCGAGTATGTTTGCCTTACGTGCTCTGCGTTCGCCGGTAAAGTTTTCAACCATTACAGCGCGGTCTTGAATTTTGACTGTGATTGGGAAGTGGCTGAAGACAATTTTTAGTTTGTATGTGTAGCCTTTCGTGACGCCGGTGATCATGTTTTTTATGTGTGATTCGATTGTGCCTACTAAGGCGGCTTCTTTCTTGCGTGGCCATTGTGCTGAAATGCGAACGTTTTTGCCGTCGGTTTCCATTGAAACAGCAGCATGTGAAAAGTCTCGAGTTAAGGTTCCTTTTGCTCCTCTAACCGTGACTTTGTGCCCGTCGATGTTTATCACTACACCTTCGGGGATTGGAATTAATCTGGAAATTTCTGGTAGACGCATTCTGTTACACCTTGTTTAGTAAACGTAGGCTAGTAGCCTGCCGCCGACATTCTTCTCGCCTGCTTCCCTGTGGGCTATGACGCCTTTTGAAGAGGAAACTACCATAATGCCCACGTTCCTGGATGGAAGGAACTTTTTCTCCCAGTCTTCGAATTCGTTTACTTTGACTGAGAACCGGGGTTTGACGGAGCCACATTTGTTTATTCTGCCCATTAATTGAACTTTGAATTTGCCTTGTCGGCCGTCATCGATGAATTCGAATTCACCTATGTAGCCGTTAAGTTGCATAATGCGCAGGACGCGGCCTAATAGTTTGGATGCAGGACTAATGATGCATTCCCGTTTGTTACGCATTTCGTTGTTTATGATTGTGGTCAATCCATTTGTTAGGGTGTCCATTGTTTTTACCTCTTATTCATATTTCTTGAAGCCAAGTTTAGGTGCTGCTTCTCTGAAGCAGTGTCTGCATAAACCTAAGTTGTAACGTCTGATTGTTGGTCCGTAGGCACCGCATCTTTGGCAGGGTCTTGAGCCTTTACCGAATTTTCTTGTTTTCTTTAGCTGTTGTTTTCCCATGCTCTTTCCTCTATTTAGACGATTTCTACTCCCAATAACTGCTTCGTGAAAAAGATTGATTCCTCAGGTGTTAAAACCTGGTTCTTACCGACTTTCGCTTTGCGTTTTCTTCGATCAGCAACACGGTCACCTGGACGATTTATAGTCACGCAGATATCCATCCCAAAGATTCCAATATCTGGATCGTACTTAACGCCGGGTATTTCGATGTGCTCTTTTAGACCGAAAGCAAAGTTGCCTCTGTCGTCAAATGATGACTTGGCAACTCTGTTGTCAACTACTGGAAGAACTTTTTTGAGGAAATCGATTGCAGCTTGACGTCTAAGAGTAACAACGCAAGCAATTGGCTCACCTTTTCGAATGCCAAAGTCTCGTATTGAAGTCTTGGCGTTTTTCTTAACCGGAGTTTGTCCTGCAATTCCTTGTAACACTTTGAACGCTTTTTCGAGAGGTTCGCCTGATTTGCCCACATTCAAGTTAACCACAACTTTTTCGATGCGGGGTTGAAGCATTGGCTGATCTTTCCATTTCTTAATCATGGCTTCCTCAGACAACTGTTGCGGCCTCCTCGGTTGGTGCTGCTTCTTGTGGTTGAGTTTCGCTTAATGAGAAAACGAAGTCAAGAATTGTTTGGAACCGTTTGCCCTTTTCATCCTCAACGACTACGAGAGCGTTTACGCGTTTCTTTGCTTCTGTTTTTTCGATTTCAACGATTTTGCCTTTGACACCGATGTTCTTTCCACCGGTAATTATTGCATAATTTCCTTCTTTCAATTTTAGACAGCTTGCAATTTCTTTTGAAGGAAGATTCAGCGTTAGTACGTCAAAACTGTCGTATATGTCTTCTTTTGGATTTTTGATGTCGGCAGTTTTTATTAGGATGTTTGATCCATCATGCAAGCTTAGTTGAATGCCGTCAGAGACTGTTGATTTGTTTTCTATTCGGGCAAGTTTGAAGCCGGTTTCATCTTTTGTTATTTCGGTAAGGAAGAGTCCTTTGTGGTTTGTCATGATGCGATAGTATTTATTTGCGTCAGCCATGGATATTACGTCCATTAGACCAACTGGGATGTCATCTTTGTGTTGGACTTTTCCGTTTACTAGAACCTTGCCTTGGTGAAGTATTGTTTGAGATTCTTTTCGAGTCTCAGCTATGTTTAGAATGTCTCGAATTACAAGTGACAAGGGATAGCAATTCTGAAGATTATGAGGGCCTGATGAGGGCTTAAGTATCCAGGGATCCTCTTTCCTGTGAATTGGCCAGAACCTTGGCGCTGGTTTACGTTTCAATCGTGCGGTTTTTCCTCTTCTTCCCAAATTTATGTTCCTCCTTCAGCTTGTGAAGCAGTCTTGCTTTTTTCCTCCGTTATGGGAGCTTCTTCTTTGACTGCTACAACCTCTGGTTCTTTAGCTGCTTTCTTTGGAGTTGTTTTCTTTGCAGCTTTTTGACCTTTCTTAATTATTGGTTTCTTGCGATCTAACACTGCTTTGCGCAGCTTGTCGTCAAGATTCAACGTCTTAATCATTATTTTTGAAGGATGCAGTGTAACGAACACAGTTGTTCCATCGACTTTTTCCCGTGTTAAACCTTCGAGGGTAACGCGGTAGCGTTTTAGATCTACTTTGGAGACTTTTCCTTCGAACCCTTTGTGGTCTCCACGCATTATTCTGACTGTGTCGCCTTTTCTTACTGGAAGGGCTTTAACGCCTCTTTGAGCTAGAAGCTCTGCTGAGAGGGGAGCTGCCATGAGTTTGTGGCGTATGTGGGCAGGCGCGTTGAAAAGTTTCTTGCGCTGCTTTCCTGGATTCTTTGTTGTTTGCATAAATTTCACCTATACGATTGTGCTAGAGGCACTTGCGATTCTGGGCCATCTTTCAGCTGCTTCTCTGGCGACTGGACCGCGAATTTCTGATCCTTTCATTTCGCCTTCGGGAGTAATGATAACTGCTGCATTGTCTTCGAACTGTACCCAGAGCCCGTCGATACGTCTGAAACATTTTCTTTGCCTTACGATGACTGCTTGGAAAATTTTCTTGCGCATTTCGGGGTTACCTTGTCTAACAGAGACTGTTACTCGGTCGCCTACTGTGGCTGATGGGTAACGTCGAAGCCTGCCTTTGTAGCCGTTAACTTGAACTAATCTGAGTTTTCGTGCGCCGGTGTTGTCTGTGCAGCGCATTATTGTGCCTGCTAGAAGACCTTTGGAGAGTTTTACGCCGTGCGCTAGTGATCCTTTTGCTATTAGTCCTCTTCCTTTCGCTTTCGCCGCCATTCTACTTCTCCTCCAGTTTCTCTACGACGACGAATGATACCGTTTTGCTGATTGGGCGGCATTCTGCGATTTTTACTCGGTCGCCTTCTTTGACTTCGATGCATGGTGGACTGTGTGATGGGATGTGTCCACGTCTGCGTTCGTATCGTACGAATTTTGTGCTGAACTGCAGAAATTCTCGTTCAACTACAACTGTTTTATCCATTTTAGCGCTTGCTACTGTACCATCAAGAACGCGTCCTCTTATTGGGAGTGTTCCGTGGAATGGACAATTCTTATCTTCGCATGTTTTCTTTGGTTGCTTGAATGTTAAGGACATTACCATAACCTCTTTGTTGTTTTTTTGAGGCGATCTTCAGGTTTTCCTACGAGAAGTTTCCCGTCTATTTCAACGACTGTCCCATCGGAAAATTGGAATTGGAAGACCGCTTGGTCTTTTATGACGCTTTTCATTTTGCCTGCTTGCTCAATCATGAAGGTGTTCTTTGTCTCGCCAACCACGTTACCTTGAATGCTAAGGTAGCCTGCGTGTGGACTGCTGGCAATCGCACCTTCTGTTCCTATGAATTCTTCGCGGATGATATCGGGAGTTACTTTCATTCTGGTTTAGACTCCTTAGGCTTTTTCTCCGCGACTTTCGGCTTCTTTGCTTCGACACTTTTTGTGCCTTGTCGAATGCCAAGTTTTACTTCATTTTCAACAGTTAGAACTTGTGCAATTGTTTTGCGAATTTCTCTTACGCGAGTAGGATTCTCAATTGCGCCGCCTGCATGAATCATTGTTCGAAGGCGAGATAATTCGGCTCTTAGTTCGCCAAGTTTCTTGGTTCGGTCGGCAGGAGTCATTGCATTAATTTCTTTCATTCGCAGAATCGGCATTACTCTTTTGCCTCCTCTGTTTTACCTTCGACTGCTTTCTCGGCCTCTGCTTCAACAGGAGCCTCAGCTTTATCAGGTTCAACTTTCTCTTCTTCTACCACCACAATTTTTTCTGGAGCTTCTGCTTTCGGAGCTGGTGCTGCTGCTGGTTCTGGAACTTTTGCTGCTACTGGCTCTGGTGGCAGTTCGGTAACAATTTTAATTTTATCTGGGAACTGTGCATCTGGCGGCATGATCTTTACTCGTACGCCGAACATGCCTGCTTTAAGTTGAACGTGAGCTTCGGTTTTGCGTGTCCATCTAAGTGCTGGTTCTCCACATCTTGGGAAGTAACCTGCTTTGAACTTTTCAAATCTTGCACGTTCTGTGCGTAATTTGCCGCTAATTACAATTTCGCAACCTAGGGCGCCTGCTTCCATTACTTGGTTCATGGCCCAAAAGCCTGCGCGTCTAAAGTGTATGCCTTTTTGTAAAGCTGAGGTGACGCGTGATGCAACCACGTAAGCGTTAAGTTCGGGAACTTCAATTTCTGAAACGGAAATTTGAGGGTTTGCAACCTTAAAATTCTGTTCTAAAACTGCAGCTAATTCGCGGATTGTTTCCCCACCGCGACCGATGACTAACCCAGGGCGCATAGCGTAGACGACTACGTGTGTGCCTAGTGGGGTTTTTGAAAGATTTACTCCGCCATATCCGGCGCGTTCAAGTTTCTTTAGCAAAAACTCATCGATTTCTGCATTCTTAATGGCTTCAGATATAAAACGTTTAACTATGGACATTTTAAGCTTCTACTCCTTGCCCAGGTGTCTCGCCTAAAACAATCTCAACGTGTGTTAGGATGTCGTATTTTGGTGATGCTCTTCCGTGGGCTCGGGGCGTGTACCTTTTTACTTTCATGCCTGGATAGGCAGCCGCGTGTATTATGCGGAGTTTATCCACGTCTAAGCCTTTATTTTCGGCATTTGCTTCTGCACCTTGGAGTATTTTGAGAATTTTTTCTGCCGCTTTAATGGGGTATCTTCCGGCGAATGCTTTTTCCAGACCGTGACGATGACCTGCTTTTTTCTGGTAACGACGGAAGGGAACAGCTTTTTTCTTCTCCATGACGTCTCTCAAAAACTCTTTTGCTTGGCCAAGCATCATACCTTTGATTGTTCTAGCGACTTCTCTGGCGTGTTTGTGGGATACCCTAACTTCACGACCGCTTGCTTTCACTGTTTTTTCAGCGTCTAATTCTTCAGCTATTATAGAGTATCCCCATTTTGGCATATGTATTTCTCCAACTGCGCAATTCAACAGCGTAAACGCCAATTATAAGGCTTTCCATATCACAAATAGTTTTTCGACTAAGTGTCCTATGTAAGTTATTCTGCCCTGGCGAATTCGGCTGTGAGGTGTGTCTTTTGCAGAAGACAATTAGGCTTTTATAGTTTTTCCAAATTCGCCAACACTTGGAATATTGAAGAACAATCTGCAGGATTTAGCGATGTGTTTATGTTCCGCTTTTCGGGTAGACCTAAGAGAAGGATGCTTGGATGCAGGAAAAAGATGCGTACATAACTATGCTGCATGGAGCGGGCGGCACTGTTATGCATGACTTGGTTAAGAATTATATTGTGAAAGCCTTCGGTGGTTTGAGTGACGCCGAAGTTCCTTTGGAAGCGATGGATGATGCGGCGGTTGTGGATAATATCGTTTTCAAAAGTGATAGCCACGCGGTAAAACCTATCTTCTTTCCAGGAGGCGATATCGGCCGCCTTTCGATTTCGGGCACAGTGAATGACATTTCCGTTTTAGGGGCCCAACCGCGTGCTCTTGCCTGTGGTTTTATTTTGGAAGAAGGGCTTGCCATGTCTGAACTTGAACGTATACTCGCGAGCATGCGTCAAACCTGCATCGAAGCGGGAGTCGGAATTGTCACTGGCGACACTAAAGTCGTTGAAAAGGGCGCATTGGGCGGCTGTGTCATGAATGTTTCCGGAATTGGAAAAAGGACTGCTGCTTTGGAAAAGAACCTGGAAATAGTTAGACAGTTCAAAAGTGATTTTTCTGCTCGTTGGATGCTTGATTCTAATCTTCGAGTTGGCGATAAAGTGATAGTTTCCGGAACTATCGGGGATCATGGTCTTGCTGTGTTGTCTGCTCAGGAAGGTCTCAAATTTGGAAGCGAAATAAAGTCAGACGTTAAGCCTCTTAACCATATGATCCAGCGTCTGTTAGGTGAAGTAGGTGGAATAGTAGCTATGAAAGATGCAACTAGAGGTGGCTTAGCTGACGCACTTCACGAATGGACTGAAAAATCAAGAGCGGGAGTACTACTTCAAGAGAACAAAGTGCCAATTCGAGACGATGTTCGAGCAGCGTGTGAGATGCTTGGTTTAGATCCATTTGAAGTAGGAAATGAGGGCAAAATCATCATTGGTGTAATTCCTGAAAAGGCAGAAGAAGCGAAAAATTTCTTGAAACAAACAACTGAAGCAAAAGATGCGGAAATAATCGGCGAAGTGACAAGAGAGTTTTCTGGTGTAGCAATGCAGACTGTTGTTGGTGGAAAACGCATTGTTTCGAGGCCGATTGGTGACCCAATTCCCAGGATCTGCTAAAACAAAAAGTTGTTGAGAAAGACATTAAGAAGAAAACTGCGCAAGTTTGCTGGGATCCCGACTGCAACCAGGAGAGAGAAACAATGAAAACCCAAACAGTTAATTTTCATTAGTAACTGCAGTCAGGTCCTTTCAGCCTTTTTTGCGCAGTTCTTCATGATAAAACACTTTGTTGTTTGTTAAGATAAGCGTTTGTTGGTAGATAGCCTACCATCTGCCAACATGATTATAAAGCTGTTATAACATGAGTATTTGATATTAAATTCAACTAGGGGATTTTTTTCTGCTTAACGGAGACGAAGATGCCCAAACATTATCCAAATTGGGATTGACAAACGCAGAAGCAAGAGTATACTTGGCACTCGTTAAAAGTGGCCCGTCTAAAGCGCCAGACATTGCCAAAGTTTCTGAAGTAGCTAGACCAGATGTCTATCGAACCATCTCATTACTTCAAGAATTAGGTTTAGTTGAAAGAATAGTCTCATCTCCTAACGAATATAGAGCCATCCCAATATTTGACGCACTCTCGATACTTTTCCAAAGACGAGAAAAGGAACACACAGAACTCACGGAAAAAGTAGACGTTTTACTCGAGAAGTACAACGCTCTACAGAAGAACGTCTCAAAAGAAAGAGCAAATCAGTTTATTTTGATCCCTGAAAAAGAAACGCTTATCCACGAAAGAATTAAAGCAATGGCGAACGCAAAACAAGAAATAGTCATCATGATTCCAATAAAGAAACTTGGTCCTGCAATTTCAAATTCTCCCGAAGCTTTCAGTAACCCTCTAGAAAGAAAAGTAAACATCCGAGTTATCACAGAAAAACCCGAAGATGAAACTACGATAGATAAAGTGATAGCTGGATTACATGAAAATCGCTGCTTTGAATTAAGGACATTGCCACCCCCGATTCCAGCAAATTTTGGGATTTATGATGGAAAAGAAATCTTGCTCAGCACCTCGTCAAAGTCTGTTTTCGCAGGAGCACCTGATATTTGGTCGAACAATCAAGATATAATTGAACTTGCACTGGATTATTTCAACATAAAATGGGCTATCGCAACTCCAAAGAAGGTCTTGAAAAAGACTGGAAAAAGAAATTGACAAATTAGCCAGAAGAGCAGCAAAGCTAGCCTTAACAAATATTAAGGTAGAACGATTTCAATTCTTAATCTGTCGAATGCAGGGGTCTCCAAGCCTGGTCAACGGAGTAGGGCTTAGGACCCTATCGCGTAGGCGTTCGTGGGTTCGAATCCCACCCCCTGCACCATTAATAAGTAATGTTTTGAGGTCTCTCCACTTCAGTTATTGGTTAACACCCGCCGGTCAATTTTTCTCTCGTTTCCTTTTAAGCCAAAAATTTCTTAACGTTTTGTTTCTTCAGCAGAATGTTTGTGGATATATTTGACTGGTCTGCTTGATGGGTCTGCTATTTTGGCGAATTCTTTGCTCCATATGAATGCAGTGGGTGTTGAAAAAAACAATTGTGGACCTATTGGAACAGTCAAAGTTGCAGTTGGGTTTGTGAAGAAGCCGTTAAAGATTTCTTGATAATAATATTCTGCCTTTGACAAGGGTGTTTGCTGAGAGAATTTTGCTTTAGCGTTCTTCATCATTTCGTCGGAAACTGCTTTTTCTTTGTGCTTTTTAGGTAAGCTATCCAGCCTTAACGGACTCCGCCTGAGAACTGCTCTTTCGGCCGCCCAAAAACTTGATGGATTTTCATAAAGTGGATATGCAAAAATTGTGGGTGCAATAATTGAGTGCAGTTTTTATGGTGCCTCAACGCTGGTCTTAAGTTCTAAGCGGATGTTGTATGCAACTATTGCGAAAGACCCAATTATTACAGCTATTGAAACCAAATCGATTAGACCAAACATATTTTCATCATTCCTCTTTAGATATAGATGTATGAGTAGCTAAATATAAATGCAGTTGTGATTTGTTCATAATTCCTCATAAATACTGAACACTAATAAGAATTAAATATCTAAAGAAAATCTTGAAAAATAGCTTACTGAAAAAAAGAAATCTAACTTTTTCATAAAAGGACAAAACTAGCAAGTCCGAAATTCTTGGAAAACAAAAAAAGGAAAAATGGCAGCTTTGCCAAGTCTATTTGCGTTTTCTTAAGACTAAGACGGCTGCTACGGCGACAACTATTAGGACTGCTGCGGCGATTCCGGCGTATGTAGCAATCGGAGCCTTTTCGTTTGGTGGGGGTGCTGAAGTGGGTGTGGGGGAAACTAGTGCTGACGCGGTTGGAGTTAAAGGTGGAGTGGTAGGATTTGTGGTGGCAGATGGAACTGAAGGAGATGTACTTGCGACCGTATTTACTAGCATTGCAGTTTCCGCCGTTGAAGGCCAGTAGGATTGGGATCCTTCGAAGGCAGCAGTGATTGTGTATTCGCCTGGGACTGGCGGAATCCAGCTTTTCTTGAATAGTCCGGCTTTGTCGCTGGTGACTATGCCAATATCTTGAGCGTTGCCGTTTGGATCAATTGCGGTCAAATGAACCTTGACTCCAATGGCGTCGTTTGGCATCGGTTTTTGCATGTGTAGGTACTCCATCCATTCACCCATGTTAGCGTCTGAGATGGCAGGTGTTCCTTTTGAGCTTGGAGTTTGGTCTGTTACGGTTCCTTCGATGAGTATGCCAGATCCTTGCGAAGATACTTTTGGTGATGCTGTAACAGTTGTGGCACTTGGGCCTTTGCCTATGCAGTAGATTTGGTTGTCGTAAATGTTTAAGTAGACTAAATTGCCGTCTGCTGCTGCGAATGCTGCTCCTGCGCCTTGGTATCCGCTGGCCCAACTTAGCATGGTCCAAAGTTCTTTTCCTGTAGTTGCATTAACAGCTCGGACTCTGGCACCTAGGAATGATGGCGCGTTTGGTGAGTGTTCGCTAGTGAAGAGATAGACTTTATCATCTGCAATTGCACCCATGCCGAGAGGATAATTTGGCCAGACCGAATCATAGCCTGCAGCTGTGTTGTTGTAAGTCCACATTAGATTTCCGTTCTTGAGGTCATAGCAGCGGGCGACTCCTCCGTAGCTGGAAGTGTAGAGTCGACCGTAGGCGGTCATAACTTCGTTTGCTCCAAGTTTCTGGTAGTAGTCTAAGGCTGACTCTGACTGGGTTGGACCCCAAATAACGTTGCCGTTGTCAATGTTTACACCCCAGTATCGCATGGTTTCTCTTTCATTCAAGGCTAAGGTTCGTGCTTCTTGACTGACTACTGCAACTTGCATTGTGGTGTTACCAAGAGGTGCCGAATAATTCTTGATCCAGAGCAAACTGCCAACTGCCCCTCTTGTTTTGTTCAAGTTTATTGCCCATAAAGTGTATGGATCAGGTGTTCCGAAAGCGGGTGAAAAGCCTGAAAAGGTCGTGCTTCTACCGATTACTAAATCGTCAGTAAATGCTCTGATTATCGTTGGGGCTGATGATCCAGGCAAGCTTGGAATTGTGATGTTCCATGAATATGCTGTGCTTGCATTGATATTTTTCCCTACTGGTCTCCATTGCCAGAAGTTGGTTCCACTAGTTCCAAGCAATTCGCCAGGTGCTGCAGTATTGTTCCACAGAGCCAGCCATCGACTTGCGTAATTCATTTGATAGATTAGAACCTCCCCGTCCGAACCGTAGACTGTTGTGCCCGATGGAACGTTTGTTAAATTGAATAGCCAATTTCCGTCCATTGCATCGTAAGCCATCCAAACGGTACCGCCATTTCTCGCGTCGTTTACGCTTCGCCAGAGGTATCCGTTTGGAATGACACCGTGTTGGTTAGGTGATTCGTAATCGTAGAGTTGTGCAAATGTTGGCTGAGTCATGTTTTGCCAATAAATTGTCTCTCCAGTCACTAAATCAACGCAGACATAACCATTCCCCGAGGGGTTGTTGCTTAGTGGCAAATTGTAGAAAAGTCTTCCGTACATTATTAATGGGCTCGTGAATTTTCCTTCATACGAAAGCCCGCCGTAAAAGTTTGCGCCGAAGTTTTGGGTATTGGATCCTCCAACTACACCTCCAAATGAAAATTGTTTGGTCCACATTATGTGTGGGCTGTTAGGGGCGCTGCCGTCAGGTTGGAATTTCCCTACAATTTGGGGGCTGCCCAACCAATTTGATGCTAAAGTTGCCCAATTTGTGTTCTTCTGCCTCTATCGGTCGAGTCCAGTAATTGGTGGGAAGCGGATAGCTGTCAGGATTTGGGATTTGGTCTTTCTGAACTGTGAGTGTTGTTGTTGCGCTGCTAGGTAAAAATGTGTCGTTAATGTATACACTGTCTGATCCAACTAAGCCCGTGGGGCCTTTAATGGAGGCGACTTGTCCTGGGAAACTGAATTTAAAGGTGTAAGTGCCTGTTTGATCAGGTATGTACGTTGCATATCCGCCACCTATGGGGTCAGATGTGTATGATCCAATATTTTGTTGTGTCCCATCTGGTTTTGTAACGTCTAGTTTCATGTTGAGCCATCTATCACCTTCAGCACCTATTGCACTTGGTGGGGGTTTGTCAATCCAGAAGATCAAATACGCCATTTGATTGACACCCACAGGATTGGGTGATACTGTGATGTATGCAAAGGTTGGAACTTGCCAAGCAGGAACGTGAGCGCCAGCGGCAGGCAAAAAGGAAACTAGCAATGCAAAAGCAATTGTCAAAGCCAAAGCGGATGTAGCCAAAGTCTGTTTTTTCCCTGTTCTTTTATTCTTTACAATAAAGTTTGAGCACATTGCCTCATTCTCCTTGGTGCAACCAACTTTCGCTAAAAACGCATTTAAGAACGCGCCATAAGTCACTCCGACTGACACTAGAAAAGCTTTAAAACAAATCAGAAAGAGTTTCAAGGAGGAGATATGGATACAAAATGGCGACTCAACTTTTTGCAGAGAAGAGATTCAAGCACTAATTGATCTTGGGCTCACAGCAACTCAAGCAAAAATTTACCTTTACCTCTCAATTATGGAAAAATCAGATGCCAAGAATTTGGTAAGAATTTCCAAGGTATCCCGTCAAGATGTTTACCGTGTCCTGAACGAATTATTTGAGATTGGACTTATTGAAAAAAGGCTTACAGCACCAACAGAATATAAAGCCATTTCAATTGAAAACTGCTTAGCCCTTCTGCTTGAGCGCCGAACTAAAAAAACTGACGAAATTAGGAAAAAAGCCAAGGAAACGTTCAAAAACTTGAGAGAAAGGACCACAAAAATACAATCTGAAGAAATGTCACATTTAGTTTTGGTGCCAGAAAACGAACCAATTTTGTTCAAAGCAAATGATCTTATCAAAGGAGCAAGAGAAAGTGTCGTCTTTATTTCACAGTCAAGAAAAGTTTTGACTTGGCTTCTTAACCATCCTACCCTTCTCAATGAGACTCTTGACACCAATGTGAAACTTAGATTTGTTACAGATCATCCTGAAAACACGGATGCTCTAAAACAAATTATGAAAATGTTAACAGAACGACCTTTTTCCGAAATCAGATTTCTTTCTTCGCCCCCTCACGTGAGCTTTGGAGTATTTGACAACAAAAAACTGATCCTTGAATTATCGGCAACTTCCGAATATCTAGAATCCAAAGCAATTATTTCGGATAATTCTGGGCTAATTGAACTTGCATTAAATTATTTTGAGAATAAGTGGAATCAGTCGACATTGGGTTAGAATAACATAATCAAATGCAGAATCTGAGAATCAAATCGATGCTTATATCGGGAAAGTGAACTATGACGTTGAACAAACGTTTACAACAATCTTTAGATAATAGAAGACCATCCAATATTACACAAAATTTATATACAAACGAATATTATTCTTTATTCTAATTAGACAACAAGAGTTCCAATAAAATGAGTTGAAGGAGGAAAAAAATGAAAGCCTATATACTCTTAAGCACAAAACCCGGCACTTCGCTTGAGGTTGTCGGTAGGATAAAAGAAAAAGTCAAAGAAGCAATCATCGCAGACGCAATTTTCGGAAGATACGACGCCATCGTAGTTCTAGAGGCACCAGCGCTTGAAAACATAAACCAAGTAGTATACAAAATAATCGAAAAAGACCCAAACGTAATACGCACCGAAACCTCCATCGTGCTCTCACCAATGTAACAGTTCGCCGCTAAAAGACCATAGCAGCGAAAACTACACCCATTTTTTCAAAATTTTCGACAAAATTTTTCAAAGTAAATTCTAAAAAATAAAACAATTAATTCAAGTCTTCGAATACAACCTGGACAAGGAAAATTTCTCCAAAGCTTTTAGCTTAAAGCTCTTGTTGAAAGGTCGTTTCCGCATTCGCATTTGGGCCCTTTGTGAGCTTTTAGAACTATGGAGCTAACGGTACTCTTTATTCCTTTTATCTTCATTATCTTATTTTTGAGAATGTCTCGGAATTCCTCAATGTCTGAAGCTGAGACCAAAGTAACTATGTCAAATTCACCTGTTACCTCATAAAGCTCTTCGAGGTGTTCGACTTTGCCAAGAGCTTCTAGCACGCCATCCATTTCAGGCGCTTCAACAAAGATATTTACGAACGCAAATAATTGAGTCATATTGGTCGTCTTGACATATTGGACACATGTCAGAGATATTTATATGTTTCTCAGCTAATGAACAAGATTTTTCAAGTTGATCTGACAAGTGAACCATACGCAAATAAAAATTTAGCTAAACGTTCATGGATTGTAATTTTCTCAGAACAGCCTTTCGCCCAGAGAATTCCATAAGCTCGATCAGTAGGAAAAAATCGGAGTAGTCTAATAGATATTTCTTTGTTAGTTCAACAAAGTAGTTACGTGCGTCTTCATCGCTTGGCGTCGGCGAATGGGTATCTGCTCATGGCGGCAAGTATTTCTTCACTTAGGGTTTTATTGCTGAGGTGCCTTGCGAAATCAGAAGGTGGCTATAATACCAACTAATACGTTTTTCTTCGTAACCGGAAGTCGCCTAATTCTGTACTTGACCATTTTCCTTGCAGCGTCTCTAAGTGATGATTCCTCTTCGATCGTTATGAGTGGATCTGACATTACTTCAGATACTTTGATATCAAGAGGTTTTCTCTGAGCCATTACTCGTCTAACCAAGTCTCTTTCAGTGACGATGCCTTTTGGCACATTGCTTTCCATTACAACAAGGTCACCCACGTCTTGTTGATGCATTAGTTTTGCAGCGTCGAGCACGGTTCCTTGAACATCAATTGTGATGACATTCGTTGTCATAAAATCTCTTACAGTTGGCATCATTTTACAAATCCATAAACTAGCGTATAAGAGTTTTGTGGCGTAATGGTTTTGGATCGGAATACAAATATGCGCCGGTCTTAAGAGGATGCGAACTCGCTGTAAGTTATTGGATATTGCTTAATGAGTTCAATGTTGAGTCTAAGAACGTTTACGTAAGGGCTTCCGAATATCCAAAGTGTTCCTTCTTGGTTTTGATTTACAAGTTTTGTTAGCGTATCCGAAGGAATGCCTGTGGCATTGCTTATAGAAGGTATTTGAGAATAAGCGTTTTGAAGAGTGATGTCAGGGTCGAGTCCTGATGCTGATGGCAAGGATGCTTCGTTTCTTGGGTGAAAGAAAAGAGGTGAAGTGAAGCTTTGTGCTATGAGATTTGACCCGACAGCTTTCCCGTTAACTTGGACGATTTCGCCATTAGCTTGATAGGGAAATAGGACTTGGCCAATTCCGGTGATGACGAGCGGGAAGAATAGCCCGCAAATCAACAACGAAATAACTGCCAATCCTAAAGTCGGTTTGAAATCCCATTTTTCTTTTTGATCTGTTGCCATGTCAATCTTTCCTAAACGTGAAACACTCCAACGAGGAGAAGATCTATCAACTTGATTCCGATAAATGGAACTATAACGCCGCCCACACCGTAGATTAAGGTGTTCTTGAGGAATAGCGTCATTGTGCTGGTAGGCTTGAAAGCGATGCCGCGCATGGCTAGCGGGATAAGAAGCGGTATTATAATAGCATTGAAGATAAGTGCTGATAGCACCGCGCTCTTAAGACCCAAATGTAAGATGTTAAGACTACCTAACGCGGGTATAGCGGCTGTAAACAAAACAGGCATGATTGCGAAATATTTTGAAATGTCATTAGCAATGCTGAAAGCGGTTACTGCCCCCCTGGTCATTAGCAGTTGTTTTCCCAACATGACAACTTCAATTATTTTTGCTGGATTTGATTCTAAGTCAACCATGTTTGCTGCTTCTTTTGCTGCTTCAGTACCAGAATTCATCGCTAATCCAACATCAGCAGCTGAGAGCGCTGGAGCATCGTTGGTCCCGTCGCCAATCATGGCTACAATTCTGTTTTCAGCCTGCTCTCTTTTCGCAATTTTGTATTTGTCTTCAGGCTTGGCTTGTGCAACGTACTCGTCAATTCCAACCTCTGCCGCAATGCTTTTGGCCGTGAGAGGTTGATCCCCCGTAATCATGACAGGACGTATTCCCATAACCTTAAGGGCTTGTATCTTTTCTTTGATGCCTTCTTTTAAAACATCTTTTAATCTAATTATTCCGATAGCTTCCCCATTTCTCAAGACGGCGATGGGTGTTTCTCCGGCTGCAGAAATGCCTTCTACAATGAAGTCATAGTTTTGAGGAACAGAAATGACCATCGTTTTGATTGATTCAGGAGCCCCTTTCAGTATTTCTATTTCGGATTCAAGTGTCGATGCAACAAATTCGCCAGAGACTGTTGAAACTAATGAGGATTTTCTTCTGATTCTTAAGCGGTCTCGCCCTGACTTGTCACCTTTTGGAAGTGTTAGCCCTAAATGAGTAATTTTCACTCCACTCGTACGGGTGCTAGCTGAAAACGGAAAAGTTTCGGAAAGTGCAAGAGAGTTCAATTCTTTTGGTACAAAACCTTTCTCGTATGCGAGGCGCAGTATACTACGTCCTTCAGGGGTATCATCGTGCCATGAGGACAGGAACCCTGCTTCCCCTACCTCTTCGGCAGAACGGCCCTCAAACGGTACAAACTCTATGGCTTGTCGGTTACCGACCGTGATGGTACCCGTCTTGTCTAGAAGAACTACATCTGCATCGCCGGCGGTTTCTATGGCTTTGCCTGACTTGGCAATTATCTTGTGTTGATATAATCTGGACATTCCTGAAAGTCCAATTGCAGGCAACAAAGCACCTATGGTTGTAGGAAGAAGACAAACGTAGAGTGCAATAATCACTGACAAATCTGCTCCAAGGCCAAGTGTGACTGACGTTCCAAGCAAGGCTGCAACGATTATGGTGAATATTGCGGTTAAACCTATCAAAACCATGGTTATCGCGATTTCGTTAGGGGTCTTTGGCCTCTTTGAAGATTCAACCATCTTTATCATTTGGTCGATGAAAGTCTCACCAGGATTAGCCGTAACCTTCGCCGTTAGAGTATCGCTTACCACTCGCGAGCCACCTATCAGCGAGTCTCCGGGTGCCTTCCTCACTGGAGCTGATTCGCCAGTGACAAGCGACTCATCAACCATGGCAATTCCTTCAAGTACATCGGCGTCCAACGGCACGATGTCGCCTTTTTCGATAAGGATAAGATCATCTTTTCGGAGCTCTGTTGATTTTGCGGTAACAATTTTCCTATTCCATTCTTCTGTTACAATTTTTTTGCTGGTGACCTCGGTTTCCAGTTTTCTTAGGCTGCCTGCTGTGCTTTTTGCCTGTTGCTCCGCAAGCGCATCGGAAAGAGTGCTAAACCAGACTGTAATAAGGAGAATTGCGGCTACTTCAATGTAGAAGATTTGCAGAGCGGGACTGGCTACCGGCACAAAAGCTTGGGGAATGATAGCCATTGCTGCAACGATAAAGAACGTGATCTCAACAATAAACATAACTGGATTTTTGAGCAATGATTTGGGGCTTAAACGGACCACTGAATCGACTAGCACTTTTTTGGAGAAAGCGGATCTCATTCCTGCAGGGGCTGATTCTATGCTTTTTGTTGCTGAAGTTTTCTTGTCATCAGTAGCCATTTTGTAACCCCCTGAAAAATGATGTTATTGGTCCGATCGCTAAGAACGGGAAAAACGTCAGCACTACGAGTATTATTATGCTGGCAATCAAGACTATTGTGAAAATTAGGGTGTCAGTCTTTAGACCTGATGATGTACCGCCTCGTTTTCTTCCGATCATGGAACCTGACAGCGCAAGGAGGATTGCAATTGGAGCGTAGCGTCCTATGAAGATGACTATTGCAGTTGCTATGTTGAAGAAAGGTGTGTTTCCGGAGGCTCCAAGGAAATCGGAGCCGTTGTTTGCCGCCGCTGTTGTGAATTCGTAGAGGATTTGTGTGTAACCAACAGAGGTTCCACTGACCCCGATGGCTGCCGCTGCTCCTGAAGCATACGCAATTACCGTTGGTATCAGTATGATAATAGGGTGAATTAGGAAAGCTATCATGACGAGCTTTACGTCGCGTCCTGTGATCTTGATTCCCAAGTACTCGGGAGTTCTACCCGACATTAGCCCGACGATGAAAACGGTGATTATAATGTACATGACCATATACATCATTCCGATGCCTTTTCCACCTGGAATCGACTGTATGAACATCCCCAGAAAACCAGAGGTAATTGTCAGGGGATGCATGGCTGAGAGCGCTGTGTTAACTGATCCAGTTGTGGCAACTGTGGTAACCACTGTGTAAAAATTGGACATGAAGCCACCTATCCTCGTTTCAATGCCTGGAGCGACCAAGGGTATATTTGGGGCGAAAGCTATGGCGAGGTTAATACCAAAGAGAATATAGGCACCCCACAATAATGGTCGAGCCTCCCGCTTTTTGCCCAGCAATTCACCGAATACAAAGATGAGAGCTGTGGGAATAAGAAGCATTAAAGATATCATGAATATGTTCGAGTAAGGCGACGGGTTCATAAACGGATGAGCGGCATTAGCGCCATAGAACCCTCCGCCGTTGGTGCCTAACTGCATTATTGCATCAAGAGAGGCAACTGGCCCGACAAGGATTGATTGTGTCGTGCCCTGCACTGTGGTAACTGTAGTGGAAGCGTTGAGAGTCTGCGGAACACCCATAATTATGAAAACTATTGAAGCGATTAAGCACATTGGTAAAAGAATTCGGGTTATGGTTTTGACGAAGTCAACATGAAAATTTCCCAAGTTTTTGGAGCCAACGATTAATCCTCGTGCAAATGCTATACCCATGCACATTCCGGTTGCCGCGGAAGTCCATTGCAAGAATTGGATGGCAGTCATCTGGCTGAAAATAGACAATGTTGCCTCGCCGTTATAGTGTTGAAGGTTAGTGTTCGTTGCAAACGAGATTACGGTATTGAAAGCCAGGTCCCAGTTCATGCCTGGAAACCCTAGAGGGTTAAGCGGCAATTTTCCCTGGAAAACCAATATTAGAAAAGCTATACCCATTTGGGCTACGTTAAGAAGCAAGCCAGCAAGAAAATACTGCTTCCAACCCATTGAATGCGCAGGATCTATTCTGCAAATTTTATAAATAAAATTCTCAACAGGATTAAGAACTTTGTCTATGCGGCTTGGTACCCGATTATAAACTCGGACAAGGTAAGGCGCTATAAGTTTCGCTATAATTAAGGTTATACCAAGTATAAGAATAACTGATAGCGCTTGAATTGAATCGATCAACTAATCCAAAACTCCAAAATCCTCTAATCTTTATTATAGCCCCTTTCCGCTCCTGTTATTTTAAATTGGAAGCACTAATGTTTTTCTTAATGCATTTGGGGCCTTTGTGAGGTTCCAAAATAATAGTAGTAATAGTACTTTTTATGCCTTTAATTTTCATAATTTTTTTCTGCAGTACATCTCGGAATTCTTCCAGACAAGACGTTGAAACTAAGGAGACTATGTCATATTCACCAGCAACTTCATAAACTTCTTCGAGATTCTCAAGTTTTGAAAGGCTCGCGACAACGTTTTTCTTCTCAGATGGGTCGATGAAAATATTCACTGATGCAAGGAATCGACTCAAATTAATCCCCTACCGTCCATACTCTGGAACATTGATTTGTACAATTTTTTGCCTTCTCGAGTTATTTTCTGATAATCCAATGCGCCTCAATTATATAAGTTTGTTTGTGATTTGTTCACAATTCTCACCAATTTCTGCACTGATTTACATGAAAATGTATGAATATTGAAAATATGCAAGGCAAAGATTAGGTAATTTCGGATAACTGAATTTTCAGGCCCTGAACCATTTAGGGGTATTATGAATGAAAATATGTAAAATTTACACCCGAGATTAAATCGAAAAAAGAAAAAATTGAAGAAAGGGCAATTGCTAGCTTTCGAATTGTTTTACGCTGTACTTCTTCGCCTCTCCTGCTGTGCTTTCCTTGCCTGGAAATGGAAACAGTTTTGATTCTGTGCTCCGCGAGTTTCCCAGGAAGTACGCGAGACCTATCAGCATCCATATTGCTGTGATCACAATCGCTGCAAATGCTGCCGCCTGTGTATCTCCTCCGCCTATGATGCCTAACCAGACTACTGCAGCCATCATGACCATGTTTGCTACGAAACCTGCGAGGGGTACTATGTATTTGGTTAAGATTGAACGTCGTTCTTTGGAGAGAGCTATTAAAGCAATTAGGCAGGTAACACCGTAAAGCAAGAATGTGCCAAAGTTCGACAATAGTATTACAGTGGTTAAGTTTCTGAGGGAGAGTACACCGAATGCGCCTATTCCAGCTGAGACAGCGGTGAGTACCCATGTGCCAATCGCTGGAGTGCCGTACCTTGGGTTGAGTTTGCCTAGAGGCTTTGGAACTTCTGTGTCGCGACTAATTGCATAAGTTACTCTTACACCGGTGTTGAGGCATGCAAGAGTTGTTCCTAATACTGCAGCTGCGACCGCCGCTGCTACAATTAGCATTACGACGAAACCGCCTCCACCAAATAACGCGTTGGTTGAAATCTTCACTATGTCACCTAACGGTCCGGCTGAAACCGCTGCTTGTGCGAAGCCATACTTAGAGTTCATCCATGCTTGTATTCCGAAGAATCCTAGTAAGTATGCGAAGGCGCCCTGAATTACAAGCGAGAGTATTACCGCGCGTGGGACATCTTTAGGGTTCTTAGCTTCTGAAGTTAGCGCTGTAATTGATTCGAAACCGACGAGCACGAGTATCGCTAGACTTGCTTGGAAGAGCACATGACTCATATTTTGGGGCAAAACTATAGAGCCCATGTTTGAGTAGACGAAAGTCACATGGTCAGGGTTAATGAAGCGGTAAGCAAGTGCTAAGATTGTTACACCAACAAGCATTGCGAGCTGAATTATGTTGATGATGAGGTTTGTGTTTGTTGAGCCTTGTATTCCTCTATACGCTATTAGACCAACGATTAGTGCAAAAGCTACTGCAATGGCAACTTGCGTTAAAGGAGATATTGAAATTCCCACGGCCTGCAAGATGTAGGTCGCAAAGAAGCCCATGAAAGCCACCATTACACCAGGATATACCCAATAGTATAGGTGTGAAAGCCATCCTACGATGAATTTTGCGTCGCGTGCTCTGCGGTTGCTGCTGCCTCTGTCGAGTAATGCACGCTGAGCGAAATAGTATGAGCTGCCTGTTCCTGCATCAGGATAGCGGCGGGCCAGCCAAGCGTAAGATGCAGCTGTTAAGAACGAAAGTATCAATGCAATCAATAAGCCAAACCATATGTCTGGAGCGGTTGAGACTCCAGAAGGATCTACTTGGGCTGCTTGAGCTTGATAGTTGAGCCAAAGAAAAGCACCTGGCGCAATCAAAGCCATGGCGTTGATTGTTAAACCCATGAGACTTAGGGTTTTCTTCATTTGGGGAGGGCTACTGGTCGGGTCACTATCCACCTGCTTCCGCCCCCAAAATTCTCTTTTGATAGATTCTGTGAGGCAGTCCTCGAGTGTTCAAGGTAGCCAATTCCTCAATATTTCTTCCTGAAATATTGGTAATGAATATTTCTATTTGCTTTTCCATCAATCACCAACTCCGAGTTAATAATTTCATGTGTTTAGTAAAATATAAATCTAATTAATATTTGTTCATAATTGTTATGAATAAATAAAAATACATTCATTAAATATCTAATTTGTTGAACATAAAATCCCATGATTGGAAAGCATCCAACATAGATTTCTCAGAGCAAAGAATATAGAAAATAATCAAGACATTTCCCGAAAACGCGTCAGCTAATTTTGGGTCAATATTGGAAGCGTTTAAAGCATTTTGAAATAATGTAGTAAATGTGGACGAAATGGATTGCGAAAAACTGTTCGCCTTAGCAAAACCTTACCTGGAGAAAAATGATTTAGGATCTGCACACACAAGCAGAGTCCTCGCGATAGCCAAAAAAAACTTTCAAATCCCTCAAAAAATCGAGGATTTGACGGTCTCCGCCATTATTCTTCATGATATAGGCGGTAGCAGCATCAAAGATCAGTATGAGAAAGGTCCAAAAATTGCAGAGAAACTTCTGGAACAAATGAAATGTGACAGAAAATTCATCAACCAAGTATGTGAAATCATTGGAACTCACCATGATCATCCCGAAAACCCATCAGAGCCTTTCAGAATTCTATTCGATTCGGATAAAATCGTTATGTTCTCGCCTGAAGAATTTCCCATCTATAATATTAGACCAAATTTTGATTGGAGCAAGATTGTAGACCTAATTTATTCAGACAAAGGAAAAGAAATAGCAACGCGAGACCTCGTTCTTAGAACAATTAAGAAGTAACCCATTACAAGAAAATATTTTGCGGACTGGGTTTTCTTGCGCCGTTTTTGATAACATTTAAATAAAAAAAGCAACAAACGGAGCGGCATGAACACCGAAATGAAGCCAATGGGCATTTCAAGAATTCATAGACTACTTGTGTTTTTTGTTGTAGTGAACATAATAGGTGAATTAGGAACTGTCGCGTTTTGGTATGGTAGTCCAAGCTCGCGAGTATCTCTGTTACCGTCAATACTTGGAACTTCGATAAACAACGTAGACGTAACTTTGGCTGTTGGAAGCGCCTTAACAGCACTTATAGCCGTCGTTTACATTGTTTCGCTTTTGGGCTTAATGAAGAAGCAGAAGTGGGGACCGCTAATGGTGTTTGCCATTTCCATTGTTAATCGAGCTTTAGCCCTTGTCATTTACGAAGTAAGTGTAGCGTTCGTTTTTTGGCTTGTGTGGACCATAATACTGTTAGGGTTTGCCTATCTCGACTTTCGCCAGATAACAGAACACCCCTCGACACCCGCAGCTTCGGAAAGTCAACCAGAAGTTCAATCGTAAAGTAGCCTAGAGAGCAAAGCCCTTAAAGCATAGTTGAAAGGAAAAATTAGAAAGTAGGAGTGCAGAGTATGGGACTGTATAGCATGCGTGCTGGCAAAGACAGCGTTCTATTTCGCCTAGCAAGCGCTGCTTACAGTTGCGGATTTACTCCAAACATGATGACTGCTCTGGGACTCACGTTTGGCGTGGCTGCTGGCACGTTGTTTGCTTTTCATGCAGTTTCATTTGCTTTTGCATTAGGGTTTTTGAGTGTTTTCTGCGATGTTCTTGATGGAACTCTTGCCAGAAAATTTAATTTGGAGACAAAGTTCGGTTTAGTGTTTGACTCCACTGCCGATCGGGTATGTGAATTTGCGGTAGTATTGGGGGCTTTAATTGGAGGAATAATCCAACCCCTTGGAGTCATTGCGATTATCGGTTCAACTTCACTTCTTGCACTGCGAGCAGTTAGTCATCGCCGAGGATTGAAAACTGACTTTGTTTTATTCGGGCGTTTTGAGCGCCTAGTGTTTATTTTAGTGGGGCTTTTGATGCCGATTATTTTGGTTAGCACCATCTGTTTTGCTGTTGCAGGTGGATTTGGCTTGATCTCGGCGCTTCAAATTGCAGTTTCATTGCGCAGAAATCCAAACAAATCAAAATAAAAGAAAATTTCTCATATTATGCGGGTGCTGCAGGCTTTCGTTGTAGAAAAGTGTTTATGGAGTTAGTTAATGCATTGCAAGCTGCTTGCCTTACTTCTACGGAGTTGTCAGTCTCCGCAGTGGCTAATTCCTTCTCCAAGACTTGCACTTTCGCGATCGCCGCTTGTTTCTTCTTCTCGTATTCGTCGTGAAGTGTTTCTTGTTCAATGGCGAAATTCTTTACGGCTAATTCAAGTTCGTTTTTGGATGAGGTCAGTTTCTGTGTGACTTCCGCTTCTTTTTTTGCTTTGGCTTTCTTTGTGAGTCCGAAGAAGCTAGTTTTCAAAAGAGCTACTTTAGCGAGCTCTTCTTCGAGCTCATGCACGTTTTTGGATAAGCGTTCTATGTCACCGTTTCGTTTTTGGGAAAGTTCTCTATTCTGAGAAGCATATTGAGCGTCTGTTTCAACAATGAGATGATTATTCTCTCGCTAGCGCTTTAGAGGAAGCATCCATTTCTGCCTCCTTGAGCCTTCTTTCTGCAAATTGCCGCTCAATGTCCTCAAAGGTTTGAGTTCGTTCCTTCACAAATGTCTCATCAACGTCCAGGGGACTTGATTCAAATTCTGAAATTATCTGACGTAAACTCACCAGCCAATCGTCGAAGTACTGACTGAAAGGCGAGAGTCCAAAAGTTTGACCGCCCAATTTGGTTAAGCTTACGATGGTTTTTTCAACAATTTCTTGTGGAGATAGCGAAGGAGTTTCTTCAACGTATTTCCCTGCCTTGTTCTTCTGTGCTTTCGATTTTGCTTTTTCGTGAGCAGATTTTTGGAATTTCTCTCCGGAACCACGTCGAGAACCGGTTTGTCCGCGGTATCCCATTTATGAATCCTCTTGCAGTAAGAAACAATGAACGGGATATAAGTTTTCTGAGGCAAGTTCTCAGCAACATCTCAAAGTTGCTTTTTCTTTAGGAAAAATCTTGATAGGTGCTGTATTTTGTGAACTCTACATTGTGTCTTGCGTTTGAGCTTTCTTCTTTTTTCGTCTAATGAGAAGCACCGCCGCAAATGCAATCACGGCCAAAGCTGCGGCAGCTATTTCTATTTCAAGGTGCGGGTTTGGAGCTACTTTGGGCTGAGTAACTGAGCTTGTCACTAGTGGATAACGATCGACATTCAAGGCATCAATTGTGTATGGCGTGTCGCCTATTCCGTCTCCGTTGTTGTCGGTCCCGTTGTAATCACTCCAAAAGTTCCCTCTTGATCCGTTGTCCCAATGATGAACGGGTTCTGTTGTGTTCAGATCAATGCATAAGCAACCGCTTATTTGTTTAATATTATTGGAAAAATGATTATCACTGATTGAAATGTTAGAAGGCAGTGTTGATTGGCTTTCGCTGAAAAACACTCCGTTCTTGTTGTTTGCAATATAGTTTTGAGTTAGCGTGTTGTTTGGACCTGAGATCATGATGCCTACAATTGCGTCGGAAACGCTATCTCCAATTATGGAGTTGTTTGTGCTCCATATGAACATTCCAATGCTGAAATTCTTAATATTTAGATTCATGACCTTCAAGCCGCCAATCGCGTCTGTAACTACGTCGATCCCTATGGAAAATGATTCGTTGGTAGGCGTTTGGTTTGGTCCTTCGCCAATAATCCAGAGTGTTTGTTCCCCTTTGTATGGACCCGTCATAGTGTAGCCTGCACCATCAATAATTATGTCCGGTTTCTCAATTGAAATTCCCTGCGTTGTTATGTTGCTTGTGAAAGTGTAGGTGTTTCCGTTTCGTGAAATAGGTGTTGATGGTGGATCAACTGCGCCATCAGCGCGTATGTGTATTTGGGGGTTTGCTACTTGTGATTCAGCGGTTCCAATTGTAAAAACGACGGATACAATTAATGCCGAGATGAGTGTGAATAGGAGGATTTTTTTCTTATGCAACTTTCTTAACCAACATCTATTTGGCGAAAGTCCGATTTATGTTTAGTCAAAGAATGAAATTGTCAGAATCGTTTTGTGGCTAAGGGTTTTCGAGCCAGTTGCGTGACTTAAACACTGCAGCGCCTGCGACTTTGAATTTTAGGCAGTCTTTCTCTGGGCACATTTCTACGCATCGAAGACACAGGATGCATTGTGAAGTGGTTACGTCTCCGCCTTTCATCTCGTAGACTTCGGTTACTTGAGTGGGGCAAACTCTCTTGCACATGCCACACTTTGTGCATTTTTCTTCATCTTTGTCCAAGCGTACTCCTGATATCCATTTGAAAGGCACAAAGCGATTAGACAGGCCAATTAATCCGCCCAATGGGCAAATTCTGCACCAGGAACGTCGGAAAAAGAAAGCGGCCACAGTTACCACGACAAAAATAAACAAGTTCAGCGAAGTGAAGTATTGACCAAGTTGCCAAAACTGACCAGTTGTTGGACCGAAAACCCATTCAGGTCTCAATAATCCAACGCTTGTTTCGGTCAACATGCAAAGGGGTTTCATTGGGCAGACCTGGCAGAATGGCGCGGAAAAATATGTGTTAATGAACCCTCCGTTTTGGGTACCTGGAATTAGTTGAGTACCTGCAATAGCCTCTGATGCAAAAATAACACTTAGAATAATCATGGCCGCCAAGATTACATAACTGAGTTGGTGGAATTTGTCGTTAAAGTTTTTAGAAAAACTTCTGTGTTTTATTCGCAGAGCTTTTCGCAGCCTTGAAATAAGGTCCATGTATAAGCCGAATGGACAGATCCATCCGCACCAAAATCTTCCCAGCAAAATAGCGGCGACAACGATTACTCCTACTATAATGGCTAGCCGTGTTAATCCTGGAAGAACATAGTCTACGCCCCAGCCGTGTCCAGCATTCCAGAACGGGTAAATGTAGGTTTGAATCTGCCAAAGGGGACAGGTGATCGTTCTTCCGCAAGGGTACCAGCAGGCGAGTACAGGGAGGGACAAGCCATCGGGAAGTGGGCTTAACGATCCGCCACCTATTAGAAACTCGTGCGGTGCAATTTGTTCGGCGGGTATAGGTAGGTTCTGATGGTCAATGAAGACTCCAAAAAAGAGTAAAAACACTAGGAGCACTTGAACAAATATCCTCAGACTGCTGACTTTTCGAGTTTTTCTGGTGATTCCTGTTGCGACCGCCACAATTCCGATAATTAGTCCGGCAGCTGCCAGTCCATACACATTGTAGTTGGTCTTGAATGCTGGAAGTGGATGTTGAGGAGTGGGTTCGGGAGCGTGAGGATTTGCTGGATCTGTTACGTTTACGTATAGCCTATCGCTTATGTGTCCATATATTGGGAATATGTTCCAGAATCCTGGCATGTCGAAGGACTGCGTTACATTGAATTCGCCTGTTTGATTGTCTGTTAGAATGAACCTGTCTATCCACGTGTAGTCTGGCCGGGTAAATGTCACACGTACCGTCACGTTGTTTGCGGGAGGACATATTTGCCCGGTTAGGGTAACGGATTCGCCGAGGTTAACTTGGGTTCGGCTAAGGTTGGTTAGTATGCAGGGTCCATAACAAGGTAATGGAGGAGGAGGTAATTGAGCATAAGGGGAATTTGAGCCAGATGAAAAGAATAACGAGTCTTGACCAGAATTGACTGTCTCTTGAGTTTGAGCTTGGGTATAGTTGCCGTCAATGGTTAAATTTAGATTTGAGGTCAAAGCAATTAGGGTCACAAGTGCTATAGCAGGCATCAAAACGAACTTGGACAGCTTCTTCACAAATCATCCCCCTTGTTGGAACTGTTACCCTGCTACGGCATTGATGAATGAATGTTGGATGGATTAGCTTAAAAAATGTTGGGTGACTTGACAGTTTACACTCTAAGTTTCATCGTGAAAAAAGCAGCGCAACCTGTTTGTCTCAAGCTGATTGAGACCTGCAGATTGTTTTTCCTGCAAACTTAAATTTTAGGCAATCCTTCTCGGGGCACATTTCAACGCATCGAAGGCATAAGATGCATTGTGAATTTGCGACGTCGCCACTTTTTCCCTCTTATACTTTAGTGACCTGAATGGGGCAGACACGTTTGAACAAACGTCCTATTTTAGGCCGATCGTATGGTATTATCTGTGTTTGTTTAAAAGCCTTGGGTGATTGAACTTGATCGCTTTAATTGATCTTAGGAACCATTCAATTTCTCTGAGGTTTTCTCCGCCCACCAAAAAAGACGCAAAAAAACAAGTCTCAAGAAAAAAAATGAATATTTGAGGATATTTGTGTCGAAAATGAAGAGGGTGTTTATATTTCAGTTTTTATTTGGAGATGAAGTCCCTTAATGAAAATGGGCGGGAAAAGGGTCGTGAATAGAGCAACACAAAATGCTGACAAAGTTGGCAGCGTTCTTGATCGTTTCAATAATTTCTATGGTAGCGTTTTTTGGGTTTCTGGCTGGTGAGGCTAACGCTCAAGGTCCTATTCGTGTTGCTTGCGTTGGTGATAGCATAACTCAATATTCTGGTTATCCGGAGGATTTGGAGGCGTTGTTGGGAAATAACTTTACTGTTGATAATTTCGGAGTCAGCGGGTCCGCTGTTTCGATGCAGGCGGAGAAGCCCTACATGAGACAGCCTGCTTTTTGGGAAGCTTTGGATTCTCAGCCCGATGTGGTTGTTATAATGCTTGGAACTAACGATGCGAACACTCAAACCTACCAGGATGTTAATAATTTTTCCACTAACTACGCTGAATTAATTAGCCAATTTCAGCTATTGCCAGGCGATCAAAAGATTGTGCTTGTTGATCCTCCACCAATTCTTGAAAATAATTTGAACTTAACAGATACTAATCTTTCTGGAGGAATTATTCCTCAAATTGAGAAAGTGGCAAATGATCTAAGTCTTCCAACAGTCAACGTCCATACTGCTTTGGGCAATTATACTGAATATTTTGGTGACGGGGTTCATCCAAACGCCGATGGAGCAAATCTTATAGCTAATCAAATTGGTATTACCGTATCGTCGATTTTTGACGATTCCAGTGGATGAGATTAAGTTAATTGCAGAACGTTGTCTTTTGAGGCAGGTTTTTAGAACGATTAACCAATCAGTCTCTTCAAAACCGGAACTTTTTTCATTAGAAGGATCAAGGCGAGAGATATGAAAAGCGTAACTGTTGCGGTTAGTGGAATTTCAATGAATGGATTCAGGGTTAGAAGACTTAGTTTGAAACCGAAATAGCCTCTTTGAAGAGACAGCAGAATTATCATGTGAAATAGGTAGAGGGGTAGCGTGTTTTGGCTTATTGCGTGGACAACTTTTCCGACGAATGGGTGATGTGTTCCTGGCCATGTTGGCGGATACTTGCTCAGGATCATGAAAAGCGCGAATGAGAACACTATGACGTTTGCGGTTAGGGAATCAAAGAAGAAAAAGTATCGCCCAAGTGAGTGAAAAGGAAACGCCAGTAGCCAGGAGCCTATAATGGTCGAAAATAGGCCTGCAAACAGGAATGCGTAAAGAATCCATTTTCGCACCTCGAACTTTCCCATAATTAGGTAAGCGCCGAAAACGAAGAAACCTATCCACCCTCCAATTAGAAACAGGCTGGAGTTCAAAGAGTAGCCAATAATTAGCGCCATAAGAGGCATCACTGATACTCCTACAAACCACAAAATCACCAGATATCTTAGGATTTTCAGGTTTGCATGAGCGACAACTACTCGAAGAACAGGAGTAACCAAGTAGAGACCGGCTATGAGATAGATGAACCAAAAGTGGTAGTATGGACCTGCATAAGCTAAGCTCTGCAAAACATAGGTTACCGAAAGGACTGTGTGATCAGCAAAGTAGCTCCAAGCGAAGAAGACGACGCTCCAAAACGCAAAAACTACCCCAATTCTGCCTAGCCTTTTTCTTAGGAAAACCCTTATGGGCTCATCGACTTTTGAGGGCTGAAGAAGCAAAGCACCAGTGAGCATGACGAACAGGGGAACGCAAGGTAAGGCAATGGAATCGTAAAATGTTGAAGACCACCAATAAACAAAGTATCCTGATGAGCTTAACACAAGAGAACCATATGACTCGACGGAAGCGTGAAGGAGGATTACCAAAAAAATCGCGATTGTGCGAATGAGATCTACCGGAAGCGGAAAGGTGTTTGCACTCTTGTCTTTGTTGGCATCTGGGATTGTCGTTGAAATTGCATTAACCTCTGCACGATGTGCAGTCTAATGTTGACATACTTTTTATTAAAATTTTTAGGTAGTCTGTTGTAAGAAAAGAGATTTGATGGGTTGCCTTAAGCCTGTTTTTGTTTTATGGCGGCTAATTTTCCACCAGCTTGGATCAATGATCTATCGAGTTCACTTAAGTCACATTCAACCGGTATCGTTGCGCCGGTTGTTGTATTCTTAACGTTTAGGATCTTTTCGAGTTTAGTCGTGTCTAGTTCGAGCGTGTCTCCTTGGGCTACGTGGTCATAGTCTTGTTTGTCTGCGAAGGTCAGTGGCACTATTCCGAAGTTAATCAAGTTGGCTAAGTGAATTCTGGCGAAGCTCTTAACGAGGACAGCTCTCAATCCGAGGTATTTAGGGGCTAAGGCTGCGTGTTCTCTGCTGGAGCCTTGTCCGTAGTTTTCGCCGCCAACTATGAAGCCTCCGCCTTTTTGTAAAGCGCGTTCGGCAAAGGTTGAGTCAATTGGTCTGAAACTGTGTTTACTTATTTCGGGAATGTTGCTTCGTAGGGACATCACTTCGCTGCCTCCTGGCAATATGTCATCTGTTGAGATGTTGTCTCCTAATTTGAGAAGCACTTCGCCTGAGAGCTTTGATGGTAGCGGTTGGAATGTGGGTAAGGGTTTGATGTTTGGACCCATCATAATTTCTGCCGTAGGCGCTTGGGCGGTTGGGAATATGAACATGTTATCGCTGATGAGGAATTTCTCTGGCAAGATTATTGATGGATAAATCTTTATTTTTCTTGGGTCTGTTATTGTTCCTGTTAATGCTGCTGCAACCGCGGTTTCTGGGCTGACGAGGTAGACTTGGGCGTCTTTGGTGCCTGATCGTCCTTTGAAGTTTCTGTTGAAGGTTCTTAGTGAAACGGCGCTGCTTGGCGGTGCTTGCCCGATTCCTATGCAGGGTCCGCATGCGTTTTCGATTATTCTTGCGCCGGAACGTATGAGATCGATGAGTTCACCTGATGCGGCGAGGTTTTCTAGGACTTGACGTGATCCGGGGGAAATTGTTAGGCTTACTCGTTCGTTGATTTTCTTTCCTTTGAGGAGAGCTGCTACGACTTTGAGGTCGCGAAGGGAGGAGTTTGTGCAGCTTCCTATGCAAACTTGGTCAACGGGTATTCCTTCGACTTCGCGAACTGTTTTAACATTGTCTGGGCTGTGAGGTAAAGCAATTAGAGGTTCTACTTTGGCAAGGTCGATTTCGATGATTTCGCTGTATTTAGCGTCGGCGTCGGCTTCGAGAGGTATCCATTGGTCGCCTCTGCCTTCGCTATTTAGGAATATTCGGGTTATTTCATCTGAAGGAAAAACCGATGTTGTTGCTCCACTTTCTGTTCCCATGTTTGTTATTGTTCCTCGTTCTGGAACGGTTAGGGTTTTTACGCCTGGTCCAAAGTATTCGAGAATCTTGTTGACTCCGCCTTTTACTGTTAGTTTGCGAAGAACTTCTAGTACGACGTCTTTGGCCGTGACAAATGGAGAGAGAACCCCAGTTAATTTGATGCCGATTATTTCGGGCATTTCGAGGTAGAACGGTTCGCCTGCCATCGCTGCTGCGACGTCTAGTCCTCCGACGCCAATGGCAATCATGCCCATGCCTCCCGCTGTTGGAGTATGACTGTCGCTTCCAAGAAGCGTGAAACCAGGTTTTGCGAAACGTTCTAAGTAAACTTGGTGACTTATGCCATTGCCGGGACGGGAGAAAACAATGCCATATTTTGCGGCTACACTTTGCAGATATCGGTGATCATCTGCATTTCGAAAATCATTCTGCAACATGTTATGGTCTACAAAGCTCAAACTGAGTTTTGTTTTTACTTTAGAAACGCCCATAGCTTGGAACTCTAAGTAAGCTAATGTTCCTGTCGAGTCTTGTGTGACAGTATGATCAATGATTAAGCCGAATTGTGTGCAGGGTTTTATGTCGACGATTGTCGAGTGGCTTTCGATTATTTTTTCGGATAGCGTTTTGCCCATTTTTTCGCCAGCAAGAGGAGTATTATGTGGTTTAGGGGATTGATCGAACGGAGATTTAAGGCTCACGCAACAAAACTCTCGTTTGGAGTCGACGCTGGTAATTTAGGAAATGAAAAAGGGTTATTTTCAAGAAACTGTTGTTTGCTGGTTAGGATTTTTCGATGAGCGTATGCATTAGGTCAGTCTTTGTAACCATTCCCAGTAGCTTTTTCGGGTTGGCAGGATCTGTCACTAGAACTCGGCCTGTTTCGAATTCGGTCATTTTCTTGAATGCGTCAAGAGCGGTGTCGCCTGGGTGAACAGCTATTGGTTTTTTGTGGAGTATCTGGCAGACGAGGATTTTGTCTCTTTTTTCTCTCTCGATTTGAGCGGCTTCTTCGAGTGTGATTATTCCAACTGGTTCTCCGCTTTCATTTAAGACGGGGTATCCTATGTGGTGTTGTTTTGTCATTTGATCTAACAGTTGAGTTATCGTTATGTTTTCTGTTACGGTTTTGATGTTTTTGCTCATGATGTCTTCGACTTTGACTTTGGCGAGTTCATCGGATTCTCTTAGCATGAGAACTGGTAGATAGCCTAGTTTTTCTTCGAGTTTTTTGGCTTCTTTTAATGCTGAAGTTCTCTTTTGGATTGCTGCTCTGACTACTCGTTCGTAGACTTCGGGTTCTTGTTCAATTACCCATGTGCTTATGACGCCGTTTTCGACTGCGTCGTAGAAGAAATCTTCGCCTGCTTTTGTTCTGATAATGACTGTGGACCATTCGTCAAGCGGGTAGGCGCCTCCTATTGATATGTCGGCTAGTTCTGAGGTGAAGTCGGTGCATGTTCTGCAGCTGGGCATGATGATGTTTTCGATTTCTGAGACGGGTATTCTAATTGTTTGGTCGGCGGTTTGGACGACGAATTTGTTGGATAGGCGCATGTGTTTGATTTCTGATGATTTAACGTGGTAGTTGTCTTCGACGTACTTTAGCAGCGGCGTCATTGAGAAGGTTCCGAAGCAGAAGAGGCCAATTGTTATGGCGAGGCTGTTGCCTATTTTGTGGTGTGAAGCTTCGATTTTGCGAAGTGCTAGAACGTGGCAGGGTACGCCTACGAAGGCGATTTTTGTTTTACCGTATCCATAAACTGCGCTGCCGTAAGCTTTGGCTACTGGAGATGGGAAGAATTTGCTGCCGACTGCTGACAGAATGTCGTCGGGTACTGTGGCTACTGCTGCTTTAGGTTTGGCGGGGTTGTCTGGTTCTGCTTTGGAGACTATTGCGCTGTCAAAGCGTTTTTGCTCTACACCGTATGTTAATAGTGAAGTTACAACTCCACCGCCACGGCAAAGCTCTCTTAGCTTTGGATCGGTGGCTTGGGCGAGGACTATTTTCCGATAGTAGCCAAGTGCCTCGTCTCTTCCAGGAGCGTCAGAAACTGATTTGAGAACTCTGAGTAGAAGTGCCTCGGAGTGTGGGCACGTTTCATAGCAGATTGGGCAAAGATCTAAGTCCTTTGAGCAATCAAATAGACGGCGGTTCTTTTCATCTTCAACCGATATCGCACCGGTTGGGCATGAAGCCTCACAAGCACCGCATAAAGTGCAGAATCCATTACTGATTATCTTTTTATTTAAAACATTGTAAGCTATGAGCGAATCGTTTTTGGTTGTCACGAACCCCTCACCTTCCAAAATAAGCGATTCGCCATCTTAAATACGTAGCCATTTATTGTCATCCCTTTAAAGGAAAAGATTTTGGGCAATCTATCGAAACAAAGAAATTATGGCGTGGATATCTAAAATAAGGCTTGTTTAAATTTAATCTACGTTTTTGGAACGTGTTTCGTCAGAAAGCCGATTTTCCCGCTCAGATATGGCAGCATTTTTTCCACTGCAACAAATGCAATTGTTGCATATGCGATTCCACCCAGAACGTCCACGAAATAGTGTTCGCCAAGATAAACTGCGCTAAACCATACACCAATTGGGAAAATAAGCACCAGAAGTGCTTTTTTTCTCCAGATTTTTATGGCGAACAAGGATATCAGAAAAGGCAATGCCGAATGCATACTGGGAAACGCGGCAAATTGGTTGGGGCTGAGAAAGTCAAATAGTGTGCGGTAAACTGGGAGGCCAAGATTATGATCAACGGACGCAGTGAGAATTCTGATTACAGTTGTTCCCGTGTATGCTGGGGAGTAGACGGAATTGAGTTGCCACCATGGTGGTGCAACTGGGTAGATGAGGAAAGTAATCAGTGCTGCGTAAGTGCAAAAACCAAAGCCTATTGTGTATTTCCAGTAGTCTTTTGGACTTGTTCGCCACAGAATGAAGGCGAAAACTGTTGGGGCAAAGAAATGCAGCGAATAGAAGAAAGCGCCCATGTAGTCCAAGACGGGCAACCGAATTGTCTGCTGGAGAACGATCGTGGGTATCTGGCCAAACATTTGAAGTTCGAGCTCATAAGGTCCCAAATGGAGATTGTTTTTTGCAACAACACCTACTATGCCGTACATGGCTTCGTAAGAGAGAAAAATTGTGATGAATGGGAGCCAGTCTTTTAGAAAGCGCCACGTTGTCTGATTGTAGGCTGCGTAGATGAGGAACATCAGGACTAGGAATTCTGGACCGGGGATAATTTGGTAGACTATGCAGAAAATCGAAAGGGCTATGGCGTAGACTGCTGGGAATAGAAGCGCGAAGAATCTGGAGGAGCGGTAGTCGAATTTTGCTTTAGGCTCTGACTTTTCTTCCGCCCGCTTTTTTCCCACCTATATTGCAGCTCCTTGCAGTTAGGTTGGGGTGGTTTTTTAAATGCGTTTTCCCAATTCCCCCTGTTTCTTTGAGGTGTAAAGGGTTAAAAATTTTCGTTTGGCATCCTGACTTCCATGAAGTAGCCTACTTTTCAACGTCAAAGAGTTCAGGGGGATTTTGATTCAATTTATAAGGAAGTTTGGAGTATAGGAACTTTAGCGTCTTGTGAATTCGGAAAGAAGTCACAAACGTTACAGACACTAAATTAGGAGGAAAAAAATACGGAAAGACAACAAGATGTCATCTTCGTCGGAAACAAACCACCAATGAGCTACGTGCTAGCAATCATAACAGCTTTCTCTTCAGGAACAGCCAAAATGATTACACTTGAAAGCACGAGGTCAAGCAATCACCACCGCAGTCGATGTCGCAGAAATTACCAGAAGCAGATTCTTGAAAGACCTATCAGTGACCAGCATAGCCATTGGAACAGCTGAGATGCCGCCACGTGAAGGCGAAACAAAATCCAGAATGGTTTCCACGATAGAGATAGCTTTATCGAAACCCTAAACTGGCAGAGCGCAGAGCAACGATAAGTTAGAATTCGCTCTCCAACTCTTTTATTTTGTAAAGAAATATTTTGCATTTTGTTAAGGCTTAGCGTTTTGCTTTGTTCTCTCTTCATTAAGTAAGATTCGACTTTTTCAACGATTTCTGTGAAAGCTTTGGCTGCTTCAGAATCTGGTTGTGCAATTATGAATGGTTTGCCTTGATCAGCATCGACGCCGACTTTTGGGTCAATCGGAATGCTACCTAAGAAGGGTACACCGGATTCTTCTGCCATTTTTCTACCTCCGCCGGATTGGAATATTTCAGTTTTTGTTCCGCAATGTGGGCAAATGAAGCCGCTCATGTTTTCGACAACGCCTATGATTGGAAGGTTTAGTCTTAGCGCAAAAGTAATTGCTTTTTTGACTATGCTGCTTGAAAGTTCGCTGGGCATGGTAACGACGATTACGCCGTCTAATTCGGGAAGTTGCTGAGCGATTGTGAGGGGTTCGTCCCCTGTTCCCGGCGGCAAGTCAATAAATAAGATGTCTAAGTCGCCCCAGACGATTTCTTGTAGAAACTGGCGTATTGCACCCATTTTGAGTGGCCCGCGCCAAATTGTGGGGACTTGTTCAGCCATGAAGAAATCTATTGACATAACTTTCATGCCAAGGGGTCCAAGAACTGGGAAAAGCACCTGGAGGTCCAACTTTTACCTCTTTACCGGTTAAGCCCAAGAGCCGTGGAACACTTGGTCCATGAATGTCTGCATCTAGAACGCCGACGTGGTGTCCTGTTTTTGCGAATGCCGCAGCCAAGTTGACTGTGACAGTGCTTTTGCCTACGCCTCCTTTGCCGCTTATGACTGCGATTTTGTGTTTTATTTTGCTCATGCGAGTTCTGAGTTGTTCCTGTTGTTCAAGCATTCTTTGTCTTCTTTCTTCCATTGGGTTTAGGTCTGGGTTGGTTGTGCTCATGAAAAACACCGGGGTTTCTTTGTTTTTTGTTGGATTGCTGAAGTAAAAGGGTTTCGGGTTTGCTTTCTTTCAAAAGTTATAGCTTGTACCCGATTTTTCGAAGGAACTCTCGGCGTTCTTTGATGTTTTCGTCTGTTTCTATGCCCTTGGATTTGGAGCCGTCAATTACGCCCATTATTCCTCTTCCCTGCTCTGTCTCCGCAATGATAACTTCCAGCGGGTTTGCGGTTGCTGCGAAGATGCTGCAGACTTCGGGTACCGCCTTGATTTTGTCTAGAAGATTTACGGGGTATGCATTTCGAATAATTATGAGGAAGCTGTGACCGCACGCGAGCTCGAGAGCTTTGGCCGCAACGAGATTCTTCAGTTCGGGATCGTTTCCTTCGCTCCGGACTAGACAAGGTCCACTGCTTTCGCAGAAAGCCAAACCAAACTTTGCATTTGGAACTGAATTGACAACTGCTTCATAGAGGTCTTCGGCAGTTTTTATGAAGTGAGCTTGTCCCAATACTAAATTGGCGTCGATTGGGGGAACTATTTTTAATGAAGTGAAAGTAAGCATGTTAAAGACCTCTGATTCGATTATTTGGCTTGTTTAGTTTATGGGTTTTGTGGTTTGATCCAAAACCGATTTCTGAATTACACCGTTTGTTTATCGGATGAGGATTCCCGCGGACAAAAGCTAAATATCAAAGTACCGCTTAAGAATCCAAGAAAACTGCGACTGCGGGCTGGTAGTTCAGCTGGTATGAACGCTTGACTTGCACTCAAGAGGTCGGGGGTTCAAATCCCCCCCAGTCCACTGGGAATAGGAACTATACATTGACCCCATAAGGTTCAAATGTCGGCGAGTTTGGGTGTTGCGGGGGCAGGATAGCATCAAGCGAAATACGCTGCCTGAAGTGTTATGATTTGAAGTTGAACACTAAAAAAATCGTCAAAATGGAATAACCCGTGGTTTTTTAGGGTGTTCAAGTCCCAAATCTGGAAAGACTTGAAACCTAGATAATGCTTGTTGCTCAATAGGCTTTATTCTCTGCTCATTTTGTTTCCTTATCAGTTTTCCAATTCAATGTTGCAGTAAAAATATAAATACTACAAAATATATTTACTACATTGGTGTTGGTTTGCCCGAAGACGAAAAGAAACAATTCGTAACTTCCCTGAGAGTAGATTCTGAACTTTGGAAAGAAGCAAAAGTCCAGGCAATTAGACACGATATTTCGCTAACTGAACTTGTAGAGGAGGCTCTAAACCTGTGGATTCAAGAAAAAATGGTGCAAAACGAGAAGATAAAAAAGAGTCAGTAACTCAAGAACAAGAATTCGTCGACAAACCGTTTGATTCAAATTATGAAGAATTAAGACAAGAATTGCAGAGGACAACGAAGAATACAATTTCACGTTTGGACGAGCTTATTCAAGTCAGTGGGAAAAAAACCATTAAGAAAATGTATCTTGAGTTGTTCAGAAGCGTTGGTCGTTGACAGTGCCAGATCTTCTGAGAGCCTGATTTATATTTTCGAGTATGTTGCGGATCTGAGAGCATCTGTATTGCTACTTTTCACGGAAATGGAAAAAACAAATGGCAAAACCGCTCAGGAAATAAAAAGAACTCGTTCAAGAGTTGATGAGCTCTTAAACAGTCCTGCGATGATTGAAATTGGTAAGGTTCTTCAAAATATGGAAAAAATCGGTGAGGAGAGAAAAAAAACTCACGGCTCGAACCCAGCCAAAGAATATTTGCGGTGAAGGACCATGGCTCAAATCCCTGAGATTTCCGAAGCAAAGAACGAGCTCGACAAAGGCTTGCAAATGGAGAAAGCCGGAAAGTATGAATCAGCCACTGATTGCTATGAACGGGCTTTGGCACTAAGACCTGATTATGCTGAGGCTTGGCTGCTCAAAGGTGTCATTCTCGGAAAACTCGGAAGATGCTCTGAGGCAATTAAATGCTACGACAAGGCAATTGAACTAAATCAAAATTCGTGCGAAGCTTGGCTAATCAAAGGGGCAACATTATGTAGCTTAAACAAGCATGACGAAGCGATAAGCTCTTACGAAAAAGCTTTGGAACTTCAACCAGACAGTGCAGAAGCGAATTCATACAAGGGTTATTCGTTGCAGACCTTAGGTAGATTTGAGGAATCGGTCCAGTGCTATGAACAAATTCTCCAGCAAAAACCTGAAGACCACAAAACCTGGTACACTTTAGGAATAATCCATGGAAAAATGGGTGATTATAAAAAAGCGTTGCAAGACTTTGAACAGGCGCTAAAATTAAGGCATGATTTTAACGAAGCCATTGTTGGCAAGAGTCTTATGCTGATCAAACTCGGAAAGAAAGATGAAGGTCTCTAAACGTTAAGAAAAATCCGGAAATAAAAGCCAACAGCACCCAAGCAAGCATTAGATCAAAGTAATATACCCCTATTTCCCAAATTTGAAAAGCGGTTTGCGGATTTCAGACAGTTACCAAAGTCTTAAGACCAAGCGCTATCAATGTTAAATTAATATAAACTGCAACGCAACGAGGCAAAGGATAAATGGATGTTGTACCCGCAAAATTTCAACTTAGAGTAAAGGGTAATGCCGAACTCGATGCTACCCATAGAGCAATCATCGAAACCAACTTACCTAGTTTTGAGACTATACAAATAGGCTCTGGAAATAAACCAAAATTTCTTAGAATAAATAAAGGCGGTAAGACCTGCGGGGTTATTCTTTCAGAAATAAGGTATGGCACTGCAAATGAAATTGGTTTAGACCGTTTTAAACAAAGACATCTTAATGTCAAAGATGGAGAGTTAGTTGATATTGAAGAAATCAATCCGGCTAATGCCGCAAAGATCGAATTATACGTACCTTCCGATTTTTCTGAAAGAGACACGGTCCGCTTCATTGGTAAGCCGGTATCCCGAAATGAGAAAACTGCTGTTTATGCGTTTAGTGGTGACCCAAACAGCGCGCGCATTGTCGTAATTAATAACGTCGCCCCAAAAGGTATCGTCTTAATTGTACCTACAACTGAATTTGCTAATTCAATCATTCAATCGGAAACGGTGCCAATAACCTATAAAGACATCGGAGGATTAAGCCGAGAAATCAAATCAATAAGAGAAGTTGTTGAATACCCTTTTCGATTTCCGGACGTTTTTGAATACTTGGGGGTATCCCAGCCAAAGGGAATAATATTGCATGGTCCACCGGGGACTGGCAAAACACTTATCGCGAAGGCTTTGGCAAACGAAGTGGGAGCTAATTTCTTCACAATTAGTGGACCGGAAATTTTTAGTATGTTTGTTGGTGAAAGCGAAAAGAAATTGCGCGTTATTTTTGAAGAAGCTCAAAAAAATGCTCCTTCAGTAATTCTTATCGATGAAATTGATGCATTAGTTCCAAAACGCGAGAAATCCCAAGGTGAGGTTGAACAAAGACTAGTGGCTACCTTGTTGACTCTAATGGACGGACTTAAACAACTAAGAGGAGTAATTGTTGTTGGAACGACAAACAGAATAAACTCAATAGACGCTGCATTGAGGCGTGAAGGTCGCTTCGGACACGAAATCCACATCGCAATACCGGATTCGGTAGGGCGAAAAGAGATTTTGGAAATACACTGCCGTCGCATGCCTCTTTTCGATGACGTTAATCTGGATGTTGTCGCAAAAAAAAGTGTGGGGTATGTGGGAGCGGACATTGCTGGTTTGTGTCGTGAAGCCGCATATAATTCACTAAGGCGTTCGTTTTCCCAAGATGCGTTTGAAAAGGGAGAAATACTTCCCACAGAAGAGCTAAAAATTAGTCAAATAGATTTTGACAATGCTTTAGCAAAAATTGCTCCATCAGCGCTGAAGGAACTGTTAGTCGAGATTCCTCAGGTTACATGGGATGATATTGGCGGGCTTAGTGAAGTGAAAAGGCTGCTTGTAGAAAACATATCGTATGCTGTTTCTAAACGCGCCGTTCTGGATGAAATAGGTGTTAAACCTGCCCGTGGCATACTTCTATACGGTCCGCCTGGAACTGGAAAAACTTTGCTTGCTAAAGCTGTTGCAAGTCAATGTGGAGTTAATTTTATATCTGTAAAGGGTCCTGAAATTCGGTCCAAATGGGTCGGTGAATCTGAAGAGAAGATCAGATTTCTATTTGCAAAAGCACGCGAGGTGGCTCCTTGCGTGATCTTCTTTGATGAAATAGATGCAATTGCTCCAAATCGGGGGGGACGAGATTCATCCGGTGTAACAGACACTATAGTTAATCAAATACTATCCGAGATGGATGGTATTGAAAACAGTGAAGGCGTGTTTGTCATTGGAGCAACAAATAGGGCTGAAATGCTTGATCAAGCGCTACTACGCCCTGGAAGATTTGACTACCAACTTGTCGTTCCTCTTCCTAACGCATCCGAAAGGAACGCAATTTTCAAGATCCATCTGAAAGGGAAGCCTCTCGCTCAAGACATCATTATTGATGATTTCATAAAACAAAGTGAAGGTTTTTCAGGGGCAGATATAATGGATGTTTGTCGTGAGGCAATCTGGTCTTCGATTAGAGATGCTGACTTTGACCCCAAGAAAGTTAAAATAACGGCAAATCACCTGAGACTTGGTCTCACCAAGGTTAGGGGCACCAAGGAAAGCCTTGGAACCGATTTAAGATCATATGTCGGGTAGGTGAAACGATTCAGACAATCAAGAGAATAATGAATCGAAATGTCTTTTTTGAAACCCTAGCAAATAAAACCAAAAAACTTTCTCAATCGGTGAGCCGAAGTCAAGGAATTGGATTATTCCTTGTTGGTTTTACTCTGTGCCTAGTGGGATTCTCAATTCTATCAGCAAGACAAACTCTTTTGTACTCAGATTTGTTTGAAGAAGTTTTTGTATTTACGAGTGCATTAATTTTTTTTCCGTTGCTAATCTTTGTTGGGAGAGTTTTAATTTCAAATTCAAAGCAATATCTTCAGATCTATCGTTTTTCAATTGTACTTCTCACACTAATCTTTGTTGTAACATTTGTTGAAAAATACTACTTAGCAACATTATCTTTTTCCTTAGTGACTTGGGCTACTGCAATTTGTTTAGCTGGGTTTGCAACATTTGCTTTAGTGGCAACTTCTAAAACTAAAGAGTTGCCTCTTAACTTTGAATATAAACAGACCCCATTCTCAGAGATTCGAGAAAAGCTACAAAGAATAATCTTTCAATCTGAAAACCAAAACACGCAGATGAAGCTGCTGCAAGACGAAATGGAGAATTGGGGATCATCCAGTTGGAGAAAAGAAAAAGAATTGACCAACAACTACAACAGGGTAGTGAGTGACTTATTTTTGGTACTTGACCATTTTCAGGTTCTTCTCAAAAATAATAAAACGACCGAGCTCACATGGATTTACAAAAGAACAAAACAAATCTTAGAAGATGAAGGTATTGAGGAGATTGAAGTGAAACAAGGTGAGAAGTTCAATGCACTATATCATAAATTTGCCGGCGATCGTTTGGATACACAACCAAATGGTTCGATTCTTGAAGTTACTCGAAAAGGGTATTTAATAAAGGCTCAAATGAGCAAGAATGACCTAATTTTGAGAGCTGCAGAAGTCATTATAAGCCGAAATAAACTTGAAACAGAAAATTCGAAAACAAATATCGAAGTGGAAAAATGAATAAAACATTGGGAATTGACTTAGGAACCTGCAATTCAGCCGCCGCGTTTCAAATGGGAAAAGACGTTATAATGGTTGAGAGCGTAGGATCAAGCAAGTATGGACCAAGCTTCTTTGGGAAGAACTTTCCTTCTTACGTCCTTTTTGATGGCAACGGTCAAAAAAAATTGGTAGGGAGACAAGCCAAAGCAGAAGGTTTCAATGCCCCCAAGTTATTGGTCTGGGGGGCAAAACGGTTAATAGGCTTGACTTACGATACGGCCAAGCAAAGAAATGAACTAGATCGATTCGAGTTTGACATCGAAAGAGGACAAAACAACTCAATCTTGATAAAAGTTGGTGAGGAGCGATATACGCCTTTACACATATTGGAATTCATTTTGCGGGAAATTAAACAAGACGCCGAAAATAAAAATATTAATCCTATGATTGGAGAAAACTTGAATCGCGCAGTAGTCGGTATCCCAGCGTATTTTGATACAACCCGCTACGTGCCTATAATCGAAGCTGCGAGGCGAGCAGGTTTTTCAGAGGTTACCACAATTCCTGAACCTACTGCCGCTGCCCTAAATTATGGTTTGAAGACCGAAAAAAAATCGAGGATTCTTACCTTTGACTTAGGTGGAGGAACTCTCGACGTAACAATCGGATTGCTACTTCCTCAAAACGGAGAACTTAGACTTGGTGAGCTTTGCACTTCAGGAGATGAGAATCTTGGAGGTATAGATATGGACAAAGCAATAACTAACTATCTCGTTGAGAAATATTGTGTTGAAAAGAGTACCGTTCCTTTTGAGTTAAGACGGGATGAAGTCGAGAGAGCTAAGATCCGATTGTCTAAAAAGATGACTACTAATGTAAATTCAGAAAGTGGGCGTGATATGGAGCTGTCGCGGCAAGAATTAGAAACAGCAATAATGCCAATCCTTGAAAGATGCAAAGGACCCATAAGAACTGCTTTACACCACGCCGAACTGGGTGCAGATCAATTGGATCACGTGCTATGGGTTGGGGGACCAACTTCGATGCCGTGCGTACGTAACATAGTCATTGAAGAACTAAAAGAGTTGGGTGCGACAAGCGAGCTTCTGCAACAGCTAAAAAATTTTGAAATGGCAGGATTTAACATTAATCCGATGGAATGTGTCGCAAAAGGCGCAGCTATCAAAACAGCAGAAGGCGCTCATATAAAACTTGAAGCACCTGTGGAGCCAAACGGATATGGGACAATTGTTGGTCCGCTTTATTTTTATACAATAATCCCGCCGTTTTCACACTATCCAATAAGGTCCACAGTACAGATTGTATTCCCTGACTTAGAATCCCTTCTTGTCACAATTAAAATAGTGAGAAAGCGAGTTTATTATAAATCTGAAAAAAGTGTCATGTATTCCCATCTAGGTGATTTTGATTTTTATATCAAGTCTATTGGCGAAAAACCACTAGTTAATGTAACCATAGACCTCGATGACAATAAAGAACCAACATTTATCTTTGAGCATGTACAGACGCATGAAATCCTGAAGATTCATGGTCTCGAACATTTCCAAAAGGAAGGAAAAGAAATAATCTTGCAGGAAGAACTTATTCGCGACGAGGATTCTCCTTCAAGCCTTAACAGCGACAGTCAAAACACTGATGAAAAAAGCCTTTATGAAAGAGAGTTCAATCAAAGAACTTCGCAGAATACTGCTTCACATAGAAATTGGACATCTCAACAGCTTGATAAGTCCATAAGCCTTGCGCGTTTAATAGCGGAAAACTATTCCGGTAAAACACGAAATTACGGGGTGAAATGCAAAGAGAGCGAATTACTAAATATTGCCCAGAACGCAAAGGTATCAGAGACTTATAACGTTCTCAATCGAATCCTAGAACTCTTATGGGCTTTGCTGAATGACTCCACGATGTCACAAGAAGAATACGAAAAATTCCTCGAGGAGCTTAGACGAATAGAAAGATTGACTTAATTAGGCCCCACAGAAAGAGGCGCAAAAATGAGTTCTGAGCAAATAAGAATAGTTCAACTAGTAAACGAGGAACGATACGAAGAAGCTCTCGGTCTAAGTAGTCTGTATACTCGGCAGGAAATGGAAGAGAATCATTTACAGCTTATCTCCAAATTTGAGTCTGTTCAAGAAGTACGTTTTGCTCTCAACAAAGCTCACGCGAAACTTGTTAATGAAAGCAATGCTGACCGAGGTCGAAGGTTTTGCAATATTGGCAAGTATCATGAGGCTTGGACTCTTCTAGAAAAGGAGGCAAAGAAACGAGGGACTGCTGACAATTATCACTGGTGTGGCTCCACACTTTACTTCCTAGGCAAATACGAAGATGCTTTGCCTTATCTCAAAGAAGCAGTTAAGAAAAGAGGAATTCCACACGATAACTATTACCTAGGAGCTTCGTATTTAGAATTGGGACGCTTCGAAGAAGCCTTGCCTTTTCTTAAAAGTGCAGCTCAACGCGACAAGAATTTGACTTTTGCCGTCATGCTAAAACGCTGCCAAGATAGATTAGAAAGTGGAATCGAAGGTGATTATCAAAGAGCTATATTGCATTTTAGCTCTGGAAAAAATGAAGATGCCTTACCTCTTTTCCAGAATGTAACGAAACTTAGAGGGGATTCCCAGAGCAATTTTTACCTAGGTTTGACGTTTTTTAGATTAGGAAGAAAAAATGAAGCTTTACATCACTTTGAAATTTCGACAAAACAGCGAGGCTCATTCGACGATAAACTATGGTATGGAACAACGCTTTCTGATTTGGGTCGAAAGGAGGAAGCACTGCCATTACTAAGAAGTGTGGTTGAGCAAAGAGGGACAGCTAATGACTATCATTCACTTGGAACTACTCTTTTACAGTTGGGAAGACCAAATGAGGCATTAGAGTTTTTGAAAAAAGCAGTAGACCTTGATAAAAATCCAACTTACTTCAAAACGTTTGAAGAGTGCAAAAACTCGTTAGAAGCCGCAACAGTTATAGTTTTTCAGAAAGGCATAAAATTATTTGAATCTGGAGAAAATGCCGAAGCTTTGCATTACTTCAAGTTTGCCGTGAACCAAAGAGGAAACGCAGACGATTATCATTGGTGTGGACGAGCACTTTTTAAAGAGAACAGAAGAGACGAAGCCCTGTCTTACTTCAGGGAAGCTTACAGGCAAAGAGGAAATGCCGACGACAACTTTTGGTGCGGATTGACGCTCTATAACTTGGGCAGAAATGAAGAAGCTTTGCCCCATTTAGACAATTCCTTCCTTCAACGTGGAAATGCTGAAGATAATCACTATCTGGGAGTAACCCTTTTTGGGCTAGGGCGATTCACACAATCCCTCAGATTCTTGAAAAATGAAGCGGAACTTAGCGGAAATTCTAATGATAATTACTGGCTTAAACTGTGCCAAGATAAAGTTAGTGTACTTGAAGAATCTGCAAAAAAAGCTTCAGTTTTGTTCGAATCGGAAAAATATGCTGAAGCATTGCCAAGTTTGCAAACTTTAGTTCGACAAGATGGAACCGCTGAAAACAATTTTCGGTGCGGGGCAACATATTTTCGTTTAGGCAGGTATGAAGAAGCGCTGCCATATCTTAAGGAAGCAACGAAGAAAAGGGGGGCAGCTCAAGAGAATCACTATCTTGGAGCCTCTTTTTTACACCTCGGGCGCGTTGAAGAAGCACTTTTACATCTGAAAACAGCAATGGAGAAAAGGGAAAGCGTAAATGATTTTTCTTGGTATGGAAAAGCCCTTTTTGATGCGGGGCGAAAATATGAGGCTTTAACGTACTTCGAAAAAGCAGTTGAACAGAGGGGAAACACAGATGACAATTATTCATGCGGACTGACCCTGATGATATTAGGGCGACCTAGCGAAGCTTTGCCTTATCTAAGAAACACTGTAAAACAAAGAGGCAATGCCGAAGATCTATCATTACTCAAATCATGTCAAGACTTAGTCAGATTGGATCCTCCAAAAAAATCGTTTCACTTCAAATTCGGCAAACGCTAAAAAATTGGAAACTAAGGGGCGAAAAAGTTTTCACAAACCCTCTTAAAGGCGCTTTCAAACCATCACACTACTTAGATCACGTTTAGACTTCGTCATCAAGCACATAAAACTTCTATTAGGGAAACTTGATCAAGCCAAGGCCAAATTCACTCAAAGAGACAAAGAGGTCTCCGCAAGATTATTTGAAACCTACACGAAACACAAGACAGCATGCGCATGTGTCTTCTCCAACGAACTAGTCTGAAATCCGCAAAATTTCACTTATCTTAATGACCGAAGTTTAGCTAATTAAAGGTGCCACATTAAGCAGCATAAACAAGCATACTGAAGCCTTAGCCTGTTACGAAAAGGCATTGGAACTCAACCCATACAGCATCGAAGCAAATTCATACAAGGTTATTCCCTTCAGACTTCTGGGTAGGCTTGAGGAAGCTCTCCAGTGTTACGAAAAAATTCTCCATCAAAAATCCGGCGACTACAAAATCTGGTACACCGTAGGAATCGTCCATGGAAAAATGGGTGACTATGAAGAAGCATTGCAGGACTTTGAGCAGGCACTAAAAATGAAGCATGATTTTAACGAGGCCATAGTTGGTAAAAGCCTAATGCTAATCAAACTCGGCAAAATTGATAAAGCAAACCTATTTGTTAAGAGAACTTGAAAACAAATAGCACCGCAGGAATTTTGTGGGAGGAACCGCGTAATATTTATAGCAATTTTGTATGACAATTGCTTTGGTATTTATTGTAAAAATAAAATCACATGCTAAATATCAAACTCAAACAACTCAGCAAAACACATTATAGCCAAAGGTGAACCTGAACTGACAAAAATGCTCGATGACGGTTACAGTTTGGTTCAAACATTAGCTGAAGATCGCTTCTTCTGGAAATAAAATAAAGAAAAGAACGAAAATCTCAACTATTCCAAACAGAAAATGTGGTCAAACAGTGTTCTGTTCCGTCCAGAAAAGTAAAGTATAGCCTCCTTTACCATACTGCGAGAAAACTTGAGATAAGTCAAACTTAATGTCAAAAGTTTGCCCTGACTGACTCATTATTTGAGCGTTAACAGTTATACCTGGGCCGCGCTGGCAAGTTAAAAGTCGAGCAAAACATGCTGCCTGAAGTGTCGCAATCAGTTGTAAAACACTAAAATAAGCCCTAAAATGGAGTAACCCATGCTTTTTTAGGGTGTTCAAGTCCCATATCTCGACTCGGTCGCTGCAGTTGAAACGCTTAAGCATTGGTTCTTGCGATGGGATTTGCTTAATATCTAAGCAACCCACCTAGCCATCATTCATAATAGAAAGTCTATTTGATTCGGGAAAGCATTTTCTAATTATTGCAGTCTGAACCCTGTTGGGTTCAAATCCCCCCCAGTCCACTTCCAGTTGGATATAGACTGCAATAACTTTCATAAACTCGTCCGCCGCAATTGCGAAGCGCGCGGGGCACGGATTAAAGAAGGAACTTAAGAAAATAGATTAGATAAAAAAACAAGATATTCCTTTTGAAAAGCAGCTTATTGAAAGGGAACCGTTAAGAGCTAAGAATAGACTTGCGACATAACCAACGCTCTCTTTTTTTTCAGAATTTTTTCGTTATTTTCTATGGGTTTTTACATTTTTGCAACCGCAAGTATTTGCGTGTCACCTCTTTGTTTTTAAGAAATAATAAACAGTATTTGAAAAAATGAAAACTACAAATCGTAATAACCGCATCTCAATTTTCTTCAACCGTTCAATAATGTCAATTTTTTCTCTGCAATTCAAATTCACCTCCCACAACGCATGCAACATTTCTGCTAACCTTTAGACCGCTCTTAAGGCGATGTGATTGGAAGCTAACAGCAACCCCACACCTTCGGATTGGCAGCGCACATGATTTTTAAGCAACCCTTATTCTTTTGTACTATAGGCGAAAGCATATGGTGTTTTGTTCTAATTGTGGCACAGACCTTCCTGAAAAAGCATATTTTTGCTTTAATTGTGGTCTCAGAACGGCAAAAGGCGTAGAAGCTAACGTTTCCATGCCCTATAAAGAAGTGGTTTCGGATATAGAAAGACAGTTAGAAAAAGCCGCCTTGGCGACTTCTGAAGAGGTTAAGAACGTCTTCAATAAAGCAAGAGAAAATCTTAGAAAAGCAGTCAACCAATAGCTACCCTCTTTTTGGCTCCGGCTGTTTTTACGAAGCCATCCGCGCGCGTTATTGCTCAACGTTGCAGACTTCAAGGGGCTATGGCCTACTCGAAAATATCTTAAATACCTAAAACAAAAATAGAGGAGAATTTCTGAGAAAATGGGAAACCCGAAAATACGAAAGGAACTTTTAGACAGAAAGAACCAATCTTCAGACAACAACACCGATAGAAAGAATCGATCTGTTGACGATGAAACTGATAGAAAGAACCGATCTTCAGACGACAACACTGACCAAAAGAATCAAGCTGCTGACGACAAAACCGACACAGACAACAAAACTGCTGACGATGAAACTGATAGAAGAAACCAATCTTCAGATGAAAATACCGACGTCCTATAGCCTTTGTCAATCCAGGTAAACCAATAGATCCTTTCTCTTCCAAGTTTAGTTTTGGAGTAGCTTCTTGGCGTTTTTCATTTCTCAAGCATTTTACTTTAATATTCTCGTTCAAAGCACTATGGATGTTCAGCGGTTCGATTAAAACTTAATTCCAACAACGACGACCACAACGACTACGGCAAACTGGTTAGAGATGGTTTGGTATATGGAAAATGAAGAAGTACAAAGGCTCGTCAAAAAATCTCGACAAAGGAGAAAGCCAGCATAAAAAAACTCGGTATAAAATAAATAGTATTTGGAGCGCGCTTGTAGTTGTGGTTCTACAGTCACAAATCGTTAAGCAGAATTGAAAAGACAATGAGTTAGTTATACAAGAGTGATTGGACAAATGAGGTTTTTCCATAATAACAAAGGTGGAATAGCTGGGTGGCTATGGTATGCTATTGTTGTAGTAGTATTAATAATAGTTCTTGTCGTTGTTGTGAGGTTTCTTTTTCACTTGATATAAGGTAAGCTGAAAGAAAGATTCTACCGAATCTTTAGCTTACCCTATCTGTTTTTTTTGTGTTTTTGTGTCGTTTGGTGTTGTTTTGAGGGTGTGCTTTAGGGGTTTGTAATATAGTAAGAGTAAAGGGAGTTTTGAGTTAGCAGTTGGTTTTAGCAGAGAGAGAAGACAAAATTTTAGTACCATACACTTTTTACTCTGGAAAAGTCTTCAAGTAAAGAGGTCTGAACCCGTTTAGGTTCAAATACCCCCACGTCCGCTTTTACCGGTAAGTTCTGGCCCCAACCCCCCTTCCTTCCGTTACGTTTTAGATAGCTATTTACTTTCTAATGCCATCTACAAAACAGGAATATTCAGACAAAAACAGCAAACACAATAACGATTCAAGACAAACAACCAAAACACAAACGCCATGAAGAGGTTAATGAACTATGAATCTCGACTGAACTATTGATGGAATCGCAAGCAGAAGTACACCAATGACGAGAAGTGGAACAATTTTCTTTGAAAGTTTGTATTTTTTAGCAATCTCGTAGCCCAAGGCAAACCAGAAAGGGTAGAGTGTGAGGAACATCATTGTTAGCCACGCTGGGAATGTTTCTTTTGTGAAGCCTGTTAAGCCTTGATCTAGAATTATGTATGAGCCTTTCAAGTCGGCAATTCCAGGGATAACCCATCGGTACCAGTCAAGGTAGAGCGCTATTCCTCCAAACGTGAAACTGGTCAAGGTGGCAGCTGCAAGTGTGTATGTCACTGACTTGGCAAAGTTGTAGTTCGTGGAAAGGACGTAAAGAATGGCGCCTATCAAAAAAAGACCAATTGGGTCAACAAAGAAACTCATACAAAATCCACCTGAATTCTGACTTGAGACTTACGCCTCTATATTTGATTTAAGGAACAGAAATATAAAAACATTAACACACGATCCCAAACAGAAAAGACACTGCAGATAAAGTCGCCGTACTTCATAAATATGTTGTATCACTATATAATACAAGGTAGTTATGGTTCTCAAGGAAAATTTTGACACCTCAGAAGCTCTGCTGAAGTCAATTGAGAGGTCGCGAAAATTCATCCCTGTTTTAGGACGACACACTCAGTCGGTTCCTCATCTTGAACGCGAAGTCTGTAAGAATTTGCTAGAATCTTAATAGTCATCTGAAACTTTGTTCAATTTCTCTTCTCGTCTTCGAGCCAAGCTTTATTGGTGTATCTTTTAGCCATGGGATGTACTCCCATTTCCAAATCCTGTTGTTTGTGTCGTGCTCGGCCATTGCGTGGTTCGAGGTGTTTACAAATATAACGGGATGATTACGGTTTTCAAAATAGTACTTGATAGGATGTTGCGGTGCAGGTGGAGGAGTTTTGTCGCCGTGGATTGAATCGGCATTCATACCCTGCTCATTGCTGTATATCCCCTCGAATGTGAATCGGTCACTTGCTGGATCCTTCCCGACAAGAATTTTAAATGACTCGAGATCCATCACCCTGCCGTATATCAATCGGCGGATTAGAGAGTATATAGAATTAAAGACCCCGTGCTGACGAAGTCGTTCGTTATTGAAGAGAATGGAGACCTCAATTTCATAAGACCCATCCGAATTGGAAGGTCCCTTCGCACAGTGGACCTCGCGAACGAAGTTCTTTAAGGCGTCGACACTCGGCTGATAGACAACTGGAATCACCCTGTCGTTTTGCGCATCTACGTGTGCATCGAAAATATTATTCCTAGTAATCGAAGGATTCGCTAACTCATTCACTACAACTTGATATAGGCTGTAAATTGTTGAATTAGTAATGTTTTCGCCTTCTTGTGCCCACTCCCAGATCCAGTGTTTATCATCAAACTGCAAGACCCACCGATCCTTAGGGCCCTCTCGCCTGCTTGGAATATTATTCCTTGCAGTGTACTTCTCCGTTTTTGGTTCGGAAGGTTTTCCCAAGATCTCAAAGCCCAACATATACCGAATCATAACTTCTTTTCCCATAAACCTGCTACGTTTTGTTTGACTGCTGCGAATAACAACTAAGCACTTATCCTGTAGAGTTCTTGCTAGACTAACTGTGCAGTTATCAGAATCCCAAAACTCCTCTTTACCAGTCCAAGAAAACTTGCCAAAGTAACCGACCTGCCATTTCTTTTCTTTAACAGTGAACCAAACTGTCTTTGAAACCATTATTATTCCCAAGTAATGATAATGTCTTAAGGCTTTAACATTTAATGTTTCTTGATTTTTGGTGGGTCGGATAGTTCTAGATTTACGTTAAACTGCGCAGTGCTGAGAGGCTTCATTAGAAAAAAGAAATGGAAGTAATAAACCGCAACATGGAAGCTATGATTCAGAAAAAATAACTTCTGAATCAGGTTTTCTAAGCATCTTGCGATAATATCTTGTTACCTGCGGTTTTGAATTCCGACTTGTTCATCAAAATGCCATTGCTTAAGGAGAATTAGTTTAAAAATTCTGCTCCAAATGGGATTGTGTTAGCTTGACTATCGCTGTTTCTACTTGCTTACATGCACAGGTGAATTCGATCGCGCCAAGGCATGTTACGGTTTTTTCATCTGTAGTTCGCCAATAGTTGCCTATTATCATGAGTCAATTTGATTCTTTGGATACCACTTGCGCTGTCTACTTAATCGCGTTTTTGCCAAACTTTATGTTCTCTAGATTATCTTGAGTTTACGCGCTCGAGAAAAAATCTTTTCAAAATCATAGAGTGCTGTTCCCAAAAAAAGACTCAGGTGGTGTCACCTGCTGTGTGGGTTCAAATCGTTCCCTCCTGGGCTCGCTAACTCGAATTACAGGAGCTGTATTGCTTCTTGTCTCGGGATGGCGACCATCGTTTCCGTAGCCACAATGTCCGCAAAGCCTAAGTTAAATTTTAGTGCTTCTTTTTCATTTGGCGCTTCAAATACAACGACTACGTCATAGCGTCCAAGGGTCCAATACCAGTTCAGAATTTTTATTCCCTTCTGCTTGAACCCTTCCATTCTTTCAGTGGCGTCTGCAGTTAATGGTTTATCAGGTTTTTTCCTCATTTTGCCCAGGCTCACAAAAATCAATCCATTCACCTCCATCAAAAATGTCTCGGCTCAATTAGACTAGGGCTGGCTAAATGCGTTATTAAATTTATGTGATCGCAAAGAAGGTACAGCAAGGCTATTCGCGGAATAGTAAAGGTATTCTTCTTTAGAATAAGCGTATCTGGGTCTCATTACCTTTGCAGCGGGCGCTACACAGTCCTTAAAATGACCGATTCAGCATATCACCATTTTGTCCAAAACATAGGGGTTCAAAACGGGGTACACTTGAGCCATCATCATAAACCTTTGATTTCTCAAGTGATTCGATTAATATTTTAAGAAAGTCCCCAATAGCTTCAAATTTGGGATTTTATTGGATAATTGGGGTTAGGATCCCCCGTTCAGCACCCTTATAGGATAATGCGTCTGAACCCGTTTGGGTTCAAATCCCCCCTGTCCACCATGAATTTCATTCGAACCTGATTTCTGCGTAATTAAAAAAAGGCTTGGTTTAATTGTGCGACAAAGGGATAGAAAAAGAATCGTTGTTAAAGAGGAGTTCGTTTTATTTCTTTGACTTGGTCGAAGTCGGCGTCATCGCTAATGACTGATTTTGTTCTTTTCTCAAGCGCTGAGGCAATGTGTATTGAATCTCGTGGGCTCAGTTTGTATTTGTTCATTAGACTTTGGGCGCGTGTCAAGATACTTTCATCAGCAGCAACAAACTGGAGGTTTGGGAAGCCAAGCAGTTTTTTCCCTTGGATTACGCCCTCGCTTTTGCCCATCACTCTACTGACAACCCAAACAACTTCATCCCAAGTTAATGTGGAGGTGAAAGCTGACAGTTTCCCGTTTTCTACTTTCAGCAGAAGCTCTTTGGCTTTCCTTGCTTTTGGTTCTGCTTCTTCATCATAAATAACGGGATAGATGAAAACGTTTGAGTCAAGGTAGGGCATGTCTGCCGCAGGCCTCTTCAGACATAATTTCTTTAATGTTGACGGTTTTCTTCAGTTTAGTAGCGCGAGTTGAACTGTAGTATTCGGTGTATTTGCCTTCTATTTTGGATTTGGTTATTACAATTTCGTCTTCGCGCATTTCGAGTGTTACTTGGGTGCCAGGTTTTATTCCGATAGTGTCTCTCATCCGTTTCGGAATTACAACTTGTCCTTTTGGCCCCAAGTTTTTGGAAGTCATTTATATCACTAAATAGCATTATTGCGTTTCCTTGATTTATATTTTCCTACCACGTGGTGCCACTTTTGGCAAACTCTCGAGTGCCCAGTCAGTATGAACGCTTAACTTGCACTCAAGAGGTCGAGGGTTCAAATCCCCCCCAGTCCATAAATAGTATTTGAACCCAATTGGGCATGGACCACTAATAACCCAGTATCTCAATTCTCATTAGAAAGAAAACATCAAATCATTTGTTGTTTAATCGCTTTATAAGCAAGATTGAGCTGTATGGGCAATAGAGTTATAATGAAATGGTGAATGGAGAATGACGGAAAATTCAAAGATTGTTTTCGTTGGAAACAAAATGCCAATGGACTATGTTTTAGCAATTATCACAGGCCTATCGGCGAACGATGGTAAAGAGATTACCTTGAAGGCTAGAGGACAAGCAATAACAACCGCTGTTGATGCAGCTGAAATAACTAGAAACCGTTTCCTAAAAGACCTAAAAGTAAGCAAAATTGCAATAGGAACACAGGAGATGCCGCCAAGAGAGGGCGAAACCAGACCACGAATGGTTTCCACAATTGAAATAACTCTCACAAAAAAGTAGGAACACTTGCCTAGCTTGACCGCAAACAAACTATGGCCCTCGCGTATTTTTTGCTTCTAAATGCTCTGGAAAACAAAGAGGGGTTGATTTGATAACGTTTTCAACCAGCATTAGATTTTCTTTTTGCTTAGGGTTGTGCGGAAGGTTTTTTTGCATTTTGTGCAGTCGAAAAGTCCAATTTCTATCTGGGTTTTCTTTCCTGTTTTGTCTGCTCTGCCCGCCATAACCCATTTCTTCCTCGGTGAAGCAGCTTCAGTTCCGCATGTTTTACATTTCGCCAAAAATTCGCCTCCATGAACGTGCTGTTAGAATTGGCAAGTAGAACCGGGAATAAAACTATTTGCTTAACAATCGATTTGGAATAGTAGAAACGCCAAGGAATTATTAATTGAATAATTTAATAAGCTGACCCAAACAAACGAGGTATAGGTGATTGTTTGAGCGTTGTAAAATCTGAAGAGGAGCTCATTGGGACTTTTATTAAGCTTAGAAAGACAGAATCAGAATTGCATCAGAAATTAGAGGCTTTGACAGGTTATGGGGGACCGATAAATAAAGCGCTTGAAAAAAAATATAGTGATAATATGAATGACCCCGAGAGGTTGTTTAATGCAGAAATGAGCGTCAATCCTGACCGAATAATGGCATTGGCTCAAGACCTTAAGAATCTCCAAAAAGAATATGCTTTGGCACACAATGCGAAGCGTGAGTTTGAGGGTAAATATCCGGAAATTGCGAAAACCTTCGGTGGAAGTACCTACTATTAAGAAAAATTTCGAAAGAAAAATGGCAATTATTTTCTTTGTGACGAAATTGGGCAAGGGTGGTTTCGGCAATAGTGGGAAGGTGTGGTTATGAACTGTCCTGCTTGCGATCAAGTGCTTAAACGAAAAGAGGGCGTATGCGGCGAGTACATCTGCATTAATCCTGAATGCCTTGAAAACAAGAAAGAACATATGCAGGCATACGCAGAGTTTTACGGGCTTACTCAAGAAGATATAGACGCAAACTATCGCCTAGCAATTACCAAAAAATAGGAAGAAGAAACAGATAGGGCGTGCTTCATCTCACTCGCCATCATGACTTCTCTCACAAATACATACTTGCCGACTGCGAGGCAATTTTTCGGAAATCTACGAAGAGTCTATTTTTGATTTTTTATTGAGGCTTTCTTTGGTTCACTGTCTTTTTGGTCCTTGGTTAGGTCTTTGAAACCGTATGTTCCAACTGGTGGCTAGCCTGCTTCGGGCATGACTGCTGGAACAAGCATGATTGTGTTGGTTTGTGATTGTTGGCCTAATTCGTTAGTATGTTCATCCATCAGAGTCGTAGGCCTTCTGGGCGTGCCTCATACATTTTGGCTGCTTCTATCATTTTTGGAGCGGCTTCGAATTCGGCTGTTGCCAGCGTTACTCTTGCCATTCTTTCTCTTTCTGCTTGAGCTTGCCTGGACATGGCGTCTTGTAGATTTGCCTGGTATAATTACATCTCTCACTTCGACTACTGTTGCCTTTATTCCCCAAGCCTCGGTTTTTTCATCAATGATTTCGCGCAAGTGAGCCCCAACTTTTTCGCGTTCTGCGAGCAATTCGTTGAGTGTGACCTTGCCTATTACTTCCCTGAGTGTGGTTTGTGAGGCAAGTTGGGTGCTTGGAAATAATTTTCAACATTCAGAACTGCTTTCTCCAAATCCACGGGCTTCATATAGAGTACCGAATCCACGTTGACGGGGACATTGTCCTTTGTCAGGGTCGACTCGGTTCGGAATTGAATTGTGTCCAGTCGCGTTGAGATTCTTGCGACCGCCCTGTCAATTAGGGGTATGCGATAGATTATTCCCGGTCCTTTCAAACCTACGTAGCGTCCGAGCCTGAGGATGGGCATTCTTTCCCATTCTTTTAGAACTCTTATTCCGCTCAAAAAGAAGAGTGCGATTACGAAACCTATGAATGTAACAATGGGAGTTAAAAAGTCGACCAACCAACATCCCCATAGACCAATTTACTGTCTTGGAAGTTAAACTTTTTCTTTACAGTTTTGTAGTGCAAAGAAATGAACCAATTTACAAAAAGTATATTAGAGCTGTACAGAGTGTGTGAGTTGCTCTTAAAAATTGGAGACTATTTTTCTATTTCGATGATCCAACATCAGTGGAAATCAAAAAGTTTGAGAAGGTCCCCATTCGAAAAGCGTATTGACATGAATATCGTTTCGTAATTAAATTTGCGGGATAAATGACTTTGACTGAACTTTCGAAAGAAGACACTCACATATTATTGAAATCTTTCTTCAACGAGAAAGGATTAGTTAGGCAACATTTAGACAGCTATAACGAGTTCATTGACCATGGTTTGCAGGAAGTTGTGGATGAAGTCGCCGAAATCCCAATTGAAGTGCCTGATAGTCCCTACAAAGTAAAATTTGGGCAGATTTGGGTGATAGATCCTCAATCGAGGATAACAGGGGCGTACGTGGCAGAAGTTGATGGCTCTAAACACGAAATTTACCCCATGGAAGCACGGCTCAGGAATCTTGCATACGCCGTTCCTGTTGCTTTGGAAATGACTCCTGTTATCGATGGCAGAGAACAGGACACCGAGCTTGTTTACATTGGAAACATACCGCTGATGCTAAAATCAAAACTCTGTTTCCTTTCACAATTATCGCGAGAAGAATTAATTGCCGCTGGAGAAGACCCAGACGATACAGGCGGATATTTCGTTGTCAACGGTTCAGAAAGAGTAATCGTAGCAATGGAAGATTTGGCGCCAAACCGCATACTTTGCGATATTGACGACAAAGGGACTTCGCCTGTTTATCAGGCTAAAATATTCTCAACCACGGTGGGTTTCAGGGCAAGAATCGAGTTGAAATTGAAGCCTGATGGCGCGATTTACGTTTCTATGCCAGGGGTGCCAACAGAAATCCCCCTCGTAGTTATTATGCGTGCGTTATCCATCGAAAAAGACAAAGACATAGCCGAAGCCGTTTCATTCGACTCAAAGATCCAAATTGAATTGGGTTCGTCTTTTGAAAAAGCCCTCGGTGTAGATACCCCCGGCGACGCTATAATTTTCATCGGGAACCGCGTAGCCCATGGACAAGTTGAAGAATACCGCATTAAGAGGGCAGAGACATCTCTTGACAACAACTTTTTGCCGCATCTTGGCAGAAGCGAAAAATACAGAAAAGATAAAGCAATCTTTCTAGGAGAAATGGCCTGCAGAGCCATCCAACTTAAGCTTGGAAGTAGACAACCAGACGATAAAGATCATTTCAAGAACAAACGTTTGAGACTAGCTGGTCCTCTGCTCGCAGATCTGTTTAGGGTAACTTTCAGAAACTTGACTCGCGACATGAAATACCAACTCGAACGCCTAGGCGTAAAGGGGCCCCTAATAAATGTCTCCGTGGCAGTTCGTCAGGGAATACTTACGCAGAGATTCCAGCATGCGTTGGCGACTGGAAACTGGGGAAGAGGCAGAATAGGAATTACCCAACTTTTGGACCGGACAAACTACATTTCAACTCTTAGCCACTTGCGTAGGCTTCAGTCACCGTTAAGCAGAAGTCAACCCAACTTTGAAGCACGAGACCTTCACCCTACTCATTGGGGTCGTTTATGTCCAAATGAAACACCTGAAGGATCCAACTGTGGTCTAGTCAAGAACTTAGCTTTGTCCGCATCGATCTCCGTGGGTGTTAATCCTGAAAAGATTAAGCAGCTTTTGTTCGAAATGGGTACTGTTCCAGCATACGATGCTGATCAGACGTTAAAGGTTTCAGGAGCCAAAGTTTTCGCCGACGGAACCATCGTAGGCTACGTCAGCTCGGCTAATGAGCTTGCGAAAATCTTCAGAGAGAAAAGAAGAACGGGTGAAATCTCGACAGAAGTTAACATAACCTACTTCTCGAAACTGCATGCTGAAGCGGAAGAGCTTCACGCCAACTGCGATGAAGGAAGAGTCCGAAGGCCCCTGATAATCGTTGAAAATGGCATATCAAGACTTCAACCTCAACATCTTGTAAAGATAACCACGGGGGAATGGACTTGGGACGACCTAGTCAAGAACGGCTTAATCGAGTACTTGGATGCTTCTGAAGAAGAAAACACATACATCGCAATATCCCTCGATAAGATCGGTCCGGAGCACTCACATTCCGAGATAGCTACTTTCACTATCCTTGGTATCTGTGCTTCAACCATACCGTTCCCTGAACATAACCAGTCGCCACGGAACTCTTATCAATCTGCAATGGCTAAGCAAGCACTCGGCGTTTATGGAACAAACTTCCAAAACCGGGTAGACTCTCGTTCACATATCCTGCATTATCCTCAAGCACCCCTCGTAGAAACGGAACCAATGGAAGTTATGGGTTACAAGCAGCGTCCAACTGGTCAAAACTGTGTTGTCGCTGTGCTTAGCTTTGAAGGTTATAACATGGAAGATGCAATAATCTTCAACAAAGCTTCCATCGAACGCGGTTTAGGGCGATCAACATTTTTCAGAATTTATGAAGCTGAATGCCGCCAGTATTTGGGAGGGCTCAGAGACAAATTCGTCGTTCCGGAACCTGGGATACGTGGATATCGTGGAGAACAATATTATCGGCTTCTGGAGCCCGATGGCATTATAGGCTTGGAATCCACAGTTGCCGGCGGAGACGTTTTAATAGGTCGAGTCAGCCCGCCAAGATTCCTCGAAGAATACAAAGAGTTCGAAGTTAAAGGACCTTCAATGCGAGATACTTCAGCTGACATGCGTACCTCAGAAAACGGTGTCGTAGATGCGATATTCATCACGTCATCTGGGGAAGGTGGCAAACTTGTCAAAGTTCGCGTCCGTGACCAACGTATTCCAGAATTAGGCGACAAGTTCGCGTCGCGACATGGACAGAAAGGAGTTATCGGCTTAATTGTTCCTCAAGAAGACTTGCCTTTTACAGAAGAGGGTATTGTTCCAGATCTAATAATTAATCCACATGCTATTCCATCAAGAATGACTATAGGGCAATTTGTCGAGTCTCTCTCAGGTAAATGTGCGGCAGCGAGGGGCAAGCCAGTAGATGGCACACCTTTTGATAATGAAGGTCCAGATGAAATCCGCAAGAATCTGATAAAGCTTGGATTTAGTCATACTGGAGGCGAGGTTTTCTATAGTGGATCTTCTGGCGAGAAGTTTGTAGCTGATGTCTTCGTTGGTGTGGTTTACTATCAGAAGCTTCATCACATGGTTGCCGACAAAATTCATCCTAGGGCTCGGGGACAAGTTCAAATGCTCACTAGGCAGCCGACTGAGGGTAGGGCTCGTGGTGGTGGTCTTCGATTCGGAGAAATGGAGCGAGACTGCCTGATTGGACACGGCGCGGCTATGCTGCTCAGAGACAGGCTTCTAGAGGAGTCTGATAAATACACGCTCTATGTTTGTGAAATCTGCGGCCAAATTGCTTTCTATGATATGAAGCAGCGTAAATACGTTTGTAAGATATGTGATGAAAAAGCCAAAGTGGCACCGGTTATAGTTTCTTACGCGTTTAAGCTCTTGTTGCAAGAACTTCAGAAGCTTATGCATTACACCCAAGTTAAGACTAAAGGAGAGGGCATAATACGGCAGAGGAATTAATTCACAAAGTAGTTGACGAAATCTCATTCGGCTTAATTTCACCTAAGGATCTTAGAATACAGTCAGTTGTGGAAACCCAAACCCCAGATAGGGACATATTCCGCTTTACAAAAAGCTGTTTTAGCGCGCGGCGCTAATATCAATTTCCTGAACCATCTAAATTTGTTAAAAAGGAATTTTGTGGGGTCGCTGATTTGGCTTGGCTATCACGAAGGGCTCAAGGCACTCTACGTTGTACCATTACAAAAGTCTGAACAGTGCACTTGGAGGAAAAAGCCGATCACACGAGTTATCTTTAGTGTCGTGTAGCGTCTAAAACTATGTAGAGAACGTTGTTTCCGCGGAGCAGCACCTTGCCATAGTTGGTGATTATTTGTTCATTTTGGTATTCCGTTGCGCCTTCGAGGAGTATATTCATGTTTAAGTCGACTTTGATCATTTTGCCTTTGTAATCGCAACCATTTTTGAGGACCACTTCGATATTTCCATTTAGCTCCTTTGTCAGAACATTAAGTGGTTTCTTGCTGGGTTCCATTGCAGCACTATTGTCAGCGTAATTGGGATGCATAAGGAAACACCATCCAGGGGGAAATATAAGAGTTCTTTAACACTCAAAAACTTAACCGGCTATCAATCAGCGAGTAAATTCTTTTCGAGCTTAAGCCAACTGAGCAAACATCGACCTATCTTTAACGTTGCGCTTACAACGTCGGCTGTCTTTAAATGAAAATTCTCCCACAAGTAATTTATCTCCGACAAACTCTAAGCAAAAAAAGAAAAAGACGCGTTAAACCAAGTAGTATTGTCTACTTAATATCGGCGTGGTGGTCTGTGTTTTGCGTAGCACTCTCGGCAGTAAACTGGCCTGCTACCGTCTGGCTTGAAGGGAACTTCACATTCCTTTTGGCATTCAGCACAGGTTGCCTTGTGCATCTCTTTTGGATACATTCTGATTTTTCAACTCCTATTATTCTGGTTAGCGCAAAAGTTTGTTTTGCACAAATCCATCTATCGCCTCGTTAGTTCTTAAGCTTACCCGTAACAAACCCGTTTTCAGCCTGGATAAAAAAAGAGTCTTTTAGAAAGAAATAATTCCCGGTTTCTGAGTTAGGGTGAAAAGAAGATAAATCTGTAATTTCCAAATACTTCAAATCGCTAAAAGAAACTTGGACGCATTTAATAATTTGTGGTAAACATTTTCCTCGCAGAAATGATTAAGTATCCTCTTTTTTCTTCCAAAACTAGCTTATGTTTATCTAGAACGGGTGTTAAACAGTCCCGAGAAATACTGTCTAAGGCACATTTCATTCGTATGCCATAGCCTACTACCTCACTTTGTAATTGTTCAGGATCAAGAGAAACACAAGTGATTGTGACATGTGCGTCTAGAGCATTGTGAATTTCTTGAATGACATCTAAGGCTTCTTGTTTATTCAAAATATCCCTTATTCTCATTTCACCCTTGCACGGAACTTGTACTTATAACTATGGCAGTACTTTGCCTCCCCTAAGAAAAGCCCAGAAATAGCCTAGTCTTTGTGTTTAGGGCGAAAAGAAGAGAGAGTATCTTACTAATGAATTACAAAAGCCTCTTCTAATTTGACAAGTTTCAAGTTACGCTTTTCCGCAATAGGCTCAATAATTTTAAGATGGTTATCATCTAAATCATGCCTTATCCTAATCACAAGATCTTCAGGAAACTTGGAGAATTTTGGATCTAAAGTCATATGCATATTCGCAGCAACATCTGAATTACCAATAGCAACTAGAATTTCATGCATAGTGTTTAGTGCTACTGTTCGATCCAAGGTACTTCTCTCTCTTCTTCAATATTCTTTTGCTGAAAATTAAATGTTCTTCCAAAATAGTTAGTGATTTGACAATAAAATTTGCTCTTTCTTTACCTAGTTTCTGTGTTTAAGGTAAAAAGAATAGAAGCTAAGTCTTAAATCGTGTTGAAGCCCATACTGTATTGGGATTGGCATGTCAATAAGTAATGAAGAATGGGATGCCGGAAGAACAAGCCATACGCTTGAAGGGCAGATACTTGTATTCTTGAAGAAAAGCCAGAGGCCGTTCAGTTTTTGGGGAATAATGGAAGGTTTAGGATATAACACCAACATAAAGGACCTTGGAGCACTCTTTCACAGCATGGTTGACGTACTTGCTGTTCAAAATGCCTTAAATAAACTGACAAAAGAAGGGGCTGTTGTATTTAGAATAGTGCAGAAACCTAACGGACCTGAAACATATTACAAAGCTGTTTAAGGTAATGCAGTGGCAACTTCTAGTTTTCATAGGAGTTATTTTCTTAATAATTGGAATTTCGTTAGCAATATCTGTCATTAGCATTGATGCATTTACAAATGATTTTCAGGCTAATGCACTTTTAGAGCAACAACTACTTGGTGCATCCACTATGATAGCCCTCTTTAGCTTATTTTGGATAGGTTTGGCATATTTAGATTGGGCTAGTGAACAAGCTAAAAAGTGAGAAGAAATGTTTTTTTATTCTTCGCCTTCAGGCAACATCGCAAAAAAGTTCGGCTGTTTCTGAGAAACATCTTCAGATAATGCGGCTTGAACCCTGTTGGGTTCAAATCCCCCCCAGTCCATTTAATTTTGTCAACAAAGCCTGTTTTAGAGGGTTTACTTCAATGCCATTACTTCAATTTACTTATTTTTGTTACAAATGAAGAGGATAATGAATTATAAATTCAGAATCCTTATTTTCTCTGGTCTTCAAATTATTTTATTCTTGAGAATACCAATAACAAGTAGGTTTACGTGGGAATGGACTGTGCTAAATGTGGCAAACGAATTGGATTTCTTTATTCCCAACGAAAGCTTAGAAACAAGGATGTTTATCCAGAGTTTTTTGACAAAGCGCTTTGTCCTTCTTGCTTTATCGAATTAACGAGAGTCAATAAGGCGTGTCCTAAATGCGGTAAACCGTTTGGTTTTGTTCCCAAGGCAAAACTGTGGGAATCAACTGAAATCTGTCCTGAATGGAAGGGGCAATATCTTCATCAGGAATGCTGGATTAAAGAAAAGCAAAAAGAAATAAATTGCATTAACTGCGGTTTTTGCGAAGAAACAATGCATAACGACAGCGGAGTTGACAGTCTAGGAAACTATTTTGATGAGGCATATTCTACATACAAATGCAGGAAATTCAACCTTGACTTAAAAGTACCTGATGACGCGAGGGCTAAGGAATGTTCAAGCTATGATAGCAAAAATGAATATCGAAATGCATGTATCATTAGAGAAATGGAGAAAACTGATATCAATCTTCAAATTATCTTTGATTTCACTTCTCTGAAAGATATAATGGCCAAAAGTGGCTTAGTCATAACAACTTTCAAGTGTCCAAATTGCAGCTGCAGGGTCAGCATTCCTGAAACAGGAAAAGTTCTTGAGTGCCAAAACTGCCAAACACCAATAAAACCAATGGACATTTTTGCGAAGATCAAAACCCTTATCCAATAACAAAACAGCCGAAATTGGAAAAAACATTTTCGGAATCCATTTTCATTTCGTGATCTGTTATGTTTTCCCGCTTGGCCGTTTGTTTCTTGCTTCCCAGAACGAGGCGGGGTACCTGACTTCAACACCCAGCAGATCTTCAAAACGCATCTGGAAAGCACGTCCATAATCTTCAATCTGAACAATATTTTCCGTGTCAACACTGCTGACGGACCCGTGAAAGTCTTTAAGCCTTAACCACTCAGCAATTTGATCCTCAAGAATTTCCAAAGCCACCCCAGACAAATCTTCAGAAAGCTTAATTTCGAGCCTCAATATCTCAACCTTTCCCATTTCACATATTTTGCACCATACTTTAAAACTTCGATCTCAGTTTCAGTCCACGCCTCAGGATCTGGCTCCAGAAATTCAACAATCTAGTTTGTGAAAGCTCGGCTCGATATCAAAAGATGTGCGTTCAAATTTCCTGTAGTCCACTTGAAAGTGAAAAACACATCTGCCTGTTTTATTGCTTGACCACAAGAGTAATAAGTTGTGTTTGTGGAGAAGGAGACGGTGGAAAATATGACGCAGTTTTCTGTTAACCCTAGCCGATTGGATCCCTACAAGAAATTCAAGTTCAGAGTTAAGTGGGACAACAAAGTTGTTGCTGGAGTCTCCAAGATGAGCCCGCTCAAGCGAACCACAGACGTCATCACACACCGCGAAGGCGGCGACTCAAACGTCGAGCGGAAGTCTCCCGGCAAAACCCATTACGCCCCTATTATTTTGGAGCGGGGAGTGACCCATGATCCTGAGTTTGAGGGGTGGGCAAATTTGGTTTTCAGCAAGAACAGCGGTTCCATGTCTCTTAAGAACTTCCGCAAAGACATAGTTATTGAATTACTTAACGAGGCGGGAGTCCCAGTTATCGCTTACAAGGTTTATCGATGCTGGGTCTCAGAATACACTGCTTTGCCAGAATTAGATGCAGGAGAAAACGCAGTGGCCATACAAAGCATAACAATTGAGCATGAGGGCTGGGAAAGAGACACCGGATTAGCTGAACCCAAAGAAACATAGAACATCAAGGTGGATTCGAACACTTGCCAAGCCAACCCAGCATCAACAGAGGAACCCTAATCCTACTCGCCCCAAACGCCAAAGACTCAACCATCTCCTCAAGCAATCCCTATTTTGCCTTTCAATACAACCCAGAAAAACTCCTCCACACATTCAACCAAGCAGCATCCTCAGCTCTTGCAGCAAACACATCCACAGAGGTCCAAGGTTCCCCATACGAACTTTTCAACTTAACATTTGATCTCGACAGCACAGAAACTGATCCATCCGCCCAAAATCAGAGTTCAGTGGGTTTTGGTCTACACCCAGCTTTAGCCATGTTGGAACTCATGATGCAGCCCCAAACAGTAGGCAAACAAACGTTACCGCCTATCGTCGTGTTCAGGTGGGGAGCAAAACGGGTAGTGGCAGTTCGATTCTTAAGCATGAGCATAGAAGAAAAGTCTTTTGACATCACTTTAAACCCAACCCGGGCTAGCGTTAACCTTGTCATGAAAGTTCTTAACGCATCAGAAATTAACAACAATCCTGGAGCCCGCGACATCTGTTCAGGGCATGATAATGTGCGAGCAACTCTTGTTAACATGTACAAACTGCAAACGGGTCAAGCGTCCCCATTGGATGCCACCGTAGGAACTGCAACTGGCGGTCAAAGCAAACAAAAAATAAGCGCATAGAGTTCGGGTTGCCAAAGTTCAGTCCGAAACCGCTTGTCACTATATTAGTCTGGGAAGGCCAAAGTTTTTTGACCAGAAAATCGCCGTGTCCCTTTTTGCCTCATAAATTCTCGATAACTCGCCATAGCAGCACATGTCACATTTAGAGCAATCATCTTTCTCTACGTGCCTGATCATGCAGTCGTTTCTCTGTTTGCCGTCAGCCATTACAGAAACAAGCAGCCACGGGTAACACTTCTTGCTTTTGCCCACGGCCTTAAGATAGGACATCGAACTCAGAATCTTGGGATACTTCTTTTTCAAACCAATAATGTTCTCTGCAACTTTCCTTCTTTGTTCGGTTTCCAACGCAATATCCTGGATGTCGCCATATTGGTATTCAAAATTGAACATTATCCCAAACGCGGGATTTGGATCGGAAAAATATTTGCACATTTCTTCTACATCGTCTGAGTTTGTTTGGGAGATTGTGGAGAGGACAATTATTTTCTTGTCGGGATTTTCCATTATGGTTTTTGTTGCTTTTTCAAAGTGACCCAGTCCTCTTATTGCATTGTCTGATTTTTCCATTCCATCAACGGAGACCCAAAAGACATCAGGGTTTAATCCAGAAATATCCTGAGTTCCATTGGTTATGAAAATGGCGAACATGTTTTTTGATTTTATGTATTCCACTATCTCTTTAATCCCGGTATACAGAGTTGGCTCGCCGCCCTCAATTACGATGGCAACTGCCCCTCTCTCGTAGAGATTGTCGATGATTCCTTTCCAGTCTGAAACTGGCAAATCTTTAGTTATCTTATTTGTCCATGTGCAGTGTTTGCAATGCAGGTTGCATCTTTGGGTTATTTTTATTGCAGCGGCTATAGGTGACCTGTCCCCTAGCAGTCTCCATTTGAATTGCCGTTGATAATAGTACCAGCTACTCTTTCGGTTCATCTTTAATTCTCGATCTTCCTGTTTTGAGCTTTATCAAAGAATTGAAAATAGGATCATTATGATAAGGTAGCCCCCAATAGTCACGATACACCATCAGGCACGTTTCAGAATCGCGGTCCCTTAATGCGTGCATTAATGGAACTTGGCTGCAGCCGCAGTGTTTGCATTCTGCTTCTGCGCCGTATGCACAGTGATATTTGTATTTGCCATTGGCAGCGTAGAATTTGAAGACTTTCTTGGTTATGCATTTTTCGAGCGAATTCCAACGTTCGACTCCACCGTCACTTTTCATATAGTGACCGACACGTTCTGTGAAGAATATTTTATTGCCATATTCTTTGCGAAATTTGACGATTTCATCTATCACCAAATCTCTTTCTTTCAGCGTAATCTTTTCTGTGTTGCCTTCTTGTTTCACGCTTGGGCAGAAGAAGCAGAAGTATATGCCCCTGACGTTCTTGCGGTGGATAAAGTTTTCAACTATTTCCTTCAGATGGTCTTTGTTTGACTTGCAGACCGTGACATGAATCATTACTTTGGTTTTTTGTTTGTCCAGGATTTCCGTTACTTTCTGGAATGTTCCCTTGCCACGGATACCGTCGTGAATATTCTCGGGGCCATCTATAGAAAGGGCATACAGGGCATTGTTCACGGGGGGATATCCCAAAGTGCCGTTTGTAAAGATCAGAATGAAGTCGAAAATCTTGCCGGCTTCAGCACATATTTTTGGCCTTAGAAGCGGCTCTCCACCCAACAGGTAAATTATCCTTAATCCATCTTTGCGCAAGCTTTTCATGAAATTTATCATTTGTTCGTCGTTCAAGTCTGGATTCTTTGCTTGGCGTCCCCAGTAGCAGTGTGTGCAGTGGAGGTTGCACTTGTTGGTTATGTCTAAACCGCCGCCAAAAAATGTTTCATCATCTAGATAGTTGAAAAAATTCCAAGCGGTCTTGAGGCGCCCGACTGTTTGCATACCCATTACATAATAGATTTCTATTTAAACTCTTCACCAACTTTGACGGTTTTGGTTTTAGTCTCCAAGAAACCTGTTATAGTTGGTCGTCCAATGATCCAACTGAAGCGCCTTAAGCAAAATTTATAGCTAAAATCAAATAGACTGAAACAGGTGAAAATTAATGAATACCAACGAATTGAAGGCTCTTGGAAAAAACGAAATTCCAACAATTTCAAAAAGTCTCAACGGAGCTGACGTAAATTTCTTGATTCAAACACTCGACGAAAAAGACGATAAGATAAGATACAACGCCTTCCTTTTGCTACAGGCTCACTCACGCGAACAGCCCATTGTATATGAGCATTGGAATGAATTAGAAAGTAAACTGGAAAGCACCAACTCCTACCAACGCAGCATAGGAGCAATGCTAATCGCTGAAAATGTCAAATGGGACAAAGACAACAGATTTAGCAAAACAATCAGCAAATACCTGAACTGCTGCAATGACGAGAAATTCATAACTGCCCGACAGACCATTCAAGGATTCGAAAGTATCTTGAGAACAACTGGCAAATTCGACAACGAAATAAGGCAAAGGTTAGCTAGTTTGAAATTGTCGCTATACAAAGAAAATCAACAGAAACTCATTCACAAAGACATATCGAGAATACTTAAAATCATGGAGAATAATAAACAACCGAAATAACCAAATTTTTCGGCATTCCCAATTTGAAAAGCTCTAAAAAAGTAGTTTCAGCTACCATTTGATGAAAACAATCACGATTTCTTCTGTACATCAATATCTGCTTTTTGCCTATTCTATATGGATCTTGAAGGTTTTTTCTGCAGATCTGTTGTACAAGTCCCTTAGCCTGAGATGGGATTTCATAATGTTTGTTTTTGAGCCATATTACATGGTTCGATATGTTCCTGTGCTGTACAAGTGGTTTTCTCGATATGTTTTGATATGCTTTGAGTATGTGTGAGGGTTTAAGTCGCGGTCTGATACTATATGAAGACATGAGAAATGTGTCTTAGAAAGACATATTGTATACTCGTAGATCACAACAACAGATAAGGAAACAAGAAAAATGACCAACAATTACCAAAAAGAAATCCAAACAAAGCTCACCAAAGGATTACTCGACATGATAATCCTCCAGTTCCTCGATGAACAACCAATGCACGGATATCAAATCATTACAAAAGTACGCAAAAGCTTCGGCGTCTACTTTGGACCAAGCACAGTCTACCCACTACTAGGCACACTGGAGAAGAAAGGCTACGTCAAAAGCACCTGGAACATGGACTCTGAAAGGCCACGAAAAGTCTACCAACTAACCAAAGACGGAGAAACTGTCCTCAACTTCACCGAAGGCTCACTCAACATAATCTGCAAAACAATGACAGCAGACAGCAAAATCCGAATAGAAGCAGCCCCAATGGCACAGTCAGATCAAGGCTTTAAAAAAGAAATCCACGCCTGAAAGTCTTCAAAGACTTTCCAGGTTTGTTTTAAAAAATAATTATCTTGAGCAGGCTCCACAGAAACGATTAAGCTGCAATAGTTGAAGCGAAGGTGGAAGTTTCCTATTTTAGTCAAGAAACTTTGAGACAACAAACCTTACTAAAAGTCTTTTAGGCTGTTCCTTTAGAGGAACATTTCGTTCCACAGTGACAAATAAGAGTTGAATATCAACTTAGTAATAGCTTGATGATGGGCGGATGAAGAGACAGGTTTTGGCATTAACGATGGTCTTAGCACTTCTAACCTTAACATTAGTTGGGATACAATCTATTAAGGCAGAATCTCAAACAGAAAGACCGCTTTTCTTTTCTGGAATAGATATAGTATCTCCCTCAAATGGAACATGCAGCTCTAACCTACTTACTTTAAACGTAACTTCTAAAGCACTTCAGGGAATTAACATCAATATTGTGATGAATTATAGTATAGACGGAGAATGTCGAGGCATAATTGCTACAACAACAAAAATGGAACCAATACTTGCGACAATAACATACGCTAATGGAACAACAACTACTGGTCCTTCAATTCAATCTCCAAATGTTACCAGAGGATATGTAACTTTACCAAACTTTTCTGAAGGCACACATTACATAACAGTTTATGCCCAATATGATTATCCAAACACTAACAGATTTGTCACACCATACCCAGGAACAATCACGTACTTTGAAAACAGCACAGTTTACTTTACTGTTGATTTAAACCCTACTAGTTCCCCAAACATCTCAATCTTATCTATTGCAAATAAAACCTATGACTCAAAAAGCACCCAATTAGAATTTAGCATTGACAAAGCATGGTCAAATATGGCTTACAGCCTAAACAACCAAGCAAACATAACAATTTCTGGAAACACAACTCTAACAGATTTGGCTGAGGGCTCAAATAGTTTAGTAGTATATGCCACTGACTCAGTTGGAAATACTGGTAAATCTGATATTGTTTTCTTTGCGGTAAACACTCCTACACCTTCTCCAACTCCAACCCAAAGCCAAAATCCAGCGCCAAGCATTTCTCCTTCACCTTCAATCCCAGAGTTTCCCTCAGGGATAATTCTGCTGCTGGCAATGATAGCACTCACATTAGCAATTGTGGTAGCGAATAGAAAAAGAAGCAAGTAGAATCTAAAGCAAATCGAGTCTCATTTATGGAAGTAGCAACCTAATTAGCCCTCGGTGAACTAAACCATGAAATCAAAACCTTTTTCGACGGAGCGATATATCCTCTCCAAAGTCTCACTCGGGGGATTGGGAGAAATATCTTATTCGCCCCAAGGACATTATCATACCACAAATGATTGTATTTGTTATGGTTAAAACTATTTTCTGCACGTAATTGAATTATGAACTGTTTGAGCAATGTTTTCGTCCAAAGTTGTGGTTCCCGCTTCTGCTTTTTTGGGGTTAAAGTCTCTGGTTTTCAGCTGAAATCCACGGGGGCACGCGCTTTTCTTTTTGGGGAATAAACCTCTTCCTAAAAGAGAGTTAAAATCTGACTCAGTGCAAGTGTAGTTGGAAAAGAAATGAAGAAAGCACTGTTGATTGTCGCGGCTTCGTTCTTGTTATACAATATCTATCAGACAATCATTTCAACAATCTTTATTTCTCATTTCCCTTTAATTGTCAATCAATTGCCCAACTTCATAAAAAGCTCCCAACCAGCCCTACAACTAACACTCTTCTTACTCCAAGAGCTTGCAGCTTCAGTTGGCAGCTATCTACGTTTGATAGGCGCAGTATTTGCTTTCAACTGCGCTATTCTCTTTTTCAAAAGAAACCCAAAGTATATTGAAAAACTCAGGATAGCACTCCTTTTTGAATCACTCTATTTTCTTCTACTAATTCCAGCTGGAATAAACCACGTTGTGGGCTCAATTATATCGTCGAGTGCATTTTTGAATATTTATGCGGGAGTTTCATTTCTGCTTCAAGCAGCTTTAATCTTTCCGTCGTTATTTATGTTGAGCCAAAAGTTAAAGAAACCCCAATATTCGCCAACAATTCTAAAGTGGGCAGGCCTCGTCTGCCGCATTGTATTTATTTGGTTTTTGGATTAAACAAGGATTGATGTGGGTCTATGCAATTCTGCCCTCAAAAACCCCACAAACAAGCTTAATCGATACCATCGGTTCGGTTAATTCTGTTCTAACTTTGCTAGTTGCCGCCGTGACTTTCCACAGTGGTATGGTTAACATTTAGAAAAACAAACAAACTCAATACGTGGTTAGCAGGAACGGCAATACTTTTGGCAGGATTTTACTTTGTGACTTACGTTATAGTGTCGGTTTGGGTTTCAATTTATCTTGTTTTCCTACCTTTAATTGACTTTTGGATGATAACACTGCCAATTTTGGGCGTTGCAATATTGCTCAAATCAAAGTCCAGCATCGAGTGATTAGGAAACTAAGACAGGAAGGTCCTCACTCTTTCAGCTAAAGCCAGCTATCCTGCCGCCCGATGTTATTATCTTTCATAACTTTTTTTCCGTGCCACACAAAAAGAAGCAATAATTATGAATAATTGTTTAGAGTTTTTAGATCTTTGTAGGCAAAGTAGATTATCGCTAAACTCCAGATCAACGTAATTGCGATCGCAGGACTTGGAAAAAACACGTAAGTGCCGAAGATTCTTTGCGCTACTGGAACCGCAATTGCAATAATCGGAGCCCATTTCTTCCTCTTAATTAACCCAAAAAGCGTTAATGCAAATAACGCCGCAGCTAAGGCTGCTTCCGTGCCAACGATTGAGAATCCCAGCCTGTAAATACTCCATTGAACAGTGGGAAATGCAGCCCAAATTGCTATTGCCGCGATGTCAAAAATAATGTTTAATGCAACTAAACGGATAAGTATCTTATGCGTGTTGCCCACGAAAAACTTTGGCACTTGCTACCAAACTCTCCCTATATGAAGCTGTTTTCCAACTTTGTTCAAAAGACCCAATCTGAAAACGATTTCTATCTTTTTAGATATTTCAAACATTAATGATTCCAAAGCCGGTTGCCATTGCATCTTCTTTCTTTTAACTCTTGAATAAAAACAACTAATGAAGAGTTGGTTGGTGTGTTAGATCAAACTTTATTTCGCACACATAAATGAACAGAGGGTGGCGAAGCAAAGATTTTCAAATTCAAGATAATATTCCTAACCCAAGTTTTTGAAACCTCTTCGTAAATGCGTTAGCGATATCGATGAATGGGTAGTCTCTTTTTGAGACTAACTAGTTGTTATAACTCCACAAGTCGAAAGCAGAGGATAGCTAGAACTGGGAAAGAAGAGGAGGTGATTGTATGACAAAGCAAACGCAAAGTACCGAAATTAATGCTCGCCTGAAAAGATCTTTGCTTTCGTTATCAGCGACAGGATGAATGAGGTATGGGGGGAATGGATGGAAGGAAAATGGACCACTGAAGGACCAGTCGGAGTCGGCTCAATCGCGAATTTTGCCACAAAAGGGACGCTCTCAAATTTTGGGGAGCTAAAAGGGGAAGTAACTGAGTTTGAGAAGAACAAAAAGATGGCATTGCATTCTACAGATGCTAAAGGCAAAATGGATGCGACAGATACATTGGTTCTTGAACCACAGCCAAAGGAACTTTGACGACGTATATCACTGAGTATAAAGTGCCTTACTTTGTTTTTGGAAAACTACTTGACAAAGTAAAGATCAGCAAGGACATGGAGACAATGCATGTAAAAATGCTAGAAAATTTAAAGAAAGCTATTGAGGCATAGTCCAACATGACCCGAAGGATGAGAGCATCCTTTCTTTCATTTCGACTAATTGAATTTACTCAAAATAATGAGAGAAAATTGGGCTTTTTCCTTAAAGCCACTCGCGATATTATCCAACGAAGTTCAGCTTTAGGTATAAGCCCGCTGTATAGGCATCGGCTCTTGAAGAGTCTAGTCCAGCACTTTCGAGCAAAGCTCCAAATTGGGCACCACTATAGTAGAACCACACATTTTCTTGACCCAAAATAGCAGCAAATAACACATCAACAGGAGTCACTGCGACAATAGCGTTTTTAATTTGAGCTTTAGAAGAATCTAGAACTTGGAATCTTCCTGAAGAGTGGGATAAGCCGGGGTTAACCCATTCATTCATTACTCCGCTCGGAAGCCAGATTTCTGTAACGCTGTTGCCGCCATCTACGATCGTATTTACGGCGTTTGGGTTACCTTTTGCGTTTTGTGGTCCAATAGCTAGTGCGGGCGAAACTGAGATTAGAGCACACAAAGTTATAGCTGAGATTAGGAAAATCGCCTTTTTCATGATTTTTTTCCACCCCCTTTCTATCAACTGTCAATTCCTAATTGGTATTTGTTTTTGCTTTGATTTTGATTAGAGAAACATTTGGGTCTTTGAAGGTATAAGATGTAGGTGGTCACGAAAGTTAGTGTCTGTCTATTGTCTGAAGCTGAGTAGAACAAACTGATGTTGGTTTCAATAAGAGAAGCATTTAACTTTTTAATTGTATGAGACTTAGGTGGTCGCAAAAAGTTACTGACTACTCTTTAAAACTGAATTGATCGAATAATAGAATGCCGACGAATTCTCAGGAGAGAGAAACAGTCGGGGGTTGGAAACCCTGGGTTTAGATTGAAAAGGAAGGCTTTCTGTTTCCACCTTTTCTCCTATGCGGGCCCCAGGGTACCAGCCCAGTCATCATTTGACGAGGGAGGTGAAATGTTTGACAACGGAAAGTGTGAAAGTTGATTTTCATCAGAACAGACTGCGTTTCATGTACATAACCAATATTGTTCTAGCAGGCGGTCTCGGATTAGCTTGTCTAATTGCACCAAGTGCTGTAGCTTCGTTTTTTGGAGTTCCTCAAGAAGGAGGACTATGGGCGGCTGGATACGCCTATAGCTACATGGTGGGCTTAGGAATCTTCGGCTTGCTAGGATTACGTTCGCCCATGAAATTCTCAGGGATTTTGCTTTTGCAGGCAACAGGCAAAATAATCTGGATCATAGCAATTGCTCTTCCAGGTATAGTAGGGGGAACATTGCAGCCTTTCACTGGAGTGATAGCCGTTATGTTTGCATTCTGGGCCTTTGGAGATTTACTTGCAGTGCCGTTCCATCATTTCCTGGCAAAGTAATTACCAGCTATCAAAATAAAGCTGCAAATTGAAGAAAGCAAAAACGCGAAGAAAGGAACGAAACAGGAACGTTTGCTTTCTTATTTTCTTAAATCAACAAATTTATGATTTGACCGAAAGGAAAAGGGATGCAAGAAATACTTGCCCTAGGCAAGGCTAAATTAGCTCTTTATTGAGGGCAGCATGTGACCCTTATGCTGCACCATACTGTGAATTCTCAACTCGTCAGGATTTGACAAAGAAGCTTTGCAAATCCTGCACTTAAACGACACACAAGATGTTTCGTTATATCTATCTTTGTAAGTTAACATTCGATCTTTCAGTTTTAGACACCTTCTCCCTCAAAAATCATGTTGTGTAATCAAACTACTATAGTGTCTTCAGTCTATTAAACCCACTACGCGTTTCCACAGAGGTCACCTTAAAGCAACTTCAGCAATACGCCATTTGATCTCAATTTTCTTTTGCTGCATCTAGAATAAATCACAAAATGTTGCTGGACGATCAAGCAAAGCAAAATCGGTTACTTTTTGGCAAAGTCCCTCGAAAACACGCTTTCTTTTTGAAGGAAATTCATCTTCCTCGACTCCTTCAATGCCCTTCTTGATTTTCTGTAGAAAAGAAAAGTAACTTTGTTAAACAGGTCTCAAATCTTCCAAAATGCTCTCAATATTTAGCTGCAATTCCCAAGGGGTATAATCATTTTCAGTTCTCGAAATTAGCGTCCACCGGTCTTTGATGTAATGCAGAGCAGAACCCAAGTATTCAAAACATCTAGAGTCGCTTTCTAAAAATAATATTCTGGATTTTAATATTCGTTCGTGACAATCTGAAACTTTTTCCCTTTGTTGTGTGGAAAACTTTCCAGGTTGTCGAGTGAAGCAGACCCAGTCTCAAGTGTCTTGGTTTCGTTTTCTCCCAACCCTATTTCTTGAGCAATTCTTCTCGCGATCCTTCTATGGGTCTCCCCCAACATACAACGTCCTCCCCCCGGAAACCTTATCGAATACTATTTCATTTCAGATCAAATTCTCAATTGAACAGATTACGCCCTAAATGAATTAAATAGTTTCTATCCGAGCTGTCTTCAAAGATCAGTCTTACCCCAAAAAGCAGTGGCAAAATCAAAAAGTCTAGATTCAGTCATATCCCAGAAAAAAGAGATTTCGGAATTACCCAAGAGGCTCAGAATAAGATGATTTAATCAATTTCGAAAAAAGCGGAATCACCACAATCATCGAACCAATAACAGCTATAGCAGTTATTGTGAAAAAGTCGTTATTCACAATTCCCATGGAGACTCCCTCATAAGCAATTATGAAAGACATTTCTGCTCTCACCGCAAGCCCTATGGTCAGAGCCCAAAGCGTCTTGCCACGGAACCCAGCTAAACCCCCTCCGACGAGCCCTCCAGCCAAACGGGCAAGAAGAGCAACTCCGAGAATTATCAGACCAACTGGTAAGGCAGCAAGTATTCCGAGTGGACTCATAGCTAATCCGATACTCGTGAAAAATACAGCTGCAAAAATTTCTTTCATGAGCTGGATCTTGTTTGCAAGTTTTTCGCCGACCTTCTTGGCCGGAATTATTGCACCCATTATGAATGCTCCGGTAACGGCTGCCAGCCCTACAAGTGTTGAAACGAAGGCAAGCATTATTCCTAAACCAAGTAAAACTGCAAAGAGTACTTCATCGGAGAGGAATCTCCCGAATTTCTTAATCAATAAGGGCAAAAATTTGCCGCCGATGTAGATTGAAACGAAAATGAACAGTGTTGCAACTATTCCAACTTGAAGAAGACCAGTCACTGAAAAAGTGCCCTGAGTGATTACTCCAAGCACCACGGTAAGCAATAGAACTCCTTCGATGTCATCAACAACAGCTGCTGTCAAAAGTGTGGAACCAGACTGAGTCTCAACTGCCCCTTCCGAGGTCAGCATAGTTGCGATTACGGTGGTTCCACTTGGAGCTATAACGGCGCCTAGCAAAACTGAAGCTTGCCAGGACATCCCAACAGCCAAACCGTAAAGTATCCAAAAGCTACTGAAAGAATTACCCCAAAAGTCGTGAAGAGAAAAGCCTTCTTGCCCACTTTCCAAAATGCGGAAGCATCAAACTCCAAACCGGTTGTGAAAAGTATCAAAATTGAACCAAATACCGCGAGCAAATTTATGATGGTTAAATCACTCACCAAGCCAAGACCGCCTGGGCCCCCAATGAGGATTCCAACAATAATTGCACCAACTATGCTAGGCAGCTTAAGTTTCTTGAAAAATTCCGAGACAAGTGAAGAGACAACAATCAACAGGCCGATCTCGAAAAGTAGAAAGATCGTTTGATCCGCAGGCACATAATCAAATGGAGCACGAAACAATATGTATTTTCCGCAAGTTATTTTGGTCGATTAAGCGGAATTTTGATGCCGTTTGGAGGATTTCTTGAATCGTTGAACTATGTGAAAAATAATGAACATTATCGAAACCAATGTCAGCGCAGTTGATGCTGCAGTAACAGTAAAGTTGCTGGTCTCTGTTGTGAACGCAATCGAAACTGCCAAGAGAAAAACTCCAAAGTAAAGGCTAAATCTGCTTCGGAGAAAATCAAAAAGGTCAGCTTTTATGACCTGCCGATATCTGCTTATTATTAGCATGACACCGACGAAAGCAAGAATCATCGTAAGAAAAGTGTAGGTCAGGCTTGTCCAGTAATTTCCAAAAGTAAGCAGAAGTCCGACCTCGTCAACTATCAAACCGCCACCGGCACCATACAAGACAGCAGCCAGCAAATCAGTTTCTTTATTGTTGTAGCTAATGCCTATCCAGCCACCCACTGCAAGCAACACTATTCCATACCAGAAATGATGAACGTGAATTCCACTTGTGATTAACACTGTGGAAGGAAAAAAGGTTGTAAAACTCCTGGCTACAATAAAAGAAAGCACAAAAGCTGACAATGCGTCAGTAACGAGATGCGGTCGTGGTTGGAGTTTTGGAGCATCGTTTGCAGTCATTTTCTTCAAGCTAATTGGCACAAATGCAAGTATTTACATTTGTCGCAAACGCAAAGGTCAACAAGCGCCAACAAAAAGCAAACGCACTTGTTTTAACACGGCTTTAGAATAAACTTATAATCTATACAACCACATTTGAGGCGGGAGAAAGAAGTGCATTCCAAACGCTCAGTGTTAATTATCGCATTTTTATTTAGCTTCATAATTTTTGGCTTTATAGCAAGTTTCTCTCAAGCTCAACCAGTTGAGTCATCTTCATTCAAACACATGAGAGGCGCTCAGCTGCCTTTAGCGCCTACTTCCAATTCTTACATCGGACCAATTCCACCAGTGAGATACAATCAACAACTAGGATGGACCTTCACCGACAACTTCGCAAGCCTAGGCATACAATGTCACAGCAGTAGATCAGACAGACGCCTACGGATACGGACCAGCGTATCTACTCAATGGCTTAACAGACAAGGGATATTGGTATCAAGTCGGAGTTTCCTATGACTGGCCTTTCGTAGGCGGTTACAACTTGGGTTTTGGCTTTAACTACGAAGTCTTCGCTCCAAACCAATCATCAATTTACCCAAGAAATGGCGGAGGAGGAATGGCGCCATTTTCAGGCCCAGTCAATTCAGGCGACACAATTTATCTCGAACTAAGCTTCTACGGAGACCAAGTTGTAATGTTTGCAGGAGATTACAACACAGGATCTTATGCCGTTGAATTCTTCAGCGCAGAAGGAGCCAACTATTTCCAAGGTTCAACAAACGGACCAGCTAACAGTAACGGATTCTTTACTGGACTCATGACAGAATGGTATCACCCGTTCCCATTCTATGGCGACATGTCTAAAGTGACCTATTCTAATTTCGATTTTGCCCAATCATATGCATGGATGTGGATGGATGAATTTGACGTAACTAACCCTAATTGGGATGGAACTTGGATTGCCACCCCGCTCACTCCGTATGATTACACGATGAATCCAAATCAAATTCAAACCTTATCTTTTGAGGGCGCCACTATATCGAGCAACGCATATCAATTCTCCACTGGGTCGATCGTTCCAATGATAACCTCGTTTACGTTAATCCCATCTGACCCGTCAAACGCAGTTTCTTTAACCGATGGATTCTCAGTTTGGTACACTCTTAACGGACAACAGATGTCAACCTTCGCAAAAAATGGCACAACGACGATTAAGGTTGATAGCGGAACAAACGTCGTTATCGCAGGTGTTTCGAATAGTTCAACAATTAACGAAGTCTGGGTCTCTAACTCTCTAAGATCAAACGTTACTTTGAGAGCGGGGTCAAATTTCACGCTTTACTACTATGACCTTATTTCTCAGCAAGTATCCTATGTCGTGTCGGGTGGTGGAAGCCCCTCCGGTGTAGCAGTGACATATTATTCAGCACCAAATGTTGCATCTGAAAAAATCTCTCTGAACAGAATTGACTTGCCACTTATGTCCTCAAGCCCTCAAACCATAATGGTTTCAAAAGGATCAACAATCTCATTGCCAAGCACAATTTCTGGAACCACAAATGAACAATGGGTGTTACAAGGAAATTCAACCTGGACTGCTTCCACCGTCAACCAGATACCTGCACCTGTAACATACAGCCGCCAGTTTCTACTCAGCTTCACCGGCTCACAGCAAAACTGGCAATGGGTAAACAGCGGAACAACAACCCAGGTCTCCGTTCCAGGAATCTCAGACAGAACATTGGGTACAGGAAAAAGAATGGCATCATACTCCATCGATGGCAATTCACCCACAATTGTCCAGCCTACATTAGGAACGACCTCAATTTCAGTTTACATGAACGGTCCGCACACCGTTTCAATTAATTGGATTAACCAATACCAAGTCAATTTAGACTCTTCAATCAATTCGAACTTAGCCTACGCAACAGCCCCAACAATAAGCAACGACAACTACTGGTACGACCAAGGAACAACAGTAAACTTCGTTTTAAACAGTATAATGAATCGAGCATCAGGATCAGGAAATCGACTCGCAACCTTCACGGTTAATGGACTTGCGACCGACGTCTCAACTCCAAGCCCTGTTAGCGTAATCAACCTGAACGGAATTTCTTCCCCTCAAACAATCTCAGGAAAAATCCTTAAACAATTCCAGTTCAATTCCAATTCAGTCCCTTTGGTTGCAGTTACTAATTCCTCTCTAATCAGGGATGATGGCTGGTATGATTCTGACACGTTAGTAACTTCAGTTTACGATTACAGTTGGAACCAAACTTCCCAGTCAAGAACTAACGCCGTGGGCTATGCCGTCAATCAAGGTACAACTATACCGGTAGAACGTTCTGGAAACGGAACCTTCTCAGTTCAAGTAACAATGACGGCACAAAAAAATGTCAGCATTTCATCAACAAATCAGTTTCCCCTCTTCGTCCTAGGCGGCTTTAACGTCACCTCAACAGACTCTTCGCCCACCAAAGACACATTCTACGATGTGGGAACAAACCTTACTTTAACAACTAATACAATTGGACCATTAGTCAACGGAAATACCAGACAAACCATCACAGGTTACACCATCGATGGAGTACCAAAGAACACAGCCAAACCAGTCTCCATCGACTTTACAACACCAACAATTATCATAACTGGTCTACATCAATTGACCTTCAACTCAATTCCTCAATATCTGGTCAGTTTCAATCTTTTCGATCACAACGGAATACACAGAATAGCTCCGTCTTCAATACAGATCCAAACAGACCAATCCACAGTTCTAGATGTACCAAGTTTTGGTATCTGGCTTAATGCCGGAACTAATTTCCAAATAACAGAAGTCATATGGGAAAACACAAACGTCAAACCAGACTTTCCAATTGAATACACAGTTAACGGCCCACTCAATGAAACTCTACTCTGCAGAATTTACGATGCAAATATCGTTGTGCAAGATTATCTCGGATTACCAATAGCAGGAGCCAAAGTATCTTGCGACTTAGCTAATGGAACCAAACTGCAAGCAAACTCTGATACAGATGGAACAGCGAATTTTCAAATGATCCCCTTAGGGACATTCCAAGCGACCGCTCATAACCTCGGAGTATCAGCTTCAGCAAACGGGGATGCCACAACACAGACCACAAAAATTCAGATTCTTTTAAGCTACCCCATTTTCGCGCTGATAATCATAGTTTTATTCGTATTTGTTTTGGCAGTATTCTTTAGGCACAAACGAGCGCAAAAATCCAAATCTGAAGTGGTTCAACAGCAAATCGCCTAATTTTTTCTTTTCTACTTCTTTGATTAGGGTTTTGGGTTAAGCATTGCTGTTGAAAAATTGTCTTGCTGCAGGTATTTGTTTGCGACTGACGTTATTTCTTGGGTGGTTATGGATTTTAGTTTCTGAATGTATTCTTCGAGGGCGGTTTCTTTTTTGAACAGCATTTCAAGACTAGCCAACGTTTCGGGGACGTTCATGGGGCTATCCATTTCCCTGTAAACTGCACCCATAATCATGTCTTTGACTTTGATAAGTTCCTGTTCAGATACTCGCCCGTCCTGGATTTTGGCAATTTCTTCCTCGATCAGATTTCTTGCCTGGTTTTGCTTAGCTGGCTTGGTTGCGCAGTCGATGTGGAAGTAGCCGTAATCTGTCCCAGACTCTTGGAAGGACTGGATGTTGTAGGCAAGAGCTCTTTTCTCGCGGAGCTCAATAAACAGCCTTGAGCTAGCGCCTGCGCCCAGAATCGCATTGATAAGTTCCAAAGCGGGTACGTCAGAGTGTTTTCCTGATACCGTTTTTACTCCTATGCTAAAGTAAGTTTGGGATATACCTGATTTCTTCATTATTATTTGTCTCTTGGATAAGCCATTTTCAACATGTGAAGAAGCCGAGATAGGAGTAGTTGGGTTTTCGTTCTGGAAATTTTGCAAAACTGAAATCAAATCTTCATCCTTGAATTGTCCGGTTAGAATCAAGATAGCATTTCTCGGCGCATACTGGGTCAAGTGCGTTTTCTCTGTTTCTTCTTGGCTCAGTCGGTTAACCGTTTTTCTGTATCCCGAAACAGGAAGTCTAACGGGGTGAATCTTGAAAAGACATTTCGCGAGAGCTTCCTCAATTATTACCCAAGGATTGTCGGATGCTTCAGCAATTTCATGCAATATTATTTTGCGCTCGCGTTCAAACTTTTCTTTTTCGAACGACGCAGAATCAAACAAGATTTTAGAGAGAATTTCTGAAGCTGGAGTTACTTTGTCAGGAGCTACATCAGCTTGAACCATAGTATAATCGTGCGTTGTAAAGTAGTCCAGGCAGCCCCCCAACCGCTCAATATCTCTTGAGAGTTGGATTCTTTTTTCAGAACCCCCCGCAACAAGATGTTCCAAAAAATGCGCCGTTCCAGCAACATCAGACGAATCAGAGTTTGACCCATACTCTAAGCCAATCGAAATTTGCGTAGTTAATCCTGAAAGACGAGGAAAAGTAAGCACTCGAAGACCGCTTGGAAGCTCTTGCCTTTTCCAAGCGAGATTATTTGTCATGCCAAAACACAGGCGCGCGTCGCTAAAAAAGATTAACGCCACCAGTTTTAGGAATATAAGGAACTTCTGACTGATTCAGCTTAGTGATCCGAATGAGTTTTTCCGCTTTTCGAGAAGAAGCTCAAAGTTTTGTCAACCAACATTCTTTCTTGAATAATTTCCTTTGGCCGGATTACCAAAAAAACAACATCACCAATATCGGCAACATTATTGGAAAAATTTTCTCAGTTGAAGAACTCTCAAGAGCTAATCTCGCGAGTGATTTGGTTGATGATTACAGCGGCGTAGAAAAAGTAGTCCTATTTGTTCTAGACGGGTTAGGCTTCAACCGCCTCATTAACCATATGGAAAAACACAAAGGCGCATTCTTTGATTTAGCAGATCGAGGCGTTTTAAAGCCCTTCTCAAGCACTTTCCCCTCCACCACCTCCACCGCGCTAACAAGCATCTTCACAGGCTTAGCCCCATCCCAACACGGAGTAATCGGCTTCAACATGTTCATTCCAGATTACGGATTAATTTTCAACACGCTCGACATGAGACCAATTCACGGCTACAGCGGAGGAATAGACCTAGCAGAAGACTTCTCGCGAAACGCCAACCCCTGGCTACCGCAGCTAAAAAACAACGACACAAAAGTCAAAACCTTCACCCGACGAAACCTCATCGGTAGCGGCTTATCCAAAGTGATTCACAAACATCAAGACCTAAATGGCTACGCGCTATCCTCAGACCTGATGGTTCAAGTCCGCAAAGCCCTCCAAGAACCCGGCAAGCAATTTCTCTGCGTTTACTACGCCGGAATCGACACGTTAGAACATGCCTATGGCCCATACGCGGAAGAAACGGAAGCCGAACTGAACCTTTTTGAAAACGTTTTACGCCACGAACTCTTTGACAAACTTCCCACCGAAACAAAACGACAAACACTAATTATTGCAACTGCAGATCACGGCGTAGAGGAAACCCTACAGGCTCACTTTCTAGACGACCCCGAAATCAGAAACCGCTTCCTTTTGCCGCCAACCGGAGACATGAGAGCGACCTATTTCTTCCCAAAATACAACCAAGAACAAGAACTAAAAACGGCCCTCGAAAACAACCTCCAAGGCTTCTACATAGCCAATTCCTCGGACCTGGTAGAGAAAGGCGCATTTGGACCACCTGAGAATCTTGACTGGCTTAAGACGGTTGTTGGAAGCCTCACAGCGTTAAGCCAAAGCAAAAACATCGTCCTATACCCCTTGCACCCGGGGGAAAGATTCCAAAGCGTGCTGGGCGCCCATGGCGGAATGACACCTGAAGAAATGATTGTGCCGCTGCTTTCTGCAAGACTCTCCAAACTTTAGCCCCACCGCCGTAGCCACCAAGAAGACACCAGTGTCTTCCACAGGGTCTTCCCGCACAATCCAAAAACAAACCCAAACCAAAAAACCAAACCATTTCGAGCTCAAACCAGAGAAGAAACCACCCGACAGTGGAAAAAGATCGTCAGTGTCTTTCCACCCCCAAACAAAACCACAGGCATCACTACAGAACCAAACACGCAGCCGCACAGACATAACCAAATACCACCAAATACGGTCAAAACGCGCTAAAACACGTCAAAATACGCCAAAAAGCAACAGTGGCCGTACAAAGAAAAACTCCAAAAACACCCCCAACAACCAAAAACGCCCCAAAACGCAGCATTGCAAACGCAACCGCCCCCATCCAAACCAACTTTTCCAACATTTTTCTCAAAAAGTGACAAATTTCACCAAAGCAATCCAAAGAAAAACAACATCAAAAATCCTCAAACACGAAAAAATGTCACCCTCAAAAAACTCAAATTTTCAACATGAAAAAACCAAAAACTGCTCTCGAGCCACAACTCTTACTGCTAGCGAATATGTCAACAATTCTTAAAACCAACAGAAACAATAAACGTGCAACAAGAACCGCGGGGCTGACAGAATGGTTGAACTAGTCTTTTACGGGGGAGCTAACGAGATTGGAGGAAACAAAATCTTACTCCAATCATGCGAAGGATCAATCCTTTTTGACTTCGGCTTATCCTACAAACAGCAAGGCAAATTTTTTGAAGAATTCCTTCAACCCCGAACCAACAGCAAATTCCGCGATCTCCAAAAACTAGGCATTCTCCCCAAAATAGACGGCGTCTACAGAAAAGATGCCTTCCAACCCGAAGGACTAAACAACAGCTGCACCCCAACGATGCAGTTTTGGGAAAACGACCAGAAATGCTACGAAGAAAGCTGCCAAGAAAACACCTGGCACCCAGACGCCCTCTTCATTTCCCACGCCCACGCAGACCACATCGGCCATGTCCCCTACCTCGCGGACATACCAATTTACTGCAGCGAAAAAACACAAACCATAATGAAGGCCATCAGCCAAATCGGCAACCTCGACGGCTACGACGGCGACCTAACAGAAATAGAACCCAGAGCAATCAGCCAACAAGGACCAAAAGCAACTTTTCCAGGCTCATACAAAATCGAAAAACAAGACCCATTCCAAAGAACATTCAAAACTCTAACACCAACTACAAAAACCCAAATCAAAAATAACCTAAACATAACCGCATACGACGTTGGCCACTCCATTCCAGGCTCCATGTGCGCAATAGTCGAAACCGAAGGAAAGAAGATCCTCTACACAGGAGACCTGCGCTTCCACGGAAGAAACCAACCTGATCTAACCGCACTTTACGACTCGCAACCAGACGCGATGATTTGCGAGGGAACAAGAATAGACGAACAAATCCCAGACAACGAAAACACAGTGCAAGAAGATCTAACAGCCCGAATTGAAGAAACCGAAGGCTTAACCATGGTTGGATTTGCCTGGAGAGACTTAGAACGTTTTGAGACCGTGAAGAAAGCAGCAAAAGCAGCCGGACGAATACCAGTTTTCGACTCACGCGTAGCGTATTTACTTGCAAGAATGGGAACAGACATTTACAGCGACGGCGCAAGCGTCTTCGTTGAAAGAACAGACAGCCTTCTCTACTCACCCTCAGACTACACAAACTCAAAACACAGCGCAGGACCCATGGACGAAAGCGAATGGAGCTCCAAAGACCCCAAAAAAACAGACACTACCCACCTGAAGAAAGGAAAGAAAGCCAGCGACATCAAAAAAGAACCGAACAAATACGTATTGCACCTGGACTTTTACCGCTTCAAAAACCTTCTCGACCTAGAACCTCCTAAAGGCTCAGCATACGTGCGCGCCCAATGCGAACCCTTTGACGACGACATGAAACTATCTGAAGCCCGTTTAATCAACTGGCTATCACACTTCAAAATTAACCAAGCCAACGACTTCAAACCGTACCAAATCCACGCAAGCGGCCACGCAAGCGGAAAAGAACTCCAAGAATTCATCGACCACGTTAAACCCAAAAACCTAATTCCAATTCACACCGAAAAACCACACTTATTCAAAAATAGAAAAGGCAAAATCATCCTGCCAAAACAAGGCGCAACCATCAAGATTTAAGGCAACTATGGTTAGCAAAATGACCTAGGCTGTAAGGTAATCCTGCCTTTAGGCGAGAATTTTTAGGAAAAATTATCTTGAACTATTTTTTAACGACTAGAACATTCCCATACGCATTACTGACAACTTGCTTTGAAACGCTTCCCAATAACATTGACGTTCTGCCGCCAATCCCTCGGCTTCCAACAATTATAAGACCAAAATTCTCCTGCTTAGCCATAACCACCAAAACTTTGGCAGGATTAGAACCCAGAACCGAAAGGCAATCATGCCCAATGCCCTCTTTCCGTAAACTTCGCTCAGCCGACGCAATAGTCACTTCGGCTTCTTCCAATTTTCCCTTCTCATAAACGTTAACCACTTTTATGAACCCTGAAAAACATTTGGCGAGGGTTATTGCCTCGTCAAGAGCTTTTCTTGACTGCATTGAATCATCATAACCAACAATTATCTTGATTTTGTCGAACAAAACTTTCCGACCTCTAACTGAAATATACACTGGAATCAAATAATACATTTTCGATCAAGAACACATTTTTCAGAACTAAAAACGTCTGAATGATCATTCAGGCGATTCAGAGCAACCTTATCAAGCTGAAAGTCGCTTTTAATCAAAGATAAAGTCCGGGAACCAAGGACACAATCCAAAACCAAAAATTAAGACGCAAACTCGAAAGACACAAAAAAAGGAATTAGCATGACCGATCCACTCTTGTTTGCCTTCGGAGTTGGGATGATAGCCATTTTGGTAGCGTCCTTCACTACTCGTTGGATTCTAAAACGAGACCAAGGCACTGCCCGAATGAAAGAAGTCAACGGATACATCATTCTTGGAACAGCAGCTTACCTCAAAAGACAGCTACGAACAATCCTTCTTGTAATTCCCTGGCTTGCCATCATCATCTTATTCCTTTTCAACTGGACAACCGCTTTATCCTTCATTTTCGGAGTCCTCCTATCCCTCCTGGCAGGATACATTGGCATGAACGTTGCTGTAAGGGCCAACATTAGAACAGCTCAAGCCGCAACTCGCTCACCTGGAGAAACCTTGAGAACAGGCTTTCTAGGAGGCTCAGTTATGGGATTAATGGTTCCAGGAATAAGCCTCATCGCATTATTCATTCTCAAAATAACTCTCAATGACATTTCAGCACTTATTGGATTCGGATTTGGAGCAAGTCTAGCCGCTTTGTTCTCACAGATTGGAGGCGGTATTTACACAAAATCAGCAGACATAGGAGCCGACCTAGTCGGCAAAATCGAAATGGGCATCCCAGAAGACGACCCCAGAAACCCAGCAGTAATCGCAGACTTGGTCGGAGACAACGTAGGAGACTGCGCAGGCAGAGGCTCAGACCTATTCCAAACCTTCAGCGACGATATAATAACGGGTATGCTAATGGGCGTCATCTTCCTTTCAACATACGGTGCCAATGGGATAATATTTCCGTTCATACTCGAAGCCGTCGGAGTCTTAGCCTCCATATTCGGCATATCAATAGTAAGACGTTGGAAACGAATAAGCCCAACAGGCTCACTAATCTTTGGACTCGTAGTAACAGCAATTCTCAGCTGCTCAGGTTTGTTCTTATTGTCTACGTCCTTCCTTAACGACGTTAGACTATTTTATGCAGGATTATTTGGCGTCACTGCGGTGCTTATTTGCGTAGTTGTCACACTATACTACACGGGCTTAGGACGCAGACCAGTACATCACGTTGCCGAAGCTTCCCAAGCAGGCGCAGCAATTAACCTAATAACAGGAATATCAACCGGACTTGCAACTCCACTACTCCCAATGATAGCAGTCCTGACTGCAGTAGTAGCTTCTTTCTTTATCACAGGTCAGAGCCTCTATGGAATTGTCATTACAAACATAGGCACAGACTTTGTTATCGCATTTATCATGGCCTCAGACGCCTTCGGACCAATAACTGACAACGCAGCAGGAATAGCCGAAATGTCAGGCATCTCAGGCAAAGCCTCTGAAACCTTGAACTCCCTAGACGCCGTTGGCAACACAATGAAAGCTGCAACCAAAGGGTACGCCATGGCATCTGGCACAGTTACCTCCTTCCTAATTTTCGCAACATACTTCGCAACAGCAAACATTTCGGTAATCTCCATAGCATCGCCATACCCGATAGCAGCTCTGTTCTTAGGAGTAGTCTTGCCTCTGCCATTAGCTTCACTGACAATAAGCGCAACATCAGACGGAGCATTCAAAATGGTAGATGAAGTACGAAGACAATTCAAAGAAACGATAGGACTCAAAGAAGGAAAAGTCACGCCTGATTACACAAAATGCATCGACATTGCAACAAAAAACGCATTAAGCAAAATGGTGGTTCCAGGACTAATTTCAATAGCAACGCCCATAGCAGTAGGTCTGCTATTTGGTCCAACTTCCCTTGGAATGCTACTTATTGGCGCCACAGCCTCAGCAGCCATGCTAGGCTTCTTCTTCAACAACACAGGCGCGCTTTTAGACAACGCCAAAAAACTTGTCGAAAGTGGACTGTATGGAGGAAAGAATTCAGAGACTCATAAAGCGACAATAACTGGGGACACCGTAGGTGATCCACTAAAAGACGTTGCAGGTCCATCCGTCCTCATATTCATGAAACTTCTCGGAATGACCGCACTGCTTATGCTTCCAATAATAACCAAATTCTAAAAAAATCCCTAACAGTGAACTGTGAAAAATCATTCACCCTTCAATTTGTAAATTGGAGAATCGAATTCCTGAAAAGCTTGTCGGGATCCATTAAATTTCTATTTTTCAAACGCTTCAGGGACAGGGTAGTGACTTCGACCCATCGCTTCAAGTATATCATCAGATAAGGTTTTTTTGCTCAAATGTTTTGCAAAATCTGCGGCCGTTATTATTCCAACAAGTTTGTTGTCCTTTATGACTGGAAGCCGTCGAATTCTACGATTAACCATTCTGCGAGCAGCTTCTTTGATTGGAGCCTCAGGATCGATAACTTTGAGAGGAGTCGTCATCACTTCTGAAACTTTAGTGCTTGTCGATTTCCCTTCGGCCAAAACTCGCCTAACAAAATCCCGTTCAGTAACGATTCCTACTGGTATATTGTTATCCATGATAATCAAGTCACCTATGTCATTCTGGGACATCAAAGCTGCAGCTTCAATAACAGTTTTGTTAGCGTCGATTGTCACAACGTTTTTTGTCATCAAATCTTTAACGGTTGGCATCACTTTTCAATACAGAGCTATGCGCATAAAAGTTTTTCCAGCAATATTCGATTTGAATAACAAAACTACTTCGAATTTTCAGAAGAAACGAATATCTCAAAGTTCCTCGCCTGTGTTTAAATTGGAATCCAAATAATACATAAAAGGGTCGCAAGTTATAATTTTGATTGAAAGCTATGAAGTTTCAATGTTTTAGTTGCAGCAAATCCTTCGGCGGCACCGGATTAATCGTAACAATGAACGGGGAAAAAAGAACATACTGCGCAGACTGCCTCTGGACACTTAGAAAAGAATACGACCAAAAAAAATCCTGCGAAACATGCGCCTATTTCAACTCGGATTCCTGCGAAAAGACCTCAACAGAGTTAGAGCCAGTCAAAATTGGAATTAACACGTACTTTGTTCAAGCAGAAAAGTGCAAAGACTTCAGCACGGAAAAAATTGAAACACACAAAACGGGACAGCCCAAGAAGAAAGAAAAAGAACCAACCTCACCTAACGTAAGCGTTGAAGACCGCGTCAAAAAACTTGTCGAAAATGGAAAAACCATAACGTACTATTGCCCTTACTGTGGAAATCCAATAAAGATAGGCGCAAAATCACCAGAAATCAAAAAGACTTGCCCAAGATGCAGCTCCGACCTCGAAATATTAAACCTAAGCAAACTCATCAAAAAACACCTCTGATAAGTATCAGCGTGACGCTCAGTCAAGAGTCAAAATTAATTCCAAGAACATTTTCTTTCTAAACTTTGTCTCTTTTTAGGGGATCCACCACGAATCAATTTTGACACGCCGTGATTTCTTATGGCTAAACCTTATATGACTTAACAAAAAAGAAAGAACACAAAATCTGAGAGGAAGAAAATGAAAACTAACACAAAAATAATCATCGGCTTGGTTGTTATTGCAGTTGTCGTAATAGTTGTCGGAGCATTCGCGTTTGCAAACATGGCTTTAGCACCACTAGAACAAAGGCAAGACAAAACAACAATAGCAGCAACCCAAAACGTCGAAATCGAAGCAACCACATTCAATGGCAAAGTCGAAATTCAAACATCAAACGGTAACAACATAGAAATCACTTACAACCTAAAAGCTCCAACCGGCCACCTTACAGAAATAACCACCACAACAACAAATGAAACAAAAAATGGCAACACACTAACACTATTCGCCGAAGCCAAACTCATCAACCCAAACGACTCTCTGACTGCAAATCACGGAGCCGACATCATAATCAAACTCCCCGAGACATCCCAATACAACCTAACTCTGCGAACCCTAAATGGCAACATAATTAAGCCCCAATTAAACGACATCAACGTAATTGCAAGCACTAATAACGGAAACATCGACATCAAAGATTCAAACTACAAATCAATCAACGCGTCAACCCTAAACGGCGATGTCGACGTTTCCCTACAAGAAGGCACGCTCTTTCAAGTAGAAGCCAGCACCGCAAACGGCCACGTATCCCGAGGAAACATACAAATGAATACAGAAATCGAAACCTCAACCCATCTTAAAGGCAGCACGCAAAACGGCGCAGGAACCCTAAACTTGACACTAACAACCGCAAACGGAGACATAAAAATCGAATACCTTTCAAAATAGAATCTTGAAAAAAAAGAATCACCTCAATTAACATTTTTATTTTTTTAGTCTTTGTCAAGGAAAAAAACGATCAGGATTTTAATGTAAGAAGTCCTAATGCAGAAGAATCTGACAACTCTTATTAGCTCTTAACCCTAAAGAAGAATTAATGAAAAAGAATTTTATTCTAGTTTTCTTGGTTTGCGTGCTCCTTAATTCATTCTTTGTAGGCAGCATTTTTGTTCCGAGAGCTCAAGCGAAAGCACCCGACGTATTTGTAGGAATAGACGTAGCATATCAGAACATGACCCAAATAAAAAATTTAGCAAACGAGATCAGTTCTTACACCAACTTCTTCATCGTCGGATGCAGCGCCATAACCCACGATAAGGCTAAACTAGAAGAAACATGCCAATACCTCTATGAAAGAGGTTTTTCATTCGCAGTTTACCAAGAATGGCCCTTAGGCTACAGCCTTCTTACTCCATTTACCTCCAATTGGCTTGAGTCTGCGAAGAGCCGCTGGGGAGAAAAATTCATAGGAATTTACTATCTGGACGAGTCAGGTGGAAAACAACTAGATCAAGAACCACTCTGGACAGTAGTCAAGAACCCAACTGACTACACCGACGCAGCCAACCAATTCAACCACAGGATAACAAATTCAGTAAATTGGTTCAAAGGAGGCTACTCGAACTGGACAGACCTGTCACTCTTCATGTCCGATTATGCCCTTTACTGGTTTGACTACAAAGCAGGGTATAACGGACTCTTCGCACAATTCGGCTGGAACTACAGTAGACAACTAAACGTGGCTCTTTGCCGAGGAGCCGCAACCGTTCAAAACAAAGACTGGGGGGTCATGATCACTTGGACCTACACTGAACAACCATACATCGAATCCGGAGAAGACCTGCTCAAAGATATGATTCTAGCATACGGCAACGGAGCAAAATACATCATAGTATTTGACGCAAACCAAGACTATACGCAAAGCATCCTCAAAAACGAACACTTAGACGCTCTAAAACAATTTTGGAAATATATACAAAACAACCCCAGAAAGACTTTACCGATAACCGAAAAAACAGCATATGTTCTGCCAAAAGATTATGCTTACGGCTTCCGCGGTCCAACAGACAAAATATGGGGACTGTGGCAAGCAGACAACCTATCATACCAACAAAGCGTAAACATAAACAACGAACTTGCAAAGTATGGAACCTCATTAGACATAATATATGATGAAGGACTAACAAAGGAAAATACAGGAACTTACAAACAACTAATCTATTGGAACTCAACAAGCATGACAAACTCGGAAGAACCCATACCCACCATCTCGGCGCCTGATCCAATAGGGGTTAGACCGTTAAACCAATACAACGCGGCAATATTGATTGCAAGTGTTTTTGTTGTTTTAGTTAGTTTCGCTCTAACCTCACACCGAAAACGCCAATTTCCAAAGACATAATTTCAAAAAAATATTTACCTTAGATGGCGCTTCTACATTGTCATTTACCTGAAAGCGTTTGGGTGCAACCATTGGTCCTAAAAACTCTTCTATGCGGATGCGTTTACGACGAAAACGAATGGATGCTTGTCCGCGTAAAAGAATGCGAAAAACATCATCGGCAACGGAACAGAAAAAGAGAATATAGACCTAAAGCCGAATGCAACAGAAACGACACCCGAGGAGAATAAGAAACACTCAATTTTTTGATTTCGAGTAAATCTCAATTTTGGCAGACGCCGCTTGTTGACCAATAAAATCAGACAGGGACCCTTGCCATTCCGGCTTCGAATTGGCTGTAAAATTGACTGTTTGAGCGAGGCCACGCCACAAAATCGCTTTATCATAATCTGCAGCATCTTGGGGCATAAACTCAAAAATTGACCTGCTCGCCACTACAACAATTTTTTTCTTCATACGCGAAATTGCCACATTTATCCGGTTCAAATTAAGCAAGAAATCACTTTCAGTTCGAACGTAGTCAGGATCGCTCACTGTTGAAGAAATTATGATAAAGTCGTTTTCTCCTCCTTGAAAACGCTCGACAGTGTCAACTCTAACATTTTCATAGCCTTTAGAAAGCAGATTCTTCAGGACGCCTCTTTGAGCGTTATGCGGAGAAACAACGCCGACACTTTCGGGAGGCACATTGCGAACCAAAGCATTTACTATTTGGGCTTCAACCAAGTTAGACTGGAAGCTCTCTGTTTCATCATGCACAATCAAGACAATTATGTTTTCTGGCTTAAGGGCAGTCCGAAGCCCTTCAGTTGGAGCATTCGTAAGAGCCATGGTTTGCGTTTGGTCCGAACGAAAGTCAATCCCATCCTTGTGATAGACCCATTCCTTCAAAAAGTCGGCAACCACTTCATGGCAACGATGAGTCTCACTCAACCGCTCCGCAGGAATATCTGCCCTATTTTGGCACTTGATTCGATCAATACCTAAATCTTCTTGTCGAAGCAAACGAAGGAAATCCTGAGCCGACAAAAACGCCGCCATCTCCTCGAGAGTCCGGCGGTCTTCTTTCTCCCAATCATGAGCCATAATGGGAGGCAACTGCCTATGATCACCAGCCACCAAAATCTGAGCATTTTTACTAACAAAAGCTCCAGAGAGAATCAACTCTGGAACGCGCATCATGCTAGCCTCATCCACAACAAGCAAGTCAAAAAAGCCCTCGCCCCAAGGTGGCTCAGTACCACCGATCTTCTTCATAACGCCATACATTCCAGGAGGTGTAACACACAAAATCAGAGGAAACCTGTCAGAAGAGTCGGCAACTAACTTTTCCTGATTCATCAGGCAATCTCTTAGCTCGTTAACGGATTCCTCATCCTCATTGTAATTAACGTATTTAACGCCTTCAATGGGCTTCAATGAGGAGACATTGCTACTTAGAACTCGATAAATCCTAAGGTTAGCAAGGTCTTTACAGCCATTTTTACAGTACCTTTGCCAAGACCCAGCTAACTTGCTAACAAATTCGTGAATTGCCTTGTGTGTGGGCGCAACCATCAACACCCGACACCGTGAACCTTTGCTATGAGCAGCTAAATGAGCCAAGACGGCTAACTGCAAAGTCTCCGTCTTACCCGTGCCTGGGGGACCCTGAAGCATAACAATTTGCTCTTTTCCGAAGACGCGATCAATAAAACGTCTCTGCTCAGGCTTAGGAGCAAAACGTCTGCATTCGGCCCACCTCAAGAAATCGACAGCCCCTTCATTAGGTAACTCAACACGCGAAGAAGGCGCATTCTTTCCAGCTAAAAACGAAGCCAACAAACCATAGAAAGCGTTGCTATCCGAATAGTCAAGGCACTTCGCAGCCCTCTCTGAGATAATATCATCTGCCAGCTCATCCAAAATGTAAATTCGCCCAACCTCAAATAGCTGCATATACTTACTCTTCGCTTTTTCCTGATCCGTCGTGGGAAGATTATGCCACGCACTATACTTTCTACTTTTACCGCTTGGCCAACTAACTACTTTGATAATCAGCTCTTTCTTTGCTAAATCAACTCTGTCTACTATAACTCGAGCAGATTTCTCAACTTCTGAAGGAGAACGCTCCATAGCTTCCATCAAGTGGCCTTCCGCGTTGCGCTTGAGCTCTGTAACGACCATCCAATCGCCAGAACTAGAACCGTCAGACCCTTTCACTCTACAAGCATTCGCTAAACAGCCTGAGTCAGGCAAGTTAATTGCCTCGAAAACCAGTTTTCCACGAACCAAGAAATCCTGCTCAGTTTCCATAGCACCAATGCACTCAAAAATCACTGATCTGCCGGAAGCGGCTCGCTGGAAAGGCAGCAATGCATAATGTTGATAAAGTTCTTGGCGTTTGGCGAAATACTCCAGGTCAAGAAATTCCCTGCAACTTCGTTCCAAAGTCGCCGGTCCAAGCGTGAACTCGGCAATTTTTGGAATAGAAATTGGCTTCTTTCCAAGACGACGGTTACGAATATTCAAAAATCGTTCAACATGCTCAAGCGCAAAACAGAGTTTTGAACCCATCAAAGTCAACTCTTCATCAGAAATCCTTCGGGTCTTCTGCGCATAGTCACACCACTTCCGCTTTTCCAAGAAGATCTTGTTTAAGCCCTTCTCCTCACCATTGTCCAGCCGGCCCTTGACAGCCCACATATATTCAATCGGGATCTGATTACCAAACCTTGCCCGTGCAGGATAATACCCATCCTTTTGCCTATAGTCGTCTAAACCAAGAACAAACGAAATAGACCCATCTGCATTGCGGTTATAGGGAAGAACATAGTTGAAGAATCCGTCTCGAAAAACCATTCGCAGATCAACGATCGATCCATCACTGCGCTTAACCCTCCAACTGTTATGGTCAAAATAGCCACATTGCTCGAGAATAGGCAGAAGCCCGGTACTGTGGAAACCTGCCGCTTTCCTAACTAAGACTTCATCTTGAATAATCGAAAACATTGGCTGATCGATTGCCTGCCTAAGACCCAGAAGATCTCTTACCGCTCGGGCACCCATCAGAGAAGGCTGACGCCGCACTGCCTCCATAAGCACGTCCCTCTCGCGCTGAGTAAAGAAATAAAGATGAATTGGAGCCTCATCGGGGCTTCCAACTTCTTCGGCAACTTTAATAATAGCCTTCGTTAAATCTGAATAAAAGATTTCCATCATTTTCTTTTCTTCATCAAGACACTCATCTCGTGTGTCTGGAAGTTTTCCAACGATCTTTGATATGCTCAGGGGGTCTCCGCGATATCTTGTGCAATTAACCCGGGCACTGATCATGGAGATTACGTCGAGCATGTAATCCCATTCAATGTGAAAGTAAACACGGATCATTCCGTCTGGCCTAAATGAAAGCGTTGAATCATTGCCTATAACTGGACCGTCTTCTGGAAGACCACCGTAACCAGTGCCCGTTAACCAAGGCATTTGCCTGGTTTTGTTTGCATAGGGGCTATTTGGTCGAATCCCATAAAGCATGAACTGGGAACGTTGAATTATTCGATCAAGCTTCGCGCCAAGAACTGGATCAGCTGCAAGTTGACGCACCTTCTCATCCCTGACTCTCACTTCTTTGAAGCTGTATGGACGCTGATCTTGCAAGTCAGGCACGAACTTTAACCGCGCAAGATCCTCCAAACGCTCAATCCCATAATGCCTCAAGGCGTTCTGTTCGCCCCGGCTCAAATTAAGCAAGGCAATACTTTCTTTTTCAACCGAACGAACAATACAGCATTCATTAAATCCACAATTGTCGCATCTCCAACAAAGTCTATATTCGACATCCGAAAGAGGCGTTTGATGAATCCGAAAAAGCTCGCCACCCTTGCTAAGAAGACGCTCAACGTCCTGAACCAAAGGACCAAGCTTAAACTGGGGAAGACAGTCAGGAGCAAGATCCGTAATATCCGACTCCTTGTTAATCACCCCACCTTCGAACTCAACATTTTCTGCAAGTTCGCCCAAACCCTTCGAAAGCAGTAACTTGTAAATCGCAACTTGAATCCGGTGTGCCGTCTGCTCTTTCCAAGATGACTTGATCTCAAAAATTCTGACCTTAACTTTGCCGTTTTTGCAGGGCCAAACTGCAATTAAATCTGCAATTCCATTAACAGCCCAAACTCCGATATGCCCTGACATAGGAATTTGATAAAACAAAACGGGAACTGCAGTGTCTTTATTGCGAGAAAATTCGCATTTGAAGGCCTCTTTCAAAATGGAAAAAGCGTCTTGGCAAGCTTTTTCCTGCTCCATGTTTTTAGGATTAAGATGACTTAGATCAGAATATCCTGCAGCCTTCTTCTTCAACTCTGCAACCTTTCTTTCTTCAAGTGCTTTGCCAGCGCCGTACAATAAGGGGCTAATGGGTTTGAAGGCTTCCAACCACTTTCGACCGCTTTCCGCGGCTCCTTCAAATTTAAGCTTAAAATAACGTGGGCAGCAATCAAAACGTATGTACTCGGCAATCCCGGATGCATCAAGGGATCGTAGTTTTTCTTCATTGCCAAATGAGTTTGATGAGGAATCAGAATTGCCTCGATCTGCAGGATATTCTTTTTCACGAGTCAATTGCTTACTTCCTCTTACTTGTTACGAGTACTTTAAACAACAACTGAAAGTACAACTGGATAAGATTAACGACACTCAAGTTTAAAACCATCGATAACACAGCCCAATAATTTCAGTTGGAACCCATTTGTTGACATTTCAATTTGTATTCGCATCGATCACACTTGTTTAGATTGGTTGTTGGCTTAGCTTCGCGTTTCTTGCTCCAAAACTCAAGAGCCCAAGCTAAATCTATCTCAGCACAAGCGTTATTGAATTTGTTTAGATAAATTTTGGCGTCTTCAATAGAGTGCGCTGCAATTTCCGAGCGGTTCTCAATTACTTTCCGTTTTACATTTTTTCTAAACGCGCTACTTCCTTTTGTTTTTGGGTCAGCTACAACTATTGCATAAAACAGGCGGCTAACGTCAAAACCCATCTTTCCCAGAAGAACACAATACGTTTGGGCTTGCACGTGATAACTTGGAAATGCAACATCGCTTTTGCTAAACTTGTATTCAAAAACCATAAGAGGAATTCCTCGCCTAAAAAGAACCGAATCGGGCTTTCCACACAAAAACGCGTCGCCATGTTTGGCGAGTAAAAACATCTCCAAAGCAAAAATGGGTTTGCCCGAATAAATTTTCTCCCAAAGCTTTTCGCGATTAACTTTTCCAGAATCTTTAGCCAGAGTGACGTGAGCTTCGGTACCCACGTTCTTTGATTCTGTTTCAACTCTGCCGTAAACGTATTGCATTTCGACTTTCTTCTCGCAATAGAATTGAGCGGCTACATCGCTTGCAACTACCGCGGATCGCCCAAAACGCAGTAGACCATGTTGCCTTTGATTCTTCTTAAACTCTTTGAGTAAAAACGCAAAAGTTTCAAGCTGTTGTTTCGATTCAGACATTTTTCAAGCTCAAGATACTACGATTATAGACTGTTAAAGATTGTTAACAGATTAGTATTTCTTATTGACTTATGCTCAAGACCAGTTTTTGTTAAAGTGGGACAAATTTATGTGAAAGACTAAATCGTTTAACTTGAAAGCTCCAAAATCAAATCATCTTAATCTCCTCGATCGGCGGGGAAACTCCAGTTTTAAATAATGGTTTAAACAAACGTTGCATACGGACGAATCTGACATGAGTCTGCGCCTAAATCCAGAATACGAGAAATTGTTACCCAAAATGTCAGACGAAGAATTCGCTGAACTCAAAATCTCTATACAAGAAGAAGGTCAACACTACCCAATTGTCGTTAACGAAGATTTGGAAGTACTAGACGGTCATCACAGATTCAGAAGCATGCACTGAACTGGGAATTGAACCTGACTTCGAAGTACGCAAATTCGAAGACAAAATCGTAGAGAAAAAATTCGTAATAGAAGCTAACCTGAGGCGGCGACATCTGAACAACTTTCAACTAGTAGAATTAGCAGTCCCACTGCTGGAGATCGAAAAGGCTTTAGCAAAAAAAAGGCAAGCCAACAAAAAAACAAATAATCAAGACGAACAACTCGGACTATCGTCAGACGACACATTACCCATCTTAAAAGCAAAAGCAACAGAATTAGTAGCGAAAAAAGCAGGTGTTTCAACCAGAACCTTTGAGAGAGGTAAAAAAATCCTGGAGGAAGCGCCCGAAGAAGACATACAAAAACTTCGCGAAGGAAAAACAAGCATCTCAAAAGTTTACCAAGAAATTGTTTCTTCCGATAAAGAGACAGAACCTTTTGACGACCTAATGCCCGCCCATACAGATTCAGGACAAAATGTTCTTACAGCCCAGAACAAAAAAGAACTTCTTGATCTACTGAAGAAACTCGTTGATAACCAATTGTTCTGCCCATCATGCGGTCACCCAATGCTGGAATGCAGCAAATGCCACAAATCCCTAAAACAATCACTCGGACAATAACACAGAAAGCCTGTTAGGTAGGTGCAAAAGACTTGGAAAACCCGCCAACTTCTTTGAAAACCGTTCAGAAAATTGTAGATAACTGGATTAACCAGTTTGAAGAAGGATACTGGCCACCATTATCAATGCTCGCAGCAGTTGTCGAAGAAACTGGAGAGCTTGCAAGAGAAATAAACGATCAAGAAGGCTTCAAGAAGAAACGCAGCACCGAAAACTCGAAATTAAATCTTGAAATTGCGGATCTACTTTTTAGCATAGTCTGCATAGCAAATTTTTATCACATTGATTTAGACGACGCATTCAAGAAGATCATGGAAAAATATACAAAACGCGATACGAAAAGATGGACCTTGAAAAATAAAGTCAATTCTGAGAAATGATAATCTTTTCCTTTTTAGAAAACCTTTAACTCATCAAAGCCTGAAAAGAAACTATGACTCTAACAAGCGCCGTACTAGCCACAATCACCAGCAGGAGAGTCTGGATTTGGGAAATATCTGGTGCAATTATCTACTTGATCCCTGTAGCGATCCGTTTTGCAACAGGAAGTATTGCTATTCCTATTTTGAACTTCCCCGGCTTCTGGATTGGCAACTTCATTCCTGGAAACCTTCTCGAGAAAATACTTGTTAACGCCTTTTTCCCTGGAGGGGCAGGAGGCATCGCAGGAGAGACATTCTTCAATAAATACAAAAACAAAGAACTCAAAGGAAAATCCAAATACCCTTCTAGACTCGCAGGAGCATTACTCCAGACAGCCATTTGGACGGCATTTCAATACGCAGGATACAATTTGATGATAAACGGACCTTACGGAAGCAACATCTTCGAATTCGCAACAGTCTTCCCAATTAACTTCACACTCGCAACATTCTCGATTTTCACCCCCGACGTAACAAACTTTGCGAAGACAAAACTAGTAGCAATAAAGCACTTCAAGAGAAATTAAAAGAGGAAAGATACAAGTTTTCTTCGTTTCCCCATAATGATGTGATTTGCAAGGTTGATGTGCAATACTTTTAAGTGAAATGAATCGCAAAATAGCATAGTTCTGGGTGCAAAACATGAAAATGCGCACAATAAAATTGACTCCAAAATTCCTCGCCGAAGCAATCCAAGGAAAAGCAGCAGCCTTCGCAACCAATCTACCGGGTGATGTTGAACTTTTAGATGCCAAATTTGACCTATCCTCCAACCAGGTCATGGCAGTAATAAGAAGCGAAAGTTTCGAAGACATCGCAGAGCTATACCCGATCCCCGAATTCAAAGTAATCTATAAACCAACCTCCAAAACCCCTTCCCAAACGACTCCTGACATTAAAAAAGAATACAAACCTACACCAACATTCAAACCAGAAGTCTCAGGCATAAAGAAAATAGAAACAAACCGAAACCAAACCACAAACAAAATGGAAGAAGAATTCAGCCCAGAACAACGCAAACTTCTAAGCTTCAAAACAGAAGGCGAATACGCTATTGTGAAACCAACCCAGTTTCTGAAAGAAGAATGGGAAGACATCAACGAAGTCGTCCGAAGCTTAGGCGGAAAATGGGTTAAAGGAGACATAATCAGCTACTGGCAAATTCCACTTCAATCTACCTAAAACAAATTACCTAAAAACATGCAAATATTCAAGACAGATTTTGAAAACCAAGAGTAAACTAACTGAAAGACACTATTTGGAAGTGGAAAAATTCACTTCTACCCACAACCAAACAAAAGCTCCCTCACAAAGCACCAAACGAAATCAACCCAAAAAATAAGATATCAAGAGAAGTTGTGCCCCACAAAAACACCCAACAACTAATTGAAAGCAAAGAAAACAACAAAACCCAAAGTCGCTCAAAAATTGACTGAGTTGTGCAATTTAGAATCAACTTAAGGGAGCGTTAGGGTGCATCGCTTGAATTCTTGGGGAAATTCGGTTTGGGGCTGTGTTGCTCAAGCAAGGCACCCTAAGCTTGATTTAACATTATGTAATTATGTTGATAACGGTTTTTGAGAAGAAGAATTCACCTATTTAGGAAAGATAATGTGTAAAGGAATAATAGTAGAAGTTCAAGGCTGACTTCGCCCTGATGGACAAGATTAGGTTTGCTTCTTTTGTAGCTTTGCGATGAAAAAGCCATTGCTATGGTGTATGTGTGGGTAAAGCCTCTGACATTTGTCGAGTCCTCGGAGTCCAGGTTCGCCCATTTTCGGGTTGATTTCTACAAGACTGAATTCGGGGTAACGCTTCAAGAAGCGTTCAACAATCATCTCATTCTCTTCCACGGTTATGCTGCAAGTAGAATAGGTCAAGAATCCGCCAGGACTTACTTTTTCAGCGCAATTGTTAATCATCATCCACTGGATGTCAGTCATCTTCTCAATGGATTTTTGAGTTAACCGCCACTTAGCCGCGGGCAACTTTGCGAAGACGCCAGTGCTAGTGCAGGGGGGATCAAGAATCACGACGTCGGCTTCAATCTTGAAAGGCAACGGGTTGCGAGCGTCTGATAAAACTGGTTCGGCTATGTTTGCCCACATTCTCCCAACTTCTTGTCTCCAAACAAGCATTCTTCGTTTTGAATAATCAACTGAGTATATTGTCCCTTTGTTCTGCATGAGCTGCGTTAAATAAGTCGTTTTTGCGCCTGGAGCTGCGCAGACATCTAAAACAGTCATTCCAGGTTTGGGGTCTGCAGCTTCTGCTGCAAAGCAACTAGCTTTATCTTGAATAAAGAAAAAGCCCAGCCTGTACGTATCTATTCGGTTAAGAGGCTTCTTTGTGCTAAGTACCCTGTAAGTATGTTTTAGCGGTTCCACTTTCTCAAGCTTAACGCCTTCTGCGGAAACCTTTTCCAAAATCTCCTCCTGAGTCGCTCGAATTGTACTGAGTCTAATGCATGTTTCAGGAGGTTTCATATCGCCTTCAAGAAAAGCAGCTGCTTCCGCCTTGCCAAAAAGATCAAAACAATACTTAACATACCAGGCAGGGTGAAAAGTCTGAAGAGCAACTCTTTCTTCATCTTTTGCAGATTCAATAATGGGCTCAATTTTTTGAGTTAACAGAAAACCCAAAAAAGGCTCTATTTCGCGTAACGTTTCCCAGCCTAAAATTGACCTTCCTAATTTAGCAATGAGGTCCGCTTCTTTCAAATCGTAACCCGCCCAGTTTCTAACGACGCGAGTTTGGTAAACGTATAATCGCAAAAAAGCTTGGATACCCATATCGAATTCGTTTAATTGCTTCTCTTTAATTTGGCAGTTTATGAATTTGTCAATAAGGTTCTTTCTACGTTCAGTTTCTACTACTAATCCATAACCCATGCGAATTGCGTTTGGTTCTCTAATCTTTAATTGTTTGATGGTTTTCGCAAGCGCCATTCGTTCGCTTAGCTTCTGCATTTCTATCCAGCTGAGAGTCTCAATAGCGAGGGTCCAAGCTTCCTTCAACAAAGTCGATACACATGGTAAACAACACGGTGATCCTAATAAGAATTTGACGAGTCGACACCGCTTTATCCCAAGGTTTACATTAGGATTAGGGTGAGTCCTGAGGTAGAAGACTTTTAATCTGCCGCTAATGATTTTAGTCTGCTCATTTCATAAAGATCCCAAGGTCAAGACAAGGATGCCCCAGAAAAGCCTGTGCGATTTTAATCCGCCCATCAAAAAACCATTTGAAGAAACAAAAACAGCCGCTCCGCCGCCAACACAAATAACAAACGAATCTGAAAAAAAAGTTCGAAAACGCCATAATTACCCGCCAAGAGCACCCGATGACCTTCCGGCATCCTACTTTGTTTCAGCAACCTATGATGGCCGCCAGAAAAAAGCTGTCGTCAAACTATACGAGCCCATCTCAGGCAACATCTATTTCTGGTACGACAACACAGGACACAAACCATACTGCTTGACCAATCTTTCACAACACGAACTGAATAAAATGGAACGAGTTGTCAACCACGAAGGCTATGATCACTGTGAAACGGTTGAGTTGTTTGACCCGCTACTAGATAAAAAAGTCAAAGTCACCAAAATCGTCACTAACGATCCTTTGGCAATCGGAGGAAAGCCTCAGGCAAGCATAAGAGACATCATTCCAGAAGACTTCCCCAAAGACGCCTCAATAGAGCCAAAAGTTTGGGAAGCAAAAATAAAATATTATCAATCTTACATTTACGACACACGTTACCTCCCGGGCATGATCTACTCGGTGAAAAACGGCAGCCTGGTTCCATGTGTTTTTGATGAAGCAGAAAAAACCATCACCAAACTTAAGGGACTTTTCAAAGACGCATCAGCAGAGGAACTCGAATACATCGAAGAGTGGGCAAGACTCATCGAGTACCCAGCACCAAAGTTCAGGCGAGCAGCCATAGACATCGAAGTTTACGCTCCACTTTCGACTAGAGTCCCTGACTCACGCGAAGCAGTTTACCCAGTGGTCTGCTGTAGCCTTTACGCTTCGGATGACCAAAAAAAGGTCCTCGTACTCAAACGCTCAGGCGTCCGCGAAGGAAACTGCCTAATGCCCCCTGACTCTTGCATTGAATACTATGAAAACGAGCAGGAACTTCTAAAAGCCATTTTTGATATTCTTTGGGATTATCCATTCATTTTGACGTTCAACGGCGACGACTTCGACTTTCGATACTTGGTTCACCGCGCCGCGAACTTAGGAATCCAAAGAAACGAAATCCCTATTGACATCGGAAATCGAGTATGCCTGCTAAGGTCCAGCATACACATTGACCTTTACAAGTTCTTCTTCAACCGAGCGATCCAAATCTACGCTTTCGGCAACCGCTACCGAGACGTAACACTGAACGACGTGGGCAAAGGAGTCCTCGGGCTTGAGAAAATAAAAAGCGAAAAAACCATTGGCGAACTAAGTTACACAGAATTGTCCGCCTATTGCCTGCGGGACAGTGAAATCACGTATAAACTGACGAGCTTCGAAGACGAACTCGCCATGAAACTCATTTTGGTCTTGACCCGCATTAGCAGCATGCCCATGGAAGACGTCAGCCGCCAAGGCGTTTCCCGTTGGATTCGAAACTTCATGCACCGAGAACATCGGCACAGAAACATGCTAATCCCAAATTCCGAAGACATCCTTGAAAAAAAAGGGAAAACAGCCACAACCGCCGTCATCAAAGGCAAAAAATATCAGGGAGCCATCGTTGTTGAACCCGTACCTGGAGTTCACTTTAACGTCGCAGTTATGGATTTTCCCAGTCTGTATCCATCAATCATCAAAGTTTGGAACCTTGGGTACCAATCGATTCTGTGTCCTCATCCTGAATGCAAAAGTAACATAATACCCAACACCCCTCATTGGGTCTGCAAACGACACCGCGCCATGGAGAGTCTGCTTATTGGTTCACTACGTGACTTAAGGGTTTCTTGGTACAAATCGTGCGCTAAAGACAAGTCTTTGCCTAAGGAACAGCGGAGCTGGTACAATATCGCTCAAGGAGCCCTAAAAGTCATCTTAAACGCCAGTTATGGCGTTTTTGGAGCCGAAAGTTTTGACTTGTATTGTCCACCTGTTGCGGAATCAACTGCAGCTGTCGGCAGAGATAGCATCACTCAAATCCTCAACTACGCTAAAACGGTAGGCATTCAGGTGCTATATGGAGACACCGACAGCCTTTTCCTGAAAAACCCTACAAAAGAGCAAATTGAAGAAGTCACGCGGTTTACCGAACATCAACTTAAAATGGGCATAGATGTAGACAAAACGTACCGTTACGCTGTTTTCAGCAGCCGCAAAAAGAACTACTTGGGCGTACTCGAAGATGGAAGCGTAGATGTAAAAGGCTTGACAGGCAAGAAAAAACACATTCCCATCTTTATCAAAGAAGCCTTCAATCAGATGAAAGATCGCTTAGCCCAAGTGAAGAATCCGGAAGATTTCGAAAAAGCCAAAAAAGACATCGCCAACATAGTCCGAGAAAGATACATGACACTAAAACGACGGGAATGGAAAGACATGAACCAGTTAGCTTTCAGCGTCGTTCTAGGCGAAGAACTGGAGCGATATACCAAAACTACGCCTCAACATGTGAAAGCTGCCAAAATTCTCAAGGAAAGCGGCGTCGAACTGAGAGCAGGCGACTTGATTCGCTTCGTCAAAACTATTAGAGTGCCACACGTGAAGCCTGTTGAGTTAACGACAAAAAATGAAGTTGATGTGGACAAGTATGTTGCATACCTGCACAGTACATTCGATCAGGTTTTGGACGCATTAGGCTTGAGCTTCGATGAAATCATTGGACTAACCAAGCTAGCAAGATTCTTAGCATAATTGCTCTATTCAGCGTATTCTGTCGGATCAGGAACCCCAGCTTGCCTGAATGCGTTCTTACGATTCACACAAGATTCGCATTTCCCGCAATGCTTTTCCTGATCAAGATAACAGGACCAAGTGAGATTGAAAGGCACGCCTAAACTCGCGCCGACTTTGATAAGCTCAGATTTAGTAACACCGCAAAATGGCGCATTAATTTGAATCTTCATTTCTGTACCTAACCGTGCGGTCTGCTCGAGGGATTTGTAGAATTCTTCGCGGCAGTCGGGATAAAACTTCGCGTCGGATCCATGAGCACCGTAAAAGATCTTGTTGGCACAGATCGCAGCCGCATAAGAAACAGCTACCGACAGGAATATCGCATTTCTGAAAGGAACTACAATCGGCTGGCTGAATGCCGAGGTCAGTTGAATATTTCTGTCACACAATGAAGTTACGCCCATGAAGATTTCTTTCAAGCTGCTCAAGTCAATAACTTTAATTGGTGCTCCGAGAGCATCGGCGATCAACGTTGCTTGTTTGGTTTCTTTCTCCGCAATTTGTCCGTACTTGAAAGAAATACAATAAAGGTCGTAATCCTTCTTTTTTGCCCAATAAGCCACTACCGTTGAGTCTGGTCCGCCGCTAAGAACTACAACGCATTTTTCTTTCGCGGTCATTGCTGCCACCATTTATATCGAGTATCAATTAGCCTAAATGCTGATGCCCCGATAAGGCAAATTGCTTGTTCTGCAACGAACAAATATGGCAGAGAAACAATCATCGGCGCCACAGATAATTGGCTCAGCATGTAACTCAAGCTTACCGAAATAATAGTTGCAGTAACTATACCTGAAACAAAGTAGTTGTGGTTAAACGGTCTTGCCGCCAAGTAACCCGCTAAGCCCGCTAAGAGACTCATCACGGGCATAAAGACTAGGTCCCAGGGACCTGCAAATGGACTAAAGAAGTTTGCTACAATTACACCTACAGCGTAACCAATTGCTAGAATCCATTTTTTCGCAATAGCTGGTCTTAAAGCTCCAGCAATTCTAAATTGTGCCACTCCGAAAGAAAGTGGAATTGTTACATAAACTAGAGCTGCATATAATGCAGCGTATATTGCCGTTAGGGCTACGTCTTTGCTTTTCAATATCAATTTCTTTCTCCTCCGACACCGGGGTTTATTTCTCGGCGGAACGGGTGGAGGCCCACTTACCCGCCGATACAGTAGCCAGCTTAAAAGACTTATTAAAACTTACTTGGTTCAAAGTCGATGAAACTCATGGACAAGTAATTCTAAAACAAGAAAATCATAGTTCCAAAGAAAATAATTTTCTAAAAAATTCTCAGATGATTTCAGCAATAATTGCAAGAGCGGTAAAGAAAGCCACAATAGATGAGATTATGAAAACTACCTGCCTTTCGGTAAGAGGTCTTTTGAAAGTTATTAGAGTGACAAGGCTTCTTCTATGTTCAGAAAGAAGCTTCTTTCCATCGAATGTAACATTTGCTTTCTTACGAACAAAGAAAACGGTGAGAAGGATTAGAACTGAATTGAAAACGTAGGGTAAAATTGAAATCAGCAGACTTGATTTCAAATCTGTAATTACAGCGAAAGAGGCAACGGTTAGTCCTATGGCGAAAGATCCTGTGTTGCCGACGAATATCTTTCCTCGAAGATTGAAATAGCAAAGAATAAACCAAAAAATTAAGGGTCCAGCCATTAAGATTTGAGCGGATTGTGGCGAAAGAGCTGTTAATCCGATTAAGATTATCGCTGGGCAAACAGTCTCTAATCCATTTAAGCCGCCGAGCATGTTTATGGTGTTAGTTATTATCATAACAATTAATGGAATAATCAGAAAATAATACCAGTTGCCGAACTGGATTGTTCCCAGAAGAGGCAGAGATATTGATGTTCTCACTGTGGACGAATTGGCGATTGCATAGTATATGAGGGGCAAAGCGGCGATAAGAGGCATGAACGCTTTGTATCGCCATTTTAGGTCGATCCAATCGTCGAGCATACCCATGAAGCCTCCGAATAAAACACAAACTGCTAAGGTCAGCGAGGCTGACACGCCGTTTGATGCGGAGTCAATCTTCAAAAAATACATTAAGAAAAGGTAGACAGTTGCAAAGAGGACATAGGTTACGCCTAAGCCCCAGGGAATAAGTGGCTTGCCAGGTTTATGTTGATCTGGGACTTTTGGCCACACGCTAATGCTTCACCTTATGGATGAACACTTGAGTTTGTGGCAGTATTATATGCATCCCAATTGATTTTGTATAGAGCGACCAACGGTACGAGCAGACCATATTGCCCAGATTGCGAGGGAGTAATTTCTAATCCTGCAATGTATGCCGGTGTGAAATATGTTGGTGCCTCGCCTGTTTGGCCTGAAACAGGTATGCCATACTTGTTTGCGTATTGTTGCTCAGCATTGCTCATCAGCTTGAAGATAGTTGAATTCAACCCCATACTTGACCAGTTGAAAACGTTCTGACCTGAACTGTCTGTGGTTGTGTTGCCGAAGGTTGTTTCGTTTGTCCATTTGTATTGTGCATTCATCCATTGTGTCCCGAACGATTCATTGCTTAAGAGTCTGGTTTCAGCTTCGCCAGATATTCTGGCCATCCATACCCATTTGCCTTCGTCGCCGTATCCTCCAAACTGAACCCCAGTTATTTGGGTTCTATCGCTTGAGAGTGTTAGTTGAAGCGTAACGAACACTAGTACATACTTTGCGTTGTAGTTTGATAGCATCTTTAACGATTGTGTTTCATTAGCCATCATACTGTAGCCAACGTTTTCTATTTGCGTAACATTTCCAGTGGTGTTGTCACACAAGGTTGTAACGTTTCCGAACATGCCTAGCCAGTCACCATAATCCCACCAGCTGGCCACGACGTCGGTGGATTGAAGGTTATTTCGAGTGAAGCTTAACATGTTTCGCCATTGCGGGATAGGCTCATTTGGAGTAATTGGGAGGCTTGCGGCACTAATGGTAATTGGATTATACACTGCTCCATACACCCGCGGCTGCCCACCTGTTTGAGGAGAGAAGGCATAGCTTGACATTAGCAACAGGAAAATTATAATTATTGCAATTGCGCTGTATTCCTTGCCTATTTTCTGAAGACCGCGTTTAGATTTGGATGCTATAGTTCCCGTTTCCCTTAGCAACGTGTAGAATGGTTTTAGCATACCGGATACACCAGTCGAAGCAAGCAAGGCAAAGGCAGGTGCTAACAATACGAGTAAACGGACCATTGAGCTTGCGAAGTACAGTGTTGTTAAGCCGAAGATAATTAGGAACACGTTTCTATTTGTTGGATTCTTCACTGCAAAATACATGCCCATAAGGAAGAATAAGAGACCAATTCCTAATTCGTAGTAAATTGAACCCCATGCAGTAATTCGGTGTTCCGCGACTGATTCAATAATTGGAAGATTGCCTCTTGATGCGGGGTCAAGAACTGTGAAGAACTTTCCAGCTATTGCGGAGATATCACCAAAACCTGCTACTGCTGCAAAGCCGATAACAACGACTGCCAAAGATAGAATTGCAAGAATGGTTTTGCTTCTGGAAGAAATTTTAGCGCGGAAAACTTCAGCGACACACAGTAATGCAAAGACACCTGCAACTGGCAACACTACTCCTGTTGTCAAGTAATGCGGAGTGAGGAATGGAACGAGAATTGCAAAGAAAAGACCAAGCCCAAAGGTTATGCTGAAAGAAAGCAGAAGTCGCTGGCTATATCTTTTCATTAATACGAGAATGAAGACGAAAAGTGAGGACAAGCCGATTAGGTAATAAGCTGCACCCCATCCTGCAGCGAAATATGCTACAGCTGCGGCTGCACCTAAAGAGTACAGGAACATAGAACGAAGAGATCTGTTAGGCTCAATTGCTCTTAAGAAGAACAAGATAAAGAGCAATAGACCGATTACACCCACAGTTTCTGTGTCAAAAAAGCCCAGTGAAGATCTTTGGATAACAGATGGGCTTAATGCCATAACAAGGGCGGCTAACATGCCAACGGTTTTTCCGCCCATGTCTTTTCCAACAAAGTAAAGTAGCAAAACTGCAATTGTGCCCAATATTGGAGCCATGAGAGAGGCAAAAGACATTAGATCAATGCCCACCCCAAGCGATGTGACAATATTGTAAAGTATCGCAGTGGTCATTGGCAAGGAAGGCAAGTTTAAGCCCATATCAATGCCTGCAGGATAGAATTGTTGAGTATTTATCCAATGGGTTGGATAATAGGGTGATAATAATCCATTTTTAACCATATAATTAGTTGCGATATATTGATAGTAGGGGTCAAACTCGTTAAGGCCTAAGGTGCCTGTTGGGATTTCCCAGCGAATAGGCAGAACACGTATTGTGAATGCAACGAAGAGAATCAAGATCAATGCAGTGAATGTTATAACTGATCCGTGACTTACTTGTAAACGCCCTACGCCTTTCAAACCCTTTGACAGTGTCTGCTTGAACCCCATTTAGCCCATCTCTTCACACAGATTAAATTGCGATGTTTATTATTTTTACGGTTATTGGGTTATATCACAGTGCCGTTCATATATGCCTTTCCAAGAATTTCAATTCTGATGTGAAAGCAAAATAGAGAGACTTTTGGAGAGTTTTAAAGGCTTAGGAATGTGCGGAGAGTCTTAATCAATATACTTCCTAAACTTTCTAACAAATTTGGGATAAGGCAACTCCCTCAACTTTCGTGATATTTTCATTACTCAAAATTGCAGCTTTAGCAAAGGTTGTTCTCCGAAAGAGATAAAAGTAAATTGGGAAGCTCCATTAAAACCACATCAGTACCATAGAATGAGGACCAGAGATTGTCGAAAAGCTTCTTCATTGACTACAGCGTTACGAATAATCGAGAGGCTAGAGCAGAAGAAGCAGTAATCGCTTTAAAACTGTCTGGGCACGATCTAAAAAAAGGATCTCTACTGGATATTGGCTGTGGAAGCGGAAGCACCACCAGATGGTTTTCTAATAATTTACGGGTTTATTCAATCGGAGTTGAAGTAACCGAGAGAATTATACGAGAAAACGAAATGCAAAAACAACTTTTGGAATACTCTTTCGCAAGTGGAACAAAATTGCCGTTTAAAGGAAAAAGTTTTCACACAGTTTTCCTTAACGATGTCTTAGAGCATGTAAGTTATCAAGATGCTAAAGATATGTTTAAAGAAATTCAAAATGTCTTAGACGACAATGGAATGTTGTATGTGAGTGTGGCGAGCAAATTTGAAATCCGCGAACCTCACTCAAATCTGCTTTTTATGTCATGGTTTCCACGGTGGGTTTATGCACCAATCGTTAGAAAAATCTTTCACGACGACGTTTACCCATACACAGTTAGTCGTTTCAAAACTCTTGCAGAAGAATGCCAAATTTGCTTATGAAGATTTCACTTGGATCTATGTTTCCAAAAAAATGAAAAACATAAACTACATAGGCAATACAATGGTTCGACCCTTAGTCTTAATGCTGAGAAAGCTGGGACTAACAAAGAATGCCGGATTCTTGAAGTTTCTCGAACCCTTCGGAGTTCTCCTGTTCGTCTGTAAGAAACACTCATAAGATAATCAAAAGAATTTAGAATTTTGCGATATCATTTCTATTAATTAGAATCCTAAATTTTTTAGATCCCAAATGCATGCGCTAAGGTTGGTCCACAGATTTCTTTGCTTGCAATATTACCCATGGGCTTAACCTAAGAATTCTTCGTAAACGGAACGTTTTTTCTGCCCATGCTGAAATTGGCACCAGCCTACTCTGAGAGGTTCTGCCAAAAGGAAGCCAGCTGTAACCTAATTGTGCATTTAATTTAAAGCCCATCTTAGTCAAACATTGCGCAACATTGGGGTAAGAATGTAGGTAAGATTTGCCGCGTAGCCCCCTAAATTTGGCTTTTATGCTAGATTGATTTCCAAACGATAAAACGACTGAAGCATCAGTCTTTAATATACGTAAACTTTCACTCAGAGCTTCTTCTAGTTGAGGAATATAGTCAAGCACTTCGATCATGAAAACTGCATCAAAAGAACTGTTTCTAAAAGGCGTTTTTCTGGCGTCAGCCTGGATAACAGGGACTTCTTTATTCTTTTGTTTTAATCTTCGTAGGCTATAAGAGTCAATATCTATGCCAATTACCGAGATGTTGCTTGTTGCCGAAAGCAACGAAAACCTACCCGCCTCGGCACCTACATCCACTATTAGACTTGCTTTTGAGGTGTCAATTGATTTCAAAATGAAGTCAGTTTCTACACGGGTGAGATATTTTCCCATGCGGGTTTTGGCGGCTTTTTCCCAATGAGTTTCTTCTAAAAGATTTGACGTTGACATCCCAAAAGTTTACCTTTGCCGATTATTGGAGGGTTTTACTTCAACGTCAAGGGGTAACAAAGACAACTTCTTGCTGCATTGGGGGCATTTTCCATTGTGTTCTTTGATAATTTCGTCTGGAGGTCTGAGTTCGGCGCCTTCGTACAAAATATGGTTACATCCGTGACAAATGACACGTTGCGGCGTTATATCCCCTCGTGATAGAATTAGGAATACGAGGGTTATTTATCAGTTGCTACTTTTTGATGAACCCAGGCTAAGAAATACTTCAACCAAGTAAGCAGTTTCTTTTTTGACCTTAATCGAAAAATCCAAGCTATTATTGGCACAAAAGGTTCAGTTGAATCTTCCAGCAAAGGTTGCAAGAAACTGCAAATGGAAAACCTAACATGTCGGTTGACTAATTATCAGTCTGGAATTTACCCTAAATCCTGATTGCTCATCAAAATAGGAGAACATGGCAAAATTGAATTATAAAATATGTGAACGTGAAAGTACAAAGAGAGGTTTTTGCGAAATCCTTGACGGTCTAAAAAGAATTCGTCTATTAGGTTTGACTCTTGGAGAAAAGCTTTAAACATTTCTTGGAAAGAATATTTAAGTCAGGTTGCAGAGAATTCATCAGCAGGAAATTAGGTTAAAGAAGTAGCCAAATACCTGATTGAAAACGGTGAAACATAAAATGTCGGACAAAGCAAAGAAACAGGCATCGGAGCTTTCATTCTCGCTAAGTCGATGGTTCCGCAGAGTTTCAACTATGAAACCCTCCAACTTACTCTTCACAATTATCATCATGAGCGGATCGGTCCTTCTTTTGGGAGGCATTGTCTATGATATCGTCAATCAACCTCTTCCAGCAGTTTATGTAAACAACAGATTCTATTTCCTGTATCCACAGCTAAACGAGCAGTTTGTATTTGACACCGTGGTCTCAGGCATTCTTTATGTAGCTGGATTCATTGGCTTGCTTGCTATCTACCAAAGTGCAAGACATGCTTACAACCCAAGACAAGCATACATGACCATGATCGTTGGGGCAACACTGTTACTAATTTCGTACATATTCCTGGAATACTTCATCAGATTGAAGGCAAGTGGCTTATAAAAGCCAAAAAATCTTTCTTCATCTACCAAGGATTCTTTTTCAGCTTAAGTTTGTAAGCTAAGAAGTTAGTAAACAAATGAATTGGTGGAGTAATTAAGAGAACAACTACTGCCAATTGCCAGCTAATTATCATTAAAGGCAAAGAAAAAACAAGCGCACCTACAACGAAGTCAATTTGATCAACAATAGGAAGCAAACCACCAGGCGCAATATCCAGTCGTCTTTTGAGAAATGCTCCCGTCAAATCACCTAACAGAGCACCTAAGGGAGCAAGTATCAGGAATGGCCAAGGATATCTAAAAAGCAAACATTCTACGAAGCCTACTCCCGCACCGACGGCTAACCCAAAAAAGAATCCCCGAAAAGTTTTGTTGGAACCGAAAATTCTTCGTTTGTCGAAAAAGCTTTTACCAAAATCCATTGGGTACCCGCCACCACCCAAAACGGGAGCTGCGTTTGCACAATACGCGGGAAATATGAATTTCATTGCTTCTATTATGAGAAACCCAATGTCCATGCAATCAACTACTCGCAGTCATGTATACCAGTTTCAGCTATTCTCAAATAGCAAGTGGCTTCTTGAGCGTTACGGTTCTTCTCTATGACCGCTTTAATTATTTGGGAATTCTCAGTTGGCTTCAGAGCTATTATTGAATCAGCCCAGAACTGCAGAACTCTCGTAGCTACGGGAGCTACACTAACATAAGTCTCGTTGAAGACGCCTCTGACTTGGCTAGTCACAATAATCGGAATGTCGTTGGTTTTCGCTGTTTGAGCAAGGATAGCCATCTGCCTATTTAATTCACGGTTCACTGCAAACGATGCTTTAGCTGAAGTTTCCGAGACTTTGGCGCGATAAAGAGAATTGAAAGTATCAATAACTACAAGTCCAAAATTTTTCGCTATATAGTCTTGGAGGTGGTCTATTACAACTGTCTGTTCCGCAAAGTCTTTTGGCTTCATTAGAATTATTAATTCCGCAATATCGTTAAATTTTTCTGCAGAAATTTGGCTGAGACGTTCGGTTGCAAATGTGTTATCACAATCTACAAAAAGCGTTTTGCGATTTTGCAATGCAGAAGCTTACAGCACATTGAATTGCTAAAGTTGTTTTCCCGGTTTCAGGTTCTCCATAAATCATTGTAATAGTTTCTGGAAAAATGCCGCCACCCAAATAACTATCTAAGCAAGTGCTACCGGTGTTAATTTTGGTTGTCACGTTATGCACATCAAGAATATATCCCGCGAAACTAATAATCTGTTTTACGCTTGACAATGAAGGTTTAGGCTTAATTGTATGAGAGCAAACGTTGCTGTCGCGACCGTTCAAGGAAAAACCTACTACCTAATAGTCAACGAATTGAAGCAAAGAAACATTCAATTTGTTAGCCTGATTCCTGGAGAACCTGTTCGAACACAGATTCGGGTTGTTATAACTTCTAAAGAAGAGGAACATCTGATAACTCACCACAAGATATTGATTTATAACACTGAAACCGACCCCGAGATATTAGGAAGCGAAGTCGTCAAAATTCTCCATGGAAAGGAAATTTACGAAACAGTCACTATAGGAATAGATCCTGGAGAAGTATTCGGTTTGGCAGTGATAGCCGACGGGTCAATAATTGACACAGAAAACTGCTTTGGTTCAATAGAAATCTTAAACAAGATCAAAAATTCTTTGAGAACCATAGACCTCCTGAAAAGTGAAGTAAGGATCAAGATAGGCAATGGCGTACCAATTTACAAAGAGCTTTTGGAGGCACTAGACAAAGCTTTACCAACTCAAGTAACATTAGAAGTAGTCAACGAAGCAGGAACAAATCTATATTCACATGGCGCGAAAAACAGACGAGGACTCAGGCATATCGTCTCATCCATGCGCATAGCGAGAAGAACAGGTTACATTTACCAACGGAGAGAGACAGTTGATCAAGACAATTGAAAAAGGAAAAACGCTACTACTAGACGGTCCAGCCTCCGTGTTAATGATTTCTGGAAAAGTCGAAGTCTTTGGTTTCAAAATAAAAGAATCCAAAAAGATCGTAATACGCGAAGGCAAACGTTTGCCTTTTGCAGTTGAAGAAACGGCTTGTTTCAACATTTCCCTAGGCGCCACTGCAGGCGTAGAAGAAAAAGAGGGCAACACAATCCCGAATTCCTGGATCGAAGCCTACAAAACAATTCGCGAGTTCCAAAAGAAACCTGCTGTTATCATGGTTGTGGGAGGGGTTGACTCAGGAAAAACAAGTTTTTGCACTTACCTTGCTAATAAAGTGGTTAATGACAAAATGAAAGTTGCAGTCATAGATGAAGATCTAGGACAATCTGACATCGGTCCACCAAGCACGGTGGCTTATTCACACGTAGTTAGTCCAGTTACTGATCTTTTCAGTTTGCAACCTGAAAACGCATTTTTCGTAGGAACAACCTCAGCAGGAGCAGCAACTAAAAAAACGCTAGAAGGCATGATATTCTTGAAAAAAGAGGTTGAAAACAAAGCAAAGGCGGATATCATCTTGGTAAATACTGACGGTTGGGCAGGAAGTGAAGAAGCTGCACAATTTAAATCAGAACTGGCCAAGGCGGTTGAACCTGATGCTATTTTTTGCCTCGAAGATAAAGATGAAAAGCCTTCAGTGTGCGCTTCATTTGGAGATGCCTTAGCCGGTTTTAGGCAGGAAAGAGCAGAATCGCCGACAAATGTTAAAGAGCGAAGCAAAGAAAAACGAAGGGACCTAAGAGAATTGGGGTTCGCTAAATATCTTGAGAATGCCCGCGTTAAAGTTTTCCCGTTAAACCATGTAATTGTCGAAGGAAAGCACGATAACGCCTTAATTAAAGAGAAAAAGGCAGAAAATCTATTGGTTGGACTTTTTGATGTACATAAAAAGTTTCTTGGCATAGGCGTTCTGCGGGAAATTGATTATTCCAGGAAATCATTGAAGATTCAAACAGCTGTTGCCGAGAAACCCGCAGTAGTAATTTTTGGAAAAATACGGTTGGATGAGAAATTGCACGAAATTTCGGAAAATATCGAAGTCAAGGTTCTATCTAGTAAAGAAATGGCGAATCTCTCCGGCAAGTAAGTCATCGGCTGCGGGTAAGACTTTAAGATCTCTAAGTATCCATGAAGGCAAGAAACTCTTACAATAGCCACTTGCGAAACGATAGTCCAAGAATACAATTGCCCCTTTGTCCTCCAAGGTTCTAATAGGTCGCCCTGCACATTGGGACGCCTTCTTCATGGCTGGGAGGATGTAGCCGTATTCTCGGCCGTACTTTGGGAAGCGTTTTTCATAATATTCGATTTGAGCTTTCACCCTGGGCGTTGGTTCCGCGTAGGGTACGCCTATGATTATAACAGAGTTCATTTGATTGCCCGGAAAATCTACCCCTTCAGAGGTGCGTCCACCTTGCACACCTAGAAACACTGCACCACCGGTGAGGGCGTGTTCTTTAAATTCTGAAACGAGTTTTTCGTTTGCTTTACTAGTCATGCCCCGTTGTTCTTTGAATAGTGGTTTTTCCAGCGCATCTTCTAATCCTTCAGCTACTAGACTCTTAGAAACTTCGAATGAGGCGGTGAAAATGCCTGTGTTTACGGGAGTATTCCTAACGACCTCTTGAATCCTTCTGATAAATGTTTGATACATCGATGATGTTCGGCTCTCCAAAGCGGTAGTTACACCTAGACAGACAACGGAAAGGATGTGTTCTCTTGGAAAAGGTGAAGGTGCAACATGTTGAACAGTGTTTTCAGGCATTCTTGTTATTTTGGCGAAAGCGTCGAGAGGTTGAAGTGTCCCAGACATTACGACGTTTGCGTAAGTTGAGCTGAAAACTGGTTGGGTAGTTTTGGAAGGGTCGAGAGCAACGATTTCGAGTTTTGCTGTTTGGGAGTTTTCTCTTGTGAAGTATTTGCTTATTGTGTTAATGTAGGCTTCATCCCCGGCTGTATCCATCCATTTTAGGAGGAATTCGCTCATGCTGATTATGTAGCTGCGTGGGTGTTTGCCTTCGGAAAGCAGGGTTTTTTTGACTTGGTTGCCTATTTCGTTTAGGTGTTGGTAGAAACTTCTCGGCGTTAATATACCAGCTTTCTCACGAACTGATTCTAGAAATTCCGTGGAAATAATCTCTTCTTTGCGGACATTTGCAGCCCGTTTCTCTGTTTCTTCGTAGAGGAATTTGGCGAAGGCTTCTGCATCGTCATAGCCGAATTTTTTTGCCTCCAGCTCTGCTTGTCTCATTATGAAAAGTGAGAGACTGCTGCTTGAAACATCGACAGCTGTTTCTGGGAGGTTGTGTGCTTCATCCACGATCAGGATGACTTTTTGTAGCTGGGTATCTAAGTTTTTCAGAAACGCTGTCCGAATGTCAGGGTCAAAAACATACAGGTAACTTAGCGCGATAACGTTTACGTCTGATAGTGCTGATTTGACGAGTTCATAAGGACAGAGGTTTTTCCGTTTGCAGATGCGCATTATTTCGGAGGCTTTGTAGCTTTTTGTGCCTATCATCTGTTGAAGCGAAAGGTAATCGTAGCTTTGTTGTTCTGCATTCTTGTAGTAGGGGCAAGTTCCTTTTGCTTTAAGGAGTTCACAGACTTCCATGAGCGACTTCGCGTCATAATGCTCCTTGGAGTCGAACCTGTAAAGGCACATCTCGTTACGACCACGCAAAGAAACACCCGCCACTGCATGCTTCTTGCCTACTTCTTTGAGTTCTTCGATTACGCGCTCATGCTGCCGGTGAGTCCGCGCCACGTACAATATCTTTAGTTTTTTCTCTATTGCTATTGGGAGAACTGCAGACAGGGCAGAGATAGTTTTACCTAACCCATTGCTGCCTTCAATGAGAACACTTTGCCGCTCCTTCACGGTTCTGTACACCGTATTTATGAATTGGTCTTGATAGGGTCGAACGCTTGAGTAAGGAAAGTATTCTGCGACTTCTTTTGGCAAGGCTATTGTCGTCATGGCTTATCCCATAGTCCGTTTGAAGGACAATATTCGTTGACTGAGCATTCTTTGCATTGGGGGAGTAGAGATTTGCAGGTCTTTCGTCCATGTTCAATAAAGAGCAAATGAACGTTCAAGTATTCAGTTGGGTCGAAAAGGGATTGAAGACTGCAACGGACAGATTCATAATTGCCTTTTTCAGGGGCGAAGCCCAATCGTTTTGCAACACGATTTACATGGGTGTCAACGGGAATCGTTTGTTGTTTTGCGGAGAAGAGTAGGACAACATCTGCAGTTTTCGGACCCACACCTGGAAATTGCATGAGTGCTTTTCTTGCTTCTTCCAACGGGAGCGACAAGATTTGTTGAAGTGAACCATGAAATTTTTCCATGATAATTAATGCTGCCTGTTTAATCGTTTGGGCCTTACTCTTTTGCAGCCCAGCAATTTTGATTGCACTCGCTATTTCATCAAGTTTAGCTTCTGGCGAGCACTTCGGGAGTTATTTCGAAACGTTTCGAGAGGCTTTCGAAAGCTTTAGCGGTGCTCTTGTCCACTGTGTTTTGGGAAATGATGGTGACTATCAAAGTTTGGAATGTATCTCTTTTCGATTTGAAACCGTTTGGAAGGGCTAACGTTTTCTTAAAAATATTCAAAATCATCGCCGCCCGGTTTTCAGACATTATTTCACACTAACCCTTCGAAAGTCTTGAATAGACTATTCTACAGGCTATTAAACATCTTAGGGAAGAAAACGTTCAAACTCAAATCCAAAATTAGAAGAAAAGCACCTTAAACAAGTACAGACAATGTCTCACTCTGATGCCTTTTTAAGCATATCCAGATATAACCAATTACGTTTAGTGGCGGAGAGGAAGTAAATGGAGCGCGCTAATGTCGTCAAAGAAGAAATAACTGAGAAAGATAAACGATTCTTAGCTGTTTATGTTGAGGCAAAAAACAGCTGCCTCGTTCTTCTAAGCGAAAAGGAGGACAAGCTGGGAACAATGGCTATAGCCGTACCAAACTCCAAAGATTTGCTAGGTTCAGTCTCTTCTTCGATATTGGTGGGAGACAGGAATATGGTTTCTGCACGACTTTTTGCGGAGTACGTTGCAGCTAAGAAAAGGAAAATTGCAATGGTCTCAGTCTACTTGGAGAATATCAGCGAAACGCAAGCGCAGGCATATTTTATGAAACTAATCGAGAAGGTTCTTTCTGCTGAACGGAAGAGAGAAGCAGAAGAAAACCTCCATCTAGATTAGAATTCATAGTCGATTTAAGATAGAAAAAATGATTCGCAAAATCTTGCCTTCAGAATTTGACTCATCACTTTCTTTGTTAATGACGCGGCCCAAGCATACAAAGGATTAATTCCAATCAACTGTTGGAAGGAACCTTAAATGACCATAAGGGGCTCTAAGAAGTTGAGCAGGGTTTGGATGTTATAGCTTTTTTGAAAGTGACCTATTTGTGACGTCAATGGGTATTCAAGCCATGAATGATGTAATTTTGATTAGACATGCTTCGTAATTTGTCAAGAAAGGGGAATGAAGGAAAACTGTTGCGCAACTAGTTAACCTATCCAAGCCAGATAGGTTTTTGGTGGGTGGGTGGGTAGGTAGAGGTCATCTTGATGGGCAATCGGTTTTATGAGAAAAACTGCTTTCGACTTGTCCCTCACGAAAGTTTTGGAAAGCTTAGGTATTACTTGAAAACTTCTGACAGAGGCAAGAATTTCGTTGCTCTTAAACTTGAAAAGTGATCTTAACTTAGTCTTTAAGAGGACGCTAAACTACTATGCGGTGAGGCTGTGGCGTGAAGAGAACAATAATTCTTAAAGTTAACCCTGAAGAACCTGAAAAAGAAAAGATATGCGAAGCCGCAGCCATAATCAGAGAGGGTGGCTTGGTAGCATTTCCAACCGAAACGGTATACGGTTTAGGGGCAGACGCAATGAACGCAGAGGCCGTTTTGGAATTATTCGCCGCAAAGAATCGACCTTTGGACAATCCGCCAATAGTTCACGTTGAAAAAGTTTCTGACGTTTACAAGCTTACAGAGAATGTCCCACCTAAAGCTGAGTTATTAATGAAAAAGTTTTGGCCAGGACCCTTAACGCTAGTTTTTGTGCGTTCGAACCTCGTTCCCAATGTTACTACGGCTGGCTTAGAAACCGTGGCGATTCGAATGCCTCAGAACAATGTGGCTTTAGCACTAATCAAGGCAAGTGACCGCCCAATAGCAGCACCGAGCGCAAACCTTTCAGGCAAGCCTAGTCCAACTTCAGCCAATCATGTTTTCAAGGATTTAGACGGTCGAATTGACGCTATTTTGGATGGTGGATCTACACAAATTGGTGTCGAGTCAACGGTTTTGGATGTGAGCGTTGATCCACCTGTGCTTCTGCGCCCGGGAGGAATTTCACTTGAAATTTTGCGGAAGACATTAGGCGATGTCAAGCTTCATCCGTTCATAACTGCTGAGGCTGAGTTACCTCCGGAAAAAACTCGTTCTCCCGGAATGAGGCATAAACATTACGCACCGAAAGCTCAGGTCATCCTTATTGAAGGCATAATCCCCGCCGTTATGAGCAAAGTTAAGGAGCTAACAGGTGCATGCTGGTTGGAGAACAAGAAAGTGGGGGTCTTAGCAACAGATGAAACAGCCTGGGCTTACGAGGCTGATATCGTAAAGACATTGGGTACTCGTCGAAATGTAGACACAATGGCGGCTAACTTGTACAGACTTCTCAGAGAGTTCGACGAGGAAAACATCGACATAATTATAGCAGAGGGTGTTCCCACAGAGGGTTTAGGCTTGGCTGTTATGAATCGTTTACGAAAGGCAGCGGGATACAATATCATTAAGGTTGGATAACGTGTGGAAAAATTTATATTCTGATGTCATATTGTTCCGTTTAGCATCTAAGAATTGTAAACAGATAAAAAACTGGTGAAAATGATATGTCTCAAGGTGGATCAGTTCCAGTTCTAGTATTAAAAGAAGGTACCGGGAGATCAACCGGCCGCGAAGCACTAAAAAACAACATCATGGCTGCAAAAATTGTAGCTGAAACTGTGAAAAGTACTCTTGGCCCCAGTGGGATGGACAAGATGCTTGTAACTAGTTTTGGAGATGTTGCCATAACCAACGACGGCGCAACAATCATGAAAGAACTTGATGTTCAGCACCCAGCAGCTAAAATGCTAGTTGAAGTTGCAAAAGCTCAAGACAATGAAGTTGGCGACGGAACCACAACCGCAGTGATTTTAGCGGGAGAACTTCTCTCAAAGGCTGAAAGCTTAGTGGATAAGAATGTACATCCAACTGTTATTATCGAAGGTTATAAAAAAGCGAGTGAGAAGGCCTTAGAAATTTTGGACAAGTTGGCAATTCCATTGAAGCTCACAGATGAGAAAACTCTAATGGATGTTGCTTTAACTTCTTTGGCCAGCAAAGGCATTTCCAACGCTAAAGAGCTTTTTGCCAAAATGGCAGTTGACGCAGTTAAACAAGTCGCTGAGGAAACGGATGGCAAAATCAAAGCTGACATAGACCTAATCAAAGTAGTTAAAAAACACGGCAAAAGTCTCGAAGAAACAGAACTCGTCAAAGGAATGGTCATCGACAAAGAAGTTGCAAGTTCACAAATGCCCAAAGTCATTGATGGCGCAAAAATTGCGTTACTCAACGCTAAGATTGAAATCGAGAAGACAGAGTTTGATGCAAAAATCAACATTGAAAGCCCAGATCAAATGAAGTCCTTCTTGGATGAAGAAGAACGCATGCTTAAAGAAATGACAAGCCAAATCACCAAAGCAGGAGCCAACGTGGTTCTCTGTGAGAAAGGAATCGACGACATGGCACTTCACTTCCTTGGCAAAGCAGGTGTCTTAGCAGTCAAAAGCGTAAGTAGCAGCGACATCGAAAAACTTGCACGAGCCACAGGCGGCAAGATCGTTTCAAACATCAAAGACCTCACTGCAGACGCATTAGGTAAGGCAAAGAAAGTAGAAGAAGTCAAAATTGGCGACAACAAACTCATCTACATCCGCGATTGCAAGAACCCAAAAGCAGTAACCATTGTTATCCGAGGCGGCAGTGACCACGTTATAGACGAAGCAGAAAGAAGTTTGCATGATGCACTATGCGTTATCAGGAATGTTGTTGAAGACGGAAAAATCGTGGCTGGCGGAGGCGCACCAGAAGCTGAAATGGCAAGACAACTCAGAAACTATGCAGTAAAAGTCGGTGGTCGAGAACAATTGGCAGTTGAAGCTTTCGCAGACGCAGTCGAATCAATTCCACTCACACTTGCAGAAAACGCAGGCTTAGACCCCATAGATATCATGGTGGCTCTTAGAGCTAAGCATGAAGCGGCTGATGGCAAATACTTTGGCATTGACCTTAGCACTGGCAAAGTTGCAAACATGAAAGACTTGCTAGTTCTCGAGCCTTTGCGCGTGAAACAGCAAGTAATCAAGTCAGCAACTGAAGCAGCCGACATGATACTGAAGATCGATGATTTGATCTCTATCAAAGGTACTGGCGGAAAAGCTCCACCGATGCCCTCAGGAATGCCCGGAGGCATGGGCGGAATGGGTGGCATGGGCGGAATGGGCGGAATGCCGTACTAAAACCAACCTTTTCTTCTTTTTTGTTTTCGTAAGAAATTTTTTGGTATAATTAGCTAAATCTTATTATTGCTGGAAAACTCAAAGTAGCCTCAGCCGATTGTAGGTTGGTTGGGGATAACTAGCTTGAAACATGTCAAAATTACGGCATTTGATTGTCCTGATGGTTGGTTTCAAGTATTGAGCCACATCTGGAACGAAGGCGACCTCTTCAAAGTTGGCTATGGTTCAGAAGTTACGGAAACTAAAAAACTCAACTTGACAATTGAAATTACACACCCCCAAAACAGGCCGCTGGTTGCGGATAAGGCTCCGTGCGATATGAAGTATATTCAATGGTACGCACTCACCTATCTTTGGTGTGGAGAAGGAAAGCAAGATGAGACTTACACTTATGGGAGCAGGTTACGCGAACCTGTCAATCAAATAGATTTGGCCATTGACAGATATGTTCACGAGCGACAAGATAGGCAAGTCACAATGGTAATCCGTTTACCTGAAGATATTTTAAAAACTCGTGTTGGAAGTAAGGAAAGGCATGAACCACCCTGTTTAAGTTTGATAGACACCGAAATTCTTGAGGGGAAACTTCACATGACCTGTTACTTCCGGTCATGGGATGCGTACGCCGGTTTGCCTGCTAATATTGCTGGGCTACAACTGTTTAACGAAGCATTTGTCTCAGAAATTAACAATCGCAGCGACCTTAACTTAGAGACAGGCAAACTAATATTTCACAGCAAAAACTGCCACATTTATCAACGACAATACAAACTCGTTGAAGAACTCCTTTCACCAAAAACCTCAAAAAGCCAAAGAATTGGGCAAACAATCAAGAATACCCCGAATGAAGAAAAGCCAGAAGAATAGAAGTATTTCATGCTTAGAAGATTTCGTTTCGGATGTTTCCATTGTGAAAAGTCGAAATTAGGGGTTACCAAAAGCAAGGGATGTAGTCTCTCAACCTAAAAGGTACCGCTAATCCTTCAACTATCTCTTTGACTTTTTGTACATCCACTTCAGGCATTCGGATGGCTGAAACTTCAACGTTCAGTCCCGACATTTTCGCCAATTTGACAAATTCCAAAACCGTTTCGAATGCGTTGCTAAATCCGGGTTTGCAGTTCTCGCTATATGTCTCTTCATCGTGACCGTTTAGACTAACGCTCACTTTGCTTACACCTGCCTCTTTGAGCTCTTTAGCTACATCTCGATTTCTGTTAATTGCATATCCATGCCCATTGGTGTCTACACGGACGGAAATAGTAGGAAATTTCATTTTTATCCATTGTACAACTTCAAGAAGGACATCTAATTTGGACGTAGGTTCTCCAAAACCGCAAAACACAACCTCGCTCCAACGTTTCATCAAAAATGCGCTTTCAATTTCAGAGATTATTTCTTTTGATTGGGGTTCATGGTTGAGTTTAAGGTTAAAGCTGCCGATGCCTTGCTTGTAATTTCTAAAGCAGAACCAACAATGGTTTGAACATTGGTTAGTAATGTTCAGGTAGAGGCTATTGTCAAGCCAATACACAATTGCTGGTTTTTCATTGTTGGTCATGCTTGCCACCTTTAATTCTTGATAAACTCCGATGTTAAAAGGGGTTTTTCTATATAGTCTATAGTTTCTATTGTGACAAAGTCTTTAACGCTTCATGGAGAAACGTTAAGAAGAGCATGTGGTAGGGACATGAAGAAAACGCCGTTGTTCGAATATGAGGTTCCCTTGTACAGAAAACGTCCAACAGAGTGGCTTGAAAACAAGCCGACCAGATAATGAGGAACTTCTTACACTAAGTTTCACTAAAATAAAGTATTAAATCACAGGTTTAACCTTTAATTTAATCTAATAATAAATTTAGGCTCTATTGTATCATACAAAAATCTTTTCTCCTTTCCCCCATTTCAAGTTATCATAGTTTTTTATATTTAACATTTGCTATGACGGAAATTGCGTGGATTTCTTTTGCGGAAAACTGCGAGACTTACTGTAAGGGCCATTATCAACAGAAGCATTATCCATATCGGAAATTCCGGGACAGTGGAACTGTTTAGAACCATAGCGATATCTCCCGGAAGCGTGTGATTATATTCCGACACAATGTCAAAAGTTGCAGTTTCCGTTAACGGGTTTGAACTTCTTGTGAAGTTTAATGATTGCCAACCATTGTTGGCACCTGTTGTGAATACTGTTAATGTTGAAGCGTTTGCTGGCAATTGAATTAGTTGTATGTTGAAGTGGGCAGTTGACCTTGCGCTCGAGGGTGAGAGGTATGGGCTGATGTTTAAGTCATACAGAAAAGTGTAAGAGCCATTTATGATTTGGACGGGATGCTGGTAGTGGATTTCAAGGACAAAATCGGTTGAAAGGGGGTTTAGAAGACAAGAAATCATTTGCCAATCGCCTATGTCTGTGTGATGGCTTGCCGCTGGATCAACACTGTTGTAGTTGCTCCAATTCAATTCTAAACCATTCAGAAGAACATGAATATTTGTTGTGTTTGGAGGAATGGGATAAAGCATCGGTAGTCCGTTATCAAGACCATTTGAGAGATGCATAGGATACTCGCCGTCAACCTTTGCCCAAATTGTTCCGTTTATTTCGGTTAGGGTATAGTTTAGATACTCTTCAGGCATTGCAAGAATCGTTTCCGAGTTTTGGATGTTTTGCGGGGTCGCGGTTTGGTTTTGTTGTGGTGACATTAAGGGGAAATTGTCTGCCTCAGTTAAGTTTGGATCCAGCAAAAATGGCGTGTCGCTTAATCCATTATGGTTTAGATCTACGCCCGTGAAACTGCTCCAGTAATTTCCTTTGGCGCCGTTATCCCAAGAATTTCTAGAGTTGTTTTCGAGGATTCCTGTCTGGTTGCCTATGAAATCATTTAAGTACAAATGGTTGTTTGATGAATCACGCCAAATGTTGAAAAGGAAGAAGTTGTTTGAAACTTCGTTTTCGGTGATTGTGCAATTGGATGTTTCTTCAAAATAAAGAGATGCGTGTTGATTGTTGTTCATTGTGGATTTGGTGATTGTGGAGTTTGAGATTTTGTCGAATCGGATGGCGTTGTAGTTGTCCGATAGTACCGAATTTACGATTTTGGAATTCTGGGTTCCTACGAATAGTATTCCATCCCAATTTGGCGTGGAAATCCAATTTTTGATAGTTATGTTTTTGCAGTTAATGGCGGCTATCCAACCGGCGTTGTTTGGTACCTGATAGTTGGATATGTTTACTAGAAAGTAGACTGGTTTTCCGTTGACGGAATTTGACACGTCAATGTTTTGGATGTTATGTTGTAAATCTGAACCCCAGAGTTTGAATCCTACTTGATTGTCGTTTAGCTTGTTATTCGCGAATGTTGAGTTTACGCTTTGCCAGATGTCAATTCCGACGTTTTTCTTTTCTACAGTGTTACCAATCACTATGCAGTTGAGGCTATTATCTAAGTAGATACCTTCAGTGTAGTTTGCTGATGTCAATGGAGCGTCAAAGCGTTTGGCATCGGCAAATCTATTGTTTAGAATAGTTGTGTTTTTTGACCATGAAATGGAAACGGAGCTTGCAATGTTTTGACTAATTGTGTTATTCTCGCTGTAATCTACCGATATGTCTCCACTGATTTTGTTTTGTGCAATTTGGTTGTTTGCACTTTGGAAAAGCTCTATTCCACAACTTTCTAAGATGCTGCTCTTTAGAATGCTGCTGTTTGAGTTGTCGAAGTATATACCTTGTCCAAAATATTGTATGCCAACGTTTTGAATGATTACGTTGCTTGCATTTTGCAAAAGCAGTCCAGTTCCATAGTAGCTGCCTAGAAGTTTGTGCCCGTTTCCATCAATTACAACGTTGCTTCTTTGGACAGCTATACCTGCAAAAATGTCATTTTTAAATGTGTACGAGTTTCCAAATCTTTGAATAGGTGCATCGACAGGTAGAATTGTTCCGTCGCTTTGGATGAATATTGAAGAATTATGCCAAACCCATGGGACATATGTTGATAAACCTAAGTTGATTAGTCCTGCTCCCGCAATGGTCGAGAGCAAGAGCACAAAAATCGCAGACAAGGACAATTTCTGTTTTCTATCCAAAGCCATCGCTAAATCATAACATTATCGGGGACTTATACTTTTACGAATAAGGATAAAAGACGCGTTTATCAAAATATAAACCAGAAGTTTCTAGCCAAAATATCTAGGAGAACTAATTATGAATGGAACTAATCTTAAATCTGAGCAAACTGAGGTTACCGTCCTTGGCGCCGGTTGTTTTTGGTGCACCGAGGCAGTCTTCCAATTAATACAGGGAGTATTGAAAGTTGAGCCAGGATATGCCGGCGGAAGTTCTCCTAATCCGACATATGAACAAGTTTCGACTGGGACCACGGGGCATGCGGAAGTTGCGCAGATAACTTTTGACCCGAAGTCAATTAGTTTTAGAGAAGTGTTAGAGATTTTCTTTGGAACGCATGATCCTACTCAGCTCAATAGGCAAGGTGCAGACTTTGGTACCCAATACCGAAGTGTAATTTTTTACGTAAACGAAGCACAGAAAGAAATTGCAGAAAAGTTGATTGCGGAGTTAACAAACGAGAAAGTTTACGATGAACCCATTGTTACGAAAGTAGAACCTTTGAAGGCTTTCCATCCTGCCGAAGATTACCACAAAGACTATTTTAAAAAGCATCCTCGAGCACCTTATTGCCAAGCTGTAATTGCTCCAAAAATCGATAAATTGCAAAAAACATATTTTTCAAAGTTAAAACTTCCTTAACTTGGAGCCAAAACAAATACCTAAGAAAGAAGCATATACTGTGATTTGCCCTTTCTTTAGGGATTGCCCGCAGGTTGATTTGTTTGAGCTGTCATCTTCTTAACGAAAGTTTTTACATTCTCGTCTGTCCCGTAGACCATTAAGTGCCCATCTTTTTCACGTTTGAATCCAAGTTTATTTTCGGTTGCCATTTTTTCTAGTTTTTCAATGGGTAAGCTGCTGATTGGTTCGACGCGTATCCATTTTTGGTCTCTAGGGGCACCCGGGATGAATCTCATTTCTTTGGGTTCTTCGATAGCGACGCAAGTGTCACAGCTTGCTATATCTAATGCAGTTAGCCATTTGTCGACCTTTTCGCCCGGAAAATGTTTGCTTGCTTCTGTTATTGCGTACGCTTCTACGCTGCTTATGTATTGATCAATTTTGGGGTCGGTTTCGCCTTGGTCTTTTGGATCAATTTTTTCGACTTTCATGAGGGTTCTTGCTGACTTTAGGTTGCTCATGACGTTTGGTGGAATTTCTAGACCTTTCCTTCGGAGTTCAATGATTATTTCTTCAATAATTTTCGATTTAGCAATGTGACTCATGACACCACTCACATCTAAAATTTAGTTGAGGCTGCATTAATAAATTGTTCTTGGTTGTTTTTCTATTTGGTTTTTGTTTTGGTAAAATTTGTCACTTTTTGAGAAAAATGTTGGAAAAGTTGGTTTGGATGGGGGGCGGTTGCGTTTGCAATACTGCGTTTTGGGGCGTTTTTGGTTGTTGGGGGTGTTTTTGAAGTTTTTCTTTGTACGGCCACTGTTGCTTTTTGGCGTATTTTGACGTGTTTTAGCGCGTTTTGACCGTATTTGGTGGTATTTGGTTATGTCTGTGCGGCTGCGTGTTTGGTCCTGTAGTGATGCCTGTGGTTTTGTTTGTAGGTGGAAAGACACTGACGAATTTCTTTCAATAGGGTGTCGGGTGTCTTTGGTTTTTTGGGGTTAGGAGGAGTTTGGTTTGTTGGTTTGGGGTGTGTTTTGGGTTTTGTTTCAAAGACACTGCTAAGACACTGGGTGTCTTTGAGTGTCTTTGATTTTTGTGTTTTAAGTTGGTTTACTGATTTGGGCTGTGCTTTGGGTTGCGATTCAAAGACACTGGAAAGATGTGGGAGTGTCTTTGGGTGTCTTTGAAGTAATGCTAGTTTACCCGTTAGTTGTATAACAGACATTTAGAAAACAGGCTAAATATTGAACCAACTGCCAAACAAGTTTGATTTTGATTAATTTTGAGCCTTGTTGAGACTAAGTCAAATCATACTTCTTTGTTCAGGCAAAGATTATCTATCACAAAAGATTTCTTTAAGTTTCAACAGTTTTCTATTAGCTCGTTTTTGAGGTCTCCGGAATGAAATTGTATACCATAAAGTCTGAAGGTTTAGCCCATAATAGTTACCTGCTTACCGCCGGTTCAGAAGCAGCCGTATTTGACCCTCGACGAGACTGCAAAATTTACAAGCGCATTGCTTCGAAAACTTGCACGAAAATAAAATACGTATTTGAGACTCATCGCAATGAAGACTACGTTGTTGGCTCGCGGGAGCTCCAAAGCATTACAAACGCTGAAATTTGCCATAGCAATCAACTTGCTTTCAAATATGGTGAACACAGCCTCGAAGATGGCGAAGACCTCAGGGTTGGCAACCTCAAAGTAGGAGCGCTACATACGCCTGGTCACACTGAAGAATCGCTTTGTTACGCAGTGAGTGATTTAGACAAAAGTCCTGATCCGCTTATGATTTTCACGGGGGACACTCTATTTGTGGGCTCAATTGGACGCACTGATTTGCAAGGAAAAGAAGCTCAGCCAAAACAGGCAGAGAAACTGTTTGAGAGCTTACATGAAAAAGTCTTGCCACTGGGCAATCAAACTTTGATATATCCTGCCCATGGGTCAGGCAGCGTATGCGGTAGCGAAATCGGAGAACAAGCATTCAGCACCCTGGGATATGAAAAGAAAACGAATCCTTACCTCAAACTCAGCAAAGAAGATTTTGTCAAACGCTCGTTGGCTACAGAATTAATTATCCCGCCCTATTTCCGCAAAATGGAAGAATACAATCTCCAAGGTGGACCGCAACTTCGGGGGCTCCCATTGCCAAAAGCGCTGAACATTCCTGAATTTGAATCAGAAATGACCGAGACGGACGCCATAGTTGTCGATACAAGGTTACCAAACTCATTTTCAGGTTCCCACATTGTCAATTCTTTAAGTATGTGGTTAGGCGGTGGAACAGCGGTTTACTCCAGTTGGATCCTAAGTTATGATCAAAGAATTTTACTTGTCCTCGAAAGAAAAAGCGATATTAAACGCGTTGCAAAGCATTTTTGGCGTTTGGGCTTCGATAACATTTATGGTTATCTATGTTCGGGAATTAATGAGTGGCAAGAGCACGGTAAACCCATAAGCCATGTTCATACATTGTCTGCTTCTGAACTCCACGATACGCTGGAAAGATACGTAGTTTTGGATGTTCGAGAACCAAGCGAATGGCATAAAGAAGGCATCATCGAAGGAGCTGAACGCATTTTCTTCGGCGACATTCAGGAGAAAGCGGACCTTTTAGACCGAAACAAACGCTACGCAGTGATATGCTCAGTTGGGAATAGATCCAGCATTGCTACAAGCATTTTGAAAAGGAAAGGTTTTGTCGGGGTTGGCAATGTCTTGGGAGGCATGACTGCGTGGGAAAACCTGGGTTATCCGATCATCAAAAATAATCCCACTTGATGCGATTGGTCTAGTCGGTTGCTTTAACCAAGAAATTTGAATCTGCGAATAGTTTTTGTTTGCGCTTCACCTTTATCAGCTGCATAGAGTGACCCTTGGGTGCCTTTGATTTCGAGCTTTGATCCATGGAAAAGCAGCATTTGCACATGCCCAGCTAAACTGACGTTCAACCCCTATAGCGGATGCGACCATGGATGCCTCTATTGTTACGCCAGCAGTTACGTACAGAACTTCTCGGATTGCCGAGCAAAAAAGGACCAGTTGCAAACGCTCAAGCGTGAAGCAATGAAATTGAAAGGAGAAATTGTGTCGATTTCGAACTCTTCTGACCCTTACCCACGAATTGAAGCGAATGCAGGTTGGACCCGGCAATGCCTCGAAATCCTTGCTGAAAGCGATTGCAGAATTCAAATCATAACCAAATCCAACATAGTAACAAGGGATGATGACCTTCTTTCAAGAATCCCGTCGGCAGTGTCCCTGACAATAACAACAGACGATGACAACCTCGCTAGACTGCTGGAACCAAACGCACCTTCGGCAACCGAGCGTTTAAGAGCAGCCCAGGATTTAATCAGCAAAGGCATACCCATCTCAGTCCGTATAGACCCAATAATCCCCTTAGTGAACGAAGAGCCTAGAAAACTTATCACGACCTTAGCAAACATAGGCGTCAAACACATAACAAGCTCTACTTACAAACCCAAACCTGACAACTGGCAACGACTCAGCGAAGCCATGCCCAATATCGCAGAAAAACTTAAACCACTTTACTTCCAACAGGGAGAAAGAATAGGTGGAAACACACTCTTGCCTAAAGATCTCAGACTAAAACTCCTCAGTAACGTGAGGAAGTTGGCAATGGATAAAGGGATGAAGTTTGGTGTTTGCAGAGAAGGTCTACCACAACTAAATACAGCAGCTTGTGACGGGTCATGGTTAATTCCTCAAACATCTAAGAGGTGAACGCTGTGCCGACGCAAAACCACAGAATTGTTATGCTTGTAGATTTAGATTATTTTTTTGCCCAAATTGAAGAGCTCCGCAACCCCGCCCTTAAAGGGAAACCTGTCGTAGTGGGCATGTACAGTGGGCGAACAGAAACCAGTGGAGCCGTTAGCACAAGCAACTACCTCGCTAGAAGATATTGCGTGAAGTCAGGTATCCCGTTGTTTCTTGCACAGAAGCGATTGGAAGGAACTGATGCCGTTTTTCTTCCTGTGGATTACGATTATTATCAGCAGGTTTCTGATAAAATTATGTCAATTCTGAGGAGATATGCTGACGCTCTGGAACAAGCGGGTATAGATGAAGCATATCTTGACGTAACAAAAAGAACCGATGAAAACTATTCAAAAGCGGAAATTTTAGTCAAAGAAATGAAACAAGCTGTAAAAGATGAAGTAGGCGTAACATTCTCCGTCGGCATCGGCCCTAACAAGCTAATAGCTAAAATTGCCTCCGACATGCACAAACCCGACGGCGTCACTACTGTCTTTCCTGAACAAGTCTCAGAATTTCTCTCACCACTTCGTGTTGATGCTCTATTAGGTGTAGGAAAAAAAACCGTCGCCAAAATGGCCGATCTGGGCATTAAAACCATTGGAGAACTAGCCAAATACGACGTGCAAAGGCTTGTAGAAATTTTCGGCAAAACTCTGGGAATTTACTTCCACAACGCTGCCAACGGCGTCGACAACGAACCCGTGCAAGAAGCAGGCGAAGCAGAATCCATTGGAAGAATGGGCACGCTAAAAGAGAATACACGTGACATCGAGGTCATTCTTCAGAAAATAGATCAACAGATAGATGAAATCTACGCCGAATTAAGCCAGAAAAAGCTTAGCTATCGTCTCGTAGGCATATCCGCTGTTATGACCGACCTTAGTAGTAAGAGCCGATCGCAGAAAATAGATAAACCGGCGAAGGATAAAGAGACAATCCGCAAAATTTCACGTGAACTTTTCGAAAAATATCTGACCGAATCCGATCTCGAAATACGCAGAGTCGGTGTCAGAGTTGGAGACTTCACTAAAGAAGAACGTCAACAGAAAATGTTAACAAGTTTTTTTCAGAACGAGTAAAGCTCAGCAATCTTTATTTTTGTGGGGATTCAGAGTTCTATCGGGTTTTGTTTGTCTTCTGAAAAATCAAAAGAGAAAAGACTGCCTCCGGGACAATCGCTTGTGAAACGGATTTTAAGCTGGGGGATTGACCATCCAGGAATAACTTCCGCTAACCCGCGTCTCAAATTGGAAACATATTCTCTCAGAATTGATGGTGAAGTTGAGAAACCAATTGAACTTAGCTGGATAGAATTTGCAGCTCTTCCATCTGTCGTTTCTATTAGCGACTTTCACTGTGTTGAGGGCTGGAGTGTGTTAGATTGCAAGTGGGAAGGTGTCCGGCTCAGTGAAATAGAAAGAATAGTCAAACCCAAGGATGTTGCGAAAGCGGTTACTTTCGAAAGTGCCGATGAATACACAACTTCTCTGTTTCGGATGGAGCTTGTGGGCGATGATGTGCTTTTAGCTTACAGACTTAATGATGAAGTTTTGGACGCAGGCTATGGTTTCCCGTTAAGGCTAATCGTTCCCAATAAATATGCATACAAAAGCGCTCTTTGGGTGGTCCACATCCAGTTCACAAGGGGAAAAGAACGGGGGTTCTGGGAGAGGCGAGGGTATAGTGATAGTGCGGATGTATGGAGAAATGACCGTTTTGGTCGCTAATGAAGCTCTTTCATCAGTTTCAGTGCTAAAGCATGTCTGTTTTCCATATTAGAGGCTAATTGTAGATCCATAACATTTATTAAGCATCGGCGATAACCCTTGGTTCCCAATAAAATAAAGGAGGCTCAGAAAAATATTGCCAGGCAATTCAAATACAAAAACTCACATTCAAACAGATTCACCTCTTAGTGCAGTTTCTAAAAATGCTGTAATTATTAGCAGTAACTCCAGCAAATTAACGATGGAGAAAAAGAAGAAGCAAGCAGAAGGAACCAATCTACCTGAAAAGAATTTAGATAAAATGGAAGGCTTTCAAAGCCTTTTTCCAAATTTCTAACATCCAAATCTTTTGCGTCAAAATCATTTTATACGTAATTGTTCTTGTTTAGGCTGAGGCTTTGTTATTGCAGTTCACCGAAGCAAAGATGGGACGGATTTTCGTTGTCAGATTACATGACAAGGACCACTTACCAAATGTGTTGGAAAACTTTGCTGAAAAACAAAAAGTCAACAGTGCATTATGTTTTTTCCTGGGCGGTGCTAATGAAAATAGTCGGATCGTGGTGGGACCTAAAGACGGAAATGCTTTCCCGCCTGAACCTATGACTACGCTGCTCAAAGGCGTACATGAAGCCTGCGGAGTAGGTACTATATTTGCAAATGAAGAAGGCAAGGCGAAACTTCACATGCATGCGGCTTTTGGCAGGAACGAAGAAACAATCACTGGTTGCGTTAGGATGGGGGTAGATGTTTGGCAAATTGGAGAAGTTATCATCTTGGAGCTTGTCTGCGAGGCGGCTCAACGGAGCAAGAATGAAAAAACTGGTTTTGAATTTTTGGAAATAAAAGATTAACCTATGAAGGTTAAAACAAAAATTCTGCGTGGCGGAACTCCAAAAATTGTTGTTCCGTTTTCCAGCAACTTGGTGAAATTTCCTGAATCGTAGATCATTTGGTAGATGTCTCGAAGACTAAGAGTTGAGTTGAAGTAGGTCACAGTACCGCCAAACTCGTAAGTAAACACATACTTCACGCTACGCTCTTTGCATAAGTTAATCAGATTGGATATGTTGAAATTGATCGTGTAAGTGTCTACGGGATCTGCGGGGTATTGCAATATAGTATTGTTTTTGCCTGCGGCGTTCATGTAGAAACGTACCATATCTTCACTGTACAAGTTCTGTGCGTTCACAACAACGATTGATTCGTTGGGCAAAATGTGCCGTGCGACGTATTCGCTTGCTTCTTGAACAGGTATGTGAACTTGGTCTTTTGAAATCCAACTGCTTGCGTCACTGACACTGAAGACCATGCCCATAGCAAGAAATGCGATTATGAAGCTTGCTCCAACTTGAGCGAACCTTCTCTCGCTTATAGTTAGATGTTTATTCTTCCATATTCTATGGGCTGTTTCCAAACCTGAACTAAGTAGGCAAGCGGCTGACAAGGCCAAAACCGGAAATATTGGGACTATGTAACGCCAATGCTTGTTAGGTATTGCAGTGAAAAAGATGTAGACTGCAGCAAACCAGATAAGAAGGTATTTGTCGGGAGATTTGCGCCTCCAAGCAAATAACACTATACCCCCGAAACTTAGGACATAAAGGAAGAAGGAAATTGGGTGTATGTCAACATAGGGAGCGGTCATTTCTAAGAGATAAAAGATGGGTACGTGCGTCCAGTTGGGGATTTCAGCGAAGAAATGTGGAAACCGATTTATGCCCACATCGTTTAGCCCTAGGCTGTATAGAGATTTTGTAGGATTTCCAACATTCAACGCGTACAGCCAAGTGTCAAGCATTCTAGAAGCATAAACTTGGTAGGAAACTACCACCCACGGAACAATGACAATCACCGTAATTAGGATCAGAAGTGGAAATCGACTGAACCGTCTCCTCAATTGCCCCCATCCCAAAACAAACATGCTTGTTAGCATTATGGCTCCGACGATAACCATCTGGTACTTGGTGAGGATACCCAAGCCTAATGTCAAGCCACTCAAAAGCAAATACTTGTTTTTGCCGTTTCGCATCCATGCAAAGAAAAATAAAGCTGTGATTGTGAAAAAGAAAATTAACATCGTCTCAATTAAAGCCAATCGGGAAAGCCAAATGAAACCGGGCATCAATCCCAAAAAAACGCTCGCAAGCAAGCCGATTTTTGCTGAATACATTCTGTACCCAAACTCAAATACTGCATAAAGAGACAAAAGTGAAAAAATTACTGAGACCAGTCTAGCGGTGAGCACGCTTATCCCGGTGACGGTGAACAAACCAGCCGTGAAAATGTCGTACATTGGAGGGTAGAAAGCATTAAAGTTGAAGTAGCTGTGGAAGTCACCGCGCAAAAGAGACAGCCCCCCATTCAGATGCGTAACTTCATCCCATTGAATAGAATTGTAAGACAGGTTAAACAGCAAAACTACGGCGAAGATCACAGCAAAGACCAAAAAAGCCAGTCGCCACTTGTTAAATCCACCCCTCAGCCACTTTAGCGTCGAATTTAGACTTAATTTAACCTTTCCAGGGATTTCGTTAATCAGCATTATTTGGGAACTATTGGGAGTATAACATATAAAATCATCTAAAAAACAGGTCCGTTAGCAATGGCAAAACTGAGAAGAGAAATTTCCTTTGCCTTTCTTGACGTACGGTAGATCAGTCTTCTCTGAGAGCAACTATAAAAACGGCCGGAACTATGACCAAAAAAACTAGCACAGCGCCAAATATGGCAAGCGGGATTCTGAAGAAAGGTTCTGAATGAAGAACGGCAGTTCCAGGCAATCCTCCCAAGTATGCGGCAATAAAAAATACTACGAAAATCACACCCATTCCTTCTGCGGCTAGGCAGGAATCTATCTACTCGGTGGTCACTTAGTTTCAAGGAATTGCGTCTCCAATCTTTCAAGAACAAAATAAGATCAAATCTGAATTTAAGACTAACGCAAATAACTCCGACGACGCCCAAAATTAACTTTTTTAGAGAATAGCTCGAACATGCGCAAAAATAATATAGTTAAAGCGGTCAAAATAGCTCGTCTACTCTAAGTCAGTTGGGTTTTATGGCAAAAGAAAACAAAATTTACACGCCGCTGAAAATCGGACTACTTACAAGTATTACAATTTGGTTTCTATTTTCATTTCACGAACTATTCAAGGCAATGACGAGCATCAATGAATTTGCCACTATAAGTGGACCAGCCGCCTTTTGGGTTCAGATAACAGATATCTCAGGCGCGATAGGATTAATTGCTCGAACTTTAGCGGGCATTGTTGCTGTCGCCGCAATAATCTTTTACTTCAAAAAGAAGGCCACCACAGCCTCCGCGATGAAGATATTACGAGTTGTTTTGATTGCTGAAGCAATCTATTGGCTTTCACTACTTTTGTCAGGAATCTGGGGCGTACTTCCAATTGGACCAGGAGGATTTGGGGACACTTCGGCTGGAATACATTTCAACATCGGGTTTATGATTGAAACAGGGATTCCATGCTTGTTTGAATCAATAGCTATTCCAATTGTTCTTTTCAAATTTGTTTTTGAATTGAACCCAAACAAACCACTGAAAGGGGCTATAAAGTGGGGATTAATCACAGGAGTTATTTACCTTTTTGTGTTTTGGCTCGACAACACCAATAATTGGATTTACACCATATATTATACGGCGAAAGGAACTTCTTACCTAACTAGCTACCCTGAAAACGTGCTTAGCTTCGTTTTAACAACAGTTGGTTTACTTGCACTCGCATTGTTTTCTGCTTACTTCGCGAAAAAGTCAATCGGAATTGAAAGCATGGAGAAGCTGAGAATGAGAACAGTCGGATTCATCATCACGTTAATTGGGCTGTACTTTTTGTGGAACTACATGACTTGGATATTCTTTGGCAGCAACCAATTATGGAGCCAGTGGTTCGCTTGGTTCTTAGGACATAACATGGATCTTTGGATTTTGTCAGTTCCGCTAATCGGGGTACCTCTGCTTCTTGGAGGCAGTTCCCCGCCCAAGGAAATATTGGGAGAAAACTAAGGCAGATCTACTGTCCCTGCAACCCTGAGCTTTCCGCCTTCCAAATACATCAGAACAGCTTTATCGCCTGGTCGGTAGACAAGATCCTTCTCTAAAGCTATTGTTACTGTTGGTTTTCTCCAGTCGCCTTCGTCAGTTACTGCTTCGACTTTGCTGTTGAGGACTTGCATCCAGTGCCCAATGTGTATGACCATTCCTTCCTTTATGGGCGTCTGCCAATATTTCACGAGGGAGGCATGAGCCTTCAAGACTTTTGACGTTTTGATCTGCGGGTCGGTTGTAAGTACTGTCCCTCGGTCAACGTCTTCGACGTCCACGTTTTTCATCGCGAGCCCCACGCGGTCTCCTTCAACCGCGGAATCAAATTCATCATCATGTTTCTGAATTGATCTCACTTGAGCTGTTTTGTTTCCGGGCAAGACATTCATGTTTGCATGTTTCGCAACTGTTCCTTTTACTACAACGCCAAGAACGACAACTCCGACACCTTTCACGTTAAAGGCGTGATCCACTGGTACAGTACCAAATGTGTCTGGCGTCGATTTCTGTTGAGCAGCGTCATTTAACAGTTTTTCACGCAGAGCGTTTGCATCGTCCTGCAGGAACTCGAATTTCTCGAGAATTGTGCCCTTTATTATTGGTTCAATTTTTTCTTTGGGCAAATAGTTTCTAAGTATGAAGTAGCCGCTGCTAACTCCACAGCATTGCAGCATAACGAGACTTTCACCCAAGGTGGCGTTTAGTTCGTCAACAACGACGACTGCTTTTGTGGCTTCTGATGCTGCAAAAAACAATGGGGCTAATCTTTCGGGATATCGGGAAGGTTCAACAAGAGTTACGGTGTCCTCACCTTTTTTCAAATTGTAAAGGGTTATGTCTGTGGAAGTGCCTTTTTTTGCTAAGGCACTACTGTATCCTTGAACTCCAAGAACTGCAACCATCAAGTTTCCCATAACTTAGATGCCTCACGAACATGGCACGATAAGCAGTTAAGAAGATAAGTTTTATGGAGACTTTTCAGCTAATCAGAGTTTTTTTATAAAAGAATCAGGCTTCTTGCTGCGTTTGAGTTGAAAGAAGTATTCAAGTTAATTCTTCTGCGGCTTTTCGGCTAAAGTCAATTTCTTCTCAGATCCTTTACGAAGGAGATTTTGGCGTTTTCTAATTAGTTATTTAAAGCTCTTTATCTTAGTGACAGTCGGTTGGCCGCATGAAGTTTACTTGGCTGGTTGTCATCGGTTTTCTGATGATTTCCTTCGTGGCTGCGCCAATTTTTTCCTTTAAAAACGAGGCGAAAGCTGCGAACCTCGACGGAAACTTCTATGTGGGCGTCACATTTGGTTCTAATTCAACGGAAGACGCAAAGCAGTTAATTGACAAAGTAAGTGGATATGTGAATCTTTTCGTTGTTGATTCTTGGGACATAAGCGGAGCACCTAATTCATCTGCTCTCGACCAAGTGTGTGATTATGCCGTTAAGGCCAACATGTCCGTTATAGTGTATTTTGATTTCTTGTTTTACAATGTTACAACCAACATCAGTAGTAATGCAAGTAGCATTTACAACGCTTCCACCTGGGATATTTACGGGGTCACTCCTTGGCACATGTCATGGCTAAACAGCTCAAGAGAAAGATGGGGAGACAAATTCTTGGGAGTCTACTTAATGGATGAACCGGGAGGAAACCAAATTGACAGAGGGTATTTTGGAGGAAATAACATTACTTTTTCAGGAAGACCTGTTAGCACTTTTAGAAACGTCTCCAATTACACCGACGCTGCAAATCAGTACATCTCGGCTATTAACCGGACTAGAAGCATGCAATTACTAACAAACACGAGTATGCCAAATGGATTAACCAGCAAAATGCCAGTTTTCACATCTGATTACGCTCTATATTGGTTTGATTACGAAGCTGGATATGATGTTGTATTTACAGAACTTGGAGGCTTAAGAGGAACAAACAACACAGTTCAACAGTTAGCATTGTGTAGAGGGGCAGCAAACGCGCAGAACAAAGATTGGGGGGCAATAATCACTTGGAACTCCCTTCGGCCACCATATCTTGAAAACGGAGAAAAAATGCTCCAAGACATGACTGCAGCCTATGACGCTGGAGCAAAATATGTAATTGTTTTCAATTATCCTCAGGGAGCCTTAGCTGAAGAACATTATAATGCAATAAAACAATTCTGGAACAATGTTCATTCTTCGCCACAAAACAGAGGCCAAGACTACAATGGTCAAATAGCTCTCGTATTGCCTCAGAACTATGGTTGGGGAATGAGAGACCTCAACGACAAAATTTGGGGTTTTTGGCCAGCTGACAACTTCACAGGTCAAATATGGCAAAATATGAACACACTAATTCAACACTACGGACAGAGACTGGATATAATTTATGAAGATCAGAATTTTAATCCTCAAAATAGCTACTTAAAAGTTTACTTTTGGAACAGCACGATCTCCTTCACATCAGTACCTTCAGTAAATTCAACTGGAAAATCCTATACAAACACCATTATTGTTAGCGCTTTTGCTGGAGCGATAGCCTGCATATTCATTCTTATTATAACAAAACGAAGAAAGCCAAGACTCCCGGAACTCATTTTCCCGGAAATCTCAGTAAAGGCCGTCCAAAAAAACCACGGTCACGGAACTTTTGAACTTACAGAAAACACCATTAGATTTTACCCTAAGAAATCGCTATTTAGAAAAAGCCAAGAAAACATCGGTGAGATAACTATTGTTGATATAGACAGTTTAAGCCAAACGGGAAATCAAATTAATATAATTTCGAAGTCAAAGAAGGAAACCTTTGAATTCAAAAAATCGCTTACAACATCGATTTACGATAACATAAACAAAGCGTGGATAAACCAGAAAAGACCTCCAGAAGAGACTAATCTTAACCATCAGCAAATCGGGCTTGCCAAAACTTTCAAAGTTGTGACAAATATCGTTGATTCACTTTTCGATGTCCTTGTTAGCTTGAATGGAAGAATCGACTGGAGCTATACAGAAAGTTGCGCAAAGCGTTTCGAGAATGCAGCTTCAAGCGTCCAAGGTCAGGTTCTACTAGAAACAAATCCAAAATTCGAACGTCTCTCTTCTTCTATAAGAAAAAGGCAAATTGAAGAATCTTCAAAAGAAATACATCTAGCTCTTGAGTTACTGTACAAGAATGTGTTTGGAGCATCTTTAGAAAAAACAGCAACTAACAAATTACTTCCAAAAGATGACCTTTTTAAAACTGCGATTTTAGCATATTATACGCTTAATGATATCTTGTTGGCAAAAGTCGTGGGTGATGAAGGATCAATTAAAGAAAGTGGTGAACTTGCAATTATCTTAAATCACCTCGCCAAGACAGCGAACAGGGACATTGACGCTAATGTCATCCTCCATAGTGTAAATAAACAAATTGAAAACAAAACACAAATCGCCTTTTCCGAAAGTAGGAAATTGCTCCTAAACCTATTGAAGGAAATACTAACTCCGAAAGCGATTCTATGCGTCAACAGTCAGATTAATCAGATCTAAAAGAAGAAAATTGGCAATTTTGCTTTTTCCTCTTTTCAATAAAATCACGACTACTTGCATGCACTGTTGTAGTCGACCAGAATCTTTGAGAGGGGAAGAATATAATTAGAAACTTACTAAAATCAGGCTTGAGCAAATTGGATATGTGTCTTAAGGGTAACGTCATCTACTAATAATCAAGAGTTTGTTTAGAAAGATGGCGCCTATGATGACAATTACGTCAGTCTGAGAGAGTTTCAGTTGACTGCTGCTCTCTTTGTGATGACTTTTAATTTTTTCTGAGGCGCCTTATTCTAACAGATTTTTTGCCGCGAAGCCAATTTCTTCGAAGTTTTCCATCCTAATCCATCACTTTTGCGTCAAGGTGCAATTCTAACGACCTTAGTTTTAAATTGAGAAGTGATTGACTATCAAGAAGATTTCAAAGGGTCAATTCTAAACTTATTATCAGTGGGAAGAACGTAACGAGACCGAGGGACACTGTCTATATTTGTTCTCTTGTAAAAGAAGAAGAAGGTGCTGAAAAAACGCGTTTTTCTTCTTCTTCCAAATTTTGAAAGGGCATTTGTTCCAATAAAGGTTTAGGAAACTTTTGCAGTTATTATTCAAAATTGGAATATGTTAACAAAATAACAACAACAGTAAAAAAATTGCTGTTGTTGTTCTTTCGACAATGCGAAAAGAGAAAAGAATATTGAAAAGCCATTTTCTTCTCTCCAACTGAGACTATTTTAGGAAGAAGAATAGAGCCATTTCCAGAAACGTGCCAGGCCTCCATTTGTTAACCAAAATTTGATGTTGTTTTTTCTAGAGCATTTGGTAGCCCGGGAGAGATTCGAACTCTCGTCGGCGGGTCCAAAGCCCACTATGCTTGACCACTACACCACCGGGCTTCTTGTTTCGTTTTTATGGGCTAAGGTTTTAACCATACGGTTTTTTCCTAATAAGCATTCTTACAAGAAGCAGCAAGTTATGAACTGCAAATGTTTTTCTTGAGAAGGTTTTTAAGAATGAATATTATATTGGGTAACTGTTCAGAGTCGTGACACTGAATCTTATTGTCTGAACAGTTAAATTTATATAGCAGAAATGTGCATCTGCTAAGAATGCGCGGATCGAATATACACTTTTCTAAGCCCTTAAAGCGGGAATTAATGATTCAGTGACGGTTCTGCGCAAGTGAATGGAGTTCGGAAAAATGAGTAGCATAAAGAAAGAAGCACCTAAAACTCATCAGCGCTTATCTGATAAGTGCCCAGAATGCGGAAGCGAAAATCTCGTTCACGATTACGATACAGGTGAAACGGTTTGTGGAGGTTGTGGCCTGGTTCTCTATGAGCAAATGCTAGACAAAGGACCAGAATGGCGCGCTTTCACTCAAGAAGAGAAAGCATCAAGAAGCCGTGTTGGTGTACCCACATCCTATTCAGTCCATGATAAAGGATTATCTACAGCCATCAGTCAAGTTGATAGAGACGCATTCGGAAGGAAACTGCCCCTTGCCACTAGATTGCAAATGTGGCGTCTCAGAAAATGGCAGATTAGAAGCCGCGTGCACTCATCAATTGACAGAAATCTTGCTCAAGCAATGGCTGAACTTGACCGACTATCTGACAAAGTTTACATTCCACCGCCAATCAAAGAAAAAGCAGCGGTTATTTACCGTAAGGCGCTAGACAAAGGTTTGGTTCGAGGAAGATCAATCGCGGCCATCGCTGCAGCGGCACTATATGCTGCTTGCCGAGGAAGCGGAACACCTAGAACTCTTCGAGAAATAGCCGAGGCCAGTTTAGTCGACAAAAAAGACGTTGCCCGCTGCTACAGACTCCTGCTACGAGAACTAGATGTCCACATGCCAATCGCAGACCCGTTAACTTACGTTTCAAAAATTGCAGAAAAGACAGGAATATCTGGAAAAACCCAAGGCGCAGCCATAGCTATACTCAGAGAAGCTAGAAGAAAGAGAGCAGCAGCTGGAAAAGACCCAATGGGTTTGGCAGCAGCCGCACTTTACATAGCGTGTCTGCAGCACAACGAGAAGAAAACACAAAAAGACATTGCAGAAGCAGCCGGAGTTACCGAAGTTACGGTCAGAAACAGGTACAAAACGCTGAAAAAACAGCTTAACCTTGAGTTACCAGATTAGAAAGCTGTTTTAGCTTTCTTTGTTTTCTTCCTCTTTTTCAAGTTCCATAAAAACTGAACCAATGTAGCCGCAGTTGCTGCAGAAATATTTCTGCGGAGTCAACCAATAATCCATACTGCTTGAAAGGCTAAGTTTTGAGCTGCCGCATTTTGGGCAAAAAACCTGAGATGGCTTAGAATGCTTCATCGTTTTGAATACGTCGCGAACGTTATCTAACACTTTCATTTTTTCGAACTCTGCGCTATGGGTGATGGCGTTATTGACGTTCTATGTTTTCAGCGGGGTAGCCAATTTTAATCAGAAATTCGCGGACTCGATCTCGATGGTCACCTTGCAGCATAATCAAACCTGCTTTAGATGTTCCGCCACAAGCACAATAAGCTTTGAGTTTATGGGCTATTTCTGCGAGATCGGTGGTTTTTTCATCCATTCCGTCTATAACTGTGGTTGGTCTGCCGAATTTTCTTGTTTCAAGGCGTATGCGAATCCGTTGTTGTTCTTTTTCAATTTCGCCACAAACGCATAAGTCCTTTGGAAGCCCGCAAGTTGTACAAACTTCAGCCATGAATCTCACACTAAGCATGGTTAAATGGCATATATAAGAGTTTCAAGCTAACATAATCATCAGTTGAACCAAATGGGCATTCTCCTGAGAGCCAAAAAAGTTCGTTTTTCTTGACAGATGACCTTCGCAATCTTTCTGGAAAGGATTAAATCTCATTCATTGTTTGGTATAGCCTATGACTGATTTTTTAAGCGCACAGAATGAAGAAAATATGATCTTGTTCACAGATCTTTACGAGCTAACTATGTGCGCCAGCTACTTTGATAATAAACGATTTGAACTTGCAACTTTTGATCTGTTTATCAGGCGCTTGCCCCCCGGGCGCAGCTACTTTTTGTTTGCAGGTTTAGAGCAATCGTTGCTGTTTCTGGAAAAAATGAAATTTTCCGAGAAACATTTAGCATATTTGAAAAGTCAAGGTTTCAAAGAGCCTTTTCTCGAATACTTAAGGAAATTCAAGTTTACCGGAAACGTCTGGGCAGTTCCCGAAGGCACAATCGCATTTCCGAATGAACCTCTTATTCGAGTGACAGCTCCGATTATTGAAGCACAACTCATCGAGACTTTTTTGCTCAACACAATTAACCTGCAGACTATGATTGCAAGTAAAGCTTCTAGAGTGGTTCAGTCAGCAAATGGAAAGCCCATAGTTGAGTTTGGATTGCGAAGAGAACACGGCATTGACGCAGGAATGAAAGCAGCACGGAGCAGTTACATTGCAGGATGTTCGGGAACGTCAAACGTTTTAGCAGGTATGGTTTTCGGAATCCCCATTTTTGGAACCATGGCGCACTCGTTCGTCATGTCCTTTGACAAAGAAATCGAGTCTTTTCGAGCATTCGCCAAGACATTCCCAGAAAGATCCACGTTATTGATAGATACTTACGATGAGATGGCAGGAGCAGAAAAAGCAATCATTGTGGCCAAGGAACTGGAGAAGAAAGGATACAAACTTGGTGGATTACGTTTAGACAGTGGAGATCTGGCTGAGTCAAGCAAGAAAGTAAGAGCTTTGCTAAATGAAAATGGGCTGGATTATGTCACAATTTTTGCGAGCGGAGACTTAGATGAGTATAGAATAAGCGAACTCTTGGGCAAAGAAGCAAAAATCGACGCTTTCGGTGTAGGCACAAAAATGGGAACTTCAGCGGATTACCCATATACAGACGTTATTTACAAGCTCTGCGAAACAATGCATAAAGGGACAGGATTTTCGCCTATAATGAAGCTAAGCGAAAACAAGATAACTTTGCCTGGAAGAAAACAAGTTTACCGATTTACAGATAACGAAGGATTCTTTGCAAAAGACGTTATTGCATTGGCTGATGAGCAAGTAAGTGGTGAACCTATGCTGGTAAATATGATGGAAAACGGAAAGATATGCTGCAAGCTACCAACTCTAGAGGAGATACGAGCAAAAGCTTCTGATGATGTTTCTCGTCTTCCTAAAAAACATAAAAAAATCAATGACGCTTTATCCTATCCGGTTGAACTATCCCAAGCCTTGATTGTTTTGATCGAAGCTCTGAAGGATAAAATAACTAGAACCGAAATTCTTGATGCAAAGTCATGAATTGTTCCGTAGTGTTCTTTCCAAGAAACTCGTGAAGAGATCAGCCAAACCCGGAAACACTTCGGAATTGGCAAACACTTAAAAGTCTTTTTGGAAAAGTGTATGCTTTGTCAAGAAGGCATTTGTGCCATGCAGAATTGTCCAGCTATCGTTGCTGTCGGTCGAACAAAGTTTGGGGAACATTATGGCAAAGAGCCCGAAAAGCTAATTGAAGAAGCCTGGCTCGCGGCGTCTCGAGACTGTGGGATCGAGCGCAAGGATCTAGAAGCTTGCTATATGTCCGATTGTTTTTTACCCATCACAAATAAGTTGGGCCTTGAAGAAGGATTTCTTTCTGAACTAACTGAACTTCATGTCCCTATGGAAGTAACCCGTTCAGTCAGCGCCGCATTGCTAACTGCCTGCCACGCAATAAGAGCAGGCGTCTACAGCACAGTATTGGTTGGCGGCATTGAGAAAATGACCGACCGTTGGGACAAAATCCGCGACGACCTTATGCTTCTCGAAGATCCTTGGAGCTATTACGCTGGATGCACCCCAGAATCAAATCATGAATTAATGTTAAGAGCTTACATTAAGAAGTTTGGAATTACCGGCGAACATTTGGAGAATCTTAACGTTGCCCTTGCTCAGGTTGCGGTAAAGAACCACGCCAATGCTACTAAGAATGAATATGCTCAATATCAAAGAAAAATAACAGTCGAACAGGTCCTAAACGCGAGGAAAGCCGCACGAAAATCTTTAGGACTCTACGACTTTGCTCCAATTTCAGACGGCGCATCAGCATTGATAGTTACCAGTGCCGAAAAAGCCAAGAAAATAACCGACCGGGCAGTTTGCATTCTAGGTGCAGCCTCTGCTACAGATTACTTGAACTACCCGGCTAGAGAGGACTTAACTCATTTCATAGCAACAAAGCTTGCAATGGAAAATGCCAAGAAAATGTCGGGCTTAAGTCCTTCACAAATCCAAGTTTTACAGCTCTATGACCAATCTACAGTGGCTGAAATGGTTTCTCTCGAAGACTTAGGCTTTTGCGAACAGGGAACAGCGTGGAAAAGCATTTACGAGAGTTGCAAGGATTTCAAAGGATACTATGAAGTAAAAGGCCAGAAATTGTTTACCAACATGAACGGCGGATTAAAAGCTGACGGTAACCCATTAGGAGCAACCGGCGGTGCACAACTATTTGAAATATTCAAGCAATTGCGTGGCGAAGCAGGTCCAAGGCAAGCGGCTCTCGAAAAAGAACCGAAATATGGCTGCTCTCTTGAGCTTGAAGGCTTTGGCACGAAAAGCTACGTCACTATACTAGGAGGTCCCAAATCGTGAGCAGCGAACCGATAGAGCGCAGAGTCTCCTATCTTGGCGATAGACTGAAAGCTAGTCGATGCCAAATATGCGGAAAAGAATATTTTGAAATTCGAGACTACTGTAGCAACTGCGGTCGAAAGAGCTACATGAAAATGTCCGCTGTTGATCTTTTTTACGAGAAGGGAAAACTTGAGCTATGCACTCTCGTTACTGAACCTACTAACAAGTTTACGAAACTCGAAAGCTTTGTTTATGGAATAGTTTCTTTTCACGGCGGGAAAATTCGGGTTCCAGGAAGACTCACAGACCAAATAATAGAAGATGGAGAGGAGGTCGACCTCGCAGCGTTGGAAGGAAGGGAAGTTGTTCCAAGATTCCGAAGACGCTATAGCGTCAACAAAACCGACGTTGTCCCAACTATATCCTTGGCGTTCACTTTGGCAGACGAATACTATCCACACCAAGAATACAAGGTTGTAGAACAAAACAAGGAGTATGACTTACCAGGCATAGTTGGATATGGAGTTTACACGTCACGTTTTAGAATTAAAGAAGGCGGTTTAGAACGAGCAGTGCCTTACATCGATGAAGACGCTGTTACTGCAGCTGTGGAATCTGGAAAAATCGCATTGATTCATTCAGGAATAGATAGCGCCAATGTTGGCAAAGTTTACGTGGGTTCAGAATCTAACCCATACGCAGTCAAACCTATAGCATCAAAAGTTGCCCAGGTTCTGAAACTGGGTGAAGAAGAAGGGGACATGCAAGGAGTTGATGCAGTAGACACCGAATTCGCTTGCAAAGCAGCTACAAGCATGTTCAAAGACGCCACTGCATTAGTGAATTATCCAATGGGAGGCGTGAAAAACGCGATGGTTATAGGAGCTGACAATAGTCAAGCCGCGCCCCGAGGTTGTCCGGGTGGCGAACTTGATCTTTTTGTGGGTTACGGTGGAGCTGCTTTCATTTTCGGCAAGCACGATGTTATCGCTGAGATTGAAGGTTGGTATTCGGTTACTTCAGACACTCCTGATTTTTGGCGAAGAGATGGCGAACCTTTCCCAATGCATGGTGGAAGATTTACTGGAGATCCAGCCTACTTCAAACATGTCAGAAAAGCCGTTACTAAGCTCATGGAAAAGCAAAGATTGAAAGTGAGCGACGTAGATTATTTTGTACCGCACCAGCCCAATCCAGCTTTTCCTGTAAAAGTGGCAAGAGATTTAGGCTTTAAAGATGAACAGTACGCGTGTTCGCTTCAGGTTAACAAGTTTGGCAATACATACAGCGGATGTTCTCTGGTAGGCTTGGCTGCAGCACTTGATATAGCCAAGCCAGATGATCGAATCTTGGTTGCTAGTTACGGCTCGGGCGCAGGAAGCGACGCTTACCTTCTGAGAACAACAAGCCAGCTGCTGGACAAAAGAAAACGACAAAAAATCAATATCAAATATCAAACAGAAAACCCGTTTGCTCAACAAGTTGATTACAATACTTACCGTCGATTGAAGCTCGGGATGTAACAAAAACACTTAATAAATCCCTGAGTAAGATGGTAAACGGAGCCTAGGCAAATTGTTTGCTACTGACATCCTTAAGGTACTTTATGCCCCACATAAAGTGTTTAAACAAATTATTCAAAACCCCAAGTATTGGGGACCATTGTTGATATTCATCATTTTCATCGCGCTACAAAGCGGATTTTATTATAACTTATATTCAAAAACGTACTATGAACAAACTTCTCCAGAAATTAACAAATTAGGCACCTGGACTGAAAATGCAACTTTATGGACGGTTAATCCTGGAGTTTCGATAAGCAGCAACTATGTTGACTTCATGAATAGCTCGTTCTACGGAAATAGTAGCATGCAGTTTGACATTGCCAACAGCAGTAATCTGTCTCTTAATATAGCAACTTTCAGTAACGTCAACTGTGGTCCAACTGGATTCCAAAACTTGTCTATGAGAATAAAGCAAGTATCTCCACAAGCCACACCTGCCAGCGTAACATTAACCTTGTACTCTTTGAGCTCATCTAATGGATACCAACGAGATATAACGAGTGAATTTTCAAACGCATCGCTTATTGGAAGCTGGAATAATATCACTGTCCCCGTGGGAACAAACGCTTCAAACTGGCAATCTTTCGGAAACCCGCAGTGGGCAAATGTCACAGGTCTAAAACTTGATTTCAACTATTCAGCTAACTCAAGCGTAAGTTTGCGAATGGAAGGTTTATTCTTCCGTGGAGTATACAAAACTCCAGTTCAATCAGATTTTACAGGGTTTGTCCTCTATATACTACAGCTATCTGTCACTCAATTCCTGTTTCAATGGCTTCTCTTCACAGGTCTAATGTACATCATCATCAAAGGTTTGAAGGGCACTATAATTTGGAAGCCTCTTTTCGTTTCAGTCGGATTTGCTTTGGTCGTCACTGTGGTCCAATCTCTGGTTAATAATGCATCCATCCTCTCTTTGCCTGCCGTCAATTATCCAGTAGAGTTACTAACTAATCTCTTAGGGGAAGCGCAAGTGCTTACCAGTTCAGTTGCCGCTCAAACCGCCACATACTCTTTAATCGCAGGCATTGTTCAACTTGTAGTCTACGTCTGGATCGTTGGATTAGGCGCCATAATTGTCCATGACTTACAGCCCGAATTCAAATGGAACAAAAGCATCTTGACCTCCGCCGCAGCATTCATCGTCACAATCATAGCCATAAGCTTACTAGGCGTTTAAGACTGGCCAGAAAAGAAGTTAGCAACCGAACCAAAAGTCAATTGCCAACTTCGCCCCTTTTTTGGGGCTTTTGCATCTTTTTTTCATGTTAGCAAGATTTATATTGATTGAAAAGCTTTTTTGGAATAAGTCTAACCGGCGGAGAAGAACTTTCAAAGGGTGGACACTGAGGAAAGCTTATTGCTAAAAATAAAAGAACTCCAAAGCGGAATGAAACGAGTCGAAGTTGAAGTTGAAGTAGTTGACAAGGCAAACCCAAGACAGGTACAATCTCGATTCAAAGACGAAACCTACAACATAGCCGATGCAGTTGTTCAAGATGACACGGGCACAATCAAAATGCCGCTATGGAATGAACAGATAGATCAGGTCAACGTGGGCGACAAAATCAAGATAGAGAACGGATACATAACAAGCTTCAAAGGCGAACTTCAACTAAACATCGGAAAATACGGCAAACTAACAACTTTATAACCCGCACCTAAGCGGTTTTTCAAATTATCTCTTATTGATGCGAGGTAAAAACGAAATGGTAGAAGGCAGTAATTTTGGCAGAAGTCAAGATTCTGGAGCGGTCCAAGGACCAAGCAGGTTTTCTCCAAAGCCAGTGAAAATAGGCGAAGAATATGAAGTTGACATCAAAGAGACAAGTCAACGAGGCGAGGGTATTGCCCGAATAGAAGGTTTAGTTGTTTTCGTCTCTAAAGCCAAAATAGGAGATCATGCAAGAATTCGCATAACACGAATCAGCAGAAAATTCGCTGAAGCCGATTTAGTTGAAAAAGGAAAACACAATGAAGAAGAAACTGGACCAATCTAATAGAGAAGGGCGTGTGTTTGCCCTTTTATAACAGTTCCAATTTAGCTTGTTTTTAGGTCATCAAGGAATTGTTTTAGGTTCACGGAACTGAATCCTTTTTCGTCGACGAGCTTTTGTTTTGCTGGAGGCCTGCTCATGTAGAAGGGTATCCGTTTTGAGTATCGTTCTTGGAATGTCGGTTCAAGTTCGTTCTTGTAGAAGATACCCTATTGGTATTCGGTCGCCCCATTCTTGAGTCTTTTCTAAGGCTGCTGCCTTCTTCTTAAAGTCCTCATTCCAGTCTTTGACAACTGGGTCAAAACCGGTTTCTTCTAGCTTGTATAGCCTGCTTTGAGGTTTGCCTTGGGCATCTTTGCGGTCTTCTCCTCCGTACCAGTCTTTGGTGGTTATGTCATTGTAGGTTGGACAAGGTTGTAAGCATTCTATGAATGCCATGCCTTTGTGTTGTATTCCTTGCTTGATTATTTCCTTGAAGTGTCTAATGTCATATGCGTAAGACCGGGCTGCAAAGGTGTAGCCAGAAATCAATGCCAAACCAATTGGGTTAACTGGTTCATTTATGTTTGGTCGAGGTAATGCCTTGGTTTTTTGTTCTCGCCTAAGAGTTGGTGAGGCTTGTCCTTTAGTTAAACCGTAGACACCATTGTTGTGAATAATGTAAGTCATATCAAGATCGCGTCGACCAGCATTGACAAAATGACCAGCACCAATACCCAATCCGTCACCGTCGCCTCCAATAGCCACAACTTCTAGACTTGGGTTTGCGGCCTTTATGCCTAAAGCGAAAGGTAATGATCTCCCGTGGAGGGTATGAACGCCATTGCATTTGACGTTGTGAGGCTCTTTACCTGAGCAGCCGATACCTGATACTAGCACAATCTGGTGAGGCTCCAAGCCTAGTTCTGCAAAAGCCATTTGAAGGGCATTCATTATGCCGAAGTCGCCGCAGCCAGGGCACCAGTCTGCGTAAACGTCGCTGACTTTGAAGTCTGATGGTTTAAGAGCCAAACATCAACACCTGCCTTTCGGCTGCTTTATCAGTTAAAATTGCTTTAATCGCATCATAAACTTCTGTTGTGGTCATTGGTCTACCAGTGTATTTGAGAATGTGGAAGTTAGGGGAGATTCCGGTTTTTTCTTTTATGACTTCGCCAAGTTGCCCGTTGAAGTTGTCTTCTATGTCAATAATTCGCTTCTTGCCCTCAAGCACTTTCTTGATTTTGTCGGTTGGAAACGGAATAATCATTCGCACCTGCAGAAAACCTGCCTTCAATCCCTCTTCTTTCAGCAAATTGAGAGCTTCAATTATGGCTCCTTTGGGTGAACCCCAGCTTACTACGATGTTTTCCGAGGTTTGATCTCCGTATAGAGTATATTTGTCTTCCAATGAAACTTCTTTTTCGACTAATTCGAGTTTTTTCATTCGTTTCTCCATCATAAGAACCCTGTTTAGGGGTTCTTCGCTTATGTGTCCCTTCTCGTTGTGTTCATCTCCAGTGTACCAGTGAACAGCGTTCTTCGTGCCTAACTTAACTCGAGGCGAAATTCCAGTTTCGGTAAACTTAAATCGCAAGTATTCTTTGCCTTCAAGATCTTTTTCTGAAAGAAGCTCTCCGCGGTCAATCTTGAATTTGTTGTAGTCAAAAACTGGAAAAGTTTGACTGCAGTTTGCCATTGCCTTATCAAGCAAGTGAATTACGGGCATTTGGTACTTCTCGGCGAGATTAAACACTTTTGCGGCATCATAGAAGCATTCTTTGATGTCACCTGAAGCCAAGATTATTCTTGGGAATTCCCCGTGACCTGCATGCATAACAAATCGCATATCAGCTTGTCCATGTCTGGTCGGCAAACCTGTTGCCGGAGCCCCACGTTGGTAGTAAGTTACCACAACTGGGACCTCGCAATTACCAGCCCAGCTCAAACCTTCAACCATAAGAGAAAACCCTGGACCAGAGGTTGAAGTCGCTGCTCTCGCCCCAGCCATTGCCGCACCTGAAGCAGAGTTGATAGCTGCAATTTCGTCTTCAGTCTGGATAACGATGATAGCTTCGTCTTCTCCACTTGTTTTGAGGATTTCGTGTGCCTCAAGATATTCGCTTTCATCTGCGGCTGGAGTAATAGGGTAATAGGTCTGTATTCGGCAACCTCCCAAGACTTTCCCCATTGCAACAGCTTGATTCCCTGTAAGGAAGATACGTTCTTCGTTAATGGATGTTTTTTCGAGTTTGTGCTTAAAATTGTCTTTAAAAGTGTTTAGCGTGTAGTCGTACGCGTGGTTCAAAGCCATCGCATTCATGTCAGCAATTTTTCCTTTCTCAGAAAATGTTTCTCTAACAGCTTTCTCAGTAAGTTCTCGGTCGTATTTGAGAAGCGCAAATGAAACGCCTATTGTAAGAACATTTATCATGCGTGTGATTTTGCTAATTTGACTTATCTGGAGTTTTTGACCGATTTGATTTAGAAGTTCCATGTAGGGCACTGGAAACACATGTATGTTTTTTTTCTTGGCATATTCGAGCCAATCGTTGACGGTCTCGCCAACTTTATTTTCCTTCATAAATTTGCGAATTTCATCTTTGAATTCTCCAGGCAATGTGGGTATGTCGAGAACTTTTGTGTTCAGCTGCGCCGAATCAACGATTATTCCTCCTTCCGCGACAACTTCATTCAGGTGCCTGACAATTGTTTCTGCGTCGAAGGCGGCTAGCAAATCTACATCGTTAACGTTTGCTAAGATCTCTTGATTGGAGATGCGTTGGTGGAAGTAGCTGTGTAAACCTTTGATGTTGGAATGGTATTCTCGTCTTCCAAACACATAAAGTCCACCGTATCCGCATGCGCGTCCGAAAATGTTTGAGGCAGTGTCTACGCCGCTCCCTTGAGGGCCTCCTGCCATCCAGTTTATACTCTTAATTGCCATTTGTTTTTCACCATTAACAAGAAGAAGCGAACGAGATTTTTTTTATCCGCCTGTTGCTTTGCCGTAACCAGTGCAGCAGTGACACGAGGAAGTTTCGCCACAGTATGGGCAGGCGCAACTGCAGTCATCTATTATGTGACCACATCTTTCGCAACGAGGCAGTTCGTTCACAAGAGGTTTTTTCACTCAATCGCCTCTGCCACAAAGAGGTAGCGGTGAGTTCCGAATTAAGCTTTCGGCAAATGAACCCAGCCCACTCTTTTAAAGAGAAAATTATGAAGCGAATTTGAGTACCAATCGCGATAAATCGAGCCATTCATGAAGCAGATTTGATACCGGAAAAAAGTCAGAAAAATAGACGAATGTAAAAACAAAAGAAAGGAAAGAAAAATTTTATCTTACGAAGTCGTCGAAGGTCCAGTAGTGGTCTTCTTCTTGGTTGACTATTGTTTCAAACATTGTGCGTGTTTTTGTGTCGCCGCGTTTCATTGCTTCTTCGATTATTTTGCGATAGAGCATAATTGCGTAGTTTTCTGCTTCGTGGTCAAGTTTCAAGAAGTCGTCCGCTGTTTCGCCTACTTGCGGTAGTGGGTCGGGGTTGTATGTGGCTTCGCCTTCTAGGAGGTAAATGCGTTCGCTAATCTTTTCGAGGTGTTCCATTTCCATTATGAATATGGGTTTTAGAAGGTCACTTACAACTTTTGCTTTGTTTTTGTCTTGGATTACTTCTAGTGGCGTTATTCTTTCACGCAAACGTAGGAAACTTGCTTTCTCGTGTTGATTTGTGTATTGTACAATCGCGGATATTTCAGCTGCAACGGCTTTGTTTAGCAAATCGAAGTAGTCTTGGGTGAAGACTTTTCGAAATTCAGAAAGAGGAACTTCTGGTCCTTCAGTTTCGTCTTTCATGTGAACGTATTCTTGGAATTTGAAAAGATGTTCTTCTTCTTCGCCGTAGATTTTCTCGAACAATTCGCGGGTTTCCCAGTCATCCATTTTGCCCGCTTCGCCGATGATTTTTCTGTAAAGAGTGAGTGCTTCTTCCTCTGCTTTTACGCCGAGCTTAGCGAATTCACTAAGGCTGTTGCCTATCATCGGTTTGTCTGATTTTGTTGTTGCTGATCCACCAAGATAGTAAATTCGTTCAATAATAGATGCTGCGTGCTTCATTTCTTGTATAGCGATTTCTTTTAGGAATTTGCCAACTGCCTCATAAGTAGTTTTGTCCAGAAGAATGTTTTCAGGAATTACTTTGCGTATGAGCTTCTCCATTTTGGAGTGCTGAAGCATGTACTGGACTGATACTTGGAGTTCCCGTGAAACCGCTTGATTCAAAAGAGTAAGATATTCGGGTGTAGTTTTAGCTGCCATAACAAATCACAACTGTATTAGGAAGTTGTGACCGACAATATAAAAGATTTGTTGTAGGCTTCAATCACGAAAAACGCATTCGAGGATTTGACGAAGGTTTTGTCCTAAGAAATAAAAAGTTGCCATTTTAGCAAATTTCGACAAAATTGGATAGAGGGAGGTTTCTCTTCCGGGGTGAAAGAGAAAAAATGAGAGGCAAAACGCCAGTGTTAGGGTGATTTACTTTTTCTTTGCTGCTGGTGCTTTCTTTTCTTCTTTCTTAGCTGGTTTCTTAGCCACGAGTTTAACCTCGGGATTCTAACTATATTGCGATGTGTATTTAAGACTTGCGAAAGCCTCGCTTCGGGACTTTCCTCCGAATACCTTTATGAAAACGGGGTGAACAGAAAAAATAGAGAATTTCTTTCCTCAATTGGCTCAAAAGGACACAAAAATTGCCAATTGCCACATTTTTCTAACTATACGAAGGCTAGAAAAGGGGATCAAAGTTCAGAAAGGAAACCTTCCCAATTCAACAATTTTGATAAAGAGTGGCTGAATTTTTGTCTAGTTTTGTGTTTTGACTTAGCTTAGTTCTTACCAGACCTCAGCATTCTCAATATAAAAATCTTCGAACAAAAGATTCTGCAGACCTTCCGCAATTTTGAGGCAATCCCCGCAGGATTGTTTCTTAAGTTTCTTAATTAGTCGAATATACTGCGCTAAAGTTCCCATTACTATGATATCAGTTTTCTCTTTCTCAAACTTGGCTACATTCTCAGAAACTGCGGCATCCCCGCCTCTAGAAAGTATCTCCTGTTTAACAATATTTGCCGTTTTAGGGTCAACACCCTCAAACTTAACTATTCTGTGAACCGCTTTTAGCGCCATAATTTGGACCCCAACAGGATTTGCATTAACTTTCGCTATTTCAAATCTTGCATCATCCAGATCCCTAAAAATCAGCATTGTTGGCTTCATGAGTTTAATCAGAAACAGCTGCCTTAATTAAAGATAATTCAGGGGATGGGAAAGCTATCGAACTTGTCTTCTCGATTTCTGGAAGATACCGTACTTTCTGAAAAGTTTTGATTCCCGTTTCTTTTTTGCAACGATATGGAAAGTTTTATTATCTTGTGTAAAAATTTACATTGCAATGAATAAAATTTCCAGGGTAGGAGAAGCAGAAAATGAGTAGATTGAACAAACTCACCTTCCGAACAAAAGCAATTGCTTCTATAGCAATATTTTCAGCATTGTACGCTGCACTTAGGATCATTCCTACTGTACCCATGGTAGGCACCGGGGCAACTTTTTCCCTATCAGATATTTTGGCTCCCCTTTATGGCATTTTGCTTGGGCCGTATGTAGGAGGAGTTAGCATAGTTATTGGAACGTTTGCGGCCATGGGTCTCGGAAAAGCTCCTGCGTTCTTTGGTCTGGATTTTCTTCCAGCTTTGGTAAATGCATTGGTTTTGGGTTTCTTAGTGAGACGAAAATGGTGGCCAGCTGTTGTCTTGAATGCCGGTCTTCTTTTGGCTTACGTACTAAATCCGTTGACATTAAACATTGTCAATACACCGCTTGGACCGTTTCCATTCGTGTGGCTACACGTATTTGCATTCGCGGTTCTTATTTCACCCTTAGGACGCAAGGCAGGCCAATGGGTTGACTCTGCAAAGTCCCTAATGATCACTTTTGGATTTGCAATCTTGGCTTTCGTTGGTACAATGATGCAACACCTTACCGGAGGTATTCTTTATGAAGTCGTGCTGGGGCAAATCGCACACACAAATTCACCAGCATCATATGTCGTCAGATGGAACATCATTTTCTATATCTACCCGTGGGAAAGATTAGCTCTAGTTATTTTCGCGGTCGTGGTAGGCGTACCCGTAGTTAGAATCCTCAAAAAATCCTTCTTTCCGGCTCAACCTAAACCCGTTTCGGGTTCCAGCAAGTATTAGAATTGCCGCAAAAACCATAAAAGAACCAAAAACCCTTTTCTATTTTTTGAACAAAGGACTTTCTTGGATGTACTCCTTTCCTGCCGAAATTGCAATTTCTGCTTTTGCCAGTTCTTTTCCTAAATATGCCGCATGATCCATTTGGGAAATTAAGTTCATTTCCAAGATTTTTGCGAAGATATTCTCAGCAGTTTTACCTTTGATTATATGTGCTGGTTTGTTAATTTCCTTGGAATTATAATGCAGCGCTAAAATTGTTTGCTCTTGTCTGTCTAAAACAATTCTGAATGAGCCTCTTTTGTCTAAAGTTGGCGGTTGAATCTTTTCCCCTGCGTTTGTCACCTTTGAGAATACTTCCGATTTTTTGTCATATGACTCTTCCCGGTTTCTCTTATCTTTTAGTATAAGTAGATTAATTCCGAGGTCTTTGGGAACTGAGCCTCTTTTCTTAGCCAGAAACATCATCTTTGATGCCGCGACTTCCTCGCTAACGGTTCCTTTCGCCTTGTCACTTTTCTCCGTTGCCAACAATACGCTTGCATCTACTTCCGATGAAAGCCTGGCAAGAATAGCGTTCACACCTACTGAGTCTGCATCTATCAGTTCGGTGACGTTGGAAACGCCAACGAATAGAGGAACATCAGGGTTTCTCTTTGCAAACTCTCGGAAGGCTATGAAAGATTCTAAAATGTTTGAAGGTTCTAAAATGAGGTCTCCAAGGATTTTCTTTACACCGAGCTGCCGAGCGTTTTCGATTACTTGTTCGAGCAGTCTTACTCGCTCAGTTGCGTTTTTGGGGAAGTAACCTTCGCGCTGGTTAGTTGGAATAATAACCACTGCAACATCTTGGACAAATTGTGCGATGTTTTCAATGTTTCCGGCATCTGCACTTAATACTAAATCTACTCCAGCAATGATGGCTTCTTTGATTTCAACGGGGTTAAGGGTGTCTATGCTTATTGGTACATCTACAACTTTCTTAACTGCTTCTACGATACGTTTGGCGTCTGCTGGTCTGTTTTCTCCAGCGATCATTCCGAGATCAATGATGTCTGCGCCAAGTTGCACATAGTGTTTAGCCAACCTTTGGATTTCGGCGCTTTCCATTAACGCAGCGTCAACTATTTCAGCCATGACTCTCATGGGAAAATCTTTGCCAATAGCTAAGTTTTTGATTAACATGCTACCCTGATTTTTTAGAAGTGTATCACGGTTTTGTTCAACTTTACTCAGTTCTTGGAGAGCTTTTTCCTCGAGTCTCTCCTTCAGCAAATCGCAAGCAGAAATTGTCGAGGAAAGCTTGACTTCGCCAAGTGAGTCAAGAACGGTGGGCAGATCGGCTGCGTATCTTGGTCCCTTAAAAGTTGGAATATTAACTGAATTGGTGATAATCGTAGTGTCTCCTCGAATTAGCCCAGGAACAAGAATCATGTCAAAGCCCTCGGTTTTTTCCGATTTAAGCGCTTCAGCGATTATCTGCGGGTTCAGGAATGCGGCTACTGGAACCTTTAAAGCGAGCACTACAGTTTCTGTTTTGCTTTCCTTTGCGTAGCCCCTTACAATTTTTTCAGCAAGTACTCCAGTTATTAACAGTACTTTCAAGTTTTATCCTCTTTCGTCACAAAGTAGATTTTATGACCGCTCCACTGTTGTTAGGCTTTACGATGAAAACTTCCCCGCCAATTGTGTTATTAAGGTAGACCTGAACTTTTTTTGCGACTTGTTTTGCTTGCTCTTTTTGGACCGCTCCGTAGAGCGCGGGTCCCCAAGAACTTTGGCCCACACCGTGTACGCCAGATTTCTGCATTAGTTGTATGCACTCATTCGACGCTGAGCTGGCGTATGTTCCTCCTTGTGCTTGGGCAAAGTATTCGCCTGTAATAATCTGAATATTGGTTAAGGCCTCTCCAAAATTCTGTATATCGTATTCTGCCAATGCTGGGAGAAGCTTAAGCATTGTTAAGCGACATATCTGGCCAACCGATTCAGCTGGCATAGGGGTCAACTTCTTAAATGCACTAGTTTCTTCTTGGCTGGTTAGACCTTTTTTGACGTTTGGTACCACTATTACAAAGCGCCAATCTCTGGGGAATTCTTCTCGAAAAATCAAAGGTGGAAAACTCTCGGTGACTGTGCCGTTCTTGGTGATCTTTCCTCCGTCAACAACAAAGCCACCTTTTTGAAAAATTGCTGTGCCGACGCCTGTTCTTCTTGCTCGACCCATAATTAGGGCGAGTTCTTGAGTTGTAGCCTCAACGTCAAGAACTTTGGATAAAGCAGTTGCGATTGCTAAGGATAGTTGTGTTCCGGAGCCCAAACCTACGTGCGAAGGAATAACTTGCGTAACGTTGATGCTAACGGTGGTTTTTGTTTTATAAGCATCGAAGAACCGTTTTGCCATAGTTTGAACTAACGGGTTTTCTTCTCCAGTAATTGCTAATTTTTCTGAAGGTTGAACTTCCACTATTACATTAGGAGCATCTATGCCTACACCTATTCCACCAAAGATCCGGCCAAGATCTCCATTTAGGTCTATTAGGCCCATATGAAGTCTTGCAGGAGTTTTGATAAAGACTTTCACTTGTTCAATCTCCAAAGGTCTATCCTTTGTACCAAGTTCTCCATGATTTCCGAGTAACGCGAGTTTGGAGCTGTTCTGTTGACGACGTCGCGGCAATTGGTAATCATTAACAACAGGTCGTCAACCTGTTCTTGTTTTTGTTTTTCCTTAGCGAAAACTTTGACACGAGTTGCGTGAATAATAGCTTCAATGGTTGCATATAATGCGCGGCTGTAAGCTTTGGGTGGAACATTCGTAGCTTGTATTAGTTTCACGCAACATGTAGCTTGAGTCTTTTCCTGGCTGATTGGTAACGTTGAGATTAATGAAATTTCTATAGTTGCGTCTGCCCCACGAAGCTTTGGAGCATTAACGATTTGCGCTTTTTCAAACGATTCCGTCGAAATTGTGCCGTCGGAATTAACTTCTTTGAATGCTGTGTGATAAAATAATTCTGCATCAGAAGTTATGTTTACAACAGCACATTCTTTTGCAAGTAGATTCTTGAATGTTTGTGTTGAATTGAAAAGCTTTATGAAAATTTGTTCATCGTTCGCCATTATTGCTCCCATGGGCGCGGCGTTTGGTTGACCGTCAATACTGTATGTAGAAACTATGGTTTCTACGATTATGTCTTTGCAGAAGCCTAAATCGGTCAAGTTAGCCATCAAAGCAATCTCCCATACCGGCTAGAGCGGGAACATATTCTTTTTCATCCGAATGTAAATTTTCACAACCGATAATAAAGTTTTGCTGGTGGGCTGGAAAGTTTTTAAGGGTACGAAAGCATAGAATTCTACTAACAAGGAGTTCTTCCGTTGTTTTCTGTTAAGCAATTGTCCGCCGGTTTCTGTGCTATTTTGGGAGGCTTGTTATTAAGTGGTTAAAGTTACATTGGTCTACCCTTATTTTCCGCAAAAAGATAACTCAATATTCCGATTTCCGCCGTTAGGGTTAGGTTACCTTGCAGCAGCTTTAAAAAAACGTGGCTTTGCAGTTGAGTTGATTGATGGAACATTCTTGACTAAGGAAGAGTCTATTGAACGAGTAAAACGTTCTAATCCGCATATAATCGGCATTTACAGCATGTTTTCAATGAAGAAAACTTCGTTAGAGTTCGCACGAATTTTTAAAGGTCACTGCGACTTGCTCGTCACTGGCGGCCCCTTGCCCACTTTGGACCCCTATGATTTTTTGGACGTTTTTGATGTCGCTGCCATTGGAGAAGGGGAGGAAACAATCGTTGAACTCGCTGAATGCGTGGAAAAGGGCTTTCCCATTTCTTCAGTTAAAGGAATTGCATACAAAGAGTCAGGTATTGTAAAGTTTACTCCACCCAGAGAGTTTGTTCAAAATCTGGATGCCTTAACATTTCCTTCTCGGGAACTCTTTGAAAATGCCCAATACAAAAGCTACTATTTCAAGCGGTATGGATATACTACCACGCCCCTGATTAGTTCTCGCGGCTGTCCTTTCAGTTGTGATTTTTGCAGCCGACCAGTTTTCGGAACTAGTTTCAGATCTCGCTCCCCCGATAACATTGTGGATGAAGTTGAAGAGATTGCAAGTTTAGGGTATGAACGGGTTTGGTTCGCTGATGATTGTTTCACTTTAAACTCTGATCATTTGAAGAATGTCTGTGATCTACTCGTCCAAAGGCGAGTTGATATTGGTTGGGAGTGTCTATCAAGAGTTGACACGTTGGACAATGAAGTCGCTGATTGCATGAAGCGCGCTGGGTGCATTCGAGTCTTTTTTGGAATTGAATCGGGAAACGACAGCGTGTTGTCTATAATGAATAAGCGAATTTCTACAGCCCAGGCTCAAAAAGCTGTTCACGTGGCAAAGCAAGCCGGTTTGCAAGTTGGCGCGTTTTTCATTGTAGGTTATCCTGGTGAAAATGACAGTACAGTACTTGACACCGTTCGTTTTGCTTCGGGGCTGCCGCTTGATTATCTTTCGTTCACTTTGCCGTATCCAATTCCGGGGACCTCCCTTTATGAACGCGTAAAAGACAATGGCAGCGTTACTATCAATGACTGGGAAGAACCCAAGAATCGAGCTTTAATAAGACATAAGTTGCTTTATGGATCTAGTTTTAGCGAGACAAAACTAAAGTTTGCCATCGGAAAAGCACAACTTCAATTTCGAACTAGAAGACTCTTGGGAGACACCACATACGATGTCGTTGGTGCTCCTTTTGAGCGATTAACTGATTTAGCGTTTAAGGCAATACCATAAACCTTGAAGAAAATTTGAACGCTCGCGGTGATTTGTTCTCTTATAAGAAAAATACGAAAAAAGAAAAGGACAAACAAAGAAGAGCTTGGTGAGGCTTCTTCCGGTGTGTGCTTAAAATGGGTTATTCAATTCTTAACTTTTTGTAGATGTAAAGGAATACTTTTTCGCCGTCGGGCACTGGTTCTTTGAACCTGACTGAGACCTCACCTGGTGACAGTGAAACCCTGATTTCACCTCTAACTCCAGATGCAGTAACAACTTGTTTTCCCACGAATTTGGAGGCAGCTTCCAAAGTACTGAAAAGACCGTTCACTGAGTACTCGTTGGCGTCTCCTTTTTGCCCTACAATTCCTTCCTTGGTCTTTTTTGAGAAGAATTCTAATTTGCTGTTTACTTCGGAGATTCTTCCTCCACCGATTATTCGGAATTCACGCGCTTGGAGTCCAGGGTTCATCAAGAGAACATGGTCTCCTCTTTCCGCTACGATTTGTTGTCTGAGTTCTATGTAAACTAGGCATTTTTCAGAAGCCTTCACCGAGGTCTTAACAACGAACTTGCCGTCTTCCATGATCCCAGGCACGACATTTCCCAGCACTTCATAAGACCCGATAAACACGTCTACATCGCTATACGGTGTCAACGAACGAAGATAGTATTTGTCCACTTCCAACTCGATTATCACACGACGGGTAGAACTGATGGAGCCAGGAGAAACAGCTACATAACCCCTGTGAGCGTCATCAGGTTTCAGGTCTTTGATGGCAACGCCCACTCTGTCTCCAGCGATAGCTTCCTCTTTGTCCTCGCCGAATGATCTCAGCGAACGCACTTGACCTTTTTTGTCTATGGGTTTGATTTCTACAGTATCTTTTACCTTAACTTTCCCACGGTGTATAGTGCCAGTTAAGACAGTGCCTACTCCGACTATAGTGAATGCGTGGTCGATGGGCATCTTGAACGGACCATTCCATTGACGAATAGGCGGACTAAGAGAATCCTGCAGTGCGCTCTTGAGTTCATCGATTCCCTTGCCCGTTAATCCTGAGACCTCCACAATCTTTGCCTTCTCAAATGGAGTTCCTTTCAGAAGAAGTATGACTTTATTCTTGACTTCCTCAATTCTCTCCGGAGAAGCCAAATCGACCTTGTTCAGGGCAACTACAAGATTCTTTATTCCGATGTCTTTAATTATAGAGAAATGCTCCACACTTTGAACCTGGAGACCGACATCAGCAGCTACAGTCAGCACGGCTGCATCAATTATGTTAGCACCTGCCACCGCATGCCTAACCAAGCTGAAGTGCCCCGGCAAGTCGACGAGAGTGACCAAATACGGACCTAAGGTGAAAGCGGAGAAACCCATGTCTAGTGTCATTCCTCGCCTAGCGGAGTCTGGTGCCTTGTCCAGAGCAGCTGTCGAAGGTTTCTCAGTTAGCTGCCTGGCAAGCATTGTCTTGCCGTGGTCAACATGCCCGAAAAGACCAACATGAACGGGGATGAGACCCTTGCCTTCAGTCATGGTGTAACTTTTTGCGACCGCATTTGCCTCTCTGAGGAATAATTCGACCGCATCCACAGGCTTTGAACCGTCTGCCAGCGCCTTCTTCACCACTTCTTTTCTGATTCTTGAAAGAGAAATGGCCAAGTCCGGATTCTTGTAACGCGTCATAACCTCCATCATTGACTTTCGGGTTTCTCTTTCGATGCCTCTCGCTCTCAGCGACTTCTCGTCTTCCACAACTTTTTTGGGCTTGGACCTAATCGGGTTTTCAAGTCTCTTGAGAACTGCGGTAACAATGATGCTGGCGATCTCTTCGTGGCTTTGCTTGCTTGGGTCGACAACCACAAGGGGAGTGTCCCATTTGTAATCACCTTTCGGCGGGTCAAGTTTCTGATTAATTTCCTCAATGAGGGATGACGGTATCGGCGACCCTCGTTCTTGGTTCCATTTGATGGCTTGCTCAACCGGAGTATCAACAAAGACCATGTCATAGTCAGCACCTGATCGTTTGGCAATCTGCCTTAAGTCGCTCCTCATCGACTTGTAGTAGTTTAAGTCATCACTGATAACGAGAAAACCATTCTCCAAACCAGTTGCAATCGCCTTCTCATAAAGAGCCTTTACCGATGTTTCTCTCTCAGGTTGGAATCCTTTGGAGGAATACGAGAGCATGTCCCGAAAATCGTCCGAGCTGATTACCATGGTCGATATCCCGTATTTGTCCTCGAGCAAGGAAGCGACGTTTTTGCTGATGGTGGTCTTACCTGAAGCAGGCATTCCGCACAGTATAAGCAGGTAAGGATAACTCTTTGACACCCGTTTGACCCTATTGTCTATCCTGTCTGGGGCTTATAATTCTGTCGAGCATCAGACTTCGATGATTTAGCATTGATTAACTACACAATATTTCGGACGCTTATGATTGATTCAATAATAACCGTTGTCAAAAACAAATTTGTATAGCAAAAGAAGTCTGCAGTATACAAAGCAACAAAAGAACAATCTGAGCATTTAATAACTGAAGACTGTCTAACTAATCAAAACATCTCCGCTTGAACGTCGCAGGCATGAAAATTCATAATCTTAACGTTTGTGACAATGCTCCAAACTTCAGTTTCTCTGCAGCTATCAAGAGTCACAAAATCCGAAGCTAACAAAGAGCATGTTTTGGTGAAAAATGGGGTAGAAGGTTGAGGCGGGCAAAATCTTAGTCAAAGGCGAAGAATAGCCACGGAGAAAAAACGGTTTTTCGGCTAAGAAAGAGCAGGTTTTGGAATAATATATTCTTTGCAGAAGTTCCAGAACACTTCTGAAGTTTTCACAAGAGGTCGATTAGGGCGCACCATGTAGAGTTTCCTGGTGCTGTTTACTCCTTGCAGTTGCAAGACTTTCACCAAGCCTGCTGCCTGAGCTCTTTTGGAAGCAATGGATGAGATGACGCTTATGCCCCTGCCTTCGGAGACTGCCGTTATGACTGCCTCGGTGCTCGCCAGCTGAAGTGTGGTTCTCAGCTTGGCGGGAGAAACTTCAGCACTTTCGAGCAGGCGTTCGATTTCTTTTCTGGTTCCCGAGGTTTCCTCGCGGTTAATGTATGGGTACTTCAGGATTTCGTTTGGCTTAACCGACTTCCTAGTGGACAATTCGTGGCTGCTTGGCACGATGAGAACGAGTTCTTCTTCGCCGATTTCAATTGCTTCAAGCTTGTCGTTGTGCTTGTCCATGGTCCCGACTGCCGCAAAGTCCGCGTGGCCTGCCTGCAAGTCCATGAGACTGTTGATGCTATCTTCGGCTTTGATTTTAAACTTCACGCCTGGGAACTTCTTTTGGAACTCGGCCACCAGACTGGGAATGATATGTTCGCCGGGGATTGTGCTTGCGTGGATTCTTATGGTGCCGCCGAGCTCAAGCTTCGTGGATGATAGTTTTGCCTTCGCATTTTCGACGTCCTTGAGGATCTTCTCCGCTGTCTCAGCTAGAATGGCTCCTGCATCTGTGACTTCGACGCCGTTGTCTGCACGTTTGAAGAGTTCTGCGTCGAAGTATTTTTCCAAGGCGGCTATTTGGTGACTTACGGCTCCTTGGGTTAAGCCGAGTTCTTTAGCTGATTGTGAAAAACTGTGGGTTTTCGCAACGGTTAGGAAGGTTTTCAGGTAGTCAAATCGCATTGTTTCCTCACGACCTCTTTAGTTTAGTTATGCGTTGATGAAGTTCTTACTTGTCCTTTCTGTTCTTTGGCGCTGGAAATATTTAAATTAATTTTGTTAATAGTTTCTATTAAACAATTTGAGAGGTAATAGTTGTGGTAACATTTACACTTATCATCAACGAAGCGCCATACCAAAAAGAGCGTGCATACACAGCCCTTAGATTCGCCCGCACAGCTGTATTTGAAGGACACAAAACAAGAATCTTCCTTATTGAAAACGGCGTTTACATCGCCAAGAAGGACCAAAAACCAGCGGCAGACCAACCAAACTTCGGTGCGTTCCTTGAAGATTTGATAAAAGACGACCAAGAAGTGAAAGCCTGCGTCGTCTGCCTCAAAGCAAGGGGCCTCGCTGAAAGCGAATTAATTAGCGGTGTCAAAGTCGTGACGCTAAATGACCTTGTCGAATGGACCGTCACCAGCGACAAAGTAATAGTGTTTTAGCATGAGTAACGAAATAGAAAAACTTGACACCCAAGGCCAAGTCTGTCCGATGCCGGCGGTGATGACGAAACGCAAGATAGAAAGCCTCAAAGCAGGGCAGATTCTGGAAGTCACTGGAGACTGCGCGCCCTCGCTGGAGAATATTGAGAAGTGGGCGAAAAATCACGGGCATGAGGTCTTGGAGACTTCGAAGTCGGGTGACTTCTTCAGCATAAAGATAAAAAAACATTAAGAATCAAGTCAGATGGAGGTTTGGCAATTGAACTACCGACTAACAAAAGTCGTTCCGGTACACGGATGCAGTTGCAAGCTCCCACAGTACGAGTTGGGCTTGCTGCTGGAAAAGGCGAGTTTGAGCCAAGGCTTCAACGAGGATGTTTTGGCTGGGCCCTGGGAAAACAGCAGCGTCGTGCGGGTTGCCGACGGGCTTGCCGTTTTGAATACGCTGGATTTCTTCACTCCTATGGTTGACGAGCCTGAAATTCAGGGCAGAATCGCCGGAAGCAACGTGACAAGCGACATTTACTGCATGGCGGTGACGAAAATCGCTGCGGTTTTGACGATTATGGCTTTTCCCGACAACATGCCAAGCGAACTAGCCGTCGGCATGCTCAAAGGCTTTGGAGATTTCTGCCGCGAAATGGACGCCCCCGTCGTGGGTGGGCACACGATTCGAAATCCCTGGCCTATTATAGGCGGTGCAGCCACTGGCATAGGCGACCCCGAAAAAATCGTCTACACCCGCGGCGCGAAAATCGGCGACAAACTGTTCCTAACCAAACCTTTGGGCATCGCGCCTGCAATGGCCGCGTACCGACTCCGCAAGGAAGAGGAAGGTAGGGAAGTACTTAGCGAGGTTTCGGCGGATTTGGTAGAGACTGCAATTTCTGGGGCGATTTCAGGCATGATCGAATCGAATAAGTCGGTAGCTGAAGCTATGCAGCAGGTTCCCGTGCATGCCGCAACTGATGTTACAGGATTTGGTCTAAGTGGTCATGCAGGGAACATGGCGATGCTCGGAAAAGTAAATATAATCATTGACCAGCTGGCAGTCATCAAGGGAACACCAGTCTTGGCGGAACTGCTCGGGTATCCACTTCTGCAGGGGGAAGCCAAAGAAACCGCTGGCGGCATGCTCATCGCCGTGGCTAAAAAAGACGCAGATGAACTGCTGAACGAGTTGGACAAGCGCAGGGTGAGGCATTGGGAAGTAGGTCACGTGGCGAAAGGCGACGGCAAAGTGCACATACTTAAGAAAGCGAAGGTAATTCAAGTTTAAACATGACGCCATCCCTGAAACCCGAGGGCGCTAGAGGTATGTCCCATGTTACCGTTAGATAAGTTGAAGGACACAATCCCCAAGAGCATACTCGATAGAGGTCTGACAGTATTAGGCACAGAGACCCGACCGATTAAACTGCTTTTCGAGCAAAGAAGAGTACCTGAAGAAGGGTGGAAAGACTACCAAATCGAAGGATTACTGAATTTACTCTCTACAATGGATTCGGACAAGGATAGCAAAGCAGCTTTTTTAGGCGAAAGAGAGGGCAGGGTTGCATCTCCAGCAGTTTCAAAGCTTGCAGGTGGATTTCATCATGGGGTAGGAAGATCAGGTGACCTGGCCGAAGCCCAACCTAAGGCTGCAGGTGGATCTCTCATGTATTTCTTCGCGAACAAATTGTCAATTGATGCTATGAAAAGATTCGGAGCTCCAAACGTCAAGAAGGCAATGGTCTTTCCTATGGCAACGGGAATGACGCTTGCTCTTGTTTTATGCGCAGCAAGAAACCTCACCAAGGGAAGAGAGGTTGTTTACCCGCAGGTTGACCATAAGACTCCTTTGAAGGCGATTCATCTTGCAGGTCTTACAAGAAAGAATAGTTAAAGGAGAAGTCTACGGAGACGCAGTAAACGTTCCCACAGAAGAAATAGAAAAAGCAGTCAACGAAAATACTGCCGCGATTCTGTCAACAACCACGTTCTTTCCACCCAGAGAACCAGACAAAATCAAAGACATTGCAAAGATCGCGAAGGAGAAAAAAATTCCGCACATCATAAACAACGCCTACGGAGTGCAGAGCCGCGAGATCATGAAACTCGTAAGAGGCGCAATCGACGCAGGACGCGTGGACGCAATAGTCCAGAGCACAGACAAGAATTTCCTCACCCCAGTCGGAGGAGCTATAGTCGCTTCACCCAATGAAGAATTCCTGGACGACGTATCTGAAACCTATGCAGGGAGGGCAACAGCCGCTCCCATAGCGCAATTCCTTGCAGCCATACTGTCGATAGGATTAGAAGGCTACGAGAAGCTGAGAACCCAGCAAGAAGAAAACAGGAAGTTCCTTGAATCATCCTTGAAAGAGGTTGCAGAAAGGCATTCGCAGCGAATACTAAATGTTTACAATCCAATATCCGTAGCTATGACGCTGGAGGGAAGAAACGCCAAGAAAATAGGCCAAGCCCTGTACACGGCAAGGGTCAACGGTGCAAGAGCTTTAGAAAAAAATGATTTCGGAGTATGCTGCCCACAATATGTCTCATCCTACATCAACTTCGACGCCAGCATAGGAATACAAAAAGAATGAAATCATTTTGGCAACAGAAAGGTTAGACACCGTTTTGAAGACAGTGGCATAGTGGCGGCGTCCAAGGGGAATCGGACCCCGAGCCCTTGCGGGCTCACCGGATTTGAAGTCCGATGCTAGGACCACCTAGCTGTAGGACGCCCCTATTGATGCCTTCAAGCGGTGAAAATCAGCTTCATCGCTCCTTGGCTCATGAGAGCGATTTCTGTATTCACTTAGCAAAATAAACATATTCCGCTGTGAACGGCTGCGGACTCATGTTAAGCTTCTCCTACATGCTTCTTAGGGCATATGTCCGAGCGTTCATCTTGTAATTGCCACTGAAAAAGTGGTAGTTGTAGGGGCGAGTGGCAAGCGCCAACCAGCTCGGGTAACTGCGCCTGCGCTTAACCAAAACGCCTCAAGAACGAATTCTTGGCTACTTTGCTTTTGCTGGTTGATCGGCAGGTTTAGCTGCGGACGCTGCTGCTTTGCGTTTTAGCATGTTCTCCAAGGTTGGACGAAGCTTTGCGTTTTCAGCTAGTATCTTTTCTTTTCCCAGCGCCTTCATTTGGTCATTCATTTCCTTGACGATGTTGACGAATTTTTCTCCTTCAGCTGATGAAACATAGTCAACCCTGAATCTTTCTGGGCTCAATCCAAGCTTTTGAAGCATTCCAGCCAAGGCATTCATGCGTGCTTGCATCCTGACGTTTCCAGAGATATAGTGGCAGTCGCTGGGAAGATGGCAGGCAGTAATCAGTACTCCTGCGGCGCCTAGCCTAAATGCCTCCATTACGAAGTCTCGATCTACCCGCCCTGTACACATTACCCGTATGGCCCGTGTCGTTGGGGGGTATTCAAGCCGGCTCGTCCCCGCTCGGTCCGCGCCGGCGTAACCTCACCAGTTACACATAAACGTTAGTATTTTGTCGTCAGGGTCCTTTTCTAGAGCAGCTCTGATTTGTGAGAGTATCTGTTCATCCGTAAAGTTCATCTGGGTTATAGCGTTTTGTGGGCATTCGGCAACGCATGTTCCGCATCCATGGCATTGAGCTGCATTGATCTGGGCTGGTTGCCCCTCAGTGATAGTTATGGCTCCGAATGGGCAACTTTTCGCGCACACACCACACTTTGCTTTCACGTTTCTGCATTTGGCGACGTCAACTACTCGAGACAATCGGTTCTATCTTCCAACTCGGTTGAGAAAGGATGGTTGCAGCTCTTGCTGCCGCGCCGCTTCCTTGGGCTACGCTGTAGGGTATGTCTTTTGGTCCTTGGCAAGCACCTGCTAGGAATACTCCGTCCATAGGCGTGTCCATTGGTTTAAGTTTCGGATGACTTTCCATGAAGAACCCGTCTGGTCCCCGCGTTATGTGGAGGATGCTAGCCAGTTCTTCAGCTCCCGTGCTGGGTATGGCGGCTGTGCTTAGTACAACGAGTTCCGTTTCGACTTCGATGGGCAGTCCTAGCGTCGAGTCCTCTGCGCGTATAATCAAGTTTTTGGTCTTCGGGTCTTCCAGTATTTGGGAGGGTTTTCCTCTGATGAAGGTTATTCCTTTTTCGCGGGCTCTTCGATAGAATTCTTCGTAGCCTTTGCCGGGAGCGCGTATATCCATGTAGAAAATGTAGACTTCTACGTCATCATGGTAGTGTTCTTTGAGGAGGATGGCTTCTTTCAGCCCGTACATACAGCAAAAACCTGAACAGTACTCGTACTTGTTTACATCCCTTGAACCTACGCATTGAATGATGGCAACGCTTTTCGGTGTCTTTCCATCAGATATGCGTGTTAAGTGTCCTGTTGTTGGACCACCTGCTGTGATGAGTCTCTCAAACTCCAAAGCTGTAAGTACGTTAGCGTATCTTCCATAACCGTACCTAGAGTCATCATTGGGCAGATAGATGTCACTGCCAGTTGTTACTATGATTGCTCCAACTTCCAATTCAACTTCTTCTGGCTTTTGGTCAAAGTTGATGGCTTTACGTGAGCCACAGGCATCCACGCATTTGAAGCACTCTATGCAGTAGTCTCTGTTTATTGAGAAGATGAGAGGAACTGCTTGGTCAAAAGGAATGGAGATGGCTTTTCTTGTGCCTAAGTTCATGTCCCACTCATTGGGATAGTCTATTGGGCAGACATCTTTGCATTCCCCGCAGCCAGTACAATTTCCGGCTATAACGTATCGTGGGTTCTTGCGAACTTTTACTTTGAAGTTGCCTACGTACCCCTCCACCTTGAGGATGTCTGCGTTTGCTATTACTTGGACCTTAGGATGGCGCATTTACCTCCACCATCCTAGGTCCTTCGATTCATATGCTACAGTCTAAGGTTGGAAAAGTCTTGTCGAGTTGTGCCATGTGACCTCCTATGCTCTCGTTCTTCTCGACAAGATATACTTGGAAACCCATATTCGCTAAATCCAGAGCGGAGTTGATGCCGGCGATGCCCCCGCCGATAACTAAGGCGTTTTTGGTTACAGGGACCTCCATGGTTTCGAGAGGCTGAAGCAACCTCGCTTTGGCCACAGCCATCCTTACAGTGTCTTTTGCTTTTTCTGTGGCTTCTATTGGAGTATTGGGATGGCACCACGAAGAGAACTCGCGGATATTCGCCATTTCAAGACACAAAGGGATTTAGTCCTGCGTCACTTATGGTTTTCCGAAATGTCGGCTCATGCATCCTTGGGCTGCAAGCGGCTACGACGACGCGGTTCAAGTTGTGTTCTTTTATTGCTTTTCTGATTTCGTCTTGTCCAGGATCAGCGCATGTGTATCGATTCTCTTTTACGAGAGACAACGTCGGGTATTGTTTTTGCGTATTCAACTAGCTGTTTTACGTCTACCGTTCCGGCGATGTTTTGACCGCAATGACAGACGAAGACTCCTACTCGCGCGAGTTTCTGCCTTTTGGGGAGCTTCAGTTGGTTTTTGTGTTTCTGGATTGCTCATTTTACAACATCCTCAATAACCATTCTTGTTTCTACCGCTTCCCTTCTTTTCTGGGAAGTAATTCGATATAAGCATTGCTTGAATATATACGCCATTTTGGACAGATTGATTTGGGAGGGAGATCAGAGCGGCTTTCGAGAAGGTTGTTCATCTGATAACCTCCTCGGTGACGAAGCGTTTCGCAACGACTTTTTTGGCGTTCATGCCGCCTTCGCTTTCAACTCCTTCACAGCGTCAACTGGCGACGTGATGCGTTCCATCGTCTTGTTCCAAGTTCCCGAGTGAATAGGCGTGTGCAGTACTTTGGTGCGTTTGAGAGTCAGCGCTGCGTCAACGGGGCAAACCGCTTTGCAGGCGCCACAGTATGTGCAAGTTGACTCGTTTACCTCAACCTTTCCCGTTCTTGACGGTTAAAGTGCCTTTTATTGGGCAAACGTCAACGCAATCCTGGCAGCCTTCAGGGCATTTGGACCTGATCAATGGCAATTTTTCCCTCAAAAGTTTTCCGCATCTTTATGACGCCCACTGGGCACTTGTACTCGCAAGCCCTGCAAGTGGGGCACTTTTCCTTAGGAATATTCACGCTCACTTGAACGTGTTTCAACTGGCTGGGAGACAAGGTATCCAAGTTCTCCACGGGTTTCCCTTCGTAAGTTACTTTCGTCACTTCAAGCTGCTTAAGCGGGCATGCCTCAACGCATGCTGTGCAGTCTTTTGGGCAGTTACGAGTATCTATTTTGATATCTCGGATAAGTTCTGGGAAGCACTCTTTGGATATAACGCCAAGGTCGCGTTCACCGTTCAAAGTAACGTTGATTGCGCCGTAGGGACAAGTTATGTCACAGATTCCACAGAAGTTGCATTTTGCAAGGTCAACATCTACTTTAGCCTTTTTCGCTGCTTCGCCAGGTGTTTTTGGTTGCTTTACAACCTTGATAGCCTCTTTTGGGCAGGCTAAACTGCATATTTGGCAGCCTACACAGCGGTTCTTATCGAGGGCTAACTTGTAGTTTTTGGCCTGTAAATTCCACTCAATTGTTAAAGCCTTTGCCGTGTCGAGTTTTTGGGTTTTAAACGGCATGTATCTTGTTCACCATCATAGACTCGATACGATGAATGGACATTCAACGCTCGATAACTGTCTATTGGAAGGTTGAGTGAGGTTTTCACGATATAAATATTGCTTGAAAACAACGTTCAGCCTCAAGATTATAATGCTATGATTAGGATCTAAAATGAAAAAGATTGGAAAAATCGATTACCATCAACCTTGAACACACGTTACCACATTGCATCGAAGCGTTTCGTTATCCTTCAGTGCGATAACTTGTAGCCCGGCAGCCTTCACAATAGCACCCAAAGTCTCCAACGGAATCGCCGCTTTCAAACCAGTAACCACAAAACGAGCCTGACGTTTTGCAGAAGATCGTAAATTCCTTGAGCGTTTCTTCAGGTTTTGGCATATTCTGAAGCACAGTGAAGGCAAAAACAAAATCGAAAACCTGCTGCTTAAAAGGCAAGTGATCAGCATCAGCCAAAACCAAAAGAATGTTTCCAGAATCCCGCCCTTGTTTCTTCGCCAAAAGCAACAACTCTCGCGAAACATCGGCACCCACCACCATCTCAGCTAAATCGGCAACCGAATTGAAGAAGAGACCCGTTCCACAGCCCACATCTAAAACGACACTATTACTTTTTATCCTTAAGCCTTCCAGGGCGGCTTTGTATTTGGCATCTTGTTCCTCGCGGTAACGTTCATCGTAAATCTGCGCTGTCAAATTGTAGCGCCGCATAACTGAGCGCTTCTTGCTCCAATTGTTGACCATCGAATCCTTCAGAACTCTTATGTACGCTAGCGACATCTAAAACAGTTCGGTCGAATCGATTGGAACAATCCAACAAAGTGATCCTCCTGGAAAACCCAAGTCTTGCCCAAGCAGCTGAAACCATAGATAAAGCACTTGTACAAAGGCGGACACTTGTTGTTGCAGGCAATTGTCATGTCCATTACTCAGGACGCGCTAAGATCCACTCTTGAACCCGGAGAGCGACTTTTAATAATTAAGGAGGATGGCTCGTTACTTGTGCACCGACCGACAGGTTATGAACCAGTCAATTGGCAGCCGGCAGGAAGCGTATTCCACGTCCAATTGAATGCATCCGAACTTGAAGTCCACGGAATAAGGCAAAAACCCCGCGAAAGCGTCCGCGTAGCCTTCAGTCATATTTTCATGGTTTCAGCGTTGAACCTTTCGGATTCCGGTGATTTCTTGCTTCATGCCACCGAGGATGACATGCACAGAGCTATTCTGCTCAAGCCAGATCTTTTAGAGGAAGGTTTCAAGCCAATAAGTTGGGAAAAGAAAGTCGAACCGGGTTTTGTAGATATTTATGGCGAGGATAAGAATGGAAAACTTGTCATCGTTGAAGTCAAACGCAAGACAGCAACCAAAGAAGCAGCACTCCAACTTGCCAAGTATATTGAACCCATCAAAGCCAAGGTTAACCGGGAAGTCCGCGCCGTGCTGGCTGCGCCGAGTCTAGGGCAAAGATGTTCAAAGAATGCTCGTCACTTTAGGTTTGGAGTATAAGGAGCTGGACCCTAAAAAATGCGCTGAAGTGCTTAAGAAGACTGGAAACGCCAAGCTGGAAACGTTCTTCAAACAGATCGAATAGTAATTTCATTTTTGAGATTTCCGGATCGTGTTGACATGATACCCTCAGTGCGCGAATTAGGTTTTGCGAGTTGTCCGCCAACTTAGTATACTGTAAAGTGAAATCGTTAAGAGACCGAACAAAACGACGATTTTGAAGATTGTAAATGATTGAACAATTGAAATGAACAGGAAAATTGCTGGAAATGGGCCGAGCAGAGCGTTAAAGAAGATTGCTGATGGCATGCCATAGCTTTCTTTGGGGTCTTTTAGGCTACGTTTCCCGAAGAATAACGCAGATATTCTTCCAAGTCCGTAAGTGCATTTTTTGCAGTTATAGCATGGTCTGAGGCAGCCTAGGAACTTGAGAATACCGTAGATTGCGATGATCGCAGTTATGAGGAATAGCCAACCAGCTAATTGATTATACAGCCAAAAAGCCAGGCTACCTAACATGATCCAGAGGATGACGGCAAGGTTGCCGAATACAGTCAACGTTTTCTTGAACTCTATGGTTTCGCTAATGTTTTCCCGCTTCCCTGTTTGATTTTTAGCGTTACAGGCGGATAAGAAGGTTTCAGTCAATTTACTTTCAGCTCTTGTCAATAACTTATGAGAAATTGCTTCAAGTTCTATAACTTCTTTGGTCGGTCACTCTTTCAAGAAGGTCAGTTCTTACGGCTGATAGAACTCAACAAAACTTAACTACCCCTCCACACCTAACTTTCAATGGAGAAAACATCATGAATTTTTGGAGAGACCTCCCAGCAGGCGACAAGCCTCCTGAACTTTTGAACATGGTTATCGAAGTGGTCAGCAGCTCCAGAGACAAGTATGAATATAACATTAAGTGGGAAGCCTTCGTTTTAGACAGAATTATCCCATCATCCGTGGTTTTTCCTGTAGAGTACGGGTTTGTCCCGCAAACTTGGTTTGACGACAACGATCCCCTAGACATCATGGTTTTGAGTTACACTCCGCTTAATGTGGGCTGCATAGTCAAAGTCCGAGTCATAGGCGCTCTCATAATAGAGGATGAGGGAGGCTTGGATGCAAAAATCCTTTCCGTACTCGTAAACGACATGCGTTTTGAAGGCTTCAAAGACATCAGCGACGTCCACAAACATGAGCTTGTCGAAATTCAAGAGTTCTTTGAAACCTACAAACGGCTAGAACCTCACAAATGGGCAAAAACTCGAGACTGGAAAAACGCCAAGGAAGCATGGGAAATTGTGAGTTACGCCCAAGAAAAGTACCGTGAACTAGATGGAAAACTACCAGAAAAACACGATAAATAGTCTTTTGTCGATTTGGCAAATCACTTGCATAGTTCTTTTCTTAATTCTTTCGCCAAGAGTTTCCATGCGGCAGCGTCTTCCTTGCAAAGCATTTCTGCAATTTTTTTGGATTCTTCCTTGTCCAATTTTTCTCGTCCATAATCGATGAAGAGACCTGTAAAATCTAAGCGGGAGGAATTTTCGCCCTCAGACGGAAATTTCATAAATGAACTGAGAATACTTTATCGGACCAGTCAAATGAGTAGCTATCCAAATAAGCCTGTCTGGGTAAAATTGGACAAGTTTTTGCTTTTCAATACGCTCGCCACCAATGAGAAAAGTGTCTGTCAAAATTATCGTGCAGTCCGTAAAGTGAGTTACTTGTCGTCTAGCATCCTTGTCACCCATAAGAAGATGATCTGCTGAGTCATAATCAGTGCACCAATCGTAAGCTTTTCTTGCTGAAACTGGAAAGCTTTGAACAAAATGGTATTGAATTGAACAAGGCATATTCTCTTCCCCTTTTCAGGTGTCGAAACCAATTATATTACAGTTGTGCCAATGTAGCTCTCTCAAAGTCAGGATTTTGTATTGCTTTTTGCGCTCGAGAAGAAATCACTAATTCTCTTTTGGAATAGTGCATGTCTAAGCAATTTGCCTTGAATTATCCACTGTTGCATCGGAATTTCAAATCTGCCCACTGATGAACTTTAATGAATCGGTGAGTGTTGTGAATTGGTGTGGCTTTTGGCGCATGGCGTTGCGTACGTTTTCGCGCACTTGCCAAACGCCGATTGGCATTATGTATCCGGGTCGGGCTTCGCGTAACACTATCACAGTTGCTTGGCGACGTTCCTTCACAAGTTGTTCACATGTGGCCAGTCGTGCGGAGTAGTAGCAGCCACCTATTTGGGCATATGTTGTTCTGCCGTTGTTGCCTTCGTTGTCGGAATAAATAATCACTCTTGTTCCGTTCGGGTTCCAAGTGGTTCCTGGATACCATGCTTCCATTGACTCGTAGCTCCAAGCCGCCGGAATCATGAGGATCTCGAAAACGTTGTCTAAGTAAACGGATTCATAAACGCGATACTCATTTATCTCTGGGAAAGTCTTGACCTGTTCCATAAGGCTTTTTGATATAATGTCATCTACCGCAGTGATGCTCCATCGGGTGGGAACGAGCTTACGCTTCTTCTCCACTCCAAACGCGCCCACGCTAAAGGCTTTCTGGATCTTGCTGACTAAAACGCCTCGAGTGTATAGTTCTCGAACGGCCTGAGTTGCTTTTAGGTCGGTGTCATAATATGCTTTTTCGACGCGGTGATCAAACCTGGTGTTTCCAACGTTCAGATCCCGGATGGGGGCGGATGGACCGAAGGGTTGTATTTCGTCATCCATTGAAATGCTGCCTCTGGGTTTTTTTGTGAGGTTCAGTTCGATGTCAACACTATCGTCGGCTAATGCAAGTTCTCGCGTTTGATCCATGATTTTACCTGCATGCGAAAATTCTTGTACATTTACACGGTGTTTGCCTCGAACAAGGAGGCTTCTGAAGCCAACAATTTCATCGATTGATTTTCCGAACCATTGCTCAGGCAGATCAAAAATACTTGTGTCTTCGTGGACAGGCGGAACGAGAGGTCCAACGTACACATTTGGGTAGCCGATTCTTCCGATGAAGACACTTGGTGGTGAAGCCCCATCAATGTCTTCACTGCTCATCAGGGGCATACTTTTGAGGTAATAGTTCACTTTGACCATGATCGGACATCGGGTCTTGCCGCATAGGTTTCTAGCGCCTTTACACAGAACGCAAAGACTGTTTTGGCGAGTTCGTGTACTTATCTGATTGTTATCTACAGCAGCTCGATTAACTTGTTTTATGACGTCCAGTAGCCAATTGTCAGAACTCGAGTTGTCTTTAGCTTTTTGAATAAGAGTCATAGCTTAATGAAAATAATGGTTTTGTTGTTCTCATATGCTTTCCGTTTGAAAAAAGAGCATTTATTGATTAAAGAAAATGTAAGTTGAAGCGGTGAAGTTCGTCCAGACTCATTTTCTATTCTTATATTCTCGCAGGTCTGCTCTTTTCGTTTCCGTTGAATTCAAATTTGTTATTAGTTTTCTCGTTATTGCTGCAACTTTTTTGTCTGTGATATGAAGTCCGGTTTTCTTTGAGATAATCTCTAAGAATTCATTAACAATTGCTTGAGCAGCTCTTGCTATTTCTTCTGAAGCGACCATTTCTTTTGTGAGAATGCCTTTACAGGTCTTTGCTGCAAGTGGATTTAGATCTATAGAAATCCTTTTTGTTTCATAATCGTAATCTGTTATGATAAATGGCTCTAATCGGCATATTGCGGGTTTAACGTTTTGAATCTGACAAGTATTTTCTTGGGTTAGGAAGAAACAACTTCCGTCTTTCTTTCTACGGATGTTCCTATTTCCAGCGTTACCTAGGTCTTCCATGAAATCCACGAAACCTTGGTTTTCTATCCTTTTTTGCTCTTTCAGACTGATATCTGATGGCTGGTCTCTGCAACAAAAACCACAATTCATACATCGAAAGTTTATGTTGTCTGGAAAAATGACGTTTTCATACTGCATTGCAACTATACCCGGTTAAAAGCTAAATGAACAATAGCGCAGTTAAGCTTTCTTTTTTCTCCAAATAAGACAATTGGGGAAGAGACTCAATAGAAACAATTGAGATGAAAGAAGTGGCGCCCAGGCCGGGATTCGGACCCGGGTCCTGCGGGCGACAGCCGCATATACTGGACCGGACTATACTACCTGGGCTTAAGTGCCGAAGTGATTAATCGATGACGGGATACTTAAGTTTTATCCGCCAAATACTTTAGACTAAGAAAAATCTTTTCCCGACCACCTAATGAAATAAGCAATTAATGGGATTTTTAGGGGACGCCTATTTTTTTCTTTTCAGAATGTGAAGAGTTTTTTCTGCTGTAGATACGCTCTCGAGCAAATCGTCGATGGTCGCGATAAAAGTGGCAATTTTGCCTTCTAATTCAATTTCAGTAACGACCCTTTTGCCTTGGAGTTCGGTTTTTACCGTTAACGCGACGGGTGTTTTGAAGTTGTCTGGTGAAACTGCGTTTGCAATGGCTACTGCAGTTTCTTTATCGTCGTATTCAAGTGTTATCGTTGCTTGCAATTTTTTCGCCTTTTAGCTGTTTTCCCACTAGTTCATTGACGAGTTTTACGAAGTCTTCTGCCTTGTCGAGTGGCACTTGTCCTCCTGCTGCGATGTTGTGTCCTCCGCCTTTTCCTGCAAATTTTTCGGCCGCTGTCCGCATTACTACGCCTAAGTTTACTCCTTTGTGCACTCCGAGATCTGTGGTTCGGCTTGAAATTTTGGCTAAGCCTTCTGCAGGCACATTTGCGTAAGCGATGAGCGGTTTCTCTACATTTGGGAGGCTGGTCATGAGAATTGACGAGATGGTCCCGATGATTTTTTCGCTGACGAAGTCTTCGCCGTTGACCACGTAAATGTTTTCGAGTTCTCGGAGCCTTTCTGGTTTCTCCCAGACCCAGGTCAAGTACTTGTTTATGCTTTTGCGGTATTCTTCGAGGACTTTGTTTGCTTCTTCAAGTGCGGCTTTTCGGTCGCCCATACAGACTGCTATTCCGAGGCTGGGTCTGTCCATTCTGCCTGTTGAGTTGAGGACGACGGCGAATTCACGTGCATCTCTTAGGGCTGTCCAAGGTTCTTCGCTGTTTAGAATGTAAATGTGTCCAATTAGTGATGTCACGTTGTAATGTAGTCCTTTTGATAGTAGATAATCAGCAAGTGCGCTGCAGAGTCGTTTCTTTTCGTCTTCGGTTAAGTCACGTAGTGCGCGCCATTTTTCTCCGTCCTTGAGTTTTATGTTTAGGCTGGATAAGAATGCGAGACTTTTGTCTTCTTCTCCGCTTATTCCTGGTAGGAACGGGTTAGTTGTAGATGAGAGAGTTCTGTGGATTGGGCGTGTTTCTCTGCCGAAGAAGGTTAAGTCTTTCTCAACTTGGATCAGCTTAGCATTCACTGCATCTTCAACAATTAGGGCGTTTAACCCGCCAAGTTTTCGTTGATCATAGCGATCTTGCATATCGCCTAAGGCGCCGACAAGTGCGGTGGGTGACAAATCGACGTTACGTGGATCAACTGCTTTGGCGGCAAAGTAGGCTACGCCTGATCCGCTAATTTCGGTTGCTCCATCCATTCCAAAGAGATGCGGATTGACTTGAACATGATTGGGGTTTTGAGCAGTTCCCGACAACTGGTGGTGATCTAAGATTACAACTTTGAATTTTGGGATCTTTTGATTTAGCAAGTCAAGGTATCCGCTACCGAAATCGGTCATGATGACGAGTTCGGGTTTGTCCGCTATGATTTCGCCGATGATTTTCTCATCTACCCATTGGGTGATTCTTATGCGAAATCGGGCGTCAAGTCTGAAGAGCGCCCTTCCTATTATACCTGCAGCGGCTATGCCGTCGGCATCAAGATGAGAAAACACATGAATAAAGCCGTCATTCTGAACGGTTTCGCGTATGACTTTCGCTGCAATAGCGGCCGACGTTAAGAAATCTTCAATTGCCTTTGAGTTTGAAGGCATAGTTATCACTCTTGAAGTATCCGATGTTTGAAAAGGAGTTTGGGAATGCGCTCCCAATTTAGTTTGCGCGTTCAATTGAAGTTTAGCTTACGGAAGCGATTTTTGGTACGTACTTCCATTTCTGTTGCAAGACGCCTGTCCGTTTGTAGTACCTTGAGAGCTTGTGAATCTTTGCTTCGAGCAGCACCATGTTGCGTTTGTTGTGTGCGTCTTTCTTGTTTTTCTCCAAGTGGACTGCCATGCGCTGCGCTTTCTTCATGAGGTTAGTTAAATCTTCTGGAGTTGCTGGGTTTAAGCTTGCTGCTTTGAGAGTGTCGCTTATGCTTTTGCCTGTAATTGGCTTAACCAATGGAATAGCGTATTGGTCTCTAAGTATAGTGCCTATGCTGCTGAGACTGTGACCTTCTTTTGCGAGTTTAATTATAAAAGCCTCGACTTCTTCAGGCTCGTACTTGCACCAGCTTGGAGGGCGTCTGCTGACTGGGCGTATTGAGTGTGACTTTCCTTTTTCCTGTTTCGGCATCTCTACACCTTAATTCTGCAACCTAAAAACCACAGTATACCAATATTTAAAAGTAGCTGAAAGCGTAGACGAAACTATTTCGAGTAACGCCAATTGTGCATCTCAGTACACTATGTACCTAATGGGGGTTGGTAATGTTCGCGTGCATGCAAATCTTGTTCTCTGTTGTTTTCAAAATTTGAATTACATCGTGGACAATCAGAATTATCTTTCATAATTCCACCAAATAGACTAAAACTCATTTTTGTTGTTAAGCTTATGTGAGTAACGATTGGATACAACAACTCTCCAAGAAAATACGAAAGAGTGAAACCAAGATAACCATTCACTCCAATCATTGGAGCCTTTTGTACCAATTGGCGAACTTGTTAAATGCTTGCGATCTATGCGAGAACCCGTTCTTTTCTCCAATGGTCATTTCGGCAAAGGTCTTCGCGCTTCCTTGAGGCTTAAAAATCGGGTCAAACCCAAAGGCTGATAGGTCATTTCTAACTTTTTCGTGTTGAGTGATTTCTCCTTGGATTTCACCTTCAAAACAAACAGTCTCACTTGAGCTTTGGCTATCACAGTAGGCTACAACTGACTTGAACGTAGCTTTCCTGTTTGTAACCTTCTCCATTAGCTTGAGTATCCCGACATTTTTCACTGTCTTGTAAACGTATGCTGCATAAGGACCTGGAAAACCTTTCAGCTCGTCTACAAATAATCCAGCATCTTCAACCAGCAGCGGCAGATGGCACCGTTTGTAGGCTTCTATTGCGCTCGCAGATGCTATTTCAGCTAGATTGTCGCTTTGGATTTCAACAGCTTTTACGCGAAGCATTCCAGCAGCTAAACCATGTTGCGCAAGAATGACGCGGGCTTCGTTAAACTTGTGAATATTGCCTGTAGCGAAAAAAACCATTTTTCCTTTCACGTTGAAGTTCACTTTCACACCTACGCGCATTGTTGTCTTTCTGCTACGTAGCGCCCTCTTTTTTCTATTTCTCTCATCTTTTCCAATACTTTTTGCGCCATGTCCACGCCTACTACTCCGTTGTAACCTTTCAGGACGGCGGCAAAGCATTCGTCAGCAACTTGAAAATGTGTACTTTGCAGGGCGCGTTTCAATAAATGCAGGTCGACGCCTTTAGCTTCGAGTTCAACCGTTTTGTCGCCTAAGCCAAAATCAACAAAGAAGATCCTGCCTGAAGGATGAAGGATCATATTTGAGGTTGTGAGATCCCCGTGGATTACCCCATGTGAATGGAGATTTGCGACCAACTCGCCGATCTTCGTGCAAAGCTCGCGCCTTTGCGCTATCCAAAAGGTTGTCCAGCAGTTGCTTAACCTGCTTTCCTTCAATGAACTCCATCATTATCACGGAGTTCTCGACGTCCACCATGAAAATCGTAGGCGTAGGCACCCCCGCCCTTTTAGCTTCATGCATTAACTGAGGTTCATGAACTGTTCGGTAACGTCTAATTGTCAAATCCAGCTGCTCAGGACGATACTTCTTGGGCAAACGAACCTTAGTGACTACATGCCTACCGTGCCATTCACCGACGTAGAGGCTTGCTTCGGCACCCTTCTTTAGAAGCTTCGTCACGGCTGATTCACCCATGGAACATCAACTTTGTCAACACGCCAACGCAATTTGACAAAGCTCTCTTCAACAGGAGTTACCAATCCATTCGTGTAAGCCAAGACGCCCGTCCACGCAATCATTGCCCCATTGTCAGTGGCAAATTGCAGAGGTACAACGCTGAATTTGGCTTCATGTTCTTCCGAGATTATTTTCAGCATTGCTTGCAGCCTCTTGTTAGCTGCTACTCCCCCAGTAAGAAGAACCTCTTTTTTCTCGGTATGTGCTAAAGCGCGTTCCGTTACTTCAGTAACCATTGAAAACGCATTTTCCTGTAAGCTGTAACAGATATCTTCTAACATTTCGCCTTTTTGCAACGCGCAAATCGCAGCCGTGAGTAAACCGCTCAGAGACATATCCATGCCCTTCACAACGTATGGCAAGGGAACAAGCTTTGCACCTTTAGCCGCTAGCTTTTCGACTGCTGCTCCCAGGGGCATCCCCTTTTGATGTTTTAGTCCTGCTTCCCTTCCAAACACGTCAAGACAATTGCCTAGCGCGATGTCGAGTGTTTCGCCGAACACGCGATAACGCCCTGAAGCATAAGCGGTGACCATCGTATTGCCACCTGACGCGTAAAGTGTTACCGGATCCTTTGTGCCCGTTTTGAGTTTGCCTATTTCAATGTGCCCTACGGAATGGTTGACTCCAACCAGCGGAATGCACAAGTACGAGGCCAAAGCGCGGGCTACTGTTGCGCCGGTTCGTAGACAGGGCCCCAAGCCTGGACCTTGTGCAAAAGCAATCACAGAAAGGTCGGTGGGTTTTAGCTGGGATTTGTTGAGGGCTTCAGCAAGAACTTTGTCTGCAACTTCCGCATGGTGTCTTGCTGCTTCACGTGGATGTATTCCGCCTGTTTCAGGAATGTAGCCACTTGATACGTTTGCTATAATTTCTCCATTAAAGGTAGATATACCAATGCCGAAGTCGTCCGCTGTAGATTCGATGCCTAAACAGAATCGTTCGTCTGCTTTGGTATTTGCCATTTTTGGTTGTTCCCATTCACGGTTAAATCGCCATATTTGCGGGATACATATTTTTATCTCGCACTTCCGCATATATTTATGCGAAACTGGGTAATGATTTGAATGCCTAAACGTAACGATTTGGAACAGAAGGCTCTCCATTTTGTGGTTAACACAGGTTATCAAGGTGTGCTTCAATCTGAGCTGTGGCGAGAACTAAGCGCCAGCAGCAGAGAAGGCTCAAGAGTTGCAATTAAACTAGAAGAGAAAGGTCTAATCCGCAGAGAAAAAGAACTAGAAGGCGGAAGATGGACCTACAGGCTTTTCCCCAAGAGAATGCCTGCAAGTATTGAAACAATAGTCGATTGCCCATGTTTAATGTGTCAAGACAACGCCCGTTGCGACCCAACAACCGCCATTTCACCCAAGAGCTGCGAGAAACTAACAGGATGGATTATTTCTCTAGACAAACCAGCAGTTGATCCAGCCGCCTCATTATAGGTGCAAGTTATTGTGACGAAAACGAAAGGCTGGATGAAGGAAAGAAAAAACGAGTTTTACTTTAAGAAAGCTAAAGAAGAAAACTACCGTTCACGAGCAACTTACAAGCTTTCTCAAGCTATAGATAGATATCATTTTATCAAGTTTGGCAACGTAGTTGTTGACCTAGGTGCTGCCCCAGGCGGTTGGATTCAAGCTGCCAGAAAAATCACCACAAAAAAAGGCTTTGTCTTAGGTGTAGACCTTAAGCCAATAGCCCCCTTTGAACAAGCGTACATACGGACAATTGTTTTGGACATGACTGAGCCTGGAGCAGTTGAACAAATCCTTAGCTTTCTGCCAGGAAAAGCAGACGTTGTCATTTCAGACATGTCTCCCAACATTTCAGGTGTCTGGGAAGTTGATCACGCAAGACAAATCGATTTGGCGACAAAGGCGCTAGATACAGCACTGCAGATTCTTTGCGAACATGGAAACTTCTTCACAAAGGTTTTCGAAGGCGACTTAGTCAACGATTTCATAGAAAAAATAAAAGAGCATTTCGAAGAAGTCAAACTTGTTAAACCACCAGCTAGCCGATCAAAAAGCAGCGAAATGTACGTTTTGGCTTTAGATATGAGGGCTCACGATTAATCAAAATAAGAAACACGATTTATTCAGGACCACAAACAAACGCAGGTTTCAAATTTGAGAATTATTTCAGCGGATTCCGCTGCTGCAATTTTAGATGACAAATTCGTTCCTCTAAACATTGTTGCATCAGTTGCTGTCCTTGTTGAACCTCCTTACAGAGAAGCACATACACGATTGGCGGAACCTATTTTCAGGGAAGCGGAAAATTGCTATGACGTAATTGTCCACGAGGCAGAACTTTGCCAAATACTGCTTGAAACAGTGAAAGCTGATTTTGTGCATTTGGACACCACTTTAGGAGGAACTCCAGTGGAAGAACTCTCTCCAGTAGAATTGACCAATATGAGAATCTCCAACAAAGCCAGAGGACATTTATTGAAAATTCTTCCAAGACTACGCAGAATCGCAGGCGAAATCCGAAGAAAACACGAAGTTCAAATGCTCGCCATCGGCAAAGAAAGCGTACCAGTAAGAATTGCCGAGCTAACTGCTGGCGCTGAAGCAGTCCTTTTCGCTTGTGCCAAAGCTTTGGAAGAGAAAAAGCCTCTTCTGCTGGGGTTGCCAACAAAGTGTCAGCATCAGGTGGCAGATGGAAAAGTTTACTTGTTTTCTCTAATTGAGGCTGAACACGACATCAGAGGCTACGCTCAAGACACGCAAAACGTGTTGAGCAAGGTAAGTTTGGTTGAACTGTTGAATCCAGTGGCAAGGGGATTCCGAGCACTCAACATAAAACCAAAAACCGAATAAACGAGAAAGCCATAAGGAGCAACGCCTTTTTAGGTCGCAAGCAACCAAACATTGAAAGAGGCTGTCAAGTGGAAAACTCAAAAACCAACTTCATTCCTCCATGGGAAGCCATTCTAGTAATTATTGTTACATTCTTTGTTTTCTTGTTCTTGAGCGCAGCATCTTTGCTCACAATCGGAGACGAACCAACATTGATTATTGGAGAACTCCTAATACTCGCGGTACCACTTGCTTACTTGCTGCTAAAACGAATAAACATCAAGAGTTTTGTTAAGATTGATCTTAACCCCAAGTTCATAGCATTGGGTTTAGCGTGTGGAGGATTGCTGCTACTGTTAAACATCGTTGTTTCTGGAGCATTAACAGCGGTATTCGGAGCAAGTAAAGCTGTTGAACAGTCAAATTCCCTTCTAACTGGCTTGACCGCTTCACCTTCAGGACTAACCGCAGTTGTTGCCTCTTTAGCTTTGGCAGGAGTTTGTGAAGAATTCGCATTTCGAGGTTTCCTTCAAAATTCAATTTTCAAGGGGCTCTTCAGTAACCCCCAAAAAGCCAAATATGCATTCCCAATTGCAGTTACAATTTCTGCAGTTGTATTTGGGTTATTCCACTTTGACCCACAAGGAGTCTACACGATTTCCGCATTCATCAGTGGAGTGGCTTTAGGGTACATTTATCACCGCTGGAACTACACAACTTCCGCAACAGCGCACGCATCCATGAACCTAATTGTTCTGGTGCTGCTCTTACGTGGCTTTTAGAGTGGAAAATACCAAAAACGTAAAATTTTGTCTATCCGGCTTTGATTATCTCTAAGCTTATGTCCAAAGCTTTCACGCTGTGAGTTAATTCACCCAAACTTATGATATCAATCCCTGTTGTGGCGTAATCTATAATGTTCTCCGAGGTAATTCCTCCGCTTGCCTCCAACAAAACTTTTCCTGCGAATCCGGATTTTTTGAGCAATTCCATGGCTTCCTTAATTTCCTCGGGAGAAAAATTATCCAACATAACTATGTCAGCGCCCAACTCAGCAGCTTTCAATGCATCCTCTGGAGAGGTGACTTCTACTTCGATTTTCTTGCTGAAGGAAGCGTTCTTCTTGGCTGATTTCACCGCGTTCTCCAGACTCCCAGCCACAACAATGTGGTTATCCTTGACAAGCACCATGTCGTCTAGGTGAAGTCTGTGGGCATCTCCACCACCGACGGTGACAGCTTTCTTGTCGAAGAAAAGAAGCCCGGGTGCCGATTTTCGGGTTGCGGCAATCTTTGTTTTAAGATGCGCTTTTCGAATTTTTTCTGTGAGGTTTCTCGTTGCCGTTGCAATTCCACTCATCCGAGAAAGCAAATTGAGCACGGTTCGTTCAATCGTGAGAATAGTTCGGGCGTCACCAGATAACGTAAGAAGAGTTTGCCCTTTCTCGATTTTTTCTCCGTCGGCAACTTCAGTCTCCACCTGCAATCCAAAAACTTCAACAAAAACTGCTGCCTCCTCAATACCAGCAACGATGCCGTCGGCTTTTGCTATTACTTCAGCTTTAGCTGTGCATTCAGCAGGTACAACCGCGTCGCTCGTAACGTCGCCTTGACCAATGTCCTCTTCAAGCAGCCTTGCGAGCTTTTCTTCTAGAATTTTGCGAGGAACGAACATGATTGATATTCTCCGTGTCTATGCTTAAAATATTTAGCTCTAAAAATGACCGTGATTCAGAACATGCGACCACAAGTAAATATATGCAGTCGTCGCCAATGTTTGCCTTATGAGATTGCTGTACAGCTGCTCTGAACTGGGCTTAGGACACGCATCGCGGACCATAGCGTTAGGCAAGCGGCTGGAACAGCGTGGACACGAAGTTTTCTTTTTATCAGGCGGAAGAGCTTATGAACTGCTTAAAAAAGAATTCAAGAATGTTTACCCAATTACAGCCGTCGCATGGTATGAGAATTCAAGCGGCATAATAACCACTGCGTCCCTCATCAACATCCTCTTCCCGTTACCAGTCTTTAACAACGAAAAAAACAAGTTTGAAGTTAAAACCTCTAGCGCCATGGAAACTATCCACCGCTATTACGACCTCAGAAAACAACTCCTTAGAATCGCACCCGACGCCCTAATTGCTGACGGAGACATCAACGCACTTCGACTCGCCCAAAGATGGAAAATCCCCGACATATACGTCACAAACGTCATCAGACCGAGTTACGGTTTTTCTTCACTACTCAGCCCAGGAGAAAGAATAACCGAACAATATGTAAAAAAATGCAAACAAATCATGATACCCGACAACAACCCCCCATTCTCGGTCTGTGAATACAACATAGGTAACTTACACAGTGTAGGAATAACAGAAAAAACCGAGTTTGTTGGCAGTTTCTTCGACACTACTCCAACTAAAGTGTCGGACAAGCATATTTTTGCACCCATCAGTGGATCATTGGGAACAAGAGCCAGACTTTTGCGGATGTTACTCCCAACATTAGAAAAGCTTGAAGTGAAAAGCATAATAAGTCTAGGAGTTCCCGGAGAACAGAAAATTGTTAGACGCGGCAACTGTGAAATTTATTCTTGGCTTTCAGCACAGGAACGTCAGCAAGCTATGCAAAACGCTTCAATTGTAGTTTTTAGTGGTGGACACATAACTTGCTTTGAAACCATAAAATACGCCAAACCCAGCATTTGTATTCCGACGCAACCTGAACAGCTTGCAAATGCAGCGAAGCTTCAAGATTTGCACTGTTCAATAATTGCAAGAAACAAAAAGCAGTTGTCCAAAGCTATTCGAGAGATCGAAGAGAAACATCAATTGTATAAGACAAGCATGGAGACGCTTAACAAGGTTTCGAACAAGTTCAACGGCTTAAACCGAGCGGTCGAAATTATCGAAAAAATAAAAAAATAAGTCTTAAGTCTCGCTTAGGCTCTTTCGTCTCACTTCGCCGTTGGGCTTTTCCTCTTCAAAAACTATACCGCCAAATCTATAGATTTTTGCGCCTTTTGTTAACCAACTATCAGGTGGCAATCCGGCTTTGACGCAGCATTGGCACAAAAACTCTTCCTCGCACCATCCCCATTCAACTGGAACCTGAGGCAAAAGCAAACCTTTGTGAAAACCTTTTTCAACAATTAAGCCATGCTCCCCCACTTTTATTTTCTTGATGTATTCTTCTGGTTTCTCGACGATCACTGTTTCTGGCGGGGTAAGGATAGTGACTTCGAAGACAATATGATCTAACTCTTCTTTTCCAAGTGGTTCGAATCGTGGGTCTTGTGTAGCCGCGTTAACTGCGTTGTCAATAACAGCCTCTACCAAGGGGTTTGTTGGGTAAGGATAGCCGATGCATCCGCGAAGATCTTTTCTATTCCTGTTAATGGTGCTAATTGTAACAAAAACGCCGCAGTTTTCGAAAAGTTTCTTTGGAGTATTTTCTGGAGGCTTCAGAGTCTTTCCTGTCTCTAAATAGGTTTTGACAGTTTTTCGAGCTAATTCGATAAGGAATTTTCCTTCTTCATCACTTAGTTCAAACGACAATTAGCAACATCTCCGGGGCACAGCTGATCGCCGTGCCAATATCTGGGTTTCTAAAATGAAGGGAATTAGAATTTTATTGATTCTTCGAATGTGCCTTCTTTGGTTATGATGAGAAAGTCTATGCCGTCACCGCTCATTGTGTCTCTGCTTATGGCTGCTTTAATGGCTCTGGTTACAAGGCCTTTGGCTTCTGCAACTTTCATGTCTTTTTTGTAATTTTCTTCTATAACTGCTATCGCTATTTCTGTTCCTGAACCGACAACTGCGTAGTCATCTGGCAAAACTGAGCCAAGAACATCTAGTACCCAAAGTGATGGACCTTCGTCGTCCATTCCACCGACGATTGTCTGGGTTATGAGTGGGGCCATGCGTCTGTTGAATAGAATGTTACTCATGAGTTTGGCTGCTGCGCGCACGCTAATTTTTCTGCCCACATCCATGCTGAAGAGACTTGCATTGGCTGCAACGTCTCTGGCTAGAACTTGCATGTCGCTTACAAGTCCTGCGCAAGCTGCGCCGATTTGTTCAGTTATTGGGAAAACCTTTTTGCCACCTTTGCTGGCGATGAAGAAACCGTATGAAACGCGTTTTTCAGCGGCTAATATTACGCCGTCTTGGCAAATTACACCGACGGTTGTGGCGCCTGGGATCCAAGATATTCCGCCTTGCTGCGCTTGTGATTGTGACTGTGGTTGTGGTCCATATACTTCCATAATTTGCACCTTTTCCTTATGGATAAACACAAGACAAGCTATTAAGTTTAATCTTGAAGGCTTCGCCAGGATAAAAGTTCGTTTCTTATGCATAAGACTAAAAAGGTTGACAAATCTGCTTTTTTGTTGAAGATCTTTGCTAGAACTCTTGGTAAAAAGTATCGATAGAGTCTGGTTTGGAGTATCATATAGAGATCGGCGAGTCGAAGCAACAACTTTCGGCTACTCGGAAAGTGAAGTTGTGAGAGCTCTACTGAATATATTGCCCTTCAATGAACCATTCCAAATTAATTCTCAATCTTCACTTTTCGCGGATGGAATCTTGTCGTTAATGAAAAGTGTTTATGACGGCGAAGGATCAGCGAGGACAATTTCTTTGGATTTGGAACGTTTGCCCATTTATACGCAGAGTGTGTTGAGGGCGGTTTCTCAAATTCCCCTGGGCTATGTGGCGTCCTATGGTGGCGTTGCCGAATGCTGTGGGAGGCGGAGCAAGGGCGGTTGGAAACGTCATGGCGGCTAACCCATTCGCCCCAATTATTCCATGCCACAGAGTCGTTACCTCAAACCTTGGGCTTGGTGGTTATGGTGGAGGTTTGAAAACGAAACTACAGCTCTTGCAACGCGAAAAGCAAGGTTTCACCAAAACTAAGATGATAACAATTGGAAACGGATGTCTTCAGGTTTTTCCTGTTGAGCTTGTTTTGGAAAAACTCGAAGGCATGATTCCTAATGGTCAATGACGAAAACTTGACAACTTCTAAGGACAAATTCTCTTTGTTAGAAGAAGAATGGTTGGATTTGCATTTTGTGATCAGTCTGGTTTAGGGGCCTTTCTTGAAAAGTAGCTTCACCGGTCTTGCAGACTGCGGCTTTAACCGTCTTCATGCGTCTTGGTTCGTTTTGTAAAGGCTGCCTCCGGCACTCAGATTTGCTTGAGGTATGAAATAATTTATAGTGTCGAGCAGTCTTTTAGGACAAGGGAACTTATGCGAGTTGGCTTCATCGTTAACCCTGTGGCGGGAATGGGTGGCAAAGTCGGCTTAAAAGGCACCGACGGCGTGGTAAAAGAAGCAATAGCGAGAGGAGCAGAACCTGTTGCTCCGCAAAGGGCAATCGAATTCTTGACAGAGCTGAAGCAGACGAAGGGTAGGCTCTATCGACATCATATGCTGTCCTGAATTAATGGGTGCTAATGAAGCACAAGCCGCAGGTGTCTTGGCTCAGGTTTTGCCGATAGACAGTCGGCAAAGAAACAAGTGCAAAAGACACCGAAAACGCTGTTAAGCTTCTGATCGCAGCAAAAGTTGACCTGATTGTTTTTGTTGGCGGCGACGGAACAGCCCGAAACATCCTCGACGCCATAAAAGAAGAAACAACCATTCCAGTTCTTGGAGTTCCAGCGGGAGTGAAGATGTATAGCGGCATATTCGCCATCAACCCCACAGACGCCGCAGAAGCCGTCGTTTCTTTTGCCAATGGTCACGCCGAGGTCACAAATTTCGAGGTTATGGACGCGGATGAAAACGCAATCCGAAACGACGTTTTCGATGTGAAACTCTATGGTTGTCTAAAAGGGCTCTCGGTTCCCGCCTTGATTCAGGGTAGCAAAGAAGTTTCAGCTCAAACAGTGAGCGAAACCGAAAGCCAAACAGCCATCGCAAAATACGTCGTTGAAGAAATGCCAAAAGACGCCACAATCATTCTCGGTCCCGGAACAACCGTTGAGCGAATTGCCGAAGCCTTAGGTTTGAAAAAAACCATTTTGGGCGTAGACATTTACTATGAAGGTCACATAACATTGGATGTGAGCGAGAAAACTATTCTTGACAAAGTCAAAAACTGGGGGAACACTTGGATAATCCTCTCACCAATCGGACACCAAGGAATTTTGCTCGGCAGAGGAAATCAGCAAATCAGCCCTGAAGTTGTGAAGCGCGTTGGAAAAAAACACATACTCATTGTCGCCACTCTAAGCAAGCTTGGAACCATCGAGGCAAAAGCGCTTAGGGTGGATACAGGCGACCGCGAAGTTGACGAGCTGCTCAGGGGCGAATGGATGGTGGTCACGGGTTACAGGGAAGGCGTTTGGGTACCAGTCGAATGAATTTTTAGGAAGAAATTCTTCATTTTGCATTCTTTGGCGTTACGGTTATATTCCGCCGAATAGAATCAGAAGCAGAGATTGTTATGTCGGACGTTGGAGTGACTGTTAAGAAAAACGAAGACTTCTCCGAATGGTACACAGAAGTCATCTTAAAATCAGGATTAGCTGATTACGCACCCATCAAAGGCTGCATGATTATACGTGAAGACGCAATTGCCATGTGGGAGAAAATCCAAGAAATCCTCAACAAGAAAATCAAGGCAACCGGTCACAAAAACGTCTACTTCCCTATGTTCATACCCGAAGGCTTCCTCAAAAAAGAAGCAGAACACTTCGCAGGATTCACCCCTGAAGTTGCATGGGTCACCCAAGGTGGAGACACTCCCCTCGAAGAGAGACTCGCCGTCCGACCAACATCAGAAACGATAATGTATGCAACTTTCTCAAAATGGATCCGCAGCTGGAGAGACTTGCCACTTAAGATTAATCAATGGTGCAACATCGTTAGGTGGGAAACAAAAGCTACTAAACTCTTTCTGAGAACCAGAGAATTCCTCTGGCAAGAAGGACACACAGCACACGCGACCAAAGAAGAAGCCGAAAAAGAAGTCATGTACGCTCTTGAAGAATACCGCGACATCATGGAAAACTATCTTGCCATCCCTGTAATCGTAGGAGTCAAAAGTGACAGCGAAAAATTCGCCGGAGCCGACTACACAACCGCGCTGGAGGCCATGATGCCTGACGGAAAAGCCCTTCAGATGGGAACCAGCCACAACCTTGGTCAACACTTCGCCCACGTCTTTGACATCAAATTCATCGGTGAAGATGAAAAAGAACACCTTGTCTGGCAAACAAGCTGGGGCATCACAACACGCACCATAGGTGCTCTAGTTATGATTCACGGAGACGACAAGGGTCTGGTATTGCCACCAAAAATCGCACCAATCCAAGTCGTAATAGTACCAATTCCCTATAAAGGAGCAGACCCAGCGGCGATAGCTGCTAAAGCCAAAGAAATCGGCGACAAACTAACTCAAAAAGGATTAACCGTAGTTTTGGATGATAGGCCAGAGTACACGCCAGGCTGGAAGTTCAACCAATGGGAACTAAAAGGAGTACCCGTACGCATCGAAATCGGCCCAAGAGACCTAAAACAACAACAAGTCACAATAGCCAGACGTGATACATGCCAAAAGAGTTTTGTCAAAGAAAACGAAGCCATAGACGCCGTAGAAAAGCTGCTTGTAGAAATCCAACACAACCTTTACGCCAAAGCTAGAGTAGCCATGGAAGATAAAATGACTAAAGTCCAAACATACGATCAATTCAAACAAATCCTATGCGAAAAAGGCGGATTCATCAAAGCCGCTTGGTGCGGCAGTGCAGACTGTGAAGCAAAAATAAAAGAAGAGACAAGCGCCACAGTTCGAGTGCGACCTTTTGAAAAAGAAGTCCCAGATTCAAACTGTATTTATTGCGGACAAAAAGGAAAAGAAATGGTGTACTTCGCGAAAAGCTACTAAACCATTTCTTAGTTAAGGATTGAGTTGCTGGGCAACATCAGATAAGCCCAGCTTTTCCAATGTTTCTTTCTTTGGGAAGCCATCTTTGCGTCCCAACCTCTTTTGTTGTAATAACTCTGGAGCAAGGCATCATATTTTGCTCGGTCAAGTTTTGCACCTTTCAAGAAACCTAACGCTTAAAGGTTCCTTGAACCACCTGGCAGGAGGTACATCCATTTCGCTTGTCCATTTTCCGGCATACTCCCGAATCCAAAAACCCCTAACAAGATTAAACACTCGCTCTGCGATCTGGTTCAAATTAGCCCAAGTGAAGTCCTGTCCGGTTGATAACTTCAGATACTTTGGGTACCAGCTACTTTCAAAGCCAAGGTTAACCATTGGAAAACGGCAAACTCCGAGGCACTCGAAAACTCCACGAGAATTCTGAGTCTCAATGACGTGTGCTGCTTTTTCTTCGCCGTAACCAAATCGGTCATGCTGCGTTTCCCAACCTATCACCCACGCATCTTTGTGATGAGCACCGATAGGACTAGTCGCATAGGCTAAAGCCATAGCGGGCGCGCCGTGACAATCATAAGCGCTTATCTCCAAACCCTTAACGTGCATAGCCCAATCAATTGACCTTCCAGCCAATTCTCGAGGCTGCAGAGCGAACACCATCAGCAAGAATATTACCTAAACCCCGCCTAAACACGATATCTTCAGTTAACGCTTTTGCCTCCTCAAAGTTGCCCCAAGAAATCTTCTCTTTTACCAACCCTTTTTCCGAAGCTTCCATCGCAAAACCAATCACGTTGCCAAGGGAAATGGCGTCTAAGCCAAATTCGTCTGCAAGACGATTCAAAACACAAACCTGACCCAAATTCCCTAACCCAATGTTACTACTTAACATGGCGATGTTTTCGTAGTCCAATTCGGTCTCGCGCCCCTCTGAATCTTTAACGACGTTCCCGCATGTCATGTTACAATTTGGGCACCCACGATTAGAGACTTTGATGGCCTCCGCGGCGAAGCCATTAATTTTCTCAACATCAGCAAAAACGCCTTCACGATAATTAAAGGTGGGAAGTACACTATTTTCACTAGCCCACTCTACTGTACCTAAAGTGCCCTGGCGTTTCCAAAAAGCGTAACTAGGCTTAGCAAGTATTTCCCTGTACCCCGCCATGCCTTGTTCCTTAAGCGTTTTCAAATCAAACGCAAGGATATTTCCTGAGCCCTCAAAAACAACTGCCTTTAGGTTTTTAGAACCCATAACTGCGCCAATTCCAGGTCTACCACCTGCGCGTCCTTGCTGAGAAACAACACAGGCAAACTTGACAAGATTCTCGCCACCCTGACCAATGGAAACGATACCCGCTATCGCGCCGTATGTTTTTTTCAAACGCTCTTCTGCCTCAAAGCTGCTTAGACCCCATAAATCTTCGGCGCTTACAAACTCGACCAAATTGTCTTTAACGTGCAAAATAGTAGGTTTTGTTGCCTTGCCATCTATTATGATTGCGTCGTAGCCTGCCTTGCGAATATGAACGGCAGCAAACGTACCAATGTTTCCGTCACCATAACCTCCTGTCAACGGACTCTTCGAAGCCACAACAAGCTTGCCACTGTTGGGTAACGGGAATCCAGTTAACGGACCGGCAGCGAATATCAGTTTGTTTTGAGGCGCCAAAGCATCGGTTCCAGGAGATAGTGTGTCCCAAAGAATTTTGGCTGCAAACCCTCTTCCACCAAGAAACTTCAAAGCATAATCCAGATCAAATGAGGCAATAGCCCACTTGGAATTCGTTAAGTCAACTTTTAGAATGTTACCAGTCCAACCAAACATACCTGTTCATCCGCAAAAAATAATTTAACTAAATAGATTCGGAGTCAGAAATAAAAGGTTAATGAATAGAAATAGATCAGAGTATAAGTTTCTCAGTCTCAACGTTCCGGTTTTTCAAACTCAAATCAGCAACCTTGAACGGCTTCTCGCCATAAAGGTTGGCGTAATCCTCGTGCGCATAGATCGAAGCAGCGATTCGCCCAATAGCGTCGGCCTTCATTATTCCACTTCCACTTCCACCGCCAACAACAATCACATTGTGGTCCTCGAAAATGACCGGCTGCTCATCCAAAGTGTTAATCTCATACAGTCCAGCGAATCCTCCCGAAGAGGTTGCACCTTCAAATTGAGGAAAATACTTTGAGACAACTGGATACAAAACGTGTTCATAAAAGTCAGCTTCAGGTTTAGGATGCTCTTCCAGCCGAAAAGCGCGAGGAAAATCATCTGCATAACCAATACCAAACAATTCTCCTTCGAGATTTGGACGAAGATAAACCGAAGGCTCGGCAAGAACAGTAAATGGAAGGCAACCAGCTTTCGAAAACTCTGTATTATGAAGCAATTTCTTAAGGGGGTCAGTGTTTGCTTTGACTGAGAAAACCTGCCGTTTGCGAGGTTTCACAAAACATTCCATGCCTACCGAATCAAGAAGTTGCGAAAGCCAAGGTCCCGTCGCAACAACCGTTTTCTTTGCACGTATTACCCCGCCAGTTGTCTCGGCGCCAGCAACTTTAGAATATTGCCAAAAATTTGGTTCACTAGGAAAACCAGAAGACACATCTGGCTCTACCAGAAATTTTGAGACTTCTGTTTGGTATCGGATTTCACCCCCGTGCTTTAGAAACTCGGATTCATAGAAGTGTACCAATGACATGACGGCTATTACACCCGCTTTGGGAATGAAAATAGCCTTGTAAACTGCCCCCAACCATCCAGTTTCTGCTGAGTCAACAAAACTTGCTTTCATATCTAAAATGCGGGATAAGTCTGAGGGCATGTACTCCTGGTAGATTAAGCCTTTACCTTTGAGTTCTGCTAAAACAGGAAGCATTCGCTCATAGTCTTTCTTCGTGAAAGCCCACAGATAACCGCACGATCGCATTTTCAAATCATAACCCAAATCCTCCTGCAGGTGTTTGTAAAAGTCTACCGAAGAGTCTGCTAGGTCAAAATTGACGCTCGAGGAAAAGAAACAGCGAAAAGCCGCGGCACTATTGACGGTGCTACCCAACCCGGCACCTAGGTTCTTATCTACGATCAAAATCCGCAAGTTTGGGTTTTTAAGCTTAAGATGATAGGCAGTTGATAAGCCGAGAATTCCAGCACCAATCACTAAGACATCATATTCCATCATTTCGTTTTCCCCTGAAAAATGAATCGTCACTATTTTCTGGAAAGAGTGTAAATTTAAGGATATCCATTCAGCCGAACTCAGTAATTCCGGTAAAAATCTGCGTTTTCTTCGTAAGCTTTATTTTCCGAGGGGACTAAGTGTGGTCTCTTGAAGGCTACAACTTTGGCGAACATCAAAGTGACAAATCGAGGGAAGAACATTGAATACGCCATTCGAGACGTAATTTGCCACACAGAGCAGCTTATCAAAGATGGAAAAAAAATCTATTACCTAAACATAGGAGACCCCGCAGCCTTCGATTTCACAGTTCCCGCTCACGTTAAAGAAGCCTTGTGTAAGGCGGTTGAAACAGACTGCAATCATTATTCTCCTTCAGAAGGATTACTTGAATTAAGGCAAGCGGTTGCCAGAAAAGAAAAACGAGTAAACAAAGTCGACATCACGCCAAACGATGTCTTAATTACTGAAGGCATCTCCGAAGGAATCGAAATGATTCTCGCGGCGCTCGTCGAGAAGGGAGATGAAATTCTTTTCCCAGGCCCAACATATCCTCCTTATATTTCATACACCAAATTCTTCGACGGCACCCCAGTTGCATACGAAACTGTTGAAGAAGAGGGATGGCAACCAAACGTAGATGACTTGAGAAAGAAAATCTCAAAGAAAACCCGAGCACTAGTTATCACAAACCCAAATAATCCAACAGGCGCACTTTACGGAAAGAAAATGGTCAAGGAAATGCTTGATGTCGCCGCAGAAAACGACCTACTGGTGCTTTCAGACGAGATTTATGACCAAATAACTTACTCACAAGAATTCTTCAGCACAGCGCACCTTGCGAAAGATGTCCCAGTCGTGGGATTTAACGGATTTTCCAAGGCATATCAAATGACCGGCTGGCGACTAGGATACATGTACTTCAAAGGTCAACACGGAGAACTCGACCAACTCAGAACGGCAGTGGAAAAACAATGCCGTATTCGCTTATGTGCCAATACGCCAGTTCAGAAAGCTGGAGCCGCAGCCCTCGACGGTCCGCAAGATCACATAAAAGATGTGGTTGAAAAGCTAAGACAAAGAAGAGACTTTGCGTGGAAACGCTTGAACGAAATTAAGGGCATAAGCTGTACGAAGCCAGAAGGAGCCTTCTACATTTTCCCAAAAATCCACGAAGTAGGAACAAGATGGAAAACTGACATGCAATTCGTTGTCGAGCTCCTACGAGAAACAGGCGTACTTATTGTCAATGGATCAGGCTTCGACCCAGTTTACGGAGCAGGGCATGCAAGAGTTGTGTTTCTCCCACCGATAGAAATACTTGAGCAAGCATTCAATGAAATAGAGCGATTCATGAAAAAGAAATAGAAAGAAAATAGAAACTCAGTTTACTATTCTAAGAGTAAACTGCTACGCCTTGCTTTGGATCGTGTACCACTGTTTGGAACTCATCCATCAGCTTCTTTGTTACTGGACCACGATTTCCATTGCCAATTTGCCTCCAGTTCACCTGTCGAATTGGCACAATTTCAGCTGCTGTCCCAGTGAAGAAGACCTCGTCAGCATTGAATAACATGAACAAAGTTATGTTTTCCACTGTTACTTCGTACCCAAGTTTCTTGGATAACTCGACCACGGCTTTGGCTGTTATTCCTTCCAAAGCACCAGTTGATGTAGGCGGAGTTGAGAGCTTACCATTCTTGACTAGGAATATGTTTTCGCCCACTCCTTCCGCTACGCACCCGTTTTTGTCGAGGCATATGGCTTCGTCGGCGCCGCTTAAATTGGCTTCAAGTTTTGCGAGTACGCTGTTTAGGTAATTGAGTGATTTAATTTCGTGTGAAGTTCCATCGACTGGATCTCTTCTTACCCAAGAAACCAAAGTGGTGATGCCTTTGATTTTGGCGTCTCCTTCGTGTAGTTTGATGTAGTCGGCTATTATGATTATTGTTGCTTTGCAGCATTTGCGGGGATCCAATCCCAAGTCGCCTTCGCCGCGTGTAACTATTAAACGGACGTAGGCATTTTTGAGCTGGTTTTTCTTCACTGTCTCAATTACAGCTTGAATAATTTGCTCTTGAGTTAGAGGAATACTCATCATCAGAGCATGTGCAGAATCAAAAAGTCTTTGAACATGCTCCTTTAGTTTGAAGATTACGCCATTATAGACGCGGATTCCTTCGAAAACACCGTCTCCGTAAAGGAAGCCATGGTCATAGACGCTGATTCTTGCTTGCGATTTCGGATAGTATTCTCCGTCTATGTAGATTTGAAGCTCTTGATCCAAAGTTATCCCTCAAAGCTGGACTTTTCCATATAGTGCATTGATTTCTTATAGCTTTCGACTATGAACTATATGATTCGCTTGTCAACCGTGGAATTGTGGTCTCTTGGAAAGATTCCGGGGCAGAGGAATTGGTTTGAAGGGTTTACCTGCGATTTTGGAATTAATCTTGGTCAGCAGTTCGTCAACTGTCATGTTTTGTTGTGAGCCTCGAATCTCTCGGTCTCTGACTGAAAGCATTCCTGATTCTACTTCCTTTTCTCCTATGACTATGCAGTAAGGAACCCATTCTTGTTCCGCCTCACGGATTTTTTTCTGCAATGTTGAGGAACTGTCATCAATGTCTACGCGAATACCGCTACTTTCAATTTTCAAGGCGATTTCCTCGATTTTGTCCATGAATTTGTCAGAAATTGGAATTAAACGTACTTGGGTTGGAGAAAGCCACAACGGAAGCATTGGTGCTTTGCCAGCCATTTGTTCCCGGTAGGCTTTTTCCAATAATGCATAGATATCGCGCTCAATAGCTCCACTGGGACTACAGTGAAGAATCAAAGGAAATTGTTTTTCGCCTTTCTCGTCCACGAAGGTAATGTCGTATCGTTTGGCATTTTCCACATCAATCTGATCTGTACTTAAGGCCGCCGCCTTGTCTTGGTTATCAATAAAGTTGAGATCCCATTTGAGTGCAAAGTAGAAGAATCGCTCGTTCCAAACTTCTGCTAAAATAGGCTTACCGAAGTTTTTTGCTAATTCAGCCAAGAAATCCTTATTTTCGGTGTAGAAATCCTTTGTGAAGCGCATAGCAATTTCGTAATCGTCTTTGACCAAGCCTATGTTTTCTAAAACATCTATGCAGAGGTTAAACCGAATCATGAATTCTTTTTTGGCTTGTTCGAGATCCGTGCAAAAAGCGTGGCAGTCAGGCATAGTAAATGCTCTTAGTCTCTTTAAGCCTACGACCTCGCCGCTTTTTTCTCGTCTGAAGCTATAACGCGTCAATTCGTAGAGTTTTATTGGAAGTTGTTTGTAGCTAAATTGGGCGTCATGTGCCATGAGAAATTGTCCGAAGCAGGCAGCAAACCGTAGGAAAAGTTCTTTGTCTTCAGATTTGAGGACATATTGGCGAGCTGGGAAGCGGTTTAAGTAACTCTTCAAGCTTGGGTGATTGAAGTCGTACATGATTGGGGTTTCAACTTCCATCCCACCATAAGCTGCTACTCGAGCAGTGACGTATTGTTCAAGTAAGGATTTTATCATGCGGCCTTTTGGATACCAACGAAGATTACCGGGGTCACTACCAGGCTCGTAATCTGCAATCTCCAGCCTTTTCATTAGTGACACATGAGGAGGCATTTGTGTGACTGTACGGGCTTTCTTTATTTCATACTGGGAAAATTTTTGCAGGTTAGCGTGACCTTTGAATTTGAATTCTTCGATTGGCACTAATGAGCCGTCTGTTAAAATTACATGCCAGAAAGACTGCATCTTGTCCTCAGCTTTTAGAGCAGCAGAAACTGGTTGTTCTTCTTTCTTTGTCTCGCATTCAATTTTGGTTTCTGAAATTGTTTCCGGAATTGGCGTGTAAGCTCTAGCTTGTTCTGCCAATGGATGCCCTTTGATAGATATGGTAAACTGTTTGTTCCAGCCAAATGGGGCGCGGTAGGTTTCTATACCTTTTGATTTGGCGTATTCTTCCATAGCCTTTATGACTTTTAGGGCTTCTCCGGGATTACTTAGATTACTGCTTAAATGGGCGAAAGGATAAATCAGAATTTTGTTGACTTTCTGTTTTCCAAGAAATGCGCGCAGGTCGTTGATAGCTTTTTGCGCCAAAGCAGTGTTGTCGCCTTCTTCAATTGCAGTGAAAAGCACGACTACTTCTTCTATGCGATTTTCCTTTTTCTCTGCCTCTTCAGCAATTTGGATTTCTTTTTGAACTGGAGTGTAAGTTATGAAGTCAGAATGTAACTGGAGTATTCGCATGAATTATTCACGCTCTACTATGTGCCGTAACGCCACTTTTCCAGGGTCTTGTCCTTTTTAGACTTCTTCTTGTATTCTTTATAGTGCTCCTTGCAAAGGTATGCACGCTTCTCTCCAGATGCCACGTTAAGACCAGCAGACTTGGCTTTATCAGTTGGAATTGAACGTTCAGCATCTCTACTGCAGCCGACTACGGTGCATTTTTCGCCTTTATCTATTCGACCCAAAGTGTACGCCTCACGGTAATGTTATTATGCAGTATGAATATGCATCATTGCTTTATTTCTTTTTCATAAACCAGATGAGCTCTTTTGTAGATTTCTTTCTTTTCTCCAAAAAACGAAGACCCAACTCCTTCAACAACTATAGAAGCCGCAGCTGAACCTACACAAGCACACCAAAATGGTTCTTTGCAACGAACATACTCGGTCAAGAAAGCTCCAATAAAAACATCACCTGCACCAGTCGGGTCAACTACTCTTTCTGACTTGAAAACTGGAACTTTATGAACTGAGCCTTGAGTAGAGAGAACAGAACCTTTAGAACCCATAGTAACCATTACAATTTCAGGACCCAAATCATGGACGGCATTTATTGCCTTTTCTAAATCCGACTTCCCAGTTAAAACACAGATCTCCTCAAAAGAAGACTTGTAAACATTAGCCAAACTCAACAAGTCGTTGTCAAGTTGAGCACTAGAGGTAACATTGCCTTTTGGATCAAAACGACGCGTCATGCCTTGAGGATCCAAAGAAAGAAAGTCAACATAAGTTTTCAATTTTTGAACAATTTCGAAAGAGATTTCTGCATCAATAGGCGCAACGTGCAAGATTTTAGCTTTCAAAGATTTCGGCAGGTCAGCTAATTCAATTGGAGAACCTTTACGTCTCAAATGAAGAGTCCTTTCTGACAGGTCTTCGCTGTATGACAGCTCGAAACTTGTTGTAAGTTCATTTCTGACGCATTTGACGAATGAAACGTCGACACCTTCTCTGTGAAGTAATTCGTCGTAAGCTTCAGGAAAATCCGACCCCACTTTAGAAATAACTGAAACCGATGCACCTAACCTCCTGGCTACTAGCGAGACGTATGCAACCGATCCACCCAGAACAGAGCACGACTGGGGTTGGCTAGGCAAAATAATTGAATCCATTGAGAAATGACCAACAACTGCTAAATCAAAAATCTCAGCCGTCATTAAATTCACTTGGCGAAAGTAGTTTGAAACTGCTGTAAAGGATAATGAGGAAATTAAGATTGAAGCAGCAATATGGCCTTTGCCAAATCGCCTTCACTTTCTTCCAAGGCTTGCCTCGCTTGCTCAACGCTTTTTCCTGTTTGACCAGCGACAAGCTGAACATCTTCCTCGGAAACTTTTGGTGCGGCTGCCATATGTTCTGGAGCGCGTTCAGATACTGATCCTCCTGCAACTTGGAAGATTTTCTGCCCCTGAACGTTCACGATTGCGACTTCAGGCCCCTCTATGACAATGTCTTTGCGGGGAGTTCGAATGATGACTTCTACAACATCTTCAACGCCTTCCATGTTCATGCCCATGCGCTGCATCATTCGTTTCGCATCCCGTGGATTCATACGTCTTTGCATCTTTGTTCGCTCCAAAGAAATATTCTAATTAGCACTCATATACTTAACTTTCGTTGCCTTTTCCATGTCGAACTTTAATGGCAACCCCAGTTTTAAAGGCGATCATCTCTGAGCTTGAAAGGAATGCACGACCGACTGCTATTACTTGTCCAGTCTCATCGAGAATAACAACCTCATCTTTCGCGTGGATTTCAGGATTAACCTTGACAACATGTGCTGCAAAAACGTCGCCGCCTTCAGCAACGAATTTTGCTATATCCTGTCTAACGGTAACAAAACAAGGTGCTGAAGGCACGTCTTTTGACAGAGTTCGAGCCGCAGTTATGCTCAGAGATAACAGTCCATCGGTAGGACGAAGAGTAGCTATTCTTTCGCCATTCAGGTAAATATAACGAATTCTGCCAGTTGAATGCGAATATTCAATTTTGATGTCATCAGGGAAAAGCTTGCTACCAACGCCTTCGCCGTATTGATAATCGGCGATACTCCTGATTCGACTTATGGGGTTTTCCACGCTTTTTCACCGTGAATGCAATTTTATTGATTCGACAACTATTTACATACGGTAATATAATAAAAACAGGTTAGGTGGATTATTAATTGCGATGCGAAGTCTGCGGACGCAAAATTCGCGAAGCGCCCATGCGAGTAATAATTGAAGGTGCCAAGCTTACAGTATGCACTGAATGTTCAAAACATGGAAAAGCTACATGGGAAGAACCGGCTAGACCAACCATTATTGCCCAAAGGCAAATAGGAGCTGGTCAGGGGACACAAGTTTTTAGACCTATCCAAATCAAAAAGAAGGTCATAACAGCAAGAGTCGATACAAGTCAAGAAATCGTGCAAGATTACGCTGAATTGATAAGGCATGCAAGAGAAGAACTTGGACTCAGCACTGAAGATCTTGGCCTGAAAATAAGTGAAAAGGAGTCAGTTCTGCGGAAAATCGAAACTGGAAAAATGTCGCCTAATGATCAGCTTGTTTCTAAGCTAGAACACACATTGAAAATTAAGTTACTTGTTCCGGTGGCTGAGGAAAAAGTTCCAATTCCCAAATCGGGAAGCCGCGAATTCACTCTTGGCGACGCCATTAAGATTGACAAGAAGGAAAAGGGAGAGGTAAAAACCGCACGAAAGCCATCATAGTTCAGCGGCGGTTAAATCGCGAACCCTCAACATTACCAGAACTCAAGAACCTATCTGAATCCGCCGGTTACACTGTTGTAGCGGAAATGGAGCAAACAAGAAGACCTGATGCACGCTATCAACTGGGAGCAGGAAAGGTCGAAGAACTTGCACAGCTTGTGAAAGAGACTGGCGCCGAGAGAGTAATTTTTGACAACTCGTTAAGGACTATTCAAGCATACAACTTGACGAAAGCCACAAAGGTTGAAAACATCGATAGATTCCAACTTATTCTCGAAATCTTTACCAAAAGAGCAACAACAACTGAAGCCAACCTCCAAATTCAATTGGCAACGATTAAAAACGAGATAAGACACGCCAAAGAAAAAGTAAGACTCTCCAAAAGAGGGGAGCAACCTGGATTTATGGGAATAGGCGTTTACGAAGCAGATATTTACAAAGATGCTCTGAAAAAGCAAGTTGTAACAATCCAGAAGAAACTAAAAAGCGTCCGAGAAAAACGCGTTCTTCACCGCGAGAGAAGAACTGAACTAGGTTTTCGCTCCATCTCCCTTGCAGGATACACGAATGCAGGAAAAAGTCGACTCTTTAATTCTTTGTCCGATTCAACAGCACAGGTAAACAATGCTTTGTTCACAACACTGTCAACGACAACTAGACTCATCGAGTTTTCAAACAGAAAATTCCTCTTGACAGACACAGTGGGCTTCATAGATCGATTGCCCCTTTCACTGATTGAAGCATTCCACTCGACTTTGGAAGAGACAATATTTTCAGATCTCATAATTCTAGTCCTAGACATAAATGAGCCCATAGAAACTATAAGAAACAAGAACAAGACTTGCCAAGAAACCATAAACCGCATCGACGCAGCAAGTGTACCAGTTATTACTGCTCTCAACAAAATAGATCGCTTGACAGATGAAGAAGCAAAACAGAAACTTGAAGAACTTAAGGATGAAACCAAAAATCCTATTCTCATATCTGCGAAAGCATGCACGAACCTTGATCAGTTAAGAAGTGAAATACTCAAAAAACTTGAAGGATACGTCAAAGCGTCCTTTTCCGTTCCAATGACAAGTGGAACCATGTCACTTGTTTCCTCAGTCCATAAGGGCGCCGACGTTAAGGAAACAAACTATTCAGATAATTCGGTGCAAATGATTTTTGAAGCAAATCCAGAGTTCGCTGAAAAAATAAAAAGAAAGGTCGAAGATCTTAATGGAAAATTTGAAGCAAGCATCAAAGCTTGACCATGAGAATCCTAAAATGCAATCACAAAAAATAGTCGTTTTGAGGTGGGGGCACAGACCTCAACGAGACGCGAGATTGACAACTCATGTTGCTCTCACGGCACGGGCCTTAGGCGCTTCAGGATTCATTCTTTCAGATACTGAAGACAAGAAAATACAGGAAACCGTAGAAAAGATCCGAGCAACATGGGGCGGCCAATTCGACTTTGAGATGGGAACAAAATGGAAAAGCACTGTCCGAGAGTGGAAAAACAAAGGCGGTGTGATCGTTCACCTAACAGCTTATGGCGAAAACATTCAAGCAAGCAATGTTCTTGAGAAAATAAGAAACACTCAAAAAGATGTTTTGATAGTAGTTGGAAGCCAGAAAGTACCAAGGGAATTCTACTCCTCCGAAGTTTCTGACTTTAATGTAGCAGTTGGCAACCAGCCTCACTCTGAGTGCGCAGCTCTCGCAATTTTCTTAGATCGATTTTTTATGGGAGAAACGCTCGGAAATTCCTTCGAAAACGCGAAATTGACGATCATTCCTCAAGAAAGAGGCAAGAAAATAGTTTGATGGCAGTTTTGGCTATTTGAATTGAGAAGAGTTTTATGGGGGATAGTGCAGTAATTAAGAATGTTTAAGGAACCAGACTATGTTATCGACAATTGATGACGCAACTTTGATGAAAGTGGCAACTTCAATCGGAGAAGAAGAGGCAGTCAAATTAATTGAGCATCTTAAGAATCTAGATGAAATTACTGACGATGAGATAGCTAACAAAACTGGGATCAGACTAAATTCTGTCCGCAAAATCCTCTACAAACTCTATGATCATTCTCTGGTGAGCCTGAGAAGGACACGAGATCCTAAAACGGGATGGTTCATTTTCCACTGGAAACTTCAGCCAGACCAGCTTGAAGGATTTATTCTTAGTCAAAAACGAAGAGTCCTTGAGAAACTGAACGTTCGCCTTGATTATGAAGCGAACCACGATTTTTACTATTGCGAAACAGTCGGATGCAGGCGAGTAACCTTTGAAGAAGCTGTTGAAGCAGTTTTTCACTGCAGCGCCTGCGGCAAACCTCTCGCTCATTCTGAAAACGGAAAAATGATCGAGAAACTGTCAGAAAAAGTTGAGACTTTAAGGAAGGAACTGGGTGAGTAGCAAGCTTCCTTCACGGGAGCAAGCACTAACACTTCTTCAACAAAACCATTGCTCACCAAGAGTCATTGCACACTGTAAAGCAGTGGCAAAACTTTCTATAGAAACAGCCAAAATCTGTCAAAAAAAAGGCTTGACAATTGACCTCGAACTTGTTGAAGTTGGAGCACTTCTGCACGATCTGGGTCGTTCAAAAACGCACTCAGTAAACCACGCAGTAGTCGGAGCCGAAATAGCAAAACAAGCCGGCTTACCAGAATCAGTAATAAACATAATTAAACGCCACGTCGGAGGCGGAATAACAAACGCCGAAGCAAAAGAGTTAGGGTGGCCAGAAGACAACTATGTGCCAGTAACGCTTGAAGAGAAAATAGTCTCTTACGCAGACAAACTGGTCGAAACATCAAAGCGGGTACCCAATTGAAATGACAATTAACAAGCTCAAAGAAGAAAAGCTTGAAACAGCAGCAATTAAAGTCAAAGAACTGCACGATGAAATAAAACAAATAGTTGAAGATCATCCATGACCACTTTAACTTTACTATGCAAAAATTTACAATTCGCACCAATTAAACAATTGGACCCAAACACTCGAAGAGTTACTTGGAGACTTAAGTGTCGAAACAGCAATCACAGGACAGCAGCAAACAAATGGGTTCAACTAGAACTTTCAGGAGAAGACGAGGCAATTGCCACGAAACTCTTAGAGAGAGAAATGGGATTTTGCCCAATCGAGCATGCAAACATAAAGAAATTTGACACCGTAAAAGGTTACATACGCACTTCGAAAAGAAGCAAAGAACAACTAATATTGGACATTGGAATTTTTGAGCCAACCACAATCCATGCAGACATACCACTAAGCATCTGCAAACCCATCTTGCAGAATGGAAAAAAGATAACCTTGAAGAAATTGGGGGAACTTTGGGGACTATGCGAAAATCTCCCACTTAAACATCAAAATTTTGGAAGTCAAAGCCTGACAAGAACCGAATTGAGGCGGAACTGCAGTCTGGTCAGATAAGGAAATTTGAACTGTGGAAAGACTCGTTGCTGGATAGGCTGATTGTAACAGGTGCTTCTCGTTACGAAGTAAACTTAATTATTGCACAAGAAGGTCTTGACAGAGACGTAATCGACGTTGAAGTTTTGGGAACATTCGAACACGCTCTGGTCTGCAAATTGGGCACAGACGCAGCAGGTCTAATTGGAAGTATTGGTAGAAGACTCAGAAAAGCCAAATTTACAGTCTTCAACCCGAAGAAAATGGAATTCACTTAATAAAAGACATCACAAAAATACTCTATAGAAAGAAATTTACTAATGTTTGAGACAAAAAAAATTGAACTAATACTCTATTCAGTCCAGTCTTTTCCGTGCGACGATGAAGTCCTGGAACATTGCTGTTTTTCTTCCACACCAAGAACCGTATTGTATTGAGGTCATTTCGAAACCAGTTTTCTCATAAAATGCACGGATTATCTTTTCATCATATGCAACTGCTGTTTCAGGCTCATTTTTGTCCACCGTTTGATAACCATTACCGATATATTCGAAGTTGTAAATGCTGGCTTTAGCATCAATTAGGGCTCGAGATTTATCATTTAAGAGGAAAAATGTCATGAAACATCGACCGTTTTTCTTTAACACTCGAGCGATCTCGGAAAAATAATGTTCCATATCTTGGGGCAACATATGGGTAAACACTGAGTTAAGAAAAACAAAATCAAAGCTGCCTTCTTTATATGGAAATTCGTATTCATTTGCTTTAAACTTCCCTCTCTTGTTATACATTCCATTATAGATGTCAGCTACCTGGAAATGAAAGTTGGGAAATTTTGAAGTGATATGTTTTTGACACCACTCCACTCCCTCTTTATACATGTCAAATCCTTCGTAATTTCCAGTTGAATCAAGGTAGCTTGTCAACGCTATAGCTACTCTACCGACTCCACATCCAACGTCAAGGACTTTCTCTTTTTGTTTTAGTTCACCATATTCAACATACTGCTGAACCCATGCCTTTCCAAGGGTTAAAAACTCTGCAGGGCCTGTGTGCCTTCTAAATTTTCTCGGTGGAACCTCTCCATGGGGTAAAATCATATCAACATTATTGAGCAGTAACTCATAGAGACTAAAGATTGCCTGATTTGTCGCTCTTGCAAATCTGAAAATAGGAGGACTTCTTCGAAGCAAATTCTTTGCCCGTGCCCTTACCGGCATTTTCGCCTTATCCTCGAAGCATTAGCTATGGAATGATCTGCACATAAGCTTTACTCTGAAACATTGTCTTGTTAAACCGAAAATGCTCACCTCAGAAGAAAAATTTACTTCTCAAAAACGTAGCGGCAAAATTCAAGAACTGAACCATATAAATCGTCAAAATAATGAAGTATAGAAAAGAATCAGGAAAAATCTCCCTTCGCCAGGATATAGATTCAGCGTTAGCAAAAAATGTTTCAGAACAGAAAAAGTCTATTCACGGGCAGAAAATCAATCAGAATCGATTTTAGGGTATTCTTTGAAAAGTGGTGGGCTGAGCCGGACTCGGACCGGCGACCTTTGGCTCGTAAAGCCAACGTCCTAACCAGGCTAGACGACCAGCCCCCAGATGTTTTTCGCTTTCTGAATAGGATGTTTTTGTGCTTTTTAAGTTTGCGTGATTGATTATGTTTCAACTCACGGCAAATTTAGCTGTTCATATTGATTCTGAGGAGATTCATTCCAATTTACATCATAGAACAAAGTTAAAGAGAGAAAAACGAGCTTTTCGAAAAAAGCCACGAGCGTTGCCTGACATGGTTGTAGTGAAGTAATTCACTTCTCCACAACCAACAGCAAGAGAAACAAAGCCCAACCGCTAATTGCAGCATTGAACACAAATCTTCCAAGAAGTTGTGCATCCCAAAAAGTTCACACCCACAAATTGAGACAATATTGAAGGCATAAACTGAAGATTCTGAAAATCTCGTTTTAGGTCTGATCTGCATATTCAGAACAAATATAAATCGGCTAAATCTCATAGTGGAAACAAACCCAGACGGATTTACTGGATATAGGTTGAGTTGAGGCTGAATAAAGTGAAAAAGATTCTTTGCACAGGAGCTGGAGGTCCAGCCGGAATAAACTTTACAACGTCGCTATGTGCAGCACCAGAAAAAATTTCGCTAGTAGGCACCGACTCCAACGAGTACTTTCTAAACCTTGCAATTATGGAACCTAAATATCTGGTTCCAAGAGCAAAAGATCCAGCATACATCGACAGATTGAACGAAATAATCCGCAAAGAACACATAGAATTCCTTCATGCTCAGCCCGACGTTGAAGTCGAAGTTGTGTCTGAAAAACGCGAAAAACTCGAAGCACCAGTCTTTCTACCCACCAAAGCCGCAGTTAAAGCATGCCAAGATAAACTTGAATCAGCCAGAGTCTGGAAGAAAAAGAACGTTCCTGTCGCAAAAACAATCGAAGTAAAGAAAGACGAAGACATAGACCGAGCCTTTGCAGAGTTTGGGAGCCCAATATGGGTCAGAGCCAGACACGGTGCAGGCGGCAAAGGAAGCACCCCAGCAGACAACAGAGAAACCGCAGTTTCATGGATAAAGTATTGGAAGAGCAGAAACGTTGACTGGGAATTCATTGCCCAAGAGCATCTGCCAGGTAGAAACATCGCTTTTCACAGCCTTTGGAAAGACGGCGAAATAGTAACCTCAATGGCGCGAGAACGATTAGAATACATTTACGCTTACCTTGCACCATCAGGGATAACTGGAACCCCCGCAGTTCAACGAACAGTACATGATGACCAAGTCAACAAGACAAGCACGGAAGCGGTTTTATCCATTGACTCCAAGTTCAGCGGAATTGCTTCAGTAGATCTGAAAGAGAACGAGGCAGGCGTTCCTTGTGTCACCGAAATTAACCCAGGCAGAATGTTCACAACAAGCTACTTCTTTTCGTACGCAAGCAAAGTAATTCGGAAAGATTTCTGTGCAAACATTCCTTACCTTTACACAAAGCTGGCGTTCAAGGAATCTGTTCCAGAAATGCCCAAGTATAATATTTTGCCAGCAGACGTTTACTGGATTAGGCATATGGATGCCCCGGCGCGTTTGGTTAAGGATGGCAAAGTTTTGGGAGCCATGTACAGCTGATGAACCCGGCCGCTACTGTTTTTGATCTGGACGGTACTTTGGCTTGTCTTCCAATTAACTGGGAGGAGCTCTTTGAAGAACTTAAGGGCATAATGCACGTTAATGTCATACGACCACTTGTTGATGTAGTCTCTCGGGTAAACGAGAAAACACGAAAAGAAGTTTTTGCCGCCTGGGACATCGCGGAACTTGCAATATTCGAAAGAGTTACTATATGCGGCGAAGGCATGAAGTTGTATCAAGAATCAAATGGTAATCCAAGAGCGCTAGTTACCTTGCAGGGAAAGCAAGTTGTCAAAATCATAATGGAACGATTTGGGCTTTCTTTTGATGCAATCGTCACGCGAGAGGATAGCTTGAGCAGGGCCAAACAGCTTGCAATAGTCAGCGAGAAGCTCAAAGTTCCGATAAAAGAAATTCTGTTTGTTGGGAACGCTGATAGCGACGAAGCAGCCGCGAAGAAAGTTGGATGCCGGTTCCTGAGAGTAAAAAATCCTTGAAAGATTGAGTAATAGAAAAACAAAACTCATTTTTCACTTATTTGGGGAACCCAAACAAAAAGTTGACCTCTTCCACATTTTCAAAGAGAAGTTGTTGTTGACCCCGGTCAAAAAATGAGATCAACAACAACTACTTGAAACTGCAACCAAAAAATACAGCAAACCTGCAGTCATGATGAAATGGTTTGAAGGCAAACCTTAAGAATGAAGCTTTCCTTGAATTCGAGCAAAACGCTTCGAGGATATTTGAAGATGACCAAATTGAAAGTCTGTGTTATTGGTCTTGGCCAAATAGGTCTCCCAGTCGCGCAATATGCAGATGCCAAAGGTCTTGAAGTTTGGGGCTACGACATCAGCCCTCGAACAATTGAAAACGCATCTAAAGCTGGAAAATTCAAAGTCACAAACTCATTGAAAGACGTCCCACAAGTAGACGCCTACATCATATGCGTTACAACAAGTCAAGCGAATGAATGCCCAGACCTAACAGCAGTCTTTGACGTCTGCAACAAAATCACAGAAAAATCAAAGAACACAACGCTTGTCTCCATTGAAAGCACAATAGTTCCGGGTACATCAAAAAAGATCTTCGAAAGCATTTTCAACAAAAATATCCACTTGGTTCACGTTCCTCACAGATACTGGGCAGACGAACCAGAGAAACACGGAGTTAACCAAATCAGAGTTATCGGCGGAGCAAACCCAGAAAGCCTCAAAACAGGCCTCAAATTCTACCAAGAAACGCTCGGAATACCGATGCATGTTTGTTCGTCGATAGAAGTAGCAGAAATGTGCAAGATAACGGAAAACTCGCACCGCTACCTACAAATCGCCTTCGCAGAGGACCTGAAAATGCTGTGCGCAAAAATCGGAATGAACTTCGAAGACCTGCGATCCGCCTGCAACACAAAATGGAACGTCGACATCCCAGAAGCAAGAGACGGCATAGGAAGACATTGCTTGCCAAAAGACATAAGGTACGTAACCTCTCTCGCGCCAAGCACACTATTAGAAAGCGCCATGAGGGTAGACAAAGACTATCGAGAATGGCTAACCAAACAAGAAACAAAATAGCCAAACCCACTTTTTTACACTTTTTCGCATTAAGAAGACACCCTTAGAAGAAACGGGTGTCTTTCAGAGTGTCTTCTCCCACAACCAAAAGACAAACCAAACCCAAAAACCAAACCATCTCAAGCTCAAAACAGAGAAGAAGCCACTAACCGATGAAAAAAATTCGTCAGTGTCTTTCCACAAAAAAACAGCGACAAAGAGCCGAATGTAGAAAAAACTTATAACAACGAAACTCGCCCTTCCTAAACAATGCCAGACGTTTGGTTAGACACAGTTACACCTAAAATCTCCATCGCAATCCACACATTACTGCCCGTTTTGCACGCCAAAAACTACTCCACACTAGTAACTGCTAAGAAACAAACCCAGACTACCGACATGCTTGATACCCTAAAAGTGCCTTACTACAAAATTGGCGAGTACGGCGAAACACTCAAAGAGAAACTTGAGGTCGAACAGAAAAGAACACTGGAGTTTCTTGACCTCTTTGATAAAGTCGGGTACCCCAAAGTGCTTCTGGACTCACGGCGACGTGTCGGCCATTCGAACAGCATTTGGATTAAACATACCAATCGTCTACGCTAACGACACAGTCTTTGCGTACCACGTAGCTAAACTCGCATCACCCCTTGTTGACTGGCTCGTCGCACCAATAAGTTTCGGAAAGTCATGGAGCAAATTTGGAATATCTAAATCAAAAATCATACTCTACGACGGACTCGAAGAAACTTGCTGGCTCAAAGGCACAATATTTGACAAACCCGAATTTCTGGAAGAACTAACTGACAAAAAGCCAGTGATACTCTTCAGGGATGCAGAATACAAAGCCAGCTACTGCAAAGACGTCAAAGTGGACACGCAACGTCTACTTGAAGGACTTTCAAAAATAGCCACCGTTGTTTACCTTCCCCGTTATGAAGGAGAAAAAGAAAGGCTCAAAGGGTTAGAAAACGTCTGGGTCCAACCAAAACCAGTACTGACCGCCCAACTGATCCCCTACATTGACCTCATGGTTGGCAGCGGCGGCACAGCTTGTCGAGAAACGGCCTTATGCGGGATACCAACAATTAACTTCCACTTCTGGGATGTGCAAGCGCGATACTTGTACAAGAAGGGCTTTCCAATCCAAATTCTCAGAAACACAGAAAGAATAGTTAAAACGGCAAAAAAAATCCTTCAGACCAAGAAATCAAGAGTTGACACTAAAGCAGCTCTTGAAAAAATCGAGTCCCCCGTTCCTACTTGGACAAAATATATTGAAGAATGTTTGAAACAAAAATACCCAAGAGGCAATTAAATGCCTCAAACTGCAATAATCGTGTGGAAAAGACTCTCCCGCCGTTCCGAACTTCTCGCAAAAGCCCTCAACGCAGACATCTGGGTTTTCCCAGATAGCCTACCTTATGTGAGAGCCGCCATCCGAACCTTTCTAAAAATTATTAAAATCAGACCAAAAAACCTGATTATCCAACTACCTCAAGGACCTCTTCTTTTTGAAGCTCTCTTGTTCAAGCGACTTGTGGGCTGCAAAGTTTTGGCTGATGTACACACCGGCTTCCTTCTTTCCACGGATTGGAAAGGAAAACTCCTAAACGCCCCATTCGTAAAGCTATTACGTTACGCAGACTTCGTAATCGCCCACAACGATACCCAACTTAATTTAATTCCAAAAAACTCCAAAAATAAAACCTTCGTCGTCTTCGACCCTTGGCACCTCATCCCAACACAAAACATTCCGTTTGCCACCAAAGAACATTACATAGTATTTCCCGCATCATTCGCCCCAGACGAACCACTCCAAGAAGTTATTCACGCAATAAGTGTGTCTAACATCAATGTCACTATGTACGTAACCGGAAACTGGAAACGCAAACCAGAAATCAAGAAAGACGAATCGGATCATGTAAAATTCACCGGTTTTCTGTCAAACGACGAATTTGACAACTTACTCGCAAACGCCACAGCCATAATCACGGGAACAAAAAGAGAATACACCTCGCTAATGTCAGGATGGGAAGCAGTAGCATATTCCAAACCATTGGCCTTAACGGAAACATTTACCCTCAAAAGCCTATTCGAAAATTATGCTATATTTTACGATTGGAAGGATAATGAGAGTATTGCGGAAGCCATAATGAAAGTTCTTGTTCAAAAACCCAACATTCCTGCGCAACAAGAATTAAAGCAACTGACTAAAAGAAAAATTGAGCTTCTTAAAGACAAACTGAAATAAGGCTATTTTTGCTTCAGCCCAGCAAGCACGCCTCTTAGTACAGCTAACCGCATTAGAGGATAAACTAGGATTGCTTCAGGAGAAGCCTTTTTTAGGGCTATGTCTAATCCGCGTACTGGACTTAAAACAAATCGAATAATAAATGACCGAACATCCACTCTTCGCTTAAACAAAATCGGATCCAGTACATTGAAACACGTACCATACCAGTAAGAGTGTGCCAACTCCTGTCGAAGACCCTTACGCAAATGAACAGACCTAACATCAAAATCTACTTTCCACTCAAGCTTTTTCAATCGTACTTGTTCAGCCAAAACATTGTCGACGCCAGCAGATATCGCCAATTTCGGAAATCCTCCAAGCGCTCTAACAACCTGAGTCCGATAAATGGTATTATCGAGCGTTTTACCATAAAGAAAAGCTTGAACCCCTTTTTTGCTCCTCTGATATCGTTCCAAGGTGTATTCTTCTATTTTTCTGACTGTCGAAGGCTGATTGGGCAGACGTACTCCAGAGGCTACGCAAATTTTTGGGTTTGACATGTAAGGGATTATTTTCTTCCACCAATCAACTGCCAATAGCAAGTCCTGCTCAAAACTAATGAAAAACGCGGATTCAACCAGTTTGAAGGCTGTGTTCGCGCCATCACTTATCCCAGTTCCCTCGTTAAAAACAACATTCCAATTATGAGCCTGTGCAATTTCCCGCGTCGAGTCGAAGCTGTGGTCATCAACGATTATACGTCTGTTAACAAACTCGGAGGGAATCACTTCGTTTATCCTCTTCAAGACGAAGGGCAAGGTCGCTGCACCATTCTTAGTCCACATTACTAGATCGATTCTGTCCACCAAAGCAATCTCCAGCAATTAACCAAAGTATCATTGCAGTATTCTTTAAAAAGAAAACGAACGATTATGGGGTGAAGTATGGAAAGAGCCGCTAATTCTTTTTCATCAGAAGCCCCATAATATTTGATCACTTTGTCAATGCCCTCGCTCAAACTCAGTAAAGGAGACCAATTTAACGTCTCCTTGATCTTGGAAGCGTCCAGCACAAGATATGGTTGATCTGAAATTATAGGGCGTAACGGATAACCAGGTGGATACGAACCATATTTGATCTTCTTTGAATCGTAACCGACTCTATTGGCGATTAGCTCAGCGAGTTCTCGGTTGGTTACTCCCTTTCCTGTTCCTGCATTGAAAACTTGACCGTCTGCCTTCTTGTTCGCAATTGCAAGAACGTAAGCATTTACATGATCATCAATATACATATAATCCCTTATCGAATCAGGAGCACCTATGTACAAATCTTCGCCTTTTAGCATTTTTGTCACGAGATATTCAACCAGGAAGCTGGGATCGAATTTTCGGCCATAAGAGTTGGTGGGTCTCATTATGCAGCCGTGCAAGTTGAAAGCATTGAACATCATTTGAATATAGAGATCGCCAGCAGCTTTGCTAACAGCGTAAGGACTTGAAGGCTTTAGAGCAAGAGTCTCTTTCAATGGTTGCCTTTCCTGAGGACCATAGACTTCCGCCGTTGAAGCAACCGCTATTCTTCTCGTTTGTGAATCAGGAAGCTCAAGTAGAGAGTGCGCCACATTCATAGTTCCCATTAAATTTGCTTGTTGATACTCAAAGGGGCGTTCAAATGAATCGCGAACTGGACTCAACGCAGCAAGATGAACTACAACATCAGGGTTAGCATTCTTGATAGCGTTTCGTGTTGACACATAATCAGTCACATCTCCCGAAATAAGGGTCACATCATTCAAGACGTTCTTAATGACATCCATGTTTCGGTTGGCAACACGACGGACCATGCCATAAACTTCATTTCCATTGGTCACCAGTTTCTCTGCCAGATGACTCCCAACAAAGCCCAATACTCCAGTTACTAGAACTCTCATGTTTGAAGACCTCTAAGTGCATTAAATTCATTTTCAGCCATAAATAAATCTTTGATGCTGTTAACCGTCAACCAACGCTCGCCGCCCTTAAGCTTGTAAGCTTTGAGCATTCGTTTCTGGGCGAGAACAGGGAAGGTGCATTTCTCCAATGATCCTATCTCGGGCAAATAATTTGAAATATCGTGGTTGAACACATAGATTCCTGTGCTGACTACTTTATCCTCAAGAAGAGGCTTCTCTCTGAAACCAACAACGTTGTTTCCTTCGGTATCTATTACAGCAAAGGGTGATTGCATGGGAGCTACAGCTATGGTTGCTAATCCTTTCTGGGAGAGGTGAAAGTCTACGAATCTCGAAAGGTTCAGATTGGTTAATTCGTCGCCGTTCATGGCAATGAAGTTCTCGTCATTGACGTGTCTTTTTATAGCTAGTCTAAAGCCTTCGCCAGTTTCTCCTTCCTGAGTGTGTTCGCTGAAATCTACCTTGATTCCTTGGGGGTTTTCTTTTATGTAGTTTATTACGACTTCTTTTCGATAGGAAACTCCGAGAACCAAATGATCTATTCCAAAATCTTTAAGCCATTCAATTGTCCAATAAATTAATGGTTTTCCATGCAATGAAATCATACATTTAGGCTTATCCTCTGTGAGAGGGCGCATCCGTAAACCAGACCCGCCTACAAGCACAATAGCCGTATGAACCTTGAGCGTTATTTTTTTCAGCCCCAGTAAACTGGACTGAACGTAGAAAAACTAAATATATAAACTTGAAGCTTAAGTGTGAAAGCAATCGGGGACATCGCAAGTATGAGAATTGCTATGATTCACACTCCATTTCGGACGCGAGGAGGTGGAGAAAGACAGATTCTGAATCTGGCAATTCAATTGCAAAAGATCGGGCATGAAGTTGAGATTTTCACAAACGGAGTCAACGAGAAAAGCTACCCGGAGTTCTTTGATAAAGTAAAAATTAACGTGATTCCTCACCCGCTGGCGGGCAAGTTACCTATTGCACCGATAACCCCGTTGGATAAAGCAAAAGTGAAATCACCTATCCTCGAAGAGCTTGGAACCTTCAAGAAAGCGACAATCCTCGCAAAAAGAATGCGAGATAGAGCTTTACGACAATATTACATATCTGAACTCCCCCCAATGCTTGAGATTGGCAGAAAAATTCCTAAGAAATTTGACGTTATCAACAACCACAACTTCCCAACTGAATGGGCAGGCTTTGAGGCAAAGCGTCGATTGAAAGTACCACTAGTTTGGATGTGTAATGAACCTCCTTACTGGTTTTTCATGCCGGAAAGGAGAAGAGGGTTAGCTAAAGTCAGCTGGCCGCTCTTCGAAATCTGGGACAAGATAACCGTGAAATATGTGGATGAAATTATGGTGCTCTCACATGTTTCCGCAGAATACGTCAAAAAAGCTTACAACAGACCCTCCAGAATAGTTAGAACGGGTGTTGATGCAGAGCTTTTTCATAGGGCAACAGGAAGAAAATTACGGAAAGAATACGGACTTGAGGGAGCATTCGTCCTGCTCTTTGTTGGAGGAAGTGCTTATGCAAGAAGAACGGACGTTGTGAGGACTCTTGCAAAGCTTTCTAGGAATTACGATAACGTCCGATTAATAATAGATGCACCAAAAGAACTGGAAGAACTATCGAAACTCAGCCAGAAACTTGGTGTGAGAGACAAGGTTTTGCTTCTAAACAGCCATAGCGATTCCGAACTTGCAGAGGTTTATGCTGCCTCAGACGTATTCGTTTATCCCTCTTCTACAAGCACCTGGGGACTTGTCGTTACAGAAGCAATGGCCGCGGCGAAACCGGTAATAGTTTCAAGAGAAGTTGGCGCCTCAGAAATAATTCACAACGGCATAAACGGAATAGTTGTGGACAAAGCATTGCCTGAAGACCTTGCCAAGCAAGTTGAAACTTTAATCAATGATTCGGGGCTTCAAAGAAAAATCGGAGAAAATGCTTACCAGTATGTTAAGGAAAACCTGTCTTGGGAAAAATATGCCAAGAAAGTAGAAAGCATCTTTCAAGAAAGCATCCTTCGTTGTTAAGAATCGCTGAAACTATCCAATAATTAAGTCTTCTAAATTTCACGACTAATTGAAATCAAAACTTGCTTTCTAGATTTTCAATCTAGCAGGTTGATGGCGTTTTAGTTGAAAAGTTTTCCAATAGGTTCGGTTCTATCATTCGGGGTAAAACAGTTTAGCAGCAATCAAATTCAAACAAATCATCAATCGGAAAATCTAGAGAGCAACAATGATTCCTGTTTACAAAAACTCATTCCTGGAGCATACACCATTATAGCTGAGAATTGAAATAACCTTAGAGGACCAGGGGTCAATGAAGAAACTGCAGAAAACGGCTCTGGAGTTAGGTTCGATGTCAACCGCGCGAAATAGTTTTGAAAAAATCAGATTGCTGTCCAAAGCAAAGACAATTGTAAAAGAGAAAGGAATACTCTGCTTGATTCGAAAAGGTATTAATACAATGAAATGGCGTTTGTCGCCTTCTTTTTGGTGTTACTATTTTAAGTTCTTCAAGTCATGGAAATTGTTTACGGTTCAAAACAAGAAATACAAGTATTTCTATCACAAATACAACACAACTTGGAGAAATGAAAGGGCGGTTGAAATTCCAATAGTCTGGAACATGATTAGAAACCATAAGGGTAGCATCCTGGAAATTGGAAACGTTCTCCCTCATTATTATGAATTTCAACATGATGTCGTTGACAAATACGAGAAGGCAAACGGAGTAATCAACCAAGATGTTGTAGACCTCTGTCTAAATAAAAAGTATGATCTTATTGTCAGTGTCTCGACTCTCGAACATGTCGGTTGGGATGAAAAACCTACTGAAAAGGAAAAGAAACTGAACATGCCAGACAAAACCTTTCAAGCCATCGAAAGCATAAAGAAACTTCTCAATAACAATGGGGAAATCATCATAACAGTCCCAATTGGATATAACCCCAATCTTGACAACTCGCTCAAGTCTGGAAAGATAAAATTTGATGAACGTTTATGCCTTAAGCGGGTCTCCAAAGATAACAGATGGATAGAGACAGACTGGACCGGTATTGAGAACTTGAAGTTTAATCACCCGTTCCCTTTTGCTAATGGACTACTAATAGGAGTCATAAAAGCAGATAGTCTAACAAGAAACGCTTACGATTGAGTCAACAAAAACAGAAAACTCGCTCATGATAATTTTCGCGAAGTTTAGACTCAATCTGAGGGAAATTTTGACTCTAGCATAGGATTTATAACCGAATGAACCTTCACTAAGAAAAGGATCTCCAAACCCGATGATAAAGCTAAGAATGGACGTTGATTATCCGTACCCTTCGAGGCTTCAGAGTTTTCTGCTCACTATTCTGGGAAGGACAATACGGAGCAACTATCTGAAGAATTCGAAGATAATCGCAAAAATGGTCAACGAGTCGCCTAGGGAAACTAAGGCTTTCTGGTTTTTCACTCCTCAAACAATGCCTGATGAAGAAATGCTTGCACTGATGAGAGACAACAACCGACATGAAGTATGCCTCCATGTTGCAAACCATCCGTACAGGGAACTAGAGCGTCTCGAGAAGTCAACAAATAGTAAAGTAAGATACTACACCATTCATGGTACAGCTCGAATCTTCGCTCGACTAATATGGAGACGAAAAATCTGGGAAGCTAGAGCACCTATTCCCGCAGACTTTCCACTCAAAAACTTCTGGGATTTTCCTACTTTAGGTCTAGATCGTTTAGTCTATTCCAATTCGACTGCCCAAACAGTGACCATAGTAGAAAAAAGTATCTCTCAAGGCGATGTTTTGCATGTTCATCCCGAATGGCTTTTTCAACGCGGCAAATTCAACCATAGAGGACCCTACTATGAAACGCTGAAAACGGTTTTGCAAGTGGATGAAGAACTGGAAGGCTTAGTTTTCCGCAAAAGGGGTTTGGCTAAGCTTGCAACCTATGCAGGCGTTGGAATTTTTGCAAGCAAAGAATATGAAGGCGACTTTGAGCCCTCGAAGTTTTTCTTGGAAAAGCTCGTTGACAGGGGAGCCGACATTTACACCTTCTTAGAGCGAAAGTGGTGCTGCCCAGTTTCTGACCCTCCTAAAAGTTGGGTAAAAGCTGAAGACAACATTGCACTCTGCAAAGTAACCAGTTACAAAGAATGGTGGGAAAGCATCAGCAAGAAAACTCGCAACATGGTACGCAAAGCAGAAGAAAAGCGGTGTAATAACCATTGAAGCAAATGCGGATGAGAAATTTGCTGAAGGCATTTGGGGGATCTATAATGAAACGCCTATTCGTCAAGGTAGAGCTTTTTCGCATTATGGAATGCCAATAGAACAGGTAAGATGCATTTCGTTACAGAAGAACTGCACGTTCATCGGGGCTTACATAAACAATGAACTTGTTGGGTTCATTCAGCTGATCCATGGCAAAAACATTACAATTATTTCTCAAATTCTATCTATGCAGAAACATTGGGACAAAGCGATTAACAATGCGTTAGTAGCTAAAGCGATAGAGGTTTGTGCATCAAAGCAAATTCAATGGGTAATGTATGGCAGGATGGGAAACCACCCCTCTTTAGACAATTTCAAAGAAAGTAACAACTTCACCAAATTCTCTTTAACACGCTATTATGTTCCTCTAACAAGAAAAGGTAAGATAACATTGGCTTTAAAGCTGCACAGAGAACTTAAGGACGCCTTGCCTCATTGGCTAAAGAGACTGCTTTACCCAGGATTCAGTTGGGTTAGCAGAACCAAAATGAAGTTGCGATTGAACCTACAGCATCGGTGAGTCGATTAAAGCAGAAGAGCCGCTAAGAGTTTGTTGAGTTCTTCTCGGTTCATTATGCTTCGAAATATTGCTTTTCCGCTGGAGTAGACTCGGAACGACTTGTCTTGGAAGGATAATTCAAAAATTATTCCGGATAAGTTGTTTTTCAAAGTTGCCTTTTTGAGGATGTTTGCTATGGCTTCCTGTTTCTTTTCGTATTTGAATGTCACTATGATGTCTTTTTCTGCGCCGCAGGTGCCTTCAATTCTTGCGACGTAGTCTTCAACGGTTGCCATTAGAACTGCTCCATTTCCTTCAATATTTCGATGAAGCGGTCAACTTCTTGGGTTGTGTTGTATATGTAGAAGCTTGCTCTGGCGCTGGATTGAAGCTTGAAGATTTGGTGTAAAGGTTGAGCGCAATGGTAGCCACTGCGCACCATGATTCCGTAGTTGTCAAGAAACAACGCGACGTCGTGGCTTGACAAGCCTTCAACTCCAAATGGCATAATGCCGCATTTTAGAGAAGTATCGGTTGTTCCGTAAAGTTGGAGTTTTGTGCAGCAACTTATCATCTTTTTTAGGGCATATTCTGTGAGAGCTTTTTCATGTTCGTAGACGTTAGTCATTCCAAGGGTTTCTAAATATTTTATTGCTGCTGAGAGGCCTACGCTTCCTGCAATGTTGGGGGTTCCGGCTTCAAATTTCCATGGTGGTTCATTCCAGCATATGTCGCATTGTTCTGTCTTCTGATTGATGGAGACGTCTTTTATCATTTCGCCTCCGCCTTGGAAGGGATCCATTGCTTCGAGAAGAGCTCTTTTGGCGTAAAGAACGCCGATGCCAGTTGGGCCAAGCATTTTGTGCCCGGAGAAAGCTAAGAAATCTGCCTCCAATTGCTTGATATCGATAGGCATGTGAGGAACAGATTGAGCGCCGTCGACAAACATTAAAGCGTTGTTTTCATGCGCAACTTTTGCGATGCGCCTTACATCATTGATTATTCCACTAACGTTTGAGACGTGACTAAGGCTGGCAAGTTTTACGTTTTTTGAGAATTTGCTTTCAAAATCTTCGTAGTCGAGAGTTCCATCGATGTTAACCTTGCCATATTTTATGGTACACCCGGTAAGTTTGGAGATTAGTTCCCATGGCACGATGTTGCTGTGGTGTTCCATCATGGAAAGAAGGATTTCGTCTCCTTTTTTCAGGTTATGAAGGCCCCAAGAATAGGCAACCAAATTGATTGCTTCAGTAGTACCCCTAACGAATACTATTTCTGCAGTTTCTTTTGCACCAATAAATTTGGCGACTTTTTCGCGAGCACCTTCATGAAGATCTGTGGCTTCCTGCGAAAGAGTATGAACTGCCCGGTGAACATTGGCATTATGATTTTCGTAGAAATCTCGTTCAGCTTCGATTACCTGTTTTGGTTTCTGCGTTGTGGCTGCGTTGTCGAAGTAGATGAGGGGGTTGTCGTTAATTCTGCGCTTTAAAATAGGGAAGTCTTCGCGAATTGCTTGCGTATCGAACATCGTTACTTTTTCTCTTCCTCAGTCTTAAGCCTCTTTGAAAGCGTTTTTGCCAGTTCTTCTTCTTCAAGAGCTTGCTTTTCTTCAAAAGTGTGGTCTTTAGGTATCCAACTTGGCGTATTGGCCTTCTTTTCGAAGTAAAGCCTTATTGCTCGTTTGAGAGCACCAACTGCTAGAACTCCGCAATGGAATTTTATGCTAGGCAAGCCGCCGACTGCCTCAGTGACTTTTTTCCAAGTAATATCGTTCCATGCAGATTCAAGGCTTAATCCTTTAACCATTTCTGTAACTATGCTTGAAGTAGCAATGTTGGCAGCGCACCCATAACTTTCGAATGAAGCACGCTCAATAATTTCCTGTTCGCTTATTTTCAAGTAGAAAGTAACCATGTCGCCACATGCAGGATTTCCTGCAACGGAAACGACAGTGGCGTCTTCCATTTTTCCAAGGTTCTTAGGGTGCCTAAACAATTCTAGAACTTTTGGGTCATAAGGTAAAGGTACACGAGACAAATTTAGTCAACTCCTGTAGATCCAACTATTCCTCTAATACGTTCAACTGAGCTAGGAATTGAATCCAAGACATAATTAATATCTTCTTCTGTGTGGTAACGAGTAACTTTCATGAGGATGCTTCCGTGGGCTTCGCTGAAATGGCGTCCAATCGCGACGAGAACGTGGCTTGGCTGAAGAAGCCTTCTGCTGCAGGCACTACCGCTGGAAACGTAAACTCCCTTTAGGCTTAGCTCGATAGTCAAGGCTTCGCCTTCGCAACGCCGAAAACTGATGTTAGCATTATCTGGACTGCGTTTGCTACCTTTAGTTCCATTTAAGGTTATATCGGTCATCTTTGCGAATATTCCGTCAACAAGTTTGTCTCTCATTGAACGCATTTTGAAGACGTTTGAGTCAAAGTTGCTGAATGCAAGCTCGGATGCTTTGGCGAAACCCATAATCAGAGGAGTGTTTTCGGTTCCTGGCCAAAGTCTTTGGGTTCCGATTGGGCCTTCTATTATCCGTTCGACATTGACGCCTTCACGGATGTAGAGGGCGCTTGTCCCGCGCGGTCCCAGAATTTTGAAGCTGCTCAAAGTAGCCATGTCGACTTTGAGATCTTGTACGTTGAACGGTATTCTGCCATAGGCGTCGGATGCGTCAGTGTGAAAAAGTGTTTGGGGATTGCGGTCTTTAACGATAGCAAGGGCTTCCTTGATCGGCTGTATTGTGCCTATTTCGTTGTTTACAGTGTGAATGCTAACCAACGCCGTTTCTTTATCCACTGCTTCTTTGAGTTTCTCAAGATCAAGCAATCCTTCTTCTCTACTGACTGGGACCTTTATGGTTGTGTATCCCTGCTTCTTCATGAGATCTGTAACATTGAGGATGTTTATGGGTTCGATTTCGCTGATGACAATTTTCTTACCTTTCGTCGGATTCGCCGCGGCTGCACCCATCAAAGCGAGGTTATTGGCTTCTGAATCGCCAGGGGTAAAATTGATTTCTTCCAGGTTTTTGGCGCCGATTGATTCAGCTATTCTTTGTGATGCACCCATAATGGCGGTGAACGCTTCCCATCCGGGTTTGTGAGTAAGAGTTGGGTTACCGTAAGCTTTTTTGTTGAAGTACGGAAGCATTGCATCTATGATTTCTTGAGGAACCACTGTGCTGTTTTCGTTGTCTAAATATACTTCATGTTTAATTCCTTCATGAAGCTTAAGGAGCTCCTTGACATTTTCAACCACATAAATCACGCCCAATTTTCAATTAATAATAACACGCTGATAACTTACTAAACTCGCTTCAACTAAAAAAACCTAACCAAAGCGTCAACACTATAAACCTGCGTTAACCGATATTTAGACTATAATCAAACCTACAATAATTGGCGTGTAAGCAAGTGAAGATAGCTGAGCTTTCTATTTCTGAGCAACTAAAAGAACTGATAATTCGAGATGGAATTACGGAACTCTACCCTCCACAGGAGGAAGCAATCCGTGCAGGAGCTTTAGATTGCAAGAACCTTGTTTTGGCAAGTCCTACCGCATCAGGTAAAACCCTTGTCGCTGAATTATGCTGCTTAAACCACGTCCTTGAAAGAAATGGAAAAGCGATTTATTTAGCTCCATTAAAAGCCTTGGCAAGCGAAAAATTTGAAGACTTCAAGCGATTCACCAAAATCAAAAAAATAACCGGACAGCCTGTGAACATTGGCATAAGCACAGGAGATTTCGACAGCAGTGACTCGTGGCTTGGAAGATACGACATAATCATAACCACTAACGAAAAAGCCGACTCGCTACTTAGGCACAGAGCGAATTGGATGGATGAAATTTCATTAGTTGTCGCCGATGAAGTCCACCTTTTGAACGATGCGGGGCGGGGACCAACACTTGAAATAGTTCTTGCCAGGCTAATGCAGGTTAATCCCGCAATTCAGGTTTTAGCCTTGAGTGCGACTATGGGCAACGTCGACGAGGTTGCCGCATGGCTCAAAGCCAAATTTGTCATAACTGAATGGAGACCAGTTACTCTCAAAGAAGGCGTTTTGCTTCATGATGAAATACGATTCAAAGATGGCGATCCAAGAAAAATCGACAGAATAACCAACAATGAAACCATAAACTTGGCCTTGAACACAGTGAAAACTGGTGGGCAAGCCCTAGTTTTTACTTCAACACGAAAAAATGCAGCGACCTTAGCAAGAAAGATCGCTGATCACACGTGTAAAGTAATTTCCAAACTGTCCAAGAAAGCTTTGGAGCATGAAGCAGAAAAAGTGAGGTCAGCCGATGAGAAGACTCAGTTAAGCGAATCTCTTGCAGAACTTGTAGAGTGTGGAACTGCTTTTCATCATGCTGGACTAGCAGGAGCTCATCGTAAGTTGATTGAGGATCTGTTTAGACAAGGACGGATCAAAGTACTCACCGCTACGCCAACGTTAGCTTTTGGAATGAATCTCCCAGCGCGGATCGTAATTGTGCAAGATTACAAACGATACGAAGCCGGTTATGGATACTATCCAATTAGTGTCTTGGAATACAAACAGATGGCGGGTAGAGCTGGAAGACCCAAGTATGACAAGAACGGTGAATCCATACTCATAGCTAAAACTGCCGACGAAGCGGACTACCTCATGGACAACTTTGTGCTTGCTCGCCCTGAACGCATTTGGTCAAGGTTAGCCGTCGAGAAGATCGTACGAGGACATGTGCTAGCGACTATTGCATCGGATTTTGCCCACTCTGAAAATGGTCTCTACGAGTTTTTCGGTAAAACATTCTATGCGCACCAATATGATGTGAAAGCAATCAAAAGTGTCATCGCAAAGATATTGAAATATCTCTACGATGAACAGATGCTTTATGTCGACAAAGGAAATCTATGCGCCACCAAATTCGGCAAACGTGTGAGCGAGCTATACATTGACCCAGTTTCGGCGGTGACAATTCGCGAGGCTCTAAAAGAAAAACCGCAGCGGCTGACAGATTTCAGTATGTTGCATTTAATAACGCACACTCCCGACATGGGACCTGTCATGCGCCCTTATGGAGAAGAAATGGAAAAAATCGCCATCAAAATAGAAGAGCACAGAGAAGAACTCTTTGTGCCTCCACCTAACGAGTGGGATGATCACGTCAGCTACGAAGAGTATTTGGGAGAAATAAAAACAGCTCTTATCCTAAATGGTTGGATCGAAGAAAACAGCGAAGAACAATTGCTAGAGAAATACAGAGTTCAGCCAGGGGACCTTTACCGAATAATTGAAAATGGTAAATGGCTGCTTCATGCCACTGAAGAATTAGCCGAATTACTAAAAGAGAAGGAAATTTTGCCACTTACCCACGAACTCAATGAAAGAGTATCTAAAGGGATCAAGAAAGAACTGCTACCTATTGTCAAACTGGAAGGCATTGGACGAACCCGAGGACGCATCATCTTTAATGCCGGATTCAGGAGCATTGAGGACATTAAACGAGCAACAATTGACGAGCTAACAAATCTGCCAACTATTGGACCCAGACTAGCAAAGAAAATCAAAGAGCAAGTTGGTGGGTTTGTAAAAAAAGAAGAGTGGGAACAACTGGGCAGAGAGGATGAATGGAAGCAAAAGGCATTGTCAGATTTCTAGCTTTTGGCAAACGCTTCAGCCTGTTTGACCGCGGTGCCCAAATAGTTTTTGGGGTTCAAAGCCGAGTCTATTTCGTCGCAGCTCAGTTTGCTGTGAATAAATTTGTCGGCTAGAAGGACTTCCTTGAAGGGCTTCTTGTCCGCTTCGCTTACAATTGTTAGTTTTCTGAGCATTTCGTGGGCTTCTTGACGATTTACTCCTTTGTGGGCCAAAGCCATCATGACTGATTCTGACATGCAGCGTCCTTGAGTCAGACTGACATTTTGAAGCATTCTTGCGTCATCAATTCTCAAATTGACAATGATGTGGGTCATTAGTGATAGGATGTAATCTGTCAATATGCAGGCTTCAGGAAGCAAGAATCGTTCGGTGGAAGATTGAGTAAGGTCGCGTTCATGCCATGTTATAACGTCTTCAAGTGCAGGAATTGTTAAACTACGTACGATGCGAGATACACCGCACACACGTTCACAGATCTCAGGATTTCTCTTGTGCGGCATTGTTGAACTCCCAACTTGTTTTTCAGCCTCGAACGATTCGAAAATTTCTCCTATTTCCGGTCGGGCAAGTTCCCGAATTTCTGTAGCAAAGTTTTCTAGAGAAGAAGCAAGGATCGCCAGGTCACATATGAGTTCGGCGTATCGATCTCGTTGAACGATTTGGGTTGAAATCTCGGCAGCTTTAATTCCCAGGCGTTTCATTACGAGTTCTTGAATTTTTTCGGCGCATTCGCCCAAACCAGCTTGTGTGCCAACTGCGCCACTGATTTTGCCGACTAAAACGCGTTCGTGGCTTTGCTTCAATCTTTGAGTGTGTCTTTCCACTTCGCGTCCCCAAACTGAAAATTTGAAACCCAACGTTATTGGCAGAGCGTGTTGTCCATGGGTTCGCCCCATCAGAAGTGTTTCTTTGTATTTCTCAGCTTTCTTTTGCAGAATGCTTTTGAGATTAACTAGTTTAGTTTCGATTAAGTCCAGCGCGTCTTTTAATTGAAGCGCATTGGAGGTGTCTACGATGTCATAACTTGTGGCGCCTAAGTGAACATATGCGCCGCTTGGACCACACTGTTCGGAAAGTGCTCGGACAAGTGAAGCAATGTCATGTTTGATTTCTTTTTCGATTTGTTTAACGCGGACTACCTTGACGTAAGTTGTTGATGCCATAGAGATTATTTTTTCAGCGTCCTTTTTTGGAATGTTTCCAACTTCTGAGTGTGCCCACGCAAGTGCCGCTTCGACATCGAGCAGTTTTTGGGTTCTTGCTTCTTCTTCAAAAACGCTTAACATTTCGGGTGTTCCGTAGCGACCCGTGTCTATTGGTAAAATGGGCAATTTTGAGTCTCCTTTGCACAATGTTATACTGGTTAAACATTAATGTTTTACCGATCAGTTAGCATAGCAGACTGACCTGGATGGCTTGTAAACGTGAAAAACGTAATTGCAGTGCTTCACAAAAATGGCGAGAATGCAATTCCAATTCTATTAAGTGCACTTGAAAACGCGTTTCCTAAGAGTGGGGAAAATTTTGGATTAGCCACGCCCTCAAAACTCTTTACTGGCGTAACTGTCAAGGAATTAGAAACTCAAGGGTTAAACTCGCCGATCGCTGTGGGATATGTATATTCTGGGGGCGCCCCTCAATTTAATTTGCCACAGTTGGTTAAAGGAAGAAATGCAAGCATCATTTTTGATGGGAGAATTTATTCGCCAAAAATAAGAGAACTCACTTCAAAAGTAGTTAATACTTTACTGTCAGATCCCGATTCGGCGGAAGCGATCACATCTTTTTTGAAAAACGTTGAAGGAGATTTTTCGCTCTTCGTTGCTCAAGCGTCCAATATCTTTGTCGCTAGAGATCCCATCGGTGTCCAGCCGCTTTACTATGGCGAGAACGAAAAAGCACAACTAATCGCGTCAAACCGTAAAGCACTTTGGAATCTTGGAGTAGATGAGCCCAAGTCATTTCCTCCAGGTCATTTAGGAATTGTCTCCAGGGAAGGCTTCAATTTTAAACCTGTAAAGGTTTTCACTTTTGGTGAACCCGAGCCCATTTCCATGAATGATGCGGCAAAGACTCTCCAGAAGCTGTTGGAGTATTCTGTTCAGATCCGGGTTTTTGGGCAAAAAAAAGTTGCTGTTGCTTTCTCAGGTGGCTTGGATAGTAGTGTAGTTGCTCAGTTAGCCAAGAATTGCGGCTCCGAAGTTCAATTGTTTCATGTGAGTTTGAAAGGTCAGTCGGAAACTGAAGAGGCCGTAAAGGCAGCAGCGATGTTGGATTTGCCGTTGAATACTTATCTTTTCACGGAAGCAGAATTGGAAGCTGTTATCTGCGAAGTTGTTGATCTTATTGAAGAGCCTGATCCGTCAAAAGCAGGCGTGGGGGTTCCGTTTTACTGGAATGCACAAAAAGCATCTGAGGCAGGTTATCGAGTGCTTCTTGCGGGGCAGGGAGCTGACGAGCTTTTCGGCGGATATCTACGCTACGTTATTGAGTATTTGCGAGATGGTGCTGACAAAGTCAGAAGAACTATTTTTAATGATGTTGCAGAAATTTATGAGAGTAATCTTGAACGAGACGAGAAGATCTGTGGATTTCACGATGTTGAATTACGTTTGCCCTTTGCTTCGTACGAAGTGGTTGAGTTTGCTTTGAGTTTGCCTGTAGAATTGAAGTTTGAGAATGATAGAGATTCTTTGAGAAAGCTAGTGTTAAGAAAGGCTGCCGAAAACTTGGGTATTCCTAAAGAGATAGTGAATAAACCGAAAAAAGCTGTTCAATATAGCACTGGAATTAACAGTGCATTAAGGAAGTTGGCTAAGAAACAGAACCTTTCTCTTTCCCAATACATAAATAGTATATACTTGGAAAACAAAAAATTGACAAAATCTTTATGAAAGAAAGGAAGAGTCAGTTAGCCTCTTCAAAAAAGAGTTAACAGACACTGCATCGATCGACGAGAAGAGAATTTCTTACTCGACGACTTGGATAGCGCCTTGTGGGCACTGAGCCTCGCATGCGCGGCAGACCAAACACTCGTCAACTTTGACTGGTGCAGATTTGCCATCCTTCATCTCGTAAACGCCAATTGGGCAGGTGTTTACGCAGGTTTCGCATCCATTGCACTTACTGTTGTCAACCATTATTTTTACCATATTTCATACCTCTATTGAATTTTATCAAAAGCAAAAAAGAAAGATAAAAGCGTTTAGGTGAGGCTTAACGCATTTCCCCACGGAGTCTAAGCAAAAGGCTGTTGAGGGTAGATTCAACCTTTTCCTTGCGCCGCTCAAGATCGGAAAGCTGTTTACGGTAGGCTTCCATGGATACTTCGCCTGTTTCGTGGCGTATTCCTACGTTTCTTATGCTCATTTCGACTTCGTTGAGTTCAACCTCTGCCGCTTCAATCTGTCTAATGCTATCTGAGTAGCTGCCTCCTGCACTGCGCATGATTTCTTTTAGCTGTGTGAGGGTTTGGTTCAAAGTGTCGAGACGAACTTCCAACGACTTACGTTGAACTTTGTATCGACGTCTTGGGATTCTGCCGTGTTCCGCTCTGGCTTCGAGAGAGCTTATTTCGTTATTTATTTTATTTTTCTCTTCATAGGCTTCTACAAAGTCGTTAATGTTCTGTGAGCTTAATCCTTGCCCTGCAGCTGTTCTTGATACCTGAACTCTTGGGGCTGAAGGCTTAGATTTTGGTCTCTTCCATATCCCGACTATAACTAGGCCGATGAGTACGACGGCGAACATCCACGAAGTTGGACGGAATGCGATCCAAAGTGGGTTGTAATCGAATGTCAAGGACAATAGTTCTTCTGAGGGAATAACGCTGTCGATAAAACTGACTCCTTGCTTGTTGACTGACAATGATTCTTGGAATGCATTTCTTGTTAGACCGTCGCCGGGGCCTAAGTCGGATAGTTGTGGAGCTACTATTGTTGCTCCTTCAGGTGGTGTTATTGTTACGGATGCAGATCCGATGTAGTAGTTGAAGTAGGGAAACAGGTCGACTGGTAGAACGTAACGTGCGAATTGAGCGGGGGAGATGCTGGGCAAAGAGTAGTCTAATATAAGTTCGCTTAGTTCGCCTGAATTTGCGGGTACTGTCAAAGTGACGTTTTCGACTAGTACTTGACTATTTTCTTGTTGAGGCACGGCCGAAAGAATTCTTCCGAATTGGTCTCTTGCCACTATATTCGTTGATTTAACTGGTACGTTTATGAGGAAAGAGTTGATTGCGGTTGTGGCATTGTTTATGATTTTGTAGGTATCGGTTGCGGTTATGGTGCCTGAGGGGCTAATGCTGATTTGGCGAGTTAGGCTTGGGATTGTTACTTGCTGTAATATGCCTGAGGCTGCTGAAAAAGTTGCTGTGGCAGGTGAATAGGTGAATGGTGCCAAGTTTGATTTGTCGTAGCTTGATGCGTTTACGACGCCGTCGCTTTTGTCAATACCAACTATGGTTGCTCCAATAGGTAATGTGATTGTTACGCTGCAGTCTGATGCTATTTGTGTGAATCCTGGATAGCCGGGGAAATCGAGGTTGTATCCGCCGGATGTTGGAGTGAGAACTCCATTTGAAAGAATGAAAATAACGGTGAAGGAATTAGATGTCCCTGGGGGTAAGCTTACGCTTACGCCGTAGAAGCCGCTTTGGTCTTGAAGTTGAACGCCCAACCCTACAGGGAGAATGTTATAGTTGTTGTCGTAGGCTAATCCCTTGACTAGGAAGGAGCCATATTTGTACGGAAGACCAATTTGGAAGGTAGATGGTAAAGTTCCTGAAATTTGGATTTTGTCGCTTATTATTACCTGACCGGAGTACAAGACTTGGACGCTGTGATCCACGTGTTGTATTGTGTAACTTGTTGTTTGTGCGTTAGCTGCCTGATTGTTTACTGTAAAAGGCAGGAATATTGCTAAGGAAAAAATGGTTAATGCGAGGATTACGGCGGTTTTCTTCACTTGAACTCCCCTGGTGTCGGTTTTCTTTTATTTTACCGTGAGCTTGTTTATTTACTTTTAGACCATGGTAGGCTCTGCATGTATTTAGGCTTTCGTGTAGAATGAAATCAAGGAAAAGAGGTCTCAGACGCAAGACATTATAATGTTCTCAGCTGAGATTTTTGCCTGGGCCATAGCCTTTTTTGGAGTTGGTGCAATAGACTGTTTTTTCCTGAAATGATCGAATTTGAGCGTTTTCTTGTTTTAAAAATGTGCTGTATGCAAAAATTATATATACAGATTCCTAACAAATGAGCTTTCAGAGCGATTTTTAGGAGAAATATAAATGAATCTTAAGACTAAAAAAATTCTATTTTCATTCGCTTTGATTCTAATGTTTTCAGCGGGAACAATATTTTCCATTGCACCCAATGCAACTGCACAGATCCCTTCCCCGATAAACATTCCAACCTATGCTTACTTGAGCGTGGCACCGAATCCAACAGGCGTCAATCAAGCAGTCTCAATAATTATGTGGCTTGACAAATTTCCACCTACTGCTAACGGCCAATACGGAGACAGATGGCACAACTTCACCGTAGAAGTAACAACCCCAGACGGAAGCAAACAAACTCTTGGACCCTTTGCTAACTCTGACCCCGTAGGAACATTCTTCACGCAATATACTCCAGACAAACTTGGCACCTACTCTTTTATCTTCAAGTTTCCAGGACAGGTTTTAGCTGGCGAAAATCCTCCTCCGGAAGGCTTTAACTTTGGAAATACTCTGGGCGGTTTTCTTTACATTGGTGATTATTATGAACCAAGCCAAAGCGATCCGGTAACTATTACAGTTCAGCAGACGCCAATTGCACCTTGGAACGCTGCCCCATTGCCGACTGGATATTGGGCTCGTCCCATTAATGGTCAGAATCGAGAATGGCAGGCTGTGGCAAGCAACTGGATGGGCAATGAGCCGAACGCGTGGCAGCAGTATGGACAAGCACCCAACAGTGGACACATAGTTTGGACAAGACCGATTGCTTTCGGAGGACTCGCTGATGGACGATTTGGCGACTTATCCTTTTATGACGGATTATCTTATGAAGGCTTTTTTGGCCCTCCAATAATTATCAACGGAGTACTCTACTACAACACCGCAATACCTCCTGAGTATGGATTCACGGCTGTTAACCTTCGAACGGGAGAACAGTTGTGGTACCAGAATAACACTATTGGACCGCAACAACTTGTGCCGCCATTTCTTAAGCAGAGCTTCCCACAGTTGAGTTTTGGCCAACTACTGCTGTACAATTCACCGAACCAATTTGGAATAATACCTTATCTGTGGTCGACCTTTAGTGAACCAACTGCTGACCCAGCTGTAAGCTTAAACGATTGGGCAATGTATGATGCGTTCTCAGGAAACTGGATATGCACTATAAGAGGCGTGCCCACAAGCAGCGCATTCTTTGGAGCGTCCACACAGGTTACCGACTCGAATGGCAATATACTAATTTACGATATGAGCACGCCGGGAAAGATAGCCCTATGGAATTCAACCGCTTGCCTCCAGAATACATTTCCATCCAATAACGCCCAACTTGCGGCTAACGGTTACTGGCTCTGGAGACCTCCACTTGGCGCAACTGTGAGTGCTTCTTCAGGTTATGTTGCAAACGTGTCTTTACCCGCGGAATTGCCGGCTGGGGCTAGTGTTCAAGGAGTTGATCCTGTAAACCAGATTATGCTTTTTGCGGCTGGTTTGCCAATCTTAGGAATCGCGGCATATCCGACTCCAGCAACTTTCACAATGTCAGCAGTTAGCTTGAAAACTGGACAACTAGGGCAACTTCTATGGCAGAAGAGCTATCCTTGGCCGACAGGTAACCAAACCTTTGCTGTTTCGGCCGTTGGCTCTGGTGCCTTCGCGCTGTATTACAAAGAAACAAGACAATGGGTCTGCTACAACCTAACCACAGGCAATCAAATGTGGGGTCCGACAGCATCTCAGAATGAATGGGATGTATACGCTTTGTCTTGGACTCCTAGCGTTATAGCCGATAATTGTCTTCTTAGTGCTAGCTATGGTGGCTATTTGTATGCATATGACCTTCAAACTGGTAACTTGAAATGGACGCCTTATTTCAGTGGAACCGGACCAGACAATGAACTTCCTTACGGGCATTATCCTCTTTCCATCGGAGGCGTTGCAGATGGCAAAGTTTTCTTGTATAACAGCGAACACAGCCCTAACAAACCCTACTGGCGTGGTTCATCTTTGCGTGCGGTTTCAATAACTACTGGACAAGAACTTTGGAGTGTAAATGATTGGGCAGGCGTTGCAGGATTTTCAGGTGGGGTAGCAATTGCAGACGGGTACCTTGTAACAATAAACTCCTACGACAACCAAATCTACTGCTACGGAAAAGGTCAAACCGCTACCGAAGTCTCAGCTTCACCCACAATAATCAACAACGGTGGAAAGGTTCTGATTCAAGGTAAAATAACAGATCAATCTCCCGCAGCCAAGAATAATCCAGCAGTTGTTCCAGATGAATTCGTAGATGACTGGATGAATTACTTAGTTGAGCAGCAAGCACTTCCAGCATTGCCAGGTGGAAACATAGGCGTTCCAGTTATTTTGACAGCAGCGAAAGCCGATGGCAGCAGCATCAATCTCGGAAGCATTAGTGCCGACTGCGAAGGAAACTTCAAGAGCGTTTGGTCACCACCAGACAACGGCGAATACACAATAACAGCATACTTCCCTGGAACCAAGAGTTACTTCAGTTCATACGCATCAACCAGCGTCGCAACAGTGGCATCAGGCGGCGTTACTCCAGGACCAACATCAGCACCTGCAGCGAAAACAGACAACACATTGCTATACGTAATTATCGTCATCGTCATCATTGCCATAATCATCGGCTTAGCCAACATGATAGCAATAAACCGACACCAACACAAAACCTAAAAAAAAGTCAATCCCTTTTTCTTTTTTTCCAAAAATTATTCTTTGAGAACTCTTACCGTTTTCAATTTTGAAAGCTTTATATGAGCTAATCAGCTAAAGTCAGATTGATCAGGCTATGTTTTCAGGCAAGATTAAGAAGCGAGATGGCAGAGTAGTTGATTTTGATGCAGAACGAATTAGAAATGCAATCTACAAGGCTTTCCTAGCTGTCGAACTTGGAGAAGGCGAAAAAGCAGAAAAGGTAACCGCTGAAGTTGGAAAACTCTTAGAGGATAAGTTTAAAGGGAATATTCCTTCCGTTGAGGATATTCAAGATTTAGTTATTCAAGTTCTCAGAAAAGAAAACTTTGAAGCTGTCGCCTTAGCTTATGAGGATTTTAGGAACAAGAAGGAAGAGTTGCGCAAGCTCAGGGGTTTTTTGGGAATTGAGCCTAAGGTTACGGTTAATGCGATGGAAGTATTGAAGGCTCGATATTTGTTGCGCGATGAAAATGAAAATATTGTTGAGACTCCTTCGAAGCTTTTTGAGCGAGTTGCCAAAGTCGTTGCAAAGGTTGATTCTGTTTTTGGCGACGATGCAATTGAAGCTGAAAGAGTTTTTTATGAGATGATGGCTAAGCTTGAATTTCTTCCAAATACTCCAACCTTGTTTAATGCTGGTACAGGTATAGGGCAGCTTTCTGCGTGTTTTGTTCTTCCTGTTGGAGATTCTTTGGATAGCATATTTAGTACTGTGAAAAACATGGCGCTTATCGAGCAAACCGGAGGGGGAGTGGGATTTGATTTTTCTCGTCTAAGACCCAGGGGTGACATTGTCAAATCCACGAAGGGCGTAGCTTCTGGGCCCGTTAGTTTCATGCGTATTTTCGATACGGCAACAGAAGTAATTAAGGCAGGAGGAAAACGTCGTGGTGCCATGATGGCTATCCTCCGAGTGGATCATCCTGACATAATTGAGTTTATAACCGCGAAGCAAAATCCAGCTTTGCTTTCTAACTTTAATGTTTCAGTGGCTATAACTGACGAGTTTTTGAAGGCTCTTGTGGAAGATAGAGAATTTTGGTTAGTTAATCCTCGCAACAATGAAAATGTTAAGCAAATTAGAGCCCGGGAAGTTTGGGATATAATAACTCGTTCAGCTTGGGCAAGCGGAGACCCGGGCGTTGTCTTTATCGATGAGATAAACAGGCACAATCCTACACCTCAAGTTGGCAGAATCGAGTCCACAAATCCCTGTGGGGAACAACCGCTTCTTCCTTATGAGAGCTGCAATTTAGGGTCAATCAATCTTTCCCAAATGGTGGAAAATGGAACCGTCAATTGGGAGAAGCTCAGGGAAACGGTGCGAAACGCAGTTCATTTTTTGGACAACGTAGTGGATGCTAACGTTTATCCTCTGAAAGAGATTGCTGAAATAACAAGAGCTAATCGTAAGATTGGTTTGGGGGTAATGGGTTTTGCGGACATGCTCATTATGGTGGGTGTACCGTATGATTCTGAACAGGCATTGAAGTTGGGAGAGCAGATTATGGCTTTCATAGAGAAGGAGGCTCATAAGAAATCTGTGGAAATCGCTGAAAAGAGGGGCTCATTTTCTAACTTCAAAGGGAGTATTTGGGAGTCTAAGTACCCGGCTTTCAGAAATGCCACGGTTACAACGATTGCGCCAACGGGTACGATAAGCATTATTGCGGGTTGTTCTTCAGGAATCGAGCCATTATTCGCAGTTTCCTTCATGCGTAATGTTCTAAATGGGGCTAGGCTGTTTGAAACGAACCCATTGTTTGAAGAGGCCGCAAAGGCAAAAGGATTCTACGATGCAAAGCTTCTGGAAGAGATTGCAAGATCGGGGTCAATTCAGAAAATTAAGGGAGTGCCTGATGAAGTTAAGCGATTATTTGTGACGGCATTAGACATTGACTCCAAGTGGCACATTGAAATGCAGGCTGCTTTCCAAAAAAGTACTGATAACGCAGTTTCTAAGACAGTTAACCTTCCTAACCACGCTAAGGTTGAAGATGTAAAAGAAATTTATGATTTAGCGTGGAAGCTCAAGTGTAAGGGGGTAACTGTTTTTCGTTATGGCAGCAAGCCCGAGCAGGTTTTGTATATTGGCGAAATAAAAGCCAAAGAAGGAACGTTTGTTTCCGCAAATTCGGAGTATGCGGGTGGTTGTCCTACTCAGAACTGCCCATTCCCGTCATGAATTATTGGTGATCAAAATGGGTTACGTCTACTTGTATACTGGCACTGGCGGAGGAAAAACAGCCAACGCCTTGGGTTTAGCTCTTCGGTCGGTGGGGCATGAACAAAAAGTTGTGATTATTCAGTTCCTCAAATGGCGAAAAGACATTGGAGAATACTTAGTTAAGGACAAGCTAAGTGATTTTTATGAGATTTACCAGTTCGGTAGAGAAGTTTGGCTGGGTAAAGAAGAAAAAACTGAGAAATTCGGCGGAGAAAGCTTCAAAGTTGAAAGCGCAACGGACCGCGACAAGGAACTTGCTGAAGATGGATTATCCTTTGCGGCTAAAATTATGCAGGAAAAGAAGCCGCACCTTCTTGTGCTAGATGAAATCAACCTTGCAACTCATTGGAAACTTTTAGCAACCAAAAGAGTGCTGGAGCTGCTAAGTAACGTTCCTGCGAAAACCACAATCGTCATGACAGGCAGAAATGCGCCACAAGAGTTCATTGAGCGCGCAGATTTTGTCAACATAATCCAAGACGTAAAAATGCCTAAGAAATTCAAGCTGACTAAAGGAATCCAGTACTAATTTTGAAAAAACAAAAAAAGAAAAAGTTACTTATTGATTTTTGTTGCTATTTGCTTGCCGAATTCGAAGCATTTCTTTAGGTCTTCTTCGTCGGGAACGTACTTTATTTCTAGTCCTGGCTCGCTAACTTCGAAGCCTGCTTTTTTCGCCATTTCCGTCATGTTTCGCACAGCGCCGCCTCCCCATCCGAATGAACCGAAGAAACTCCACAGTTTATCTTTTGGCTTTAAACCAGCAGCATAAGTCATGAATGACCCAAGGGTGGGGAACATCCCGTTATTTAGAGTGGGTGAACCAACTAGAACTGCTTTGGCATCGAGGATTTCGGTCATAGATTCTGTAGTTGTCCGAGGCTCGTAGCTTCAGCAGTTTGACTTCTACGCCTTGGCTTATTGCGCCTTCTGCTATGGCACGGGCCATTTTGTCGGTGCTGCCCCACATGGTGTCAAAAACTATGGCGATTTTCTTTTTGGCTTTGCCTGCGCTCCAGTCAAGATATGCATTGATTATTTTGGATGGGTCTTTGCGCCAGATTATGCCGTGGCTTGGGGCGATCATGTCAATGGGTATCCCTAATTGGACTACTTCCTGAATTTTGCGTGCTACAAGTGGCCCAAACAGCATCAATATGTTTGCGTAATACTTTGCGGCTTCTTCCATCAGAATGTGTTCATCTACTTCGTCGTCGAATCGGCCTGCGGAAGCGAGGTGTTGACCGAAAGCATCGTTAGGCATTAGGAGTTTGTCTTCGACGATGTAGGTGAACATGCTGTCTGGCCAGTGAAGCATTGGTGCCTCCAAGAACTTGAGGGTTCTTTTGCCTAGTTTTATTTCGTCTCCGTTCTTGACTGTTTTGATTTTTAGTTCGGGGCCGTAATGTTCGAAGATGGCGTCTTTTCCTCTTTCTGAGGCTATTATTGTTGCATTTTTTGCGAGTTTGGCAATTAATGGGAGACTGCTTGAGTGGTCCATTTCGACGTGGTTTACTATTATGTAGTCGATTTTTTCGAAGCTTGTGATTTCGTTTACGTGGGAAATTAGGTCGCTGGAGAAATTGTGTTTGACTGTGTCTATTAGCGCGTTCTTTTCGTCGAGTATTAGGTAGGCGTTGTATGTGCTGCCGCGGCTTGTTATGTATCCGTGGAAGTCGCGGATGTTCCAGTCTACTGCGCCTACCCAGTAGATGTCTTTTGCCAGAGAAACTTTTTCCATATTTAATTCTCCTGTTATTCTTTTACTACTTTCAGGTTATAATTTATTTTTACGCCTGCTTTCTCAAATAGGATTCCGACGGGGCAGTTCTTGAGGGTCAATTCGTGGAGCCTTTGAACTCTGTCTTCGGGTGCATCCAGCTTGAAAACTATATCGAAATTTTCTTCGGCTATTGTGCCTGTTTCTTCTGATTTGATGGCTTCAACTTTGACGTCGCATCCTTTCATTTTGAGGCGCATTTTTTCGGCTGTTAGAGCTGCAATAGTGGCGTAGCAACCTGCATGGCTCATGACGCAGAGCTCTAGCGGTGTTGGACCTAAACCTGGAAAGGTTGGAGTTGGTTGGTCTGCAATTGTGCAGTGTGACCTTCCGTTGTCAAGGGCGATTTCGTAGCCTTGAATTATTCTTGCTCGTGCATGAAGTTTTCCCATTACGATTTCTCCTATTTGGGTTTCAAAAGAACAAAAAGTTTCTAGCTCGCGAGTTTATATCAGTTTCTGGGGTCTGGTTTTGTTCTCAAAAGGGTAATATGGGAGTTAGCTGAGATTGTTTACTATACGAGTCTTTTGTTTAATGTTTATGTGGAGGTCAATTGAACATGAGTTTGTTACCTGATGACAAGAAGGAATTGCTTAGAAATGAGTTCAAAGAGAAACTGGTTGATCCGGTTAGAGTAATTATGTTCACTCAGGAGCTTGAATGCCGGTTCTGCAGCGACACTAGAGCCTTGGCTCAGGAAATGGCGACGTTAAGTGACAAGATCGCTGTTGATGTTTACGACTTCTTAAAAGATGCTGATAAAGCTAAAGAATACGGCATCGACAAGATCCCTGCGTTAGCGATAATTGGGAAGATTGACCATGGTGTGAGAATTTACGGTATCCCGTATGGATATGAGCTTCAAACCTTAATTGAAGCAATTGTCAACGTTTCCAGGGGCACTACTGATCTTTCAGCAAAAACCAAAGAAATCATCAAAGACATCAAAAAGCCCGTTCACATCCAAGTTTTCGTAACTCTCACATGCCCCCATTGTCCTGCCGCGGCTGCAATTGCCCACAAGCTTGCAGTTGAAAGCGACATGATAAGAGCCGATGTGATTGATGCAACTGAGTTTCCAGCACTTGCTCAGAAGTACGGAGTAATAGGCGTACCAAAAATTATTATCAACGAGAAAGTTGAGTTCATCGGAGCTTTCAACGAAGACTTGTTTGCTGAACAGGCACTTTTAGGTGCTTATCAAGTTTAACAAAACTTTGAATCTTAAAACCATCGGGCAGTTTGAGGTTGCCCCATATTTTTCTGTTTTTGTGAGGTGACATTTTTTCGTGTTTGAGGATTTTTGATGTTGTTTTTCTTTGGATTGCTTTGGTGAAATTTGTCACTTTTTGAGAAAAATGATGGAGAAGTTGGTTTGGATGGGGGGAATTGGCATCTGGAATGCTGCGTTTTGGGGCGTTTTTGGTTGTTGGGGGTGTTTTTGGGGTTTTTCTTTGTACGGCCACTGTTGCTTTTTGGCGTATTTTGACGTGTTTTAGCGCGTTTTGGCCGTATTTGGTGGTATTTGGTTATGTCTGTGCGGCTGCGTGTTTGGATCTGTAGTGATGCCTGTGGTTTTGTTTGTGGGTGGAAAGACACTGACGAATTTTTTCACTTGTCGAGTGGCTTCTTCTCTGTTTTGAGCTTGAGATGGGTTGGTTTTTTGGTTTGGGTTTGTTTTGAAGCTTTCGGAGAAGACACTGGGAAGACACTGAGTGTCTTCTCGGGTGTCTTTTAAGATACGTTTTTGACAATGTTTAGGAATATTTTTTTATAGAAATTGAAGGGTTTTTTAAAAAATAACGAGGTTTGCTGGTTTATTCACCAGCTTTGGGACGTTTCTTGTCTAGTGGCCGCCGCATCCGCAGCCACATGCGTGGCTAGTTCCGCCGGTTGAGCCTTTTGAGAATTTTGCGGGGTCCTTTTCGAATGTGGTTTTGCATGAGGCGTTGCAGAAGTAGAATGTTTTGCCGTTGTATTCTGATTTGAGCTTCGCGGTTTTCTCGTCGACCATCATGCCGCAAACTGGATCTTTAATCATTTTTTCAATTCACCTCCGTTTGGACTTGGGGATTCTTTGTAAGTGCACTTTCTGATCGTAGCTTGGTAAACTTTAGGAGCGCGGAATTGGTCACTACGGTTATGCTGCTAATTGCCATTGCGCCTGCTGCGTACATTGGTCCTTGAGGTCCCAGTAGTCCTGCCGCTGCTATTGGAATCATTACCGCGTTGTAGGCGAAGGCCCAGAATAGGTTTGAGTTGATTTTGCGCATTGTCCGCTTGCTCAAGTCCACACCTAACGCTACGTCTCGTAAGTCGTCTTTGATGAGGACTATGCCGCCTGTTTCTTTGGCGATGTCGGTTCCGCTTCCGATGGCGATTCCTATGTCTGCTTGGGCAAGGGCTGGCGCGTCGTTTATGCCGTCGCCGACCATGGCTACGACTTTGCCTTGAGCTTGCAGTTTTTTGATGGCTTCTTCTTTTTGCCAAGGCAGAACATTTGCTATCACGTTGTCGATGCCAAGTTGTGCTGCGATGGCTTTTGCTGTTCCTTCGTTGTCGCCTGTTAACATGTAAACTTCAAGTTTCATGCTCTTCAATTGTTGCACCGCTTCGGCTGCGTGCTCTTTGGCGGTATCCATGGCTGCGACTGTTCCCGCGACTTGACCGTCCAACGCTAATGTCATTACTGTTTTTCCTTCGATCTCCAGCTTAGCCAAATCAGCCTCTATCGCGTCAGTTGGAACTTTCTGTTCTTGCATGAGTTTGCGGTTGCCCAATAGCACTTGCTTGCCGTTTATTGTGCATTTTACGCCTCGTCCGGGTAGCGCTTCGAAAGCTGCTGGTATCGGAAAGTTTTATCTCGAGTTTTTGGGCTTGCTTAACAATGGCTTCTGCGAGTGGATGTTCTGAGTTTTTCTCGGCTGAGCCTGCAAACATCACGACGTCTTTTTCTGTGAATTCGCCGTAAGCTTTTACGTCGGTTACTGAGGGTTCTCCTTTTGTGAGGGTGCCGGTTTTGTCGAAGACTACGACGCTGAGTTTTCGGGCTCTTTCAACGTATTCTCCGCTTCGGAGCAGAATGCCGTATTCGGCGCCTTTTCCGACACCTGCTAGAATTGCTGTCGGAGTCGCTATGCCCATGGCGCATGGACACGCAACTAATAGCACAGCGAGCAAAGCGAAGAATGCTACTGTGAATCCTGCGGTTAAGTACCAGAAGACAAACGATATGGCGGCAGCGGTGAAGACAATTGGAACGAACTTTGCAACTACGCGATCGGCGAATTTCTGTATAGGAGCGCTTGAAGCTTGAGCTTCTTCAACCAGATGTACTATCTGTGATAACGCTGTGTCTTCGCCGACTTTTGTGGCTCTAAACTTCAAGACGCCTGTTTTGTTTATTGTGGCGCCAATGACTTCGCTGCCAATATTCTTCTCGACGGGGATGCTTTCGCCAGTGAGGAGTTTTTCATCTACTGAAGAGTAGCCCTCGATCACAATTCCGTCGGTTGGGATTTTTTCGCCGGGTCTTACAATTATTATGTCATCCACTTGGAGTTGATCTGCTGCGACTTCAACTTCTGTCCCGTCTCGGATCACCATAGCCGTCGTGGGTTGGAGTTCGAGGAGTTTTCTTATTGAAGCGGCTGATTTGCGGCGTATGGTTTCTTCAATGTACTTACCCAGTAGGACGAAAGCTAGAATTGCTATGGACACTTCCAAGTAACCTGCCCCTTCTGCGATGTCTGGTAAAAAGGCGTTTAGGGCACCATAGATCCAGCCTGCAAGAACTCCAACTGTAACTAGGACGTCCATGTTTATTTTGCGGTTTCTCAGCGAGAAGTAGGCGCCTTTGAATATGCTAAAACCTGCTATCCATATGATCGGCAACGAAACAAGGAAAATCACTAAACCGTAAACTTGCAGTTTGCCAACTATTTCAAGAGACATTACTGCGCCGACTAAGCCGAAAAGGGCGACGATTTTTAGTCCTGCGGCGGCTATTACTCCGATGAGTGTCATGGCGACTCGGCGTTTCATCGCTTTGAGTTCGCGTTCCGGTTGTTCGTAAACGTCTGCGCATGATTGGCTGCAGAAGTAGAACCATTGGTCGCCAATTTTGCGTTTGATGGCTGTTTCTTTGTCTACGGTCATGCCGCATACGGGATCTCTTGCTGTTGCCATAATCTTAGTTCTCCTTAGGTTGTTCTAAAAGCTAATTGTTTGCTAAAGCTTATAAGTATATCTATTTTAGATATATCTTTTCTGCATCTAATGTTGGAGACCTTAGACCCAAAGCCCTTCAATTTTTGAGGGTTTGCAGGACTGCCGTGGTTGGCCTTTTTTGGGAGAAAGGAGAAAAGGCAGGAAAAAGCAGATTTCCCCCACGAACAGTCTTTCTGCCACCTTCAAATTGAATTGAGAATTCCACGATAAGCTGAATATGTCGGCAGATGCGAAATAAGTGGTCTGATTTGAGCCGCTATGCATCTATTTCAATAAAATACAACTTTAAATGGATCCTATAAATATATCTTAGCAAGATAGGTCAACCATTCATGACAAAAACAGCTGAAATAAATGAGATAGTCTCAGACTTCAGCCGCGTTTACATACTCACAATACTCCACGAAGGACCTGCCCACGGCTACGAAATAATCAGCAAATTCAAAAAAGTCATCGGCAAAGACATAAGCCCCAGCTTAGTCTACCCGTTCCTGAAGACCCTTGAAGCAAAAAGGCTTAGTAAAACACACCTTAAAGCCCGTGGGAGCCAAAAAGAAGAAAGTTTTTGAATTAACCAAAGAAGGCATAGAGTTTTCCGAGCAACTATTCAAGCGGTTCTCAGAACTAATCAGCGTTGCTTTAGAACCCAGCCTAGAAGTCTGCGCTCACTGCGGATGCAAAATCTACGAAGGCGGACACAGAGAAACAATCAAAGATAAAGAATTGATGTTTTGCTGCTGCCACTGCGCAGCTTCATATAAGCAAACCTTGGGGTTATAGTAACACAAACTAGTGGCAGAGGTTTACTCTGTCCGTTTTATGATGTGATATCCAAACTGGGTCTTTAACTGGGGCTGAGGTTTGGCCTTTTTCGAGAGCGAAAGCTGCAGTTTCAAATTCCTTAACCATTTGCCCGCGTCCGAACTTTCCCAAATCGCCACCTTTCTTTCCTGAAGGGCAGAGCGAACAGGATTTGGCTATGGCAGCGAATGTTTCGCCTTTTGCTAAACGGTCCTCAACTGCTTTTGCTTCAGTTTGGGTTTTAACGAGTATGTGAGCACAACTAATTTTGTCTGGCATAACAAAAACTAAGCACACAATCGCCTAATAACCCTTACCAACGAACTGTTACAAAAATTTGAAGGATGAATAGCATCGGCCTTTTATCCGGACCTTAAGAAAGAATCATAATTTGCTGTAAACCCAATTTCAAAATTGCTGCAATATGTTTAATTTCAGCTTCACCCAATGGCTTTTTCATGCATGAATGGGCGTTAGCCGAAGCTGTGATAAAAGCCGCGCAAGAAATCGCTGACAAAGAGGGCTTAAAACAAGTCACAGAAATAAACATCAAAGTTGGAGAATTGCAGGACGTTGAACGCGAGATCTTCCGTTTTGCCCTCTCACAGCTTAAACCTGAACGATTTAAGAACGCAAAGTTTCGAATTACAAAAGGCAAAGCCACCCTCAAATGCCGAGTTTGTGGCAACACTTGGTTTTTTGAGAAAAAGAAACTTGATAAAGATGACTGCGGAAGCAATTCATTTTGTGCCCGAAGTTGCTCACACTTACATCAAGTGTCCCAAATGTGGTAGTCCTGACTTTGAAATTGTTGAAGGACGTGGAATCTGGCTTGATAGCATAAAAGGAGCTAAGTAGTCGTGGCTGATCCGCGGACAAGCATTATCGGCGAACGTTTGAAGAGAATACGCAGAATAATAGCAGTTTCAAGCGGCAAAGGTGGGGTAGGCAAAAGTTTAGTTGCGACGAACTTCGCTCTTGCTCTCGTAAAGAAGGGCTGTAGAGTTGGGCTTTTTGATTTGGATTTTACAAGTCCCTCTACCCATGTCATTTTAGGCGTCAAGAATGTTCAGCCAACGGAAGACAAGGGACTTCTCCCTCCTACTGTGGAAGGCATGCAGTATATGTCATTGGTTTATTACTCCGGTAATCAAGCAGCGCCTTTACGTGGGGCAGACACATCAAACGCCTTGATTGAGTTGCTGGCAGTTACGATTTGGAATGAATTGGATTATCTTGTTATCGATACTCCGCCGGGAATCGGAGACGCAATGCTAGATTTGATTAAACTTGTTCCCAGGATAGAGTTTCTTGTTGTAACTACTCCTTCTCAATTGGCTTTTGAAACCGTAAAGAAACAATTGCTTCTTCTTCAAGAGCTAAAAATTCCAGTCTTAGGTGTTGTAGAAAATATGAAGATGACTGAGTCAAATGGAATTCAACAAAAGACTGAGGCGATGGGGATACGATTTCTAATTGAGATTCCGTATGATCCAAGCGTGGAAGACTGCCATTGGATATCCTGAAAAACTCTTAGACTCTGAACTTGCCAAAAAAGTCCAAAAGATAGCACAAACAGTATAACAAAGAATTTCCTATTTTTAGGTCTATCAGCTGAAAAGAGAGAATGAATTGCCACAAGTCAAGGTCGTACTAACAGATTACATCGGCACATTAACAAATGCTCGTTGTTACACGATGGAAGCTTCTATGGAGAAACTTCATGCTGCGCTAGTTGAGGCGGGTTTTGGAACAGAAAAGCAGCAGTTCTTGGATGCTTATTCTAAAGCTCACGAAAAGTATCGGGCTATCCGTTATTGTGAATTCAGGGAAGTGACAAACGCCGTTTGGGTGGCGGAGGCATTAGGGATTCCTTGGATTTAAGGTAGATTCGAACGATTCACGAATGAGGATGGCTCTTAATGTTTTCTTTCAAGACTATGTTGATTCTCTTGAGCTCAGACCCTACGCCGAGAGACTCCTCAAAAAAGCAAGCGAAAATTTCAAGCTTGGGCTAATTTCCAACTTCACGTACGCCCCCGTGGTTTACGCTAGCTTAAGGCAGTTGGGCATCAGCCATTACTTCAACGTCATCATTGTCTCCGGGGAAGTTGGGTGGCGAAAACCCCACAAGAAAATATTCGCGGAAGCTTTGCAAAGATTACAGGTTAACGCAAAGGAAGCTGTTTACATTGGTGACTGCCCAATGGAAGACGTCAAGGGCGGTGTGGAATCAGGAATCAAGACTGTTTTTGTTTCTTCGCAATTCTACAAGTTAGAAGATCTTGCGACAAGCGGACAGAAACCGGATGTTATTGCAGCTGACTTGCAAGAAGTCTGCAAAAATCTGAATAAAATCACAATTGTGGAAGATTCTGATGAAAATTAGCAGTTGAGTTTGAGTACGGAATATTGTTAATTCATACTCTTTATATATTTAGACCTGATACTTTTTTCAGGTGAATGTGTGCCAAAAAGACGTTCCGCTAGAATCTTGTTGCTACCCATTCTCGCCTTAGTTTTCCTCTTTGGATGGCTGATGTATTCGGTCGGAGGAGACAAGAAAAATTCTAAGAAACAATCATCGAAACCAACGCAACCTAGCAAACCTTCAGTTGCTGCTCAGAATGATCTTGAAATTGGGGTTACCTCGGAATTAGCTGAGGAAGAACATCTTACTCACAAAAGTCAAAAGAAATCCAAATAGTTGGTTTTCTTAGCTTCATTTTCTTTAATCATGAAGGATTAAACAAACATGTAAAAGATACTATGAGGATTTTCGCGTTTGCTTGATTCTTTCCAACGCTTTTAATTGAAAATGTCCTAAAAGCTCATAAGAGCCATTTTTCACTAATGCCTTTGCACTAAGAGGAATTCACATAGGCTGCGGTGTCTTTGGGGCAATAAACTTCGAGAATCAACCGGTCTTCTCTTACGTTTACTGGGGCATCCGCGCAGAAAATCACCGAGGCCACCAATCACATGGCTTCTTGACTTATAATGATGGAAAGTTTTTCACTTACAAGAATCTTGATTTGGTCCCTAAGCTAAAAACCAGTGCAATTCAAGAATGGTTTGGACGATTACCGGGCAATATCGGCATAGCAAACGTCAGGTACACCACGAGCGGCAAATGTGATGACCAATCCATCGTCCAGGGTACTCAGCCAATGACGGCTGAGGCAAACGGAATTAAGGTTGCTGTATCTTTTAACGGTAACATCGTAAATACGCAGCGGCTTTTGGAAGAGATGAAGGAGCATTTTCCAAGTTTCTCTTGCAGTTGCGATTCAGACTTAGTCTGCAATAAAATTTTAGTTGAACTAAAGGACGGTAAGGATTTAGCTTCAGCAGTCAAAGCAACCATGCTAAGCTTAGATGGCGCCTTCTCCGTGATTGGCATAACTGGGGATGGCACTTTTTTTGCGTTCAAAGATCCGCATGGGATAAAGCCTTTATGTGCGGGTCATAGTTCAGACGGCAAAAACTTTGCTTTTTCATCCGAAACCGTCAGCTTGGACATAAACGGCTTCGAACGTGATTTTGAACTTGAACCTGGCGAATTGGCTATCGCCACCAAAGACGGCTTCAAACGTCAACAGCTTATCGAAAACCCACGTCAGGCTTTTTGCGCTTTTGAATTTGCTTACTTTGCAAGACCTGACTCCACTTTTGGCGGTGGAAAATACGTTTATGAGATTCGTGAAGATTTCGGAAGAAACATCGTTAACGAGTTTCCTGAAGCAGTGAAAGATGCAGATCTGATTTTATCTGTACCTGAAACTGGGGACGACTCAGCTATGGGTGTTCATGAAGCTTCGGGGATAAGATGGGAACGTGCCAGCCGCAGGCACAGGTACGTAACCGAACGTGCGTTTATTTTGCTAAACAACGAGCGATATTCAACTATTGATCGAAAAGTGAATATTCTCGGTTCAAAAGTTACTGGAAAACGCGTTATCATAACTGAAGATAGCATTGTTCGCGGAGATACTACCAAAGTCATAATTGAAAAACTTCGTAAATCAGGCGCCAAGAAAGTCTACATGTTCGTTACTTTTCCACGAATCATTGGTCCCTGTTTCTACGGAATAGACATGTCCACATATGGTCAACTTATTGGCTCGAATCATAATGATGAGGAAATTGCCAAAATCATCGGCGCGGATAAGGTTTGTTATCAGTCGATTGAGAATTTGGTAAAAGCAACTGGCTGCACTAAAGATGAATTGTGCATGGCTTGCATCACGGGCAAGTATCCGACGCCTTTGGCTCAAGAGTTCGCTGACAAGATGAAGAAGAAGTTCTCGGAAGGATATCAAGAGAAAAACAGAATTTATGAGACAGTCAGTGAAGCGCAAGGCGTGCAGTGGTAAAACCATTTAAGCAAACGCGTTAATTCTCTATCAAACCGGTGTTTCCTAATGGAGAAAATAGGCGTCCTAGTTGTCTCGTATGGTGCACGAGAGGTTGCGATGGTTGATGCGCTTAGCCGAAGCCCAAACTACAAAGTTGAAATTTATGTTGCCGACAAGCAGCTGAACCCGTTCAATGTTGAAAAAGCTAAAAAGCACGTCGTTATTCCCGACTTGAACATTGAGGCGATCTGTAAGTTCGCCGAGGCAAATAAAGCAAATCTTGACTTCGTTATAGTTGGACCTGAAAAACCCATAATTGAAGGTGCTCGTGACCTAATTGAAAAACGCACTGGATTACCGGTTATTTGTCCAATGAAAGATTACGCAATAGAAGTTAGTAAAGTCGAGCAACGTATGCTTTTTCAGGAAATTGCCCCCGAAGCAAATCCTAAATTCAAGGTTTTTAATCCCAAAGATTTTGGCAACAGCGAATCAGTTAAGCAGGCGGTTTACGAGTGGCTTGATGAATTAAAGAACCAAGCCGTTGTGAAACCCGACCGACCAACTGCTGGAAAGGGTGTCGGAGTTTGGGGAGATCACTTCAACACGAGGGAGCAACTGTTTGAGCACTTCATGTCAAGCTTCGCTCATGGCACAGTAATTATCGAAGAAAAAATTGATGGGGAAGAATCTAGTTTTATGGCTTTCTGCGACGGAAAGCACCTTGCCGTTCTTCCCGACACAAGAGACCACAAGCGCGCTTTCGACGATGATAGAGGTCCAAATACTGGCGGAATGGGCAGCTACAAAGACACTGTAGACTATTTGCCATTTATGTCAAAGGCGGACCGAAATAATGAACTTGCAATTGCCCAGGCGATCTTCAAAAAATGGACCGCAAAGATACCAGATAAAACAGCCCTGCGTGGAGTACCTTTGTACTTGGCTTTCATGCACACCTGCAGTGGACCTAAGATCTTGGAGAATAACAGCCGACCTGGCGACCCTGAAATAATGAACATTCTTCCAGTCCTAAAAGAAGACTTTGTCGACATTTGCTATGGAATGTTGCTAGGCAACTTAACGCGAGTTGAAGTTGACAAGAAAGCGACCGTTTTGACTTACAAGGTTCCTTCGAGCTACGGTGGCTTTGCCGACGTTTTCCCTGAGAAGGTTAACAAAAGCGAAATTGATACACCAGTTGACCTCACAGTTGCTTATGCTTTGTCGAAAAAGTATGGAGACCGAATTCGCGTTTACCCTGGTTCCATGGAACTCAGGAATGGACTCACTTATGCATTGAAATCTCGAGTTGTCGGCGTCTTAGGTGTAGGAGAAAATATCGAGGAAGCAAGAAATGTCAGTTTGGAAGGAATAAACGCGATCAAAGGTGGGGCACTTTGGAATCGCAACGACGTTGCCTCAAAAAAGACTATTGATAAAAGCATCAAGCACATGAAGCAGCTGAGGGCTCAATAGTTGAAGGGCGTTTTCGTCTCCGACTGCGAAGGACCCATATCCAAAAACGACAATGCCTTCGAGTTGACGGCGCACTTTGTTCCTAACGGTGACAGACTTTTTTCGATAATAAGCAAATATGATGACGTTCTCGTTGATGTTGTGAAGAAAGCAGGGTACAATGCTGGTGATACGCTCAAGCTCATTTTGCCTTTCCTGAAAGCTTATGATGTAACTGATAAAAAAATGAAGGAGTTTTCCGCCCAAAACCTGCTGCTGATTTCAGGCAGCAAAGAAACACTAAAACACATCACGTGTATCACCGACACATTCATAGTTAGTACAAGTTACGAACACTACATTCGGGCGCTTTGCGAAATTGTAGGTTTTCCATTTGAAAATACTTACTGCACAAGGTTGAGCATCGACAAATACGAGTTGTCAACAGAAGAAAAAATAAAATTGAGAAAAACCGCCGATGAAATTGCTGCAATACCAATGATTACAATTCCTCCCTCAGCAACTTCGGTCAAAGATTTTTCTGCGAAGGATCAGGCGTCAATTAGACGTCTTGACGAAATTTTCTGGGAGGAAATTCCGCAAATGTGCTGTGGAAAAATGCTTTCCGACGTTGTGACCGTAGGTGGGGAGCAGAAAGCTGAAGCTATCCGACATATAGTCGACAAGTTGAGCGTGGCTTTGTCGGGTTCAATGTATGTTGGTGACAGCATAACCGACGTTGAAGCGTTTCAACTTGTTCGCCAAAATGGCGGATTAACAATTTCGTTCAACGGAAACAGTTATGCTGTTAAGAATGCTGAAGTCGCGGTCTTATCTGAAAATAATCTTGTGACTGCTGTTCTTGCTGAAGTTTTTCTTAAGCATGGGAAAGCTCGAGTTCTTCAACTTATTGAGAATTGGAATATTGAGTCCCTGAAAAATAGCGCTATTGACTCGAATATTCTGAATCGACTCCTCTTACTTTATCCGAAAGCTTTGCCTAAGGTTCAAATAGTAACACCTGAAAATATGGAATCACTCTCCAAAGAGAGTAGCGATTATAGGAAAAAAGTGAGAGGCGAAGCAGTTGGAAAACTTGGGTAAAATTGCAGCACCAATAGAAGACACTTATGCAGAAGCTTTTGAAGGCATTTTTTGCCGTGTAATGATTACAGCTGATGACGAGGAAACGGTCCGCGCTGCGGGTATCGGTGCAACCTCTACATCCTTCTGTTGTGATTGGGAGAGTTGAGGGTGGCGTCGAGAGATATTTGAACAAAAAGGAAACTCCCGACAAGCGCCCGGGTGCCATCTTGCAGTTTTGGGGTGAATTGAATCCGAACAAGAGTTTCCCTGATATTATAAAGAAGTTTGAGGCAGAACTTTCCTACAGAATTAGACAGGACATTTTGGTGAAACCTTTCACTGCAGTTTTCGATGAGTTGCCCAAATCTGAAGGCAAACTAGATATGATGGAGCGTGTCGGACATTGCGGTGACGGCTACGAGTATATTGAAAAACGCTTTAACAAAAAGGTCATTGTTGTTCCTCTCATGGTTCCCGACTTTGTTATTGAGCGGCACATCGGTTATGCTCATGGAGTTACGGGTGGCAACTTCTGGATCATGTGCGCAACTAAAGAGGCTTTGAAGAAGTCAGGCGACAAAGCCTTGGAGGCGATACACAAGATCGAAGGTGTGGTGACGCCTTTTGATGTTTGCTCAGCGGGTTCTAAGCCTGAAACTCATTTTCCGTTAATTGGTCCAACTACGAATCATTTGTACTGTCCTTCACTCAAGAAGAAGTTTGGTGACGCGTCCAAAGTTCCAGATGGAGTAAATTACATTCCTGAAATAGTCATTAACGGCATGTCTTTGGATGCAGTTAAGAAAGCCATGAAGGCAGGCATTGAAGCCGCAAGATACGTGGATGGGGTTGTCTCCATTTCTGCTGGGAACTACGGCGGGAAACTTGGCAAATATAACATCAACTTACGCGAGTTGTTCTCATGACAAGTTTTGATGTTGTAGGTTTTGGCGCGCTTAACTTAGATAAGCTGTTCAAAGTTAACCGAATCGTTGGCGCTGAAGAGGAAAGCTTTGTAGAATCTGTTCATGAAACCTGCGGAGGATCAGCAGCCAACACAATTGTCGGTTTGGCGCGTCTTGGATGCAAAGTGGGGTTCATAGGAAAAGTTGGCTCCGACTGCGATGGCGACACGCAGGTTGCAGAATTCAAAAAAGAAGGCGTGGATACAACCGGCGTTATTTGCTCCAAGCATGGAAAGAGCGGTGCGGTTTTGGGCTTCGTTGACAAAAAAGGTGAGCGAGCTCTTTACATTAATTCAGGAGTAAACGACACAATAACTCCCGATGAAATGAACAAGGAATATGTCGCTCAAACAAAATTTGTGCATTTTACTTCTTTTGTCGGCGAAAGATCCTTCCAAACCCAGAAGAAGCTGCTTGAATCTCTTCCCAAAACGGTCAAGGTAAGTTTTGATCCGGGTGCATTGTATGCGAGGAAGGGATTGGTCCAGCTCGAACCGATTGTGAAAAGAGCTTATGCCATGATGCCAAACCGAGGCGAACTTGAACTCATAACAGGTTACGCCGATTATGTCAAAGGAGCTGACGCATTAATCGCCAAAGGCGCAAAAATTGTTGCGGTCAAGCTTGGGAGCGACGGCAGCTACGTAACTAATGGGCGCGATCGGGTCAGAATAGAGGCTTTCGACGTTAAAGCAGTTGACACAACCGGTGCAGGAGATGCCTTCGACGCGGGCTTTCTGTATGGTCTGCTTAACAATAGGGGTCTGCATGAAAGCGGGAAACTTGGGAATTTCGTCGCTTCAAGATGTGTAATGAAAATTGGGGCTAGAGCAGGCTTGCCCTATGCCAAAGATCTAGAGCTTCTTCGTTAAGTGCTCAAGCAACCCTTCGAAAATTAGTTTTCCATCCCCAAATTGGGGCATTTTTTCTTGCTCGTGTCCAGTCGGGTTGTTGCCACCAGTAGAATGCGCGTTCAGGGTGCGGCATTAATCCGAATATTGTGCCTTCGCTGTTGCAGATGCCTGCGATGTCGTGGAAGCTGCCGTTTGGGTTGGTTGGGTATTTGCCTTTGGCTTCTTCGCCGTTTTTGTCGCAGTATCGAAGAACTACCATGTCGTTGTCGATGAGTTTTGCGAGAAGTTGGTCTTCTTTTTCTTTGGGGAATAGGAATCTTCCTTCGCCGTGTGCAATTGGCATGCGGAGCACTTTGTTTTGTGGGATTTTGCTTGTGAATATGCATTTGCCTTTGTTTTCGTTTTTGAGGTAGACCCATTCGCATTTGAAGCCTTGGGGAATGTTCGAAGCTAACGAAGCTTCAGGATACTCTGGCATTGCCTCGAAGCCTGGAAGTAAGCCTTCTTCGACGAGGATTTGGAAGCCGTTGCATATGCCCAGTATTGGCCTGTTGGCTTTGGTGAATTCACGGAGTTCTTTGCCGAGTTTAGCTGTTAGTAGTCTGGCGAATATTGCGCCGGAGCGTACGTAGTCGCCGAAAGAGAAGCCGCCTGGGAACACTAAGACGTGGTAGTCCATGAGGTTTCGTTGTTTGATTAGTTCGTTAAGGTGCCGTGTTTCGACTTGGGCGCCAAGTTCGCGGAAGGCGCGTTCGGTTTCGGCGTCGCAGTTGGTTCCGCCAACTCGCGGAATTAGTACGCGGATGTCTTCGAGTTTCATTTTTAGGCCTCCGTACTTAAGGTGCGTTTCCAAGCTGCCCGCAAATCCGCAACTGACGCGTCGATAACTGTGGATCCGTTTAGGCCATTGATTTTTAGCTGTGGGTTCTTGGTGACTTTGCCGATTTCCGCAAAACTTTTTCCTTTCATTACTTTTTCGAAGTCGGCTTTGTCTTTTGGGTTGACTTCTACGAGGAATCGGCTGTTGGATTCTGAGAACAGGACAAGATCGTTTCGTTCAACTTCTTTTGAGGGAACTTTCTTAAGGTCTAGTTCCGCCCCATAGACTGCTTGCGAGAGCCATTTCTGATGCTGCCACAGCTAAGCCGCCTTCTGAGAGGTCATGGCAGGATTTGACTAAGCCTTTTTCGATTGCTTTGGTTAGGGCTTTGAAGGTTTTTCTGGCTTTTGTTGCTCTAACTTTGGGAACTGATTTTCCTAAGTAGCCTTTTAGTTTGTAGTATTCTGAGCCGCCTAGTTCGGGGTAGGTTTTGCCGACGATGTAAAGTAGGTTGCCTGGGGCTTTGAGGTCCATGGATACTGCGGAGCGAATGTCGGAGACTATTCCGACTGCTGTTATGAGCAGCGTTGGTGTTACTGGGCCCAGTGGTGATTCGTTGTAGAGGCTGTCTTTGCCCGAGATAAATGGCGCCTTGAACGCTTTTGCCATGTCGTAGCAGGCTTCGCAGGCTTTGACAAGTGAGCCTAAGCGTTCGGGTTTTTCGGGGTTGCCCCATACGAAGTTGTCCAGTAAAGCGATTCTGCTTCCGCCGACGGCAACGTTGTTTCTTAAAGCTTCGTCTATTGCGGAGGCTGCCATCCAGTAAGGGTCGATTTTTCCGTAGTTCGGGTTCATTCCGCATGAGATGGAAACGCCTTTCCACGAGTTGTCCAGCGGCTTGATTATTGAGGCGTCGTTTGGTCCAGCGTAATCTCCATGCAATGGCTTGAGCGTTGTGTTGCCTTTGACTTCGTGGTCGTAGCTGCGGACAACGCTTTCTTTGCTGGCGATGTTTGGAGCGGACATCAGTTGCATGAGAATTTCGGTCAGGTTTTTTGGCTGATCGAATTTAGGTTCTTTTAGGTTGACTTTTGTGTAGGTTGCGGTTTTCATGCTTTTGATCGGTTGAAACAGAAACTTCATGTCCAAATCCGCGACGGTCACGCCTTCGTAACGGAGGCGCAAATGTTTTTCTGGCGTGAGTTCGCCAATAGCGTTGGCTTCGACATCTTCCTTCTCGAAGACTTTCAGAACTTTCTGGAGGTTTTCTGGAGGAACTGTTAGAAGCATTCGTTCTTGTGATTCGGAGACGTAAATTTCCCATGGCGCTAATCCCGCGTACTTCAGCGGTACCTTATCCAGGTTCACGGTGACGCCGCAGCCGTACCTTTCTGCGGTTTCGCCAACTGCGCTTGACATGCCTCCGCCGCCAAGATCGGTTGTTGCGGATGCCAAGTTCGCGGTCTCGAATTTCGATTATGGCGCGTTTTACTTTTTCTTCTTCGATTGGATCAGCGATTTGGACTGCTGGTCTGCTAATTTCTTCAGATTTCTCTGTTAGCTCAGCTGATGCGAAGGTGACGCCGTGGATGCCGTCGCGTCCCGTTTTTCCGCCTGCAACAACTACGATGTGCCCGGCTTTGGCTTCTTTTTTGAATTTCTTAAGCGGCAGAAGCCCGATGCAGCCGCAGTAAACAACGACGTTTCCCGTGTAGGATTCGTCGAAGTATATGGCGCCGTTTACGGTTGGGATGCCCATGTTGTTGCCGTAGGCGCTGATGCCTGCGGTGACGCCCATGTAAACGTACTTGGGATGCTTCACGCCCGCAGGCAACTTGTTGTAATCATAATCTAAAGGACCAAAACCCAAAACATCCGTGCACGCGATTGGGTCTGCCCAGACGCCTAATACGTCGCGAATTACGCCGCCCACGCCTGTTGCTGCTCCACCAAAAGGCTCCACAGCTGAAGGATGATTGTGAGTTTCAACTTTCGCAGCGATGCCGTAGCCTTTGTCGAAGCTAATAATGCCCGCGTTGTCCTCAAAAACGCTGATGCACCATTTTGGGTTCATTTCTTTTGTGGCTTTGGCGATGTAGGTTTTGAAGAGGCTGTCGATTTCTTTGCCGTCCATGCGGATTTTTCCTTTGAACGTTTTGTGGTAGCAGTGTTCGCTCCAGGTTTGTCCGATTGTTTGGAGTTCCACGTCGGTTGGGTTTCGTTTCTGTGTTTTGAAGTAGGTTTGGACTTGTTTCATTTCGTGCGAGACTTAGTCCTAAGCCGAGTTCGCTGCTGACTTCTTGCAATTGGCTATCGGTTGCATTTTGCGTGTTGATTGTGTGCATGTGGAAAGCGGCGTTGGCGCGGGTGTAGAGGCTCATTATTGCTCCTCGAGGGTGATTGTGTAGTTGTCTTTGGTTGGGTTTGCTAGAAGTCGTTTGGCCATTTCTTCGGCTTTCGTTTTTGCCTCTTTGGGGTTTGCTGCTTCGAGTTGGATGGTGTAGACTTTGCTGACGTTTACTTCGTTTACGGTGTAGCCGAGTTCTTTGAGCAAGTGCTGTGTGGTGTTGCCTTCGGGGTCGGTGTGTCCTGGTTTGAGGCTGACTTCGATTTTGGCGCGGTATTTCATGAATTAAAGTCAGAAGGTTCTAAATTTAAACGCTTTTGCCCCAAAACTGTGCAACCGTCTATGCCAAAAAGATTTTCTTGTTTCCGTGCTTTATGGTTATTTTTTGTGGTGAATCGGTTACTTTGCCAATTATCTCAGGTTGCGCTTTCGCTTTTTCCAGGGCGTCTAGGGCTTTGTCGGTTTCTGTTTTGTCTACGATTATGCCGAAGCCCCAGCCCATGTTGAATGTTCGGAACATTTCTTCGTCGGTTATTTGTAGGCAGTAGTCTTTGGCGGCTTCTTGGATCAGGCTGAAGATGGGTTGTGGTTTGAAGTTGTCGAATTCGAAGCCGATGCCGTGTGAGAATCCGGTTAGGTTGTTGAATTTGAGGTAGGCGTCTCCTGTTATGTGTACGGCGCCTTTGATTTTGACTGCTTCTTGGGCTTTGAGGAAGGGTTTGACGTAGATTTTTGTGGGTTCCAGCACTTCGCTGACGACGTCCCTTTCGAGGGTTGCTGGTTTGTCGGTTGGCAGGTATTTTCCGCCCCAGGGTTTTAGAAGCATTTTCCTTGCAAGCGTTATCCCGTTGCTGTGCAAGCCGCTGCTGGGTAAGCCGATTATTGGGTCTCCGGGTTTGATGCCGTTTCCTGTGATGATTTTTTCTTTGGCGACTTGGCCGATGCTTGCGACTATCATGTCGAAGCCTTCGCCTGCTTTGATGCCGTTTATGATTTCGGCGACGTCGCCTATTTCGCCGCTGACGACTGGGCATTCGGATTGGTTTGCGCCGTCAGTTATTCCTGCGAGCCATTCTCTTACGAGTTGGGGGTTGCTGGCTTTTGCGTGAATATTGTCAGAAATTGCCAGTGGCGTTGCTCCTGATCGGATAACGTCGTTTACTGCCATGGCTACAGCGTCGACGCCGATGGTGTCGTATCTTTCCGCCAACTGTGCAACGAGAACTTTCGTGCCGACGCCTTCAATTGTTAAATCCAAGAATTTGTCTTCTGTAAGCTGGAAAATGTTGCTGTACGGCAGATGCATAACTGGTCCAAAACGGCTAAACCGGTAAGTATCATGAAGCATCTCCAACGCCTTTTTGGATTCGTGACGCTGCTCACGGTTTACGCCTGCATCAGTATAGGTGTAGTTTTTGGGCATCGCCATGTTTTCCCCTGTCCGTGTGTTCTTTTGTGGGTGGTGTCTGATAACGATTTTGGAATTAGAAGTTGTTGTTGGTCTCATTTTTTGACCGGGGTCAACAACAACTTCTTCATCCAAGCAAAAAGCTGATTTCACTTGTAAATTATATACCAAACATGCGGTACCAATATTAGCGCTGCACAACGGAATTCTTTGAACTTCGTTTTTTTTCTTAACAAAGTTCCAATTTTTTATCGGATTTCAGCAAAATCAACATTATTTTAGATATATGCATACGTGTTCTTAGACAAAAGTTATTAATGCAAAAAAATATAGCTGGATTTCAGGTGTGGGAGAGCAGAAAGTGCTTGCAGACCCCCTCTCTAGCATGACATCCCTCCCTTAAACTTCTGCTCTCTCATACATACGCAAAAAGAAGCTGCAAAATCCAGTTTCAAACAAAGTGACTTGCTTTTGTTATTCATTCTTCCCAGCGGTATTTCTGTTTTTTATTTCTTAACTCATCCGAATTGCAGTTGTAACAGATCCCGTTGTGGCAGCATACCAATTCGCCGCATTTCTTGCATTTCCAATGTTGCTTTTGGCTTTCAAGGAACTTTTCAATTCCGTTTTCTTTGATGAAGACTAAATTGTCTATCATGCTCATTCTGTAGAGAGCGTTGTATCGGGCATCAATTGCTTTTAGTCTGTCGCATGGAAAACTTGAACATTCAAAGCAAAATGTGACTTCACCGTTTGATAATTTGGAGCAATGTTTCTTTAGAAAAGCACAATTCTTGTTTCTAGGTCGACATCCCGTGCAATAAGACATCTTAATGCTCTTGGTTTTCAAATCATTCTTCAAGGCCAAGTAACCTGAGCAAAGTGCACAATTCATTCCACAAGGCGAAACCAATTCAGAATCTGCTTCAGCGTTCATCTTACTGCCATTTCTGTGTTAGGCCAAGTTTGCTAATATTTTTTTGGTTTTTCCAAGTTTTCCTTAACTCGGAACTTTACAATTTTCTTTACCAGGTCCAATGGAATTGGCTTATCTAAAGGAAACCGGATGGTTCCTTTGCTTACTGCGTAGCCAGACAATTCCTCTTTGAAAGTCTCCATAGCAGAGGTAGTAGGAAAAAACCCGATATGATTCTTGAACGCCGCAAAATACACCAAGATCCCATTCAATTTGAAAGCAGGCATTTGATAACTAATTACTTCTTCAGCTTGCGGTGCAGATTCTCTGATTGCTTGCCTCATTTCCGCTAAAATATTTTGGACGTTTTTCGGAAAAGTAGCGATATACTCATCGATGGTTTTGAATCCTTTCTTGGGTGCGTCCACATTGTTTTCCCCGCAAATATTTTTTCTTAAGCAATCCATTTTCTATTCTCACGTTCCCCGATTTAGTTTTAATGGTTGTTAAGGGCAACTTTGACCAGTCTGGTCATAATAAGAAACTTAGATTATGTTAGAAATGGACGAATAAATGACTAATTCAACCCGAACTAACGAAGATTTATTGCTTGTTCAGAAGAATCAAGGAATACTTCGGAATTCCGCGAATCAGGGTACCTTATACGGAAAAACAAGGCAGGGCTGCTTGAGAGTTCGCGCAAAAATTGCCGAAAAATTTTCGGGAAAGTTCGGGTACATTGATTCATTGATCGGGCTGACGCTCAAACTTTAGGATTTGTCCTAAAATTCGTTTTATTTTGATCGGCTCAAGTAGACGTAATCCGTCGCGTACCAACCTTCAAGCTTATCCCCTTTTAAGGTCAGGCTTCCTGAAATGGGTATTTTCAAGGACTTTCCTTTCAATTGAACCTGGTTTCCTATTAGGGTTGCTGTTCCTTCACCCAACTTTACTGAAAACGGTCCGTGTTGTGTGAAAGTATAATCTTCGCCTTCCTTTTTGAATCGCAAATGACCCCCCGCAATTGGAAATTTCCAGCGTCCAGTTAGAGGATCGCTATTAGTCTGTACTTCTTCCGATAGATTTTCCTTTCTCGTTTGCGAGTGAATTGGTTTGAACTCAGGAGGCTGTGTATATTGATTTGACGCTTTATTTTCTGGATTAAGCTGCTCGTGCTTCATCAAAGGGTCAGATTTGATCGTTGGTGTGAGGGGCTGTAATTCTCTTTCTATGAAGACAATTTTTTCAGGGGAGCAGTCCTTTCTAGTGATAAGTTGGGGCACATCTTTTTGGTCAAGGCTAGCTAAATCTATTTCGATACAGCCCAAATCGAATGCATCTTTGACGTTACATCCATATCCTAGGGCTTGATAAAAGGCGGTGGCAAACCTTATAGCCGCATCGTCGCCTATGGCCTTTGACATGCCTATGACGCAGTCGATGTTTTCGGCGATAGCCTGTGCCTGAACTTCGCTAAAACAGGCATTAAGAACTACTAACTTGACTGTGTTCCGAAAGACTTTGAAAAGCTGAGTTAGGGCACTAGATGAAACAGGATGGCTAGTGCCTGTTGAGTCTTCGAGTATTATCTCGCTTGATTGTGTACCATGACCGCTAAAGTGCACGATGTTTGGTTTGTAGCGAAGCATGTATCCTGTTAGGTCAGTGCTTCTTACCGCTAATTGTGTCTCCAAGTTGAACTCTCGAAATTCGGCTTTTCGGAGAGCCTCATCTATGCTGCGTGCTTCTTCATCAAACCTGAGTCTATCTGTGTCTTGAGGATTCGATGACAAAAAAAGGATTTGTATCTTAGCCATTATCTCACTGATCACTGAAACTTGCAAATGGTCCCTGCGTGAGCAGTTTCTGGGATTTCGATCCAGAAGGACCTCGCATTACGATGTTCGGTTTAGCGGGTTCTTGTCTGGTATAACGACCTTTGTCATAAAAGAGTTGTTGAGCTTGAAAGCCAAAAACCAACGGTATTGTGCCTTCGAAGGTAATTGCTGCTGAATTTTGAGAAAAACTTGTGACCTTGATATTTGAACCCATGAGATTCTGGACCTGAGGTAAATTAACATCCAAATTTGAATCTTTTGAAGATTTAGGCAAAATTGTGAACTTGCGACTTTTCAAAGTAGCTGTCGCAACGTACACTTGATCGGAATCTAGGAGTCCAGCAACATACTTTGATAGCGGGTTAATGTCAGAATCAAACAGAAACTGATCAAGTTGGGCAATTCCTATGCTGTCTTCCAAAACCGCCTCATATTGAAATGCAATGGTGTCTGCCTTCTTAAATACAGATTCTAATCCTGGAGCTTTACCTCCAAAAGACGAGATGATGTTTCCGGCTAATGAGAGCCCTAATCCGATGTTGAAGTCTCCGCTTTTGATTCCGGAAATGTTGGGCATAGGTGAATCCGTGAGGAATTCTGGCACTGCAACATTTGTTCTTGACTTAAAAACATCAGTCAACTCACCCAACCTGAAGAGTTCATTGTTTTTCTTCGCAAACAATTGAAGGGGCTTGATTGAAGGTTTAGGTAATCTCACAACATTATAACCCACTGTTCTCAAAAGAGAAAAGAGGGGATCACTGGATAAGGATTCAAACAAAGTTGCTTCTCTCCACCTGACAATCCATAGCAGTTCTTCCGAACAAATATAGTTGTCTTTGTTTTATAATCTTATGCAGAATCAAAGCACATGTTGCTTGGTATCCAAAATATATTTCGTAAAATTAAACTTGTGGTCACTGGCAACTCAACGTCAAGCGGATCCAAGAAAACAAAAAAATGGGAGCGGCTAAATCAAAGATACACTGATTCGGGCAAGGTCTTTCACGAAATGGGCGGGATAGAGATAGTCTGTATGTGATTATTATTTTATTTTTTTTATGTTCTGATGATTAGCTATATGCTGAAAATCCTTTCTCTCTATACCCCCCCCAAATTTTGAAGGGCCTAACGCATGCAAAGAATCCTTATTTCTTGTTACAGATTTTACTTACTCGGTCCCCAAGAATGGACGGTAAATCCGGGGGTACACAAACTACTTCTTGCGCCATATTTCTTCACCTCTCGTAGTTTGCCAAATTGTCTTGAGCAGAAGAAAGGTGGGATTGTGCGGGAGACGTTGCCATTTGTTTAAGTTTAAATGTGTAAGATCTACATGTGAGTTAATCAAAAATTTGGTTTGTCGAGTTTTCTATGGCAAGGTTGTATTCTTAAGTCTGCAATGATCAGACACCACTTAGGAACTTTCGCTGGCAAGCCAGTGTTTTCTTACTGTAACCAATCATTAAACTGAATCAAAGAAGCTATGTCAAAAGCCTTTAATTGAAAGTATTCCATCTAACGCTATAGCAATTGGAGAAAACCAAATCTTGACCCAAATGGTCACGTTGTCTGGTCTCCAAAAAAATCAAATGCGGTTTGGGCGGTCTTAGTCCAGCCTGGTAGGACATCAGCTTCCCAAGCTGACGACCCGGGTTCAAATCCCGGAGACCGCACCACATTCTTCAGAATAGCCCTCAAAACTGTTTTACAATCAAAATTAGTCTTCGAACAGAAGTGTCAACTGCATTGGAACCGGGTCCTGTAGAGATATCCACTTATTCAGGTCCGAATTGGCTTATTCCTTCAAAACTTAATATTCTATTTACTTTTTCTTGACGCCTTGACCAAATAGCCCCGGGAAGAGATTTTGACGCGAATTTACCAGTAAAACACGCCGAGACTGAGCCAGACCGAAATTACCCACAAATGGTTGAGTCCTTACATATTCTGTGACTTCACGCGTTTGTCCAAAGAAAGGAAAAATTTTGGATAAAGAGCATGAAACGGGTAATGTCACTGGTTTGTATTAACGATCAGCTTGTTTTAGATCCATCAATACTACTCTAGCTGGCGCTGCGTCACAGTCAATTGACAAAGGGAAACCAACAAAAATGTATTCACCCTCGGGGACATTCGAAAGATTTAGTCCTTCAAAAAGTGTGAGATTTTCGATAAGAATCTCATGAACGATGTAGTCTGAACCAAATTTTTTAGCGCTTAGGTAGTCAAATCCAAGAGTCTTAATACCTATCTTAACAAGATACTCGGCCGCATCTTGCTTGATGTGAATGTAGTCCTCTCTAAATTTGCTGTAACCCCGTTGTGAATTCTTAGTTTTCAAAAGGATAATATCATCTCTTTGCATACTGAATTCTTCTAGATCTTCTTGATAGACTGCATCTTCCACTTTTGTTAAGTCAAATAATTTGCATTCCCCAAAGAAACTGTCAATCGGCAATGTTGCTGAAGAGCCGCCGTCGTTTCGAATATGCTTCTGGGTATCAACATGCGTACCCGTATGGCTACCAAAACAAATTAGCGATTCATTTGTTTTATTCGCAGGAATCGAAGCATACGAATGAATTTGGGGTTTCGGATTACCTGGATAAACAATCATCTCATAATTGATTGGAATGGACACATCATAAAACTTTGGCATGTTTCTTCACTGCCTGATACAAAAAAGCATTTGGTTCTACCTACTTTATAAATGCTTAACTTTTCGCTTTCAAGATCTTTGAAGCTCGACTTGTCTACTTTTGCGTTAGGTTGGTTAAGTTTTTCGTTTAAGGAACAATCAAGTTGAAGAAATTCTAAGTAGCTCCTCGCAATTAGCTTTTAGTTTTTTAAGAGTTTGCTGGGTCGCGTCTAGTCGCTTCCATCTGCATTCGTCTTTTGGTGTCAAACCCTCAAACAAAGCTTTTAAGGGTTTTAAGTGCTGACTAAACTCTTCGTCATTCATTTTTTGAAGAAACGCTGGATAAGATAGGCAACTTCTGTGCTCTTTTTGATAAATTAGTAACTCACCGATAGCTCGTTGTTGTAGACGAAATACTTGCGTATCTTTACCCGAGCATTCATATTTTTTTGGAGGATATGACGCAAGAGTATCGCTTACTTCAGCGATCAATTTGAAAAACTTGTCTTTTTCTTGTTGCGATTGAAATAGTTCAAAATTCAATTCTTCCTGAAGCATTCTAACCCAGGCAAAATATTGTCCAAAAAGGTATATTGAGCTATTCATTAAATAGTCGTAGGAAATGGACCAACTTGGGTCTAAATGTTTTTTACATGCTTCATCTAGTGCCAAGTAGCCTTTGCGTTCTAAGATGTTGTCTAGTCTATTAATAAGCTCTCCAACAGCGCCCAATATTGGGTTAGCCCAACGCACTATTTCTTGCCGAACTCGGTCGTCCTTTGATTGTACTGTCTGTAACGATAGCTCCCGCTGCTTTATCTCGATAGTTGCAATTGTGTTGTCAATTATCTCTTGACGTTTGAAACGGTACGTTAACCAGCTTGTTATTACTCCTGAAACAATAGCAACAATAGCAGAAATTATTAGCCAACCAATGCTTTGTTGACTAAAAATATCAGCCAATCCAGGCATTTGATTTTTCTCCCGTTTATTTTTTTAATATACCTGCTCGCCTTCTGGTGTGCCAAGAATTAAGTTTTCAAAGCTACTTGGCACATTCCATCTCCAAAATCTGTTTGCTTCTGAGAAATCTATTCATTAGTTCTAAGCATGTCCAGTTCTTAGGGATACCAATAGGTTCGTCAGAAGACTTATGGATGGCATCATTTAGAATTTTGACTGTTTCGAAAGCTAAGAGTGGGTCTTGGAAATATTTTTTTACAGTTAATGGATTAAAGTCCTCTTGTGCAGCTTTTGTCAGCGGCAAATTAAGGCCTCTTCGTCTAGTGTCTATCTTAACTTTCTGGCATGCAGTTTGAATGATACTATTTTCGACACCGGAAAACTGGCAACTGTCAATATCTACCACGATATTTGTTTCACTACTGAAATTTAGTACAATCGACTTCATGTCTCGCTTGGCATCTTGATATGCAGGTATTCCTTTTCCAACGACGATAAGGACTGGAACAACCAGTTCGGAGGTCACTTTGCCATTTAAGCAAATTGTTTCTCTTAATTTTAGTTCAATTATACCTGCAGTTTCGGCCATTCTATTTTGGATAATCTTACTGTAACCAATAAGAGACATTGCGTCTCTTCCAGTGCAGCACACTATAGAGTCAATGTCAACTGTACGTTTCACCCGTACATATTCGCCAGCGGTGCCATCCCATCTAACGCCTTCAGGAACAATCTCAAAGAGAATGCTGATCAAGTGAACCGCCAAATCAAAAAGTGCTCCGCATCTCAAAGCTTCCAAACGCCAAGGCTCTTTACTTTCTGCCGAGTCTTTTTCAACAAGGTAAAGCTGAATGCTTCGCAGAAAGCCATGTTTGGAGTGCAAATATGGTATTATTTCTTTAAGTATAGAAATTGCGGGTTTTACTATGTAATGATCGTGAACCAAGACTTTGTCTAGGAAGTGGTCATAATACTCCTTTTGCCCTTTCATAGTCAACAGAAATTGAACATTAGTATCGATAGGTTTGGAGATTATTACCATTTTGGACAAATTAGCCAGTTCAAGAGCGGAGGCCATGTGACCGTCGGGGTAATTAGATATGTAACTTACACAAAAGCCTTGTTTCTTACCTATTTTGATCAACTCAGCATAATCTTTTTTAAGTAAGAAAGTTTTATCCGGGTTAACCTTGCGGAGGCCTACGGCATCCATTGAGGTCTCCAACGCATATAATGTGTAACTTTTCTTGATTGCTGCGGCAGCCCCTCCGTTATCGCTAAGCTTGTTCCAAACATCTCCTGTTCCTACGCCTAGAAAGATTTCAGTCATTCTCTCACCTACTCATAGAGTACGTCTGTTGGTTTTAAGGTTTAAGAGTAGACTTAAATTGTGGTGATATAGTGTAAGACTATACCAGTAGGTAAATTCGTATGTCCAAACAAAACTTCGAGTTGCTAAACCGAACAGGAGTTCCTAGTAATTTTATTATCGCTTAAGGAAAGTCAAAGGTTTACTGATTTAGAAAAAATAGTTCAAATGCCAAGGGCAACTTTAGTTAATCAGCTCAAATACCTAAAGGCCGAAAAAGTAATTTCTATCGAAGGTAGATTAAAACCACGTTATGCACTAACTGCCCTGGGAAAAGAATTGTCGTGCCTAATGGAAGACATGCTCCCAACTGCTGCAAGAATTAAAGGCGAAATCGGGAGATGCGAAGGTATTTTTTATAGCAGGGCACTGAAAAATCCGGGGTTTTACAGACAACACAAAATTGGCTTTAAAGCTTCAAGAGATATTACGTTCGACCTTATGCAACGTAATGTATCATTTCATCAGAAGCAAGACCCAATTTCACTTCAAAACGTTCCCTACACTTTCACTTCACCAAATGCAACGGTTATATTTGGTGACTCTCCCCATCGGAGCGAGTTTTTGGATAAGCCAGAAATAAGTTCAAGAGTGGCAGGAGTATCTGACGCGGTTGGCGTGCTTGAATTTGTAGCCTGGCTTAGCAGATTTCTAGGAGCTAAATTCGGTATTTCTAGCTACAGTAGTTCTTGGATAGAAGATGCAAATGAGGAACTAAAAGCTGGAAACTTAATTCTTGTAGGTTCACCGAAAATAAACAAGACCTTTTACAATATTATCAGCGAAAAGAACTATGGTGGCGCGGGGTTGGGATTTCTTTTTAATGAATACTGGCGTTAGAGCCAACAACTATTACTTCTTGTTGGTCCGGAAAACATTATGAAGGCAAAGAATATGGAGTAGTTGATCTGATAAGAAATCCATATAATGAAGACTATTGCGCATTAATTACTGCAGGCGTAGGGTGGGCAGGCACATGGGCTAGTCTTTGCACTTTTTCCTAAAAGATATGACGAAATAGCTGAAGGCGTAACAACCGGTAGTTAAAGCCATTATGTCATCTCCAAACAATAATTGTATGGATGTGCAAATAATCGAACAATATAGAAAAAGCGCGGTTCCTCATCCTACCAACTCATGATAACCAAATTTCAAACAGTTCACCACTTTTTATGCTCAAGAAAACCTTCCGGCGTTTGGTTGCTGTTGTAGGATTGTCTGTCTAGTTCGTAGAATCACTGTTTCCGAGTTTGCATTAATCGGAAGAAGAACATCATTTTGATTTGTAGTCCCAATTAATGGTGGATTTGAACCCAATTCACTAGTATATCACTATAAAAAACCAGGATGGCATTCGTGATCGAGTGAGAATGTAGTTTCAAATCCCAGCATCCCACGTTCAAGGTGCAATACCAAAACTTAAATTCAAATTGAATTATATCCGAACTGGGAGAGAGTTATGGGTCTAGTTGTTGCTGAAGGGCTCTCGAAAAGTTATGGTCATCTTCGAGCCGTTAGTGACTCTAGTTTAACGCTAAATGAAGGCTCAATCACTGGTTTAGTTGGACCTAATGGCGCCGGAAAAACAACTACAATCAAAATGATCTTAGGCATATTGAAACCGGATAAGGGGCAAGTGTTTGTTTTCAATCAGAACCCGTGGACAACCCAGACATTCGTCAAATCGTTGGAGTTAATAAAAAGATGCATACTATTTTCTAATTTCTAAACAAATCGAAAAAAAATAATTACTAAGTCGCTGACTTTTTAGCGCACACAAGCATAGCTTCAAGAACCAGGATAAATCATTTCTTTTATGAGAAGGAGACAATGAGATGAGTAAGAAAGGCGAAACAAGCGAACTTGACCGGGGAAAACCTTGAGCCTTAGAAAAAGAAGGACAGAGACGCTAAACGCAAAGAGAAAAAGGCAGCCAGGCTTGAAAGACAAAAGTCCAGATAAGACGAGGACGAAAGTTGAGGAAAGCGGAAGGCGTTATGTTTTTCACGAAATCCCAATAGCCCATTAATACAAACGAATTACAGGCTGAAAGATGTTACTTCAGAGAGTCGTAAAACTTCTTGACTGCATCTGAAGAACCTCGTCGGAGCGGTTCCCCGTGCCCAGGCAGCATTATATCAAACTTCAACGCCGCTATTTTTCCGATGGATTCCTTTGCCTTAGTCTTATCGACGCTAAACTCCTTCGATGGTCCAACAACTTTGTTGCCCTTGGTTCTGAGAGAATCGCCAGCAAACAAAACCTGTCTTTCTTCGTCTAAAATTGAAATACTTCCAGGCGTGTGTCCTGGTGTGTGAATTATTCTTAGGCGACCGATTTTGTCGTCATCATTGAGTATTAAGTCAGGTTGCACAGGCGATGCTTTGACTATTGAAGACACAGCTCTATAGAACAGGTTTCCAAGTTTGGGAGGTCGCTTTTTCCCTGAAATGTAATCAACTTCTTCTTTATGTGCCGCTACCTTTGCTTTTGTAGCGTTCTTGAGTAGAAGAGCGCTTCCAACGTGATCGAGATGAAAATGAGTCAAGATAATTGTGGAAATATCAGACGGCTGGTACCCTAACTCTTGGATGTAATTGAGGATTTTCTTGGCGTTTCGGGGCAACCCAGTGTCGATTAGGGCCAATTCTTTTCCGTTAAAAACAACATAGACATTGCCATTGACTCCATTCACTTGATGAACGCCTTTCAATATCTCCAAAAGAAACCGAACTCCTGAAAAGAAGAAAGAACCAAGCTTGATATAAGTACAGCTTCCTTGGAAGAAAAAAATTATAACAGTGGGTTCTGGTTCAAATCTCAAAGAACGCGAGGGCCAATTTTCATGTGATTTGACAAAAGAGAAACCAATCCCTTAAGCAATGAAAAATTGTTCTAAACATTCAAACACCTTAGTTCCAGAAAGCGTGCTAAGTGTTCCAAAATATAGCATTAAGTTAACCCTGCTACAACATGAAGTGATAGGTGAAAAACGTGAACAAACCAAAAAGAATGGCAATATTCATTGCAGTGATCGTTGTAGTTGCTGCAACTTTAGCCTCAATAGCTGTATATGGAAATTTGAATAACCCAGAAGCTCCTGGAACAAATCAGAATGTACCAAAGTACGAGGATAACGGAGCACCAAAGATGCCTGGGCTAAATCAACCGCCAACTGACCTAAGCCAAACCAACGACCCAGA
>CAVTMS010000006.1:0-265089 GCA_963735905.1 Candidatus Bathyarchaeota archaeon | reverse complement strand
CCTTCAATTACTTCCCATACTAACTGATTGTCATAATTATTTTTTGGTTCGCTTTGACCTAAAGGACTGACGTGTCAGACTGAATGACAGACAGACATTAGGCACGGGAGGCGCGCGTGGGAGTGCGTAGGCGAGAGTAGTCGTAAGCGTAGGAGTCAGAGAGTTCCAGAGAGAGAAAGATTAAAATTTTAATCCCACAAAAAATACTGGTTTACAAATTTAGTTTAAACTTGCTAAACACGTGCAGAGTCCGTTTACGATGTTTCACAGAATATAGGTTCTTAGTGACCTTTTTAGTCTTGTGAGTTGCGCGGATGAAGCGCGCGTTTATGGTTGCTTTAGCGTTAACTTTACTGTTATTATGCCGGGAAAGCGCAAAACTTTTTAATAGGAAACAACAATTCCAAACTAAAGATGTTTTTGACGAATAAAATTTTATTATCGAGTTTACTGCTCGCTGTCTTGATAGGAGCATTTATTCTAGGCGCTTATCCGGTAGCTTCCGCTTCATCTCAACAATTTTTGGATCCAACAAAGATTCCACAATGGGTAAACCAGCTAGCAGCTCCACCGGTGTATGTTCAAACCAACGTCACTGATAGCAAGGGTAATGTGATCCGGCAAGACTACGAAGTCAAAGTTAGCGAATTCTATCAGCAGGTACTCCCAACAGTCGATGCTAATGGCAATCCGACAGGTTTTGGTCCTACAAAACTTTTTGGGTTCGGAGGCCAAGCTAAAGATGCGGTAACTGGAAAAAACTTGGGCTTTGTGACGAGTGTCCCTGGGCCCACTTTTGAGGCGACCAGAGGAGTTCCAACACGAGTTAAATGGGAGAACAACCTTTTAGACGCGAACGGGAACCCGTTGCAACATATTTTTCCAGTCGATCCAACTATGATGTGGGCTAACCCAAACAACATCGACATGAACGCTGCTATGATGCAATTTAATCAAGGATTAGCTCCGCCCTTCCCACTTGGATACAATGGAACCCCGTACACGTTGCCAAACGGCAAAGTTGCAAATCCAGATGGCTGGAACGCTCAGTCGCCTATTCCAATAAGTATCCACCTTCATGGAAGTGAAACTATATCTGACTATGATGGAGGACCAGATCAATGGTTCACTCCCAATGGAATTCATGGGTCAGACTATCGAACTGCAGAGCCAACAAGTCCAAACGCGGCAGTCTACGACTACCCCAACGCGCAACCTGCTACTGAATTGTGGTATCATGACCACGCTTTAGGTATGACACGGCTCAACATCATGGCTGGGCTCGCTGGACTTTATAAAATTCGAGACCCAAGTGACCAGATTGCCTCATTGTTGCCTAGCGGGCAGTATGAGATGCCTCTTGTTATTCAGGATAGAATATTCCTTTCTGATGGGTCTCTATATTTCCCCACAGATGGGCTGTTCCCTAACTATAACGCCGATGATGTTTTGCAGCCTGGTGGATCAGTCTACTTCTACCAAGGAAAGCAAGTTCCCAACTATGTGCCCAACACAAATTATACAAAAGTTAATCCCTACGCGATTGGAGCGTTCTTAGGCAACACGATTATGGTAAATGGAAAAACATGGCCTAACATGAATGTTGAACAAGGGCAATACCGTTTCAGAATTCTAGACGGCTCAAACTCTCGTGTTTACTCGCTCATCTTCTCGAATAATATGAACTTCACTTTGATAGGAACGGATGGTGGCTACCTTAAATCTCCAGTCTCAGTTAACAGTCTGTTAATTTTGCCTGCAGAAAGGTACGACATACTGGTTGACTTCTCCAAGATTCCAGTGGGAGAAAAAGTAGTCCTAAAAAACGTAGCTCTAATTCCGCCACTTGACCTGGATGTTCAAAAACAGACTTTAGGCCAGATAGTTCAATTCACTGTTACTGGTGGAGAAGGTTTTACGCCGAAATCGTTACCTTCACAGCTTAACCCAACGCTTGAGGGCAGTTATCCGAACCTTCCAGCTCCTACAAAAACAAGAATAATAACTCTTCCTGAAAATATTACGGCAAACACTCTTAGCCCAACTGACCTTTACCTTAATGGACAAGATTGGTCAGCGCCTATTTCTGAAATCCCTACATTAGGATCAACGGAAGATTGGGTGTTTGTGAACACTTTTGATACTCACGATATTCACCTGCATTTGGTGCAGTTTCAACTAGTATATCGACAATCAATTAATGTGACTGGTTACTTTAATGACTGGATTGCGCTAAATGGCAATCTTCCGTTCAATCACCCAACCAAAGATGTTCCATCCCTACAACCATATTTGACAGGACCAAAAATTTTGCCACTGCCCGAAGAGCAAGGTTGGAAGGATACAATAAAAGTGAATTCAAGGCAGATTACAGTGATTAGAGTTCGCTTTGCTCAGCAAGATGGTTCAGTCTTTCCCTTTGATGCAACGAAAGGTCCAGGGTATGTATGGCACTGCCACCTTGTGGATCACGAAGACATGAATATGATGCGCCCCTACGTTCTTTCTCAACCTGTTTCGGCTCTTCAACTTCCACAAACATGGGCTATAGTAATTGCTGTTATAATTGCTACCGTCATTGGATTCCTTGGTCTTCGAAACTATTCACGCAAGAAAAGAAACTCCTTAAATTCTACGTCCACCACGGCTCCACATCTCGAGAAATGAAACCAAATAACTATCCATCTATTAATTAGAGTTGAAATGCTGACAATTTGATTGGAAATTTGATTCTCTTCATTTTTTAGCGTAAGGGCCACTAAATCTGTGGATGATACCCACTCAACAATATCCTCTCTTAAAATAGTTTAGCGAGCAAGTAACTCCTTGGAAAAGCTACGCGATAATCGTTCGTATGCACCAAAGAATTTGGTTTCTATCCCGTCAAAAGTGCCCATCTGCTACCTTCAAGCTGGTATTGCCGCTTTTAGAATTTAATCCTTTAAGCTTCTAGATGATAAGAATTAAGTTTTAACCATCTCCCTAAAGTTACTCAAATCTGAGTAATCTCTAAAGAAGCCAAACCAGGAATGAACTCACACAAGATCACGCTTGATTGTTTTAAGAAAAAAATAGATGGCTGGTATTGTTTAGGTCAGCCGGTTGCCGCATTCGCCGCAGAAGTTGATGCCTGCGGGGTTTTTTGCGCCACATTTCTTGCAAACAATCATTCCCAGAGGTGCTCCGCAATTGTTGCAGAATTTGCCTTGACCCGATGGTTTGCCGCATTGAGGACAAAGTGTTTGGCGGCTCGATATTTCCCCCGTGAATACCTGTGTGCTTTCAGCTTTCTGCTTTATGTCTGTAACCATTTTTTCGGCTCTGGCAGCTGCAACTTCTGTGCTCTCCCTTGGTGCGTCTTCAGTACACAGACCTTCTTGTTCGTTCCAGTCGTTTTCGCAGACGTACTTGTGGCATCTTGGGCAACGTTGGAAGTGCGCTTTAGCTTCGTTTTGCGCCAGCTCAAACGCTGCTTCGTGTTCTTTGTGCCAATCAGGCGTCATGCCTTCAAATCGTTGACTCATGGCGTCAGTGCCGCGTTCTATTGTGTAACCGCCGCTGTGTCCTGCCAGTTCTGAACCGATAGATACAGCTTTGCCAAGGCCTTTCCAGAATCCTGCTTTCTTGTAGGTTTTGCTCGCGATGAAGTTCGTTTTGTAGCCATCGTTGCAGATGTCGCATTGGAACGTAAATTGAAATCCAGCATCTGTGCTGTTGTCCTGATAGTTTCTGGTAAAAGGTTGAAGAGGCATAATACTCAAATCCTTATTTATTGATTAATGGTTTGCCGCATTTTATGCATTTCTCTCCAATCGGCGGCTGCTCTGTTTTGCATTTTGAACACACGACAATAAGTCGTTGCCCGCAGTTTTGGCAGTAGTCACCAAAAAAAGTAGCTTTTCCGCAAGCGGGACAGTTTGTCTGTAGCGACAAGCCGCAGTGACTGCATTTAATTTGGCCGGTTTCGGTGGGGTTGCGGCATTTTGGACATCGCAGTGGTCCAACTGGGTTAACTTTCCCGCAGTAAGGGCAAACGTTGTCATCTGAGGACACTAGTTTTCCGCAGTACCTGCATGGGTGCTTGAATCCGGGCATTTTCTCATTCGACTCCTTTTCTCCATTTGGCTGAATCATCTTCACTTTTGGCGTTGAAATCTAATAAACTAGTAACGTCGCTTTTCCACTGGTCAAAAGATGAATGCACAACTCTTCCGATAAACTGTCTCCTCAACATCATCAAAGACGGGATCTTCGCCACAGCAAATCGATACTGAACGTACTTTGGGTTTTCAAGCTTATCATCAGACAAATAAATGGCTTCACGTCTGAAGTTTATGTCAATCAAGCAGCGGTTCATTTTCCTCATGAAGTCATCCAGCTCTAAACCAAGGTTTTGCTGGCTTGCTTTAAGGTAGTTGCTTTTGTCAAGTAACCTAAAGAAGTAGGTAGCCTTTCCACCTGTTGAAGTTTCCTTTTCATTTGTGATTTCTTCTTTTGGTTCTCCTTCGACTTCGGCGTCGTTAGGCTCAGTTACCGTTTTCAGTGCATCGTTTGACTTCATTGAGAAAGCTTCAAAGGCAACAGCATTTTCCAAGTTCCCTGAGGCATTCAGCAGCGGAACAAGCAGCCAAACATATGAACCTGTCAAGTCACCCATCAGTCCACGCTTAACTCCGACGTGCATTTGATCTTTCAGTGCCTTTGATTCAAGAAAACCGAATTCTTGGCTCACGCCCGCTTCGTCAAACCTTTTGGCTAAGCGTTGCCAGAGAATTGGTGAAAGCTCCTCTATGCTTTTTCGTTTTGCTGCACGACCATCCTTCATTAGAACCCCCAATTTGTATACGGTGGCTGGATCAGCTTCAGGAATAATCTCCTTGATTGTCTGCTGGGACCTAAGCATTAATCTATTGAAAGTGTCTGACAAGCCTTTCGCTAGGGCATCAAACTTCTCTCCAAGCATAGAAAATTCTACTTTTTCTCCAGACTCGCTAACCAAAATGAGCTTGTAGTCAACTTTGCTAAATTGTGAAAGATAGCAGTAAGGGGCTCGAATTGGCTCACCTTTCTGCGGCAGGATCACAAGCGCAGTCTCGTAGAGGCGCACTTCGCATTTGCCACTCTGGCTCACTTGCCCTTGCGGGTCAATCGATGTGAACAGCGCTTCGAACCCGCCTTTAATTATTGATTCATCCATTAACAGGTACTTGAGCAAGAGTTGATTTCGTAGCCTGTAAAGTTCAGAGAGAAAGTCTTCGTACATGTATCCTAAGCCTGAAAGATTCAGCTTCTCTTTGGACGTGAGGAAGAGGTCGACTTGGTATTTTTGCTCAGAAGATTCCAACGATGTCCGTGTAAGCGAAAAGCATAGGAACGCCGAACTCGACGTTAAGGGTTAAGTATTTCTCGTCGAGGCAAGCTTTGGCTTGACCTTCAGACTTGACAGTTCCTTGAACGTCGCTTAACTTGTAGTTGACTTCTGCTTCCATCAAACCACCTAATCGGTCGGTTTGTATAATATACCCTGCCAAGATATCTAAGCTTTTTTGCACATCACTTCGATAAAAATGCTGCAGGCGCACAATCGGTTCGGAAAGGCTTGCATCTATACTGAACGACGTAGATTTGGACAAAAAAGAAATTGGTCTTAAGAAAACCTTAGAAACTACGAAAAGGGGCGAGTTGCGAAGGAGACTGTCCACAACGCAAATCAATTGAAAAATTTCCTTAGAATCGGGAAAAAAATTTTAACGGGGCTAAAGAATACCCTCAAAATAACAGCAACATTAAAAAATTAGGATTCTTCCTACACAACGCAGTTAAGTCGCTCTCGCTATTTTAGTATTGTGTAATGATCGGTTTGGATACCTGCCCTTTGAAACAACGACCGAATATTGTCTATTTCTGAACTACTCGGTCCTGAGAAATGACTTCCGGTCATGTCTATATAGCCAATACCTCGGTAAGAATTGGGGGTACTAGGATTTTGAGTAATAGTCCAAATTGCAAACGTTTGAACATCCTGTTGCATGATGTCAGGAAGGCTTACCAGCTTAACGAGATCTCCATAATTGGTCTGCCAGTTATAACCTTGAGAGCTGTTTGATGGGATAATTGTTGGCGTTGTATTTACAGTATAGACTTGCCAATCGGGAACACTAGAAAACCACATGGAAATATAATTAGTATCTTCGTAACGGTTTATCCAAATATTAGATTGTGCTGGATCCATCATGAAACTTTGAGGAGATATTGTTACCATTTCTGGGAAATCTGATGACGGAGGCTCAAGAACAGTACCTGGGAGTACTGTCACGTTCAACAGTTTGTCAGTGTTTAAGGTTACATTGACCCAAAACGCAAATCCGTTAATATTATTGAATTTTACTGTAAGAAAACCCGAAGAAATAGCCGTCACCAAATCCACATTTACAATGGGTCTAGTATCAGGCGTGCTCGTTGCTTCCGGGGTATCAGGCGTGCTCGTTGCTTCCGGGGTAGGCAAAGGCGTTGAATCCGAAGTTTCTAGGGGCGATGGAGATGGCGTATCCATGGGAGAAACGGCAGGTGATGGCGAAGGCGATAAAGAGTTTGGTTTCGAGAAAGAAAACAATTGACCATAAAGGATAAAGATTGTTCCTACGACGCAGACAACCACCAGTACCAAAAGAATAGCTAACGCTACTTTTCCTTTTGATGAATGAAAGAATGTAAAAAGCATATTACCGCCTCATCCTCCATCTTTAATTAGAATAAGGTGCTGAGTTAATAAGCTCAGCGCGACGTAATATCGGGACAAGGCAGCGTGCCTTAACCAAAACTGAGATTTCAGGTGAATGCATTATTATTCAAAATAACTCCAAAAATCTTATTTTTCTTTGCAAAGACAATTCTAATCCAAATTGAAAATGTGGTTAGAAACAAGTCTAAAAAAAGCCTTTATTCTGATTTTCGCTTACACGACGAGCGAAATTGGTTTCAACTTATCTCATACTTCTAGAGCAAATTCTCCTTTCCGCAATTTGGGCAATTGAAAATGTACTCTGAAAGAATGTGGATACGTTGCTCAGCTGCTCTGCGCCTGTAATCTTCGGTGATTTTCTTAGAGTATTTTTTGACGTCTTCGGTATAGCCGAGGAATTTGAAGCAGAATTGACAGACAATTAGGCTTTTTTCCCATGGTCTGCCCATGTTGTCATTGGTTCTTTCTGCAAGAATCTTGGCACTGAGGGTTCCGCTTTTGCTTCTGATTTCTTCTATTAGGCTTTTCTCCTTGCCGTCAACCTTGGTTTCATTATTTGTGTCTGCTAGCCTCTTGGCTTCGTCAATTCTAGCTGCGAGACTCTGGGAACTGTGTGCTCTTTTTTCTTCTTTGCAATGATATATGTATAAGGCGTTTCTTTCAGAAAGATCATCAATGACTAGCCTATCCAATGCTTGCGCTGCAGTCAAACCAACGTAGTAATCAGGGTCTTTGAGGGCGTGAATTAGCGCAGTTGTTGCGTCTTTGCCTCCAATTATGCCTAACGCTCCAGCCGCTAATTTCCTTATTTTAGGGTCTTCTTCGTGCGATAACGCATTGAGCAAGCCAGTAACGTCGTGGTTGGCTTTCATTTTTTCAATATCGGGTTTTCCTAAACCAAATGGAGACATAATACCGCTTCCGAGTCATTGCTTCTATAGTTTAGCTATTTGCCCCCATTAAAGATTAATCAACCAATACACTACTCCACCACTTATCATAGCTACAATGCACTGGCGCACACTGTTCACTCAAACCTAGCAACAAACCACCACTCCAACTATACACCTTTACACATATACTCGCGCTAGCTCGCGCATTAGGAAAACGAACAGAAAGAACGAATGCAGCAAGATAATCGATTGGACGGGCAACTTCAGTTGTGGAAAATCTTATTAGCATTCAGCTTGAATCCTAAACAATGATCTGTAGATACCCATTGTGGTTAGAGGAGACTTCTGTTATCTCAACCCATAGTTGCATCAGTTTAATTTTCATTCAGCAAATGCGGATTTTCTATCGTGGGCTTAAGGAAGCTACCCGAGGCGTTATTCTATCTCCCGCAAAATATGGTGAAAAATAATGCATCCCAAAAATGGCAAAACATTTTTCAAACTAACGATATTAGTCTTTTTTTTAGTTTTTCTTTTCAATTCGCTTCCCATAGTCATTGCTGAGCAGTGGAACACACAAACTCAAGTTACAAACATCAAGAGCCTCTTTCCCTGCTACCCCGTCATTAGTGGAGACGGTTCAAAAATTGTTTTTCAAGCTGCGCCGGAGAATGGCATCTTCAACAGTAGTGGCTATGGTATTTATGTTATTAATTCTGATGGTTCAAGACTAGCCGGGCCGATCGCAGTTGGAAATCAGCCACGCATAAATGACGATGGCTCAAAAATAGTATTCTTCGCATTCGCCGATGGCCTCAACACTGATGTTTACATAATCAATTCCGATGCTTCAAGGAGCTATGAATTGAGCTGGGAATTTCACGGAATGAACGTCCAACCTTGCATCAGTGGTGATGGCCGAAAGGTAGCATGGACTCATGGCGGTGAACCAGCCTTAGACACTGATATCATGTTTGCCTTCTCGGACGGATCTCTAACTTACCCCATAACTAACACCGCAGGAATAAACGAGGGGTACCCTTCTATGGACAACACCGGTGACAAGATTGCCTACCAAGTTCAGAAGGAAAACAACACTTTTGAAATATTTGTGTGGTCAAAAGACACAGGCAGCACTTATGTCACAAACGGGGCATTTCCCTCGATTAGCGGTGATGGCAAAAAAATTGCGTTCGTTAATACTGATGGAAAAATCTATGTTGTTAATTCAGATGGTTCAGGATTAATCGGACCGATAGCATCCGGATATTACCCGTGCATAAATTTTGACGGAACCGTAGTCGCTTTCGTTTATGGGACGATTTCCCGTGATGTCAAGGTTTTTTGTGTCAATTCAGACGGTAACAACTTGAAACAAATTAGCGACGCAATTGACCTTGAGACCGTTGAGCCACCATCAATTAGCGACGATGGAAAAACGGTTGCATTTGCAAAACATTTTGGCACTTATAGCACTCAAGAAGAAGTTTTTCTCGTTAATGTTGATTTAAGACCTCCTGTTACCTCCAACGATTACGACAACAAATTGCACAATTCAGATTTTCAAATTGCGCTCACAGCGAAGGATGACTTAAGCGGTGTAGCAAATATTTATTACAAAATTAATGATGGGTCAACAAAAACGGTGAGCGAAGATGGAGAACCGACTATTTCAAAAGAAAACCTGAACAACACATTAGAATACTGGAGTATAGACAATGCCGGCAATGAGGAAAACCACAATTTTCTTCTGCAAATTAAACTCGACAGGAGCCCCCCCTTAGACGTATTACCCTATATTTTGGTCGCAGTCGTTGGAGCCTGTGTATTCGCAGCCATATTCTTTTTTAAGATTCACCGAACAAATGGCAAATCTAATAAAGCCAACAAGTCGACATATGCGAATAAGGAGCTGGAAATCATGAACGAACGCGAAATAGTAGCTCTACGTGAAATAACGCAACAAATTGACGACATTTTGCCAACAATAAAAAAGATGCAAGAAGTAACGAATGTCTTCGGAATCGAAGAAATCTTAGTAACCAACCTATATTCCCAAGCTTACGACATCAAAGACAAAATCCTAACCAGCATCAAAGCATTATCTGAAATTGAAAAATGCAAAGGCACAATGGACGAATCTCCAATGGATAGCTTGAACTACGACAAATATTGGATCACCATCCGCAAGAAAGTCACAGAATTCCAAGATAAACTGCTTCCTGCCTACACTCGAGTTGTTGATGAACTTCTGAATAAGAAATCCCAAATTCAAACCGAAGCAGACAACAAAAGAACCAAAGGCGAGAAAGTACCCAGCAATGAACAAGTGCAAAAGAACTTAACAACCGCTACAAAGGAAGCTGAAGAAGCAAAAACGATGAAAAGCCAGCAAAAAGACATTTACGATTCCGCAGCCGACTTCATTAAAGACGCAAAACCCTATGTTCAAAAAATAGTAGGTGTCGCAAAAATAGTTTTAGGTTGCTTAGGGTTCGTGTTGTAGTCTGCGAAAAACAAAGCAAGCTTTGACTGAAAAGCCAGCGATAACTCGATAGTTAAGCTTATTTCAAGCCAGACTATACGAATTTTTTGTTCGAACTAATCAGCCAAAACCTTGTTATCAAAAAACAAATGATCGAGGGAAGGGAAGAGCGTTCACCATAAGGATCGAGATAAGAGCAATTTTAAGCACTATGAGCAGAGCCAAGAAAAATTATAAATCTCTTTTTGTATGTTTGTCCTATTTTGATTTTTCCTTTTTCCAAAATTCGACAAAATCAATCAGGCTTGGAAATAAACATTGCAAAGCAATCTTCGTCTTTCCACAGAATATCTCAAAGTGAATCTGTTTCTCATGAATCATACGCTGTAAGTAAACCATTACTTACTATATCATAAATACGATTTACAAATAAATATGAATCATAAACAAAATGGAGACGAAAATAATGTCAATTTTAATCTCAGGAAACAAATCGAAAAATAGAGAAACAAGAAATGTTGCTGGTTTAACTTTGACTTTACTATTGCTCTTCAGTGCATTTGCGATAATTGAGACAAGCGCTCAAACGACAAAAACCACCGTTACAGCACCAACTGGTTTCTACCCGAATATAGGAGTTAACTCTCCTACATTGCTAAGTTGGCAGCCTATGCCCACCGCCTCAAATCCATTGCTATTTGCTCCATACAAAGGTCAAACGTCAGTATGGGCTAATGCTAAAGTGACTTTCACAAGACCAGATGGGACAACCGACATCATAAACGGACCTTTCAAGTCTAGGCCTGAGCTATTTCAAGGAAGGCAACCTGATGTGGTCTTGGTTTACACACCCAACATGAAGGGGAAATGGCTCGTTAACTTCTACTGGCCAGGAGACAGCCTATACAATGCCATCAACAGAACAGACTCGTTTACAGTGGGGGAGCACTACCCGAAAAGAGATACCTTTGCATATCTTTCAATGAATCCTTACCCTGCAGTTGGAATTGGGCAAAATCTACTTGTTAACGCCTGGGTTACACCACCGCCCTACACTGCTCGTGACTTCTATGAGGGCTACCTGTTTACCTTCACTAGTCCCAGCGGTAGCACATTTAACGTCGGACCAATGAACTCAGAGTGCCCAGGAACAGTTTGGTTTGACCTTCCGCTTAATGAAGTCGGCAACTGGACGATTAAATTCTCTTTTCCAGGCGACCATTTAAGTTTGCCCAGCAGCGTGACGCGATCAGTACAAGTACAAAAAACAGCTATACCCGGATATCCCGACTCCCCACTTCCATCTGGACAATGGAGTTTTCCCATAAACACTGAGAATAGAGAATTGCGAAACATAGCAGGCCCTTGGTACCAGGCAAACTATAATGCTTCGCAAGGTGCTTGGAACCCATACACTGAAGCTCCACGGACAGCCCACATTTTATGGAAAGCGCCCTCTGAAGGTCAAATCGGCGGTTACATCGGTTCGCCTCACAGCATACAAACTGGAGGAGGACAGTCAATGTATGACGCCGGAGATGCAGGAATATTTGCTTAGCACCCCACCCAATATTAGAACAATTATGGCAGGAAGAGCATACTACGTTGAAGGAAGCAAAATAGTCAGTCTGGACATGACCACTGGCGAAAAGTTGTGGACGGTTGACGGAACTTTCAATGTAGGCACACGCAGAGGTCAAACAGCGGCACTCTATAGTTTTGGCTCAAGATTCATTGCGTACGACGGAATAACAGGTGCAGTAATACTCAATGTGACCGGCCTTTCTGGAATGACATTCTACGAAGATCCATACGTTTACCTCGCTGCAAACGGTCGTCTGATAAAATGGACCACAGAAGGCACCTCAACTGACTTCCAGACACGAATTTTATGGAACGTTTCTGACCCTGAACCCATGGGCATCTCCAGATACAGCTACTTCACAATTCAGAACGGTCTCTGGGTGGGAATGACTATTCGCAACGAAGACCCTGGGCAACCTCTAACTATTGAAGCAAAAACCATCTTGGCTATTAATACTACAACGGGAGCAATACAGTACAATATTCCTGTTTCTGACCCGGCAAATCCTGACACATGGGTATACCGTCAGGGTCCAATGAGCGGCAGCGGATACGGTCTATTTTATACTGCTGTAATTCCAGACCAGAATGAAGGCAGAGGATTCATGGCATTCAATGTTGCAACAGGAAAGCTGGCTTGGATCAGTGAAAAAACAGATTATCCTTGGGGCAACTTCTGGGCATACATGCCTGAACCTTGCGGGCATACGGCATGGTTTTCGCGACTGGCTACTCTGGAGTATACGCCTTAAACGCTACTAACGGCAAAATAGTCTGGCATTACATCGCGAACAACACTTACAATGAAGAACCTTACTCATCCAACGTCGCCCCTAACGGTTCAATCTACTCTTCGTACACCTTCGGCTCCACTGGTCCAATCATCGGCGGCGGCATTGTCTTCGCACCCAACACAGAACACAGTCCAACATTCGTCTACAGAGGACAGGAGATCCATGCCATTGACGCTTTCACAGGCAACAAAATATGGAGCATAAAAGGATTCCACACACCAACTGCGATTGCATATGGCACTCTCATCACAAGGGACACCTACAACGGATTTACATACGCGTTCGGCAAGGGCTCGACCGAAACCACAATTTCAGTCCAAAACGATGTTATCTCAAAAGGAAGTAGCGTGTTGCTAAAGGGCACTGTTCTTGACACATCTTCGGCACAAAAGGGCACGCCAGCCATATCTGACGCAAGCATGACCTCATGGATGGAATATCTGCACATGCAACAGCCAAAACCCACAAACGCGACAGGAGTAAAAATACACTTAACTGCACTTGATTCAAACGGCAACACCGAAGAAATCGGTGCAGTAACTAGCGATGTGGAAGGCAATTTCAAAGCATTGTGGACTCCACCGATTGAAGGTGCCTATACGGTTTATGCAACATTTACAGGCTCCGAATCCTACTACGGATCATCGGCAGAAACGGTGTTAGGCGTAAGTCCATCAGTATCTCCAATAGTTGTTACATCAGCTCCAACGCAGACAACAGCGCCAACCCAAACGCCAGTTCAATCAACCTCTCCATCACCAAGCGCAATAATCATCCCGCCAACAAGCGATACAACAACAACCACCTACGTTGCCCTAGGTTCAGCTTTGATAGTGATAATGGCCGCTGCAGCAGCCCTCATCCTACGAAAACGCAGAAAATAACCTAAACAAAACCAAAAACCGACAATCTTTCCCCTTTTTTAGTCACCCAAAAAAAACAAACAGAAAAATAAGTTGAGAAATGGGGCTGAGAGGGCTTTGGTTAAATGTACCCAATTCCTCGGTTTGGGTTTTCATCTCTTCTCTCCTAAACTTTCCAGTCCAGAGCCCCAGCAAACCCTTTCTCTTAAAGTATGAACCTTCCATGAAGAGATCGAATTCGGGAAGCCTTACTTATTAAAAGGAAATGTGGGAGTTTCTTAAAATTTTAGTTTTTTGGTTTGCTGGGATAGGGTGGCGATTGTGGTTATTGGTTTTTTGATTAATTGTTTGAGTTTGTCTAGGTTGTGTTTTGCCAATGTTGCAAGGATAGTTGTTGCTGGTCCTGCTGATTTTGTTATGTTGATTTTTTGTTGGGAAGTTAGTTGGTAGGTGAGTTTGGAGCCTTCTGCGAGTGTGTTTATTTCGTGCAGAACACCTGTTGACCCGACAGGAATTATGTCGTGGATGAAGCGGGCAGTTTGAAGTTTTAGAATGTCACTTGTTTCTGCTATTTCTTGTTTCTTTTCGGCAACTAATACTTCTTCTCCGACACTTGGGACACCAATTGCAACGATTATGTCATTTGCCTTGGAAGTTCCAATTCGCAGTTGACTTCTCTTGCATGTACCAATGACGGTGACTCCGATGCCTGTTTGCTCGACTTTGATGTTCTTTTCGGTGCTGCCTGTAACTGCAAGTTTTCTGTCTAATCCCGCTTTTTCAGCTTCATCTCGAATGCCTTTCAAAATTTCATTGCCAGTGGGTTCAGCTTCTACCCCCAGGGCGTCAACTATGCAGATCGGTTTTGCTCCAACTGAAAGAACCTCCATTAATGCCGCGCGTGCAGTAAATTTCCCAAGGGTGTATCCATCAACTTTGATTTTGTCATTCGGTTTTGGGCCTATTCCGCCTGAAGAATCGCAGCCTACTACCAATACATCTCCATTAAGAAGGTCAAAAAGAAGGAGATCTCTATTTGTCTCCATAGGGAAAGGTGTTGGGGAGGTTTTTTTCAAATTCGAATCTTTCCCCTAATGCCAACATAAGATAATCCTGCAACAACTACGTTGAGAACGGCTGCCGAGAACACGAATGGAATGAATGCAAGCGCAAGTGCTAACCCATAGTTAGGATCGGGTACAACAACGAAAGTGAATAATGTATTGATTGTAACTCCAACAGCTAGAGCCGGAACGAATCCCCATGTTTTGTGAGTTTTATTTATGAATCCCACGGCAGCACCGGCTAAGACCATCCCAAGAGCAATGGGCAGGTGGAGATATCCCAGGGGGAAGCCAGTTACTACTGCAGTTGCCATGTGGCCGATTCCTGCCACGGCTGCTCCTTCGAATGCGCCAAAGAAAAGCGCTGCAAAAAATCCCGCCGCTGAGTCAAACGCAAGCGAGCCGACTGGGCTTGGAATTTGTATGAGCGCACCAACAGCGCAAAGGGCTGTGAAAATGGCTATTCGGGCCACGCGCACGCTTGGCCTGTTGCTTAAGTAAATTGGTAGTTTGCTTTTTTCAGTCATAAACTTAATCACGTCTTCAGAAGGCGTATGAATTGAATAAAAGCGTTTTTGCATGCACTACGATTGTAGTGTGTTGCGGGAATTGCAAACTTTTTAGTTGGATTCCCGAATTCAATGTGAAATTAAAAAGGAACATTCCTTTCGTAAATTAACAGACCTTAATTTTAGCTGAGGTCTATCCACTATGCAGTAAAGTCGTTTTGGCGATATTTCAAAAAGCGGTTAAAGCAAGAGCACAATTTTTCTTGGTGCTCAATGCTTATTGAACAAGAACGCCTATTTGTTTCACTTTAGAAAATACTTCGTCGCCGTGGGGTGCACCTTTGATGGCCTCTCCCAGGTTTTCGTTGCGATTGTGACTGCCCATGTGCGAACCGCCAGACCATGAGCTGGATGAAGAAACATCGTAGACTTTTCCGTTAAACACGATGTAAAGTGGTTTGCCTCCTTGTCCGTCATATTGTTTTAGATCTTCAAAACTAAACTTCTTAAGCTCCTCCGCAGTCTTCTGTGCACCTTGTTTGTTGGAGATCGTTTGAAGTTCTTCAAACCTTGTTTGCACGATTTTGAGGAGTGCTTCCCTTAAGTTCTGATCAGACATGTTTGCGTCTATTTTGTCTATTCCATCCGCCAACTCTTTGTCACCTATTGTTTCTCCTATCCAGTTTTGGAAGTCACGACGCTGAAAATGAAACCTCACGGATGAGAGATCTATTGTTCTGAGTTCCTCAAAGAAACTGAAAAGATTGACGGCTGTTTCGCCGGAAGGCTTGCCTGTGTCCTTTAGAAAGTGAAATCCATTTTCATAAGGCACTGACCTTAAGATTTTCTGAATAGTAACATTGTCGATTCCAGTTTTCTTTATTGAAGGTTCAGACATAAAACGTATTCCACTTAATAATTCAAGACAATTTTCGTTAATACCGTTTATCGCTGAATTTTCAGTCTAAATCAAAGATTGGTGCGACGTTTTTTATGATTTTCCTGATACGCAGTAATAGGTTTGGTTTAGCCCGTAATTTTTGGTTACTGGACAGCTTGGGCAATTGCAGCCTGTGGCTGAAACTTTTTCAGTGGCTTTTCCTCTGGCGCAAAACACGTTGCCGTTGAAATGGGAGCTTACATATGTTGGGCAAGAAGGGCAGGTGCACAATTTTGCATTTTCTTCATTATCCGGTACAATTGGAGCCATTGTATCACCAGAAAAATTGACTACGTAAATTCTAATAAGCATATGTTACAGCTAGCAACCACCAACAAAGACAAAACCAAAAATTTTGAAAAAATCCTGGGTTCTAGCTTTTTCGTTCACACCATGTTGAATAACAAATAGCGCTGATTTCTTCGTTTGAGCGTTTTTCGCTTTTTTGCTTCAAGTGTTTTCTTCGCGCATGAATTTTTCACAACGGGAAATAAAATCTCGTTCAGACTCGTTGGGTTAGGTTTTGGTATAGACATCAAAAACACCAAAATTTACGTTAAGCTCGAAGAGGCACTTTTCCAAGGTCGAAAGCGAATACACCTCAAAAGTTGCCACGACACTGAAAGAAATCTGTAAGTTAGCCGATGCTGGATTTGAAAAATTCACACAGAATTCGAAGCGCCTAAGTCTTCAGAAAAAGGATGTAAATATATGTCGAAACTAAAACTCGAAAATCATCGCCAGAAAAAAGCCCAGGTTATTTTAATTATAAAGGTGCAGGGGGTGGGATTTGAACCTCCAACATCGGAGATATATCGTCATCTAACGCAATTAACGGTTTCTTCGCAGCTATCTTCCCTTTTTTCTTTTTTTAGAATTTTGATAGACTATTCTTTCTAAGATAAATAAATCAATCCATAACCTTCATCTCTGGGGTAAACAACAAGTAAGCTTTAGCTTTCTTAGTTCTTTTGTTCAAAGATACGTTTTCAAAATGCAGCTCTACATATTCACTTCTAGATCTTTTATTTTTTGAAGCCTCTTGGGTCTATTTTTTGCAGTATGCGGTTTGAAAGGGCTATGCTTACTGGGTGTTTGCGCACTGTAACCTGAGCTTCAGATTATTTGCCGCTTGTTAATATTACCCGAAGTCATCATTGGGCTTTAACGAGGTTTGCCTTTGTTTCCTTTTATGAACCAATCGAGCTAGGAGTAAAGTCTCAACTACTGGGGATCTGAGGCAGTTTGGAGCCTGAAAAAGAAGAGTTCTAAGTTGACGATCAAGTTGGTGATAAGGCGCGGGTGTTAAGGGTTGGCTTTGATTGAGCGTGAGAAACAAATTCTGTGCTTAAAAAAGATAATATCTCCGATTGGTAGATTGCCAAGATGAACCCGCAATTCTAGGTAATTAGAATATTGATCTCATCAGAGGATCGTCTATGAACATGACTTCGAAAGGCACTCTCTCTATTAATCTCGAGGCCGCCGCTCTATTCTCATAATAAGCAGCTTTGTGCCATATCCCTCCTAGACCAAAAATGTAATTTAACCCAATTGTTCCATCATAGCTTACAAGTCGCCCTTCGACTAAATCAGTTCCAAAAACTGTTCCTGAACCGCTTTTTCCTGTACACGTTGCGTGCTCATCACGCTGATAGACTATGGTTATTTGACTTGTTCGTTGGCTTCCATCAGCAAAAAATGTATCAGTTTTATCAGTTTCCTTCATCAAACGATACTCACCTAAGATCTCGCTTGACTCCCCAATTATTGTCAGAGACGTCTCAACATAAGGTCTGCCATCGAGGAAATAACTGGTCTTCTCGGTGCGGCTTACAAAGGCTTGCTTGCCATCCCTAAAGGTCAAGGGTGCTGTCGCATTTCCTAAGAATGTTATTTCCCCCGCTGAAGTTGTTATGCGACCAAAAAACACTTCGTTATAAGAGCCAGTCCAGGGCGTTGTTCCTTGTGTGTAGTTGTTGTATGTTGCAGTTGAGGTGAAGTTGCGGGAAAATTTGCTCTGTTCAAAGGATGATGACGCAGGGTAAACGAGGCTTCCCCAGGCTGCAGGTGGATTTGGGGTTAGAAACGGAAGTGATCCAGAAGAAAAGCTGTTTGATATTATTATAATGTCGGATAGTTTTCCATAAGTGTCTCCAAATCGTCGCTCTTTGGTCTTCTGTATTATTTATTAATCCTCCATAATCATTGCGAATGGACTTTGAACTCAGGGACTCCACCAAGGGCTGTGGATTCGGCACTTTATTGTAGGTGACGTTAAATGCTGCCCCGTTGCTGGCCCAGTTTGTCTGCCACCATAAATCTAAAGGCACAGAGGTTTGCGTTGTTATCGACGTGGATGAAGGATTTGTGGTTATCTCAGGCGTTGGGATCGAATTTGTGGTGGTTTGAGGGGTGAGTGAGGGCGAGGGTGAAGGCGTTTGACAAAAAGGAGTTGGTGTGGGAGCGGCGGTAGCGACCGGAGTAGTAATTGGAACAGGCGAGTCGTTTGGTATATCTGTTTGATTCCTTGATAAAAGATCATAGAATTGGGTTCCGCCGCTAATGCCTAAAATTAGAATTATAATTATTGCTGTGAGTATTGTTACTATTTTGTCTTGCAATTTCAACTTATTCACTTTTTCAAGTCTGTAAATCCTGTTTCTAATCATTATCTATGTTTTTTTTTCTTAAATACCAAAAACACTCCAATACTAACGAATACTAAAACGCTAATAATGGCTGTTATCGCGTAAACATTCATTGGTTGTTGGCTAGTTAGTTGAGGCTTAGCTGTTGACGAATGGGTGGAATCAGCCGTTGGTTGAGTGCTTGATGGGATTGGAGTGGATTTTAGGGTTGGACTTGACGGTGTTGTTTGTGTTGGAGTGGGGCTTGGTGAGGGGGTTGGTGAAGGCGTTGGAGAAGGCGTAGGCGAAGCAGTTGGAGATGGGCTTGGTGAAGGGCTTGGCGTAGGTGTTACCGATTGATAAATGAAGTTAACTTGCTGTTCTTTTGAGTTACCTGCTTTGTCTGTAGCCCTTACGTAGACCGTGTGGCTGCCAATATTAATGCCGTTGAAAGTGTGACTTATAGCCGTTCCCGTATTAATCCACGTTCCTGAGTCCAATTTAACTTCGTACTTGTCTATACCTGAACCGCTGTCCGAGCCAATCCATCCCGCCAAAACATTCTGAAAGGTTACAGTCTCTCCTTCTCCGGGGGAGGATATGGTTACAGTCGGAGCTATAGTGTCTATTCTGAATGTGTGAGAACCATATGTGCTGTTGTTGCCAGCATTATCTTTTGCCTTGACGTAGAATGTGTGAGTGCCCTTCTGTTTGTTCTGGCAGGGTAACATTGTTGGAGGCTTTCCAAGTCTCGGGTCCATTGTCTACTTTGTAAAAATAACCTGCGACTCCGCTTCCAATGTCGGTGGAAGCAGGCCATGTGAACGTCGGTGTATTATCATTGCTCCAGTCAGAAACGCCATCGTCAGGAACAGGCGTCGAAGGAAGAGAAAAATCTACATTTCCAAAGGGCGTTATTAATGGATATCTATCTGTGTTGTTTAGGTAAATTGTGTAAGGAGTGTCTCCTATTCCGTCATTATTGTCATCAGTGCCTTTGTAGTTGCTCCAGTAGTTGCCTCCTGAAGGATAGTTGTTGTCCCAAAGATTCGTATGATTGCTAGAGCCGCCAGAATGTGCTTGATATTGAGTGTTCTTAAGGAAGTTGTTGTGGTAGAAGAAGTTTGGTTGACCTGGATCAAAGAAGTTTAGCCAAACGCCACAGTTGTTCTCTACAAAGCTATTGTTTAAAAAGTAGTTGTTATAGCTATCAATAAGCCATACTCCATCTAATGAGTTCCTTAAGACATTTCCGGTAATGGTTGAGTTTGTCACATCCCCCATAATGATTCCGCGGCCATTACGTTGGAGTATCAAGTTTGTTACAGTTATGTTACGGCAATTGTATAGAATGACGCATCCGGCATCAGAGGGGATAATTTTATCGCGTTCATATCTCCAATAGTATATTGGTTTGCCGTCAACCAGGTTGGAAGAATCAACATCATTAGAAAGTCCAGTTGGATAAAGAAACATACTAATTTGGAAATTATAGTCATTATTGGTCATTCTATTGTTTTTGAGCGTATTCCCCGAAGTACTGTAGAGATAAATGCCGTAATTATTCCCCATTAAGTTATTTCCCACAATGAGATTTGAGTAGCCTTTGACGATAAAACCATAATCTGTGTTGTTATTCACGATATTTTCCCGAATTTCGTTGTAATCACCATCCATATCGATTCCACGTTCATTACCAGTGATATAGTTCCCTATAATACTGATATGTGAACATTCGTTGGATGAAATGTGAATTCCACTATAATCATTTGCTGTTATGTTATTACTGAGGATATTGGTGTAGTTTGAATAATCCAAGCGGATACCATCATCAAAGTTTTTAATGTTGGTGTTCTTAATTGTGACATTGGAAACGCCAGTCAGATTAAAACCTGCGCCAACTCCTGAGCCTTGAAGTGTAGATAGATTGCCATTAATTGTTATGTTACTTGCTTCCACAATCACTTGAGCATTGATATTGCCTGTGAGTGTGTATATATTTCCGTTTTGAAGAATCTTTGTTGTGCCTTCAACGTTGCCGTCAGACCTGATATAAACAGTTCCTGTCTCGGCATTTATTGTAGTCTGTGCAGAAGCAGCGTGATTAATTGGTATTCCGGCGACAATTATCATTGCTGAAAGAAGCACGAGCAGAAAACAACGGAGATTGCTCATATCCTTCTCCCAATATTATGTTGATTATGAGATGCTTAAGAGGTTTATGCACATCTTAGCAGTTCTATCGTGTTTTTGATATTTGTGAGTATTTAACATAAGTCTTGGAGTTGCTTTATTACGACAATGAGTTCAAAGCTTTCATTGTTTGGCGAAGACATCTTCAAAGTGCAGTTCAACGAATTCGCTTCTTGACCTTTTCTGTCGGGTAGCTTCTTGATCTATCTTTTGGAGTATATGGTTAGAGAGGGCGATGCTTACAGGATGTTTGTTCATCAGTCTCTTCCAAATTGATTTCATATTAACTATTAATATTTTTTCTGGCAAATTATTAATACACTTTAATGATTAATATGCGAATGTGCCAACAGCTAAGTATTTCCTGGCAGCCATATTGTTCATAGTTGGAACGGAAATTTTGTTAGGTCTTTTTTCCCCAGCAATCCTATTTTTCAATGGCGGTGATTTGCCACAACAGACAGTCACTTTGTGGCAGCTTGGTGCCGGACAATTGACGTTGGGTCAAAGTACATTTAATTTTTTGAATACCCCGATAGTCATCCTATTTGGGGTTGCGCTTATCTGGTTGAGTGCATTGACAGGTCTGTTGGTTGATGGTAAGAGAAAAGTCTTCTACATAATCAGCTCGATTGCTGGTTTAATTGGGTCATTAATGGCAATGTCGGCACTTACAACCGATTTTCTAAGTGCTTGGAATCTTGGAGTCCCTCACGTGACAGCAACATATATTTTTGATAGCATGTCTGGTAAATACAATTTTAGCGAAGGTTTATTTGCTACTTCTATTGAAGGCGCACTTGTCTTAATGAGTTTTATAGCATTATTTGCCGGAATTGGTTGGATCTTAATTGGTAAAAATGCGGAGTTACAGAATAAAAAACTCATCGATGCTAATGTCTCATTAGAAAGTACCAAAGAAGAGTTATTGAATTTCAAGCTTAGAAAAAGCCACGTAGCGTTCATTATTTCATTATTAGTTCTAATGGTCCTGTTTACTTATAGCACACTCGTTTATCGCTTTAATAACAACGAATTGATGTTAATTGGAATTGATATTTCTTGGTTGGCAATCTTCGGTGGTTTTGGCATCGCCTTACTGAGAGCTATGCGCAAGAATAAGAGTTATTCCAAAATTCCTTCTGGTCTTTGGGTTCTAAGCGCAATTTGGCTTATCTTCATCTTTCAAACACTTTATGATTTGCCCTACCTGTTTCTTGGTATAGCTAATAAATCAACTATCATAATTGACCAAACGATATCCTTGGCGTCTTATCTAGATTGGCTTACTTGGGCATCTCCACTCACAATGCTTCTACTCGCTTCAATTACCATTATTGGAGTTGCTGGGTTATTCACAGTTTACGGCTTTCTTAACGGCAAAAATTGGTCATATAGATATGGCATTCGATTGCCATTATTCCTAATAGTCGCATATGCAGCATTGTTTGCTACAGCCCTACTATCGCCTGATTACCCGAATTATATAGTTCCCCAAAGCACAACATTGCCTGTATTTCTCATTCGATGCCTCATCAGCAATAACCAGCATAATTATTACATGCGTCTTTGCGGTAATTACAATTCTTTACATTAGAAGGTCTTATGTCAAAGAAAGTCTGATGCAATATTTCTAATACTCTGACTTTTACCGAAATCTAACAATAGAGGTTGGATTTCAAGAGACTATTGAAAGAAGATTAGAGATGTTTTCCAGTAAGTGCTCTTCTAGCAAAAAGTTGACCCTTCCGACACCTTGGTAGCAGAAGAAAAAGTCCATGGTTTTAGACCTCATGGAAAATTAAAAGGCTCATGTTCGGCTTTTAAGGAAGTTTAGAGATAGATTTTGGTAAGTCTCTAGTACAAGCATGGAGCGATAAGGCTTAAATTGTCATAACTCTGAGGCCAAAATGGCAAACTTGACATGAAAATCCTCGTAGATTCGCGGATCGTAGCAATATATAACAAGTTATCCAACACTTTCAAGCTCAGAGAGTTGCTAACCTTAGCAGAAATCCCCTTATCGGAAGAAAAGACCATCTATGACTCCCTAAGGAGAATGGAAGAACTAGGCATACTGCATAAGACCGAGTCGAATAGGAAATGGCACAAAGAATATGATACTTTGAAGAGATTGGTTTGAGAAATTCTTGGGTCGTATCGAAAAGGGAGAGGTCTCATAAATGGCAGACATTGGCAATTCTCTTACGAGAGCTTTTGGAAACATCCCAAAAATTCAATAAACAAACGCATACTATTGAATGGCTAATATTGAAAAGAGATTGGTTGACGTAAGGAAGAGAGACTAGATGGACTATTCAATTCTTATTACGAATGCTATTGCGATTGTGAGCATAGTCTTGGCAATTTCAACAGCAATTGTTGGATTGAAGCAATATCGTCTTCAAGGTAAACAGAAAAGGGCTACATTCTTTATTGAATTGCGTCGCAAACTTAAGGATAACCCAATGTTCAAAAAAATCTGCACGTTGATTGAAGAAGATAGCATCGACCTCAGAGATGTTGCATTTGCAGAAAAGCGTGATTTCTTAGGATTCTTTGAAGAGGTTTCTTTAATGATGAACTCTGGTCTCATTAAGAAGGAAGTTGCTCATTATATGTTTGGTTACTACGCAGTTAATTGTTGGGACAGCAAGAATTTTTGGTTGGGTGTCAATCGCGATAGTCCTTATTGGAGTTTATTTCGAGACTTCGTTCAGCAGATGAAAGAAATTGAGATGTCGGAGAATTTCCTAATGAATACTTCGGAATACAAGAAAAGGATGAATTTCGACAGCGCTAGCAACAATTACAAGAGTAAAACAGGTGTTCCATTGGGTACAAAAGAAAAAAGAGAAACGACTTGACAAATTGTGCCCCGAATGCGGAGGTTTAATCTCATCAGGAGAAACATCATGTCAAGCTTGTGGTTTGGTGTTGGATGAGCAAGAATAAACAAGACGCAAAATAGAAAATGAGTGGAAATTGTTGGGAATAAATCTTAACTTCGCAATGCATTGAAATAGGGAAACAAAACTTAAGGCATGGGTGTCATCGAATTTGGTGAAAAGAACCACTGATTATCTCTTGGAGTTTGGGCTTTCGGGATCTGCAAGAAAATATGTTGAAAATACAGTTTTTGATGTTGCTAGAAAGTTTGATGTCAGTGGTGCTATAAAAGGCAGAATTGTTCCTCACATTACAATAATTGGTCCAATCAAAACAACTAATGAACAGAAACTTGTCCATGAGATAATAGAACTGTGCAAGAAATATGATTTAATGACCGTAAAGTTTAGGGGTTTTACAAGTTTTGGCAATTGGCTATTTGGAAATAGAGTACTTGCTGTAAAGATAGAACAATCCAGTGAGTTTGAACTACTTAGAATAGAACTAGTAGCTAAACTCTCTATGTTCTGTCAACTCAGCAAGTTTGATACAAGAAAATGGAAACCTCATGCCACAATTGCCTTCAAAGATATTGATAAGAAATTTGGACAAATCAAGGCATACTTGAAAAATAGGAATTGCCCTGAGATAAGGCACCATGTTCTTAGAGTTACATTGCTTAAGAATGCAAGAATACTTTGTGAATATGATTTTCTGCAACGTAGGACATTAACTCGGTTTGAAGCGTTGAATAGAGAGAACAAGAAAACGACTATCATGCTTCTAAAGAAGAGACTTGCAAAAGGAAACCTGGGTGGCAATAAGTCTTAAATCTGCATAGCTTAGAAATAGCCTTAGCATCACAAAACGATTCACAGCTATCATCCTCATTCCCAAGTCTAAAAACTAATTAACAATTAACAACTAATAGCGCAGAATATGAGTCATCAAAGCAATAGAACTCTAAAACTAATTCACCTTTCAGGAATATCAGGCATCATCGGCTCTACTCTACCACTCATCATGATTTTCGCATCAACTGTGCTTGAGAAATCGTTTAGCTGGAACAAGAACGCCTTAAGCGACATAGGGGTAAGCCAACTAGGATGGTTATTCAACAGTGCACTCATCGTTGGCGGTCTGCTTAATCTCTTGTTCGCAATTGGATTACGAAGCTATCTCAGCAAAACCAAATGGTTGAAGATTGGGGTCTCTTTACTTATCGTAAGTAGTATTTCCCTATCATTGGTGGGAGTGTTCACCGAAAACTATAACATCATTCACGCATTGGTGGCTTTAGGCTATCTACTCTTAACTCCTTTAGGATTAATCTGCATTGGAAGGGGAGAAAAGAGCAAACAATTTGGAAAAGTAAGCTTATCGTTAGGAATCATTGCTTTGTTGGCTATTTTTGGTCTACCAATAATCACGTTTGTCGCTAACTTTCAGATTGGTTTTGCAGTTCCAGAATTTTTAGAGTCTTTGGTATTATCAATTTGGACATTCTGGGTGTCACTGAAGCTTATTCGACCATCAACTAAGAAACATGCAACTCAAAGTGTAGACTGAACATATTCTACACAAAAATAGCTCGTAGTTGTTGTAGTACTCGGTAGATATCCTTCTTAGTTTTATGTGCACCTGAACACACAAGTTTCCCACTTGCAAATAGATACACCACTACTTTTGGGTCGTGTCATGCGATAAATTAAAGCTGAGAACTGTTCGGGTTCATACATCGCATTCTTAAGATTGAAGGATGCCTTGTCTAGGTCAATAGTCATGCCCAAGTCTGATGAACCTACAATGTACTCTTGCACAGGGTCACCAAATACTACTCTCATGGTTTGATTGCTACTCATAAGTTGCTTAAAAATCAAAAGACAAGCTATGTTTTTGATAGTTGCATATCAAAAATGTAAACTCTCTTTTCCTTCGACCTGAAACGCTGTTTTTTAAATTAAAATCGTAACAAATCGAAACATCCAAAAACACTACAAAGCCTAATTTAACATACCTCAAACCATGATTCAGAAAAGAGATTGTGCTGAAGTAGATGTTACACAGATGACTCAAGAAGACAGTCAAAGAAGTCATAGCAAAACAAACGTGGGTCAACGGAAGAAAAAACAACGCTTCAGATGCTTACTCTGGATTCCTGAAAATGGTAGGTGGTAAATGGGAAGCACCACAGTACAAGAAAATCCGCAAACTACCTTTCATCCCCAAAGAAACCGAAATCGACCAACTCATCGCTGGAAGCAGTCCACGCATGGCAGTATTTCTGCAACTACTCAAAGAAACAGGTGCAAGATGCGGAGAAATCTGGCAACTCAAACTGGGGTGACATAGACTTCGAAAGCAAAGTCGTAAACATCACACCCGAAAAAGGACAGCAACCCAAGAGTAACTCACCTTAGCAACAAACTCTTTGAAATGCTCGAACACTTGCCAAAAAAATACGGTAACAGAGCATTCTCACTTCCAACTATGCGACTTGACAACTTCGCAGTAAACTTCCAAAGGCAACGCAGACGCACAACAAATAAAATACAAAACCAAAGACTGCTCAAAATTCACTTCCACACTTTCCGATATTGGAAAGGCACAATGCTCTATCACGAAACAAAAGACATGTACTATGTCATGCTACGCTTAGGACACAGAAACATCGCAAACACACTCCTTTACGTGCAACTTGAAGAAGCACTCTTTCAAGGCGAATGCGAATACATCTCAAAAGTAGCTAAAACTGAACAAGAAATCTGCACTCTCATAGAAGCTGGATTTGAATACGTTACAGATTTTCAAGGGTCAAAAATCTTTAAGAAAAGAAAGTAACCAAGCAAAAAACTTAGGACACCAACTTTTCCACCCCCGTACCTTTTACTTATAGTGGTGCAGGGGGTGGGATTTGAACCCACGAACCTCTACAGGATAGGCTCCTGAAGCCTACGCCTTTGACCATGCTCGGCGACCCCTGCCCGCACATCAATTTTGCGATTCAACAAGATAACTCTTGCTGAGATAAGGCTTCCCCTCACCTACGGCCCCTTCATAAATAATTTTGATGCCTCGCCAAACTGCAATTATCGTTTGGAAAGAAGAAGAAGTACTTGGAAAAATGTTCACTTCTTCTTCTTTCAGACTTGGACAAAAACACCTTTTTTCAACAGAAAAAGCGATCATTTGCATATTATTCAAAAATTGAACCTAAAGAGAAAGAACAACAGTGAGCATTTTTTTCCGCTGTTTGTTGTTCTACCTATTTCTCTTGTGCGAAAGAAGAAGAAAGTGGAAAAATCAATTCTTCTTCTATTCAACTGAGCCCGTGGCAATTCAAGAATTGATTGACGTCGATTTTGCGCCCGCTTATCGAGACTATCTCTATTTGAGTTTTTGGGTTGTTGTAGTTGTAGGGAGGGAGGGTAAAGGGGTGTCAACTACTACTTCTTGCAAATAGAAGAATTCAGCCCAATAATATTATGCTTGAGCAGTTGATGGGGTAAAGGTTTAAGTGCCTGAGCATTATTTTTATCAGCAAACAGGTCGAACATAATGCCAACTCACGGTTCACTATCTAAAGCTGGTAAAGTTAGAGCGCAAACACCAAAAATCCAGGCTAAAGAAAGGACAAAGGCAAGCCCAAAAAACAGGACTCGCCGAAACTACGAAAAACGCGTAGTTCTCCAACGTAAGCCTGGTCAAAACTGGATGTAAACGCCCAAACCAAACTTCTTTTCAATTAATCTTTTCTTAACGCTAGTTCACTTTATCTATACGCCCGCACAACTTTTTGAACGGTAACCACCTCTTGGATAAAGCCAGCTCCTCCCGCATTATCATAGACGAATTACTACTTCTAAAAGCTCCAACACCCGATGATGTGCATCGATTAAAACTTGAAATCGGCTCGAAATATCACCTCCAAGAAATCCCCTCAAACGCAGACATCATTGCGGGTTTAACCCCAACAGAAAAACAGCAACTTCTACAAGTCCTGCGAAGGAAAACTACTCGAATTATCTCAGGAGTAACCGTAGTTGCGGTCATGACCAAACCCTACGCTTGCCCGCAGACGGAACCCTGCGCCTACTGCCCAGGAGGACCAACAACCGGAAGTCCCCAGAGCTACACAGGACACGAACCCGCCGCTATGCGTGGAGGACAAAACGCTTACGACCCATACCTTCAAGTTCAAAGTCGTCTTCGCCAACTAACAGCCATCGGACACAAAGTTGACAAAATTGAACTCATAATCATGGGCGGAACCTTCCCCGCAACCCCCCAAGAATACCAATCTTGGTACATCCAACGTTGCCTAGACGCCATAACAGGTAAGGAATCCGCAAACCTCAAAGAAGCAAAAGCCAACGCAGAAGAAAGCAAAACACGAAACGTCGGCATAACAGTAGAAACGCGCCCCGACTGGGCAAAACAACCCCACATCAACGCAATGCTAGATATGGGCGTAACACGAGTCGAACTGGGCGTCCAAAACCCAGACGACGAAATCTACAAACAAGTAGGAAGAACCCACACCGTAGCCGACGTCAAAGAAGCCACCCGCATAGCCAAAGACGCCGGACTAAAAATCGTGTACCACATGATGCCTGGAATGCCAGGCTCCAACTTCGAAAAAGACAGAGAAGCCTTCAAACAGATTTTCACAAATCCTGACTTCAAACCAGATATGATAAAGATTTATCCCTGCCTGGTTATTGAAGGAACAAAAACCCACAAATGGTACAAAGAAGGCACCTACACTCCATACTCAACTCAACAAGCAACAGAGCTCATCGCGGAAATCAAGAAGAACCATTCCACAGTGGGTGCGAATAATGCGCATACAAAGAGACATTCCAGCACGCCTCATCGTTGCAGGAGTCAAGAGAAGCAACTTGCGACAGCTCGTTCAGCAAAACCTAGCTGATCAAGGAGAGCATTGCGCTTGTATCCGCTGCAGGGAAGTAGGGCATAGATTAACAGTAGAAAAAGTAAAACCTGACCTGAACAATGTCAAGATCTTCACAACAACTTATGATGCTTCTGAGGGAAAGGAAGTTTTCATTTCTGCCGAAGACAAGGAAAACGATGTCTTAATTGGATACCTTAGGCTTCGGGTTCCATCCCTAAAGGCGTATAGACCTGAAATCACAGCGGCGCCTTCAGCAATTGTTCGCGAACTTCACGTTTATGGTCCACTCGTGCGAGTTGGCAAACGGTCGGCAACTGCTTGGCAGCACAAGGGATACGGGTTAGACCTGCTTGCTGAGGCAGAACGAATCGCCAAAGAAGATTATGGCTTAAAAAAGTTATTAGTTATTAGTGCGTTAGGAACAAAGCAGTATTACATGCGTTTCGGCTTTAGCCGAGACGGAGTTTACGTTTCAAAAGAACTTCACAACTAAGGAATTATTATGACTCAAAAAGAGGAAAATTTAGGTTACAAGGGTCAAGCATTAGAAGCGATTAAGCTAGCTGGATGCGAAGTCGGAGACATCGTACGCGTGACAGGCGATGACAAAACCTACGAAGGCATCCTTATACCCCGCTCAGAATCAAGCGACAACGAACACTTAGTCATTAAGATGAAAAGTGGCTACAACGTCGGCATCCGCCTTACTTCAAAAATCAAAATTGAAAAAATAGGAAAAGGATCCAAACCAACTTTTGCTTCTCCTCCGCTTCCTCTCCAAAAACAGGATCTGCCAAAAGTCGTAATCATGAGCACAGGTGGCACAATTGCCAGCCGAGTAGATTATCGAACAGGAGCCGTTCGATCAGCCATCTCAGCAAGCGACCTTTATGGAGTGGTCCCTGAACTTGCAGACCTTGCCCAAGTAGACACACAGATTGTTTTTAGTATTTACAGCGAAAACCTGAATCAGCAACACTGGAAAGAAATGGCGGAAACTGCAGCTAAGAACATCGAACAAGGCGCAAAAGGCATAATTATCGCACATGGAACTGACACAATGGCTTATACTTCAGCCGCGTTAAGTTTCGCACTGCAGAATCTTCCTGTTCCCGTAGTAGTAGTTGGGGCACAACGCAGCTCCGACCGTCCCAGCTCTGATGCAGCAACCAACCTTATTGGTGCAGTTAAAGCGGCTGCTTATGGACCGTTTGCCGAAGTCGTAATTGCCATGCATGAGACAGTTGCAGATACTGGGATTGTCTTTAACCGCGGAACAAAGGTGCGAAAATGTCACACCAGCAGAAGAGACACATTCAAACCTGTTAATGCGTCGCCGATTGCCAGATCGACCGAAGAAGGCATATCGATGCTAACAACAGACTACAAAAAACGAGATCCCGCTTCAAAGGTTACCCTCAAGCCAGAATTCAGCAAGGAAGTAGCCCTCGTCAAGTTCTATCCAGGCTTTGACCCTTCCGTCATCGATTGGTACACAGAAAAGCACGTAAGAGGAATACTTCTGGAAGGCTCAGGCTTAGGTCACGTAAGCAAAGCCTGCTTTGGAGCTATCAAAAACGCAGTCAACCAAGGCGTCTTAGTTGCTTTAGCCTCTCAATGCATCTGGGGACGCGTAAACATGAACGTCTACGATACCGGACGTGACTTACTCGATTTAGGAGTAATTCCAACCGACGACATGTTCCCCGAAACTGCACTTGTAAAACTCATGTGGGCACTTGGACAAACCAAAGATCTTGGCGAAGCAAAAAAACTATTCAAAACTAACATCGCAGGTGAACTTACATCTCGGACACTTCCACAAGAATTATGCATCAAAGAAGGAGGCCAATAAATGACCATCGATTACGCAAAAGTGGGCTTGAAAGTTGGCTTAGAAATTCACCAACAACTCGCCACTGCAACCAAGCTGTTCTGCAGTTGCCCTCCACAGCTTTTCAAAGATGAACCCCAAATTGTTTTCCTCCGAAGACTGCGACCAACCCAAAGCGAGTTGGGCCAAATTGACCCTGCAGCATTCTTTGAATTCCAAAAAGGCGTAAAAGTCTTGTACGAAGCAAACCGTGAAACTGCCTGCCTTGTCGAAATGGACGAAGAACCTCCACATCCTCTTAACAAAGAAGCCGTAGAGGTAGTGCTGACTGCATCTTTAATGATGAACATGAAGCCCATAGACGAAGTTCACGTCATGCGAAAAACCGTCATCGACGGATCAAACACAACGGGTTTCCAACGCACCTGCATTATCGCACTCGACGGCTGGATCAAAGTTGGCGAAAAAACAATCCCAATGCAAGCGGCGAGTTTGGAAGAGGATGCAGCAAGGAAAACCGGTACCGAAGCCGACGGAAAAATTATTCGCTACCGCATCGACAGATTAGGAATTCCGCTCATTGAAGTTGCGACTGCTCCAGTGATTTATTCTCCGCAAGAAGCTCAAGAAGTAGCTTTGGCGATTGGACGAATTCTGCGTGACACAGGCAAAGTCATGCGTGGACTAGGAACCATTCGTCAAGATCTCAACGTTTCGCTGCCCAACGGTGCACTTATTGAAATTAAAGGGGTTCAAGCGCTCGACTTAATCAGCACTGTAGTAGAATACGAGGTAATGCGCCAACTAGGCTTAATTGCAGCACGCGACGAATTATTAGCAAAAGGGGTCAAAACCGAAGACATCAAAGAAGAAATTCTTGACGTAACTGGTTTCTTCAAGGAAACCAAGAGCAAAGTTATCCGCAAAGCAGTGGACAAAAAGCAGAATGTAAAAGCTTTAAAACTCCCTGGGTTCGCGGGCTTCTTAGGGCGAGAGTTGATGCCTAACTTCCGAATAGGAACTGAATTGTCCGATCGCGCAAAATTCTGGGGAAGAGTTGGTGGAATCTTCCATACTGATGAAATGCCAAATTACGGAATAACAGCCGAAGAAGTTGAAACCGTGCGAAAAGCAATGAACGCCAAAGTCGAAGACGCGGTGGTTTTTGTTGCTGATACTTCAGAAAATACATTAGATGCCCTCAAAGCTGTTGCAGAAAGAACACGGGAAATCCTAATTGGCGTTCCCGCGGAGACCCGAACCGCCAAAGAAGACGGAACAACAAGATACATGCGTCCAAGACCAGGCGCGGCGAGAATGTATCCTGAAACAGATATCCCTCCAACACAAATAACTGAACAAATGGTAGCGAAAATCCGCTCTAACCTGCCTGAATCGGCAGAGAAGAAACAACAACGACTGGCAAAGCAATATGGCTTGAATGAAAAACTGGCTAAGCAAGTTGTTGATTCCGAGTATAATCTACTATTCGATGCAATTGTTAAAGAGAGCAGTGTATCTGCCACGACGGTTGCAGTATTTTTGACTGAAACCCTGAAGTCCTTGAGGCGTGACGGTGTTCAAGTTGAAAATGTTTCTGACGAGCAAGTCAAAGAAATTTTCAAAAGCGTAAGCAATGGAGAAATTACGAAGGAATCTATTGGCGACGTATTTTCTTGGCTTTCAAAAAACGAGGGCAAAAACGTGCGTGACTCTGCAGAATCGTTGGGCTTGAAGATGATGTCAACTGAAGCTTTGGAGAAACTGATTGATCGGGTAATTTCAGAAAACAAAGCACAGGTAGACAAAATTGGCAAGGGCGCGTTCGGGTTGATTATGGGTTTGGTTATGAAGGAAGCGCGTGGAAAAGCCAGCCCCGAAGCAGTCAGCCAGCTTATCAAAAAGAAGCTAAATTAAAAACGGCTTTGCCACTTTTTTCTTCTTTATCTTTGCAGTTCGTTTGCTGAGCGTCGAGCTCGGTTCTTCATATCTTCGTTTCCGTACATTTCGACTTTTCCGCAATTCGGGCAAACATAGATTGCGAGGGGAATCATTTCTTCACCTACTTCTGCCCATTCCCCAAGTAGGAGTTTCCATCCTCCGCTGGTTCCGCCAATTCGAAAGTTTGCCGTGTAGGCATATCTGGCTGTGTCACCGCAGGCGCTGCATTTCTTAGTGTTTTCCGTCACGATTTGTTCCTCTTGTCTATAGTTACCTCTTTCTTTAATCACAGCTCTATTAGCCAATGTTTTGCTATTAAAATTATGGATTGCAGTTCTTTATCCTATTTGATTCGTTTTCGCAGTTTTTCAATTTGACATTTTTGTGTCACAAATCCTAAAAAGCACAGCACACTTGTTAATGATCTTGGGTATTGCGTTGCAAGAAAAAGGGGTTAGGCAAAATAGCGGGAGCTTCTCATTACGAGTCAAAATTGGCGAATACGAAGTAGAACTTCGTGGAACCCGCCAAGAGGTAATGGAAACTGTTGAAAGCATCCCCGATTTAGTTGCTAATATTAACAAGGCTTTTGAGAATTCTAAACCCAAATCTGTGGCAACCATAACGGTGAAAACTGCCGAAGAAACAAAAACAGCTAAGCCCACAGAGACTCAGATTCAAAACTACCCCAAAATTGCTGCAACAGAGAACGTTGAGCACGCTTTGGTAAAGATTTTGGAAAGCGACTGGGGTAAATGGCGCCCACGCACAGAGGAAGAATTGAAAGAAGCCCTGCAAACCAGTGATCTCAAGTTTTCAGACAGGGCTTTAGCCTCAGCTTTAGATGGGCTTTCAAGAAAAGGGCTACTTAGGCGTTGGAACACAAACACCGGATTCGTTTACATCTTGGCAGAACAAAAAAATGCAAAAGTGAAAGGAGAAAGATAAATTGAAGAACATTCAAGCTCGTATAAAGACGTCTTTTGGCGAAGTAATAATTGAAGGCGACACTCCACAAGAAATTCTGAATATGCTAGAATCCGTTCCAGAGAATTTTGTTGAGAAACTCTCAGATTTCGTCACAAACAGACTGGTGCCAAGCGGTGCCCAACTGAAGGGAATAGTTGAACCCACAACTGAAGGCCCAGTTATTGTGACCAGAGAAAACCTTACACACTATGAAGCAGTTGGGCTTGTCCTATATGCTTCAGACGACCGCAAGAACACAGCATCTTCGGTTCAGAAACTCCTCGAAAGCAGCGGCATCAAAAGCATGGTCCCAGCACGCCTAAATGAAATGACAAAACGAGGACAAGTTTTCAAGCCTGATCCAGCAAAACCCGAGTTCAAACTAACTATTCAGGGCGAAAAGTGGGTTGAAGAAGAGGTTCTCACTAAACTCAGAGGAAAGATGAGTTGAGCGAAAAAAATAACAAAGTACACGTTCAAGTCAATTACAATGGTGTAGACAAAAAATTTGAAGGCACAGTTGAAGAAACGTGGCTGCTGCTGAGCAAATTCTTCAACGAGTTTATCCCCTCTTTTGACGTCGCGAGAAAGCTCTGGCTTAGCGTGGACGTGCAGAAACTGGCAAAAGACTGTGAAGGTCTAATTGCCTTCTCCCCTGAAGGTTCAAGCATACTTGTGCCCAAAAACAAGTTAACCGATAATGAAACACTTGCGTTGCTACTTTTGGGAAGTTATCTGGGCTGCAGGTTAAACCTAATGGATTCTGATGCTCTCTCAAAAGAAGAGCTTCAGGTGAAGTTGGGAAAGACTGGAAAGATAACAAGTACGCGACTTGGTGAACTTGTCAAAATGGATTGGGCAATCAAAACTGAGAAGGACGCGTTTAGGTTAACGAGTTATGGCATTACTCAAATGCAAAAAGACGTTCTTCCCAGAATTATTGCCAAGACAGGAATCTAAGTATAGTTTTGAGGTAGCCCGTAGAGAGTTTCTTTTTCTGAAAAGCTATTTTAGATTAGGAAATTCAAAATCCATACTTGTCATAGATCAGTCGCCTATTTGCTTCGACTTTTAATGCAGCATCGGCGAAAAGGTTGTTTCCATTCGAGTCTATCCCGACCACTAAAGGACCAAACATCTCAACTTCAAAAATCCACATAGCCTCAGGCATGCCCAAATCAAGCCACTCCACTCCTTTAGTGAATCTTATTGATTTAGCTGCAAGAACAGCTGCTCCACCAGTGAAGGCACAGTATGCAGCTCCCTCTTTTGCCATTGCGTCGGTGGTGCACTTGCCCATTCCACCTTTGCCAACGATAATTCTCGGTTTAAAGCTCCGAATGAATTCACCTTCAAGCGTATCCATTCTCATACTTGTAGTTGGTCCTGCCGCAACTGCTATCCATTTGCCCTCTCGTTTACTCATCACTGGACCGCAATGAAACAGAACTAAGCCTTCGAGGTCAATAGGCAAAGGTTTGCCCATTCTGTGCCATTCCAAAGCTCGCCTGTGTGCTTGATCGCGAGCCGTAACTACCGTTCCTGAAACGTAAACGACATCGTTGACTTTGAGTTCGCGAATTTTCTCTTCAGCGAGGGGCGTCGTCAACTTGAAATTTGGCATTTACTTTTCTCCTTTCTTCTTACGAGGAAAATAATCTACTTTTCCATCTGCATGAATCACTGCTGAAGCACGTCTCGAAGCCCAACAATTAAACACCACGGCAACAGGATAAGAAGCGGGATGTCTAAAAGCATAATCCACGTGAACACCTATAACTGTGGTTTTGCCTCCAAGACCCATTGGGCCAATTCCCGTCATGTTTGCGGCATCAAATATTTCTTGTTCTAAAACTGCAATTTCAGGATTAGGGTTCCTTTCATCCAAAGGCCTTAGCAAGGCTTTTTTTGCCAAAAGCATGGCGACGTCAGAGCTTCCTCCGAAAGCAACTCCTAAAATCGTGGGTGGGCAAGGCAAAGCGCCAGCTTTAATTACTGTATCAATCACGAACCTTTTGAGTCCTTTTAATCCTTCACTCGGATTAATCATTCCCAGCGAAGAAACATTCTCCGAGCCGCCACCTTTAGCCAAAACGGTTATTTCCAAATCGTCTCCAGGGACAATCTCCCAATGAATATTGGGTGTAAAACGTCCGGTATTGTCTTCGCTGTTTTCTTGAGTTAATGGGTTAACCGCGTTAGGTCTAAGAGGCACTTCCATCGTGGCTCTGCGGGTTGCGTTTACCAACTTATTTTCTAGCTGATCTAAACTCTTCGAGTTAGCACCCGCTTTAACGTAAAAAGTTAATGTTCCTGTATCTTGGCATGTAGGTGACTTAAGTTTTTCAGCTAAAGCAATATTATCTAAAATTGTTTTCAGTTGGGTTTTCCCAATTTCACTGGTTTCTTCAGAAAGTGCATTTTGAAGAGCATCCTTGACGTCTTCAGGAAGATAGATGACTGCTTCTCTAATTAAATTGAAAGCTACCTCTTCCAAGATGCCTTTTACCGAACCCAAAGTCAAAACCTTCCTTAGGCTAATTTTCTCTTATGAAGAGAGGAGTGAATTATACTTAAACTTAGTACATAATTCGACAAAAAGAAAGGTTTTGGGCTCAAATTTCCTGTTCACTTTAACTTACCCCTCCATAGGTTAAACCATCCTCTTCTTAGTTTGTTTTAAATATCCCTTCCCTTCATCCACTAATGATAGTGAGAATTAAATGTCTGAAGACGAAGCAAGCGAAGAAAGCCAGCCGACAGAAGTAGAAGAGAAGAGGGAGACTTGGGCATCGCGAGAAAAAAGTAAATACGAATTCATAGAAGACTTGCCAGGCGTTGGACCAGCTACATCACAGAAACTCAAAGAACTCGGATATCACACAGTCGAATCATTAGCCATGGCAACTTCCCGAGAACTTGAACCAGTGGGAGTAAGCGAAAAAAAGGCTTTCCAAATAATAGATGCAGCACGATCCGCCATAGGCATAAACTTCGTGCGAGCAGACGAACTTTACAAAATGCGCCAAACTGTTCTCCGCATAACAACCGGAAGCAAAGCTCTAGACAAAATCGTTGACGGCGGTCTTGAAACACAGACCATCACAGAGTTTTACGGTGAATACGGCAGTGGAAAAAGCCAGTTTTGCCATCAACTTTGCGTAAACGTACAACTTCCCCCTGAACGAGGAGGCCTTAATGGGGGCGCATTGTATGTTGACACCGAAAACACTTTCCGCCTCGAAAGAATAATCCAAATGTCAAAGCACTTAGGCCTTGATCCTGAACAAGTTGTAAAAAACATCATTTACGCCGAAGCGTTCACTTCGGATCATCAAATGTTTTTGCTAGAAAACGCCGACGAGATAATAAAAGCAAACAACATAAAACTAATCATAGTTGACTCGCTGACAGCTCACTTTAGAAGCGAATACATCGGACGCGAAATGCTTGCATCTAGACAGCAAAAACTCAACAAACATATGCACAAACTAATCTCTCTGGCAAGAGCCTTCAACTGCGTAGCAGTTGTTACCAACCAAGTTATGGCTAAACCAGATCAGTTCTTCGGAGACGCCACCCACCCAATAGGCGGTCACATCGTTGGACACACAAGTCACACTCGAATCTACCTCAGACGCGCATCTCACGGTCCAATTCGCATTGCTAGATTGGTTTCCAGCCCGTATTTACCTGAAGGAGAGGAAATCCTTAAAGTAACCGAGAACGGCATAGAAGATGTCTCCGAAGAGGAGAAAGCAGCCAAAACTCGTGGTCGTTAAAAAATGCCCGTACCGCAAGCATTAGTCACGCGATATTTCCAACTCATCGCATCCAGGCAATTCACTGAAGCCGAAAGAGAACTAGAACGAATCAAACAGAAAATGCAAAAAACCGAGTGGAACAGAGGCTACTTCAGAGCACTATATGGCATGTATCTCTCCCAAAAAACCACCAACGACAACTACTCCTTCTTGTCAAAAATAGACTTAACCGACAAACCCGTTCTAAACAATTATAGACGGGAATTTCTAGATCACACCCGAAACGGGCTTCACGCCGATTTTGACCGCGGCTTTTTCTCTGCATGGGCAGACTGCATGCGCGTTCTAACTCGATTGGAGGTATCACCTTCGCAAACTCAAAAAGTTGCAGGCAGAAACTGAAGTTCCTGAAAAAGAGAATCTTGAGACTCTTAGAAGCGACAAAAGCCAAGCAACAATTGCGAACTTCATTCAACGAGTAGGCAATCCGGAAAAGATGCCTGCGGAACCCGAAGAAACAGAAGAAGAATAGTTTTTTATAATTTTTTTATGGTCCAATTATCACGCTTAGTGAAAACACCCAGACAATGAGCCATGTGAAGAAGTAGATGAAAATGCCCATGCTCATGATTTTTGACTGCTTTTCGATTTTGCCTGAAAACTTGGCTTTCAGGATGTAATAGCTTGCAAGGTAGATGAGTAAAGCAATCGTTATCCCATTGAGTAATGTGTTGGTGGAGGTAACGATTGACAGCAATGTTGCTGATGGACTGAGTGTTTGGAATAGAAGGATTGCGCCAGTGCTTATTGCGCCTGCAATTGCGCCTAATGCGACTCTTATCCAGTAAATTTTTGTAAGCACATTCACTTTTTTCAGTCCCCTTAGCCTGTTTTTAAATCTACATTAAAACTTGCCTAGTTAATAAACCGTTTCTGGGTTTTTTCGGCATAAATTAGTAGGTTTTTATCTTTCCATTTGCAAGAATTCTTTATTCTTCAATTTACTGATTAATTTTTTAAACGTAATTGTGGGAATTAGAAGTTGCCTGTGGTTGCTGTTTGTTTTTCGGGATTTCCAACTTGACTTTTTACTTTAAGTGCAATCGCTAGTCCGATTATGCTTAGGATCGTTGAGGCGACGAAGGCGTATTTGAATCCGGAGACGATGTCTACCGGTAAAGTGCTGGCTGAGCTCGTGGCGCCTGCTACTGCTAACAACACTGCAAGTCCTAATGGGAAGCCGATGCGTTGTGAGGTTGTTATTAGTCCTGAAGCTAGGCCCTCTTCGCCATGTTTGGTGCCGGATAATGCGACAAGGTAGAGGACTGGGAATCCAATGCTTGCGCCAAGGGACCAGAGAATCATCCCCGGCATCGTTATGCCCAGAAAGTTTCCTTCAACCGAAATCTGCGTCAGAAGCGCATTGCCCAAAATGACAAGCCCCATTGATATAACCAGTATGCGCCTGATGCTTAATCGAGTCATGAGCCAAGCTGAGCCCCATCCCCCAACAACTAAGAAGACTATTGCGGCTGGAAGAAACGCAAGTCCAGCGGACAACGAGGAGTATCCAAGTATCTGCTGCATATAAATGGTCAATATGAAACCGAGCCCTCCGCTTGCCGAAGCTAGAATCAAGCCGAGAATATTCGCCATAAGGACAGCTCCTCTTTTTAGAAAGCCAATTGGCATCAAAGGCGATTTAGAGCGCGACTCGATGACTAAAAAGCCTAACAGAATGAGAATTGAGAATGAAAGCGGCAAAAGAGTCAACCAGGACAAGAAACCGTAATTCGCAGCGTTAGTTAAGGCATATACAAGAAGCATTGTTCCAATTGTGACGGCCAATCCGCCTGGGAGGTCTAGGCGCGATTTGATGCGTTCGCCATTGTCTGGAAGGAACCTGGTAGAAAGTAAAGCTACGGCAGCTCCTATTGGCACATTTACGAACATCACCGACCTCCAGCCCAATGTAGCCGTGAGCACTCCCCCCGTTATCGAACCGGCTGCAAAACCCGCGGAAAGGACAGCAACCAAAATGCCCAGAGCCCTAGCTCTCTTCTTTCCCTCGGGGAAAATTATGGCGAAAATTGACAACGCCGTAACAGTCGTAACAGCTGCGCCAATTCCCTGTATAGCCCTGAAAGCCACGAGGAAAAGAAAAGAGGGCGCTAAACCCCCTGCTAAGGAGGCGATTGTGAAGAGGCTCACTCCGATAACGAAGAGTCGTTTCTGTCCGTAAATGTCGCCGGCTCTACCGCTGAGAAGCAAAAAGCCAGCCAGGGTCAGACCGTAAGCGCCCACTATCCATTGGCTGTCAGCGAGGGATATTAGAAATTGGGTTCTGATTGTTGGCAGGGCTATTTGGATGATTGAGAAGTCAACAATGTCCAGGAAAGCGGCTGCGATGACCAAGGCGAAAATGAGGCGAACGTGGGTTGATGATGCTGACTTGTTGTCTTGGTTTGGTTCAGGCATTTCAATCACCTAAATCCAGTTGGATTTCTTGAATCCAAGTTGGGTGCAAATTTCGTGGCTAGAAAATTATCGAGAAAGGATTATTTCGATGAAGTTTTGAGAAACTGTGAATCAGTGCTGTCCATTTTCCGTGGTTGCTTTGGTTATTAACAGCTTGACGCCTTCAAAAACTTGTGGCGGCATGAGGCTTTTCCAAATTGTTTCAACTACGACTTTGTCTTCTGTGTCTAGAAGGGGAAATAGCCATTGGATCATGTTAGGAAATTTTTCTTGGGGGATTTGTTTTGACATAATTCCTGCTATTGCAGTTTGTTGTTCTAGAGTTGTTCGTTCTTTAAGAAATGGATAGAGGTATGCATCTTCTTTGTCTAGATGAATTCTCAGGTGGGAGTTCAAAACGGCTGTAGCTCTGGCAATTGTTAAAGGATCGGGTGATCTCTTAATTGCTTCAAGTCCATTAGTCATGACGTCAAGCTCGCGATGATCCTTCAAATAGGTTGTAACTACAAATGGGGCCATTTTGTCTACAGCAGGGAAAACAGCAGCCTCCTCGCCTCGTGCATGGTAATCTAAAGCCATGCTGAAGGTTTGAATTCGATCAAACAAAGAGGTGGAGTCTCCGCCGCTCTGAGCTATTTTGAGGGCGATATTGTCAATTTGAAAAATGTCTCTTCGAAATGCGTTATGGAAAGAATGCACTACATCAATTGGGCTATACAAAAGAAGCACGTCCACTATGAAAAAACGTTCCTAAGCTATTAAAATGTGCCGCAGAGTCTAAAGTATCAAAAGTCCAAAAAACCTGAAAAGAGTGAAGCGACGTTTGGTAGCGAAGGTTTGCTGAGACCTTGGCGTTTCAGGAGAGAGAAAATAATGAAAATCCAAAAATCGTAAGATGGATTTTTTTCACCAAGGCCCTTTCAGCCCCTCAGACTACCTTTAGATTTTTCACGCGCCACTCCTACGTTCTTATTTTCAAAGTGCAACCAAGGGTGTATTAAGCTATTTCCAGATTAATCCCAAATTGGCCAATTTTGCCCCAAAAAAATTAATGCTTACTTAATGCCTTCAAAGTTTTGTGTTTAGTTTTTGGTTTCAAAGGCACCGGCATTTTTTTGGATAAGGTGCTGTGTGTCTTTGGTTTTGGAACAGGTTAGTTTTGCATTTCGGGATCTTGATTCTTTTTGTAAGTGACATTTTTTGTGATTTACTGGTTTTTCATGTTGTTTTTCTTTGGTGAAATTTGGCGCTTTTTTTGAGAAATGATGTAGACTTGGCTTAGTGGGCGGGGGTTTATGTTTTAAAAATAAGGCGTTTTTTGATGTTGGGGCTGTTTTTGGGGTTTTTGCTTGGACTGCTTTTGTTCTTTTTAGGTGTATTTTGACGTGTTTTGGTGTGTTTAAGAGGTTTTTGTGCGGATTTGGGAGTCTGTCTGCGTGTTTAAGTTGCGTTAGAAGGCAATGTCTTTGGGATCTAAGATTTGCGGATTTGGTTTGTTGTCTTGCGGTTGGCAGCGACTTATGATCCACTAATAGATTACAAGCCCAAATACGCTGATAACCCTATTTAACCAAATAATCGTAAGAAATAAGACAGGGAGAGCGTGAGTCTCACAGAACGAGAACTCAACCAGAAAACTTACAGAAGTAAAAACAGACCTCCGACAGCAAAGAAACTGGAATATCTACCGCTATTAGTGCCAAATCTGAATAACCGTGAGTAATATCCAAGCAAAGAAAGATTTCACGGATCTTCAGGCGTCACTTGTTACGACACCGTAACAATAAAGAGAAATTATGTAGCATAGTGACACAAGTATGAATGCTGATAGCATTCCATATTGGAGAATAGGGTTGATTGAACCTTGCGGATAAATAACTTGAAATGACACCCTCGTTATCCACAAAATACTTGTCGCAAAGAGCATTATAATTATTGAATATCTGTTTGATTTGTCCTTGTAAATAAACAGTATGTTAACTATTCCAAACAATACTAAAGATAAAGAAAAGAACGCGTTAATAGCCCGGACAGCCGCCACTAACTCCGTTGCATTGACATCAATATACGAATACCAATTCCACATTTCGGGCACAAAAAAATGCCAAATTCCAAAACCAATAGAAATACAACTGCCAACCATCACTAAAATTTTAGCGATGGGATTCACAGTTGTATCACGTACTTTTGATTTCAAGAAAATCATTCCCAAAACCTCAACTCATGCTAAAGTTCAGGAACTATTGGCGACGGGTTCTGCGTTTGACATTTACTCCGTGCTCGGGTCCCCATTTTCCAGACAACTGAAGTAAGGCAAATAACAATATCAAAACGCCTGCCCCTCCAAGCCCGAAGCAAAAAAAGGCTACATAATCCACATTCGTATTTTGCCCATTTGCTGAACTTAGATAAAGCGGCGAGGTTTTAAGACTATCATATGCAAAAATTGCCACACTCGCTAGGATAAGAGAAATCCCAAGAATAGCGATTAAGAGCTTGTTCATAGAGCACTCATTTGTGACTATCTTCATTTAGGACTTTCGCATTGTCGGCTGCGCATTCAAAAATTGTTTTCGAAATTTCAGAAATTTTTCGGGATTTAGACTATCGATGAGATGAGTCTGGGGTGTACCAGAAACTGGAATATCCTGTTCGTCCAAAGTAGAATATTTTGTTCTGATGCATGGTTCTAAATCAGACATTTCCTCATTATAATTTGGTGAAAAAATGGAAAATAAAAAATTGAATATAAAAAAGTCTCTTATCTGCACTTTAATGATAGCAGTCGCATTATCTGCAATGGCAACCCAAACTGCGTTTGCGCGCGAATCTACTCCATCTCAAATACCACCTGACAATCCCCCTATCACGGATGGTGACAACCCAATTTTAATGGCCGCCCCAGACGACGCCACAACCGGATCCGACACGCCGTTATTAGATAGGACTCAAGATAACAGCACAACTTTACCCGATGACAACGCAACACTCTACACAACTCAAGATACCCTAAACGAAGAAAACCCGCCGCTTATTGCTCCTCAAGCTCAGCCCGACAACATAGCAACCGTCTTAGGAATCGCCGCTTTGGCCGCTGCAATCGTTGCCGCCGCAGTAGTTATGGTTGTTCGTTTCCGCAAAAAGATCTGAGCAAAAAATCAACATTAATTTTTTTCTATATTCGCAGCGCCTTTTCAGTTTTTCCCTTATCGAATTTTCGCAGTTCAAGGGAGACCTTGGGTTATATGTTAAGTTTCAAAAGTTGAATTATTGAGCTAACCGCTGGAGGGTTAACTCGTTTCTGCGATAGGTTGGCTTAAACTTTCAGCTTCTCAGCGAAGGTTTCGGCATGTTTGAGGTCTTCCTCGTTAGGTCTGTTTTTGTTTATTCCGCCGAAATATTTGAGAAAGAGGTTGGTGTTGAAGCCTTTGCATTGAAATTCATCAACAATTAGGTAGCCTTTAGATTGCAGTTTTTCCCTAAGAGCCAAGTGGTCTTTGGCGAGTTTCTTTTCTCCTGTCACTCCACTAGTTGAGAAAATGAATTTCTTCTTCTACTTGTTGTTGTAGGTGTGTCGAAGTTGTTTTAGGACTTCGAGTTTTTCTGTGTCGGGCAGGTCAAGCAAATTGATGGTTTGTGCGTTTTGCATCGTCGGGCCTCTCTATTCTTTCGAGTCGCATCTCTTAATATAGTCTTTATTTCAGAGCCGCCACATTACGAAATTCAATATATAAGCTAACCGTAAAATTTTAGTGGGCTTAAGGTGAAGCATGACCTTCGCCTGGGGAGGTGAAGAGGGGATGTGCGAATCCAGCTTAAACCTCGATTTCAGGTATTTGCAGTTTTAAAATATAAAATGGTGTGAAATCTGTCTCTATATCATTGTTCTGTTTCATTGGTTATTTCATCTTTTGATTTTCTGGCGTTAACGTTGATGTTTTTCAGCAATAGTCTGATCCGACATTGAATCAGCTGAATATAATGATTCAGTCATATTCAATTTTCAACTATAGTTAAGAATATACTGTAAGTAAATGATTACTTACCAAGAGTTAAATGCATTTTTTGTCATCATATACAACAATTACTGAAAAAGGAGAAAAGAAAAATGACTAAAAATAAAATAAACAAATCGAAGACAATTGCCATTGCTTTGATTCTGGTGTTAACGATGACTATTGTTGCAGCGGTTGTTACAGCATTGCCAGCCGTTGCACATTCGCCGCCATGGCAGGTCCCAACATATGCGTTCGTAGCCGTTACACCAACCCTCATCGGAGTCAACCAACAAGTCAACGTCGTAATGTGGTTAAACCAACTGCCTCCGACTTCAAGCGGATTTTACGGAGACAGATGGCAAGGATACCAGATAACCGTTACTAAACCTGATGGCACAAAAACAACCCTTGGTCCCTTCAACGGCGACCCTGTCGGCTCAGGATATACAACTTTTACCCCCACCCAAATAGGCATATACACATTCGTTTTCAGCTGGCCAGGGCAAACAATAACAGGCGGAACAGGAGGACAAAAGGCACCTAACTGGGGGCCCGGCGCCGATGGTTATGAATCCTTAGGCGACACATACCAAGCGAGCACCAGCGACCCAGTAACACTAACCGTTCAACAGCAACAAATACAACCTTACCAAGAGACGCCTCTCCCAACCGGATACTGGGAAAGACCAGTCTACGCAGCGAACAGAAACTGGTACGCAGTAACAGCCAGCTGGCTAGGCTTTGCCGCAGCCCAACGCAACGGACCAACCAACAACTTTGCATACGGCGCAGGACCTGAAAGTGCACATATACTATGGACACTTCCTTACACAAAAGGCGGCATTATGGACGCCCGATTTGAATCCAACCAATACTACACCGGTTTGTCATACGAGAACATCTGGAGCAACGTCGTAATCCTGAATGGAAAACTATACTACAACGTGCTTACTCCGCCTCGATATGGATGGTACTGCGTCGACTTACGTTCAGGAACCATAGATTACTTCCGCAATTCCACAGGGCCAGTCACGGGGCAACACTCAGGCTACTTTGACGACCAAGGCGCAATAACAGGCGACAAACTCATGTTCGGTCAAATTTACAACTACGACTCGCCTAACCAGCATGGCGGCATGGCCTACCTCTGGACCCAAGGGGTCGACACTAAAACTTGGAATATGTATGATGAATTTACTGGAAACTACATTTGCAGCATTGCAAACACAACATCACCACTCATTGGGCCGGACGGGAAACCAGTGATGACTTACGGTATGTATGGACCGTCGCCTGTATCGATTGGTGCAACGGGCTTCCAAGTTTACGGCAAAGACGGAAGTATACTGTACTACAACACGGTTAACGTTGGGACTTCGACAGCGCCAAATTATTACTTGCAAGTATGGAATAACACTTACGCAATATTGATGAATCAAGTGCAAACCGAGCTTAACTGGTATTGGTACTGGAGACCCTATCTCAATTACACGTTTGACGGGCGCAATGGCTTCTCAACAAACATAACAACAGCAAATTTGAAGGGGGCAGGAAGCATAATGACGGTTCGTGAAGGACAATACGTAATCGGTGGCATAGCAGGAAGGAACAACGGCACATTCATTCAAAAAGGTCAATTGTGGGCATTAAACCTGGACCCAGCCAAAGGTGCAATCGGATCCCTCTTATGGAACGTAACGTTCACTCCACCCGCAGACCCGGTTCCAGACATAGTGGGCCATTCTATGACTGGACCTTACGTCGACCCTGAAGACGGCGTCTTTGTTTTCACCCAATCGATTACAAGACAATGGTGGGGCTTTGACCTCAGTAGCGGGCAACAGATTTGGGGTCCCACGGCATCTGAACCGCAGTTTAACTACTACGGCATGAGCTACAACTTCTACCAAGGCAAACTGTTGTCGTACGGCATAGGCGGCATACTCGTGGCGTATGACGTGAAATCAGGCAAGCAAGTATGGAACTTCACCTCGGGAACCGTCGGCTTTGAGGACTACTTCAGTGGAAGTGCCCCTATCTCAGGATTACTAATCGCAGATGGAAAAATCTACGGCTACTCCTCAGAACACTCGCCGAGCACCCCGCTGAGACGTGACGCATTTCTCTGGGCCATAAATGCAACCGACGGAACGCTGTTATGGAAAATCCAAGCGTGGCCAGCAGGACTAGCTCTTGCAGATGGCTACATTGTGGGCTTGGATCTCTTCGACAACCAGATCTACTGCTACGGAAAAGGACCTAGCGCAACCACGGTTACATTGCGAAACGATGTAGTTGCTAAAGGAAGCACTATACTCGTTACAGGTTCCGTAACTGACCAGTCACCAGGTGCAAAAGGTACGCCGGCAATATCTGACCAAGATCAAGCAGTCTGGATGGAGTACCTCTATCAACAAAAGACTAAACCCACCAACATTAAAGGTGTTACCTTAGAAGTCACCGCAATTGACCCTAACGGCAACTTCCAAGACTTGGGACCGGCAACATGCGACGAAAACGGCAACTTCGGTATAACGTGGCTACCCCCAGTAGAAGGCAAATACCAAATAGTAGCTACCTTTGATGGCTCTAAATCTTACGGAGGCTCAACCGCATCTACGTTTGTAGCAGTTGTTCCAGCAGGCTCAGCAGTAATTCCAACGCCGACTTCCCCACAGCAAACAACAGCACCTGCCTCACCTACACCAGCACAAACCCCAACGTCAGCACCTACAAGCAGCGTCATCCCGCCAAACTATGGAACATCAACAACGACCTACGTAGCCATCGGAGCAGCAGTCATCATCGTAGTAGCCGCGGCAGCAGCACTCATCCTCAGAAAACGCAAAAAATAGACCAATGCAAAACCAAAAAACAAACCAATCTTTCCCTTTTTTTAGTCACCCAAAAAACAAGTAGAAAAGGAATACCGAGAATGGGGCTGAGTGGGCTCTGGTGGAATTTACCAACTTGCTCGTTGGGTTTTCATCTATCTCTCCGAAATACGGTCCAGAGCCCCAGCAAACCTTTTCTCTTTAAGTATGCTAAAAAATTGATTTCATTTAATGTCACTCCGTTGTCTGAAGGAGGAGATTGTTTGCAGAATTGACGGCGAAGAAACGTTGACAAATGAGGAACTTGAGCATCACCTTCAAGAAATCACAAAAGTCGTCGTCAAATGGAAATCAAGACCCAGCCCGAGAAATTTGAATGGATCCAAAGACTGGCTAATTAGAAGCGAAAAGGAGAACTGTAAATTGATGGAAAAAAATCGCTATTAGTTGAACTCAGATTTATTCTCATTTGAAGCTAACTTGAGTGCTTCTTCTTTTGAAAAGCCATAATGCAAAGGCTCCAAAACAGTTACAGAGCCATCAGGTAAGTAGTTGGATCCATTTTCCTTCAAACGCTCAACTTCAAACTTCTGGACAATTGCCATTGCAATCATGGCCCAGGGGCAAATAACATTATCGGGCTCCAACTCACGATGAATATGACTTGCCCAAACACAACCTTCAACAGAAACAGTGTATTTGCCATTCTCACTTTTCTTGTAGGCAAAATTCTTTAGCACTTGGGCTTTAACAAGGAAAGAGGAAAAATTAGTAAGTGCTTCATCTAAGGTATTGGCCGTAACAAACTTCATTTTTGCTCTTTCTTCAATTTTGAGAAGAAGATCAATAGTTGGATGATAAAAAACTTCATGGCCATCTCCCGACACCTGCTTTGTAGCTTTCTGGTATGAAAACAGCAGATTATGAAGCAAAGTACCAACGTCAAACATGCAGGAGTATTCTTCTGTCAACGATTTTATCCCCAAAATATAACAACGCTAACTTAATCTAATTTAAAGCCTATGAATTTAAAGTAATAATTTTGCAGAAAAGGAGCCATTTTCCATCTGACAAGAAACTTCTCATTCGACCTAATTGCAGATAATGTTGCTCAGTATTCTTAATTCATAACTTCTTTATTATCAATTTCATTAGCTATTTCAGCCCGGGGAATAGCTAATACAAAAGCTCAATAATGATCCTGGAATAATCACGAATGTTCCTGATTTGGTATACTCAAAAAGAAAGCACGTCATCAGAATTTTACATGTCGATGACGACCCTTCCGCGCTGGATATTTCTAAACAAATTCTTATGGATATGGGCACCTTTGATTTCGACAGTGCCAGTTGCGTTGATGAAGCCTTTGAGAAACTGGCAACCAAGCGCTATGATGTCGTCATATCTGACTATCAAATGCCCCAAAAAGATGGACTTGAATTTCTAAAAGAGCTTCGCAAACAGGATAATGAAATTCCTTTTATACTATTTACGGGAAAAGGCAGAGAAGAAGTGGCAATCAAAGCCCTAAATCTTGGGGCCGACGGTTACATTAACAAACATGGTGACCCCGGAGCAGTCTATGGGGCGCTGTCACGTAACATAAGAATTACTGTGGAGCGCGATAGAGCAAGAGAAGAGTTACAAGAACGCGATATTCGGTTCAAGAAGCTTTCTTCTCAAACACCAGGCATGCTCTACCAATTCCTGAGGCGACCTGATGGTACTTATTGTGTGCCTTTTACCTCAGATGCAATTCGAATTATTTTTGGTTGCTCACCGCAAGATGTGGTCGAAGATTTTTCCCCAATAGCAAAAGCAATACTCCCTGAAGACCTGAACAAAGTAATTAGCTCAATTGAGCAATCCGCCGCGACCATGACTCCGTGGCAATGTGAATATCGAGTTAAACTTCCAGGTCAGAATGTCCACTGGCTATGGGGACAATCGGTACCTGAGAGATTAGCTGATGGAAGCATCCTATGGAATGGTTACAACGCAGACATAACTGAACGCAAAAAAACCGAATCCGCGTTAAGACAAAGTGAGCAACAATTCAAACAGTTCTTTTCTTGTATGCCTAGTGCAGTTGCCATTTACAATGCTGTAGATAATGGGGCAGATTTTGTTTTAAAAGATTTTAATTCTGCAGCAGAAAGGATCGAGAAAATTGACAAGGCTGCTGTTTTAGGAAAACGTGTTACAGAAGCTTTTCCCGGCGTCAAAGATTTTGGCATCCTCAAAGTTTTTGAGCGAGTGTGGAAAACTGGCCGAAAAGAGGATTTTCCGACAGCATTTTATCAGGATGATCGGGAGCTTGGTTCTTGGCGAGAAAACTGTGTAATTAAGCTGCCAAACAATAGAATTGCAGCCATTTATGACGACATAACTGAACGCAAGAAAGCAGAGCAGCAAATTAAGAGATCCGCTGAAGAGTGGAAGAAGACATTTGACGCCATTTCTGATTTTGTGTTCATCATAGACAAAGAAAACAAGTTTACCGGAGCAAACAAGGCGCTTTGCGATTTTCTGAATAAAGAACAAAAGGACCTAATAGGGAAACGGTGCTGTGAAGTGATCCATGGCGCAAATGAGATTTTGATAGATTGTCCTTGTGCTAAATCGAAGGTTACCCGAAAGCCAGAATCAATTGAAAAAGGCGATGCCCATTCGAGTTCATGGTTTTTGCTATCTGTCTGGCCATTTTTTGATGAAAACGGCGAATACGCTGGTTGTGTACATACTGCAAAAAACATAACGGAACGCAAAAAAGCCGACGAAAAGCTGAAGGCTTTGAAGGCATTTGACGAAAGAATAATTAATTCACTCGACGATGCGTTGCTAGTAATCGACCCCGACGACTACAAAATAATCAGTTCCAACGAAGTAGCACTAAAACAGCTAAATCTTAAGAAAGAAGATCTGATTGGAAAAACATGCTACCAAACAACCCATCACTCTTTGACACCCTGCAAAGCGCCCGAACACGATTGCCCAATTCGGAAGGTGATGGAAACCAAAGAAACCATAACGGTTGAGCATAGGCATTTTGACGAAAACAATAATGAGCTGGTTGTCGAAGTTTCAGCGCGCCTCGTAATAGACCCTGAAGGAAAGACCGTTGTAATCCACGTTTCCAGAGACATCACCGAAAGAAAACATATGGAAACAGCCATTCGAGAAGCTGAAAAAAGGTATCGGGCATTGTTTGACCAAGCACCAGTGGGCATCTTAACTATTGACGCTGAAACCGCTACCCCCGTTGAATTCAACGAAATAGCTAATCAACAACTGGGATACTCACGAGAGGAATTTGCCAAACTACGGATCTTCGATTTCAAAGCATCCGAGACCCCTAAAGAAACAAGAGTCAGAATAGAAAAGGTACTGCGAGAAGGCAGAGCCGAATTTGAAACTAAACACCGAACAAAAAACGGCGAAATAAGAGATATAATAGCTACTTCGCAGGCAATTGAATTGTCCGGAAGAAAATTCGTCCTCAGTATATATCGTGATGTAACAGATTCCAAAAAAACAGAGGAAGCCTTGAAGGAAAGCGAGACAAAATACCGCCAGTTAGTTGAACTCGCGCAAGAAGGCGTTTGGGCACTAGACAACGATAATCGCACGGTTTACGTTAATCCGCGAATGGCGGAAATGTTAGGATACGACGAAAGTGAAATGATTGGAAAAAATCTGGCAACATTTTCGAGTGAACCCGAAATTGTTACCCTTAATTTGCAAGGGTGCAAACTAGGTCATCAAGGACAATGCGAATTTGAATTTATTCGAAAAGACGGAACTAGCGTCAGTGCGAATGTGGCGGCTTCATCTTTCCAAGATGACGAAGGCGTTTGCATTGGAACACTTGCCCTTGTTTCAGACATCACTGAACGTAAGAAAATGGAGCTGAGCCTGAAAGAAAGCAGTCACAAAATGGAAGTGATGAACGAGAAGTTGCGTGTAGTGGGTGGGTTGACGAGACACGATGTTCGTAACAAGCTTGCAGCAGTTACTGGATATGCATATTTGCTTAGGAAGAAGTATTCGAGTCAAGTTGATATTCTTGATCGCGTGGACAAGATTGAGTTGGCTGTTAAGGATTCGGTTAAGATTTTTGATTTCGCCAAAATGTACGAGCAATTAGGCGTTGAAGAGTTAGTTTATATTGACGTTGAAAGGTCAGTGGATGAGGCTGTTGGATTATTTTCCGGTTTAACCATTAAGGTTTTCAATGAATGTCATGGTTTAGCAGTGTTGGCTGATTCGTTTCTTAGGCAAATGTTCTACAACTTCATTGATAACACAAGAAAATATGGCAAGGAAACAAGAGAAATACGAGTATATTATGAGAAGGTGGATTCAGGCGAACTGCGTCTAGTTTACGAGGATGATGGTGTTGGTATTTCTGCGGAGGATAAGTTGAAGCTCTTCTCTGAAGGCTTTAGCACAGGGGGCAGCACAGGCTTTGGTTTGTTCCTTACGAAGAAGATGATGGATGTTTACGGCTGGAAAATCCAGGAACTTGGTGAACCAGGAAAAGGAGCAAAATTTGTAATTTCAATTCCTGCTGTTAGCCCGAGCGTAAAAAAGAGCTATCAAATTGCCCTTTAACTTGGCTCTCAATTTCTTTATGTATCGGTTATTGGCCAGAAAACAGCAAGTGCTTCCCAAAAGGCGCAATGTTTAGATTATGGTTTTTCGCAAAATCTGCGAGCTCGCAGCAACATGATTTCTTAAAAAGAGATTTATCAACAAAAACTACATTCCCGCTTTGTGCTTCTTGACTGCCCCAAATCAGGAAAACCAGCAAACTGCTTGTAAATTCGCGGGTGACAAGCCGAAAAGACCTTCATAAGCTTCAAAGCATCTGGAAAATTCATTAATAATAAAAAAGGGTTTTAATTGAGGTTATTTCTTGGGTTTTGCTGTAGACTTAGATTTTTCTTCCTTGACTTGTTTCATTGGGGTACTGCAGCAGACTATGTCGCAGTCTTCGCAGCCACAATCATCTTCCACCAAGACGACCATGCCACATTCATCACACTTGTATTTTTCACCTTTCTTTTTTGCCAAAAATTTCACTTCCATAAAACACCTATTACCTTTTGGTGCCTTAAATGACTAAAGAAATAAAATAATTCTCTTAAGCCTATGTTGTAGTTAATGCTCAATCACAAATAATTAAGCACTTTTGCAAACATGTATATGGGTGAAGAGTCGTTTAAGTTCAAGTGAGTTTCATGAGTAAAACTGATTCTAAGAAAGCAATTTCTTCAAAAATCTTAGCTAAGGTGGGTCAAGATCGTGGTTTTCATTTTTGCTTTGCAGACCAAAATTACTCGATGGTAACTGCCACTAGCCTAACAGATTTTGTTGAGAAATTGAATGGCATAGATGATCGCGCCATTTTGTTTCATTATCCGCGGGGCGATTTTCAAGCCTGGATACGAGATGTCCTTGAAGACAACGAGCTTGCGGATAGATTGTGCTTTATAAAGCCGAACCTTCCAGGTGACGAACTCCGAAAAGAATTGCTAAAAATGGTGCAACAACGCATCAAGGAACTAACAGCCATACCTTTGTGATTAGCTTAAGATCAGCTTAGGTGTTTATTTCAGAATATCCATGGGGGGGCAAAGTGAGTTAGAGATTTGAAACGTTTAAGAGACCCCGATCTATGGGTAGTTTTTACCATAATTATTTTTACTATGTATCTTCTATCTCTAATAATTGTTGAAAAGGCTACGTTCGGTTTTTTTGTAGGTCCTTTGCAATTTACCCATTGGATGAGTCTGATAGGGGCCTTCTGGATCGCGTTTGTTACACCAGCATACTACATCCTGAAGCATCATCGTCCCAACGGAATCAAAGCATGGATACGAATACATGCACTCGGAAATTTGGTTGCTTTCATGCTCATTTCTGTTCACTTCACTTATTGGATAATAAGCGTGTCCTTCATGGGAACGGGGTTGGCATTATTCATCGCGGTACTTGCGCTCGTGGTTACGGGTTTTCTTCAAAGGTTCAACATAATGCAGGGTTCAGCAAGGCATATCAGATTCTTACACATCAGCATGACCACAGCATTCTACCTCATATTAATCATTCATGTCTTGAGCAGAATGATTCGCCTACAATGAAAGTCTTTACAGGCAGAAAGTCGCCTAATTACTTACCTTCTTAGCAATTAAGACCAAACAAAGTACTAAACCATTAGAGCTTTTTTGGAGGGCGCTGCGAACCATAATTATGCAGAAATATCCAGCTGTATTCTTGTAGCACTATCGAACCCTTATAGTGCAACCCACAGTTAATTTCTTATAGTTGAAAATTTGATATGCGGGTTTGCTTTCAGGGGAGAGAATGTGGACATCGATCGGTGCATTAACTGGTTAGAATATGTTCTCGACGATTTGAAAGACCTCAAACTTTCCATTAAAAACCTACCCCAAATCCTAACTTGCCACAACGTGTGATGAAGATTTCCTGCCTTTGTTGGAAGGTTCTCTGTAGCGACCACACCAGAAAAGACAATAAAAACAATGGGAAACTATTGTAGAACGTAAATTTGTCCCAAAAATTACTGCTTTAGGAGTTAATCTAAAACTTTTGATTTCTCAAAAAAGAAAAGGGAGCTTTGAAGAAACAGTATAAATGTAACTGGGAAGTGGCGCCGTCGAAAGGATTCGGACCTTTGACCGACTGGTTAACAGCCAGCCGCTCTACCGGGCTGAGCCACGACGGCACACATTGGTTCTATTCACTCACAGTTTAAAGAATACTATTTAAGTTTAGTTGTGTGCCCAAACAACACTCTTAGAAAGAGACACTTTCGCTCAAAGCTTTTACCTTAGACGGAGGTGTTGGTTCTTGAGCAAAATAACTGACGGCATAATTCAGTGGCTACTAAATACTGAAAGCGAAAAGAAATGGCTTAACACGATTCAATCGACAAAAACCAAAGAAATCTACACTAAAGGGTTAAGGGTATATTGCGATGCTGTCTGCAAGAATCAGATGAACTTATCGCGTTCAAGACTGAAGGATTACGAAATATTGCCACAAATATTGAGTTTCAAGCGGAAGATCTTTTGGACAGCTTCAAAAACATGTTGCCATAATTCCACCAAAAAGCATTTCTTATGTCTAAACCACAAAATTTGTTTCCAAAAGAGACCGTAAAATCTCAAGTGAATTCTCTAGTTATACGTGGATGCTGTTGAGCAGCTTGTTCATCAGTCATATTCTGACCAAGGTAGTAACTATTCCTCGGCAGATTTCCGTTACAGGGGATATTTTTATCAAATCCAACAACTGAAGATTGAGCTTATTCGGGAGTTCAAAGAGAGTGCACGGAAAAATCATTTTTTTGGGGCAAACGCACAAAGAAAGTGGTTCCTTTTCCTTCTTCACTCTCGAAGGCAACGGTGCCGCCTAAAGACTCAGTCATCCGCTTTACCACTGGCAAACCAAAGCCTTGACCTTTAGATTTGGTTGTGAACATTAGTGTAAACATCTTGCTCTGCACACCTTTGGGTAAGTCATTCTCAAATTCATCGTTAACGGTTATGACGGAAATTGAGTTGTTATTGCAGATTGCATTAACAAAAGGAAATTCGGCACTTTCTGCTATGGAAGCTTCTCCATTTAATAATGCATTGATGGAAGCCAGTCCAAAGTCATAGTTTTTTATCGTAACATTTAGGCCGTTATTGACAAAAAATCCCTGATTAGCTGCGATGTACAGTAGGGCGTTTTGTTCAAGCGGTGGAATCGCAACAGTTATGGATTCAATCTTGGGTGAGTGAATGTTTTGATTGTCAAGATAAAGGAAGATGACTGAAATCATTGATACAGCAAATATCGCCAAGATTGCTATAGTAATTGCTTTCTTGTTAATTTGCAGAAGCATTCATTCACCTTAATGAATCACGGTTACTGAGTCAGGTTTAACTTCGCTTAATGCTTCTAAGTAAACGTAGTTTAGGAAGTTAGGTACGACTATTGCACTAGTTAATTTATTGGTTATCATCCATGTTGCTTCGTCATTCATTGATATTATGAGACTTTGGTCAAGGAAGAGTGAAATTTGCTGATTGGGCCAAGACTGCCGACATGTATCCATCGGAATAGTTCAAGCCTTTCTGCAACATTGTTTTCGACTTGGACGGATTATTAAAATAATAGGTCTCTGCTTGGGCGAGAGATTGAATGAAACGTTTGGCGATTTCTGGGTTCATTTTAATCCAGTTATTGTTAGCTACTTCAACTATGTAGAGTGCCTGGGCACTTTGCGGCGACCAGACAACTGCGTTGCTGCCTAACTTCTCCTCTATAGTGTATTCGTAAGGTTGCCAAATAATGACTGCGTCAACTGTTCCGTTCAAAATTGCTTCCAATGCATCGGTAGGCTATGTCGACAACTGTTATGTTTTCAAGGTTTAATCCGTTAAGCTCAAGGAATCTGCCCAGGTAGAATTGGGAAATTGTTCCAAGCGGTACTCCGATTGTTTTTCCTGCGAGTTCAGAGACGTTTTCAATTCCACGGTCTTTTCTGGCTATGAGGTCTTGAAGCTGGAATTTTCCGAATACCCGCTATGGCACTAATGTTTTCGCCCTTTAATGCGTTGGTGACCAGTGGAAATTCGGCTGTTGCTGCGATGTTTACTTTTCCGTTCAATACGTCGTTAACTGCAGCCATGCCTGAAGTGTAATTGAGGATTGTTATGTTTAGATTATTTTTGGCAAAGTAATTTTGCTGTTGAGCTATGTAAACAAGGGTGTCACATTCAAAGGACTGGGCATTACCAATTACAATGGAGTCCAACTTCTTGGGTAAAACAACCTGGGAATTAAGATAAACAGAACGAACCTGAAGTAGTAACGACTAAAACCAATATGATAACAGCTATTACTGTGAGATTTCTTTTTTTCTTTGACGTGGTCAATGCCATTTGCCTCAGAAATCACAAAGCTTGCTACAAGTCAACGCTGATTGCATATATAATTATTCTAAAACAAACGCAAATCGCTTTTCAATCTTGAAAGTGCAAATGCGTGTGAGTATACAATGTAACCCGAAAATACAGTAGCTTTCAGCGCGCATCTCTTTATGTCAGTTCCACCTACTATTTTCGGCGATTTAACCTTGAAAATTAGATATAGAGACGTATACGCCTCTATAAGTGAAAATCTAAATAGCGATTTTTTGCAGGCGTCTCAATAGGCAGAAAATGATAATTGCATTAATCGAACCCTGAGATGAAAACTTATCTAATCTGCTCAAAATTTAAAACTTTATAACGATGATATATTTGTTAAGTAGTTAGTGAAACAATATGGCGGAATGTAATAAGTTGTTCCGGCGTACAGCAATTTAAGTTTAGCGTGGACCAAAAGACAGGTAAAGTGCAGTCTGAATTTGGTAACTCACCACTTTTTTGTAGCGAGTAGAGACAACTTTACATTTTAGGATCGGCTTATGTTCAAAGTAGGCGAGACAGAATGCCGATTCCTTTCTATATGTTGATTCGAACTAAGAAAGGTCAGTCTTTTCTTGTTGCCCAAGAAGCTTCCAAGATCGAAGGCGTCAAAATGGCCCACAACGTCACAGGAACGTTCGACGTCATACTCTACGCGGAAGCAAATGAACTCATCGATGTAAGACGCATCCGTGAAGCAATTCACCAGATGAACGCGGTAGGTCGAACCGAAACAGCAATCCACACTTAATTCAAACGAAGATTAAACAATTTTGATTGCACGGTGGCAAGAAGCTGATTCATAGGTTAGACCTTGCGTCCAGTGATAATGAAGAATTTTTAAAAGGGATTTGTGAGGTGCCCGTTCAAAATTGTCATGATCCGAAAAGGGCTATAAATAATTCAACAAAAAGATTGTCAATTTTCATCAGGGCTTTCTGTTGCATATTAGTTTATCGCGATCCAAGGCATCACGTGTAAAACGAATCTTTTCCCCGATGGGGTCGGTTTCCGTTGTCAACTTTGTCTTTGCAACTTCGTTGTCTGTTTAAGTTTGCTTTGGCTTGGTTATTTAAGATATTCAACTTTGCGTTTGTGGTACCGTTTGCATTCTTTGACGACTTTGTCCACGTATGGCGGCGGATACATTGTAACGATTCCGGTGAGCCACATGTATTGCGTTGCTTGATCTTGTCTTGTTTCGATGTATTCTGGGCATCCTGCGCATTGATCGGGGAATTCATTGAAGCACATATGTTGTACTTGCAATATTACTCCCCAATAATACCTTAGAGTGTTTAAGTATTTAAAACAAACCAAAGCAATCTAAGCAGAAAAGTAAACAATATTATTCATCAAAAAGTTCTCATTTGGTCTTATCGTTCAAAAAAATGCCCAGAAGGTAAAGCACTTTCGGTTAGGAAAAATGTAACTCTCGTTTCCACAGAATTATGGTTGGTGGATCCCGGGTTGTTAACTTGGTGCGGACCTAAAAAGGCCCTTCATTGGGTCATAGAGGTTATTTTTTCCGCATTACGTTAATACCTGACCCGCCAACCGGTAGCAACTTCGATAGCCTTAACGGCAAATATTGAGTATACTTGAAAATATTTATAAAAATATGTGCCTGTAACGATACAACAACAAGCGAAATCTTCCAATTGTCATGGACGGAACAATTTGTGTCCCATTCTATGGTATGATTCTAATTTTGATCTTTTGGTAGAGCGCCAAACTCTTTTTGTCTAGCTTTCCGCTTAGCGATATATGCAAAAATCTTGTATCCACTCTTTAATGCTGGACTATACCATTTGCCTTTGAACGTCATGTCCATAAGGTTACCCATCCAATGAAAATCGTGCTCTGAACATTGAATCAATAATTGCCTGTGTAATTCAGTTATCGCAGTGTCTTTGAACCAATCTTCACTCTTCAGCTTACCCAGAGGTACAAAGAACAACGGCACAATCAAGCTTCGGCAACCCTTAAGGTCATCCAGCATCTCCATTGTTTTCAGCAAATCTTCTTCTCGCTCCTCCGGAAGACCCACAATAATTGTCCCGGCAGGAACCAACAAATTATCATGCATTATACCCATGCCTTGCTTAACAACTTCTGGCCATTCTTCAGGCTTAAAGGGAAGTGCTTTTGCGGGCATAATTTTTTTAGCCAAATCCGGTGAACCAGTTTCGATTCCGATTTCTGCACCCCACCAAGCCTGCTTTGCTATAATAAGTTCGCTAATTTGCTTGAACAACTCAGGTTTTGAAGCTACCGCTGCCAGTGAACAGTGGCTCCAGGATATGCTTTCAACTTTGTCCATAACCTCTTTGTGAAGCTGAAGCAGTTTTTCGTCATTTGGAGTGAAATTATTGCTTCCATAGAGCATAACGTCTTCGCCGTGTAGGCAACAACCCTTGTTCTTGCCAACTTCAATATTGACGTTTAATTTCCCTCATGATTTTCTCTATTGGGTACCATCTCAACGGTCGGAGTGTAACATTGCAGAATTCGCAGCCTCTGCAGCAACCTCTGCCAATCTCAATTAATCCGTTGACTGAAGGTGAAACGATATCTGGAACATCATCAAGCTTTGGTGCGTCAGCAACTGTGACTTCCCAATGTTTTGGCAATTCTTCTCCATTCAAGGCAGTGGCGAAAATTTTTCCGAGAACTCTCTCGCCTTCTCCTTCGACGATACAGTCTATGCCGTTTTTCTCGGCAAAGTCGGGTCTATATTTAAACTGCCAAGCTCCAGGTCCTCCCACAATAATTTTTAGCCCATGTTTTTTTGCTTCTTTCACTTCAGGCTGATTCAGAAGGGCTTTAAAGTGCTTAGCCAAAAATGGTTCTTTTTTAAATAATGTTGCAAGGGTGGTAGAAGCTGGGCCTAATCCAAATGGGTCCATCACGTGGATGCCTAACACATCGGTGTCGTTGATGTAATGGTTTAACCGGTTTGGACTCACTGTTGCGACGTTGAAGCCTTCTTTGAGAAGTTGTGCTTCGACTTTTCTTAATCCGTAAGGTGCGTCTTCTGGAAAGCCGTTCTTTGATTTTATATTAGGAAAGAAAAGGTAACTGTAGAGCCAATCTGGTACAAAGTTTGGAGGAGCGCAAGTTGCGAAGCCTAAAAACTCGTTGCTGTGGTAGTTGCTCATCAATGTTCTATCGCTGGTAAGAAGTATTTTGGGCATTTCTCCTCGAGCTTCCGCTAAGTTCTAGGCTTTTATTCATGCGTAAAAGCTTTTCGTGTTCCAATAATTGAAAAGCTTGTTGTGTGGAAAATTTATATGCACCACAACGCAGTTTGTACAAGAAAGCTAATTGGGACATAACCCTTTGAAAGGTCAACTTTGGCAAATAGTAAGGCAAAAGTTGCTCTTTCTACAAGAATGTATATGTAGATACTTTACCATTTAGAGAAAAACATTGGGGAGCAAGGGAAAAATTGAAAAAGATGTTGGAATTTAGATGGCACGGTCGAGGGGGACAAGGCGCTTGGACAGCCAGCGAACTCTTAGCCCGAACAGCTATTGCCGAAGGCAAATACATCCAATCTTTTCCAGAATTTGGTCCTGAAAGAATGGGTGCACCTGTCACCGCTTTTACCCGAATAAGCGCCGAACCAATTCGATTGCACTGTGCAGTTTATGACCCTGACGTCGTCGTAGTCTTGGACAATACTCTATTGAAAACTGTTCCTGTAACAGCGGGACTCAACAAAGATGAAGACGTCATCATAATAAATTCCGCAGAAGAACCTTCCAAACTTCGACAAGAACTAAATATCACAAAAGGAAAAGTCTGGACAGTCCCCGCTACCGAAATTGCACTTAGAATTTTAGGAGCACCAATCACAAATACTGCTTTATTGGGTGCAGTTGCAAAAGCTACTAACATTGTCACAATGGAAGGCATAGAAAAAACCGTTAGAGGCCGCTTCAAAGCGGATCTTGCCGAGAAAAACTTTGCAGTTATTAAAGAAGCTTACAAGGATGCGAAATTCGAATGAGTCGCGAAAAAACTTGGAAAGAAATTGCGCCTGCAGGAGTTTCTCCAAAATCAAGCACTAGCTTCATGACCGGCGACTGGAAAACCTTCATGCCAGTACGGGATTTAGAGAAATGCACTGTATGCCTTACCTGTGTTCTAATGTGTCCTGATGGAGCTATACGTTTTCGACCAGAATTGAAGAAAATCGAGTTCGACTATAACTTCTGCAAAGGTTGTGGAATTTGCGCCAATGAGTGTCCAACAAAGGCAATTACGATGAAATTGCCTGAAACCCAGGAGGGCGAATAATATGAAAACCGAGAAAATCAAGCAAGATCTGATGGCGCTTAACGGCGACGAAGCCATTGCTCACGCCGTAAAGCAGATGGATGTAGATGTTGTTGCCGCTTACCCAATTACTCCCCAAACAATCATCGTGGAGAAGTACAGTGAGTACGTGGCTAACGGTGAAGTTTCAACCGAATTTGTCTGCACCGAATCTGAGCACAGCGCCATGGCTGCGTGTATTGCAGCTTCTTCTACTGGTGCAAGAACTTTCACAGCCAGTGCATCAGCGGGTTTGGCTTTGATGCATGAAATGTTGTTTGTAGCTTCAGGTAGCCGAACACCAATTGTAATGGCAGTTGCAAACAGAGCTCTCTCAGCTCCTTTGAACATTAACGGTGACCAATCAGATAGCATGGCTCAACGCGATGCAGGCTGGATTCATATCTACGTCGAAAATGCGCAAGAAGCTTACGACACAATTATCCAAGCATTCCGAATTGCTGAACACCTAGATGTGCAATTACCTGTTATCGTTGGCTTAGACGGTTTCATCGTAAGTCACACTCTAGAAAATGTGGACGTATTGCCTGACGAGGCAGTCAAAGAATTTGTTGGTGACCGCGTTCTGCCAAATGTGCTTACCCATGAAGGCAAGACAGTGCCGTTCAAGTTGGATCCTGATAATCCGATGACAATGGGTCCAGTTGCGATGCCAAACTACTATTTCGAATTTAAACGTCAACAAGAAGAAGCCATGAAAAACGCTTTAGGCGTAATTCAGCAAGTTCAAAATGAATACGCAAGCGTAAGCGGTAGGAGTTACGGAAACGCTCTTGTTGAAGAATACAAATTAGATGACGCGGAAGTTGCATTGGTTTGCGTAGGATCTGCTGCTGGCACAGTTAAAACTGTGGTTGATGATCTCAGATCTGAAGGCGTGAAGGCAGGATTGCTGCGATTGCGAACTTTCAGGCCTTTTCCAGCGGAAGCAGTTCGAAGTGCTTTGAAGAATGTTAAAGCTATTGCTGTAATGGACAAGAGCATGAGTTTTGGCGGGAACGGTGGCGCAGTCTTCCATGAAATTCGACATGCAATGTACGACGACACTTCACGTCCTTTCATTGTTGACTATATTTATGGACTTGGTGGAAGAGACACTAGCCCCAAAGACTTCAAGAAAGTCTTCAATGATTTGCACATGATTGTCCACAACAAACGCGTAGACAAACTAGTTAGTTATGTGGGACTTCGGGAGTAACGGAGGAACAAAAAATGACAACTCAAGAATGGAAATTTACAGCAAAAGACATCGCTCTAAAACCTGACTTATTCCTTCCAGGGCATCGAGCTTGCGCTGGTTGTGTCCCTGCAACTGTTCTTCGAATGGTAATGAAAGCGACAAGAGGACCAACTATCGTTACTGAAGCTACTGGCTGTATGGAAGTTGCTTCCTCAATTTACCCATTCACGTCATGGGCTGTTCCATGGTTACACACAGCTTTCGAAACTGCCGCTGCAAATGCTTCCGGAATCGATGCTGCACTAAAAGTCATGAAAAAGAAGGGCAAAATCAAACAAGAACACATTGACATTATCGCGTTTGCAGGCGACGGCGGAACCTACGACATAGGCTTGCAAGCACTTTCTGGAGCCGTTGAACGTGGTCACGATTTTCTGTTTGTACTCTACGATAACGAAGGCTACATGAACACTGGTATCCAGAGAAGCGGAGGAACTCCGATGGGAGCCGCAACGACAACTACTCCGGCTGGTTCCGTGATGCCTGGGAAACTTCAGCACAAGAAGCCGATAACCGATATTATGGTAGCCCACGACATGGAATACGTTGCAACAGCAACACCATACTACTGGAAAGACCTAATGCAGAAAGTGCGCAAAGGCTTAGAAGTAGAAGGTCCAGCTTTCCTACACGTTTTCGCTCCTTGCCCAAGAGGATGGAGAAGCGAACCAGGAAAATCAATCGAATACACTAAGCTCGCAGTTGAATCATGCATCTTCCCAACCTACGAAGTCGTAAAAGGAAAATACGAATTGTCAACACCAAGCAAACTCATTTCGCTTGCACCGCAAAAGAAAAAGCCAGTCACAGAATACCTCAAAGGACAAGGAAGATACAGACACCTCTTCACGCCACAAGGCAAACATGTAGTAGATGAGATTCAACGCTGGACAGACGAACGCTGGACAAAGCTACTCAAAAAAGTCGAACAAACTGCATAATATTTTATCTTTCTTTAATTTTTCAATTATTCTTGAAACTAGCTAATTTGTTTTAGTAGTTGACAAGCCATACAGAGATTGCCCGCTGCTGGGTCTCCACATTCTTTGCATTCTTGGAATTCGCTTTTTTCTAAGGTTTTCAATGCGGGTCTTATTTTTTCCATGGATTTGAATACTGTGAATTTGGTTCCTGCGTGTCGTTCTTCGATGGAGTTAAGCAGGTTTCGGATATCGTTTCGCATAGCTTCTCCAGCGTAGGGGCATGGCGTGCTTTGGAAGTTTATGTCATTGACGTAGGCGTAGAGGGCACTTTCGCGTTCTGGGATCTCGCAGAACGGCTTCACTTTCTGGACTAGTTTGGGATGTATCGTGTCGGTGATTGGCTTCTCAGCTGAAAGTTTGGCAATGTCACCGTGGAAAATGTTTAGTAGGGAAGTTTGGACTTCATCATCTAAGGTGTGTCCGGTGGCGATTTTGTTCGCTTTGACTTCAAGTGCCGCGGCATTCAAGGCTTTTCTTCGAAGGACACCGCAAAAAGCGCAAGGGGTCAATTCATTATTTCTCGTCCGGATGCGTTGAACTATCTCATCGAGTGTGAACCCAAAAAGATGCTTAAAACTAACTACGTGATGCTCAATTTCTAAAACTTTACAGTTTTCTTCCGCAATTTTTAGGGCTTCATCTCGATACCCACAGATTCCTTCATCCACTGTTACTGCCACGAGTGAAGCTCTTGGGTATTTTCGCTCCATTTTCGCCAAAACCTGAAGTAGGCTGATGCTGTCTTTGCCTCCTGAAACGGCGATGGCTACACGGTCATTAAAGCTCAGCATTTTATACTTTGAAATTGTGGCTCGGACTTTATCTTCGACAGATTCCGCAAAACACTTCTTGCAGAGGCGCTCTCCGCTGTAGATTCTATTGAAAAAAGCCTCTTTTCGTTTGCAAGCGGAGCATTTTGTGGACTTTGCAGTCATTGATGATCCACGTTTAGGAAATCTTTGATTAGCGAACGCTAATAAACCATTCACCGCATTTTCAATCTGAGCAATGATAAAAGTGGCTGCAAAACCGGAGAAACGGCAAGACACAGTTGAGGTTCATTATGATGCGTCGCGTTGGACCTTATTGGAGCAGCTCAGGAAAAAATCATTCCTGTTGTTATCTGTTCTTGAACAACGACACATATCAGCGATTGTTCACGGCAGCATAGCCCGTGGTGACGTTAAGAAAGGAAGCGACATAGATGTCTTCATCCCAAATCCTCCCAGCAGTTTCCAAATCGAAACTTCCCTAGAACAAGCTAACATTTTACCCGTTTCTCGTACGGTAATTCAGGCGACCCCGACATACTCGATGAAAGCATACATCGAAGTTGGCGAGGCGACGACAGTCTCATTTCCTCTGATGAATATGCGTCGAGTGGAGCGAGAGTTTTACCAGTTCAGCGGAGAACTCAACCTAAGTCAATTAAAAGCTAAAACTCGTATTCACGGTGTCGATAAACGCTTGATGTTCATTGAACCCACAGAAAAAGGACACATTGAGTCGTCAATTCTGGGTCGCGAAGAACAAGTTGCCAAAATAATAGGTGTCTCAGTCGAGACCATTTCAGACAGAGTTAGGGCGTTAACCAAAAGAGACGCAGTAGGTAGGACAGGTGTATTCGTAAAAAAGGAGCTTTCGCCAGACGAAACTTTTGAACAAGCGTTGATGAGTTTGTCGAAGGAAAATCCTGCTGTGAGACGAAAACTGAAAAGTTCTAAATAAAAGAAAAATATTAGGCTAAAAATGCCTTTAAGGCGGTAAGGCTGCGCCTTCAGCTTCTGGATAGAAGATTAAGTCCTTTTCTTCAAGCAGTTTCTGGATTTTGTCAACTGCTTCGTAGACTTGCTCTTCTCTCTTGGCGCCTACGCAAACGAGCTTGCCTGCACTGAAGATTAGAAAGACTACTTTTGGCTCATCCATTCTATAAACTGCGCCTGGGAACTGTTCTGGTTCGTACATTACTCGGCCAAGCTTGTAGACTAAGCTTTCAAGGTCGATTTCTCCGCCTAATTCTGCGGAGGCAACGATGTTTTGAATGTTGACGACGGGTTTCTCGGTAATTTGGATGCCTTGTCCACGTAGCTCTTTAACCACTTTCTCCACTGCGGCGCGTGATTCTTTTTCGGATTTGGCGCCTGTGCAGACCATTTTGCCTGTGCCGAAAATTAAGGTGGCGGTTTTCGGTTTTTTAAGTCGGAAAACCAAGCCTGGAAATACACTTGGGTTATATTCGGTCTGGGGGAATTTCTCCACAATTTTTTGGAGGTCAATTTTCTGGTTCAAGGAAACTGACGCGACAATATTTTGGATCTTGATTATCGGTGTTCTCTTGCTCATTTAGATCCCATGTCTGGTACCCTTTATATATAAAGGGGTATATAAAGGGGTCACAAAAGGGTTCTGTGAAGTCTTCATCGGAACATGTGTTCATTTGAAATTTCATCTGTTCGCAAACAAAATTAGGGTTTACTTAAAAAATGGATATTTATTTGCCTTTTCCATCTTTATACTTACCCATTCTACAATCAAGACATTTTGTTTCTATGCTTGTGTCTTCAATATTGCTGCTTCCACAATAAGGACAATCTTTCAAAAACGCTTTAGACATTAATCACAACTCAAACTATCTGTATCCTTTTCTCTCTCTTTAACTAAGCAGTATTTTTCTTCTTAAATCGATGAAGTTTACATTACCAATTTGTAATTATGATACTGGTTATGCAAATCTTCTGGAAAACTTAGTGTTAATGAACAAGAAAAGGTAAAGCGATAGGAATTTTATCCTTGTTGCTTTTCTTTTGCCAATGAACGAAAAATAACCTGTCCTTCTGTGCTGGTTACTACTAATTTATGGTTTAGAGCAATTTGATCTAGGCATTTCTTATCACTGATATCGGGAATCCAAGTGATACTCAGCAGCCAACCTTCTTCATTTTTATGCTCCGTAACGACTGCCCCTTCCAATTTAGGGGAAGACTTACAAGAATCCATGATCTCCTTGAGAAGCAAAACAGTATCTATTCTTTTCATAATATCACGCAGAGCTCAATTATTATTGTAAGCCTTCGGTTAATTCAACATTTTCTTTTGAGGTCAATATTAATTGAGTAATCAAGTCTTCTCCATAATTCGGAATAAGCAAGACCCTATAGAATACTCAGCAGTAAACAACAGCGAAGAAGTACATGATACAATGAAAATAAATTACAATATTTGGAGTAGCAGTTCTTCAAAGCGAGCTGTACCTAAGGGATAAAGAAATAATTTTGCCATCTAAGCTTTGAACTGCGGCGGCAGACGATAGAATTGTCGGAAAGTTGGTAGGGTTCTAAGATGAATTACGATAGATAGGGAACCTGAGCAGCGCTACTATGCCTCCAAGTGAAAGTAAACTTGTTCCAGCATCGTGTTCAGTGCTGATAACGATCACTGTGCCGTTGCGGTGTTCAACGTCAAGCATTATTTTTTCAATTTGAAGCCGTTGTGCATCTTCAGAGTCTCGCAATCCAGTATCCGCTATTATCAGTTTTTCAATTGCTCCCATATTAGCCGCGTTTTCCACATCCTGAAGTCCATAGGTAACTGTCCCTTCGCCTTTTCCAAGGCGTTTCATGGCTTCTTCCATTGCTTCGTTTTCTTGTACAACGCGCATTTGATGAGTGGCTTTGAGAAGGACTCCGGAGTGAAGAGCTTCATGTATGCCTGCTATGCCGCCGTTGTTGACGCTCTTTATGTCAACAATGGCTTTTGCCATGTCAGAAGCGTTTTCCCTGAAGTAGATGGCGAAGTCGTTTTTCACAAAGCCCGCACCTATAATGATAATGGAGTTATGGGTTTGACTCCAAAGTTGATTTAGACTGGTTATGACACGCTTGTAGTATTCGTTCGTGGCTCCTTGGCGTTTTTCCGCTTCATGTTTACCGGGCAGTTTGATGCGTTCTTCAAACTTCATTTCCATGCCGTATTGTTTTGTTTCGGCTACTGCGTAACCTTCATCATCAATAGAAACGATGAGAAGAGGTTTTTCGGTTTCGCTGGCACGCTGCAAACGATCCAGCGCGTGTTTTGGCCAGCTTTGTTTTACGATCGTTACAGGCTGATCAAGAGAGACGCTGATGGTATGGTGCGCTCCAGTTGGAATGATGTCCGGTGCATGGATGATAATACCGTGAACTCGAAGTTTTCCAAGAAATTTGTCCCAAGAAACAGATTCTACTTTTACTCCCATGAAAGCTGAAACGCGTTCTCCACTTTTTGGTCTTGAAGCCTCAGTGTCGCTTTTAATCGCCCTGCTTGAGTAAGCGTAGACTTCGTCGCCTTTGTAAATGACGTTGTAAAGGTGCCATAAGTCGTCTTGGGAATCAGGGATAACTTTTACGAAGCCTTGGCGAAGATTCTTCTCTTGAATTTTCAAAGCGTGTGCATCTCAGCTTGCTTTAGTCATATATTTTGTAGTAAAAATAGGCTGTGGAATAAAATGCGGGTTTGTTTTGAGAGAAAAATTTTTTTGTGCCCAAAAAAAGAGACAACAAAATTGGGTTTGTTGTGTGAAGTCAAGCAGCTAGTTTTTTGCTAACTCTATTTTTGTAGTTGAGGTGTCAATTTTGCTCGATTCTTCTCGTATTGCGGCTTTGCTTTCTTCATTGTTGCGAATTGCTTCACTTATTGCCTTGGCCATTCTTATTCGAATGTCAAAGTGGCTTATTTCCAAGCCCTCCGCTTTCGTGTTTTCAAGCTCCTTTATGTACAGATTTAGCGCTTCGATTGCTTCATGTCCACTTAAGGCGTGTTCGCCTAATGCGTTAATACTCAATATTTATCACCGGAGAGCGTATGGCGTTTTGACGTCTTATGTTTTGCATCATGGAAAAAATTGTTAAGAAATTGGCTTTCCATGAAATCTGAGGTTAACAGACTCAAAAATTATGGTTAAGAAGAAGCGGATTCTACAATTTCAATTAAAGCGGAAAAAGGAAATAACTTCTGCAACGAGACTTTTTGGCCAAATTAAGTTAAATACTTAAGTCGTAAGACAGAATTATTCAGTAGAAATGCTTCGTTTTTCCACTTTGTCTTGAGCATTTAGCTTAATAACAGGTGCACGGATTCATAATTTATGAACGCCGAGATCAAAATTCTGAAACCTTTCACACCCAACGAGTTAATACTTGTTTGCGGGTTACCTGGCACAGCTTACATAGGAAAACTTTCTGTAGACTATCTTATTCAGCAACTAAAAGCTGAATTGGTAGCCGAGGTTTACTCAAAATATTTCCCACCTTACGTCATAATAAAAGAAGATGGGCTGGTTGAACTTTTACGAAATGAATTACATTTATTCAAAGATGAGACCGGACGCGACATTATTTTCTTGTCTGGAAACTCACAGGCGTTCTCTCCCGAAGGTCAATACGATGTAACAGAGGCAGTCATTGACTGGGCAATCCAAAATGGAGTAAAGAAAATTTACTCCGTGGCTGCATTAGTAACAGAGAAACCCTACGAGGCGCCTTCAGTTTTCGCTACCGCCACATCAAAAGAAACCCTTGAGGAAGCCAAAATGCACGGCGCACAGACCCTTGACCAGGGAATCATAGGCGGCGAAAACGGACTAATTATTGGACTTGCCAAAAAGAAAAATGTCGATGGCATTTGCTTATTGGCTGAAACTCACGGATACCAGACTCCAACTGGCGAATACGTTATAGACCCCAGGGCAGCCAAAGCGGCGCTAGGTGTCTTAACGAAGATTTTGAATCTAAAAGTAGACATGGAGCCGATGGAAAAACAAGCCATTCAAATGGACGAAGCCATAGCAAAAATGGCTGAAATTGAGCGTCGCGTTCGTGAAGAAATGACTCAATCAGGCAAGAAACCAAGCTATGTCACTTAAACTCGAGGAAAAAACTGTGGTAAGTGACACTTGGATAAAGCGCCTTCAGGATGCAAACCTGCAAGAACCAATAGCCATCGTAGGTTCGCCAGGGTTACGATCAATAGGCAAACTAGCAATAGATAGCCTAATAGCTCAAACAAAAGCGCAACTAGTCGCTGAATTGTACTCTATCCATTTTCCTTCAGTCTATCAGACCGTGCCTTCATATGCGGCTCATCCTTCACTTCCAGGAATGGGCGGAACTATAGTCGATGCGGGTGCGGTCGATTTTCCAAAAGTTCAGTTCTACGCTTGTACTAGCCCCTGCTTAGTCTTAGTGAGGGGTTATCACCCAAATTTTGAAGGTCAGTATGAAGTCGCAGAAAAAGTGATCGATTATCTTAGGGAATTGGGCGTCAAGAAAATGGTTGTAGTTGCGGGATACGGCACAAAAGACAAAAAAGTTGTCTGCGCCGCTAACAACAAAAAAGCTATCGATGAACTCAAAGAAAAATATGACATTGGCGTAGGCTATAAGGGACCTTTCATGGGATTTTCGGGGCTCGTTTTTGGATCAGCAAAATTGAAAGACATTGAGGCAATTTGTCTCTTTTCTGCAACAGAACCCAAAGAAGATGATCTCGAGTTTCCAGACAAGGAAGCCTCCGACAGAGTCGTCGAGCTCTTAAATAAAATGTTTAATTTACCCAAATAGGATATCTAAAACCTTCGAAGGCATACTAAAACAAAAATTACCGCTTTTTCTTTCGGTAAATGTCCATAAATTTACTATAATAATCGCAAGGCTGAAAAACCGGCGCGTAAGTTAATTGTTCTTCTAAGCCACAAGCACAAACGGCGAAAACTTCTTTCTTGCCCTTATCTGCCAAAATCTCCAGTCTCTCCTTGCGACAACCTGGGCACCAATAAGGACCGTTCACCATCTTTGTCGCATCCTTCACAAGTATCTTGATTCGATTATGCGGAGTCTTGTATGATTTGTTAAGTGGGCACATTTTCTCAGCCTAGAGTTCCCTTAACTTCTGAAACGCCAACGAATAGAAGTTATGTCTAACATATAATGTTCACTAAGCAGAAAACCCGCAACGACGATAACAACCGCACGCATTTTTCTAAGTAACAAAGTTTTTGTTCTCAGACACTGCTGAATAACAGTTGATCAAGGTGCCTCAACCCAAATATCATATCTACATTGAGTACGACAAAAGTGACGAAAAGTCAGGCATGCGCTTCAACGTTCCAGAAGAGGAACTCCACAGAACTTTTGTACTGCCATTTAGCGAGGGCAAACCATTCTGGTTTCTGGGCAGACTTCTATACCCCTCAAAAGTTGACAAAGCGATAATTTTTTGGTCCTACGAAGATGGAGGAACCTTAGTTTTGCCGAACAGAGAAATGGTCGCTAATCACAAGGATAAGAAATTCGTTATGGAAAAAATATGCATGGGTAAAGTCAAGGGCGTTCAAGTTTGCACTGAAAAATTCCTCCCAATAAAAGATAAACGCTAAGCCACCAGAAAATGTGAGGATAAATTTCGCTTCGAAATATCTAAGAAAACTTTTATTTAACATCATTGTATTGGAAAGGCTGAAGCTTCATTGGCGTGCGGGATTCCCCAAGCCTGGTATGGGGCAGGCCTGCTAAGTCTGTGGTCGAAAGGCCGCGTGGGTTCAAGTCCCACATCCCGCGCCACGCTCCTTTTGCCAATTCAGCTTTGTATTTAGCTTTTTTCTGCCCATAACGCCCTCAAACTGTTCATATTATCAAATAGCGGAAAATTTATCTTTTTGAGCATACTATTCTACTCAATCTAATGATATAATGTGTTTTGGTCCTATATTTTAGCTCATTTTACGAAAAACTTTGAGAATCAAAGTAGAAACGAGTCACTGATTACGTACAAGGCGCGCCGCGCGATGTTCGACATATAAAACTTCAATCTCTTATACCAAATCAGGATTTTTTATATACCTTAAAAGTAATTAGCATGCATGAAAATGAAAGCGATTATACGCACTAAATACGGATCACCAGATGTTCTCCAGCTCAAAGAGGTGGAAAAACCCATTCCAAAGGATAACGAAGTGCTGGTAAAAGTATATGCAGCATCTGTAAACGTAGATGACTTGGAACACCTGAGAGGTACGATCGCTGTCCGCTTAATTGGGCCTTTAAAACCAAAATACAAGATACTCGGTTCTGACATAGCGGGGCGGGTTGAAGCCGTTGGCAGAAACATACAGCAGTTTCAGCCAGGTGATGAAATATTCGGAGACTTAACCGACTATGGTTTTGGCGCTTTTGCTGAGTATGTATGTGCACCTGAAGATGCTTTAGTGCTAAAACCAGTTAGCATGAAATTTGTAGAAGCAGCGACTGTAACTTCAAGAGCCGCTATCGCCATGAAGTATCTTTGTGCTAAAAGAAAAATTCAGCAAGGACAAAAAGTTTTGATTAATGGTGCAGGCGGTGGTGTAGGTACATTTGCGGTGCAGATTGCCAAGTACTTTGGGGCTGATGTGACTGGCGTGGATAGCACGGAGAAATTGGACATGCTGCGTCTCAATTGGTGCAGACCATGTCATTGATTACACTAAAGAAGATTTCACTAAAAATGGGCAGACTTATGACCTGATTCTTGATGTTTCGGCACATCACTCTATTTTCGATTACAAGCGTGCTTTGAGTTCCAAGGGCATTTATCTTATAGTCGGAGGTTCTAGGACTGCAATTTTCCAAGCTTTGTTCTTAGGTCCGTTGATTTCAATGACTGGAAGTAAGAAGATGGGTATTCCTATGAAACCAAACAAAAGAGAAGATTTGGTTTTTGTAAAAGAGCTTATTGAATCCGGCAAGGTAGTACCTGTTATAGATAGATGTTATTCGTTGAGTGAGATTGCTAAGGCTCTACGGTATCTCGAGGAAGGAAAACAACGAGGAAAAATAGTAATAACTGTGGAGTAAAATTGCTACTCTAATGAACATAAAAACGGTTTTCTTTAATGCCTTCCCTATTGAGTTGAGTCTGCCATGTTTGGTATTGTACTGGCTTCGCTTTCTTCCAATTTAACCAATTGATGAACTATACCGTAAGGACTGCTAGAGAGCACTTCTACAATGCTTCGCTACTTACTCGATAGGCTCGTGGATTGCTGAAATGTTGGGGCAGTTTCTTGACATTTTCTAGGAAGAGTTTCTTTCCTTTCTTAGTGTATTTGACCAATAGTGTTAAATCCAAATCAACAGGTAATGCCCTAAATACTCAAATGAGGAGAGAGAGAAGCCTATGTTAGAAGATGTGACGATAAATGTGAAGATTAAGCTTTCAGTTTTATGGGTAGCTTTAATGTTTTTTTATTTGTATAACGATGTTTTCGGATTCTATAGGCAAGATATAGTAGAGAAAGTACTATCAGGAGAAATAGCGCTTAATCAAGTATCTTTGTTTTTGGCTGCAATATTAATGGCGATTCCGATTTTTATGATTTTCTTGTCCCTGGCATTGCCGGCTAAAGTGAATCGCTGGGTAAACATCATTGTAGGTATAGTCTATGCTGGTGTTTTGGTCCCTGCACTGCTTGTACCAGGAGAGACTTGGGCTTATTATTCATTTTATGAGATTCTAGAAGTTGTGTTTATTGCACTAATTGTTTGGCATGCATGGAAGTGGCCTAAACAGCAAGGTTAGCACTTCTCCTAACCGTCTTTTTATTTTTTCGTGTGGAATTTAAACGTGGGTGTAAATCTAACATCCCGCGCCATTTCCAAATTCAGACTATTTTTAAACCTATTTTAAAAAATTAAGCTCAAATTGTCATACAAAAATGTGGCTTGCCGCCTAAGCCCTAGCGTTTAAATCCCACGCCAAAGTTTCTGGCGACCCGAAAACAGGAACAGAATATAGAAAACAAATTTAAATTCTGAAGTACGCGCACTCAACCTGATTTGCCCTCACCTGGTTATTCGAGTAATAAAATGAATTAATGTTGTTTTCTTGGCAAATCTTAAAAACAGATGAGTACAAAATAGCGCAGAAAGGTTAAGTTCAGGATGCAGCAGCTAGAGCTTCAGGATCTTAGCGCAGGATATGGTCTAGAAGAAGTAATTCACAAAATTAATCTAAAGCTAACTGAACCATCAATCTATGTTGTATTGGGACCAAATGGCGCTGGAAAAACTACTCTTTTTAGGGCTATTTGTGGCATTTTGAAGCCTTTTTCTGGTCAAGTCAGGTTAGATAAGTTTGATCTGTTCAATTCTAAAGAAGCCAGGAAGAAGGTAGCTTATCTTTCTCACCTAAATGCCTTGCCAGAGGAAATGACTGTCTACAATGCCCTAAAGTATTATGCTGATATTGAAGGTGGAGATGTTGAGCATGTCATCAACATTTTAAACCTTGATGATCTTCGCAATAAAAAATTCTCTTCTCTCTCACAAGGACAGAAAAAGAGGGTTTCAGTCGGCAAGATCTTTCTTAGGGAGAGAGACCTGTACCTTCTTGATGAGCCTACATCGAACGTGGACCCAAAAATCTCCAGAGAAATAAGACAATTGCTTGCCGAGTTAAGCAAGAACAAGTTCGTCCTTTACTCCTCTCATAATCTCTATGAAGCCAGAGAGATCGGCACATACCTGATTGTGATAAAAAATGGCGAATTAACTTACTTTGATAAAATCGAGAACGTTAAGACAAAACAGTATCGCGTTGGCATCAAAACATTAAACGAAATATCAAAGATGCTTCCAAAAGCTCGTCTTGAAAATGGATACTATGTAGTTACAGTTCAACACCCAGAGGAAGTAGCAGAAATAGTGGATACAATCGTGAAAGAGGGTGCCAAAATCATCGAGCTTCGTGAGATAGACAATCCATTGCAGGAGTTCTTTGAGGAGAGGTAATAGTGAGTCTTTGGAAAGCTACTTTGAAAAGAAGTACCCGACTAAGTAAGAGTTACTTTATCATCGGGTCAATTACAACTATTTATGGAGTAGTTCTCTCAAACCTTATGACAATAATACCGTCGATAATCCCCCCTGACATTAATACCCCCGTACCCATTGACTTAACAAGCAATTTCCCGCTCCTCTCAATCGCCTTGCTGTCCTTGTCAACCGTTCTCTTTGCGTTACCTGTAATCATGCTCTTTGTATACGATAAAAACAATGGAGTCTTGGAATATCTCCTCTCAACTGGTCTTGACCAACTAGACATCTTCAAAGGCTATGTAAAAGCCTCCCTGGTCCTTGCAATGTACTTGCTAGTCTTTGCTATAATACTGAACACGGTAGTGGGAGTTCTGTTAGGGACCAGTTTGACCCTGCTGGCAAGTATAGCCATTCTTACATTCGCAATTGGTATTTCAGAAGTATTTCTCGTAAGCGTTTGCATGATTGCTTTTAGTTCCCTTCAGAGAACACCTATGGGTGCAAACCAGCCGGTAGGTATCATAGTGGGCGTTTTTCCAATGTTTCCTGCTTTATTACTGCCCATTGTGTTCCCCAAGTACGCAATAGTCGTTGACTTAACGATTGCCGTTATTACCTTGCTTGCTTCATTAGCACTGTTGCTGTCTACTAGTCGCCTGATCCGAAGAGACAAACTACTACCCTAAACTTTTTCCTTGATCTGATTTTGGGAATTGATCTGTCATTTTGGAATCCTAAACAAGAATCGTTATATCTTTTTCGCATCGAATTCTCATAGTCTGACGAAGTATCTCATTCCGTTTCGGGGCAAGTCCTCTCAGAGTCTTCATTCTCTTCCAAAGCTCTCACATTTCTCGCGTGAAATTTAAACGCGGGTGTAAATCTAACATCCCGCGCCAATCTCCTTTTGACAATTAAAGCTTAAATCTGCCATATTTTATTAAATACGGCAAAATTTTTTACACCCAGATATATTCATGCACCGGTTTCCACTTAGCGTTTAAATTACACGTGAAACCAAGAGGGCTAACAGTAGAGACAAGTGTTAAATAAAGAAAAAAGACATAAAAGAGAGCCATGACTTCCAAAGCTTCAAAGCTAGCGCATGCTAATCTAATTACCAAAATTTTGCTAATAATGACTATACTAAACGTTGCTGGGAACATTTTAAATGTGGTTATTTGGCTGATGAGCTCTTCCTGGGGAGACCCTTCCATGCGAGATTCGTTGAACGGTGGCTTGATAGCAAGTTTTATAGGAAAAGATGGCGCGCTTGTGATATCAAGTGCCATTATTCTATTCTACGCGACGGTTTACGCGATTTCTGCGTTTGGATTGTTTAGAAAATTAAAGTGGGCGCCACGTCCAATTATTGAAGTTTCAATTGTAGATCGAGCGCTTGCTTTAGTTATTTTCCAGCTAAACCTCGGCTTCGTAATATGGTCGCTTTGGAAAATTATCATAATATCTTTGGCTTTCTACCTTATGCGGAAAACATAATTCGGCGGCTCATGAGAATAAAGGAGACAAATAATCTCTTGATATCCTCATTGATTTTTTAGGTTCTGGGCAAACTGTTCTGCGTTTTTGAGGTCTTCAGCAGTGGGGCTATTCTTGTTCATTCCACCGATAAGCTTTAGGATACTGTTTGTGTTAAAGCCCTTGCATTGGAATTCATCGACGATGCTGTAGCCCTTAGCTTGTAATTTTTCTCGAAGTTTTGAATGGTCTTTTTGACGTTTCTTATCGCCTGTTAATCCGGCTGTAGAAAAAATAAACGCCTTCTTGCCAGCCACTTTTGGCTGATTGTCAGCGAAGTCAAGTAGAGGTTTGTAGTGTTTTCCACTGTCGATGCCTGCGCCGAAGCCCACTAAGTCATATTTTTGGAGTTCTTCTGGTTGAGTCTGTTGGGGGGTTTTTATTTTTGCTTCAAGCACTTTTGCCATGGATTCAGCTACTTTTTGGGTATTGTTGTGATGGTACGAATACACAATCATTAAAGACTTCATAGATAACACCATTACTTTTCATTCGTCACAGTTATGACGACGTTTCCCTTTTTATGCCCAGTTTCCACGTAGCGGTGGGCTTCGACAATCTGCTCCAAGGGGTACGTTTTATCGATGACTGCTTTTAATTTGCCAGCTTCAATTAGACCGCTAAGTGTTGACAAATCGTTTGTCTCCATGCCCCCGTTCCCCCAAGTGGATAGGAAGACGCCGTTTTCTGTTAGCGACTCTTTAGCGTGTGAACGCGATATTTTGCCTACAGCGTCAAAAACCAGGTCATAGCTCTGGCCGTTTTTGGCAAAGTCTTCTTTGGCGTAATCAATCACAATATCCGCACCCAAAGACTTGACCAACTCCAAATTAGCGGCGCTGCACACGCCGGTAACTTGTGCCCCGTAATTTTTAGCAAGCTGAACGGCGTAGGTGCCAACGCTTCCCGACGCGCCATACACAAGGACCTTCTGTCCTTTCTTGACGTTTGCTTTCCTAAGAAAACCCAGCGCAGTCATTGCGCCTATTGGAACAGCGGCAGCTTCCTCAAAAGATAAATTTGCAGGTTTCTTTGCGACCTCGATAACTACTCTTCCCACCACGTCTTTCTCTGGAAGACAAATATACTCTGCATACCCCCCGCCAAAACCGGTTGCAGCCAAGACTTCATCACCGACCCTAAATTTTTCCACACCTTTGCCAATTGTCTCGACTACCCCAGATACTTCCATCCCAAGGACTTTATTTTTTGGTCCTGTTAAACCTAAAGCGAACCGTGCAGGGAGCCAGAAATGGGCTGGCACTTTGAAGCCTCGCATTCTTATGTCTCCCGCTGCTACAGTTGTGGCGTGGATTTTTATCAGTACTTCATTGTCCTTTGGAATGGGTTTTTCTATTTCTTTGAGGTGAAGAACCTCTGGGGAGCCATATTTTTCGTATATTGCTGCTTTCATTTTCATATTAATCACTTCTAAGATTACTGTGAAATGCGTACTGAGGTATTGGCGTCTCTTTTTGTTTTGATGGCTAATGCTATCGTTAATATGCTGAACATAAACATCAGCAGCATGGCCCACCAATTCGCAATTGGGTCATGTAAGCCTGGATCAGTAATTTGACTTAAAGACGCGATTGCGAATACCGACTGTAAAACAATGAAGACGGCATCTAGAGATATTATTGCTATAAGTCCAAATCTTTTGCCTAATAGGAAAAGAGTTGCGAAAACACTAATCAAGCCATATATCACAAGGACTGTCAAAGCGCTGCCAACATCATTAAAGCTGTATTGATCCATCCCCATTAAATATCCTCCAAAAAGCATGCGAAACAGTAGCGTTGTAACTAAAGCTTTACTGCTCCATGTGAGTTCCATCAGATACCTCCTTCTCTGTTTTAGACGCGCTCATTTTATTATGATTGCTCAGACTTTGGCTGACTAGGAAGGATTGCTGAAGAGTTGAATCCTTTACCTATAAGCCATGCTGCTAGACCCATTTCTTGCAAACCTAATGCAGCAAATAAAATGCTTGGATCCGTCAGGCCAAACATACCTATCAAGATTCCTGGCAAATATATTAGGCCTCCAATAAATCCCCAACCTGAAAGCCATCGAGGAATTAGTTTTGATTTATACAATACATAATTGAGGATCAGAGCGCTCAGGACAAAAGGAAAGTCCAACAGAATACTGTTCCAATCAAGTTCAGCTAGTAATAAAGATCCTGAAGTCTCAAAATAGGAAACAACCGGAGCTGTTGCGCTCACAAATTCGCGACTTAATGACAATATTGATAATAGGGCTATTATACATCCAGCATAGAAAAAACCCTCAAAAATCCTGGCGGCAACGTACCCAAGAGCTAAACTTTCACCATGTTTTTTTAAGATTGGATAAAGCATAATTGGAATGCTAACAATTGAAGCGACTGCAACTAACCATATGAGCACTGCTATCAACACTTGGTTTTCATTTGCAGAAACAACAGTAAGATAATTTGGATCATATATTGACCCAATAAAAACAGAGCTCACCAAAGTTGAAACTGTCGCAATTATGAATAGTACGCCAACAATTATTGCAGTTTTTCTATTTGAATCCATTTTAACCCCTTTCTAAATTAGCGCTTATCAGCTTGTTTTCTATTTAAGGTTTGCCAGAGCACACTCAGAAAAATGAACATTTGTCAAATAAACGCATAATACTAAAAACTCAATCATTTCATAAGACGGTCAGAGACACGTGTTTAAAGACAACTGTCCATAAAATACAACTGGCGAGAAAAGGTCAAAAATGGATTCATTCAGAACTTGAAGCAAAGTCTCGAGTCCTCAATAAAAACAATTTAAACTAACCTTAAACGAAAACCCTTGATAAAGGAAGGTTTTAATTAACTACAGTATCTTTGGCTTTCTCCGTGTGGAATCTAAACGTGGGTGTAAATCTAACATCCCGCGCCATTTCCGTTTTAGGGCTATTTATGTGACTATTTTTGGCAATTATGCTCAGATTACACTTAGAAATTATTGCTTACCCCCAGCGGTCTAGTGTTTGAATTACACTTGAACAAATTTGCTTCAAAGAAGAAAGCTCCCCCGAAAAGCAATTGAAATGGAGCACGTTCAATTCTTAAAAAACTAAAGTAACTCATTGTCAAAGTTTTTAAGCGAAACAATGTAGAATCTAGAAACAAAGACTTGTAACAGATATTTTGAGTGGATGCAAGATGGGAACAAAAGAAAATCTCGAGTTGATGAAAACCCTTGATGACGCCTGGAATGCAGGTCCAAACAGCCCTCTTTGGGCGACTTTTAAGAAACGTCACAGGGAAGATGTTAAAGTCTACTGGCCTGCTCAACCCCTTCCCACGGTAGGGCGGCACAGCCACGATGTCGAAGCTATTGAGTTCTTCAAAACGTTTGACAACAGACTAGTCAATAACCCCTACAAGATCGCGTTTGGAGATGGAGACCACACGTGCACTGTTGCCGATTGGACGGTAACGATGAAGGGACCTATGAAGGGCGCAGATGGAAAGATGATTCCCCCAACCGGAAAGACCGCTAAGCTTGAATTCTGTACAGTAGCCATGTGGAAGAATGGCGAAATCGTTGAAGAACGACTATTTTATGACGTTGTCGGATTCATGCAACAGCTCGGACTAGGCAAGTAGATCAGATAAGTCCCATAAAACAGGATCATAATGAACGTAGAGATCGGAAGCAAACGAAGAAAACACCCAGTTACGCAGTGCAAATAAAATGAGATTCGTTTCTTCTCCGGAAGTCACCCCGGACTATTCTTTTTATCCGACGGTGACCAACTCTGGCTATTTTTTTCACTATCTTCATTTAATGAGGCTGACCAATTATCGATAGATGTGCAAAAGATGAATCTTTGGTGGCTCCATGATAGAGTTCCTCAATAGGAGACACAAGAACTATCATTATAGGCGTTACCGTGTGCTCTTGGTATTTGGTGGCTACAACTCATTTGCCTTCGATGACGATGGGAATTTGCTCTGTTGAGTGAGTTTGGAATTATCTCTATATTTTGTTTGTTCTTAAGAAAAGAAAAAGTATCGTTAATAGTTGAGATGAGTGTTTAGCCGTAAAGTTTTATCCGAATTTCGCTAGCACTTGCCTTCCTAAGTCGGTTATTTCAACTGCGTTGAAATCGTAGGGGCCATGTCTTTTTGCTGGCTCAGGTATGTCGATGAGCTTGGATTTTGACAGGTGCCGCACTGCGTCGTTTAGGGCTTCAGGCATTAAACCTGTTTTTTTGTGTAAGAGGTCCACCGTCACTAAGAGACCTTTCTCAAATTGGGAAAGGGCTACAAGAACTTTTTTGGTTGTCGGGTCAATCATGTCGAAATCGTCTTGTTCAAAATCTTCAGCCAATTCCAAAACACCACTCGTAACTAGGACAGTCTCAAATAAAAACAATTTGAAAAAGCCCAGTGGAAAATAGCCGACAAAAAATTGGAAAAAGTTTACTGCGCCGGGTCCGCGGTGTGCAGGTTTATGGAGGGTTCTTTGGTGAGTGTATCACCGATTTCAGCTGCTCGAACAAGAGTCTGTTCAGCTAAATTTTCATTTATGCTGGGCGCGTTAGGATGTTATCATAGGGACTCAGACCATTTCGGGGGTAACCCGGTCCATGACTCAATCGCAACATCTTTTTATCATTGATTATGGGGCTAGAATCCCAATTTTTTCGGTTCGCAAAACTCTAAATATTATATTACTCTTCCGGAACGAAATGTGCGCCAATAGAGTTATATTGACTGTGCTACCACCAAAGTATAGGAGAGTTTTGAAATGACCACCGATGGAAACAAGGTCATCGTCCGCAGATTCATCACAGAGATTTTGGGCGGCGGCAACGTCGACCTTATCGACGAATTGCTTGCGCCGGATTATGTGAATCCGAGTATGAGCGTCACCAATCGCACTGCCTTCAAGGCTGTGATTTCGAGTCTGAAGGTCCTCTGTGCCAGCACGCGATTTTGAAATCAAGGATCTAGTAGCCGAAGGCGATTCGGTCGTATTTAGGGGCAACATGAACTTCACCCTCGCCACCGGGAAAAAGGTCACTGCCCGAGTTATCACCTATTACCGTCTCGTCAACGGGAAGATCGTGGAAGACGAACCGATAAGTACCCCGCCTCTGACCGAATTGTTAGCCGGCATGATGCCACCAAAGTCACGCGCCTAAGACGCAACTTCTCAAGTTAGGGTCTTTCGCGCGTTTTTACTAACGCTCACAGCTGAGTTTTCAAACGCCCTATTGATTGGATAAAGCGACCTGTTTTGTTCCTTTATTCAAAGGCTTTCTCACGTGAATTTTAAGACTTGGGTGTAAATTTAACATCCTGCGCCACAACCACGGGTTATTTCTGTTCCGCCGCAGTCTTTTAGGTTAAAAATTAGTCAAGAAAACTTCTTTCATCTATTTCTTGAAATGATAAACGAAGTGAAAAAACAGTTGCTACTTTATTTCAACACCTGCTGCTTCAAGTTCTCTTTTCTTATCTTCTGCTTCCATTCCTTTTTTCCTTTGTTTTTAGTTTGATTTGTTTGTTTTTCGGTTTTCGGTTTGTTTTTAGTTTTGCTTTTTATTTTGATTACTCTCCTTCATTATCAAACTGTCCTGCGCCCATATCCGTATTGCCTTTCGCATCCTAAATTTGTTCTACCGCTCAAATGAGAATTACCGAGAATCGAAACGGAATAATGAGGTTGATTTAGTTAGCAACAATGAGTGATTATCTCTTCATAAAAAATGAATGATGAATTAATCCTCATTATAAGTAAAACGTTCTAAAATCACTTGAAATAACTAATAGCACTTGCGCGCGCAAATTTGAAATCTGGAAAAAGAAGATTTATGGTTATTTTAGGTAATTGCTCTTAAAATCTACTTTTTTATTAAAAAATGGTGCTAAATGAGCTGTATTTGTGTAAATGTGTTTAAATCTTAGGTTTTTCTACATTGGTTGTGTAAGTGGGCAATCTTGAAACAAACACACGTGTCTCGAGTTGAATGTACTAATGGCGACATTCATCTTATTCTTAAAGACTTAGAGATTCATGTGCGTGCATCAAATGGCGAGAACTTTGAAACCGCTGAAATCAAAAAAATTATGAAAGAAGAAGCTCTTAGACCACTTTTTCTAATGCGCGAATAGTTATAAGGTATAAGTACAATTCGAAATTAGTTTGGAGCTATAACTCGGGCGAACACTTTGAGGATTGGCTTTTTTGTTTACGAATATCCACCGGCGATTGTTGGTGGTTTGGGCACTTATGCTGAAAATGTAACGCAAGAATATGTTGACTTAGGACATGACGTTTCCGTCTTCACACTAAATGGAGGCAATTTGAAAACCAGAGAAATCCTGCGAGGCGTTGAGGTTCACCGACCCTTGATTGCCGATGCGAGCAACGTTTTTCCATTTTTCGTGGTTGACGATCTAAAGAAATGGGGCACCAACATAAAATTCTTCAACGACATTTTCATTTACAATATTCTCAGCGCTACAAAATTCATCAACGGCCTGATAAAAAAGGAGAAGTACCATTTTGACATTGTTTGCGTGCACGATTGGCTGAGTAGTATCTTCTGGTCTTGTGATAAAGAATGAAACTAACATCCCCGTGGTCTTTCATACACACAGCACTGAATGGGGAAGAAGCCAAGACCAAGGCTCGGAAGTAGTGTCCCATTTTGAATATGCCATGGCTCAAAACTCAAACAAGGTAATTACCGTTAGTTATGCCATGCAACAAGATTTGATCAGGCACGGTTGGTCGCCATCAAAAGTCAGCGTGGTTTGGAACGGCGTCGACCCCAAACGTTACGACATGGCAAAATGTGAGCCGAAGGACATAGCCGCGATTCGCGAAAAGTATGGCGTCCCCAAAGACTGGAGTATGCTTCTTTTCGTGGGAAGGCTATCTTGGGTAAAAGGCGTTAGAAACCTTTTGCTAGCAATGCCCTTTGTGTTGAAGGAATATCCAAACACTATACTGGTAATTCTGGGTAAGGGGGAAGAACAACGGGACATAGTTGAAACAGCCGATCGGTTAAACATTAAGAGCAACATTGTGTATCGTTTTGATTTTGTTCCAGAAACAGAGAGAATCATGCATTATGCAGCTTCGGACGTTTGTATATTCCCTTCGAGCTATGAACCCTTCGGAATAGTCTGCTTAGAAGCTATGGCAATGGAAAAGCCAGTTGTCGTGGGCGCACGTGGTGTAGTAGGTTTTAGAGAACAAGTTATAAGTTCAGGTCCAGACCAGAATGGGGTACACGTCAATGGAGAAGATCCCTTAGACATAGCTTGGGGAATAAAAGAGACCCTGAAAAACCCCGAAAAAGCCAGAAACTGGGGTGAAAACGGACGCAAAAGAGTAGTAGACTACTTCACATGGCGCAAAGTTGCTGAAGAGACAATAAAAATCTACGAATCATTACTCTGAAAAGTTTCAAGACAATTATCTACTGTTCCTCTTTAGCAAGCGTGGATTTAAATCTAACATCCCGTCCCATTTCCGAATTTACAAACTTGTTTTAATTCTTCTGGGTCTCGCGATTAAACTTCAATGCCTGCATTTTGAAAGTACAATGGACACATTTTTGGTTTGGGAAAATCGTATTTTTGTTTCGTGCCCTTTTGGATCCTTTATTAAAATAGTAATGTCCTAAGGTTTCATGGGCTTTATGTTCATTCAGACCAACATGCCTATAAGCGAGTAATCGCTTAGTAACTTATGTTGATAAGCTAATAAGCGAGCAATCATGACGTGAACCAAAATTGTTCCACCAAAACCGGCAATAAAATCGGTGCCATCCGACTCGCTTATTGAACGAGCATATGCCACCCAAATGTGGCTAATAAAACATAGCAGAAAAGTGATTAAAGTATGGGTCGAATCAGTGTGGACCTTCCAAATGAGTTAGAAAAACAGCTCAGATTGACAACAGTTGAGAGGTTTGGCGGGAAAAAAGGCGACTTGTCCAAAGCTGTTGAAGATGCAGTAAAGACGTGGGTCAGTAACAAAGAATAGATCCCACAGAAGTCCTTTCCCGCACGGTCAAAAAAGTAAAATGCAAATGCCACAAAGAACTGATCTTCGCTCAGCGTAACAGTAACTTCATTATCAAGCCCTTTGAAGAAGGGTTTAGGGAAACCAGCAGCCTCGGATTACACGGAACCATTTTTGATTTGGGGTAGGCTGGAAAGTACCTTTCTCCAAATAGTTTAAAATTACCTCATTTATCGGAAAGACATTATTTTAACAACTGAAAATAAAATGGTTGATAGTCAATACCAAAAAACAGGTTCTGCTAAAACCTATGAAAAATTGAGTTGCTGAATTTTTTAATTGATTTCAACCTCTTTATTAAGATTTAAAACCATATTTTTAGCAATTCAATATAGACAACTCGAGTAGCCCTTTGGTTATCATTTAGATCAGTAGAAAATAGAGTGCTATTGGTTGTTGGCTTAATAAAAGCCAACAATCGGGGATACTTGAGTGCCTTGATTTTCTCCGCTTTTCAGTTCTTCTATTTTTGTTTTTGTGACTGTCTTGATGTTGTGGAAGTCGCCCATTTCTCCATGGCTAACGAGGGTAATTGCTGTGCCGTCGGTTCCTTTGCGTGCAGTTCTTCCGACTCTGTGGAAGTAGACCATTGGATCTGGTGGTACGTCAAAGTTGATTATGTGTGTGATTCCTTCAATGTCTAAACCCCTGGCTGCCACATCGGTTGCTATTAGTAGGTTTAGGTTGCCTTGTCTAAAAGCGTTAATTGAGCGTTCTCTTTGAGGCTGGGTAAATCCTCCGTGCAATGCTTGTGTATCGAATCCTTTGTCTGATAATCTATCGGCTATTTTGCTGGCTTCATGTCGTGTTCGACAGAAAACAATGGCGCGTTTTACTTGCTTTTCGTGTAGTATAGTGCATAAGGTGTCGAATTTGCTGCCTTGGTTGACTACGGTGTAGTATTGTTTCATTTGGGTTACGCCGATTTCGTCTTTGCTGACTAGGATTTTGACGGGGTTGTTCATGTATCGGTTGCATACGTTCATTACTGTTTTGTCGATGGTTGCTGAGAATAGGCTTGTTTGTCTGGTTGATGGTGCTTTGGATAGGATGTAGGTTATGTCTTCGATGAAGCCCATGTCTAGCATGCGGTCTGCTTCGTCTAGTACCTAGGAATTTGACGTAGGATAGGTTGAGTACGCGTCTTTCGATGAGGTCTATTACTCGTCCGGGTGTGCCTACGACGATTTGGGCGCCGTTTTGGAGTTCGCGTATTTGCCTTTCTATTGAGGCTCCGCCGTATACTGGTAGTACCCGTAGTTTTTTGTATTTGGCAAATTGGATCATGTTCTGGGATACTTGCATTGCAAGTTCGCGTGTGGGTACCAGAATTAGTCCTTGGACTCTTTTTGCTTGAGAGTCGAGTTTTTCGACCATTGGGAGGCCGAATGCGGCTGTTTTGCCTGTTCCTGTTTGTGCTTGTCCGATAACGTCTTTGCCTTCGAGCAGTGGCATTATCGCTTGAGCTTGAATTGGAAAAAGTGTTTCATAACCAAGCTCTTTAACGCTTTTCAAAACTTCTATACTTAAAGGTAGGTCTTTAAAGGAATTTGCTTCTAATTTTAACATGTTTTATTTTTCTCTTATCACAAACGATTTTCATGCATTCTCTCAAAAAGCTTGTAAGCATTTCGTTTGGTTACATGAGTTACTGTGATGAATTTTCAGTCGCGGCATCGCTTAAAAGGGTTCGTAGTTTTATTTGGCCTTTGGATCATTGGAAAAGGCTTTTTCGCTATTTACCCTGAAAATTGAAAAGAAAAACAAAGTGCATAAGCCTGTTTACTTTTGATTTAACCTCCTTTCTGATTAGTGAATAAGAGGAGCGAGTTTTCCTAAAGGCGTAAATAAAGAGAGTAATCTTAGTTTTCTGCAATTCAGCTCCAATTTAGATGCATTGTCTTCTGATGCGTACAAAACGTTTATCCTCTTTGAAGTATGCTATATTGTTAACTCTAATATTTGGAAGCTAACCTGAACCAGCTATCTTTTGGCTACTGAGTCCAGTCTAAATTTGGATAAGCCGTGTGGCCATATGGATTTGACTCAGAAAACAAATAGTAAAATTATCAAAATTCTTCATATTGACAGAGATATGGAATTTCTCGTTGTGTCAAAGGAAATATTGCACTTACTTGGCAATTTTGAAATTGATCTAGCTACTACTATTCTTAAAGCAAATAAAGCGATAAAAAAGAAAAATTATGATGTAATAATATCAGGGTATCGCCTCGGCCAGAAGAATGAGTTAGAGTTTATGAGGGAATTGAGAGCAAGAGAAAGTAAGATACCTTTCATCATATTCTCGATTCACCGAGAAATCTCTTCTGAAGCATTGAAGCTAGGCGCCACTGCATTTATCGAAAAAGAAGGCGACTGCGAGAGAGTCTATGCTAACTTATCAAATAGCATTAAGAGAGCTAACAGAAACAAAGCGCCTGGCAACCTCGTCTCCAACAATTCTTTGAACAAAATAACCGAACATTTTGAAAAAGAGTTGGAACAAGAAAAAAGACCCAAAGCACGCCTTTAGTTTTTTGCCTTAGAATCCATAAGTACGGAGTCAGAAAAATGAGTATAACCCAAGAAGTTTCTAAACCACATAAGCGTATAGTTGAGAATTGTCCAGAATGTGTAAGTAATAATCTTATTCATGATTATGATTCAGGTGAGACCATCTGCGGCGCCTGTGGTCTTGTCATTTATCAGCAAATGTTAGATAAGGCTCCAGAGTGGCGCGCTTTTACTCAGGAAGAGAAGGCATCAAGAAGCCGCGTCGGTGCCCCAGCGTCCTATTCAATTCATGACAAAGGATTATCCACTGCAATCAGTCAAGTTGACCGAGACGCATTCGGAAGAAAACTACCCCTTGCAACAAGGTTACAAATGTGGCGACTTAGAAAATGGCAAATACGCACCCGAGTACACTCATCAATCGACCGGAATCTCGCTCAAGCCATGTCTGAACTTGACCGATTAACAAGCAAAGTAAACATTTCACGACCAATCAAAGAAAAAGCCGCTGTCATTTACCGTAAAGCATTAGACAAAGGCTTAGTCCGAGGAAGATCAATCAACGAAATCACCTCAGCTGCACTTTATGCGGCTTGCCGCGGAAGTGGAACATCAAGAACTCTTAGCGAAATCGCTGAGGCAAGCCTTGTTGACAGGAAAGATATTGCACGATGCTACAGACTGCTTCTGAAAGAGCTCGATATTCACATGCCACTTGCTGATCCACTAACATACGTTTCAAAAATAGCCGAGAAAAATGAAATTTCAGGCAAAGTGCAGGGCGCAGCTATAGCAATTCTTAGGGAGGCTAAACGAAAGCGAGCTTCAGCAGGAAAAGACCCGATGGGCTTAGCTGCAGCTGCACTGTACATAGCTTGTCTACAGCATTATGAAAAGAAAACACAAAAAGACATCGCAGAAGCAGCCGGAGTTACCGAAGTAACCGTTAGAAACAGATACAAGGCACTAAAAAAACAGCTAAACCTAGAATTACCCGACTAAAAATCATTAGCTCTCTTATTTTTCAAGGTTCTTTTTCAAAATTTTTAGGAGAGCCTGCCCCAATGTCATCCAACTCTCTATTTAGACAGGACCCTACTCGTTTAGAAAAATATAGAATCTAAAGCTCGCACTCTCGATTATTTTTCAAAGAATTGAATGGTTTTATTCAGCGCCTTCAGGGCCGCCAGGCATTCCGCCTGGTGGACCGCCTTTAGGTGATTTGGATGTGATGATGTCATCTATTCGCAGTATCATCGTTGCTGATTCGGCTGCTGATTTAATGGCCTGTATTTTAACTACCATTGGTTCGATTACTCCGTCGTCAAAGCTATTTTCAACTTTACCCGTGAAAACGTTTATCCCCATGTATTTACCGGTTCCTTTGTCGTGGGCTGATCTCAATTCTGCTAAGACGTCTATTGGATCGAATCCACCGTTTTCTGTAAGGGCTTTTGGTATTATTTCCATTGCGTCTGCGAATGCTTCTATAGCGAGTTGTTCTCTGCCGCCGACTTTGTTGGCGTACTTGCGTAGTTCCTTTGCAACTTCAATTTCTACTGCTCCGCCACCTGCAACTATCTTGTTGTTCTCTACAACGTCTGAGACCACTGATAGTACATCGGTTAATGCTCTTTCAGCTTCATCCACCATTCTTTCAAGCCCTGCTCTTATCAGTATAGCTTCCGAATGTGGATCTTTGCATTTCTCAACGAAGATCATTTTGTCGTCGCCGATTTTGCGCTCTTCAACCAAACCAGCAAAACCCAAGTCTGCTGTCTTCAAATCATTCAAATCGGAACTAACTCTTGCGCCTGTTGCCCTGGCGAGTTTCTCCATGTCTGACTCCTTAACTCGTCTAGCAGCCATTATGCCCTCTTTAGATAGGTAGTGTTGGACCATGTCGTCAATGCCTTTCTGGCAGAACACAACATCCGCGCCTGAAGCTTTGATCTTGGTCGCCATGTCTTTGAGCATGCTGTCCTCTTGGTCGAGGAAATTTTGCATTTGTTTCGGATCGTGTATTCGTATTTCGGCGCTCATTTCTGTTTTTTCAATTTCTAACGCTGAATCCAAAAGTGCGATTTTCGCGTTTTCCTTTTTACGGGGCATCCCCGGATGAACGAGTTCTTTGTCTACAATTATGCCTCTGACTAGCTGCGTCTCGATGAGGCTTTTTCCCGTCTTCTTTACTAGCTGTATATTATCTATGTCAGCAGTGATTGTTTCTTCGTGTTTCTCGGCTATTTGCTTTACAGCTTCTATGGCTATTTCGGCAAAGTGCTCTTTTGCGCTACCCACTGATTTGCTGCTCATGGACGTCAAAGCGAGCTTCATCATTGTCTTGTGGTCTTCAACATCGATGGGAACCGCGTTTTTCTCTATGATTTCAATTGCTTTCTTTGCTGCCTTTTGGTATCCGCTAACGATTTTGGTTGGGTGAATATTCTGATCTAAGAGTTCTTCTGCTTTCTTTAAGAGTTCGCTGGCTAAAACCACAGCGGTTGTTGTTCCGTCACCAACCATATCATCCTGAGTCTTTGCTATTTCAACCATCATTTTTGCTGCAGGATGTTCAACTTCTATTTCCTTTAGAATTGCTGCCCCGTCGTTTGTTATTGTTATATCGCCTAAGTTATCGACGAGCATTTTGTCCATGCCGCGTGGTCCCAACGTGGTTTTCAACACTTCTCCAATCACTCGCGCTGCCATGATGTTATTTCGTTGAGCTTCTTTGCCTCTGCTTCGAGAGGTTCCTTCTTTCAAAATGAGTACGGGTTGACCACTTTGGGTTTGCGTTAAATATGCCATGTTATTTTCTCCTTTATTTTATTCATTATTAATCTTTTTCCACTTAGAACAACGTTTTTGTAATTCTTGGGAAATATGCAAAATTTTGATTTTTGTTGGGTTAGCTGGGCGTTACTGTTAGAAGACTGTGCACTAACCACTTTTGATGTTTTCAAAAATGCTCACTTATACAAGTATATGGTTATTCCAAGATTTAAACTCGTTTAGACATATCAGCACGATTTCTAAGTTGACTATTTACTTTTAAAATTGGACATATGATTCTAAGAAATACATTTGTGGTTATGTAGTATTAGCTCAAAATAGCATTATAATATTCAAAAGTATTTCACGTGTAATTCAAACGTGGGTGTGAATCTGGACATCCTGCGCTATTTCCAAACTCGACCTATTTTTGAACCTTTTCCAAATAATTGTGCCTAAATTCTCAAGTGAAATCGTAGTTTACCTCCTTAAGGTCTAGTGTTTGAATTGCACAGGAAGGAATAAAATAGCTCGCGCTTTTCGAGCTACTTGGGCTTGAGTACCCAGAGAACCGTTTCCCAGCTTATACCCGCAGCTTCATGTTCCATCCTGAAGTCTGCAAGAAATGCTTGTGCTTCAGCCGCTAAGTCAGGTTTATTCTTTATTATTTCTTGCAGAGCGATTATGGGTGGTCGAACATAAAGCTCCCAATCCTCTTTTGACGCAACAAAAAGGCCCAGTTCCTGCATATTTAGATCCTGCAGTTGCCGCCTCGTTTCGGGCAGGGTGAGGAAGGTATCTTCTTTGCATTGTAGGGCACGCAAGACTTCGGGTTTAACAGCTCGGCTTGTCCAAACAGGTTCACCAAATAGCACTACACCATCGTCTTTGAGAAGGCTCCTGAAAAACTTGAAGGCGCCAGACCAGCCGCCAAACACTTCAGCCCCGACACCTAACGACGCAACGATATCGTATTTTTTTGTAGATGCGAAGCTTTTGAGGTCTTGGCGGAAAAAACTGGCAATGTGTGATAGGTTTAGAAGTTTGGCGCGAGCGTTGGAGTAGTCAACGTAAGATTGGCTTATGTCAAAACCTTCAACTTGAACGCCAAATATGCTTGCCCAGAAAAGGGCAGGGAAGCCTTTTCCGCATCCAAGCTCAACAAGCGTTTTTCCGGGGGCAAAGTTAGCTAGTTTGCCTACTGCCTGAAGCGTTTGCAGCGAGATGGGGTTGAATATGTCTGAATACTTGAAGATTTCTTCGTAAGATATCGGCGTCAATTTCACCAGGTGGAGAACTATATTTGATGGATGAATTATATCTTTTTTCTAAAGTCATTTGGCACTTATTCGACTAAGCTTTTCAGTCAGCCAGTACAAAAAACCGAAATAACTTCTTGAGAACAAACGCTCAAGACGTTTAAAAGCTCCATAGTTTTTAAGAAGAAACATCTAATTACGAGGAGACCCCTCCAAAGAAGCACAGAGAAAAAGCATGAAACGAAGAGAATTTTCGTCAATAGATTTCAACTGTGATATAGATGAATTTATTCGTCTTGCACAAAGATGGAACGGCCTTCATGCAAGATTGCTAAATACTCTGGCTAGATTGCCTGAAGAGGTTTACCAATTTACACTACAGAAAATCTCTTTCCATGCAGGTCAAAGCCAAACCGTGCAAGTAAAAGAAATCAACAAGCCTTACATGATAATTCTAAAACGCACAGACTCAGAATCTTTAATAGCTCACGAAATTGCCCACGCCTACCTCATTTATACAAAACCAAAAAATAAATCAGAAGATCAAGAGGCACAAGCCGACGAATTAAGAAAGAAATGGGGGTTCAAGAAAAAGCAACTCTGTCAAACCTACCCTAAAGGATGTTCCAATTGCTTCAATCCTCACTGCTCGGAAAACATCCTTAGAAAACTTGGCTAATTTGCATATACCCAAATTGAATTGATCTTAATTTTGTCGAATAAGCTGCATAAGAGTTGCGTTAGTTCTTTATTTTAAAGGCGTTATATAGTATTCATGCCCAATTACTCCAAGAAGCCATTCTTAACAGTTAGCGACGAAGAATACATGATGCTAATTGAGGTCTGCAAAGAATTTGAAAAACAAAAAATTGACAAAACAGCCCGCGAGAAATCTGGAAGCCCAACGGAAATAGTCATACGCAATCATCTGCTGAGAAGAAAACTTAACATTTCTTTGATTCCGGAAGTTAAAATTGAAGGATCCAACATCAAAAATGATTTGCTTCTCTTGAAGAATGACGTAGACCCAAACCAAGAAACTTTCCCAACCGACAGCGTGAAGATGGTAATAGAAGTTAAAAACAACGCGGTCGGCGGCAAAACCTTGGAAAACGGAAAGCCGGAAGATCCCAACAAGGTATTACGCTTCAAATTCAATGAGCTTGAAGCAATTACTTATGTGAAGAATTTCGCGGTTGTCGTTTTTTCGGAAATGCTACTTCCACCTAAAACTCCATACAAATGGCGACTTAAAGAAGAGGCGATAGGAAAACAAAACTGCAAAGTCTTTACCTTAGTTGCCCGCCAACTGTATCCTCCAGGCGGACTCTACATCAAATCAAGCATTATAGAAATGCTTCAAAAGGAGCAGATGAAAAAAACCGAAGAATTTCAACAGCTGATCAACTACCTTAAGTGTTTGTAGCCGTAAAAAGGAAAGTTTTAGGTGAACTTGGAAATGTAATTCTGATTCTATCCTCTAAAGTTGATGAACATTCCAAAACGTCTTCTTAAGATTTTACAGCGCTCAAATAATCATAATTCATTTGTTTTGTATGAGCTACAAAAAAAGGAATGGTACATAAGAAAATTGGCACTTCACCATAAAAATTGTCTAAACAGCAAAATTACTTATAATAGATACGTTAATCTGCTTAAGATGCGCAGATCGGAAACACACTTTTCTAGCCCCTAAAGCGGAATTTGATGATTCAGTGCCGGTTATGAGCATGCAAAATGGAGTAATTGGAAAAATGAGTATACAGAAAGAAGTCCCTAAAACGCATCAGCACCTAACTGAGATGTGCCCAGAATGCTCAAGCAACAATCTTATTCACGATTACGACTCAGGCGAAACCATCTGCGGAGCCTGCGGTCTCGTTTTATATAATCAAATGCTAGACAAGGGACCTGAGTGGCGAGCCTTTACCCAGGACGAAAAAGCGTCAAGAAGCCGCGTCGGTGCTCCCGCATCTTACTCAGTTCATGATAAAGGATTATCCACAGTCATCAGCCAAGTTGACAGAGACTCATTTGGAAGAAAATTGCCCCTTGCAACCAGATTGCAGATGTGGCGTCTTAGGAAATGGCAAATAAGAAGTCGAGTGCATTCATCTACCGACCGAAACCTTGCTCAAGCCATGAGTGAACTTGAACGTCTATCCGACAAAGTTTGCATTTCCCGACCTGTTAATGAGAAAGCGGCTGTTATTTACCGTAAAGCCCTTGACAAAGGCTTAGTCAGAGGAAGGTCAATCGCTGGCATTTCTGCTGCTTCACTTTATGCTGCTTGTCGTGGAAGCGGAACACCGCGAACCCTTCGCGAAATTGCCGACGCAAGTCTTGTTGATAGGAAAGATGTTGCGCGCTGCTATCGCCTATTGCTGAAAGAGCTCGACGTTCGAATGCCTGTTGCTGACCCGTTGACATACGTTTCAAAAATAGCGGAAAAAAATGGTATTTCAGGCAAAGCCCAGGGCGCAGCTATAGCAATTCTTAGGGAGGCTAGACGAAAGCGAGCTTCAGCAGGAAAAGACCCAATGGGCTTAGCTGCAGCTGCACTATACATAGCGTGTTTGCAGCATGGCGAAAGGATAACACAGAAGGACATTTCTGATGCAGCTGGAGTAACTGAAGTTACAGTTAGAAACAGGTACAAGGCTCTAAAGAGGGAGCTAAAACTTGAATTGCCTGATTAAATCAATTGCTGGGAGAGAGACAGAACTGTGAATTGTCGAGGTTTAGTTTACAAGAGCACGTACAATGGTTTAACAAATGCCACTTTTGCGTGTAGAATTTGCAAGGCTAGTTTGTCCAATCCTGATGAGTTGAGAATACATAGCATGGAAAAACACAAGGGCCACATGATTCTCTCTGTAAAATAGCCAACTAGAAAAACAAGGGTTTTACACAGCTTTCCCTTGTAATCCATTTTTGGTAACCCTAAAAAATAACCTTCTCAAGCGACCGCACCGTACACTATCATCTCATAGAATTTACCCATTTTCAGATATTTTCATATATAATTTAAGAGTGGGCGTAAATCTAACATCAATCGTCATTATTTGCGTTCTTAACCTTATCATTGAAGCTATTTTTTAGTGACTAATCAAAAATTTTGTTGCACTCAAATGAGTTATTGCTTAAGTCAAACGAAAGTTAATTTGCACTATAACCTACAATGAAATGGCTAGTTACAATTAAACGTAAGAAGAATAGAAACGCGAGGATGTATACAAAAGAAAGAGTGGAAGAACAACTGCGAAAGCAGTTGCCTGCTACTTTTTATGCTCTTTGAGAATGGTCATCGGTGAAGTACTAGTATCTGAGATGCCAGGCAAGGCTCGTAAAACCTCGCCGACAAAGTGAAGACTGTTGTCATTGCTGTCGGCTTTGAAGAAAATGACGAAATCCCAGTACCCGTACAAGCTCCACGAAGACTCGATCATTACTCCTTTCATTGGTTCGGTAGGCATCTTATTGAACGCTTCCCAGAACTCGCCGCCTTTTCCTGAAATCGTCTTAAGTAAAACTTGATATTTCATCATGTTTTTTTCCAATTAAAACACCTTACTTACTTTTGCAGAAACGTGGCTTTAAGATTCTGTGACTGCATAACGACAACCACAACCGCTAAACCGTCAAATCCAAACGTGGCATTTTGAGAGCATTATAATAAGCGCAAAGACACATTTTACTTGGGAGATTGACAAGGTGAAGGTGCTGTTTATCGAACCGCCCAAGGATATTTGGTTTGTCATGGGCGAATATCTACCGCCACCTTATGGAATAATTCAGCTTGCCACTTATCTTGAAAAACATATTCCGGATGTGGAATTGGAAATTCTTGACTGCAATGCGGAAAAAGTGGATTGGAAAAAGGTGGAGACGCAAATTGCATCTTCAAATCCTGATGTTGTAGCTTCAAGTTCTTTGGCAACATGCAACACCTACGCGGTAGCAAAAACTCTTGAAATCGCTAAAAGAATAGCACCTCACTCTCTCACAGTTACCGGGGGGCAGCATTTCACAGCTACTGCCGAAGAGAGCCTTTCAATGTACCCAGAGATAGACGTTATTATTCGAGGCGAAGGAGAACAGACTCTGAATGATTTGGTTGTGCGCGCCGGAAATCCATCTGATTTTGCCAAAATTCCAGGTCTTTCGTTTAGGCACGAAGGTAAAATCATCCATAACTCTAATAGACCACTAATTGAGAATATCGAGGACTTACCTTTTCCAGGCTACCACCTAGTAAAAGAAAATATGTCAAAATACCATTTTTCTGGCATGGCCGGTAAGAAAGCCCCTTACGCTCTAATTGAAGGCTCTCGAGGTTGCCCTCATGAGTGCACTTTTTGCACTCAATGGCGACATTGGCAGAGTCAATGGCGAATGAAGTCGGCTAAGCGAATTGCCAAAGAAATGGCTTATTGTCATCGAGAGTTCGACAGCCAATTTGTTTGGCTAACGGATGATAACTTTGGGAGAGGAACCCGACCTGCAGAATTAGCAGAAGAGATTATTGCGCAGAAAATACCTGATGACGTCACATGGTTTGTTCAAGCAAGATGCGACGACATAGTCCGAAACAAAGATATCTTGCCAAAACTGCGCAAATCCGGGCTAAGCTGGGTTTTGCTTGGAGTGGAAAACTCCAATCCTTCAACGCTCGATCAGTTCAAGAAGGGCATTACACCTCAGGATGCAAAAACGGCCGTCAAACTGCTAAAGGAAAACGATATTCTAGCCCACGCCATGATGATTATTGGCAACCGAAAAGACACCCATCAAACAATTGCTCAGCTGAAAGAATTCGCCAACGAATTAGATCCTGACTTTATTATGTTTGGCATACTTACCCCATTCCCGGGTACTGAAATCTACAGAGAAGCCGACCAGAACGGTTGGATCATGGACAAAAACTGGTCACATTATGATATGATCCACGCTATCATGCCCACTGAGACACTTTCAGCCAATGAAGTTCAAGAAGAACTATACGGCTGCTATCGAGACTTTTACGGGTCGTGGGGCAGGAAATTTGGTGGGCTTTTCTTTGGTAGTAAGCTGAAAAGAAGAGTCTTCTGGCACATGGCGCAAAGTGGGGTTCTCGGACAGATAAAATCGCTATTCTAAGGGAATAAAGTGTCTGAAAATAAATCACCAAATCTCTTTCCGTTGTTTGGAGTAATTCTATCTCTCTTCGGAACCTTTACACTCACCTTCCTACTTTTCCAATCGGTTAACTACCAAAGCAACGTCGTTTTTACCCACACCTTGATCGGATCATTATACGCAGCAATCTGCATACTAGGAATCTCTGCGGTGTTTTACCCTAAAAAATGCCAAGGAGCATTCAATTTCCAAAAAAGCATCAAATCTTCGAGGACTCGACCGGCAAATCCAAAAATGCTGGAATTTGAAGGTCACCACCCAAGCTGTTCTAAGTTTTCACCGAACCGAATAAAAATCCGAAAAACTATTCTTTGTGCCGCGTGCGGAGGCCTTCTTGTTGGAGCGTTAGGTGCCCTCATTGGTGCAATTTTGTATTTTTTTGTCGGATATTCTTTCTTGGGTCCAGATCCCTGGGTCCTCGTAGCGGGTTATACAGGAATGTTTTTGGGGCTTTTCCAATACAAATTTGCGGGTTACGTCAAACTTGCCGTGAATGCTTTTTTTGTCCTCAGTTCCTCTGCTATACTAATCACTGTTGACAAAGTTGGCAAAAGCTTGATAATTGACCTTTATGCATTCGGATTAATCGTTCTCATTCTCTCAACAAGGATAGCCCTCTCAGAACGCAACAACAAGAGAACGTGCAATCAGTGCAAACAATGCTTTTAGAACTAAGAGAAAGTTCTTCGGCGCCTGTAAAGTGCTCCAGCTAAGACCAAAACGCCAAAGATTATGATTATCAATGGCCACAAATTAATGTTTACGCCATACGTCGCTTGAAGGAACAAGCCTAAACCAACAAGGATGATTATTACGCCAAAAACTAAGGCTGCAATCATCCCGCCGTTAGGGAGACCGAAGCATTCACTTTCTACTCGACGATAATGTTCCCGTTCACTTCCCGGATACTTTTGACCAACAGTGTACAACGGTGCCCCGCAGTTTGAGCAAGTAGTAGCGTTATCAGGGTTTTGTGTCCCACATTTACTACAATAAACCATAATCTCACTACAACTGTTTGTTAAGCTGCGTTTATTTTTAAGATTTGTGGTTAACCCAATGACGCTTTAAACGAGGAAGATGCGCCAAGACAAACCGCAATTGAAGCCTCTGCAGATATTGAAGTAAAAAAAGACGCTTAGTTGCTGATAGCGCTCATGCTCGTGGAGTTTTGGTCTATTTTGTGAGAGTTATTTCAATTGTTGAAACCATTCTTGGTCTGGTTTCGCCCTCTCTTGGCGGCATCTCCTCTGTACCGATTCCGATTTTGCTCACTTTGAGGTTTTTTAGAAACCGGTTTCTGGTTATTTCAGCTGCATCAACAGCAGTTGTTATCGCTTTTCCTCTAGCCTTTAAGGTTATATCGTTAGCATTGCTTGCAGACAGACCTGTAATTATTGCTAAAACATAATCCATTGGCATCTTATTTCCGACAAAAACAATTTTTGATTTTTCCGCCATTTCATTCACCATTCATCAAACTATCTGCTCTCTATTACACAACCATCCTTAATAAAACGGACAAAAAAAGTAGCCTTAAAATGTTTTAGGGCAAGGCGTAATTGTCTTTTTTCTATTTCAGTGTCCGGATTCAAACCCTAATATAGAGGACTTAATGAAATCAAGTGATAGAGCGATTTTAGATGAATGAGAATAATTGTGAATATCCAAACTGTAAAAATAAAGTAGAGCATCTTTTCTCAAACAGAAAAATGTTGTTTGGAACGCTGTTTGACAAAATCGCTGTATGCAACGATCATTACGACCTACTATTGTTCATTGATCATGCTCGGGAAAACCGCTAAAATGGAACCCACTCTTGAATGGTTTTGCGCGATAATTAGTGCTGAGAACTCAAATAAAACAGATTAGAAAAACGAGGTTGACTAGAGATGAAATTAAAAACACCTAGCGAACAAACAAAATTAAAAGATCAATTCGACACAAAAGGCAACTTTGTTTGTCCAACATGCAAAAAACCACTAAAAGGCTTACATACATCCGTTTCAGAATCGCTAGTTGCATTGGATAAACATACAACTCAAAAACACAAAGTCCAATGCTGCTCAGAAGAATGCTCAGCAAAATTCTTCGAGAAACAACTGACGAATTTTGAGGAATAAGAGCATCAACTCATTCGAAAAGCACAACGATACAAACTCTACAATCTTCAATTGTAAGAACAAAGCATACACATCTTCAAATCCGCAAGTAATTCTAGAAAAAAGCAAATTACACAAGGTTTTTGACCCAATCATAGCCTATGTTTAATCTGATTAGAATGGCAAACTATCTTTTAGCTATCAAGTATTACATCGGCTTGAAAAAGAATGTACGGCGTTTTCGTATTCTCAATTATACCATTGAAGAGCTGATGAACCACTACGTTAACCCCTACAACAAAAACATGCCCCTTTTAATCTCTGGTAGAAAAATTAGTTCTTCCCAAATAGAACAATTCCTGATCTTTTCAAGTCCTTCAATAATTCAACAAGAGACACTTCTTTCTACTGGAATAAAAATAAGTGAAGAAAAACATGATGTAATGGTTAACTGCCTCATTAAAGGTGACCTCGAATTTGTTGATGTAACATCAGAATTTCTCACTCCATTGGAAAGGAAATACCAAAAAAGTGAGCTCAACAAAAAGGACAGTAGCACCTGAGTTCCAATTTCTGTATTAATTTGATAAGACTATTTTCTAAACTCGCTTTTTGACGATTCTCATTTGCTCTTCCTTTAGCTTTACAAAAACAGGCAAAAACTAGGTTTTTTTTTATCCTTTATTTCTCTTTTTTGTATTTGTGCCTTTTTCATATTTTGTTAGAAGGCGTTCAATTTCTGTGTAAGATTGTTTCTTTTTGTCCTCACCGCTGTAGAGTAATTCTCGCCTCCTTGATTCTTCTGAATTTTCAGTTGGTCGGTTAGTTTCTGTACTGAGTCTTTGAATTGTGATTCCGCAGTTTGGGCAACAAAATTCATTTGAATCTTGAATTAAGAACATTGGAAAGAACGATTTAACATTGTTAAGACATTCTAAACAGAAGGGTTTTTCGATGTTACTGAGAAGCAACAGAGGTCCTAAATCTTTTTGGAATTTCATTAATGTCTCAATTAGTTCAACATTCAAAGGAGCTTCAACAAGAACGCCAAACCTTTCACGCAGATTTGAAACTCGACGATCTAATTCTTTTCTGAGATGAGCTTCGCCCATTTTATTCCCAGTTTTAATAGCGGCTGGCTTTTCTTCTTTCGGTTGCACTAACTTAATCCAAGGTTTATACCAATGGTCATCCTGTCTTACTAAGCTGTAAAAAACTCTCTGGCCACTTCTCTTTTTTGAAACTAATCCACTTTTCACCAGAAAATTCAGAGCAACATTAATGGTGGTTTTGTGAAGTTCACTTCTGTTGTGAATCTCGGTAGGATAAGAAGGTCTACAAATGAGCAAGTCAAAAATAGCTTTAATTGTCGTGACAGCCGGTTTTTTGGGTTGCTGCATTATAATTCTACTATGAGGTCCTGTTTTTGTTAAAGGTACCTATCATCATTTGAGAATATACAAACAAAAGATTGGAAGAAAGCGTTTTCTTTTTGGAGGTCCCCTCATAAACGAAATTCTTTTGATTCGAGAACACACAATTTCCATTTTTGCCGAAGAAAAAAATGATAAAATTGATTTGGAAAAAAGCAAAGACTTGCCTCGATTTAGAAGATATGTCATCCACTATATCTGCGCATAGGAAGACAAAATATGCGAAATAACTAAATTTCTATAACCTCAGAGTTTAACAGCTTCTGAAAAACAACCAGTAGATGGAAATTCAACCAATAGATGTTTTGCGATTGTGATGGCTAACGAAATATTCGAACAGCTTCCTTTTTCCAAAGTGTAAACTGCATTTTGGGGAGTTGTAAATTTGGCAGATGCTTTTTGGTAATCTTTAATTGAAGGGTAGGTTTCTCCATAGCAATAATTGGAACGCATTCAAAGTGAACAAATTAGGACAAACTAGGTTATTTGATCAAACGTCTCGACCCAAAGACAGAGGAAGACTCTTTCTGACAACAACACTTCTCGTTATTGTTGCATTAGTCGGTGTCATAGGATATGAGCTCTCAAACCAACCTCTACAAAACACACTAACGCAAAATATTCAATCGTCACCTCAGCCTTCACCACGAACTTCGCAACAGAAACTGTCTCCTGAGTCATGGATGGTTCAAGGCATGTACGCAGTGTACAAAGGACAAATAAGCAATTTCTCCGCACCAGTTAAAATTTTTGGAAAGATACAGGTCATAGACCTAAATGCCTCCCATGTCAAAATCCAAACAGATATGAACATGTCAACTTCTTTTGCGCCTGCAATAGCAGACCGAACCATTCAGTGGGTAAACAAAACAAACATTGTGTTCCAGCCCAAAGGCGAAACCCTTGCAAACAAATATGAAACGCAGATAACTCTCGCGGGACTCGGAGATAGAAGATGCACCGTATACGACTATAATAATGAGGCAATTAACGCCACCTACTATTTGGACAAAACCCTGCAATGGCCCATAAAAATCGTCTACACCACAGCTTTCGAAAACCAAATCTACCAAATCGAAATAAATCTAACTGACACAAACATAAACGGACTATAACAAATCGTATCACAAAGCCAAATTTCGCCTCATTCACAACTCTATTTAACGTCCAATCGTTCTACATTGCTTGGGCAATAGACGCCATATTTTGATTAAGAAATTGAAGTTAGAGATTACAGTGCCGGAGTCAATTGAGCAAACCCAACAAGCTCACGTGCTGATGGACAAGTTGTAATTTTTAGTAAGTGCTGCTGCTTTGATGTGCTCAATTGTTCAGCGTTAAATGGAGAGAATTATATGTTTATATAGAATTTGAATTCAATAGAAAAGCTTATTGAACATTTGTCGAGAGGGGAACAAGTGCAACATCAAAGAAAGCTGAAGACATGGGCGTCATTTTTCTAGTAATTTCAAGGCTTGAAACGACCAGTTTCTTCAATAAATCGCCGCAAGCAATTTTTGCCTATTCAGGATACACATTATTTCTTGAAAAAAACATATCGCTCAAATTAGATCCACAACGCTTTAAGATTAAAGTCAAGTTTACAGTTCGTATCGTTTAACATCGAGTTGGGAACCACATTTTGGAGTAACGAAGTAGAAAGTTTCTCCGCATTGAGCGCAGCGACGTTCTTGATTTTGGCTTTTCTCCACATTAGAAGAACCACATTTTGGACATCGCATTTCAATAGGTTGCGTTTTTGTTCCGTCTCCGTTTTGAATTGACCAGTTTTTCATATTAAAGATTACTACTAGTCAGCAGTCGGCTGCAGGTCAAGAGCAACGTTTTTGAGTGTCTCTATTTTTCTATTGCCTGCTAAGGATGATGAATTTTGTCTAAGAAAGCCAAGAAAAATGAAGGACTTGAACAGCACAAAAAATTAGTACGCGAGAAAGAAATGAAGAGAAAAGAGCGGAAACAGGTTTCGCTTCCAGCAAAACACGCGAAAGGCAAGAAATAAACAGTCTTGCACAAATCAACTATTTTCCTTTATGTTAGTTTTAATTTTACAACGTCAAAATAATAGTGGGCGTTTTTCAAGTTTAAAATATAGCGCGAAAGAAATTAATGACAATTTGGTGTGAATCGAAGATTCCGAATTCGACTTGATCTAAAACGGTTAATCCATTTATGTCTCTGGTCCCGACCATTTGTCTGGCATTTTGTAATTAGTTTTGGGTCCATCTTTCCTGATAGCGTCAAAAACTCTCAGAAATTCTTCACTGCTAAGTCTCTTTTGTTTCTGAATTTTCTTCACTGCTTCTACGGTTCCTTGATCAGAAGAATTTTCCTTTTGGTTCTTCTTTAAAGCCTCAAGAAAATCATCATTAAACATAATTTCACCCAAAAAAATTCGGTATAATCAGGACCTATTTCTAATCAAATGTTTTGGTGTTGGAATTTGGCAACCGTAACTTTGTTCTAATGCTTTTCTGCATTTCTCTGCAAAATTGTGAGCATCTTCCTTTGTTGCTTCTTGTCGTTCCATTAAATCAGCCTTCCCTATTGCTTTACAGCATTGGCGAGAAAATAAAGGGATATTTCGCACAAGATGATATGTCGTTCATCGAGATGTTTTGCAATAAAGAATAGTTCAAGAATAGAAATAGTGTCCTGAGTACCTAATTGCGAATGCTGAGTCTGAGGGATTTCTTTAAATGCAAGTTCTGCTTTTCCAGATGAAGAAAAAATCATTAGAAAAATTTTTCCAACGAATTTCAGATTTCTTCTGCGTGCTATTTTATGTTAAAAGAAATGTTGGACTAAATGAAAGAAAACCAAAACTTTGAATCCAACATTCGTCTTCTCTTACTCCTCGGTTCGGTTTCTAAGCTTTACGAGAATCGTTTCTCTTTGTTGGAGATCTTCAGTCAGAAATTCTATTTCTTTCTTTATTTTTGTTATTCTTCTTTGTTCAGTTTCTGCATTGTCGCTTTTTAATATTTTAACCATAGTTGACATTTTATCACCACACTTATTTATTGAATCGTAAGTTATTAGATACTAATAAATGATTCTGCACAATTGTTGCACAAAAATACGAATCAAATTTTTTATTAAAAAGTATAGATAAATAGAAATTGACTATGAAATGCAAGGAGTTTACTTTGCATATAAATCATTAGAGTCAACTCTTTAGGCAGCCTCGACAATTTCCCGAAGCAAATGACTTTCCTTGCTGAAGCTAAACGCGAAAAGAAACGAAATAACAGTACCCGTTTGAAGAATCAGATACGCAATGCACCTATCAGTTTTATGCTTATTCTTAAAAGGTCGAGTCGCCCACTTATCGACATGCGAATAGACGAATTTAAGCTGGAAAGATTTTTTGCTAAACACGAAACAGATGCCCCTTACATTCTTGGAGCATCCGATTGCGAGACTTTCACCATAAACGAAATAATATCAACTAATGAAATGGCAGAACTGAATACTTTAAAACTAGGTTACTCAAATTCACAAGGATTACCAATTCTTCGCAAGGAAATAGCCAAAGAGTTTCAAAATGTGACTTCTAACGAAATAGTTGTGTCAGCTCCTCAAGAAGGCATTTTCATAACGCTTAACGCTTTACTAAATGCTGGGGACAAAACAGTTGTCCAAGTTCCTTGTTACCAATCTCTATGCGCCATTCCAAAAGCAATAGGCTGCAAAGTCACAACATGGGCACCAAGCATCCTAAAAAACCAATGGCATTTTGACATTGACGAACTCAGAAGTAAAGTAGACAAAACAACCAAACTAATTATCGTAAACTCACCCCATAATCCAACCGGTCACCACTTCTCAAAGAAAGAGTTTGCCGAAATAATTGAAATTGCAAAGGAAAATGAATGCTATCTATTTTCAGACGAAATGTACCGAACTTTAGTGTTGAGAAACGAAGATTTGCTCTCATCAGGTTCTGATATGTACGAAAAATGCATATCTCTTTCAGGTGTCTCAAAAACTTTCGGTCTGGGTGGCCTTAGGATAGGGTGGCTAAGCATAAAAGAAAGAAAGCTTCTTCAAAAAGTTTTGAGCTTTAAGGATTATACAACCCTGTCAAATAGTATTGTAAGCGAATTCATTGCATTGGCAGCTCTTCGGAAAAGTGACGTGATATTGTCTCGGAATCTTGGAATTATCCAAAACAACTTGGAGATCCTTGATGAATTCTTCAACCAGCAAAAAGATAAATTCCAATGGCTTAAACCGAAAGCAGGGACTGTGGCTCTAGTTAAGACGAAATTTGCCAAAAACACTGAAGACTTCTGCGAAGACCTCATCAAAAAGAAAGGCGTACTTCTTATGCCTGGAACAAAATTTGATTATGATGATTGTCTCAGGTTAGGCTTTGGCAGAAAGAACATGAAGATAGCCATAGAGAAATTAGAAGAATATTTGAAAGAAAGTTATAACTTAATTGAAACCTAAATTTGGATGTACTTCATAACAAGTTTTATCTAAATAATTTATAAAACAATAATTATCTTTTATCAATTGAAGGTCTGAATAATCTGTTGGCGAAAAAACTTAAGAAATTTCACTTCCAGGAAATGGATTTGGTGATTTCTTTCCCAGAATCGGGCAATCGCGGCAGAAAATATCTCTATTACACAGTTTTTTTGTCTAATCTAAAGAAGGAAGATCCAGAAGTTCAGGCATGTTTAGCAGATGTTCTCGGGAATCCGCAGTTTGAAAATAGCTTTCCTCATACGGTTGGATTTTTCAAGGATTCTGATGGCGAATTAGTTCGCAATAGACCACTTTATCTAGAAATAAGAATGATAAACTCCTTGGAGGAATTTTGGAAATTTCTAAACGACGTAGATTTGTGAAATCTAGCCTTTGAATCCAACAAACTTTATTTAACTAACAAAAAGCAAAAATGAGAATTTGAATTTCAGTGACGTTTTCTACTATTCTTCCATCATTATTAATGTCAAAGTTGATCGAACCTTATCGAGCGCTCGAATTTTATGAGTTACCGAATCCTTCAATTCTGTCATGCTGGTGGCCTTAACTCGTATAATTAGATCATATCCACCGTACGAAACATAGGCTTCTTCGACAAAATCCATTTTCCTAAGTTGGTTTAACACGTAGTCTTCCGAACCAGTTTCAACATTAAGCAACAAAAAAGCTCTCGGCATAACTATTCAACCAATATTATTACAATTAAAGTCCATAAATAGTTTTGGAATATTCAAATAAATCAGTGAAATCCCGCCTAAACAAAATTAATTCTGACCGCGTGTGTCGAACATGATATGCATGGATCATATGCTCTTACAAGCATTTCAAGAGTTAGCTCGATTTCTTTTTGAGGTTTGTCAAGTATCTTGGGCAAGAGGGCTTTCATATCTAGCTCGATATTTCCATGGTTTTGATTGGTTGGAATAATACAATTAGCTCTTGTGCAAACACCTTTGGAATTATATGTGTAGTCATGAAAGAGTATGCCTCTTGGTACCTCTACTGCTCCTACACCGCTGCCTGCCTTGACTTTAATTTCAGGGTTATTGTATTCCGGTTGAGTCTGTAAGCCTGTAGATTCAAGTTCGTTAATAAGACGTATCGAGTCTTCCACACTGTGAACTAATTCGACAAGCTGGGCAACGTTGTTCATAAATGGGTTATATGACATTGGCAGGAGGCTGAACATTTCCGCAACCTCTTTTGCTTTAGGTGACAATCTCTTGAAATTAATGTTAAACCGGGCTAGGGCACCAACCATGTATGATTCGCGGACGTGTTTAGACCATTTGGCTGTTGATCTTGGCACGATATATTCATTTGCAAACGCCAGGTATTCCTTCACCGGGGCGGTGCCCGTGTCAGATGATGAAATGTTACCGTCATAGAGTGCATATTCGTTCGGGTCAGTTAAAGCAATGAATTCCGTTTCTCTCTTAAATTCTGGAAACTTTCCAGCCATACTTCTGAGCAACTCGGCAACTTTCTGAAGCTTGGGAATGGCGTTCTGAAGCTTACTTCTTAAGTTGGTTAGCTCTATCATCGACGGAATTTTAGAGAAACCTCCCGGTATCAACCGCTGCGGATGAGTCGTTCTGCCACAAATTAGATTTGACATTTCGTTTGCGGTCCTGTGTAGCTCCAAAACGATTTTTACTTCTGGTAGGTTTGTCGACGCCAGAGGAACAACCGAACCAACACCCATTAAATCTGGCAAAACTAAGAAGCCCAAATGCAGAATGTGGCTTTGCATGTTTTCCGCATGTAAAGCGAGTTTTCTGAGTTTCAGGTCTTGTTCGCTAACTGTGATGCCTAATGCTGATTCTGTTGCTTTTAGCGAAGCTAGGGAATGGCCAATTGAGCATATGCCGCAAATTCTTGACGTAATGTGGTGAAGTTCGTTCCAAGATCTTCCAACTACCATGGCTTCAAAGAATCTGGGGGCTTCAGGAATGTTCCATTCGCATTTTTCTATTATTCCTTTTTTCACGTTTACGTAGATGTTTCCGTGTCCTTCAACTCTGGTAACGTGATGCACGTCAACATCGAAATTTGGAGCGGTCATCTTTTTGCCTCCTGCCATCCGAAATATAATCTAAACTTACCTATTGCATCATCAACTGTTAGACCGTTTTTGATGAGAACTTCTTTATGGGAATTCTCGTTTGGATTATCTACAAGTCCACGACATCCCCAACAAATTGTTCCTTCATTTACACAGCACGAGTTGCAACCCGCTCTCGTGACTGTTCCCACACAAAACTGACCCCGTTCAAAAGCGCAAACATTTTCGTTCTTCTTACATTCAACACAAACGGGATAAGTTGTCGTATCAGGCTTCTTTCCCAGCAGTAACGATTTGACTACATGCAAGAAATCATCTCGGTCAATTGGGCATCCATATACGTATGCGTCAACAGGGATAACAGCGTCTATTGGTCTTGCAGCATAGGTGTCAAAGAGCTTCGCGTTTTCTCCGTAAACAACTTTTCTGACAGCATCAAGATCCTTGTAATTTCTTAATGAGTTGATTCCTCCAATAGCAGCGCAGGATCCGATTGCGACGACAATTTTGGCGTTTTTTCGGATTTGTTTCAGTCTGTCTTCATCACTTAATCGAGTACAAGATCCCTCAACAAATGCAATGTCATAGTTGTCATTGTGCTCTTTCATTACCTCTCTAAAAGCAACAACTTCTACCTGACCCAAGAGTGTTAAAAGATCTTCTTCAAGATTGGCGACCTGCAATTGGTCACCTTCGCAACCTGCAAAATCAAAGAACGCAACTTTTGGTTTCATTAGAGAGCCTCCGGAACACCTTTAATTTTTGAATAGTTGAAAACTGGGCCGTCTTTGCAAACGTAAATTTGGTTTATTTGGCAGTGACCGCATTTTCCAACTCCACACTTCATTCTTCGTTCAAGAGACATGATTATGTTATCGTCGGGTACGTTTTTTCCCTTAAGATCTGCTATAACGAATTTGTACATAACTGGCGGACCGCATAGAATAGCAATGGTTTTAAGCGGATCGAACTCTACTTGCGGAATTAATGTCGTAATTACTCCAATGTTTCCATTCCACACTTCATTTTCAGGGCACCAGTTTACAGTAGACTTGAAATCAACATCATCCCTAGAGGCTAGCAAAGCCAATTCGTCGCCGAAAAGCAATTCCTTTGGTTCTTTGCAACCATAAAGTAGAGTTACATGTCCATAGTCTTTCCGATTATCGAGAATGTAATTGAACAATGATCTTAAGGGAGCGATTCCAAGGCCTCCCGCAACAAAAAGGAGATCTTTTCCTTTGAGAGCCTCTGAGTCAAAACCGTTTCCAAATGGGCCTCTAATTCCAACTCGGTCTCCAACATTGAGTTTATGTAGTTTTGAAGTTACATTTCCTAACTTGCGGACACAGAGTTCAAAAGTCTTCTTTTTAGTTGGTGATGATGACAAAGATATTGGTGCCTCGCCTATTCCAAAAACAGAGACTTCAACAAATTGACCTGGCTTGTGCCCAAGTTCTGACCCATCGTCCAATCTTATTTCCAGCAGTGTTTCAAGGGCTGTCATTGGAACTTTTTTTATGATGGTTCCAAGTTTCGGTATATAATCAATATTTCCCTCTGTTTGAATACTAACTTCTGGCTGCATTGTAGAAAGAGCCATTTGCGATCCTGTGTTTTGATTTTCTTGGTACATATCATTGAAAAGATTAACCGGATTTGCGATATCTGGCAGACAATTTGACGAGCATCTTCCACAGCCTACGCATGATATGAAACCAAATTTCTCAAAAAGGTATTTTCCTTTTTTAAAGTAGCGATGGCGATATCTTGTAGGTCGTGTTGCCCGAAAATTTTCTCCCGAGGCTATTTTCGCAAAATCTTCGAGTAGGCAGCCATCCCATGTTCTCACTCTCTCGCCGTGTTCCAACGATAGATCTGTATTATCCTTAACGTCAAAACAATAGCAAGTTGGGCACACAAGTACGCATGAGCCGCAAGCAAGGCAACTCTCTGAGTGGTTCTCCCAGAAACCACTCTTTCCATAACTATCTCTTAACAATTCAGGAATCAATTCAGGCGAAAAGTCGAATTTCTGTTGAGACATATTCATAACTTCTCGCTTTTTCTGACCTGCAATTTGAATATCTCGGGCCAATGCAACGGTTACATTTTTTCCATATTTTGCTAATAGTTCTCCGCCTTTAAGCGAACCAACATTTATACCATATCGGTTTCCTAAATCGGTAAGCATAAGATCATAACCATAATCGATAGCGGCGCAGCCCATGAAAGCAGAAAAATTCCATTTGGACATTTTTTGAATATTAATCCCTATTATTATCGATGCATCACGTTTTTTGAAATATTGTTGATCGGATTTCGTTTCTCTGAATATTTCATCCATGTGCAGAAGAGCAACTATATCATAAGGATGAACACCTATGATGACCAATGGCTTGGAATCTTCAGGGTTCTTGGTTGAAAAACCCTCAGCCAAGTCATAAGTAAAAAGTGTTTCGCGTTGAGGAAAAAAGTATTTCTTTGGAGGAAGCAAAGTAACATCATAATCCAAACGAAGCTCGCTGGCAGACCCTAGCGGCATAAAAGCAAACTTGTTTCCTCTTGATTTAACGCCAACAACCTTCCAATAACCATTTTCGATTAAAGCATTAACAAAACTCTGGAAATCTTCCTTAGACAGGATTTTCATGCTTTCAACTCAAGACTTCTGAGAAGATTTTTAGTACAAATAATGCCAAACTGTTTTTAACATTTGCGTAAGTCCACTTTCACGATTCAAAAATATTGCTTTTACAAATTACGTATTCAATTTCTTTAAAATGATTTAATTAACTGACAAACACACGAACTATTTCTTGGAACAATAGAATAGAGACTTTCGCGTTTTGACCCAAGTTTTAAAAATACAGTCATCATTATCTCTGAATCAATACAAATTTAATGCATTTTTCTAAAAGGTGAGTTAAGCTCGTGAAAGAGAAAAAACCCACAATGAAAGAAATTGACGAATTAAAAGATCTGGCAAAGCATCTGTTTACCAAACTCGAAACGGAAATTGCCAAAATTGATGACAATTTCAATTCAGTCGAATTAGATTTCATGTACGGAAACATTAACGAAAATTTCTATGAGGAAAAAATGAACAAGCTAAACACCGATATTCATAAAGTAAAGCAGAAATTATTCCAGATCCAAGATTTGGAAAACCGCCTTAACTAAAATTCTCGTGCCTTTACAGAATCTTGGTCAAAGCATTGTTATTATGCAAGGAGAATTTAATTTTTTGACTGATTTTTAAAGCAAGTTTTTTGAGGTGTTTTGGTCCTTGATATTTTATCAAGATATTTTTTTGAATCTGGAGGCATAACAATTCCATCTTCTGAGCTTCCATAAGTAATACTCCTCCCTTCAAGGAAAAGTTTTCTAACCAAAGAACAAGTCGCTGCATCTAATTCGTGGTCACTCAAGTCATTTCTCAGACCTCTTAACTCTTGTTTTTCAAGACCTTCTTTGAGCAAGTTGAGACCTTTTTTCTTTCTGGGTATACCTAGAAAATCTTGGGCACCCCCAGGATATACTTCAATTACTGCAAAACCTTTCTTTTGCAAAATTGCTTTAAGGTGTAATCCTCTTTCTGTAAGTTTTCTCATCGGCCCAAGAGTTATGGGGAAAATTTTATTCCTCTTCGAAGGAGTTCTTTGTCACTTTCTCTCAAATGGAAACTTGATCGTTCTTGCAATGATTTTCTGCCAGGTGGTAAACTCAAGGGTGCGTCCATGGCTATAACTCGAGGTTTGCTTTCCTCTATTTTCTTGATAATTTCATCATCCTTGAAAAGTAGCTCAGTTTCAGCACTCATGTCAATGAGTTTGCAAAAGCCTGTAGGCCTCGTTTCAACACCTGCTAAGTCCACACCAAGAACAGACATAAGTGACAACAGTTATCCGAATTTGTAGTGCTTCTTAATTTTTTCTGTTATGTTCCAAATGCACTCTAATCCTTCTGGAAAAATGACGAAGTCTCCAGGACCAAATTCTACCGTGCCTTCTTCACACTTAACGATTGCTTTGCCTTTTAGAATTAGGCAAGTTTCTTTTTCGTCATATTGCCAAGGAAAAGTTGATTCTTCTTTTTCCCAAATTGACCAACTATGTGCTTCTTCTGTTTCATTCTTGGTGGGTTTCTTGACTGTAGGTTTCACGTCTTTTAACCTCTTTTCTTTGCTCATTCGGGCCTTATTCTTGATTGACTCCCCTCGCCCAAATTCATAGGTGCCGAAGTGTTAATGTTGCTTAGAACTCTGTAGAACACAAGTAAGTGATTGCTTCTAATTCGTTCAGTTCTTATTAGTTCTAAATTTACTTTGTTTTCAACAAACCTGAAAAGATTAGTAGCGCTTTTGCCCACGATCATTGGCGAAATTAGTAGGCTCAACTCGTCAACCAGCCCCTCTTGAATTAGAATACTGTTAAGTCCGCCTCCACTATCGGTCAATACAGTCTTCACATTATAGAGAGTCGCAAGTTTGTCAAGGGCAGCACGGAAGTCAACCTTTTCTTCTCCAGCCACAATCATGTTGTAATTTCTTTCTTTCAAGTAATCGATGTAATCTTTTGGAGTTTTGTTAGTCACCAAAATTATTACGTCTCTGCAGTAACATGATCTCCGATATACGTGAAGTAAGCCTTTCAATTTGCCTCGGCTGTCAGAAATTACCCAAATTGGTTTTTTATCTTCAGGTTTGAGTGCAGGTTTCACAAAATCTGTTTGCGCTTCAATTGGAATTTGTTCTGTGAAAATATCAATTCCAGTTTTGGCGGTTTCCGATCCAATGAGATGAGCATCCGCCTTAACTTTGTCAGCTAATTCATAATGCAGCCCAACGTCGAGTTCAAAATCTTTGACCGAGCCGTCTAAACTAATCGAATTGTACATAATCACTCTTGGAGACATAGCAACAGAACCTCAATTTTGAAACCAGACTTGATAGTTTGGTTTGGCTTAAAATGTTCTATCACTAACGAATCATATAGTTATTTCTCTAAATCCAGATCTGTCTTTTTCAAAGCATTTTCAATAACCGATTTTGTTTGGAGAATGTCATTAGTTTTAGATTTTCGGCTAAGCTCCAAAGTAATTAGCCCATCGTAATTGTACTCTCTTAGTTTAGAAAGGAAATTCATGAGGTCAGCATTTTCTTCAATAAAGGCCTTGTGAGTTCTATTGCTCATGTGTATGTTGCAAAGGCGATTGTGATATTTTTCCAAAAGGGCAAATGTAGTGCCTGAGGCAGTGGAGTGAGACAAATCCAACGTTAGCCCTACATTTTCATTTTGGCCGTCATCTAAAACATTGAAAACTTCTTCAAGCTCATCGACATTCTTTCCATAGCCACTTGACGCATAAGAAAGATTCTCTAACGCAAGCTTAATTCCTTGATTTTCTGCATATGGCTTTACCTCTTGAAAAACTGACTTCAAAATTTTTCTTCTTTGTTCAGGTGGAATTTTCCGAGAGACGTTTGAGTGAACAACCATAATGGGTGCAGAAAGAATATGTGCGAAATCAGCGGAGATTTTCCCATAATATATCGCTCGATGAATTTCGACTTCGTCCTTAACATAAAGTGTTGCTCCGTGAAGAGAAGAACATCTTAGTCCGTATTTCTCCGCGAGACTTTTCGCCAAATATACGGACACATCGTTTTCTACTTTAACGCTCTTCATATTGAACTCTATGTTCTTAAAATTTAGGTTCTTGATTGCGGCAAAATTTTCTTCTAAGCCATTTTTTGAAAATATGCCGTTAGATAAGCTTAACTTGATGGCTAAACACCTCGCCCAATAAGACTATAGTTTGGATGATTTTGTATTTTAACTATTATTCGTCTTCAACCCAAAGGTTAAATCTAATACGAGACAACCTGCAAATGATGATAGAAAATGTTTGAGCGCCGCCACCAAAAACTCCTTCCGAGAGATAAGTTTCTCATCCGGGTAGCCAAGTACGGCTTGATTTCAATAGGCTTAATCTTATTCTCTCTTATCATCGGCATGATAGGGTATCACTCCTTTGAGGATTTACCTTGGGTTGACGCGTTTCTAAATTCTGCAATGTTGATGGGTGGAATGGGTCCGGTTTCTGCAATGCAAACAAATGCTGGGAAAATCTTTGCCGGTTTTTACGCCCTTTATTGTGGAATGATATTGTTGATTGCAGTGGCAATTTTTGCAACACCGATTTTCCATAGATTCCTTCACCATTTTCACTTGGAAAATGAAGCAAACCCTGTTTAAGAGTCAAATCGGTGGAGCATATTCCCATTTTAGATATATATCGTATTTGGGAATATGTCAAAATTAAAAATAATTAATATATTAATACTTACGATACCAGCTGTGTATAATCGAATAACAGGTGTACAGTACAACACAAATACAGTTGACCCAACATGGAACAACAACTACTAAATAATGAACCAACAATCGAACTTCAACTCAACATAGACGAATTCGAAACGCAAGACACCGGTTTTGACGAAATTTTCTTGGACGCCGTAGACAATGCATTCTCTTTGCTAGGAAATCACTCAAAAGAACTGATGTACAAATATTTGGAAAATAACGGTCTAAACAAGAAAAATATTCCTCAGAAGGTAACATTGTTTTCCCAAGCAATTGAAGCAGTGTTTGGACAATCAGCACGGATTATTGAAATAAAAATTATGCATGGTCTTCACGAAAAAGTTCCAGCTTTCACTTATTCTGAAAAGAAAGCTTCTAAACTTTCGTTCCTGAATTATGTTGAGGCTTTTCGCCTCTTCTTGTAGTTCATGATTAAGCTTTCTTATTTAGCTGCATGTTGAGTGGTCAGTTTCGATGAACTTGTTTTTAGTTCGATCATGTAATTGCCAGGAAGCGAAAAGCGAAATAGACAGCACAATGACTGAGGCGGGTATGGCTGGAGCGGTTACAGCGAAGAAGTTGTTTGCGAAGTGAAGAGATACAGCGGCCAAATAGAACGGTAGTGGTCTCTTTGTGGCAATTCCATAAGCTGTTATCGAAGTGCTCGCTGGGTGGAAAAATAATCCGGGTATCCGGTTTGGAATAACTTGTGGTCCAAAAGTGGCAACGTATGTTATGAATTCTACAATTCCGAAACCTATTCCTGCAAACAGGGCAAGAGTGAAAATTGATTTTTGAGTTTCTCCATGTCGATAGAAAAGAGGGAAAACTTTGGCGAATTCCTCTACGAAAGGTGCAAAAATAGCCACAGAAATTATCGTAATGTCAAATGTCGAAAAACCCGTTAACAAAGGAGTTGCGAAGTTCTGCTCTATAAAAAGTGTCAAGGGAACACTGACTATGGCTCCAGAGAGAAGGAAAAAGAGTAGTTCCCTAATACTTGGCTTGTGAAGTTGTATTGTCATTTCGGATTTTTTCATTATCTGCCTGCCAACGTGTGAACCCTATAGAACAAAATTGTCAAAACTCTTAGTAGGTTAATCTTTTGAGATTATTTAACTATTCCTTCTAAGTGTAAATTCAAATTTGAAAACGCAATCTTAACATTTCACCTCTTTTGCTCACGAAGGGTTATTTGTCTTCTGAGAAATATATGTGATCAGAAAGATGTGAAGAGGGTTTGCCTAAGAAAGATTTCTCTAGTTTCGACTTACGCGCAGTTGTCAGCGAACTGAAAGACAAACTCGTAAACTCCAGAGTTAACAATGTTTACCAACTTGACACAAAGACTCTTTTGTTTAAACTTCACAAAGTTAACGAGCCTCCAATGAGACTAGTTCTTGAAGCCGGACGAAGGCTACACTTAACAAGTTATTCGCTTGAAAAACCCCAAAGTCCACCGGCTTTCTGCATGACGTTGCGAAAATATTTGCCAGGCGCTTGGATAAGCAACCTTGAACAATATGAATTTGAGAGAATCACCATTTTCCACTTTCAAGCAAGAACAGGTCCGATGAGTCTTGTTCTCGAACTTTTCGGAGAAGGCAACATCATATTGTTAGATGAAAAAAGCGAGATTCTGCAAGCCCTAATCTTCAAGAAAATGCGCGACCGTAACATTGTAAGAAACGAAGTATACCAGTATCCCCCTTCTCTTAGCAAGAACCCGTTCAAAGTTACTCAAGAGGAGTTTGAGGCAGGTTTGAAAGCAGCCGGCGAGGCTGAAGCTGTTCGCGCAATTATTCGTTTATTAGGAATTGGGGGAGTCTATGGGGAAGAACTCCTTCTAAGGGCAAATATTGACAAGACAAAACATTGTAGCGCTTTAACCAGTGCTGAAATAGACTCCATGTTTGGAGTCCTTCAAGAATTGCTTTTATCAGTTTCGACTCAGAAGCTTGAGCCAAACATAGTTCTAGATAGCAACGGGAACTTCTCGGATGTTTTACCTTTCGAACTCAAACGATACGCCGGCTTCAAGCTTCAACCCTATGGCAGTTTTGACGAAGCCCTAGATGAGTTCTACGTGCGTGTTACAGCAGCTGAAAAGGCGGCAGCGGGAATTGATGTGGGTCAATTCAAACGTGAGGCAGATCGGCTCAAAAGAATGATTGCTGAGCAAGAGGAGGCTATACGTGACGATGAAATGAAAATGGCCCGTGACAAACAGTTTGGCGATGCAGTTTATGCCAATTTCAATGTTCTGCAAGAGTTACTGGAGAAGTTCTCCAAAGTCTGGAGAGAAGGCAAAGATCTTAGTTCCGTGGTTTCTGAAGTTGCAGATTTAAAGAAAGATGGCAAAATTCCAGAATTGTTTTTTGAGTCTTTTGACGGCAAGAATTTGGCTATTAATATCAAAATAAATGACTTGTTTTTTAGCTTGAGTTTGCGCAAAAATCTGTATGAAAATGCGGCAGATTTCTATGATCGCGGCAAGCGGGCAAAGCTGAAGATGGCAAGTGTAGCTGTTGCATTGGAAGATTCTCGAAAGAAACTCTTTGATATGGAAAAACGGCTTGGGGAAGTTGAGGCCTTGAAAACTGCGGCTCCGGGGGAAGCAATCGAGGAGCTTGCGTCACGCAAAGTCGAGAGCAAGGAATGGTTTGAAAAATTCCGTTGGTTCATATCCAGTGAGGGCTTCTTAGTAGTCGCCGGCAAAGATGTTGTGAGTAACGAGGTTCTCATAAAGAAGTATACCGATCCCTACGATGTTGTTTTCCACGCTGAGATTGTCGGCGCACCGTTTGCTGTTGTGAAAACTGGTGGGAAGGAGCCTGGTGAGCAGACTCTTAAAGAGGCTGGCGAGTTTGCAGCGTCTTTTTCAAGGGCTTGGCGGGAAAGTATGGGCTCAGTCGACGTTTATTGGGTTAAACCTGATCAGTTAGGCAAAAGTGGTCCTTCTGGTGAATCCATTCCGCATGGTGCATTTGCTGTGATTGGCAAACGGAATTGGATGAGGGGAACTGCTTTGCGATTAGCAGTAGGGCTAGTTGAAGGTGAGGAAGGAAAGTTTGTAGGGGGACCTGTTGATGCAGTAAAGGCAAAGACCAAAGTCAATTTGGTTATTGTGCCTGGAGACTCGGAGGGCAAGGAGCTTTTGAAGCAAGTCTTGAGATCTTTAACTTTGAAGTTGCCCAAAGATCAACGTGAAAAAATTGCCAAGGCAAGCATTGAGCATGTTAGGGAGTTTATTCCCTATACACGAGCCCGAATAATTGTCGAGAAGTAATCCAACCATCTTTTATTCTGGTTGAACGGCACAAGAATTCATTTTGAAGGCTATTTCGCAATGTATAAAAACTTAGGGTACCCGTCTGTTAGAGGAGGCATTTCGACATGAAGAAGTCTGTTTTGACTTTTTCCGTAATAATAATCGTTACATCTTTAGCGTTAGTTGCATTTTTCGGATTAGCAGATGCAAACTCTCGCGCAACCGATCTAAATAATAATGTAGAAAATATTCAGAAGGATTACGACGATCTCCAGACTAAATATTACGACCTTTTAGGAAACTTTAGTGAATTAGAATACAATTACCAGAGTGTTTTGCTTAAGAGCCCTTCAATGGCGCCTAATCCAGGTGGTTCTGGCGCTCCAAATACAGAGCAGATGTTAACTCGTTATCAAGCACTTCAACAAATGTATAGCAACCTGCAATCAGAATTTAACAAATACAAAGAGGACTATCAGAAGCTCAAAAGCCTAACTGACCTAAGGCTGATGCAAGGCGATCTTAGAGTTCTGATTACTCCAAATGATCCGGCAATCACAAGTCTGGTCCTAAAGATCACAGGGCGAATTAATGCAACTGACCCGAAATATTACTGGGGGGACATCAAAGCCATGTACGATTGGGTTAACATGAACATTAAGTATAGAGATGACGGATTATACCCTCAATTGCCTAACGCCCCAGGGGACGCAGCAACTGAAGGATTGCAGCAAACAACTCAGATGGCACAGCTTCCAAACGAAACTTTAACTCTCAAGATGGGCGACTGCGAGGATTATGCTGCACTTCTGGTATCGATGATTAGAGCTTACTGGGGAAGCAGATACCTCGCTGAATGCATTTGGATAACCGGAGAAAACGCAGGACACGTCGCCGTGGTAATTCCATTCAGAGAAGAGCAGATGGTTATTCTTGACCCAATCCGTGACTATTACAGCCATGATACTTTGGGAAATATCGCTTTAAACACGATTTCATCCGAGATTTACAATTGGATGCAAATTTGGCGACCTTCGCTAGGGAACGATGTGCACGTATACCGCGTTTTCAGTGACTATATGGACAAATACTTCAACGGAACCGAAGAATACGTAAATTGGATGTATAACCGCTAAACACGATTCTTTCTATAGGGTTTGAAACCCTTCTTCTTTCTCTGAAAACAGAAATCTGTTGTTAGACAAAAGCTAATTGGTGCTAGTTGATGTTCTGTAACAGATTGAGATAACATTCTTAATGGAGAAGCGATTGGCATTTAGTGGCGGATGTCATGTTTTTTCTGAGATAATCCATAAATACGCTTTCGATGATAGTTTGAAAGCACAGAACTTGGTGATTGTTTTGAGAATTGGCTTTTTTGTTTGGGAATATCCACCGGCGCTTGTGGGAGGCTTGGGTACTTACGCAGAATATGTTACGCAGGAGTACGTGGATATTGGTCACGATGTTTCTGTTTTTACACTTAACCCAGGCAATTTGAAAACCCGCGAAATCCTTCGTGGTGTTGAGGTTCACAGGCCGCTAGTTGCTGATGCGAGCAACGTTTTTCCCTTCTTCGTGGTGGATGACCTAAAGAAATGGGGTACCAACATCAAACTTTTCAATGATATATTCATTTACAACATTCTAAGTGCCACCAAGTTCATCAATGGGCTCCTCAAAAAGGAGCAATATCATTTTGACGTGGTTTGCGTGCACGATTGGCTGAGCAGTATTGCGGGTCTTGTCGTTAAGAATGAAACAAAAATCCCAGTGGTTTTTCACGCCCATAGTACTGAGTGGGGAAGAAGTGGCGGTCAAGGCTCAGAAGTTGTGGGGCATTTTGAAAGTGCTATGGCTCAAAACTCAGATCGCATAGTGACTGTTAGTTATGCAATGCAGCAAGACCTTGCACAGCACGGTTGGCCTCAATCTAAAGTTAGTGTTGTCTGGAACGGTGTCGACGCTAATCGATATGACCCCCGCAAAGTCAAGCAGCAAGATATAGCAAATATTCGCACAAAATATGGTATTCCTGATGATTGGAACATGGTTCTTTTCGTAGGAAGGCTCGCTTGGGTCAAAGGTGTCCGCAATATCTTGCAGGCAATGCCCATAGTTCTAAAAGAGTTCCCAAACACAAAACTTGTACTTCTGGGTAAAGGCGAAGAGCAACGAGATATAGTAGAAACAGCTGAAAGGCTAAATATTAAGAACAATCTCGTAGCTCGCTTTGACTTTGTTCCCGAAAGTGAAAGAATCTTACATTACGCCGCTGCTGATCTCTGCGTGTTTCCGTCAACCTACGAACCTTTCGGCATAGTCAGTTTGGAAGCGATGGCGATGGAAAAACCTGTAGTGGTAGGTGCTCGAGGCGTCGTTGGTTTTAGAGAGCAAGTTATTAATTCAGGTCCCGATCAATGTGGAATTCACGTTAACGGCGAAGACCCCGCAGATATAGCTTGGGGCATAAAAGAGACGATCAGAAATCCTGAAAAAGCTACAAATTGGGGCGAAAACGGTCGCAAACGCGTTTTAGAATTCTTTACCTGGCGCAAAGTGGCGGACGAAACTATAAAAATATACGAATCGGTTCTTCCCTAATCCTTTTTTTGAATGAAAAATGGATTTGTTTTTGAACTATGTCGCTAACATTGTAGCCAGTTTTATTTGACTTGTGTTTATTGGCTTAATGTTGTTGGTTGATTCTTGTAGGTCAATGCTTTTAATTAGTCCATTTTGTTGCACAACTGCTTTATTGGTTTGCCCTTGACATAGCAAATCTATCGCTTTTTCTGCAAACAAACTGGCAAGCAGCCTACTTCGGGCTGTTGGACTGCCCCCTCTTTGTACGTATCCCAAGATGGTTAGTCTCACTTCAGCGCCTGTTTGTTCCTCGATTTTTTGAGAAATTTCAGTTATTTTTCCGCAGCCTTCTGCGGCTACAATAATCCCTGCTCTCTTGCCTTTTCGTGAATTTTCGTTCAACGTATCAATGACCTCGTCGACCCGGCACTCGTTTTCAGGCAATAATATGATTTCAGCTCCCACCGTAATTCCAACAGTTAATGCCAAGAACCCTCTTTTTCTGCCCATGACTTCGACTATAAAGATACGTTCATGGCTTATCGCGGTGTCTCTGATTTTGTCAATTTCATTTACCGCGGTATTAACTGCCGTGTCAAAGCCTATGGTTTCGTCGCTTCCGTAGACATCATTGTCTATGGTTGCAGGAATACCAATCATTTGCACGGAACATTTCTTGCTAAGATCCAATGCGCCTCTGAAGGAGCCATCGCCTCCGATAACTATTAAACCAAAAATGTTTTGCGTTTTTAGGGTTTGAGCAGCTTTTTCTAGTCCTTCTTCCGTTTTAAATTCAGGGCATCGAGCGGTGTGAAGTATCGTTCCTCCCAGCTGAATTATCCCTCCCACGCTACGCGGGGTTAAGTCCCTGAATTTGTTGTTGATTACTCCTTCCCATCCGCGTTCGAATCCTATTACTTGCATTCCTTTTGAATGTGCGATGCGTGTAGCGGCTCTAATTGCTGCATTCATGCCGGGTGCATCTCCTCCTGTGGTGACTACGCCGATAATTCTTGATTGTGTCAACTTTTCAAGGACTCCTCAGTCGAGTGTACATTTAGTTAGTATCTGCTATTGAAAGATAAATCTGATGTTGTTTAATGATCCACGCCCTTGCGAGATGGGCAAAATTTTTCTAAGACTTCCGGATATTAAATCAAGGCGAGGATTTGGAGAATTCGTTTATTATTGTAATGGTAACAGTTGGTAGCAAGGAAGAGGCGGAGAAAATTTCTCAGCAGCTGCTTAGAGAGAAGCTTGTTGCTTGTGCCAACATAATTGGCCCGGTCACTTCTCATTTTCATTGGTTAGGCAAGATTGATTGTGCAGATGAGTTTCTGGTCCTGTTGAAATCTCGAATGGACTTGTTTGAGGCTTTGTCCGAGAAGATCAAGATTTTGCATAGTTATCAAGTCCCTGAAATTTTGGCATTGCCTGTTGTTGCTGGCTCAAAGGATTATCTGACTTGGTTTGGAGATTCTTTGAAGAAGCCAAACTAATGTACATTTATGTACAAAAAAGCCTTAAATAAAGCATTAACGTATCCTTATGAACTATAAAGGAGCACTTTGAAAATGGGGTATCGCCTTTGGCACAGAAACGCCAACAATTACGAACTCTTCCACAAAATTAATTGATCCCCTGAACTTCAAAAAGATCCCATTTGATAAATCGCCCATTGAAATCTTCTCTAAACTCTACAAACAATACGCAACAGCTTACCTTCTAGAATCAATCGAAGGACCAAAAAAGCTTGCTCAATTTTCCTTCATCGGCTTCGATCCCCGCCTCAACATCCAAATAAAGAATGGGTCTTCATTGACCAGCAATCAGAACACGGGGGAAGAAATCAAAGAAGAAGTCAGCGACCCTCTGCAACCAATAAAGAATGCAGTCAGCAGCCGAACAACTGCCAACAAAGACTTCAGGTTCGCAGGAGGGGCTGTCGGCTATATAAGCTATGATGTCGTGCGCTACTTGGAAAGACTTCCTCAGACTTCAAACGACGACTTAGGATTTCCAGACATAGAAATGGGTATCTTCGACGATGGCATCGTTTTCGACCACAAACAAAAACGAGCTTACTACTATTACTACAACAAGAACCGCCTTCCAGAAATCGAGCACCTGATCAAGCAACCAGCGGAAACAGAATTGCTATCCTTTAGCAAGCCCAAAACAAATGTTACCCAAGATTATTACGAAAAAGCGGTGGAAAAAGCCAAAGGATACGTAACGAAAGGCGACATTTTCCAAGTTGTGCTTAGCAAGCGGTTCGATTTCAGATTCGAAGGAGACTTAACCGAGTTCTATGGTTCGCTGCGGGCAATTAATCCCTCTCCTTACATGTACTTCTATAAATCAGGCGACAGGCAAATTGTTGGTTCAAGCCCAGAAATGCTGGCTCGCGTTGAAAACCGAACAATCGAAACTTTCCCTATTGCCGGGACCCGACCATGCACAGGGAATGCTTCTGAAAATAGGCGACTTTCTCGGGAACTGCTGGCGGATCCAAAGGAACGAGCTGAACACGTTATGCTAATTGATTTAGCCAGAAATGACGTTGGAAAAGTAGCTAAATTTGGAAGCGTTCGTGTTCCGGAGCTAATGCAAGTTCATCGTTATAGCCATGTCCAGCACATCGTTTCGAGAGTGGTCGGTGATCTTCGCGATGAATATGACTGTTATGACGCTCTTAAGGCCGTTTTTCCAGCTGGTACTGTTTCTGGGGCACCGAAAGTTCGAGCAATGGAAGTTATTGAAGAGCTTGAATCTGCTCGACGAGGACCTTACGCCGGAGCAGTTGGCTACTTCTCTTTCAACGGAAACGCTGATTTCGCAATTACAATACGCACGCTGTTTGCTAAGAAAAATAAAGCCTGTATTCAAGCGGGTGCCGGTATTGTTGCGGATTCTGTTCCTGAACGCGAATGGTTCGAAACTGAACACAAAGCTGGAGCCCTCATGAAAGCTCTTCATGCTTGTAGAGGTAATGCTAAATGAAAGTTTTAGTTATTGACAACTATGATTCTTTTGTTTACAACCTTGTTCAATATATCGGCGAATTCGGAGCTGAGGTCGTCGTTTACAGGAACGATCAGGTCACTTTAAAACAGGTTCAAGACCTCAAACCTGATCGAATCGTCATCTCGCCTGGTCCAGGGAATCCTGAAGATGAAAAATGCTTCGGCATTTGTAATGGCATTCTGCAGCAAATAAGCAAGAAAGTTCCAACTTTAGGCGTTTGTCTGGGACATCAAGGGATTATAAGTGCATTTGGTGGAAAAGTTGTCTCCGCAAAAAGACTCATGCATGGAAAAACAAGCATAATTAAACACGATGGAAAAAGCATTTTCAAAGACGTTCAAAATCCGTTTTCTGCCACTAGATATCACTCACTGGCAGGAGAACAAAGCACAATTCCATCTTGCCTTGAAGTGTCCGCCGTTTCCGCTGACGATGGCGAAGTGATGGGAATTCGGCACATCGAATACCCAATAGAAGGCGTTCAGTTCCATCCTGAATCTATCCTTTGCGAAGACGGCAAATTGATAATAAGGAACTTCTTGGAGGGCTGCTGCCGATGATTCAGGAAAACATCCAAACCCTTGTTGAAGGCACAAACCTTACGAGTATTGCGTCGCAGCAAACGATGCGGGAGATTATGTCTGGTCAGGCAACTGACGCGCAAATAGCCGCGTTTCTAACTGCTCTACGAATGAAGGGTGAAACAGTTCAAGAACTTGTTGCTTTCGCAGGAGTTATGCGTGAAAACTGCTGTTGTATTAGCCCGAAAGTTGAGGGTCGGCTTGTTGATACTTGTGGAACTGGTGGCGATAAACTAAAAACTTTCAACATAAGCACGGCGGCGGCTTTTGTGGCTGCGGGTTCCGGAGTGGCGATTGCGAAGCATGGAAACCGCGCAGTCACTAGCCGAAGTGGTAGCGCTGACGTTTTGGAGCTTTTAGGCGTTAGACTAAATGCTGAGCCATCTATTGTTTCAAAAGAAATTGAGCAAGCAGGGATCGGCTTCATGTTTGCTCCTGCTTTTCATCCCGCAATGAAATACGCGGTTAATGCACGAAAAGAAGTAGGAATCAGAACTATCTTCAATTTGCTTGGTCCACTAACTAATCCGGCGTGCGCAAATGCACAAGTTTTAGGCGTTTACGACCAGAAGCTCACGATCCCTGTAGCTCAGGCTTTGAGGCGCTTGGGTTGCGAAGAAGCAATGGTTGTAAATGGTTTGGATGGGATGGACGAGATATCGACATTGGGCAAAACTGCCGTTTCTCATCTCAAAGATGGCAGAATTAAAACATTTGAAACAACTCCCGAAGACTTTTGCATCAAGCAATCAGACATTGAGCATCTGCAAGGGTCCACTCCTCAAGAAAACGCTGCAACGCTCTTCAAAATCTTGAGCGGAAAAACCTGTGAAAACGATCCGAAGTCAGAAATTGTTTTGGCCAACAGTGCGGCTGCAATAATTGTAGCGGGAAAAGCTCCAGATTTCAAATGTGGTATGGACATTTCCCGTGAATCGCTTCGTGGTGGGGCAGCCTACAAAAAACTTAGAGCACTGATCAAAGTGTCCGAAGGAGACTTGTCTAAACTAGAGGAGTTTGAGCAAAAATATGACTGATTTTCTTGACATACTTGCGCAAGACGCAATAAACACGGTTGCAGAAGGCTACTACGAAAACCCACCGCTTTCAAAACCTATAGCAGCCAGTATGCGTCAGGCAATACTGAAAAGTGAAGCCGCAGCTGTCATAGCCGAAGTTAAGGGAGCTTCCCCATCCAGAGGCACGATTAGACAAAACTTTGTGCCCGAAAAAATTGCGGAGTCAATGGTAAATGGCGGAGCCGTGGGCATCTCAGTTTTAACTGAACCTAAGCATTTCCAGGGGTCTTTGGACAATATCGCGAAGGTTCGGCAGGCTGTGAATATTCCAGTTCTCATGAAAGACATTGTTGTAAACCCGATTCAGTTGGATGCGGCTTCGAAAGTGGGCGCAAACACCGTGCTCTTAATTCAAGCACTTTTTGATAAGGGATACTGCGAGTGTGAAATCAGCGAAATGATTGCGAAGGCACATTCGAAGAACCTCGAAGTACTCTTAGAGACACATAATGCATCTGAATTTGTAAGGGCTGTGGAAACCCAAGCTGATCTTGTTGGAATAAATAATCGAAACCTTTCAACGCTGAAGGTCGATTTGAATGTGACAAAAGATGTTTTGGCGAAATGTTCCAGAAATGGCAAAGTTGTAGTTAGTGAGAGCGGAATTAATATGCCCGTTGATTTGCGTTTTTTAAGAGGTTGTGGGGCATGTGCTTTCCTTATAGGATCAGCTGTAATGCTGACTGAAGATGTTGAAGGAAAAGTTAGGGAATTTGTGAATGCATAATGATTGAAGGCAAAACTAGTCGTTCAAAATTTAATAAAGGAAAAATGAAAATGGAAAAACTGAGTTCTTACCCTGTAGATGGGAAATTTGGAAAATACGGGGGGCGTTTCGTTCCGGAGGTGCTGATGCAAGCAGTAAATGAGTTAGAAGATGCTTACGAGCGAGCTAAGGCAGATTTCCAGTTCAAAGAGGAACTGAACCATTATCTTGGTGACTATGCGGGTAGACCTACTCCATTATATCTTGCTGAGAATCTCACTCGAAAAGTGGGTGGCGCAAGAATCTACCTCAAACGCGAAGACCTCGCTCACGGAGGGGCTCACAAAATAAATAATACTTTGGGACAAGCTCTGCTGGCTAAACGAATGGGTAAGAAAAGGGTAATTGCTGAGACCGGGGCAGGGCAGCATGGAGTTGCAACGGCTATGGCTTCCTCAGTACTTGGCTTAAAGGCGAAGATTTACATGGGAGTGGATGACATGGCTCGTCAACGGCTTAACGTGTTTAGGATGAAGTTACTTGGCGCAGATGTTCACCCAGTAGAAGCAGGAAGCAAGACTATGAAGGATGCAATTAACGAAGCTTTCAGAGACTGGGTAACCAATCTTGAAAGCACACATTACCTGATAGGTTCAGTGGTAGGTCCACATCCTTACCCTATGATGGTTCGTGATTTTCAAAGTGTAATTGGCAACGAACTGAAAGAGCAATTCCTTCAAAAAGAGAACTGCCATCCAGAGGCTCTTGTCGCCTGCGTAGGTGGAGGAAGCAATGCTGCAGGAACTTTCTTTCCGTTTGAGGATGACCCAGAAGTGAAGTTGTTTGGAGTTGAAGCAGCAGGAGCTGGGATTGAAACGGGCAAGCATGCCGCTTCAATAGGCGCCGGGTCAGAAGGGGTTTTTCACGGAATGTTAACATATGTTTTACAAAACAAGGAAGGTCAAATTCAAAATACACATAGTGTATCCGCAGGTTTAGATTACCCCGGAGTAGGTCCAGAGCACTCCTTCCTTTCAACGCTGGGTCGCGCAGAATACGTTTCAGCTACCGACAAAGAAGCTGTTGCGGCATTTCTTGATCTCTCACAACAAGAAGGTATTATTCCTGCTTTAGAGTCGTCACACGCCCTCGCCTTTGGCATTAAACTCGCAAAAACTTTGAAGAAAGAAAAAGCAATAGTGGTGACCCTGTCAGGACGCGGAGACAAAGATGTCGAAACAGTTGCTAAATTTATTGGGGCGAAAATATGAACAGAATAAACAAACTGTTCGAAAATTTAAAATCTCGAAGAAAGGCAGCGCTAATTGCCTACGTTATGGGTGGCGATCCAAACCCAAGTTACACAACAAAAATAGCTGCCGCCTTGATTAAAGGTGGAGCGGACATTTTGGAGTTAGGGATTCCGTTTTCTGATCCTATTGCCGACGGTCCAACTATTCAAGCTGCGAGCTTAAGATCGTTAAATGCCGGAACAACGCCGAAAATGGTTATAGAAATGGCGCGTGAAATCAAAAAAAAGCATGACATACCTGTTGTTCTTATGACATATTATAATCCAGTATTCAAGATGGGGCTGGAGAAGTTCTTTGGTCTTGCCAAAGATTGCTCGGTTGATGGAGTTATAGTTCCCGATCTTCCCGTCGAGGAAGCGGGGGATTATCGAAAAGCCGCTCGTTCCTTTGAAATTGATACAATTTTCTTGGCCGCACCATCGACTTCCGAAGAACGACTTGCAAACATCGTTAATTGCACTTCGGGTTTTCTTTATTTGGTTTCACATTTTGGAGTAACTGGGACAAAATCAGTAGTGCAAAAATCAACTATTGGTTTGGTCAAGAGGGTTTCTTCATTCACGAAAGGACGAGTTTCTTTGGCTGTTGGGTTTGGGGTTTCAAAGCCGGAACACGTTCAAGGTCTGGTTAAAGCGGGAGCCGACGGCGTTATTGTTGGAAGCGTTTTCGTTAACATAATTAGCAAGAATCTTGCCACTTCAGAAATGATGCTTGCAGAATTGACAGAAGCTACGCGTCAGCTTAAATCAGCCACAATTTAACCAGGACTTTACCCCATATAACTACAACTCCAAAAATTGTTCTCTCGTAAAAGTTCCACTATTTTTTCGAGTGTACAGCAAGTTTTCTTTTACTTTTGTGCCAATTTCGGATTAAGCAACGATTTCAATTTCAGTTTGTTTGGGTTTTGGTTCATAAATCCTGAGCGATCCTTTGTTTTCATCAATAGCCATCTTGTGTTTCTTCACTATTGAACGTACGTCTTCAAGACTTTTCTTGTCTGTATCTACATTTATGCGGAGCTCAAAACCTTCTGACTGACTTGTTGGAGTCAAAGAGGCGCCGTTGACTAATGCATCTGGTATACACTCGCAAATTGTTTTGAAAAGACTGACGGCTTCGCGTCTTTTCATGCCTCTCCCTCGCAAATCTCTGTTTAATGTAGGCTCGGTTTAATTGAATTGTTCTCAAGGTTAAGTGAAAAGGTGCACTTGGTTAGCTGAACTTGAACATCCTTTTTGACATTATTATAATATCTATTTTATCCGATAGCAAGAAATACAAATTATATGAATAATTATTGCAGGATTTGTAACTTTTGGAAAGATCTGAAGCATCATTATACATAAAAATGTTGCAACTTGTTTATCTTGTTTTCAGATAATTCCTCAAAGCTACTTTCTCAATAAACTTTAGCTATGAAGTTGTTCAGGCAAGCAAATGACTACATTAATGTGCCAATTATTTTCATGTTTTCGACTACGCTCTTTCCGTGGGGTGAAGCTTCCATTGCTGGGGATAGATCTTTACCTGCCTCGTGTTCGCCCATGTGATTTCCTTCTGACCAAAGGTCAGCTTCAGTCACATCATAAACTATCCCATTATACGCCACGTAGGCGAGTCTACCCTCTTTGCCGTCAAACTTACTTAGCTCGTCTAAAGTGAATTTTCGTGAATCTGCCATACAAAACACGCACGGTGGATTATGTTATCTAATATTCTTAAACCATATGGTGACTTTCTTTTTCGTGTTCTTCTAGAGAGCCTGATTGAAACAAAATGATAACTCTTCAGTGAAGTCTACTTAGCGGTCTTAAATTTTAAGTACTCCTATCTAAACATAAAAGAAGAAGATTGGATGCCCTATGGCCGAAGCAAAAGATGCTCAGATAAAAAGTGAACTTTGCGCCGAAATCGAGGCGCTTCAAAAGCTTTACCGAAATTTAAACAGTTACCTTTCAGGTGCTGAATGCGATGCGTTGGAAGTTGTTGGAACTTTTCAAGTGTTTAAAGATAGCTTAGACAGAATCAGCGCACACATAATGACATTTTACACTTTAGAGGGGCAAAAAACCAAAATCACTTGGGAGCAGCTTCTCGTCAATATTGATAATGCATTGGAGACTTTGCGAAAATCCGCACATCCACAACCCCGAACTGCAATTCAATGTGCTCTGACTATGTCCGAACCCAATGCTCAAGAGGTCATGGCTTACTTCGTTAAACTCAAAGAATCTCTGCATTAACCTCTTTTTCAATTTTTTTTTGTTCAGCTTTTCTTTCAGCTATCTTTTCTAGAAGTTTTTTTAGAATAATTTTGGCGGCTCTTTTGTCTAATGGTTTGTTTTCGTTTCCGCACTTTGGTGAGTATATGCATGATGGGCAGCCCTCAGTGCATTCGCAGTTCGTTATGAGTTGGAGTGTCGCTGTGAACAATTTTTCGACCATGGCGTACAGGGTTTCGGAGATTCCAATGCCGCCTTCGAAGCCATCGTAGATGAATATTGTTGGACGCGTTGTGTCAGGATGAATTGGAGTGGAGACGCCGCCTATGTCCCATCTGTCACACATCGCGTAAAGAGGTGCCATTGCAATCATGGCATGTTCGACGGCGTGGAGTCCACCTGCAAAGTCAAGTCGCTGTTTGTGTTGGATTTCGTTTTTGATTTCATCGGGTATCGTGAACCATATGCCTACAGTTGTGAACGTTAACGGTGGAAGATTAAGTGGTTCCACTCCGAGGATTACTTCGTTGTTCTTGATTACAAATTGGTGGTATCTTTCAGTTACTTGAACTTCGCCCAACCCTATTTGGATACCTTGGTCTTTTTCTAGGAATTTTTTCTTTATGTCTATGTCTACTGTTTTTCTAGGTTCTGTGTTGTAGCTTACATCTTTTTTGCTGACTGAAGCAATAAGGGTTTTTAGGTTTAGCTCTTCGACGACATAGGTTTCACCTTGATGAAGAAGAACAGCTCCTTCGTGAGCCTCTTCGTATGCTTTTGTGAGTTCAAGGGTTTCGAGAACTTGTCCGTTGCATATTACTGTCACGATTTTGTTTGATATGTTATTTAAGTTGACAACGTCTGCGGGTCTTGCTGTCCCGCTGTATATCCATCCACTTGCGGTTTTTCTCACAAGTTTTTCTTTTTCTAATGCCGCGAGACTTTCGCTTAGTACCCCCGGGAAGTATTTGTGGTCCTCTTCTGTTATGGGTAGTTCGGAGGATGCACACATTATATGGCCTAAAGATATGTATTGATTGTGTAGGTCGATTATGGCTTGTTCGTGGGGTCTGCCGAAGAATGCTTTTGGATGTTTCATGAAGTATTGGTCTAGCGGGTTTTGGAAAGCTACCAATGTCACTATTGAGTCTGCGTTGGTTCTTCCACCTCTTCCTGCTTGTTGCCACGTTGAGATGACTGTGCCAGGGTATCCTGAAATAATTATTGAATCTAGTGAACCGATGTCAATGCCTAGTTCTAAGGCGTTTGTTGAGGCTACGCCGACTAGGGTTTTAGTTCGCAGTTTATCTTCTATCGTTCGTCGTTCTTGGGGCAAATAGCCTGCTCTATATGCGGTTACTGATTCTGCCATTCCTGGCAGAGCTCTTTTTCGTTTGAGATCTTCTCTGGTCCATCTTACGATTAGTTCTGCCATCTGCCTCGAAACTGTAAAGCATAATGTCTGTAGGTTTTCGCTTATGCTAAGTACGAATAGATCTTTTGTTTCTTGGTGAGTTGAGCGTCTAATAGCTCTAAGTGCATCAGTGAAGGGGGGGTTCCAAAATACGAAGTACTTCTTTCCTCTTGCTGAGCCGTCATTGGTGACGACTTCAAAGCTTTTTCCAGTGAGTCGTTGTGCGTGTTCTTCAGGGTTTGCTATTGTAGCTGAGCTAACTATGATTTGTGGGTTGGATCCGTAGCGTTCGCATATTCGTAGGAGTCTTCGTATAAGCATAGCGACGTTTGATCCAAATACGCCTCGATAGACGTGTCCTTCGTCAATTATGATAAATTTTAGGTTGTGGAAGAAGTTTCTCCATTTGTAATGCCAAGAAAGGTATTTGTGAAGTCCATATGGGTTGCTTAGGATAATGTTTGAGCTTTCTCGTATGTTAGATCTTTGGTGAGAGGGAGTGTCTCCGTCGTACACGTTTGGGAATGCGTCAATGGAAGTCTCTTTTTCGAGCTCACGTAGGACTTTGAGTTGGTCGTTGGTTAAGGCTTTTGTTGGGTAAAGGTATAATGCAGTTGAAGCCTTATTGGTACACAGCGATTCAAAAACTGGTAAGTTAAAGGACATGGTTTTTCCTGAAGCAGTGGGTGTGACGATAACTACGTTTCTTCCCTGTCGGATCTTATTTATGGCACAAGCTTGGTGCGAGAACAGTCTGATCGATTTGCGGTTCAAGTAACTTTGTATGCATTCTGGAAGAGGCTTTTCTAATTCGCCATATACCGCTTCCTTTGCCGGAATTTCTTCAATATGCACGATTTGTTGTTTGTAGCCTTTCAAGCCTTTCAGATAGCCGATATATTTTTCCATATCCATTAAAGCTTCCACTCTTGGTAAAGGCTGCAGAAAAGCTGAGCGAGAGTCACCAAATCTTGTTTATTGTGTTCCACAATAGCTACGAGAGGACCAACGTTTCCTGATCTTTGATATTCATCATAAAATTCTGGAACCAAGGCTCCTGGGATGTTAACACCTCGTCGAATGCCCAAGTATTTTTCCACCGTTTCTAATCGGCAATTAGACAGTTTGCTTCCAAGGGCCCGTCTAGCAAAATGGAGCACGTCAAAATGTGGGTTCTCAAAAACTTGCTCTAAATCTAAACCGTAGAATGCCAATCTTTCCCTGATAAAGGGAATATCGAAGCATCTTCCATTAAACGAAACAAATGCGGTGTCCGACTTTAGGTTCGATACAAATTCAAAAAGTGCGCAGGCTTCTTCCGAGACGTCTCTAACTAGGAATTGGCGAGTTCGAATTCCCTTCTTCATCACGCTGGCGGCACCAACTAGAATTATGGGTCTTCCGAACAAACCCATGGTTTCAATGTCAATTATAGCGAAATTCTCGTCTCTGCAAAAGCCAGCCAAATAATGGGACAACGGATGTGACTTTGGCAAGGACTTTCTTAAGCGAGACTCCAAAGCCGAAATATCTTTAGATTCGAGTAACCGTAAGAATTCGGTTGCAGTTTTTCGCCACTTAGGATGGCTGGCTAAATTCTCAATGGAGAGGTAACCTTGATGCTTGAGCATTTGAGCCCTCATTGGTCCAATTCCAGGAAGAAGCTTAAGTTCTGAAAGCATTACCTTACGGGTTTCATCTGGACTTGCCCTCTTGAAAGAAACATTATGTTTTTCGCTAATGCAATAGCATTCGCCATGTTCATTCGAAATAATTTTTCCAGGAATTGCTTCTTCGAGACTTTTGCCTTTATATTCATGAAGGAGTTCTGCCTTTAGTTGCAGTGCGCCATCGAATTCTGAGCCGTAAATCCAGCCCTCAGGAACCATGGAGCCTAAATTTTCCGAATTATCAGGTTTTGTGTTGATAACTTCGTATTCCTTTGTGTTTTCACTTTTTTGTCTCAGGTTTTGTGCGACACGGGAAAGGTCAACATTTTTCACCTCTTCAATTTTCGTCGGCAATGTGAAAGTCTTTGATATTTTTTCCATTGGCTCGATTGAGTTTGATGCTACGCTATATTTTTTCAAAAGGTAGGTTCCACAATCTTTGCAGTAACTATTTTTTTCAAAATCTTCTTGTGAATAATTGTTGCCACATTTTCGGCAAACATAGTTTAACGTCAATTTTGTCCAAGGACTCTTCCATCGAGAGCTTATAAAAAGAATATGCCCTAAAACATGTAAAAGCCACAGGGAAATAGCAAGCTAGAAATGTTCAAGATAATTTAGACTTTATGATTCTCGTTGCATTCAAAGCAGATAGTGCTGCGGTTTCCATGCTTGAAACTGCCTTTTCGATCGTGTTAAGGCAGACTATTCGTTCATCGAGTTGGCTAAGAGATAGTTTCGTCATCGGTTTGAATTTAGGATAAGCCGCGTCCCAGCTATGTTCCAAGACTGCTGACCCCGGTTTCTTGAAAACCCCTTTGAAGAAATCATCGGAAATCGGTTCAGGTGAAATAGCCGAGACTAGATATTGGTCATGGTGGGTTTTTTGAATTCCAATATGAGTAATTGGATCAGCTTCCTTTGTAGTGAGTATTATCGTTGGAGGTGCTGCCGAATTGTTAAGTCCAAAATGACTTGGGTTGAGGCTTCCTTTCATAACCTTGATGTAGACTCTTTGGTATTCTTGATTTTCGTGGTTTGGTTTTGTTAACCCGTCGAGTTGGATTTGTGCCAATTCTATAGGCGCGGCGATGATTACTCCGTCAAAAACAGACGTATCGGTTTCCGTGGAAATTTTGTAAGTGCCATCTCGGGATTTTTCCAGACTATTAACTTTTTGTTTTAGGTTAATATTTGCTTGAGACGCCTCAACTAAATGTGCTGGCAAAGTGTCGTTTCCATCTGCCAAACGGTAAATAGTTCCTCCATAAGCACCTAATAGCGAGGAGATTCCAGCTAAGCCGGCTATGTCAGCATTTTGAGTGTAAATAGTTCTCGTAAGGGGCGTTGCAAGTTCTTCAATGAAGCTTCTGCTTAACCCTTTTTCAAGAAGAATTTCCTCAAGAGTAGTACTAGTCCATTTGTCTAATCCTGACGATTCCAAGATTTCTGCTGTGTCGATAGGCTCTTTTTCTTCCGGATAAAGTCTTGCAGCGTATCTTTTTGCTTCTTTCAAAAGAAGAAACGCACGAATTATGCTTAGCTTGTACCTCATTAGAAGGTTGATGTTAGTGATAGCTGACTTATCATTTGACTTGAAAATTATCTCAGCGCCATTCCAGATCGCGAACAGTTTTTGGTCTTCGACTCGTATTAAGTTTAGTTGGGTACTCTTTATCAGGTCCAAAATTATTTTGTTTGTTTCGTTTATGAATGATGCTCCCAATTCTAGGTTTAATCCTTCTGCTTTGCAGGTTAAAATTCTGCCACCTATCCTTTCTCGTGATTCAAATATTGTTATTTTCACTCTTGGAATATTTTGACTTACAAAATAGGCTGCAGAGCATCCACCAATACCTGCCCCGACAATCGCTATGCTTTTCATTGGATTCATGGAACTGTAGGAAGAGTCCAACTTATACTTACATCCAGAAGACAAGGCCCTCTAGGCAAGAATTATGGGTGTTGGTCAAAAGGTTTAAGTTGTTAAGACTCAGGGTTACTTTGGGTTTTAGAAATGGTTAAGCACCTGTTTGGATTTGAAGAAGAAGACGAAGAATGCGAAGATTGCGAATGTGAAGACTGCGAAGACGAAGAGTAAACTTGCCCGAAAATTCTCTTCACAACCCTTTTTTCATTTAAATTCTTATTTTAGTTCGCAAGAGGTTGCTTCAAAAGCAAACTTTTAAAGACCAAGTTAGGTTTGGTAGGTTGGCAATGGGTCTTAGGCGGGGGGGTAGGGGTCCCTTGCACCGCAAACCCTCTACATGGCGGGCTAACAGCATAGGCTGAGGCGCAAAAGGCCGTTTGGACCCTCATTTCCGAAACAGTGACTATCCGTCCTTTGAGGCTGGCGGTCTCTGAGCGGTTTCCGTAGGGGAATCGTCTTCGGGGTTCACCAGGCGAACCTGGCTAGGCTCGGGAGAGAGCAACCTAAGTTTGGACGTTCAGCGCACAAGGGGGCACGGGTAAGAGTATAGGGCTTGAGGGGACTGGCGGAGTCTAGGCGTCGAACCTGTGTGGCCCATTGCTACTTCAGTCCCATTTTAGTTGAAGCTATTTGTTTGGGGCAAAATGTCTCACCCACAACGAAAACTTCACCATCAGCTGTAATTATTCCACTCAATAGTGCGTCGCCAACAACAACATACATCGCAATCGGTGCCGCAGTAATCATCGTCATAGCAGCCGCAGCCGCCCTAGTGCTCAGAAGAAGAAAATAATGCAACACAAAAACACAAACCACCTTTCCTTTTTTTCATTAAACAATTAATTGCTTTTGAAAGAAGGGGCTGAGTAGGCTTTGGAGCAATCACGAGTTTCTCTTTGGGTTTTCTATTCTCTCCTAAAATTTCCGATTCCAGAGCCTCAGCAAACCCTATAGATTCAACAAATTGCTCCTAACAGAGTTATTTCTTTTTTAAAAGTGCAGGCATTTTTTGAAATAGATCCTTTCTTCCTCGGGTTTCCTGGAATCAAGGATCATGAATCATACTGTCATAATTCAGGTTCATGTCTCTCTACGAACCTTCTTTACCAAATTTAAAAAGAAACAGGTGGTTTCTAGTTTATAGTTTCGGTTTGCAGGGTTGTTTTGATGCTTTGCAGTGGAATTGCCCTGTCCCAGTTGGTTTGGAAGTAAGCTAACGATAGTGGGGTCAGGCAAGGATTGTTTGAGTAAATAAATGAAGTTTCAGGCAATCCTTTCTCTTGAGCGGTGTCGATGAAGACTTTTTTGTTATCAAAGATCAACATGTTCACTAGCGAAATGTTTGTGGCTATTCTAATATGAAGATCATCAAAATATGTGGAGCCATAAACCAGCGAACCTAAAGGCACTGCATTCATTTGCGGAATTTCTTTTTCCAGTAGCACTTGAAATTTTACATTTCGGCGCTTAGCTTCGTTAATTTCATCTTTTGCGTAAAGCCTATGCCACTTTAAGAATTTCTGCCAAGAAATAACTATATCGACGCTTTTCTGTGCGCTTCTCATTTCAGTTGTAATTTTTGTCAGAAGAGCTTTTCCCCTAGGAATAATGCTGATTTGGCGGCAATAGTCCGAGGAAATATTTTGGATTTTTTCAAGCGCCTTCAATGTTTCCTTTATCTCTTTCTTCGTTTTCTTGTTTTCTTGGTTTTTTCGTTCTAGAAGGATTTCAAACGCATATTCTGCCGGAATTGCCCTATAGGTTTGAGGAGCGGTTAAAATGTTTTCAATCAGGCCTTTTTCTTGCAGGGTCGGAATTACTTGATAAACTACTTCTCGAGCCACTCCGGCGTTCTCCGAAATTATTCGAGCTGTAGAAGTTCCAATCGTGCAGAGCACCAGAAAAATTTTTGCCTCGGTTAAGGTTAATCCGAGCCGTACCAATAGCTCAACGTAATGTGGAAACGGCATCATTCTATCTCTCTCCGAGAATTAGTTAGTGTCGAACTTAAGATAAAACTTGCGTATGATTCAGTAAATTGTCCATTCTCTATCGGACAATTGAGCTGTAAGTATTTGATTACTTACTATATGTTAAGTACTTTTGCTACCTAACATGTTCTTCGCAGTAAAATTTGGAGAGAGAAAAAAATGAAAAAAACAAAAAATAAATTATTCTTTAGTGTGGGCATAATGCTATTGCTAACTTTTTCAGCAATAGCTATAACCACACCAACCACAAACGCACACACCCCACCATGGACAATTCCAACGTGGGCATATGTTGTTGCGTCTCCACCAACTATAGGGGTAAACGAGCAGTCTGTACTCGTCATGTGGCTTGACAAGTTTCCCCCGACAGCAGGTGGAACAAGCGGCGACATGTGGCGTGGCTTTATGTTAGACGTCACCGCTCCAGACGGGTCTAAGAGCCAATTAGGGCCTTTTACAAGCGGACCAGTTGGTACAACTTGGACACCGTTTACCCCCGACCAAGTAGGAGTGTACACTTTTGTCTTCAGCTGGCCAGGGCAGGTCTTAGCTAACCCACCAGGCTCAAACCCGATGGGTCTCCAATACGTAGGCGACAATTACCTTGGCGCAACTAGCGAACCTTCGTACCTCACAGTTACACAGGCTCAGACACAAATGTGGCAGGAGCCCGGTCTTCCATCAGGATTCTGGGCAAGACCGCTGAACGCACAAAACAGAGAATGGTCACAACTCGCATCAAATTGGCTAAAAGGATCCTGGCTAACCAGTAACTTCCAACGATGGGGAACCGCACCAAACAGCCCACACATTGTCTGGTCACAACCACAAGCAGAACAACCAGGAGAATCCGCAGCACATCCAGGCGGCATAGCTGACGCAGCATGGCCAGGCCAGCCCTACAACACAGACGACTATCAAAGTCCATGGGGCGGAGCAATCATCATGAACGGGATCATTTACTACAACAGCCCAGGAGACGCAATGTCACCAAAGTACGGCTACTATGCCATGGACTTACGCAGTGGAGAACAACTTTGGTACAAGAACGGCACTGACAACGGTCTCAACAACCCCGCAGTTGTGAGCGACCCTAGTTTCGGAATAGGTCCAGCACTTTCACTCAGTTACCCAAGACTCTCTCAAGGCATGATGAATCACTACGACTCAGTCAACGGCCAAGGAATGGTTTCCTACCTGGTAATGACCCAAGGCAGCACATGGTACATACTTGATCCAGACACCGGCGACTTCCTACAAGGCTTTAGGAACGTACCGAGTGGCACAGGCATCACTGATCAAGACGGAAGCGTAATGTACTGGAGCTACAACGCTACTTCAGGACGTGTGACGGCATGGAACATGACCCAAGCATGGCCTTTCGGTGCGCCAGGCACAAGCACTAGCGCCCAACAATGGCGTGTCCGCGTTGGCGCAATGATTGACGCACAAAATGACAAATCATGGACCACAGCACCTCTGCCAGGCAACAATGCAAACGGCAACTGGACCCTCCAAGATACATACCACACTGGCTATTCAGTAAACACCACCATGGACGCAAACTTACCCGGCATCTCAAGAGTCCTCCAAGATGCTAGTCGCCATCCCAAGGAACTCTTTGGTTTCAGATTCAACGCCGCAAATGACACATTCACAGCATACTTAGCCACACTGAATGAGCACGCAACGACGTACAACGGCGGTCCACAGAACAACTCCAACTTAGGATGGGGGATTACAATGGATTGGTCCAAGAACTGGAATTCTCCAATTGGAGGCAAGAACTTAACCTACAACTTAGGTCCAGTGGACTATGACAACCGTGTCTTCACCGTCAGCACAACACAAACAATGCAATGGTATGGCTTCAGCCTAGACGATGGAAGTTTACTCTGGGGACCAACACCTTCGCAGTCAGCATGGGACATGTATGGCATGGGAGGGAATGCAGCCTATGGCAACCTATACTCGTGCGGCTATGGCGGCACTTTATACGCCTACGACATTAAGACAGGCATACTCAAATGGACCTACAATGCTACAAACGTCGGAACCGAAAGTCCTTACGGGAACTATCCATTGTCCATGTCAGCTTTCGCCGACGGCAAAATCTTCTTGACGTCTAGCGAACACTCACCCACAAAGCCACTCTGGAGAGGCTCATACCTACGAGCAGTTAACGCAATCAACGGAAACGAAGTCTGGAAGATAGAAAACTGGGTCGACAGTATGGCAATCGCAGATGGCTACATTGTATGCGCAGACCACTACGATAATAACATCTATTGCTACGGCAAAGGACAATCTGCAGTAACGGTCACGGCACCAGAAGTCGTTCAAAGCAACGGAACAGCAGTTCTCATAAAGGGAACAGTAACCGACCAATCACCAGGAGCTAAAGGTACCCCAGCAATTGCAGACACATATATGCAGCAATGGATGGAATATCTCTACAAACAGCAAGCAATACCTGGCAATGCTCAAGGAGTCTCAGTACAATTGACAGCGATTGACCAAAACGGCGGTACATCAAACATTGGGACAGTAACAAGTGACATGAGCGGAATCTTCAAGACAATATGGACACCATCAGTTGCAGGCACTTACACAATCGTTGCATCATTTGCAGGAACTGAATCATACTTCCCATCATACGCTGAAACTGCAATGGGCGTTAGCCAAAACGTAACACCAAACCCAACACCAGTTAGCGCAGGACCAAACATACTGCCAGCCGAGACATTCTATGCCTTTGCAGCCATACTCGCCATATTGATGGTTATAGTAATAGTGATGGTCCTTAGGAAAAAATAAACTGTCTTGAAGCAAAACTTCATCACTCCCTTTTTTTGTCAATAAAATTCGCAAATGAAAGAGAAAGGATGCACGGCTGAAACGGACCTGGTTTGCCGAATTAGGTTTTCGTAATAAGTTGTTTTGAGTTCCATCCGAACATTTCCATTCCAGGGTATAGCTAACCTGATCTAACTCATTCAGAATTAACCTTTTTGCGATATACTTTTGTTGTTAACCCATAGAGTTATTACCAAGAAAAACAAAACTTAAGCATAGGTATTTTCAGGGTTTGAATTTATGGTGACTTCGCCTATTTCTTTCAAGATAGACACTGAAGTTCCGCCGAGCTACTACGAGAAACTCTTCGATTTCATGTATAGTCAATACTACGCGCCGCAGAAGCAGCGATTCTCGAATTTGTCCAAAGAAACAACTCCAACCAATACAAGTATTTCATGCAACATTCTCGATTCGCAAGGAAAACAAATTCTCCATGTCGAGATAACAGGAACCGACAAAATAGACGCAAAGATAACACCGCTTGATACAGAAGTTTCTGAAACAGCAGTGGACGAAGCTAAACAAGATATTGTTATAGCAACTGAGCTGTTTGAAGAAAAAGCACGAAAAGCAACCTGGTATTTCGCTTGGCAAGAAGGAGAAAAAATCGTCCCTGAAAAAGTCAAGCTTCACGAAAAAAGTTTCAACCGGTTTTTCCTTGAAACTCAGATCCTTCTCACATTCACATTTTTAATTTTAGGTGGGGCATTATTCGTCATTGTGCTTACTTATTACCCCAAATATTTCTGGACTGTTCCATTAATTTTGATAGCGTCGCAATTTGTATTCGTTTTTTACTCCAACAAGATAATCGCGAGAACAGGCGATTGGGCTATAACCAAAGATAATCCAATAATACATTTCTTGGAGTATCAGCCTCCTATCGGCTCGTTAGGTACTATCGACGATTACAAGCAAATCCCACCTGAACAACTGGTAGCTATTAAAAATGAAGTCTACGACGAAATTGTAAGCAAACGCGGCGAAATCGACTGCCAAGAGGCAGAAAAAATCTTCTCTAAATATAACGTATCCTGCAAACAGGGCAGCCTAACTTCCAAAAAAATAAACGTCTATGAAATAGTGAAGAAAGTCGCAGACCGCTTTGGCTACAAAGTTCCCAAAATTGTCATTTCGAACACCATGGTTCCTAATGCTGCGGCTTCTGGCCCCAGCCCCGGCAGAGGCATTGTCCTAATAACCACGGGATTGCTTGTTCAACTTGAAGAGCCTGAGGTAGTAAGTGTCTTAGGACACGAGTTTGGTCATCTAAAAGGCAGAGACCCGCTCATACTTTTTGGGCTTTTAAGTGCCGAGTTCTTGTTTAGATTCTACGTGCTTCTTTCGCTATTGCCGATATTGTTCGGGTCTTTCCTGTTCTTCATTTATTTCTTCGCGGTGATGACTATGATATTCTTTATAGCCAAGTTTTTTGAAGCTCGCGCTGACTTGACGTCCGCTATAATGATGGGGCAACCCAAAGTCATGGCGAGTGCACTTGAGAAAATTGGCTTTCACAGATTGTTGTTTGAACGCGTGCCATCTTTCCGCATTCAAGAATGGGTTGGCTTAGATTCTCACCCTCCCATTTACTTCCGAATTGCGCGCCTTGAAAATCTTCAAGAACCTGTACTTGTAAAACATCCCCTGATTCAGTCTATCAAGGAAGTGTTCAGAGGATTCGCAGCAAGTTTCTGAAACGCATACTCAACCTATCTTTGATTTTTTTTTGACAAGGTTAACTTAGTTTCCGAAAGTTTCAATGGGTTCAAAACATGCCTAAAAAGATCGTTGTTAGAATGCGCGGCAATGTCATAGACATTCCGAGTTCTATAAAAATAGGGAAAGCGAACTTGGCGAAGCATGAGAAATACTTAAACAAAATTTCTGTTATTTTTACTGACGAAAAGATTTCTGGTTACGTTGGTATGAATTGGTGGGCTGCCAAGGAAAGAGGAATAGATTATCCTTACGATAAAGATGTTATCTTGATATGGCGTGATATGACCCAGGAAGAACGGTTGGCTACGATGGAACATGAAATTCGTGAAATGGCCAAGATGTCTTGCGGTGCAAAGTATTACAAGGCGCACGCAATGACTCTTGTAGAAATGGGTGACCTTAGTCATTTGGAAAATGAAACAGTTTCTGCAAGAAATCAGATTAGAAAACTATTTCATAAACACTAATTTTGGTTTGGAATTAGATTACAAGTTTTTACCAAAACTTATTTCTTCTCAAAGTCCCATTGAACTAGCAACATTTTCTTGGGGAATCTCAATTGACTTCTAGTTACTTGGTCCAAATAATTTCTTCCGAACAAAAAGACATACTCTATAAGCAATATGAATACAGGCTGCTTTATACGAAAAAAGCTGAAATCTATGGCTGCTGCATAAAGTTGATCACCGAAATTGAACGTATTCAAACCGAATGGGAAGACAACTTTTACACCATGAGCGAAAACACTAGGAGCCACGGAAGAATTATTGTTCTCGAAGAACCTGGGCAGCCTATTAATATCAAATACGATCCTTACACAAAAACGGCTTTTCTCATAAATGTGGACTATTACGGCTGGATAAAGAGCATTGCATTAGCCATAGCAGGAGACATTCTTGAAGATGAACATCGGATTTTTTCTGTCCATGGTGCTGCCATCGACATTGGGTGCACTGGCGTATCCATCATTGCGCCTAGTGGAACAGGCAAAACTACGCATTCTTGGGGGCTTTTGCGTCTTCCAAATTGCCGATTGGTTTCGGATGACTGGTACTTTGTTAGGCTTTCAAGCCGCGAACCGCTTGCGTTTGGATCAGAAAAGAACTGTTACATAGAAGCTGACATCGCCAAAATCTGGAACGAGTACGAACGTCTCGTTGACAAAGCCAAATTTGACCAAAAAGGCAGAGCCGTCGTGAACGTTCGCTGGATAGTCGGTGCAGGAGGCGTCATTCCAATGGCAACTATAAATAAAATTATTTTGCTCAAAAGAGACCCTGAAGACAAGAACATTGTCACCCCCCTGAACCCTGACGAAGCATTGGGCTACCTTATGGCGAATGATTTCTGCAACCCGCATCAACTTGTAAGAGATAACAGAAAAATTGAGCTACGCAAAGACTTCTTCAAAAGATACTTCGACGAAACGGAAGTCTTCCTGGTCAACACCACGGGCACCCCGCAATCAACCCAGAAGGCAATCCGGGAAATTCTGGGAGTAAAAACGTAAAAGGAATGCAAAAAGAAATAAAGCTTAACTATGCATTAGGTGTTTCCAAGACTCTCGGAGGATTACTCCAGCCTTGAAGCTACTCTATATTGTTATTGATGGCATGGGCGACTTGCCAGACAAAAACTTGGGATACAAGACTCCTTTAGAAGCAGCAATTACACCTAACTTGGACGCATTAGCCCGAAAAGGAAAGACCGGACTTATGTACTCAGTCAGAAAAGGTGTAGCGCCTGAGAGCGACGTCGCAGTTATATCCCTTTTGGGATACGACCCCTTCAAGTACAGCACAGGAAGAGGTATCATTGAAGCAGTTGGCGCAGGGCTAAGCCTCAAAGACGGAGATCTGGCGCTAAGATGCAACTTTGCCACCCTTGGCGAAGGAACTGAAATTCTTGACAGACGTGTCGCACGAAGCCTAACCAATGAAGAGGCAGTAGAACTTACCAAGGCGGCAAACAAAGAAATTTCCCTGACTTCACATCCAGCAACTTTCAACTTCGAAAATACCCTCGGACACAGAGCAGTGTTAGTTATTAAATCAAAGGGCAAGGCGCTCTCCGGCAAAATCACGAATACCGATCCAGCATATTCTATAGTTAACGGTTTAGGTGTCGCGGAAACCACAGTTGACATGCACCTGAAAACATGTAAACCGATAGACGACTCACAAGCTGCTCAGATCTCCGCAGACTTAGTTAATGAATTTACAGAAAGAACCCACCAACTTTGGGAAAATCATCCAATCAACCAGGAACGAGCTAAAGAAGGAAAACTAAAGGCAAATGTGGTCTTATCAAGAGACGCTGGAAGTCTATTGCCCCACTTCTTTAGTATCAACGACCGATATGGCGTGAATTTCGCCGCTCTAGCGGACATGCATGCCGAAAACGGAATCGCAAAGCTGGCAGGCATGCAATCAACCCTTCTCCCTCCGCCCACGGGCAATTTGCAAAACGACTGCGAGATCCGCGTAAGCAAGCTGCTGGAAGAAATGCCGCAATATGATTGCTTCTATATCCATCTCAAAGGGCCAGACGAACCAGGACACGACGGCAACTGCCGGAAAAAAACCGACATAATCTCAGGCATAGACAAGTACTTCTTCGGAAAATTGCTACCTCAAATAGACGAAAAAGAAGTCTTATTCTGCATTACGGCAGATCACGCAACACCCTGCGTTTTGAAAGTCCACAGCGACACACCTGTTCCGTTACTTCTCTCTGGGGGTTGCATTAAAGATGAGTGCGTTTCAAAATTCTGCGAGAAAACATGCGCCAAGGGTAGTTTAGGAATATTAGACTATGGCTACGAACTAATGCCCAAACTCATGAATTTGCTAAAACAAAAAGAATAAAAAAGTAACTTAGGGCTTATTGCCCCAGTTCTATTTTCTTATGCTTTTCCTGAGCTGCCAAACAGTTGCATTTTGCTCTTTGCAACCTGCTTCATGCCGTCTTTAGCTGGGCCCAAAATTTTGCGAGGATCAAATTCCTTGGGTGAATTTGTTAATGCCTCTCGAACGTTAGCTATGAAAGCCAATCGAAGGTCTGTGTCAACGTTAACTTTTGCAATGCCTAAACTAATGGCTTTCTTGATTTCGTCTTCAGGTATTCCTTTTGCGTTGCCCAATGTTGCGCCATATTTGGTTGCTTTTTCAATTAACCACTGAGGTACGCTCGAAGCACCGTGAAGAACTAGAGGTATCGCTACTTTTTGGCTGATTACTTTTAGACGTTCGATGTCGAGTTTGGATTCGCTTTTGAATTTGTACGCTCCGTGGGAAGTTCCTATTGCAATTGCCAACGTGTCCACGCCAGTTTTTTCGACAAATTCTTTTGCGGTTTCGGGGTCAGTTAAGATTGCGTCTTTTTCTTCTACGCTTCGTTCTTCAATGCCAGCGAGTTTTCCAAGTTCTGCCTCAACAGAAACACCTTTTGCGTGGGCGGTTGCTACAACTTTCTTTGTTACAGCTACGTTTTCCTCGTATTTCAGGAATGATCCATCAATCATAACACTAGTGAAACCGGCTTCTACGCATTTTGCTGCTGTTTCATAATCTTCGCCGTGATCGAGATGGATAGAGATTGGCACGGATGAAAGTTGTGCGGCTGTTTTCGCTAAGCCTGAGATGAAAGGCATTCCTGCGTATTTTATGACGCTTGGAGTTATTGCCAAGATGACGGGTGATTTTTCTTCAGCAGCAGCTTCAGCTACAGCGGTTAAACTTTCCAGGTTTTGAACGTTAAGGGCTGGAACTGCATATCCTTTTTTTCGGGCTTGAACCATCAAGTCTTTGTTTGTAACAAGCACATATTTCACTTCGTACAGGTTGTATGCTGACTGAATATTCGAGGGTTTCACTATTTAATTTTTCTTCCCAAAACCAGACATCAACCAGCCTCAATGATGATCCTCAAAGTCGATTATGATTAAGTGAAAGTTTTGCTCAAACAACAATCAAACGCTTTTATCTTCACTCGACTCTAAGGATCATAAAATCTCCAAAAAATTCAAAGCAAATGTTCAAACAGAAACCTCAGTCCAATTGCTATTAGAATTAGTCCTCCAACAATTTTGATTCTACTACCAAACACTTTTCCTAACCCACATCCAAAAAAGAAACCCGTAAATGAAAGCGAAAAAGTTACTATCCCAATTACTAATATGGGCTCTAGCACTGAAGCTTGGAGAAATGCGAAACTTAGGCCAACCATCAACGCGTCAATGCTCGTGGCTATTGAAAGCGTAATAACTGAATGGAGCTTTAGGACGCCGTCTTCTTTCCCGTTCTCTTTTCTCGTTGAGTCGTAAATCATTTTCGAACCAATGAGAGTTAGAAGACCGAAAGCGATCCAATGGTCTATTCCCATAATTACATCCCTAAAACTGAGACCTGCAAAATATCCGATAGCTGGCATAAGCATTTGAAACCCACCGAAAAATGAAGCAAGAAGGAAAGCTGACTTTCGTCTTTGTTTTTCAATGACTATTCCCTTCGCAATTGAGACTGCAAATGTGTCCATTGCTAAGCCTACGGCAATCAAAATTACCGTGAATAGATCCATTGTTGCATCGAAACCGATTTAATAAGCATTAAGAATTCGCAGATATAGCCATTTCTAGGAAGAAAGCCCTTAATGTGTCTTTTTCGCTCTTCTAAATAACAAACCCCCGATGATTATTCACTTACCATTAATGAAAATTTTCGTAGTCTACCACATCAAAAATAAGTGAGGAGCTTGTTGATTCATGAATAAGGTTTAGTAGTTTGAATCTAAGGACGGGCTAGGAATAGGCGAATAGCCTCAAAGGGGTATACGTGCAAATGCAAATAAATATCTACTCAGATGGGGGATCTCGCGGAAACCCCGGTCCAGCGGCAGCCGCTTACTTGGTGTTCTCTGAAAAAGGAGAAATAATCAAAAAAGAATCTCTCTATCTAGGTAGGCGAACAAATAACCAAGCTGAATATGAAGCATTAATTGCTGGCTTAAGCGCAGCTTCAATGATGGGTGCAAATGAAGTAGTTTGCCACTTGGACAGCGAACTCGTGTGTAAACATCTTACGGGGCAATATCAGGTGAAAAATCCTGACTTGCTTAAATTGTGGAAGAAAACTCAAGAGTTGAAGCGTTGTTTCATGCAAGTCAGATTTGTTAACGTACCCAGAACCAATAAGCGTATCCAAGAAGCAGATGAACTTGTTAATTTGAGATTGGATGAAGAGGCTTAGACTTTTAATATGGTGCAAGAACGGAGCATCTTCTCAACGTTAGTCTTAAATATTGACCTTGTCCAATAGTGCACACAGGGATTTCTCTTGATAAATAATGCACCCGCGGTTGAACTCAAAAATGTGGTTAAACGTTACAACGAAATAGTCGCAGTGAACAATGTAAACTTAACTATTAACCAAGGAGAAATCTTCGGACTATTAGGACCAAACGGTTCCGGTAAATCTACTACTCTCAAGATGCTTTTGGGTCTAGTTCAACCAGATCAAGGCAACGTAATGGTTTTAGGATTGGACGCCAAAAAAGATGCAGTCATCATAAAAAAACTAGTTGGATATGCACCTGAAGCTCCTCGATTGTACGAATTCTTAACGGGAATTGAATTTCTAGATTTTATCGGGGACATTTACGGCATGGCAACTGAAGAGAAACGCAGCCGCATAACCGAATACTTAAAAGGTCTTCAACTTGAAGGCAGAGAAGGCGACATGATAAGCAGCTATTCAGAAGGAATGAAACAAAAAATAGCTTTAATCTCCGCTTTCCTGCATAAACCCAAACTTCTGATTCTTGATGAACCTCTCAACGCTTTGGATCCACGATCTGCAAGGATAGTGAAAGACTTTCTCCATGAATTAAAATCGCAGGGGGTTACCACCATTATGTCCACCCACATCTTAGAGATCGCGCAAGCCGTTTGCGATCGCATTGGAATAATGTATCAAGGTAGTCTCCTCGCACTAGGCAACATGGATGAGTTGCGAAAAATGTCACAACTGCCCAGCTCAGGTCTAGAAGATATCTTCTTGAAACTTACAGGCACAGGCGACATTAGAGCTGTTGTTGAGGAACTTGTCAAATGAACTGGAAAACAGTGCGCCATCTAGTCGAGGTAGATATCAAGTCATCGAGGCTCATGAGAGGACAGCGACTCATAAAATATAACATCGCCAGAAACCGACTATTCAGTTACTTAATCTATGGCGCGGCTGTTGCTATCGGTATAGCTGCCGGCATTATCATAGGCTTATTCTATAATTCCCAGCTCCTTACGATTGGGTTCAAGAGCATTTTTGATAATGGGTTTGCAAATTTCCAGTTGTCTCTTCCCACGATAATTTTGGTATTTACCCTGATTTTTACGATGATGCAACAATTGCAACGTAGCGGATCTAGTTTCGCCCATCAAGCTCCATATTGGCTTCCAGTTACTTGGCAAGAGCACACGTTAGCCTCAATTCTTGCAGACATGCTCGGCTTGCCTCTAATTGCTATTGCTTTGCTTTCCCCAGCGGTTCTTGTTGTAGCGGGTTTCACGGGGCAGCTTCCTTCAGCAATAGGCGCAACTCTGTGCATGTTTGCTGCCGCTTTCATGGCGGGATCCACAACAGAAATCATCCGAATACTTCAGGTGCGCTTTACTGGCGCTGTTTACAAGTCAACCGGCAAAGCAGCAGTTTGGGTTCGCTTTGCAAGCACTATACTCTTTTTCATTATATTCTACATCATTTACTTCTATGTAACATCTGGAACTGGTTTAACGACCTTCGTCCAAACAGTTGCTTCAGTACAAAATGGCGCCTGGTTTGTGCCATTCGTCTGGCTTGGGTTAACCCTCTACTCTTTGATTAACGGGCTATTTCTAAACGGATTGATTTTCCTAATTCTGTCGCTTTTATTCATAGCGGGGTTGTTCTATGTCGCAACAAAATTAAACACGCGCTTTGGACTCTATGAGCCCCCAGCGATTACGATAAGCCGTGGAGCTTACGCTCCCAGAACTGGCTTTTTAGGAAAGCTCGGATTAACATCCGTGGAAGCTGCGCTATTTCGAAAGGATCTTAAGGCATTTACCCGCCGAAGGGAATTGATGTCAGCGTTTATTCTTCCAATTGTTTTCCTGATCCTTCCGATAATTTCAACGTTTAACGGATCTCAAACATCATCGCAGTCGGGATTTCCACCTCAGTTAGGATTCGCTTTCACTTCGCTCTTCCCGGTTTCTCTAATGGCTATGAGCTTAGGAAACTTTATGACGGGTGAAGAGGGGCAAAATATTTGGCGCATTTACTTTTCACCCGTTTCCGCCAAAAATTTTGTAAGAAGTAAATTGGCCTTCATGCTTTTCTTCTCTCTAATAATTTTGCCAATAACGGGAACGATCGGATTCATAATTTACCATCCATCGATTGCCACAACCATTACTCTTGTTTCCGAAGCAATTTTCGTGGCTTTTGCAGCGGGTTCATTGTCTTTGGCAAACGGCATTAAAGGCGCTGATTTTAATGAAACTCCAAGACCCAGAATGATACGTGCCGAATGGAGCCTAATCAATTTGCTAACGTGTGCAGCCGTAGCCTTTGGTGTTCTTCTACCGTTAGTTCCGTACGTTATCTCGGTATTTACAGGCGGTCAAATCTCAGCCTTTATAGAACTCTATCAAGGTATCATAATCAGCGGCGCAATCTCAGCGGTTTTAACAATAGTATTCTATAAGATCGCAATTGGAAACGCAAAGGAACTCTTGTCAAAAGCAGAAGTCTAAAAAGAAAGAGGCTAATTGGGTGCTTTAGAGTTCTTCTTGTCTAAAGTTGGTGGTTTTCGGCGACCATCCCAAAGGTGATGCAACGCCAAACTGGGTTTGTGAACAAGCATTCGTGGACCTGAATACCGCATCACTTTCTTCACTTTTTCTTTCATCTCTGGTCGATAACAGTGGATAAGACATTTTCCACATGTACTTTTCTTCTCTTGAAAAGGACACTTATCAAGCCGCATAAACGCGTAAGTCTTGAACTCCGTGCATTCAGGACAAAGGTCGCCATGGGTGTCGTGGTGTGCCTTGCAGTAGATGTGAACCATTGAATCGATAGTTTTCTTTTCACGCGTTATCCTTTTATGTTCTATGCGCGGTTGTCCACTTTCCATCCAATCTCACCTAAAGCTATTTAATCTAAAACAAGTTGGAGCGTGCACATAAGCGTTTACCCGAACATTTTCGGGATTTGCAGTTACATTTTCATAGTTACCATTATTAAATAAGCTCAAGGATTTCGTCGTATCTCTCTAACTTGCGCAAGGCTTTTAGCTGAACTAAAACAAATACCACGCGACGCCAATGAGCAAACGTCTCTTCGCAAATCTGGGTTTCTTGCTACAAATTGCAGGTTTGCTTACCTTATTGCCGATAGCCGTTGGATTAATTTTTGGAGAAAACCAGGCGATAATCTCGCTATTTTTAGCTTGTGTCAGTTTTCTAGGTTGTGGTTTTCTCTTAAATGCTTTGTGCGAAAGAAAAGATCTAGATTTCAAAGGCTCCAATTTCCTTTTCTTGGCAACTTTCATTGTTATACCCCTCATTGGTGCCTTGCCTTATTTTTATTATAATCCATTCGGAAGTGCAGGTGTAATTGACAAATTTACTAACGGATATTTTGAAAGCGTTTCCGGCTTTACTACGACTGGTTTTAGTTTCATTACAAATCCAGACATTCTCCCAAAATCTTTGCTTATTTACAGAAGCATGACTGAGCTTATGGGGGGTGTCGGGATAGTTTTTCTCTTACTTGCCTTTTTCCAATCGCGAAGATCTCTGAACAACCTCAGTAATTCCTTCGGTGTGAGCGACGTTTGTGGCAGCCTGAAAAGAACATATTTTTCAGTTTTCGCAGTTTATAGCGGCTACATTCTCGTTTTTACTGCAATTTTCTATGCATTGGGATTTACGAACTTGATCAATACTGGCACTTTTATAATTGACACAATAACTGGAGGGTTTCAGCCAACTGTCGCATCATATACCCCATACTTAGCCTTAGCTCCCAAGATTTGTATAATTGCGCTTATGTTACTCGGATCACTCAACTTTGCATTTAGTTACCATCTATTCGCTCGAAACTTCAAAAAAGCTTTGTCTCCCGAAATTGCCTTGTTCATAATAATACTGTTATTGGGCACCGTGTCTATTTCTATAGCATCAAATGTCGGTCTCTTCGACTCGTTCTTCCATGTTGTGAGTATGTCATCTTCAACAGGGCAGTCTTACATTGCTTTAACTTCGTTTGGGAACACGGGTTATTCTATTTTGATAGTAATTATGATAATTGGAGGATGCGCATTTTCCATGGCAGGCGGTTTGCGTATTTCGAGAATTATATCTTTCGCCAAATCAGCCAAAGAGAGCATAATGGGCGTTCTCATAAAAGAGCAAGCTATGCCAACGCCCAGGAAAAACGGAGAGGCAACAGAAAGCCTCGAGAACTTGTCAGCTTCAGTTTCAATAGTGCTCTTTCTTATTGCGCTTGTTGTTTTTTCAGTGATTTTTACTACAATAGGCATTTCGCTAACGGATGCTTTATTTGAAGTAGGTTCGGCTCTTACCACAAACGGTATTTCGATGGGAATTACGACGGTTACGATGCCTATTGGGTACAAATGGCTAATGATTGCAGCGATGACTATAGGTCGTGTTGAGATATTATCAATATTACTTGCCCTTTTTACGATAGGAAGAAAACCTCGTTCAAAATTGCATTTGTCGCTTAACTTGCCAAATATCAAAAATTGAATTGTTTATGCGTAAATTCGAAGTTTTTGCGAAACTCGATCTTATTTTAGGGCATTCTTCCATTGAGATTCTTTTTGGCAGTTAGGCTTTACGGAGGGTTTTGGCTAACTTGTCTATCGACTGATGTAAGCCAGCTAAAGAATAGACGTACATTTGACTAACTGGCCAATCGTATTCCGTTATCGTTAATTCTGTCATGTCGCATCTTACTTTCTTAAAGAAAACTTCCGTTAGTATTTCCCTCGGGAAGTCTGGTGGCATGCCTATTTGGGATGGTTCAATTTTGTTGCCATCTTTGTCTGCCAAGCTCTGGGTAAATTCGAGACGTTCCATTGGAATGATTTTTTTGTAGACACCTGTTGTATATGAATCTTGTCCACCTTGTTCTATCGGTGCTCGCATCGAAAAAACGTATTGACCACCTTCGCGAAGGTCAATTTTACAGGTGGGTGAAGTATAATCCATAGGTCCCCACCAAAACTTTACCTGATCAGGGTCAGTCCAAGCTTTCCAAACTCTTTCTACAGGGGAATCGAGGATTCGTGTCACGATTAGGTCTATCTTTTTTGTTTTCTTGTTATATTCAGTCAATTTTCTTCCAACTATTTTCTTTAATCGAGCTTGAATGATTAATTTTTTAGTAGAAGAGCGTCATCTAGATTAGATGCAAGTGTTTGTTAAAGAAGTGTTGTTCTAGTAACGTCTCAGGCTTCTCCGCCGCCTCAACTTGTTGAAACATCTGAATCAAGTCATTTTTAGGGTTTTACTGCATCGTTCTTTTCGAGATTAGAACAAAGACAAAATTTGTGTTATTTATCTCTCTATTAATCTCAACGCAAACAGATTCCGAACAAACCAACAATTTGTAATAAATCCTTCAGCATCCCTTATTGGCCAGAAAACATTAGGTAGTGCCCGAAAGGCGATATTGTCAGGTTGTTTGATTCTGCAAAATCTATGATCTTGCAATAGCATTGTGTATTAACAAGTGAAGCGTCAGCAAAAACCACATACCCGCTTTCTCCCTCTTTGCTTCCTGCTTCGGGAAAACCCGAAAACTCCTTGTAAAGCCGTAAACGACAAGCCGAAAAGGCACTTAAAATTTTCAATGCAACATTAAAATCCATTAGAACAAACCATCAATTAACATACAGAACAAACAATTTCTTAAAGAGATGTGACTACCAACTGATACAACTAAGAGAACCAAAGATTCAAAGATTTAGAAAGAGCCATTTTGTTTAAGTTGCAATGATATTTCCTCATGTCACCCCAAAATTGCTATCCAGCGGATTCATTGAACAAACTGTAAAAGAACAAGGTCAATGGAAATTTCCATTCTTTGGGGTATTCTGCACCTTTCAATAAGTCAACATTTTTGGTTTTGGGGAGTTCTTTTTTTCGAATAAGGTCTCTTTCTAATTCTTTTCAGGGAATATTTCGTTTATTTTGTTTGTAATAGTTTGATGTTAGTCGCATTGTCTTATGTTCCCGACGGCCCATTTCTTTAATCGACTAATCGATTGAGATATATGATTTGACAAAGGAAGAAATGGATCCTACCGTAGCAGCTTCTAACGTGTATATAGTTCTAAATGAGAACAACAAAGTACGCGTTCTTGAGGTAGTGTTCAAACCAAGCGATGTCGCGAAAATGCATTACCATCCTGACCACTTAGTCTATGCTTTGAAAGGCGGGAAGGCTAAGTTTACTACGGCGGGGAAAACGCAAAAGATGGAAATAAAAACCGACGCAGTAATCTTCCTTGACGCGCAAGATCATGAAGTAACAAGCATTGGAAATACTACATTAGAACTCATAATGACGGAACTGAAGAAGTAATCTTTCTTTCTTCTTACGGTTTATAAGGAATCCCAATTGCTAAAAGGAATTATATCTCTTTCTATTTTTCCAATCAACTTTTTCTAAAGACTTTCAATTTCTATTCAAAAGCCGAAAACCAATAATAACCAACCTAACAATTGCATAATAGGAGCTTTTGTTCTTGTCAAAAGTCCAATCCGTTTTCAACCTTTCGGAGAGAAGCAAAGAGATTCTGCTTGTATTTCCAGGTAAATACAAAGCAGCAGACCCCCAAGTTCCACTTTCTCTTCTGCACTTAGCCAGCGCTCTCCAAGGAGGTGGGTACAAAGTACGCATTTTTGACATGCGAACTGAGGATTATCGAGCTTTATCTATCGGAAAACCCCTATTCGTCGGCATTAGCTGCATGAGTGGGCTCCAAATACAATACGGCATAGAATTCGCAAAAAAAATTCGTGCAGAAGAGCCAACCTTGACAATCGTTTGGGGTGGAGTTCATCCAAGCTTACTTCCGGACCAAACGGCAGAAAGCGAGTTGGTCGATATTGTTGTCAGAGGCGAAGGTGAGCTAATAGTCAATGAGTTAGCAGATCATTTAGCCTCCAGAAAAGCTCTCGAAGAAGTTAAGGGTCTAACTTTTAAGAAGGATGGCGTGATCAAGAACACACCTGAAGCAGATTTGATTGATTTAGACAAGATTCCAGTTAACTTGCCTTATGATCTTCTCCAGCTGGACAAATACCCTGCATTGAAAGCAGGGCGCATTCACATTCAAACCAGCCGAGGCTGCCCGCACAGATGTGGATTCTGTTACAATATATTATACAATAATCACGCCTGGAGAGGCAAAACTCCAAACCGGGTTCTTGACGAAATTGAATACCTGACGAAAAAGTTTCCAGAAGCAAAAATCATCGATCCAATTGACGACAACTTCTTCGTCGATCAGAAAAGAGTCGAAGATATTTGCAATGGCATTACCAGCAGGGGCATAAAGATACTTTGGCGAGCTAACTGCCGTTTCGATTACCTTTCAAAATATGAACCAGCTTTTCTAAAACTCCTCGAAAAAGCCGGTTGCACTGAATTAGATTTCGGAGGAGAAACTGGTTCCAAAAGACTTCAGCAATTCATTTGCAAAGACGTTACTCATGAGCAAATAATGCAATCAGTCGTGAACCTCAAAGAATATGCCCCAACAATTGAACCGTATGCATCATGGATGAGTGGACTGCCGACGGAGACTAACGATGATCTAGAAGCTACTTTCGATTTAATGGATCATATGCGTGAGGCTAACCCCAAAACGCAGCATTTCGGAATTTTCGTTTATACACCGTTTCCAAGTCCTGTATTAAACCAGTTACCGCAGGAGTTTAAGCCGCCTCAATCGCTTGAAGAATGGGGAAATATCGACGTATTCCAATTCAGGCCACCTTGGCACAGTAAAAAGCAAGTAGAGCGACTCCGGTCAATTTCTGCCGTTGCAAGATACGCCTTCTTCCCCGAAGCCAGAATTAACGAGCGGAGCTTAAGTTTCAAAATAGCCTACGGTGTAGTTAGCCGAATAGCCAAATACCGTTGGAGACATCGGTACTTCGGTTTTCCAGTAGACTTAAAAATTGTCAATTGGCTTGCGAAAAAAATGCGTGGGTACCTTTGAGCTGACATTCAGAAATAGATAATACCCTGTTTTCACTTTCTTTTCTATTCAGTTAAAATTTTATGGTCATTAACTAAATGGGAGAAATGTTAAATTGAAATATAAAATTGAAATTAAACGAGAAGACTGTATTCGATGTGGCAGTTGCTACGCGATCGACCAAGACCATTTTGAGAGCGACTCTGATGGCAAATCTCAAGTAATAGGTGGAGCAACAACTGAAGCCCACTCAGAAGGCTCGTTTGACGACGAGAAAATGGTTTATGCCCAAGCTGCAGCAGATGCATGCCCAGTCAGCATTATCACTGTCATAAAAACCAATTAAGCCGCAATCATTGAAGATCTAAATATTTTGGAAAGGGGGAACTATTATGATTGAACTTTCTGAAGAGCAAGAGTTTACAAAACATTTGGAATCACATCCAAAAGTTATTGCCCTTTTCTATGCATCATGGTGCCCCTTTTGCAGAAGCTTCATATCAATCTTTAATAAACATGCTCAGAAATCAGATTCAGATGCATTTGTACGAGTTTTAATCGACGACGACGAAAACCCCATGTGGGAAACTTATACGCTCGAAGCTGTCCCGTCAATAATACTCTTCGAAAATGGAACCATCGTTCGAAGACTCGACTGCCAATTAGGCTCCGGACTAAATGAAAAACAATTCATCAAATTCCTTGGAAAAACTTAAAGCCATTGCAATGAATCAAAAGCATTACTGAGGAACAATTATTTTTCTTTAAATATCAAATTGCTTTTAATCATTTGTTAAGTGCCCCTTAGAGTGTTAACTCCAGAACTCTTCGTTTTATGGGTGCCAAGAAAGCGTAGCCGAAAATTATCCGTTGAGAAGGCCTGGTGTCTTCAGGAGTGTCTTCTCCCGCAACCCAAAAAAAAACGCGAAGTAAAAAACCAACTTAATTCAAGCTAAGAACGGAGAAGAAACCACTGCAGTTGAAAAATACATCAGTGTCTTTCCACGCAAAAAAACTATCTAAAAATTAACAAAACCAAAAAGGAAAGAATTATGCCTCACACTTATTGTGTGACGCTGTGATACCAGCTGAGAATATACTCTGGCAATTGCAGTCCTCTTTCAGCTAGACGTTCTGCCAGCCGGACTGGTAAGGGACTTAAAACGTACGCAGCTCTCGTGTAAAAGCGACGAGGAGAACCTGGCTTTGATTCCTCTTCCAGTATTATCTGAAGATCCGACTTCTTAGCCAAAGTTGATTCTTTCTTTCCGGTGATCGCTAGAACTGTTCCATTAAACTTCTTCAAAACATCGCACCACAGAATCACCGGTTTGCTTTCCCCTGAGTAGGACATAAGAATTTCAAGATCACCTGCTCTTGGGTGAGGGGTGTTGACTCCTCTTGTCATGAAAACGTTGTCGCCAAGGAAAGTCTTTATGTGAAATAGTCTTACGCCCGTCATTTTGGAAATTTCGTTGGCTGTGCCTTTTCCGCCGAGGTAAACATTAGTTCTCTTTTCTAAAATGTCCACAAGTTTAGTGTATGTTTCGGAGTTAACGTTAGCGTCAATTAGCGCCCCGATGGTGTCGTATTCCTCTTCACACATAGAGAAAATATCGTCGACTTCGAGGTTTCGATATATGGCCTCTATCATTAAGTTCATTAATTCAAGTGTGCCTAATTCAAAAATGTCGCCCATCATTCCTATTTCGCTATAATCCAATGAAGGTTTGAGTTTGCCTCTTCCCTTAATTGGAACAACAGTACCGTGTCTTGCAGTTACCTCAGCAAGTGGTGAATGTAAAGCACTGGTCAGCAAGCCCATTCGGAATTTGTTGGTCTTCCTGTCGGCGATGTATCTTTCCAAATCCTGTGCCATGACCAGAAGGATCATCAGAATAGCCACTGCCACTGTTCATAAGTAGCAAAATTTTCTTATACCGTCTCTCAAGATCCATGGCGGCATCGTACATGTTCTTTCCCGGAAAGCCTGGATCGTCAGGCGTTAAAATTACTTTGTTTCGCCAACCAACTTGACTTAAAGCAATTTGACTCATAGCAGCATTAAGTGAATAAAGGGATCTTCCGGATCCTCCGCAAACAACACAATCTGCAGCCTTTAGATCATCGAACAGTGGCGTGAGGCTCTTTTTGGGTATGCTTAAAATGTTGTCTCTAACTCGGTTAATGTAACCAATACAACTAATCTTGCTTTTGTTAGCCAAACCAACCCAGCCAATGATCATGTTTCAACATAGCTATATTATTCTTGCGCTTCAAATGCGCCAGTTTGTCTTAATTTTTGATTCTAAGGTGCTAAACATTTATATTTCGTCAAAAACCATCCAAGGAAATGGTAGGAAGATATGGCAGCTCAAAGTGAACTATCAAAATTCGAATTTCTGCGCAAACTGGCTCTTGAACTAGGCGCTTCTGATGTTAAAATAATCCCAGCTGACAACGTTGTCGTTGAAGATCGAGTAGTTCAAAAATGCAGAGTTGGATGTAACAATTATGGAAAAACCCTCGCGTGTCCACCGTACACGCCCTCTGCAGAAGAATTCCGCAAAATTGTAAGCGAATACAGTTATGCACTATTCATGAAATTCACGTCAAAAGCTGAAGCCGACCCTGAAATGCAATCAAACCTTTCAAAAACTGGAACTGACCTTTCCCCAGAAGTAAAAGCGAAAACAGACATATTCTGGGCTTCGTGGAAAGATGACAAGAAAAATATGCTTACGTCTGTCGTGAAACTGGAAAAAGAAGCAATGCGCAACGGCTACTCGTTGGCTATTTCATATGTTTCAGGCTCCTGCCAATTATGTGAAAAATGCAACATTGAGACTGGAATCTGCGCCCACCCAGACATGGCACGGCAAAGCGAAGATGCAGTTGGCGTTAACGTTAAGAAAACAGCCAAAAACGCAGGAATTGAATTCATTTTTCCATTTCCCAAAAACCCTGAATCATTCGCCCTCCTCTTAATAGACTAAAGTCTTTTATTCCAATAGCTTACACATCTTTACAATAGCCGTGAATGAAAATGGATGTTTTCGAAGCCATCCAAAAACGTAAATCCAACCGAAATTATGAGCCTTCAAAAATTCCTAGAACGACCCTTGAAAAACTTTTAGACGCAGCGCGGCTTTCTCCTTCAGCTAAGAATATCCAGCCTTGGCACTTTATCATTGTTACTGACGAAGAAAAACGTAAGATCCTTTCAAAAGGTTTGTTCGCAAAATTTCTCAACGATGCTCCTGTGGTAATTGTCTTATGTGGGGATCAGAAAGCTTCACCTGATTGGTATGTTGTAGATGTTGCCTTGGCAGGAGAAAACATGGTTTTGGCGGCAACAGCGGAAGGTTTGGGAACATGCTGGGTTGGCAGCTTTGATGAAAAAGATGTCAAGGCATTGCTCGGCGTTCCTGATGATCTGCGAGTAGTGGCTTTACTAGCAGTCGGATATTCGGTTGAAAAAGTAAGCATGGCAACAAAGATTTTACAGTTGGTTCGCAGAAGGAAATCCCTAAGCGAGATTGCTAGTTGGGAAATGTACGGCCAAAAAGCCCATGAATAATTAGGGGCGTTCCCATTGAAGCTGCTTCTGGATGAAATGTACGCTGGTTTGAAAGAGTACTTTGAAACTTTGGGCTATGAAGTACAGACTGCTCAAGAAGTGGGGCTGAAGGGTGCCAAGGATAAAGAAATAGTTGAATTTGCGGGTAAACACAGTATGGTTCTGATTACTCAAGATGTGAAACCTTCAGAATTAGCAGATTTAACTGGCGTCAAATGCATTTTTGTAAGCAATACATTGATTGCCAAAGTCGTAGACGCCAAAATTAAGGAAAAATATCCTTAGACGCAGCATTATTAAAGCTGAATAAGCAAAGTGTTGCCTACGGTGAGCAAGGTGCAACAAACAGAGGACGAATTGAACAGCACTACCTTTGACATTTATCTGTACCTTGTTAAAACTGGCGAACCTGAGGGTCCTCGAGAAATAATGCGGGCCATGGAAATTAGTAGCCCCGGCGTGGTCCACAGGCATCTAAAGAAACTATTAGACTGGGATTGGGTCAACAAAGATCCATATGGACGATATACTTTAAAAAAGAAAGTCGGATTCAAAGGTTACGTTTGGCTTGGCAAAACACTTCTTCCGTTATCCATATTATTTGCAATATCCTTTGTAGCTCTTACCGTTTCCTTCATAATAATTCTGCTTTACCATCTGCTCGCAGGTTCTTCCATAGATGAATCATATGCCATTTTGATTGTAGTGACTATAGTTGCTGCGGCTTTTCTTCTTGCAGAAGCGCTAAGACCCCGAAAAAGGGTGCCCAAAGAACCTGTTAGCAACTAGGCAAGCTTCATTTGCGATCCGGCTGAAATAAAAGTTGAAACTCGAACTCCTATTAGCCTAATTTTTCTTTCAGGAACCAAATATGGGATCAACAATTCACGAGAAGTTTTTTGAAGATCTTTTGGTCGATTAGTCATGAATTGAAGGGTCTTGCTTCTTGTGTGAGTTTCAAAGTTTTCGTAACGAATTTTGATTGTTACAGTTTTGAAAAATAAACTTTGATTTACTGCTTCTTCGCTAACTTCAATTGCAAGCGAATTTAAAGCTTGCAAAATTTTTTCAGCTTCAGATTCATCTTCTTCAAAAGTAATTTCGTGGCTGATGGATTTAACTTCTCCTCGTTCCTGAACCTCGCTTCGATCGATGCCATGTGCCATCAAGAACATCTGTCTACCGGCAACACCAAAGTTCTTCTGCCAGAACCGAAGGGTCGTAGTGAGCTAATTCTCCAATTGTGTTTACTCCCATTGCTTTTAATCGCTCTTCAGTTTTTCTTCCAACCCAAAGGAGTTTGCGAACGGGCAATGATTGAAGAAAATTCTCTGCATCTTCTTCGGCAACAACCGTTAGTCCATCGGGTTTCTGATGGTCGCTGGCGATTTTTGCAATCAGCTTGTTGGGGCCCACGCCAATGCTGGCCGTAAGATTTTCTTTTTCTCGAATTTTCTGTTTTAGCGATTTGGCCAAGACCTCTGCTTCAGTGAAGTTTTTGACTTTCATTGAAACATCCAAGAATGCTTCGTCAATTCCCCACTGCTCAAACTTATCAGCGAAAGAGCGGGCTATTGCCATGATTTCATTGGAAGCTTGAATGTATAGCGGGAAGTTTGGCGGCAAGTAAACTGCTTGAGGACATAGTTTCCAGGCTCTCGAGATTGGCATACCCGAGCGGACTCCAGATTTGCGTGCTTCGTAATTGCTTGTTGAAACAACACCTCTACCTTGACCCATTTTCGGGTCGGCTCCAACGATTACAGGTTTGTCTTTGAGTTCGGGGTTTTCACGGGTTTCTACCGCTGTGTAGAAATGATCCATATCCAAGTGGAATATTATTCGCCGTCTCTTCTCCATGATTACCTACCATAAACGATGTAAAGGAAAAGAATTGGATGACGACTCGTTAGCTCCCAGAATACTAATTATCTTCATAACTCTTTAAGTGTCAAACTCCTTTAAGAATTGAAAAGAATAACGTAATCTTAATTAGAATATTTTAGAAGGGAAAGGATTGAGAAAGAATGTCGAAAGAAAGGGCTAAGTCAATCAAAACCGTGATGTTGGTCACCGGAGTTGCCGTGCTCATCATAATTGTATTATCCGCTAGTTTGTTGGCTCTTTATTTCGAAAACCACAAAAACTCAACTATTCCAATCAGGGTTGCATGTGTGGGTGACAGTATAACGGAAATTACGAACTACCCTGCTGATCTTCAAAATATGCTGGGTAAAGGATACATGGTTGAAAACTTTGGAGTTGTTGGAGCAACAATCTTGCTAAACACAGACAGACCTTACTTAAACCAGACTGCTTTTCAAAATGCATCACAATTCAACCCAAATATCGTTATCATTATCTTAGGAACAAATGATGCACGCTCAAACATTTTTGAGAACAGCAAAAATTTCGAATCAGATTACAAACAACTCATTTATGGATTCCAAAACCTAACAAGCAAACCTAAAATCTTTCTTGCAATCCCGCCTCCCATATTCAACAATAATCTTGATTTAATAAGTTCATATTTGGTTCAAGGTATTATTCCTCAAATCAAGCATACTGCAAATGAACTTGGCTTGCAGACAATTGACTTGTACAGTCAACTAATTGGACATCCAGAATATTTTCCAGATGGAGTCCATCCAGACAACAGCGGTGCAAATCTAATTGCTAAGGAAGCCTATGACGCAATCATCTCCTCGAAAAAGTAGTCTTTAGAAATGCAATCAGTTTTTGCTAAATTTTGCCAATGAATAAACGGGGAAAATCCTCACCGTCATAGTTCTTGTTCATCCTTGATTTGGAGCAAATTTGGGAGTAATTCTGAAAAACTTTAATAACCGATTAATCCTTCAAGAACGTTTTATAAGAAGTTAGGATGAGAGGACACTTGAAAAAAGCATTAGTTACCATACTTCTAGTTATTCTATCCGTAAGTGCTCTTAGCGCAGTAGCTTTAGCTCCAAAGGCAAAAGCCGACCCGCAAGATGTAAAAATTCTAAGCTACAGTTGGTACGTTTATCCCGACACTGCATACGGTCCTGGTGACTTTATTGTTGTTGGCGAGATTCAAAATCAAGGCACATCAATCTTGGACCATGTTGCCATTCAAGGTATTGCCTACAACTCCACTGGTCCAGTGGCCGACAGTGGCTGTACAGCATTCGTAGAAGATCTACTTCCTCAGCAAAAAGCACCTTTCTATATGGATTTCACCTATCAAAACTCGTATAGTGGAGACATGACTTGGGACACAATGGTTGACCATGTAGACCTAAGAGTAGTCTACGCCAACGCAACAACAGTTCAAATGAATCCAGGCTTAGTAATCGCGGGAAATACATCATTTCCCGACCCTAGTCAAAATGGATTATTAACTGTAACCGGAATTGTGAGAAATGCCGGCAATCAAACTGCTGGCAAAGTCTGGGTTGTAACAACCTTTTACAATGCTTCAGGTACAGCAATAGCGGTCAACTACACTAACTTTCTCGTAGCTGATACACTTCCTCCTCAAGGAACAATCTCCTTCCAAGCAACCCCCATGGATTATGCTAAACTGACAAGTCAAATCACAAGTTACAATCTTTTAATTCAAAGCAAAGACCCCGTTGCAAATCCATCCATAACACCTTCCCCTCTTGAAACAGCAAACTCTTCTCCTTCAGCGTCTCCAGCCAATTCACAGCAACCTCAACAAACTTCAAATCCGGGCCAGTTCACTTTGTCGTCTGATGTTACTTACGCTATAATAGGCGCTATAGTCATTGTAGTGGTAATAGTTGCAATGCTGTTTATTCGGAAACGACGAAAATAGTGACTAAAACAGAAAAGCTTGGCCTAAACATAGGCTAAAGAATTTTTTTTCTTTTATCTGCCCAATTTCTTGACTAAAATGTCTACTATTTTTTGGGCGGTTTTGCCTTCACCAAACGGGTTGGACCAAGTCTTTTTCTCTCCAGCGAAAGTCTTTGCGGCTTGGAAGATTCTGTCAGAATCGGTTCCTGCAAGGATGTTCGAACCAACTTCCAATGTTTCAGGTCTCTCGGTGTTGTCACGCAAGGTCACGCATGGGACTCCAAGGATACAGGTTTCTTCTTGAACTCCGCCGGAATCAGTAAGAACAATTTTTGCTTTGCTTTCTAACTGGAGAAATGACAGATAATCCAAAGGTTCAATTAATTCTAAGCCTTGAGTGGACAAACCGAAACTTTCAAGTTGTTTCCTGGCCCTCGGATGGACAGGGTAAATAACTGGGATTTTGAATTCTTTTTGAACTAGCCTAAGACCATTTATTATTCCAGTAAATCTCTTCTTATCATCAACGTTTTCTTGTCTGTGACTTGTTGCTAAGATGTATTGACATTCATTTACACCTAAACTTTTGAAAATTTGGGTCTTTTGTTTGGCAATCTCCAAGTTTTGATTTACCGCATCAACTACTGTATTACCTACCATGAAGATGTCCTTCTCTTCAATTCCTTCATGAAGTAGTATTTGCCTGGATTTCTCGGTTGGTGGAAACAAGTAATTTGAACAGTGGTCCGCAAGTACTCTATTAATCTCCTCAGGCATTGTGCGGTCAAAACTTCTCAGACCTGCCTCTACATGTGCCACTTTAATCCCAAGTTTGGAAGCAACAATCGAGCCTGCGAGAACTGTATTAGTATCCCCTTGAACTACAGCTACGTCAGGCTTTTCCTGCTCCAAAACTTTCTCGATGCCCAAAAACATCTTACCCGTTTGTATTGCGTGGGAACCAGAACCAACGTCGAGATTAAATTTAGCTTCAGGGAGCAAAAGCTGCTCAAAGAAAACTCTGTCCATGTTGTACGAGTAGTGCTGCCCTGTGTGTAAAATAAAATAATCATTTTTTCGTTGTATGCATTCGCGTATTATTGGTGAACATTTTATTATTTCAGGTCTAGTACCCAAAATTACGCAAATCTTCATCGGCGTATAGTCACCTATGTGCTATCCGATAGGGAATGGCAAACTCTTAACATATTCGGTTGCCAGTTGAAGCCTCCTCGAGTGCGGAGTGGTCCAAATATGAGGTATCGGAATATGGAACCAAAAACGGACAAAATAGTTAAGTTGTGGTTTTGCAAACCATAAATGAAGCTTATGCAAAGAGTTCTGGTGACTGGTGGAGCAGGTTTCATTGGTTCAAATTTGATTCCTCTTCTCCTAGAAGCAAATAATTCAGTAATCGTATTTGACAATTTATCAACTGGTAAAACAGAAAATCTTAATGCAGTTCGTGTTCACCCGAATTTCAAGTTCGTGAAAGGCGACATCAGAAATAGCGAATCGCTATCAAAAGTTCTTCAAAATATTGATGCTGTGATTCATCTTGCCGCTGTAATTGACGTTTCAGCTTCTGTAATAAACCCGATTTCAACGAACGAAATCAATGTTACAGGGACCCTAAACGTTTTGCACGAAGCTAAGAACAATGGGATCAAGAAATTTGTCTTTGCTTCTTCAACAGCAGTTTATGGAGACACCAAAACTTTACCCGTCAAAGAAGACACAATTTTGAAGCCTATTTCCCCGTATGCAGCTTCAAAAGCGGCAGGAGAGGCATATTGTAGTGCATTTGCAAATTGCTACAGCCTTGAAACTATAGCTTTGCGATTCTTCAATGTATATGGTCCACGAAATGAAAACAGTCCCTATAGCGGGGTAATCACAAAGTTTCTCCAAAAAGCAGTCAAGAATGAGCCATTGATAATAGAAGGAGATGGAGAACAAACCAGAGACTTCATTCATGTAAGCGATATTGCACGGGCCATCGTGGCAGCCTTACAAGCGCGTGGCCTAGGAGGAGAAGTTTTTAACGTATGCACTGGTTCACCAACAAGCATTAACCAATTAGTTAACACACTCAAAAAAGTAACACAAAAAAAATTCCAGATTATTCATAACCCTCCACGAATAGGGGACATAAAAAATAGTTATGGTGACTCCGCCAAAACTGCCAAACAATTAAGTTTTAGAACCCAGGTTTCTTTGTCCAATGGACTGAAAATGTTACTTACTGAACTTCAAAATAATTCAGACTGAATAGTGAAAGCATTCTTACTAAACAATTAGTTAAAGCAATTCTTAAGTTGTTACGTTTTTGAGGTATTTGTTCCACAGATATGAAGCCGCGTAACCCGCTGTTATGCCGCTTCCAAAGCCCAGAAAGAGCATCAATCCGGAGAGCATAAGGTTAAAGGGGATGACGTTTGTGAAAACGGCAAAAATATAGTAAGTGGAAAATCCAATAATGCCCGTGCTAAGTGCCATCGCGATTATTACTTTGTTTCTATTCACAATTTGGTTTGCGGCACTAACTTTCAATGTGTAGAAAAAACCGTCAACCAAAATCCCGTAAAGAAATGTAAAAAGAAAAGTGAAAGGACCAAACGCTGGACGCGAAAGAGCAGATAATACCCCGCCTACAAGACCTACGTAGGTAGCTCCTGCTTTTCCAACAAAGAGAGCGGCCAATGCGAGCATGATTGCTTGAACGACAATGAGTATATTATTTATGGGTGGAGGGACGAAAAAATTAGTTACAAAAATTATCGAACTAAACAGTGCAGTTATGAATAATCGCTTTGCTTTATGCACGCAGTCCCTTGTCCTTGCAGAATATTGATAGCCTCTGCTAAAAAACTTTGGGAAGGTAGTTGAACTCTATTTGCAGGAAACCTTCCAGCTTTCGAAGGAGCTGCTTGTCAACAAATCGATGATGGCAACTTTCTTTGCAAAAGAAGATGAATTAAATATACTCCTTTAAACATAAAGTGATTTGGTCACTTTCGTAGGTGACGATCAAATTCAAAAATCTCATAGTATTCACAGTGAATTTCACAAACAAATAATGGATTTTAGTAGACATGTCGTTGGATCTTATGAAATAGTAGCTGTTTGCCAATCCGACGATTATGCAATTGAAGCTCCAAGTCCAAAATCTACAATAGAAGTTCTAATTGTGGTTCGGCATTTTGCTCCTAGATTAATGAGTTATGTTCGTGTAATAGAAGGGCGAAACGTCGTTTTCTTTGCAGTCGATCAATGGGTTTTTGAACGGGATATTGAACGCGGCTTCTTGGGAGAAGCACTTGCGCGTCTTCTAATCTTTCCATATTCAATCTTAAGCGAGGGCGATTACCTGCGGGTCCAAGAAGTCACCTTGAAAAAAAGGTTGATTTTAGAGCTTTTAGAAAATATAGTTCAGCGTTACCCCGAATTTTCGTATAGAATTCGAATAAAACCGGAATACTTCATGTATGAGGTCATGCTAAACGGTGTAAGAGTGTTCCCTCCAATGGCTTACGGAACATCATATATCCTCTGTGGTGACGCAAAGAGCGAAAAAGTTGAGTTTGTTTTGAAGGGTTTCATTGAAGGTTTGCGCCAGTTGGAAAAAGAGGGTGTGATAACATTTTCGAACGACTACGTCATGCTTTCCAAGACATTTGTAGAATCTAGCAAAAATCTTGCGGTACGTTTTAGCAATTCTGCAAAAAACGCGCCTAGGGCCCTTTTTAATTCTCTTTTCGGAGTGTTTCCCCAGTTTCTCAATTTTCTTTCGCAAAATGCTGAAGCATTTCTTCGATTCCAGACGCCTCCTTGGAAAAAGGAGTTCAGTTTGTTCAAGAGCTTTATTGATCCTCGAGAGTTCATTTTTGTTCCAACTAGCCAAGGTCTTGTTTCTTTAGCGGATAAAGTCGACATTCGAGGCTTTGCCAAAAAGGTGCTTGAAGATGGAGATTACGAAAAAATCAAGATCGAGGAATTCGGAGGTGTTTTAAATGATGTTTATTTGATGAGGGCATATTTAGGAGATGCAGAAAAGAAAATCCTGGTTAAGCGGTTCAAGGATTTGTCCAGTCTAAAATGGTTTCCTCTTTCAATGTGGAGTGTGGGTGTTCGGAATTTTGCAATGTTAGGCAAATCTCGATTAGATAGAGAATGTGCAATTAATGAGGTTTTGTCTAGCTCGGGTTTCTGTGTTCCAAAACTCTTGCATGTAAGTGCAAACGAAGGATTGGTTTTCATGGAGTTTATTGAAGGTGAGAACTTTAGCAATGCAATCAAGAGGATTGCCATGGCTGATAACTGGAGTAGCATTGAGCGAGAACTTGTTTTAGTCAAAGAGGTTGGGGGAACTTACGCTAAGGTTCACGCGCTAAATGTTGTCCTGGGAGATACCAAACCCGAAAACGTTATGATCAAAGTTTCAGGTAAGCTTCTGCTTAATTGATTTTGAACAGTCCAGTCGAGGTGGCGACAAATCATGGGATGTGGCTTGTTTCCTGTACTATTCAGGCCATTATTTGCCTTTGGATGGTGAAGTCAAAGGTGAGGCCATATCGAAAGCGTTCATTGCAGGTTACTTGGAGGCGGGAGGCGATATCCAAGTAATAAAATGCGCTGGAATACAAAAATACACACGAGTTTTCAGTGTATTTACTTTACCCGGTACCCTGAAGGCAATGGCAAGCACGTGCAAGAATGCAAAAATGAAAACCTAAGCTAAGTTAAATGCTTGAAACGGTTTGATTTGGTTCAGTTTTTCATAAGAGTGTTTTTATTTTTCTTCCTGATGTTACAATATGGTGATTAATTTTTGAGTGGCGAAATTCGTTATTATCGAGGATTGCATAAAGTCAAGGTTATTACCCAAAGCGAAGGATACTGGATCGTAGAAGCTCTTGAAAATTTTGATGACTGCTTAGAAAAAGAGATAACCCGTGTCAAAGTAGGCGAACAACGCATTGTGCCGCCAAATTTAGTTTTTAAAGAAAAAACCTTGCCTCCTATGGTCAGAAGAACATGAATACGAACTAAAAATGGAGAAGAAACTGAAAAGCATGGTTGCAAAGGAAGAAGCGAAAGAAGCGAAAGAAGCGAAAGAAGCGAAGACAAAACGGACTTAAGCGCCTTTCGTTGGGGGTCAAACTATATTCGATCAAAGTAGTTAGAAGAATTTTCACCGAAAAACACTGGATTTTAGCCGTCTTAATTTTGCGCAATTCATAACGTTAGATATTGGCAAAATTTACTCAACAATTATAAATTGAGGTGTTACGGAATATGAGGAGCCTCAAGAAACAAACCTGTAATACAGGTGTCTATAAGAAAAGAACGGGCGTTCTAAACTAATTAAGAAGGAGAAAAGAAGTTGGCGATAGAAAAAATTGGAGAAGGAGATAACATCCTTCTCTATTTAGATGTTCGAAGAACTTACATGGTAAAAGTGGAAACAGGAAAGACTTTCCACACCCACAAAGGATACGTAAAGTTTGACGATTTAATTGGCAAAGATTACGGATCATTCTTCAAAAGTAGTCTAGGTGTAGACTTTGTAGTCCTCAAGCCAGAATTAACTGACTACATAATGAAATCGTCGCGTAATACCCAAATAACTTATCCTAAAGATGCAGCACTTATTGTAATGTTCAGTGGGATCGGTCCAGGAAGCCGCGTCGTTGAATCAGGGACCGGAACAGGAGCATTAACTACCGCTCTCGCTCATTATGTTAAGCCCTTAGGCAAAATTTACACTTACGACATACGCGAAGAAGGCCAAAAAACAGCAGAGAAAAACCTCAGGCGATTTGGACTTTTGGATTTTGTCGAAACCAAACTAAAAGACGTGGTCACAGGAATCGATGAACGCGATGTAGACGCAGTTGTTCTCGATTTGGCAGTTCCATGGTTAGTAGTTCCTCAAGCATATGAGGCTCTGAGACCATCAGGAACAATCGTATCTTTCAGCCCAACAATCGACCAAGTAGTCAAAACTGTGGAAGCCTTAAGAGAACACAACTTTGTCTGCATAGAAACTTTCGAATGCATAATGCGGGGAATGCAAATTGAACGAGGCAAGACAAGACCCCAAACTCTAATGACTGGGCACACTGGATACATTACTCACGCTCGAAAAGTCACAAAACGACCTACTGAAATTTCCGATGCACCTTTGAACGAACCAGTGATTGAGTCGCCCTCCCCAATTGAACCCGAACCTAACGACGACTAAAACTATTCTTTGGATAAAACATCGTTTTTCCACGTAGTTACTAGGAAATTAATATAAGTGAAGCACTTTCTAGTTCAATGATTGACTGATAATAAATAGACCTGAAGAAGACCCCAGCAACTTTCTTGTGTTAACTTTTTATGCTCTTTAATCTATAATGATCAGGCATGCCAAGACAAGCGGGGAGCAAATTATCGTAAACGGGGCGAACTTGATGGTTAACTGGAGAGAAGACGTTGAATTCTGTTATATTTTGTTTATCCTGATTTCAGCGATAGTAATTTTCTTCGTCTTTTACGAGTCAAAAGGCGTTATGTTTGCGGGCGAAGTGGCTGTTGCAATTGTAGTAATAGAAGCTATTATTTGCCTTGCCGCTTTTGAAACTGACTGGGCCCTAAAAGCTTGGGAAAAAATAGGCAAGAACGAAATTAACTAAGTGAGAACCTATGGCTTCACCAAAGTCACGTTTTGGGGTAAATCGGACTTCAAACGAAACAAAATCAGCGCAATCAATAGCGAAAGTTTACATGCGAAACGTTGGAAAGGGTCAATTGGAGTTTTCTGATGGCACTCTGAAGTTTTATGTTGAAAAAGGTCGTTTCTCAAAAAGCAAAGAGCTATCAAAAGAGATCCACGTTGAAGACGTTGAAAGTGTATCTTTGGAAGGAAAAGAGCTAATCGTTGCCCAGACTGATAATGTGAACAGGTTTGTTTTTGAGGACATGTCTTTAGCTCAGCAAGTCTTTGCTGAAGCCGAAGGCTTAATTCGTCGACCTGAAGAACAACCAACACGAGTCATTGCTAAAAAGGAAGAAGCCGTCATTGAGCCTAAACCGGAAGAGGCTGAGTTAAAGGAAATTTTGGATGGAGAAAGAGTAACTGAACCTGAAATTCAGAGTGAACAAACTCAGAAAGAACAGTCTCAAGTTCGCTTTGAAGAATTATCGTCCAAACAAGTCAGTTGTGAAGTGCAAAAACAAGAAGAATGCTTGCCTGCAGAATTGACGAAACAGGACGCGCCAAAAAACATAGAAATTCCTTTTGTTCAAGAACAAAATGAACTCAAAGATGATGTTCATGTTGAGACACCGAAGGAACCCCAAGATTCCATTTACACATCCGAAGCAATGCCTGAAGTGCAGCAAGAGCCCTTAGTAACATCTGAAATTGATATTACAAAAGAAGCGGAAAAAGCTCCGGCGGCAATTGAATTCCCGAAGAAAGAGTTGAGTCCGTAAGAAAAAGAACTCAGTAATCAGCGGGGAGCTCAATCAGAATTTCCAGAGCAAGAGGTTATTGCACAAACTCTATCAACTTCTATGCTTATTGTGGATTCTTTGTTTGATGTTTTAAGAAGTCTTCAAGGCAGGATAAAATGGAAATTTATTGATCAATGTGAAAAACTTTCCGAAAAGGCTAATGAAACCTTAGCTGCTAAGAAAATGGGTCTGGTCAATTTGGATTTTCGTATATTTTCTTCAGCAATTGCTGAGCACGATGTGGAAGCAGTCTCAAAAGAGGCGTTTGTCTTGCTTGACTCCCTCAAAAAAGTTTTCGAAAAATTATCCGATAATGAGGTCTCCGTTTCTTCGTCATCTCAAAACTATTCGAGTGCAAAAATTACGCTTCAATCATATTATGTTTTGAGCGATCTTGTCTTTGCAGCAGTTGTTGAGGACGAAGATGTTGAAGAAGAAACGGGCCACTTGGTCACTTTACTTAACAATTTGTCAAACACAAGAAAGCAGGCGATAAATCTTGATGAGATTCTCTCCTTGATCAACAAAGTTGAGGCAGGGCACGGAGATGAAGCGGACATCGCAGAGGTTAGACGTGCTTTTAGGAATCAACTGAACCTGCCCGCGCAAGTGGATTAGAATATCTGAAAACGCAAATTCGTTGTTTCTTGAATTACGCAAAAGTTATATGCTAATCGATTGTTACAAAAATCCTTAAGGGAGCAAAATGAAAAGCAAACAGTTAGCCATCATCTTAGTTTTAAATCTCTTTCTCTTGTTAACAATTTTAACCACAACCCCTGTGAAAGCACAAGGCTCTGGACAATGGATCACCAATTACACAATTACAGACCTGAGGACTGGTCAAATCCTGAAACAAGTGGATTTCACAACAGGTCAAAACACGAGCAATGCACCAATACTTGCTGGGGCTGAGCTTAATGTTACGTTGACTATCCAAGTTTCCACCACAAGTCCAAACACAAATCTTCAATTGTTGACCAATATGGGGCACTCAAATGTTCAAGGGACCTATTGGGAATTGCAATCGAAAACCTATGCGGGGTTATCAGCTAACAGTTACAATCCCAATCAACAAACAGTAACCTTTAGCCAAGTGAGCGGAACCTTAACAATTTCGTGTTACGGCGACATTGCCAATGGTATAACCCAAACACAAGTTGGCAACGGGATTACAATCGACAAAAAAACTGATGCGTTACTTGTTAAACTAATTGATCCAGTTGGCAATCAACTAGATAAAATTGGTGTAACTGTCGTTGATGCTCAAATAAACCAATTTGACACTCTACTTGGAGCCGCCCAAAACACAATACAAACGATGAAAAACAATGGCGTTGATCCGGCATATATAGCACTTTATCAAAGCGTTGTTAACGGTGCGGTGAATCAGGCAAATCAAGGATTGGTTGACAACGCAATAGGTGTTTTGAATCAGTTATCAAGTACGCAAGGATCTACCACACCAATTTCAACAAGTACACCAGTGGAGGCTACTCTATTCATACCGGCGGTCGCTGCCTTAGCAGTTATAGTTGTAATCGTAGCTTTCTTGTTCGTCCGAGCTAGAGGAAAAGTAAGTTACAACAGACTTGTTATCGAAGATCAAATCAAAGACTTAGAAGGATTAACCCTAAGAGCCTCCAAAATTGACAAAAACCTAACAGTAAGTTTGGAAAGCGTTAAAGACAGGCTGAAAAGTCTGGTCGGGGCGTAATCACCACGAGACCATATCAAAATACAGTACAAGTAATCGGGCTTGGGCTCCGCAGGAACAAACATCGTAGAAGCCTTCCTAACCAACAAGAAGACAATGGAGCTGCTGCAAAGCGATATCTCCCGCGTTTCTTTGTTGGCAATTGATATAGCTGATTCTGAAATCAGAGCCCTTCAGGAAACTAACGAGAAAGTAATGAAGGCAATGGTTAAGGTAGGCATTCCACGGGAGAGGATGCGATTAGTTGCCCAATCAATTAAGTTTCCCACCGCCGAGACAATGTTTGACTTTGTCAACCAAAAATACAATGAATACTTGGTTAACGACGGTGCCAAAATCGAAGATTTCGACCCGTGGTTAACCTCTACCATGGCTATTCCTCCCATGGCAGGCGGTGCAGGCAGAAGACGAGCATTAGCCAAAGCAATATACGCCTTAAACTACTACCAACTTGGCATCGTAAGGAGCTCGATTAATACCTTCAAAGAACAAGCTCTGTCATCTATAGTCACTCCAACAGTTGTTCTGTTTTACGGCTTGGGTGGAGGGACCGGAAGCGGTATCTTCTTTGACTTCGCCAGACACTTAAGAAAAGTTCTGGGTACAAGCGTACCTATAATCGCATTCGTAATTTCTCCTTGTGGCGGAGATGATCCTCCTGCAAAAGGCTGCTCGGCCTTCACTGCAATGAACGAACTTTCGCTGCTCCTAAACAAAGACTACAACGAATACGTAACAAAAACTTTCGGTGACTGCTATCGAAATCCTCTAAATGCGCTAATTTACTTGCCATTGCTCCCTGCTTACTCAAAAGTTGGCAACATAGTCGTTGCGCGAAGAGAAATTGACGAAATGGTCGTTGACATGCTGTATATTCTAATGGATTTCGACTTAGCAGACCTGATGGGTGGAATAGGCACCGAAGTTGGTCTAACAAATAATTTTGTGCACACGCTGGGATCAGTAAAAGTGATGTATCCGGTGGAAGAATACATTTTCGCTCTGAAGCTCTACTTTGAAAGGCTCGAAATGCTCTATGAGCTTAGAAAAGAGAAGCTCGTAATCATGGATGCAGTGCACGATATAATTATGCAGACCAATGCTGACATTCGAGAACTCTACAAGAGGTATCTGATAAAAACCGGGAATTACGTGGAAGAGGAATTCGCCGAGAAAACTAAAGCAGTCGTTTATGGAAATCCAAAACTCGAAGAAGACTACATATTACATGTTAGAGCCATCGAGGACCAAGTGGAAACTTGGTTAAACGAGCTCATGAAGTTTTTGTCGACGATAAAATTGATGTCTAAGACAGGACCTATTGAAGAAACCATCATAAATCTTTCACTTCGAAAAGAAGGCTCCAGAAAAATAGATAATCTTGAAGCCCTGCTTGGAACCCTTTCAAAAACGCACTTGGACTTTTCGGTGAAGAAAGCCGCAATATTTGAACGACTAAAACACTTGATACCTAGTAGCCAAGTATTCACGTTAAGACAAAAGAAACTTTTAGAGGACTTCATGGACCTAGCAGACTTGACAGAGAAGTCTCTTGGAACGCTGAAATTCTACGATGAAAGCCGATACCTGGCTGAAGCAGTAATTGGATTCTACGAAGTTTTGCCAGAATCTGAAGCGGAACTTGCTGAATTGCGTAACATTAGATCCGAATTGTCCACATTGTATCTTATGATGCAGTTAATGCTTCGAACTCCGTCTGATGAAGCAAAGATGATTGATGAGCATTTGACGTACGTAAACGAGGTAAAATCCATATTTACGAAGAAGAAGGCCGACGTCGAAAACGAGCTGCTCACTGTTCAAGAAGCTAAAAAGAGGAAAGAATTCGACAAAAAGAAAACTGAACGCGACCTGAAGAAGATGTTCAGTTCAAAGCGATACGCTAGAGAGCTACATACTAACATAGAAAGAGATCTTAAGCGTCTTGAGCAGGAAGAAGCTTTGGCGCTTGATTCGGTCAGCCAAATGGATAGAGTTGTTTCACTGTATGATACCCTTGCAAAGAAGATAGATCCTGTATCTGAATATCGCAAAACCCTCAACAAAATTGCAGACATAACTGACGAATATCATGACAAGATTTCGGAGATTATCCAGCCTAAGAAGTACTTTGAAAGATCAACTGAACTTACTGAAGCAGAACAAATGAAGATCATATTCAAAATTCTGATGGAGCAAGAGGATACGCTAACCAAGAAAATGATATTGAAACAAGTGCTTGACATGGCTCACTTCAAAGACTACATGAAAAGTCTCATCCGAATTTTCAAAACTCCAAGTGTTATGGGTTTCAAGCCTACCTACAAGACCGACTACATTTGGGTTACAGTTTCAACCCCCGAAGATTTATGGAGCGAAGACCTCACGCAGGAAATATACACTTCACTGGCAGGCTACGTAACCAGCGAAGTATCGAGAACCATAACAGTTCGAGTAATGGATTCCCGCGACGAATGGACAACAAGAATTCTAGTAGTTGCAGGCAGAGGAAAACCGGAAGATATGGAAGCATTCGACGAAATGCAATTACTCTACAGCAAATCAAACAACTTCGAAAGACACCTTAGCAGATCTTACCTAATTGAGCACGGTGTGGCAGCAGTTCCGTTAATCAACAACATAAACCACAACAATCACAAAACCGATAAGAAACTCACGGCACCTGAAGAAAAGACTTAGCTACTTTGCTAAATTAGTCATGAGCTCTTGCCACTCTTTTTCTTTCATAAAACCCTTTTTTGTTGCGTAATTTTTTATCTCTTTTACTTTCTTGTCCGCTGAATTAACCATCTTCGGCTAAGTCGAACCCACCTAAAAATAAGATAATATCCAATCGGTCGCTTCCATCATCTACATAAATTGGTTCGGCGATGTAAGCAGATTTAAGGTTGGTTTTTTCCTTGAACCATTCATCTATGGCTAACTCAATTTTTCCTCGTGGAAGCTTTTCTTTAAGATGAAGTGGGATTCGAACAATGGCGTATAGAACAGATACACTTGATAAATCAAATTTTGCAAAAGGTCTGATTAGCGTGGTGTCCAAGATGTTTTTGAGTGAGCCATAAACTCTAAGACTAGCTCCAGTGGCTGACAGAATGGTGAACATTTTGAGATTAAATGATTTAGAGAGCTCGGAGAATTCTTGAGCAAAAGTCTCTTTAGCTAATAGTATTTCTAACATGTAGTTGAAAAATGAGTTTCCTTTTAGAACTGAGCCTTTTCGGTCAACTCCGACGTATCCTTCCAATGAATCCCTTTCAATCAGGACTTGTGGAAACCCTCTGCTTGATGAAATAGCCAGGGACCAAAGTGCGTTAAAATTTGAATCAGGAGGCTGCAGTTCGGATGGCATGATTGCGAAACCAACCGATGCTACCTTTTGATCTTCGAATCGAGAAGTTAATTCTGGCAATAAAACACTTCCCAGGCCTTCACCTATCGAGGCAACAATTATAGCTTCTTCTAATCCTTTTGTTCTGTTTTTTAAGTTCTCAAAAAAGCTCGCATTGTTTGATAAATATCTTTGAACATCAAACCAATAATGAATTTCGGCTTTTTCATCGATGCTCAGAATATCGTAGGCTTGAGTTTTTTGTGTTGGTTCTGTTGTTTTGCCGCTTGATTTTTTAACAAGTATGGTCATTGTGTTTTCGTTTTTCGGGTCTTCTTTTACAAGTTGTGAGGAATAGTCCCCAATGTAAATATCTGCTTGTATTGGAATTAGCGGTTTTAGCATTGCTATGTGCTTTAATATGCTTGCATTGATGTCTAAACTTAATTCTTCAGTAGACATAGAAGCGATCTCACGATAAAGTTTTAAGACGAAGGCGTGTAAAATAAAGTTTTAGACGATTAACCTTGACCTCACGGACACAGAAGCTAAAAGAGAATCTCAAGTCAGTGCGAAAAAAATCTTTATTCAAACTAATCAAAGAGGGGCCAATTGCATCTTACAAAAGGCGAGTTCAAAAAGAAAAGGATGAACTTGCAAAAGAAGGGAAAGGTCTCAGGAACATAGCCTTCATTCTTACGCTAGTAAGCATGATGCTTGCTTTGTCATTTATTCCCTTTTTTCCTCAACCGGTGCCCATTCTAATTTCGGTTTTAGTTGCTTTCATAGTGTTCGTAAATCCTGCAATTGGTATGTCTCTTGGGTCCATCCCTATTGTGATAGGTTTACTGTATCATTTGTCGACAGTAGATTTCATCGCAATGCTCGGAAACGCTGAGGTTCGGGTTTTGTTCATATGTCTTCTGATTTTCTTCTTCGTTGCTTTGCCTATTCGCTTTCGTCGTTATGAAGATGCTATTGGAATTAATTTGGGGATAATCGCTGCAACTTTGCTTTTCTTCGATGTCACCTATATTATGGCTATTCCGTTGCTCTTGACTGTTGCAATACTCTTCAAAAAGACTCAAGCGGGCTTGGCGATATCTTACTATGTCCTAATTTCAGTGCCTCTAATGATTTTGCAGTATTTTGAACATATTCTGACAATCGCGAGGGTAGATTTCTGGAATGACGTTTCTGCAGTGCCGCCAATTTACGTCTCTTTGTCTGGAGTCTTCCATAACATTCAGGGTGCAATGGTGCAATTTAGAATGTTTGATGTATCTACGACTTTGGGCAAAATTCTTTGGAATGTGGTGGAAGTTCCTGGTCCAATGGTTCATACTGTTTCGCAGGCTGTAACTCAATACCTTGATTCTTTTCCGGGAATGATTCTTTTCATAGTAATGATTGCGGGTCTTGTTTGGGCTGTTTCTCTTATTTTGCCTTCAATTGTTTCGAAAAGTAGTGTGAATCAAGCTGAGACTCTTTTTCCAGTTCTAAGTGCTGCAGGAGTTACCGCGTTGTTCTTTTTGTTCATGGCTGTTCTTAAAGTTCCATTAGCTTTTTCAGTGCAAATTAATTCCACAAAGATAGTGATCGGAATCTTGTCTTCTGTTGTTTTTGCAGTGCCGGCTGCGATGCTTAATTTTGCTCCAAAGAAAAAAGCTGAGATTGAGAAAAACTCCAAAATAATAATGGTGAAAGCTGACGGGCTACTGGCAAAGTTGGCTGCATTTGATGCTTTAATCGGTAAAGTTAAAGCAGCTGTTCCTGTGGATGTAAGTGTTCCTGAAACCAAGATGGGAATAATAAAAGAAAAACTGACTGAAATCGTCTCCAATGCGGAAGCAAGAAAGTTTAAGGTGCCTGAGACTTATCAGACAATTAAGGAATTGGACAAGGATTTGGCTGATGGCATAAGTAGTCTTTCTGCTGAACTAAATGTTATTCTAGAACATTATCAGTTGAACTTGAATTATTCATATACGGTTTGGATAAAGAAACTCCAAGAAATAGGGTATGAAGTCAAGAATCCCGTTTTAATAGAGTTTCAGAAAGATCAGCTCGTCGAAAGTAGAGTCGAATACATAGGCAAAGTTCTCAGGGAAAGCAGGTTCTTAGCTAACGAAGTTTGCAGCCTCACAGAACAAGTTTACGAGGTAATCCAATCTACGTTTGACTCCTCTTTGCCCGTAGAAAGTCGGACAGTTGGTTACTCCAAACAGAAACTTGCAGAAAATACTGCGCCATGGATTGCCTGTGACGCCCTCGTAATTGCACTCAAAAACTGGACAAAGCAATATCAAACTGATATTTCCAAGTCTATCGTCAACCTTCAGGAAAGTCTCGCTTTAATAGCCAATCTTGATTCTCAAAAAAATTCATTGCAAGCTGTTTTAGGTCAGAAATATGCATCAATTATCCTTAAAATTGGACAAGCAAATGAAATGCGGTTGAAGCTCCAGTCAAAGAATATCCGAATTTTGAACTTAGTTTTCTTGAAAGATGAACTCCAGTCTTCAGTAAATGTCGCAAGAGAAGTCCTTTCAGTATTGTTTGAAGAGCTGAGCGCCAAGGAAGAATCGATTGAGAATCTCCTTCCTGTTGAGAATAATTTTTGGGAGAAAAATGTGACGTTAAGAGAACAAACTTGGTCTGCAATTGAGAAAATCTCAGACTCAAAAAAATATAGGCTAGGGGACATGTTGAAAAACCTTCCAGATGCTCTCTCCTTTATAGAACCTTGCCTTTGGACGATTAATCAATACAATTCAAAGAATGAAATGCTACTAAACTATCCAATCGCTAAGACTGCAATTGAAGATCAACTTAGAAAGAAGAAACGAATTTCCATTCTGAGATTTGCCTTTCAAAGCTGAGGACGCGGAAGAGTACTTAAAAATGTTTTTCAATGAAAGAAATGAAGAATTCATATTCGATGAAATAAATGTTCAGCTTTCAAGAAAATCGTAACTCAAAAACTTATTTCTTTTTCTATTTTTGTTTTCTATTTCAGTCTGTTCAAGATCAAAATGTTTGAAGAAAGGGCTGAAGAAATCGATTTAATGTTTCATTCATTTTGCTGCGTCTTTTTCTGTTTCCAAAAATGGGCTTCATAGCTTTGCTCCTATTGAAAGAGATTTTTCGTAACCTGTTAAGTCGAGTTTTCTATTATTCAATTTTTGGGCTTAGGTTTGCAACGAAAACGTTTGGTTATCGCTATAATTGTGATTTCGTAACATTTCAAGATGCCGTCCGAGTAACTCTGAGTTGTCATCCCTTTTGGTCAAATAAATGCCTTCTCATCATCCGGCAAAAACACAATAGATCGCGAAAATAAAAACATTCAACAATTTCAGGGCAAAATGCAGGGAAGTGAAAATGATAAAACCGATAAAGAAAAAGTCATTGCATCTTCTCACCTTCAATCTTATCTGGAAATACGTTTATCGCGTATTACACAAAGAAAAGTTTTGCAATAACCGATTAACCATAAGTTGAACCCATCAGAAATTGCTAAATCTTGAACCGAACGCTGCATAAACGTATTTGAGGAATGTTTTTATGTTTGTAAATTGAAAATTATAACACCGCATTTTAGGAGAAAAGAATGAATGAAAAGTAGTGTAAAATATTTTGCTGCTTTAGCCTTAGTCCTAATGTCCCTATCGGTCATTAGCCTAAGCTTCAGCAGCGTCAAAGCAGCAGACTTTGAGCAATCATACGCATTTCTGTCATTAAGCCCCAATCCAGCAGGAGTAAACCAACCTGTAATCGTAGTAATGTTCCTATCCAACCTACAAGCATCAGCAGGCGGCACTGGCGGAGCCAGATTCCACAACTTCACAGTAACAATCACCAGACCAGACGGCTCAATCGAAACAAAAGGACCATTTACATCAGACGACGTCAGCAACGCAGGATTCTACTACACACCCACCATGGTCGGCAATTACTCATTGAGTATTCAAATACCCCGGCGAATTCACACCAGCAACAGTTGGCCCTGGCGGATCTAGCCCAGACAAAACATTTACAGCCGCTACAAGCAAAACAGTAATCCTAACCGTCCAACAAAACGCAGTACCACTCAACACAGGTAATCTTCTGCCTCAAAATTATTGGTCAAGACCCGTTAATGCACAAAACTATCTATGGCAAACCGTATCCAACAATTGGCTTATGGCTTCATGGGATGGAACAGGTCGACAATTTGACCAGGGAAGCGTTTACATTCCACAAGGCTGGGCAAGTGTTCCAGATTCGGCACATATTCTTTGGACTCAACCTATAACCTTTGGTGGCCTCATCGGAGGAGAGTATGGAAACGCTCAATATACTGATGGGAGATCCTACGAGCAATTCTTTAAGCCACCCGTTGTTATAAACGGAAGACTCTACTACAACACTATTCAAGCAGAAGAACCTGTAACAGCAGTAAACTTCAGCTCCATCACTTGCATGGATCTAAAAACAGGTGAAACAATCTTCACAATACCTAATGCTACTCTGTCATTCGGTCAAGTCTACAATTACGTTTCACCCAATCAGGCAGGCGCGTTGGCATACCTTTGGGAAACTAGAACCCTCAGCGGCGTAGGCTACTGGCGCATGTTTGATGCCTGGACAGGAAACTACATACTGACACTCGCAGGCGTACCATCTGGAACAATACTGCTTGACAACACATTCTTCGGCGGTTCAAAGCAAGGAGCCGGCGATGTCCTCGTCTACAGCCTCAATGCAAATCAAAAGACGATGGTTCTTTGGAACTCCAGCCTGAGCATTCCAAAACTTGGCGACACAGGTACTAACTACTGGCAATGGAGACCATACTCGTTCGTCGGTGCAACTCTAAACGCAACTGGTATCTCAACCTTCCCTGCACCGAACACCGGAATTCCAACAACCCGCAACTCCAACGGTATACAATGGAATGTCACTTTGCAGGACTTCCCAACAGGAGGAACCATCCGACAAATCGGCTATGACAACAAAATCTACGTCTCAAACGGAACTGGAGTTCCAGGAGTGATCTTCAGCTTCCCCTACGTAAGCACTTGGGTATGCTACAGCATGACCGATGGTTCTAAACTTTGGGGACCAACTACTATCGACACTAGAACCCAGCTTCCACCAAACGCAACAGGTATCTTCTCGAGTGGAATTAGCGCAAACCGCCAGATAGGACCGGACGACATTCTACCACTTTGGGTAAAGGAAACAATGCAATGGTACACTTGGAACGCTCGTACAGGTCAATTCCTATGGAAGTCTGACTCATTGACTACGAATGACTTTGGCTTCTACAATTGGGAATCCAAGCTTGTAACACCCGACGGATACCTCTACAACTGGGGCTATGACGGCTACATACACGCCTTTAACCTAACAACAGGCAAACAAATATGGCAGTTTAGCAGCGGAGACGCAGAAGCAGAAACACCCTATGGTGTATGGCCATTCTACAACGGCATTACAGTAGCTGACAACAAACTCATTGGTCAAACCAGCGACCACGGTAACGGCGTCGAACCTTTGTACCAAGGCGAAGGCATTTACGTCCTTAACTATCAAACAGGACAGCAACTATGGAACATGACCGGCTGGTTCGAACAAGGCGTCATCGCGGACGGCAAATACGTAGCTCACAACTGCTACGACAATCAAATCTATGCATTCGCAAAAGGTCCAAGCCAAGTAACAGTTGCCGCTTCACCCGCAATCCAGACTAAAGGATCAGCAATACTCATACAAGGAACAGTAACTGACATTTCTCCAGGAGCCAAACAAAAAGTAGAAAATGGAGAATTCAACACAATACCCGCAATATCAGATGCTGACATGAACCAATACATGGAATACATTTACCAACAGCAAGCATTGCCAACAAACGCCAAAGGAGTAACAGTCAGATTGACAGCAATTGATTCGAACGGCAACACGCAGAATATCGGTACAACAGTAAGCGACTTAAACGGATTCTACAAAATAATGTGGACTCCACCGATTGAAGGTCCGTACACTATCATTGCTTCATTTGACGGCAGCAACTCATACTATGCCTCTTACGCAGAAACAGGCCTTGGAGTTCAAGCAGCACCTTCCGCCATAGTGACACCAACCCCACAAGTTACATCAACACCACCCATAGCAACCACTTCGCCAATAGTCACAACTACACCGACAAATGCACCGTCGCCTAATGCTCAAACTCCAGTAGCTCTCTACGTTGGCATTGCAGCAATAGTCGTCATCATAGCAGTTGTAGCAGCGGCACTGGTCTTGCGCAAAAGAAAGTAGACTCCAAAAATCTCTTCTTTTCTTTCTTTTTTTTGCAAATAATCTTTTAATTGAATGCCTTTTAAGAAGAAAAAGAGAACGTCTATTTTACTATCAGAACGGCACAACGTGAGGTATGAGCAACCCGCTCGCTTGTCCCGCCCAAAAACAACTCGCGAATTCTGCTCTCTCCACCATGTCCTACAACGATAACATCAAAGCCACCCTCTTGAGCAGCAACAACAATTTGTGCTGATGGATCGCCCTCACGCAATTCCGTGGCAACTTTAACATTAGGCTTAGTCTTGGCGGCTTTATCAAGACCATTCGCTAAGACGCTTTCATGGGATTTGCGCAAATCCCTAATCAAACCCGCCATACCAGCAGGCATTGCAAGTGGATCATCAGGATTGCCATAGGCTGGCAATTCAAGAACATTAAGAATCAAAACTTCAGCAGAATATTTCTCGGCCAGATCTAGACCAAATTCTAACGCTTTTTCAGCGCATTTTGTGCCGTCAAAACCAACAAGAATTTTCGCAATCAACTAAAAGTGTCTCCCACCCTAATTCCAGCTTGCCCAGGTTCATAGCTTTTTCGATGCCTTCAAAAACTTTAGAAACTGGTATAGACTATTGTTAATTTGTGAAAGAATGGAGAGAATCTGGGACGAACTAAAAAAGATCGAGCTGCAAGCTGAACAAATTCGTGCTGAAGCTCAGAATAACTCTGCACAATTAGTCAACTTGGCAAGAAAAGAAGGCGAGCAACTTGTTGCAAAGGCGAGAGCCTACGCTGAAGAAGATTCGCAACAATTTTACCGTAACTCAATTCAAGAAGCAAACAAATCTTACGAAGAGAAACTAAAAATAAGCAAAGAAAATGGAGAAAAACTCATGGTCCATGCAGAAGAAACATGTTGATCAAAGTATAGATATTATTGTAAAGGCTGTTCTGGGAGAAAATAGAGTTGCTGCAGGCGACAAAATACGCTGACGTTTTAGCGAAAATTGGATCAAAAAGAAGTGATTTTTTAAGTGAGACAAAACTTAAGGCGTTGACACAAGCAGTAAACTTGACCGATTTTGCATCTAATCTGAAAGAGACTATCTACCAAGAAAGAATAATAAAAATTCTTATGCTTGATTCGAGCCGAGAATTTGAACGAGTCTTCCAAGAAAGTTTCATAGACGATTATGTTGAAATTGTTAAGAGTTCACCCAAAAGCGTAAAGGCGTTTCTCAGAAGTTTTTGTTCAAAGGATTGAAGTTGAAAATATCAAGGCAATTGCAAAGGGTGTTCAAGCCCAACTTAGCTTAGATGAAAAAAAGGATAGACTATATTTTCAAGCTGAAGATTTCTTGCAAAGGCGTGCTATCTTCGAAGATGCATCTAAAGCTACAGACATCAAACAGTTAGCTGAAACATTGAAAAATACTGAGTACTATTCAGCTCTCAAACAGGGTCTATTAAGTTACGAAGAAAACGGGACAACAGCGTGCATAGATACACTTTTGGACAAGATATTTTATGAAAAACTTTGCAATTCTTTTCATCAACTGTCCAAAAGAGAGCAACGACATGCAGCTTTCTACCAAAGCTTGGAAGAAGATAGTCATATACTTTTGACGTTACTCAGAGGAAAAAACCTAAACTACGATTCAAACTGGTTAAGAGTAATTTTGCCCGAAGAAAGCCCAAACATTTCCAGAAGAACAATGGAAGCCCTACTTGCCGCAGCCAATTTTGAATCTGCCTTGAATATCGTGCTAAAAGGCCGTTATGGCACCTTCTTCACGAAGAGGCAAACTCCGGAAGAAACAATTTCAACTGGAGAAAAGGCTTTTCAAAAAGCTAAATTTCTACATGCCTCAAAGAGTAGGGTGACTGAAGTTTTTAACATTGGTTTGCCGCTTGCTTTTATGATTCAAAAAGAAGTTGAAGTCAAAAATCTAAGTTCCATATGTTTAGGCATCGAAGAGGGAATTAGTCCTGAAAAAATTCAAGGCAATTTGCTTTTCTCAAGTTAAGTATTTTTTGTTCTCTCTTTCATGATAACTTTTGAATAAATGAAATTTTGCTTAAAAGGTGTAAACTGGGTTCCATTTCCTTTATAGAATTTGCTAAACCACTCATAAAAATGCAGCCTCAAAACGTGAATGAACACAATTAGACCTTCGAGAGCAATAACAAAAATGTTACCTGCAATAATTATTATTGCACCTGTAATCATGCCCCAGATTGAGCTTGAACCTACTAATCCTGCGACCACATACGTTACAAGAATGAGTGCCCAATGCGCCATAAGCAAGGCCAAAATGCGCGTGTATGACATAGTGTTGCTAAGCAATCGGGCCACCAGGTCGCTGCTCTCAAAAAACCTCTCACCGAATGAAATCTTCTCTCTTGGAATCTCAACAGAGTTCCGAGAAAGCTTCGCTGCTCTGAAAACAATTGTTCTCCCGAAAACCAAAATAAGAAATGGAACGAGGGCAAAAAGAATTGGACCTTTAAACCATGCTGCAAAATTTAGTTGATACGTAGCTACCAAGTAGACTCCGCCTACATAAAATGAAATCTTGGGTAGTGAAGTCAATAATGCATCCGCGAAGTTACGTGATAACATGTAGTTGAGCAACTCTATAACTAAGCCACTAGTAATTTGAACAACACCAACGACCAAGCTGAAAATCAGAAATGTAAGAACATTGTCAAATGGACTAAACCATAAAGGCGGAAAAATCTGTTTACCAAAGAACTCGCCAAATAGTGCTCCAGCGAAAATGGCGCCTATCCCGCACGCTGCCAATATCCAGCACATATTCTTGATTGCTGATTCTTTCTTTATCAAGAACCACAGGGTCAATCCACCCACGAATAGGACCAAGCCGTGTCCAATGTCTCCGAACATTAGCCCAAAAAGAAGTGGAAACGAAATCGCAATAATTGGCGTAGGATCTAACTCATCATAATGAGGCAAGCCATAGAGCTTGGTAATCTCTTCAAAAGGCTTAGCGAATCTATTATTTCGAAATTTAGTTGGAGGGTCCTCGATTGAAGCAATTTCATTTTGTAGAACCAATGTGTTTCCTTTCAGAGAAGAATCTACTCTTTTCGAAAGGTCATGAAACTTTTTTTCAGGTACAAATCCCTTTAATGTAGCAAGTCTTCCAGATTGCAGAGTTTTTCTCTTTGCTTCTAACAAAATAAGAATATTCTGAGATGTTTCTTTTAGAGGAAAAAGGTTTGTTTTGTTTTTTTCTGCAAGTTTAGTAAGGGCTAATTTAGCCTCCTTTTCTTTTTGATCGTTTTCGTATAATCGTTTACTAACTTCTTGAAGCGCTTTTCCTGTGTCATGTGGAAGGTCTTCGGGCATAACAAAAATTTCTGCATGATGATTTTTTAGAATTCTATTGACTTCTTGTCGGTATTTTGCAGGAAGTGCTAAGCAGACAAAGTCCATTTCCTTTGTTAAGAAACATCTGTTAAGAATTATTGGAAATCCTGACAAAGATTTGTTTAAACTGTTCAGATTCTTTTTAGGTACTCCTGCAATTACTATGTGGATTAATTTCAGTTCTTCTATAGCTCCAAGATCGGCACCAATTTTTTCCATAATTGTTAAGATGTCTTTTTCTCTTTGGAATTTAGCGGTTTTTTCATGAATTTCCGTGAGTGAAACGTTTATTGTTTCTACTTCTTTTTTCAATGAAGAAATTTCTTGAGTGGTTAATTCTGATAAGGTTTGCCAATTTTCAGCGTTGATTTGCTGAATTTGGGATGGTTTGAATTCTTGAAAAAAATCGTTCAGTCCGGTCTTCTGGACAATTAGCTGGTTTATTAATCCATTTATGTCTGAAATGGATTCATTGACTTTTTGAATGATTTGGTCGTATTCGGATATGGTTTTTTCAGTTGCTTGTTCTGTATGAAAATCTCCGAATTCGCTCAATACTTCCAGTGTAGTGTCTATATCTTTTTTCAAGCAAATTATTGAGGTAGAAAGCATTCTTTCGGGTCGGAACATATTCCCTAACAAAATGTTGATTAACCAAAAGATTTAAACTTTCATAGGGCGCGCGTCTGATGCTTGGTTTTGTTATAGGTGACAGCGACATGATCACAGGCTTTCGGCTTGTTGGGGTCGAAGGAACCGAGGTAGTTTCTGTAGAGGAAGCGCAGCGTGCTTTGAGCAAAGCTCTTTCACGAAGTGATATCGCAGTTATCTTAATCAGCGAGGAATTTTCTATCCAAATGCGTGGAGAAATTGAAAAGATCCGTTCTGAACAAATAGCCCCAATAATTGTGGAAATACCTGGACGGAAGGGGTCTTCGGGCGAAATTAGAATGTCTGATTTAGTTAGTAAGACTTTAGGTATTAAGATTTGAAAGGACGAAGAAGATGAGTACAGCAAGAATTAAAGAAGGTCTTGAAGGCATAGCCACCGAGGTTTTAGCGGACGTTCAGAAAGAGGCGGAAACGATTATCCTGAAAGCTGAAAAAGAAGCAAAAGAGATTTTGAAACTTAGTAAAGATGATTCAGAAAAAATTTACGCGATGCTAATGGATGAAGCAGCTGCGAAAGCCTTTTCTGAAAAAAGAAAAATCGCTTCTAAAGCCGATGTCGATGCTCGCAATCAAATGTTGCAAGTAAAGGAAACTCTTCTGCAATCAACTTTTGAAAAGGCCCAACTGAGGTTAACTGAAATTGTCAATGAGGATACCTACAACGAAATCCTTCTGAGACTTATCGAGGATGCCGCTAAAAAAATCGGCTCAAAAAAACTATGGATACAAGTAAATTCAAAAGATAGAACTTGGCTATCAAAAGGTAACTTGGACATCCTCTCAAAAAGATTGCGAAAAGACCTAATATTGTCTGAAGAACCCATCTCAAGCATTGGCGGATGTAGAGTACAAACGATCGACGGAAAATTAGCTTTTGATAACACTTTCGAAAACAGAATCCAACAATTGAATCCTACGCTCCGTTTTGAGGTAGCAAAGATATTATTCCAAAAGGAGGAATAGCCAAACGTCAGCTACAGGAAGCATCATCCGCATTGCAGGTCCCGTTGTCGAAGCAAAGAACATGTCTCAAGCTGTAATGCATGAACTCGTTATGGTTGGCAAGGAAAGGTTAGTGGGCGAAATAATACGCCTAGATGGGGAAAAAGCAACAATTCAAGTTTACCAGAATACCTCAGGTCTTAAGACGAATGAAATTGTCATTGGAAGCGGTTACCCGCTTTCAGTTGAATTGGGTCCTGGATTAATAGGAAATGTTTTTGATGGCATCCAGAGACCACTTGAGGTTCTGAAAAACCTTTCAGGTCCCTTCGTAAAGCATACTCAATCAGTTTCGCCCCTCTCAAGAGAAAAAAAGTGGAATTTTGTGCCAAAACTCAAAGTTGGCACAATTGTTAATGGCGGCGATATTCTTGGGGCGGTCAAAGAAACAGAACTTATCGAACATTTTATCCTCGTACCCCCAAACGTACGAGGAAAAATTATTTCAATAGAAAATGAAGGTAAACACATAGTAACTGATGCAATCGCAACAATATCTGATAATGAAGAACGAACTGAGGTCCAGATGCTTCAGAAATGGCCCGTAAGAAAACCTCGACCTTATTTGAGAAGACTTCCAGCGTCAACACCCCTAATTACCGGTCAAAGAGTGATCGACACATTCTTTCCAATCGCCAAAGGGGGAAGCGCCGCAATTCCTGGAGGCTTCGGCACCGGAAAAACCATAACACAACAGCAGCTAGCTAAATGGTCCAATGCAAACCTAATCGTTTATGTCGGCTGCGGCGAACGAGGCAATGAGATGGTCGACGTGCTTACAAGCTTCCCAAAACTTGTAGATCCCTCAACCGGGCATCCACTTATGGAAAGAACCGTTCTCATTGCAAATACCAGTAATATGCCCGTTTCTGCAAGAGAAGCCAGCATTTACACAGGAATAACAATTGCAGAATATTATCGCGATATGGGCTACGACGTTGCCTTAATGGCAGATTCTACCAGTCGATGGGCGGAAGCACTTCGAGAAGTTTCGGGAAGACTTGAAGAAATGCCTGCTGAAGAGGGATTTCCAAGTTATTTGCCTTCACGATTAGCGGAATTTTACCAGCGTACCGGCGTTGTGGAAACTCTCGGATCAGAAAATCGCAAAGGATCAATTTGTGCAATTGGCGCTGTCTCGCCGCCAGGAGGAGATTTTTCTGAGCCTGTGACTCAGCATACAAAACGCTTTACACGTGTTTTTTGGTCCTTGGATCCAGAGTTGGCTGATGCTAGGCATTATCCTTCAATAAATTGGATGCAGAGTTACAGTGGTTACATAAGCGAACTCGCTGACTGGTGGCAAAAGAAAGTAGACAAAGAGTGGAACACCTATCGTCAAGAAGCAATGCGAATTCTCCAAACAGAGGATGAATTAAGGAATATCGTCAAACTTGTTGGTCCTGAAGCATTGCCCGATAAGCAGCGTTTGGTACTTGAAACTGCCAAAATTATTCGTACAGCTTTTCTGCAACAAAACGCGCTCGATCCTGTGGACACTTATTGTGTTCCGCAAAAACAATTCAAAATGCTGAAGATAATAGTGGATTTCCATAAGTTGGGCGAAATGGCAGTAAACAAGGGAGCTCCAGTTTTCAAAGTAACTCAGTTGCCTATTTTTTCAGAAATTATTCGAATGAAGACTTCCATTCCAAATGACAAATTGCAACTTCTAGATGATCTTAACGCGCGAATGCGTCAGCTTTTTGAGGAGTTAGAAGCAAGTCTGAGGTAATTAATGTGGGAAATATTGGTTTAGAGTATAAAGGAGTCTCCCAGATTTATGGTCCTATAATTATTATTGAGAATGTTCGGGATGTTGGGTTCGATGAACTTGTAGAAGTAAAAATGCCCACTGGTGAAGCTCGGTTAGGTAAAGTAATTGAGGTTACTCAGAAGGCTGTGACTGTGCAGGTCTTTGAGGGGACGACTGGTTTGTCTCCCTCTGAAACGAGGAGTCGGTTTTTCGGTCATTCGTTGGAGGTTCCTGTTTCGACAGAGATGCTTGGACGTGTGATGAACAGTTTTGGAGAGCCTATAGATGGTCATCCTAAATTCTTTGTCGAAGATAAACGAGATGTAAATGGTTATCCTTTGAATCCTACTGCCAGAGAATATCCAAGGGATTTTATTCAAACAGGAATTTCTGCAATTGATGGTTTGTGTAGTCTTGTAAGAGGGCAAAAGCTACCTGTTTTTTCAGGTCCGGGGTTATCGCACAATAAGTTGGCGGCCCAAATTGTTCGTCAAGCTCAGATTAGAGGCCGGGGAGAAGATTTTTATGTGATTTTTATTGCTCTGGGTCTCGAACATGATGATGCTGCCTTTTTCCGAAATAGCTTTGAAGAAACGGGAGCTATTAAAAATGTTGCGATGTTTCTCAATCTTGCTGACAACCCCGCAGTCGAGCGTTTGATTACACCTCGGGCAGGTTTGACTTTGGCTGAATATTTGGCTTTTGAACAAGATGCGCACGTGTTGGTTTTGTTAACTGATATGACGAATTATTGTGAAGCGTTGCGTGAAGTTAGTGCTTCCATGGAAGAAGTACCAAGCAGGAAGGGCTACCCAGGGTACATGTATAGCGATCTTGCAAGCATCTATGAAAGAGCCGGCAGAATCTCTGGTAAGAAGGGCTCAATTACGCAAATGCCGATGCTTACAATGCCCAATGACGATATTACTCATCCTATTCCTGATCTTACTGGGTACATTACAGAAGGGCAAATTGTTTTGTCACGTGCCTTGGAAAAACAAGGTATCTATCCGCCAATAACAATTTCGACGAGTCTTTCTCGGCTTATGAAGGATGGTATCGGCTTGGATCGAACTCGTGAAGATCATGCAGACGTTGCGAGCCAATTGTACGCGGCTTATGCGCAGTTTAATGCAATTAAGTCATTGGCTACCATAATAGGTGAAGAAGGTCTGGTTAGTCGGGACAAAGACTACTTGCGTTTTGGAGAAAGATTTGAGAGGCATTTTGTTAATCAAGGGATAGACGAGAACCGTACGATTGAACAAACGCTAAAGTTGGCTTGGGAAACGTTGGCAATTTTGCCAGATGATGAATTGACGCGTATCCACCCAGAACTCATTGAGAAGTATTTTCCCGAAACTGTTACTGAAGTGAGGTAGGCTGGGATGTCTCTCGAGAATATCAGTCCGACGAGAATCAATTTGATTCAAACTAAACGGACGTTGTCTCTTGCGGAGTCTGGACGCGATATTTTGGAAAGGAAACGTGACATTCTTTTACGTGAGTTGCGGCACAGCATTTTTGATGCTGAAAAAGCTCGTGAAGAATTGTCATCAGCTCTTGCTACGGCATATCAGAGTTTAAGGGAAGCAAAAATGTCTAAGGGCGGAAGAACAATAGAGACTATCGCTTTGGGTTCGAGTTACGAAGCAGATTTTCTATTGGATTACAAAAGCATAATGGGGGTTACAGTTCCCATTGTGGATTTTCAGAAGTGAAACAGAGGTTAAACCAGATTATGGATTTGCGAATACTAGTGCTGAATTAGACAAAGCGTTTAAGGAATTTTACGGTGTTTTGGAATATGTTGCTGAGTTAGCCCGTGCTGAAGGAATTACATTTCAATTAGCCAATGATATTCGAAAGACGCAGAGGCGTGTCAACGCCTTGAATTATGTATTAATTCCAAAATATCGTGGAACTGTAAAAAGTATCGAATTGGTTTTAGAAGAGAAAGAGCGGGAAGAATTTGTTAGAACAAAGAAGATAAAACGGATGGTGAAGGAACGCGAGCAATATGAGCGTTAAGTTTGAAAATGTCAAGAAAATATTGATTCCTATTGATGGTTCAGATTACAGTATGCGTGCTGCTGAGTATGGAGTAAATGTTGCTAAAATGCTAAAAGCCGAAATCACAGTTGTTTATGTAATTGACCTCGTGGCTCTTGACCAAATTGCTCGCGCTTCTGAGAAAGACAATGTTGAAACTGAGTTAAAGCAGGATGGCGAAAGGTTCTTAAAATATGTTCAAGGGGTGGCTCAAAAAGAGGGGGTTAAGGCAAGTCTTTTGCTTGCGAAAGGAAGACCTTTTGAGCAAATTGTTCATTTGGCAAAGGGTTTAAAAATGGAATTAATAGTGATGGGCACTTACGGTAGACGCGGGGCTGAGCGAATTCTTTTGGGTAGTGTTGCGGAACGAGTTATTGAGTACGCTACTTGTCCTGTATTAGTTGTTAGATAAATAGAAGGAGCTTTCGACCTGTTTGAGCGGTAGAGAAAAGATTGAAAAAGATTACAAAGAATCTGAAAAAACGATTGAGAATGAAGTAAATAAAGAAATGACCCAAATCAAGAAGAAAGCAAATGAAATCAAAATAGAAGCAGGAAAAATCGGAGAAGCCGTGGAAATTTCTATAAACCAAAAAGAGAATGATCGCCATAAGAAAAAAAGTTAATACATACCTGCAATGAATGTCTATTTGGAGAATGGGTTATTTGAAAAAACATATGCTCATTTTGCTTATGCTGCTACCGTTAGCCCTTATGCCTCTTGTTGGAGCAGCGGTTGTTTTCACAGTTTCGCCAACTTTGAGTCCTCCTCGGGCTCAGGCAACAACTTCAGGTTCGAATGATCGACTAGGAATTGCTCTGGGCGCGGCGCTTGTTGTCGGTTTGGCGACATTGGGAGCTGGGTTTGCGATTTCGTCAGCTGGAACAGCTGCTATAAGTGCTTTGGCGGAAAAACCTGATACATTCTTTAGGAGCTTTCTAGTAGTCGCGTTGGCCGAGGCTTTAGCGATTTATGGATTAATAATGGGCATACTGCTTTGGCTTAAATTATAACTTGGTTAAATCACTTGATATTCAAGCCAAAAGGAAACACTAGTTTTGCCTCGAATTGGCTTCCTTACTTTTGGAGCTGGTTAACTCATGAGTAAACGATCCGATATCACGGTTTTTACGATTGGTCATTCTACAAGAACCTTGGACGAGTTCCTTTCACTCTTGGAGAAATTTCATATAGTTACAGTTGTTGATGTGCGCACTGTCCCTCGTTCTAGGCACAATCCACAATTTAACAAGGAAATTCTTCCAGACTCTTTGCAATCCAAAGGCGTTAGGTATATTCATCTACCTGAACTTGGCGGATTGCGAAGACCCAGTTCAAATTCGCTAAATTTAGCTTGGGAAAATAAGACTTTTCGAGGGTACGCCGACTACATGCAAACAAAAGAGTTTGCCGAGGGTCTTCTCAAACTTTTAGCACTTACAAGGGAGAACCAGATAGTGATTATGTGTGCAGAAGCGGTTCCTTGGCGTTGTCACCGGATGCTAATTGCCGATGCTTTAACAGTTAGAAAAATCAACGTAAAACACCTCTTGACGGAAAACAGTCTAATTAACCATGAGTTAACTCCATTTGCATACGTAGAAGGAACCAAAGTCACTTATCCTTTGTTCGTCAAAGACAAACCTCAGAGGACATTAGTTGATTTCGGGAAAAGCAATTAAGCAAAGAATCCTTTTCTAAGCAATATCCAGAAAGAACAAGAGTAAAGAAGCAAAAACCGTATGACCATAAAGTTAAGGCCTTTTCAAAAATCGCTGATTCTCTGCTTGCTTCTGTTCGTTGTAGCTTTTACAATTTATTGGGCAACTGGCGAAGGTCATCCGAACTATTATAATTATTATGTTCGATTGGCAGACGCTTTCCTTCATGGTCGATTATATCTTTTGAATAATCCTTCTTGGCTAAATGAGTTAATCCCTAATCCGAGCGGACCTGGATTCTATGTAGTGTATCCGCCTTTGCCTGCATTTCTTATGACTCCGATAGTTGCTATCTTCGGGGTTCAACTTGACCAGACTTTGATTTCAATAATATTTGGTAGCATGACCGTTGCGCTAGCCTTTGTTGTCTCAAAGGATTTAGACAAAAAACGGGAAAAACTCGAAAAAGAACCGATATCCAAACACCTATGGATGGCCGCCCTTTTTGGCTTTGGAACAATTTTTTGGTGGCTTTCAAGCACGGGTTCAGTATGGCTAATCGCTCAAGTAATTTCAGCATTCTTCTTGCTTCTTGCCATCCACGAAGCTTTCACCTGGAAGCGTCCATTTGTGATCGGGTTACTTGTGGGAGCTTCATTTTGGTGTAGATTGCCTACGATTTTGGGTATTTTCTTTTTTGCTGGCCTAATAATATCAAATCAACCTGAGTTTAAATGGGTGTCCAAAATTCGTTCATCTATATCGTCATTAGTCAAGCTGGGGATAGGCGCGGGAATCTTTGTCGGATTTGACATGATTTATAATTTGGTGAGGTTTGGGGCGCCTTTTGATGTGGGTTATTGGATGATTCCTGGAATCTTAAATGAACCCTGGTTTAGTCACGGTTTGTTTAGCCTGCAATATATTCCGGAAAATTTGGCTCCTTTCCTAACGGGTTTGCCGCGTTTCACATATGCTTTTCCCTTTATAATTGCTCCAATAACTGGTTTGGCGATTTGGTTCACCACGCCTGCATTTATTTTTGCGTTCAAGTCGAAAGTGAGAGATGCAGTGACTTGGTCGGCTTGGATAGCAATCCTTGCAATTGCCTTTGTCATTTTTACGAAAGGGCTTTCAGGTTGGGGGTTTGGGTATCGTTATGCTGTGGATTTTTATCCTTTTCTTTTTGTACTTACAGTTCGCGGAATTGGCAGCAAGATAAAATGGTATCACCTGTTGCTCATTATTCTTGGAATTGTAATTAATTTGCTTGGGGTGTTGGCTTTCAACAAGTTTTCAAATTAGAAAAGATTCGAATGGCATTCATGCGGTTTTAATTCTTCTTTCGGCGGAATTTCTTTTTCTCCAAATGAGGAATCCGAGGAATAGGGCGATAAAAGCGGCTACTGCAACAATTATCAGATAATGTGAAATCCCTGCCACCTCGGTCCACTGAGAGCCCAGGAAATATCCAAAATAGATCAATAATCCATTCCATATTAGACACCCGACTGTCGTGTAAGCAACGAATTTTGTAATAGGCATCTTAATGGCGCCAGCTGGAAAAGAGACAATTGTTCTAAATCCTGGAACTAAACGACTTAGGAATACGACGATGGATCCGTGTCGGCTGAACCAGCCTGCAGCAGTGTCAAATTGGCTTTTTGAAAAAAAGGACTTTCCCAAAATTCGATGTTGGCTCAGAAAATTCCAACCCTTCCATCCGATATAGTAATCCACGAGGGAACCCGCAATTCCGGCAGCTGTTGCCATAACTACAGTCCACCAAAAATTGAGTTGACCAAGAGAAACCAAGTAGCCCGCAAAAGGCAAAACTACCTCACTTGGAATCGGCAACGAACTAGACTCTAAAAGCATTAGCATGAAAACTCCTGGATATCCCCAAGACGATATAGCTGCCGTAACATTACGAGTAATTAAGATAATCCCATTCCATAACCAGAGTAAGGGACCACCTGTCAATGGTGCTCCTTCGACCAATGTATCTTCCAAAATCTCAATTAGAACTACAACTACTAACGCGATGCCAATTGCTGTGGCTATAAGTTGAGGTGCTTTTCTACGTAACCATGCAGTCTTTTGCGGAGACACCAAACCTATCGCTACAGCCTAATGAGAACAATAATTTGTTCCAGCTGACACTTATTTGTTCCTACAACGTTTCTGAGCAGATAGCTCTTTATATCAACGCAATAATCTAAGCATTCAGACATAATTGCAGGTGTTTTGATGGAGATCGTTGAAGGCGTCCATCGGATTGATGAAGCAAGTGCCAATATAGCGCGTAGCAACGTTTACCTCGTAATTGAGAAAGATGGATTAATCGTAATAGACACAGGCACTTCTGGAAATGCCAAAAAAATTGGATTATATTCAGAAAATAGGTCGTCAACCCTCTGAAGTCGCTTTTATCGTTCTAACTCACTTTCACATGGATCACGTCGGTAGCGCAAAGGAGCTAAAAGATCTCATTCCAAATGCCAAAATCGCGGCGCACGAAGATGAGGCAGAATACATTTCAGGAAAGAAACCTTTGCCTAAACCAAAAAACATACTTTTCAGGGCAGTGACTTCTTTCATCAAACTCGCCCCCGTTCATGTTGAAGTCATTTTGAAAGAAGGAAGCAAAATTGGAAACCTCAATGTTATTCATGTTCCAGGTCACACTCCTGGAAGCATTTGTCTTCTGGACGAAGAGCGAAAAGTGCTCTTTGCAGGCGATACGCTGCGGTTTGATGGAAAGAAAATAAGTGGAGCTCCTGAGCAGTTTAGCATGAACCCAAGTCAAGTTAGAGATTCGATAATTAAAATATCCATGCTAATTTTTGATGTAATGTTGCCTGGGCATGGAGAACCTCTAAAACCCAATGCATCCAATGAAGTCAAAAAATTTATTGCAAATCTAAAGTAAAAACAAAATAAGGAAAAGAAGAAAATAATGCAGCGGGATTGTTCCTGCTTTCTTGTGTCTATCTTAGTTGAACTCTTTTCTTTCGAAGAGTATCAGTCCTATGATTGTTGTCACGGCGAAGTATATTGCAATTATTGCGAGTCCTTCCGGGATTGTGGCATTGTATTCTGTAAGAGTTGCGCCTCCTCTACCTATAGGAAAGATGGTGGTATGCGCTGGATAGGTTGCCATTAGCACGTTAGGAATTATTTGAGCCCCATAGGTAAGGATGAACCAAGGTTCAATTTGTACAAGTCCTGCAACGAGTTGCTGAATCAGCGTGAACACGAACAAGAAGAGAATCGCTGTCACGAGTATGGACATGGAGCTGCTTTTGAATAATGAGCTAAAGAAGAATGTGAACCCAAGAACTGCAATTAAATAAAATACTGTGAAAAGCAGTGACTCGCCGAATTGGTAGGGTATGCCTGAGAAGTAATAGAGTCCATTTCCTACTGTGACCGCTGTGAAAACGCCTAATATTACAATTGATGCGATGAAAGCTGCTAGCCATTTTCCTATGTAGATTGATGAGCGTCTAATGGGGTTTGGCACTCCGAAGTATCCTGTTTTGTTTTGGAATTCTCCTGATATTGCGTCGCCGCCGAAGAATATTCCAGATAGTATGACAACGAAGGTTACTGAATTTCCCCACCAGCTGCTGTAGAATGATAGGTTAGATGTTAGAAAGCTTGGGGGGCGGTAATATCCGACTAGGACTGTGAGAAGTACGCTTATCAGGCCTGTTATGGTTAGTATTATGAAGAATCTGCGGGATCTGATGTAGTCGAGGAGGGCGTATTTTGTGGTTATTCCCACTTGTGCTATGCTGCTGGGTACAATGTTTCTTGATTCAAGTTTGGTTTGAGTCATATTTATCACAACGTTGCTGTTATGAGTTTGAGGTATGCTTCTTCGAGTTCGGATGATGCAGCTTTGTAGCTGACTACGCCGATATTTAGTCTGACTATGTTGTTGAGAAGGCTTTCTTGAGTTTCTATGCCTCCTGTGAAGATTATCTTCAGATTTTTGTCATCTACTTTTTCTGCGTTAACTACACCTGGAAAAGTTGCTATGTTTTGGGTGACGATTGTGTTGTCGACTGGGCGCGTGAGGCCAACTTCTACGACGTTGTTTCCGCCTGCGAACTTGGCTGTGACGTTTGGGAGTGTGTCGTAGACGATTAGTTTGCCGTGGTTTATCATGGCTACTTCGTCGCATACGTCTGAAACTTCGCCAAGGAGGTGGGAGCTCATGAATATGAGTCGATTTTTGCCTTTTAGCGATTTTATGATGTCTCTAACTTCACTCATGCCTCGGGGGTCAAGTCCAGTTGTTGGCTCATCTAATAGTACAATTGTGGGGTCGCTGAGTAATGCTGAGGCTATGCATATTCGCTGCTTCATTCCTTTGGAGAACTTTCCTACTCGTTTGTCTATCCATTCTTCCATACGAACTTCCGCAACGACTTCCTCTACTCGCTTTCTTCGTTCCTCTTTTGCCACGCCTCGAATCTCCGCAATCATTGTTAATGCCTCTCTCGGCGTTAGGGACGAGTAGATTTCGGGAGTTTCAATAAGTGTGCCCACAGACTCAAGAGCTGTCCTCTTTTGGGTGTGTACGTTGATGCCGTTAATCAGAGCTTCTCCATTTGATGGTCTGATTAAGTCAGTGAACATCTTCAATGTAGTTGTTTTTCCTGACCCGTTGGGTCCAAGAAAACCGACGCATTTTGTCCCCTCAATCTTCAAGTTTAGATCTGAGAGAGCGGTAAATACGCCATATTTTTTTGTTAAGTTGACTGCTTCAATGGATGGCATTGTAATCTCCTAAAAGAATCGCTACGAAGACGCAGCTTAAAAGGTAAACGCATCAAATAATTTAACTCTAAGGTAAACGAGGAAAATAATAATCAGCAAATACATTCACTACGTTAGGTGAGGATAATTGGATAGAAGAATACTTTTGGCTGCGACCTTAGTCGTTATGCTTGCAATTGTGGCTGGATACGTAGGCTTGATTGGGCTAAACGGTAATCAACCATCCGCAACTCCTACTCCCTCGGCAACACCTGGTGCTTCTATTAGTCCTCAGGTATCTCCAACTGCATTCTCTTCCTCAGAATTTACAACTCAAGAGCAAATCCGTGACTCAATTATGAATTACATCAGAAATCAACACAATCAGACTGCCTCCTATATGCAAGACCTTATGTGGAGTGGGGGAATGATGTCAACAGGGATGATGGTAGGCTCATCAAAGTACTCATACCAGAGCAATGGTTGGAACGTAACGATGCAATATCCAATAACTCTAAACCCAATCTACACTATAACCGCAAACTATACGTCGCCCATATCCGAAATGTTTCCACCACAAAATATGATCGCGTGGAGCGGAACCTGGCAAAACGGAATCGTAACAGAAACAAACTACAGCTTCAACCCTTAATCAAAATTCGCGTCCAAAGGCTGACTTGCACTGACTTTTCTTATTGATTCAACCTTCCGTATACTGGTTCTAAAAGAATATCTCGGAGGTAGTGCGCTGTCTTTATTTTCTCGTCTCAGAGGTGGCGTTACCGCCGCGCATTTCCAATTGGTTTAAATTTGTGTTTTGTCGTGTATTGGTTTGAAATATTGATGGGGTCATAGTCTAGACCGGTATGACGACGGGCTCCAGAAGACACAGAACGGGTTTGCTGACTCCTTCGGGGGAATGACGAAGTTCTGGAGCTGTCATGAAGAAACCCGTAAGGATTCGCCATTGCGCGTTTCCTGGGTACAGGTCGCCCGTTCAAATCGGGCTGGCCCCACCACCATATTTCATTTTGCCTTGGGTTGCTTGTTTAGATTTGGCGTTCAAGGAAGAAAGGTGGGAAATGCCTGCATTATATTGATGGGAAGCGAAATGTTTATTTAGCATACCTCAACAGTAGGGATGGGCTTGCCGGCCATAGGGCGCGGGTTCCACCTGATCCCATTCCGAACTCAGAAGTTAAACCGTGTTCCGTTCCCCGCTGTAGTGTGGTCTTCGGCCACGCAAAACCGGGAAAGCTGGTGACCCACTTTTACTATTTAACTAAATTGAAAGCTACTCGTATTTGGCTAAGCTTTATAACTTAGTGCAAATAGTTCTGATGAGAAGTGATGATGAAATGATGAATATGCTCGCACAGACACCCATTCTGGCTAACCAAATTGGATTTGGTTCAGGCGATATTATCGTTCAGATTCTCAGCTTACTATCTTACCTGTTCATTTTCGTATTCATATTCTATGGACAAAGAATTCAGATGTACGTAATGATTAGGGAAGTTGAAAGCTCACTCTTTAAACTTAAAATAATGAAAGAAGAAGGCCGCAAAACAGCCGTTGAAACCATAAAGGAAATCGGGAAACCTAGTGTTGACCCTTCAAGCAAAGTGGATCGTTATCTTGAATACTTCACTATTGCTCCTCAGGGAATGGACCCTTCAGGCATAGTGTACAAGCTTGATCACATTCTTGACGTCAGAGACGAACGTATGAAAGACGAAGTTAAACTTATGGCGCCCGCATGCGATGAGGTTCAAGTTTACAACCTTGAAAACACGCTTGAAGCAGCAATGGCATTAAACTTCATTTACAAAGTTGTTAGGCACTATTACCTGCAAGGCAAGAAAACTCTAAGCCTCTACACAATAATGCAGCTACAGATGATTCTGCCGCTCGTCATGAAGGAAGCAGAAGCATACTCAAGTGCACTCAAAGCCTTCGCGAATGGACAACCAATCGGAGACGGTGCAGGTCCATTGATTGCTGCAAAACTAATGCACGGCTACGAAATTCGCAAAGTCCCCAAAGACTGCGTTGTTGCAACTGTACCATTTGAGAAACGCACCGCATTGGTGTTGAAAGCTGAAGGTCCAGGTGGCAACGTCGGCAAACCAGGAGATGCAGTCAAGACCCTAATTGAAGAAAACAAAGGCAAAATTGCTGCCGTGATAATGATCGATGCGGGTTTGAAGCTTGAAGGCGAAATGCTTGGAGAAATTGCTGAAGGAATAGGCGCTGCAATCGGCGGTCCTGGTGTTGACCAGTTCAAGATTGAAGAAGCCATAATGGCGGACAAAATTCCACTTTACGCCGTCATAGTGAAAGAAGACATTGGCGATGCAGTCTCTATGATGCGCAAAGAAATTTCAGACGCAGCTGACAAAGCAATTGAACGCGTAAAGAATGTCGTAAATGAACGAACAAAAGAAGGCGACCAAATCATTATCGTTGGTGTCGGTAACACCATCGGTGTAGGACAATAGGAGGAAACAAAAATGACCAAAAATGCAAACTCTACCGGAACAGACAAAATCTCAACTTTCGTACTCGCGGCAATCTACATAACCCTAGTTTTATCCGTTGTAGCTATTGCTGTCGCAGTAGGCGCACTAATTGAGGGTTCAACTGAAGTAGCTATCTATCTACTTGCAATCGGCTTCATCGCATTAGCACTTTCAGGTTACTATCTATTCCAGTCACGCAAACACGTCGCAACCTTGAAGATTGAGGCGCCTAAAATCTTGACAACCATTGAATGCGTAAAATGCGGCATCAAGAGCACTCGCGAATTCCAACGCGGAGACTTCGTTTACAAAGAACTTGACAAATGCACAAAGTGCGAAGACAAGCAAGTAATCACGGCAATTTACCGTGAAGCAACGCTAAAAGAGCAGAAAGAAAAAGACAAGCCAATAACCGTCTAAGTTAAGACGGTACAACCATTTTCTTTTACCAAGACCGTATGTTCGGCTTGGGTAACTGTTTTTCTTGTTACTTCAACAAAAACAGGGTATCCCATTATTGCTTTTGTTGCAAGAAGCTCTTTGAAAGCTTCAGCGTGTTGTTCTTTTGGTAAAACTCCTTGAAGCCAGCGTTCTGCAAAAGGTAACGTCAGAAAACTGTCTTCAATGAACTTTAGGAGTTGTTTTGCTTGTGGACTTTTTGTTGACTTAGTTTTTACTAATCTGAAAATGGTTTTCTGGGGATAATCTTCAACGGATCCGCCTGCTTCAGGTAGGGTAACAAAGGGTTCGATGGCGTAGACTTCGCCGGTCTTGAATTTTGATAATGTAACTTGATGGACGTTAGGTATGCTTGTTCCGGCGTGGATAAGGTATCTACCAACCGAGTGTCCTGTTAGGTTTTGGATGGGTCTGAAACCTCGATTCTTGATGGTTTTCTCTATTATTCCACCAATTTTTGAGGGTGATACATCGGCTTGAACTGCTTCTATGGCTGCTTTCAGAGCGAGTTCGGCTGTTTCTGTCATGGTTTTGTATTCGGGGTTGAAACATGCTGTGAAAGCTGTGTCGGTTACGTAGCCGTCGACGTGGACTCCTATGTCTACTTTAACGACTGATTTTTCTGGAATTGTGCTTATGTCGCCTGGAGGAGCGGTGTAATGCGCTGCAACCTCGTTGATTGAGACGTTGCATGGAAAGGCGGGTTTTCCGCCTTTTTGTCGTATTAGGCTTTCAGCTTTTTCGCATACTTGGATTATTGGCATGTTCTCGCGTACGTAGGTTCTCATTTCTTCTCTGGTTTCGCGCAGTATTTTTCCAGATTGTTTGAATTTTTGTAGGGCTTCTTCGTCGTAAAGTGGCATTTGCTTTTTTCACTTCTCGGGGTTACTTCTATTTCGTTCAGTTGTGAGTCTTAAAGTTGTTGTTTCTGCATGAGTTTTTGAAAAGTTTAAGGTTTGTAGATTTTGGGGTCGAGGATTGCGAAGTTGTTGCCGCCTGCATGGTAAAGCATTTTAGCTGATTCGAGATTGTATTTTTCCGTGAAGACTCCGGGGTTCGCGTAGGACTGCAGCACCTTTCCGATAAAAATTGTGTGGTCTCCCGTTGTGACCGAACTATCTACACTACACTCTATGTGGGCGATGCATTCTCTAATTGCTGGAGCTTTGACCTTTTTTGCTGGGATCGGTGTTAGTCCTGCTTTTTTGAATTTGTCAAAGCTTCTCCCGCTGAAATTTCCGCAGGCGTAAGTTGCTTGAAGCAGTTCTAGAGTTGGAATGTTGATGATAAATTCCTGTGACTCTTCAATTAATGTGTGAGAGTGTCTTTTTGGTGAAACGCTGATTGCGACCAGAGGCGGTTCATTGGATGTTGGCATTGCCCAAGCTAAGGTTGTGATGTTGGGTTTGCCCGTTTTTCCCACGCACGACAACAAGACGGTGTGCATTGGGTGAAGAAGTCTGTATGCATAAGTGTAGTTTACTTCGATTTTTCCAGACATTTCCTTTGCTCCTGTTTCTTTGGATTGGTTTCCTGCAAGTGGTGAGGCTGCCCCAGCCTTTTATTCCTTCTTTAATTTAGAAACAGCAATGTCAGGACCAACAACCGCCAGGTAATTTCTAAGTGAAGTTATATCTGAACCCTTAAACAGTGATCCGCATATATTACAAAGGCGAAGCGCCGTGAATTTGAAGAAAATTATTCCCCCGAAGTTTGTTTGCCCGGAGGACAAGTCAAAATGCGATTGTATAACTATTTGTCCAAAAGATTTGTCAGAAGATTGTCCAGACAGGAGTAACTCTGAAAAATGTTGTCAAGGTTGCTTGGCTGGAGAAGAAAGCGAAGACGAATAGGACTTTTAGGTTAAAAATAGGGAATTTCTGGAGAGTTAGCGCCATTTGGCGCTAAGTAATCAAAGTAAACAATGAATTGGGTCTGAAGAAGCTGAATATTGTTAGCGGTCAAAACTGCTCTTTGCAATCCTTGGATGAGAAACAGTTGACTGAAAAAAGCCTCTTAAAATTATTGGTTACTTGCGCTTGACATGGTATTGTTCGATTGTGTCTTTGGCTTTTTCTCTGCGTTCTCTGTGTTCTTCTAGGAATTTGTTTAGTTTTCCAACGATGTCGATTTTGCATTCTCCGCAGAGCATTTCTCCGGCTTTGCATCTTCGTTCGCGTTCGGCGAGTTTTGCATTGTCTTCTTCGAATAGGAAAAAGTAATATTGGAATATGCTGCAAACGGTTGGATCAGCGCCTAATTTACGTTGTTCGGCTGCTGTGCCTTTGCCACCTGTGTAGGCGTTCCAGATTTTCTTTTTGACAACGTCAGGTGGGTCCATGGTGAATATGCTTGTTTCTGGTTGAGAGGCGCTCATTTTTCCGCCTGCTGCCTAGCCCCGGTAAGAAGCGGCAGTGGATTTGTGCGGGTTTGTAATAGCCGAGTTTTTGTGCAATATCTCGAGTTACTCGCCAGTAGGGATCTTGATCAATTGCCGCCGGAATCAGAGCGGGAACGTTTTCTCCGGTTAGCTTTTTGTGTAGGAAGCATGGAACTGCTTGGATTGCTGGCCAGAAGACCCAGCCAATGTTTGTGCTATCTTGAAAGCCGAAGGTCGACCTAGCAGTTGAGTAAGTAATACGCTTAGCAACTTCCAACGCTATGTCGTAAAGAAGATCCATGTCTTCGACATCATAAATAATGTAGGTATCTTTAGGTTTGAAACCAACGGCGATAAGATCCAGAGCATTTTCATATGAATATTTTTTTGTTTCGGGCAACGTTGCTTCATCATCGATGATGAACTTTTCATCGTCCGTCATTTGGAAGTATAGTCTGGTTCCAAATTTTTCCTGGAGATGTCTCGTGAAAATCCAAGGAACAAGGTGCCCAATGTGCACGGGCCCCGATGGACCTCTGCCTGTGTATAACACAAATTTGGTGCCTTTATCGTAAAGGTCGAGCACTGTATCAAGGTCTCGGTGACTAAAGAAAATGCGTCTTTCAATTTGCAGGTGCAGTTTGTCAGTGTACTTTTCTACTCTGCTTAGAAGCTCATCAGTTAGGGGTTGGGTTCCAAACTCACGTATCAGACGATCGTAGTCAACTTTACCCTTGACTTCCCAAGGTGTAACGACCATTTCATTATTGTTTTCTCCCCCGCTTATCCCAGACATCAAGATCACGATATTTTTGTTATTTGCACAAAAGAAGTCTGCAGGTAATATATCTCTTTTTTAGTTAACATCCTTTAGTCGATATAACCTTGCAAAATTTATCGTTCATTTTCAATTAGAAGAAGAAAAAATGCTTTTCCAGAAATCAATTTTTTCTTCTTTCCATTAGATTCAGAAAAGTAATTTATTAAGAGGATAAAATCAATATTCTAATTCGTCTAAAAGACTACGATCAACTGAGAGTTGACCTTATGGAGAATAAATCTTTCATAATAATTGGTGCAGGTTTAGCGGGATTAGCCACTGGCTGTTTTGCTCAAATGAACGGTTATTCAACAAGAATTTTTGAATCTCAAGATAAGCCCGGAGGGGTTTGCGTTTCGTGGAAGAGAAATGGCTACACCTTTGATTATGCTGTCCACAATTTATTTGGGCTTGCTCCTGATTCGGTGAATAATCATTTGTGGCAAGAGCTCGGTGCTCTTCGAAACGTCAAGGTTTATAGGTTCAAGGAATTTGTTAAAGTTGAAGATCAGACAGGCAAATCCTTCACAGTCTACACTGACTTAGAAAAACTTGAACAGCATATGAAGGAACTCTCGCCTTCAGATTCCAAACTTATTGAGGGGTACATCAAGGCTGCAAAGCAATTTTCTGGATACGATATGTTCGAGGGACTCACAGGTGGAGCCTTAACGAAGCTTAAGATGCTGCCTCTGATGAGGTCATTGATGAAATACTCCAAAATACAATTGAAGCAATACGCAGACCAATTCACTGACCCATTCCTCCGCAAAGCCTTTGCTACAATCCAGTATGACATACCAGAAATTCCAACAATAATTACCCTCATTTTCCTTGCAGCTCTAAATACCGGAGATGGGGGATGGCCAATTGGCGGCTCTGCAGTTATTTCCAAAAACATCGAAAAGCGTTACTTAGAACTCGGCGGTAAAGTTGCATATTCAGCTAAGGTCAAAAAGATTCTGACCAAAGAAGGGAAAGCGATAGCCGTACAATTAGAAGACAATACCGAACACTTTGCAGAAGTTATCGTATCGGCAGCGGATGGTTACTCAACGATCTTCAATATGCTAGAGGGAAAATACGTCAACGAAATGATTAAAGAATATTATAATTCTGCTCCAAAAACTCAGGTATTTGGACTAGAAACGTGGTTTGGCGTTAATCGAGATTTCTCAAATGAACCTCACGCGCTGGTCCTCTTCATGGACAAGCCAATAGTTATTGAGGAAAGGGAAAGAGACAAGCTTGATTTGGAAATATTCAACTTTGACCCGACTTTTGCACCCGCTGGCAAATGCGTAATCAAAGTAGTAATGGAGTCCAACTATGAATACTGGCAAAAACTTGCAAGTAATCCCGAAAATTACCGCTCAGAAAAACAAAAAGTTGCCGAAACAATTGCCAAAAAACTTGAAGTGCGTTTTCCAGGCTTCAGTACCCAAGTTGAAGCAATGGATGTTGTCACTCCGATTTCAGCTGAACACTGGACCAATTCCTATCACGGATATCAAGCCTATGGAGCACCCGCAAGATACCAAAAAGAAATCAATAAGAAAGGATTAAGCAAGACTTTGCCTGGACTCGAAAACTTCTACATGGTAGGCCAATGGGCAGGACCAACAATAGGGCTCAACACCGTTTCGCTGATGGGCCGCAACCTGGTGAAAGACATCTGCAAGAAGGATGGCAAAAAATTCGTTACTCAGTTCTTGAGCTGATAGAACAACATCCAGGAACTTTTTGTTGTTCTTCTCTTGTGGTTGCCTAATGAGTTTAAGGAAAATGTAGGACCCTTTGATTCGCAGTTGTCCAAAGAGATAAAGAATCAACAATCACTTAGAGTGCCCAAGAGCCTCAGCATACTTTTTATTAATCATAACATTAACCTAACTAACCAAATTGCGTTGCATGATGAAGGTACTGTGTAATGGTGGAGCTCAGGGAAAACGAAGTTCGAATCCTCTCAGCCTTAGACAAGCTCGACAAAAAAGCTTCCATAGAACAATTAATGGCTGAATGCGAGTTGCCTGACTCCGCAGTAATGCGGTCATCGCTAATTTTGCAGGAAAATGGTTTAGCAAAGATCCATGCAAAACCTGAAACTCGAATTAAGCTCACTCCAGAAGGCGAAGTTCACGCTCAAAATGGGTTGCCTGAAAGGCGACTTATCAAAGCAATAATTGCTTTGGGAGGGTCAGGAACCCTGAGTCAAGCCGCGAAGGAAGCATCTTTGGATCCTCAGTTTGCCCAAATAGCTTTGGGCTGGACCCAACGGAAAAAATGGGCCACTTTTGACCCTAAAACAGGTGTGTTAAGTGTTCAAACTAACCCCAAAGAAGGCAGCGATGAAGCACTTCTGAATGCCCTTTGTAGCAAAGAAGAAACAACTATAGACAAGTTGAGTCAAGAAATGCAGGCAGCTGTTGAGGCGCTGAAAAAACGGAAGGCCGTTATCGCTGAAGAAAAAACCCAACGCGTCATAGAGCTTACCAAAGAAGGCGTAAAAGCTATTGAGGGCGGCGCTGCGGACCTAACTCTTGGCCTTAAGGAAGTCACTCAGGTCACGCCAGAACTTATCATTAAAGGCGGATGGCGAAATGTTCGCTTTCAAAAATACAATATTGAAGCGCCTGTGGCAAGTATTTGGCCGGGTAAAAAGCATCCTTATCTGAATTTTCTTGATGAGGTTCGAACAAAACTGGTCACCTTGGGCTTTAAGGAGATGACCGGTACTGCTGTTGAGACTTCTTTCTTTAATTTTGATGCTCTTTATACTCCCCAAGACCATCCGGCAAGAGAACTTGATGGCATTTATTACGTTAAGAATCCAGAATTTGGCGATTTAACCAATATTGAAGCAGTAAAACGCGTTAAAGAAACCCATGAGAACGGAGATGCAACGGGCTCGAAGGGGTGGGGCTATAAATATTCTGAACAAGCAGCCAGACGGTTGATTCTTCGGGGACACGGAACGTGTTTGAGCGCAAGGACTCTTTTGAGCAAGAATCTGCAAATTCCAAGCAAGTACTTCAGTGTCGCCCGCGTTTATCGCCCTGAAGTAGTTGACAAGACACATTTGTCGGAGTTCAATCAAGTCGAAGGCATTGTAGTTGATGAAAACCTAAACCTTAGAGATCTGTTAGGGGTTTTGGGCAAATTTGCAAAGGAAATCGCTGGAGCAGATAAGATTCGTTTCAAACCGGACTACTTCCCCTTTACTGAACCCAGCGTTGAACTTAGCGCATACAAAAAGGGATATGGTTGGGTAGAATTTGGTGGCTCAGGAATTTTCCGTCCCGAAGTCACGGAGCCGTTGGGAATTAAAGTTCCCGTTATTGCTTGGGGTTTAGGTGTTGACCGTTTATTCATGATGCGTGCTGGACTTGACGATATTCGAAGCATTTTCAGCCAAGATTTAGATTGGCTCAGAAAGAAACAGGTGGCTTAACATGCCGACGATTGACATTGATTTAGCTGAATTCGAGAAGCTCTTAGGAATAAACTACCACGGCAATATGGCTAAACTGGATGAAGATTTGGCTTTTGTAAAAAGCGAGGTCAAAGCTTGCAACGAGAAAGAAGGTTCAGTGAGCGTTGAGATGAAAGATACTAATCGCCCTGACCTTTGGAGCGTTGAAGGCTTGGCGAGAGGGTTACGTTGTTATCTCAATTTAGAGAAAGGTCCACGGAAGTACGGCGTTGGCGAGAAAGCTTTCGAAGTCTATGTTGATCCTCAACTAAAGAGTATCCGACCCTTTATCGCGTGTTCGGTAATCAAAAATGTGCATCTCACGGACACTATCATTCGTGGCCTCATGCACCTTCAAGACAAACTTGACCAAACATATGGCAGAAGCAGACAAAAAACGTCTATTGGCCTCTATAATTTAGACTTAATTTCTTCGCCATTAAGCTATTCAGTTGCAAATCCAACAGATTTCAAATTCGTTCCACTTGGGTTCTCTGAAAAAATGACTTTGGCGGACATTTTAGATCAGCATCCAAAAGGAAAACAGTACGGGCACATCGTAAACAAACACCGAGTTTACCCTATTTTGTTGGACTCTGAAAAGAAAGTATTGTCTTTTCCTCCTATCATAAACTCCAATGATTTGGGCAAAGTAACTGAGACTGCTACGAACCTGCTCGTGGAAGTTACAGGAACTTCTCATCAGACTGTTCTTAACACGCTGAATCTTGTAACGACAGCATTAATTGATAGAGGCGGCAAAGCCTTCGCGGTTGAGGTTCATTATCCAAAAGACCCTGCATATTCTTCTGAACAAATGTTGACTCCTGACTTTGGCAATCGTTGCGTAGAATTGAATGTGGAATATGTAAACCGGGTTATTGGGATCGAGTTGACGGCTAGTCGAATCGCGGAATTGCTTTTAGTTGCCGGTTTAGGTGTTGGAGCAGTAAACGAAAAAATGGTTGAAGTACTCGTTCCATGTTATCGAGTCGATGTGATGCATCCTATCGATCTTGTTGAAGATGTGGCAGTTGCCTTCAATTACAATAATATTGAGCCTCTTTGGAGAGATCTTCCAACAACAGGTAACCCAAGACCCGTCCAGCGTATAGTGAATATTGGAAGGGAGCTCATGGTTGGTTCAGGCTTCCAAGAAGTTTTAAATTATACTTTAACTAACCCCGAAAAGCTTTTTGTCAAAATGAACAAAGAGCCTACGCCAGTTGTTGAAATTTCAAACCCAAAAATAATAACAATGACTTGCCTTCGTAACTGGCTCTTGCCTGGTTTGATTGAGTTTCTAAGTACTAACCAATCAGTGGCTTTTCCACAGCGCGTATTCGAATTGGGCAAAGTAACGATTCCTGATGAAACGAGAGAAACGAAAACTCGTGATGAAGAATGGCTCGCTGCCGCAACTACGCATCCGGGAGCAGGATATAGCGAAATCAAAGCTTGCTTAGATTCTTTGTTTATCAATCTCGGAGTTTCTTGGCAGCTTAAGACAACTAGTCACCCAATGTTTATAGAAGGTCGAGTGGGTGCTGTAGTTTTTAATGGAAAAGAAATTGGCGTTGTAGGTGAAGTGTCTCCGATAGTATTGGAGTCTTGGAAGTTGGAGAACCCTGTTGCGGTTTTTGAATTGAACTTGCAACTAATTCTTGAGCCAGATCAAAACAAGACTCAAATTCCTTGAGCATTCCTTTCTTCTATATATTTTGGTTATTTTGATTTGTACGTTTGAATCTAAAGGGATTTAGTTTTTAAACGCTTCCATGGGAAAATTATACATTAATAATTAAATAGCCAATTTTTTGGTAAGGCATTATGCGTGGTTTAACCTTACTGAATACTCATTTTTGAAGTGTTAAGACGTCATATATGCTTCATGGGGCTATACGAGCATATTATGAATACTTAAAACCTGAATTTGCAACAATCCAGCATCCAACATTCGCCGGGGAACGGGAATCAAGAGGGTGTCTAAGTGGCTGAAATAATTTACGATGATAATAAACTTAAAATGTTATACGAAAAAGTTATTGAGGCTCCAAACAAGGACAGTCTTCCGAAAAAGGGTTTCATAAGATGTCCTGAGTGTGGCGAAGAAATTCTGATGATTCCCACTTTACGTGTAATGAGCGACGCTATAGAGAATCATGTTCAATGGCATAAGCAGAAGCTCATGAATGATCCAATTAAAGCCCATAAAACTGCGATAATGATCAGGTTAGATTTGCTTGGTCAGGTTTTGCAGCAAGCTTGCCAAATTCAAGTGTCTTAAGCCAACTTGATATTGGCGATATCTTTCCTTTTTTAGCTATTTTTTGCTCGGAAATCATGTAACTTTTGTTTTTTTTCGGGAATTGTTTTTATTTTTCGCTTTATGTATTGTTTTTAGGAGTTGTTTATTATGGAATTTAAGGGCAGTCAAACTGAAAAGAATCTTTTAGCCGCGTTTGCTGGCGAATCACAGGCTCGTAATCGTTACACTTTTTTCGCTAATCAAGCTAAAAAGGAAGGTTTCGAGCAAATCTCTGCAATTTTCCAAGAGACGGCAGACAACGAGAAAGAGCATGCTGAACTCTACTTCAAGCATTTGAAGGGAGGCATGGCAGAAATAACTGCTAGTTACCCAGCAGGCATTATTACTACAACAGCTGAGAACCTCAAAGCAGCAGCAGCCGGCGAAAATCTTGAATGGACCTATCTGTACCCACATTTTGGTGATATCGCCGAGCAGGAAGGATTCATGGCTCCAGCCCAAACTTTCCGCTCAATAGCTAAAGTGGAAACATCTCATGAGCGACGATATCTGAAACTGCTGGAAAATGTGACTCAGCAGAAAGTCTTCAAAAGAGACGCACCGATAAAATGGAAATGCCGAAACTGTGGATATGTTCACGAAAGTAGCGAGGCACCAGGAATTTGCCCAGTTTGCGGTCATGCCAAGAGCTATTTTGAAGTTTGGACCGAACCTTACTAGTCCAACTTTTTTCTTCTTGTTAGTTTATAGTTTCGTTCCAGAAAAACAGTTTATCGTAGCGGCTTTCTAAGCCTTTCATGTAGTTGGAGTCATTGTAAACGATGTCCAAGCCAGAGCCGTGTTGGCTTGTCAACTTGTTAACATCGCTCCAAATTTTACTTGACAATTCATCTCCGCTCCATATTCCCCACAAAGTGTCGTTAGGGTTTCGAAAGCCAAAACCGTAATCTTGTGGAAGTACGTAAGCTGAGCTTGCTTTTTCCACTACAGTACTTTGCGGATTATCTTTTGTGTATTTCCAGAAATTTTGAATGGCTTCAAAATGCGGTTCTGTTAGAATTCCGTAGACTAGTTACGTTGTTTGGGTAATTGAAGATAACAGCATATTTGGCTCCTGCCTTGTAGGTCAAAACTAAATCGTCGTATAGTTGAGGGGCCGGTTCAATGTATGGCGCTTGTGAATATGTCCAAGTTATAATGGTTCCCCATTCTTTGTTGTTTGCTGCAGCGGCGCCTCTGCACAGTCCAGTGGTAATTTGTCTGCTGTGGTTCCATCCAAACTCGGCCATGATTACGTTGTAGCCGCTTTTGTAATCAAACCAGTAAAGACCATAGTCAGCTGTGAAAAGAGTTGGATAAAGGGCTTGGCGGAAATATTTTACGTGGCTTCCCAATGCGTTGAGATATTCATCAGCGGCTCTTGAGTAATTTCTTTGGTCTTGTGAAAACATGCTTTGGTTAAGAAATCGGTCTTTGTAGTTATCCAGCTCGATTCCTCCTGGTTCGTCGAGTCTGTACACGCCCTAGAAATTGGTTGCCGTATTTTTGGTGTGCCATTTTGGTCCAGTCGGACACGGTGTAATTGTAGCTTGTGATGTCTGTGAAGAGGACAATAAAGTTCAAACCGGTGCCGTAAATGTAATCGCATGAAGCGTTCAAGAGTGCCTGATTCTTAGATACCTCGGGCAAGCCAATTACGAAAAGATTGGTATAATTTTCAACCTTATCTACTAAATTTTTCAGATCATAAAGAATGGTTTGAGAATCATTTAGGTTGTTGCTGTAAGCAAATTCTACTCCTACATAAAACTCAGAAGAATTTTTGACAAAAGGATCAAATGTAAAGAAAATTGATGAAACGAAAAGCGCGATAAGAACAATTGTTGGAGCACCTTTCCTTAAATTCAACCCTGTCCCCACTGTTTATAGTTGAATCAGGTAAATGGCTTTTCTGGTAATAATTATTCTCTTTATTCAGGAGAACAAAAGAAAAGGGGCATCTATTTTGTTGGATTCAATTTACCGTGCAGTAGAGTCCTATTAGTTCGCCTTTTGCAAGAACGTGACCTTGCATGGCTTTTTCCAAATCCTTCTTTTTGGTTGAATTTGCCTTTAGTTCTAGTTTTGTGTCTAAGGCATATACTTTGAAGAAGTATCTATGAGTGCCCGATGGTGGACACATACCAATGTACGCTTGTTGATCCGCACTGTTCAAGCCTTGTGTCCCTGGAACGCTGTTTTCCGCGATCTTGCCATTGGGTGAAATATTCCAAACAATCCAATGATCGAAGGTGCCTCTGGGAGCGTCAGGATCATCTAAAATTAATGCTAGAGTTTTTGTTTGTGGGGGGATGTTTTCCACGGTTATTGGAGGGCTGATTTCTTCTCCGTCGCAGCTGTACTTGCTTGGAATTAGCTTGTTGTTTTCAAATGCTGGGCTCTTAATAATTAAGTCTGTCATGCATTTAACCTCTTAAGAAAACCTTAGGATCATATTAATTTCCAGACTGAAAAAGTTTGTCTACTTGAAAATTATGAAAACGTAAAGCGCGAAAGCCTATTAAAAGGGTTAATACAGAATATTTTTGGAGTAACAGCTCTATGTGCGGCATTTTTGGATTTATCCTTAAGAAACCATTATCAATGAATAAAGTTTTTCAAATTCTGTGTAAACTAGAAATCGAGTCAGTATCCTGGAGAGGCTCAGCCTGTTGGTGGATTCGGAGCAGGCGTAGCTATTATGCTATCTGACGGCAATATCATATGTGAGAAAGTCGGAAAAAATGTTGGCTCTCCAGCTTTGCAATTAGCCGAAATTGTGAAACCGAAACTAAAAGATGCTCAGGTTCTAGTTGGGCACGTTAGATATCCTAGCCAAGAATTGATGGGGACAGTGAAGTACAAAGAGGCTGCACAGCCCTATGTTGAACATTTTGAATCTAAACTTACTATTGTGTCAGCCCATAATGGCAACGTTGAAAACTTTAAAGAGCTTAAAGCCAAGGTTAAAGATCACGTTTTCGAAAGCGAAAAAATTGGGTTTGTAGACTCGGAAATTATCCCTCATTATTTTGGTGAAATGCTTAACGAAATGGATGGTACAGATGCTGCAGTCTACGAACTTATGGCATCGATTAAGGGCTCAAGTGCTATTGCTTTACTTCAAGTCGATGATGAGGATGCTTTGTTGCACTTGGTTCACAAGGGCAGTGCTCGGGGCTTAATAATATGGACTAACGAAAGAAACGAAGTCATCTTCTGCTCAAGGCGAGAACCTATAGAAGAAGAACTGAAATCGCTTTTGGCGATAGGCAACTTTAAGGAAAAAGTGATAATCAATTGGAAAGAAGACGCTGGGCTGAAGCTTTCTTTTCCGGCGACATTTGAATAATTTTCTTTTCTTAAGTTAAAAGAGGTTATCATTTTTTCTTTTTTCTCAAAATCATCGCAGCTGCTGAGCATGAAACGAGTAACACTATCAGGGCAATTGAAGAAGATAGCTCAGGAATCGAAGGGGAAGGATAACTTGAAAGACTTGGAGTAGGCGATTGGGCTTGAGGCAACTGAATTGTTCCAGTTGCTATTGCTTGTTTCGAAAAATCGCCTGAAAGTGTTGTATTTTGTCCCATGTATGTTGCGTTTGCTCTGAAAGTTCCTTGTGGAACTAATGGCAAAATGGCGCTGCCTTCGTTGTTTGTCGTTACTTGAATTGCTGTTTCGTTAGCAAGGATGACCGCGACTTGAACGCCTGGCAATGGATTTCCTTGATTGCTTTGAATTAGTATTTTTCCTGTAAAGATGTCACAAAGAATAGTATTTGTTATCGGTGCTATTACGAAATAGGTTGCTTGATTGTCGGGTCTTAACTTCAGTGTTTTGCCAGATTATGCTTTGAATCTGAAATTGGGTTCCGCTGTCAAGCCAAACTTTTTGATTTGTTACTTCAATGAGGTCGGAATTGCTTGTTCGGATTTGGAAATAAGTTGGAGCAATCGTTTCGGTCCCGCTATTGTCTTTGAACTGGAATGAGATGAGATATTGGGTTATTGAATTGAAGGTTAGTTGGAGTGGACTATTGAGACCTTGAGTTTGTACATTGTAGATTCCGGTGTCAATTTTGTTAACTGTCGATGTTACGTTGTTTGTTGTGTAGCTGACTAAAATTTGTCGAGTGTTTCCATTAGAAATCATCCATGAACGATCAGTATTTACAGTAATTGTTGAGCCTGAGTCGAAGAATGAATCTTTCGTGGGTGAGGACTGTGACCATTCAATGTTATTTCCTCCTGAAACGTTCACTATATACTGGGTTACTGAGGCTACATTTACTGTTTCAGGATTAGTCAATTGCAATTGAACAACGAATGTTCCTGTCCCTGACCTGCTTAAGGCAGTAGAAGTTCCATTGTTTAGGCTGTAGCTAATAGCGTTGAGTCTTGATTGACCAGGAATGAGATTCCACGAATAATCGTAATTAATGTTGACAGTTGTTCCCTTGTCGTACCAACCATTGTCCCCGTTTATCGGAGTTGGGGTAATTGAGTTCAAAGATCCGGTCAAAGTGTTGACCTGATATTGAGCGACTGAATTGGTTGCCAATAGATGAGTGGAATTCATCATTATTGACAAAGACACTAATCCCAATGTGGGTTGGACTTCAATTGCTGCGCCGTTATCGATTGAGTAAGAAGTTAACCTTTCCCCAGTGCCGTTCACCAAATTTCTGGCTGACACGCCGTTGAGGGAAACCTGAGCAAATTCGTTACTATTGTACCATTGAGGACTGATTGATCCTCCGGTCGCGTTTAGCAAAAACTGTTGATTGTAGATAAAATTAATCGTTGCTGCATTCTGAATGGTTCCGGAATTTGTTGCAGTGAACCATCGTTCTGTCGCTGTGGATCCGTTTAGCTGGGATGGGACATCGTATGAGGTGTTGCTATCGATCCAAAGTCCTTGAGGATTTGTCGAAAGTTGTTGTGTAATTATGTTTCCGAAGTTTACGAAATTAAAAATGGGAGGCACTGGGTTGCCGCTGCCGATAATTGAGTATTGAACCGAGACATTAAATTGATGATAGTAAATGATTGAGAAATTTAATGCTGTATTAACTTTTCCAGTTGTAGTGTTTGTTATCCATCTTTCCATCGAATTCGATGATGAGAGATTGCTGGAAAGTTGGAATTGAGATCCTGCATCCAGCCAAAGATTAACGATGTTTGATTGCATCGGTGATAGAGCTATGTTTGCTCCATATGATTTTGCGTTCAGTGAGGGAGGTGTCGGATTGCCTCCGCCCAATATTTGGTATCCAATCGATACGGCGTATTGGTGGAAATAATTGATTTGGTTTGGCATCTGATTTGCGTAGGCAATTTGCCAACTGGTGATTGGAGTGGACCATTGTTCAATGCCATTTGGGGAAAGGGCATCTGGGACGGTAACATTTGTTCCTGCAATTGGCCAAATTGTTGTTGATGATTGCATAAGTTGTGCGTTGCTTAACTCAATCACTTGCTGAGAAGAAGAGATTGAAGGTGCAGTGCTATAAGTTAAAATTGGGCCTTCAGGAGTTCCACCTCCAGAAACCGAATAACTTACTGTTTGAGCAAGAATATCGTAATAGTAAAGGGTTAAGTTTGTTCCTGACACTGGGTTGCCGTTTGCGTTGGTAACCCATTTTTCTTGAATTGTTGATCCTGTAGAAATTCCTGCAACAGTAATGTTGGTGTTTTCGTCGGTACTGAAAGTTGAGGTTCCGTCTTTCAAGTATGTAGTAATTTGTTTTCCGCTAAGAGTGTAGTTGACCATAAACTTGTTGTTGGATGAGAGCGGTGTTGAATTGCCAGCTGGAATCAAATTTATCGAATTCGATACCGTTGCGATTGAGTTTGCATAATTAGTTGTTAGTGGGCTTCCTAATCCCGTTACGTAATCGTATCCGGATCCTGCATTGTATCCTCCGTTAGATCCTGATGTTATGTCGCGAAAGAACGTAGAATTGTTTGGTGCCTTGGCTCTTGCGTAAAAATTATTATTTGATGCGGATCGTCCGAGGGCTTGTATAGCGGCCCATTGAGGGGCTCCTGCGCTTGTTCCTCCCATTACGTACCAGACAGAATTAATGTAGACCAAAACGCCGGTCGATGGGTTGGCATTGTAGGAAACATCAGGTACAATTCGCCTGTTTCCGCTGAGTCCATAAGTATTTTGGTATGAGGGTTTTGGCTCATAGGCGCTTGGTCCTCCTCCGCTTCCGCTCCATGCCGTTTCTGAAATTAATGTTCCATCGGAGTTGAGGTTTAGTGTTGTTCCTCCGACGGCGACAACGTTTGGTGAACTTGCAGGCCAAATTGCTCCTGATCCAGAATCTCCTGATGAGGCAAAGAAGGCTGCTCCATAATTACTAGTAAAGTGGTAGTCCGAGTTGGTTTGTGAAAAGGTTTCGTCATCACCCCAACTCATTGAAATTGCCACAACATCGGAGCGTCCTCGAGCATAATCCACTGCTGGTAAAAGGTCAATCATACTTGGTGATTTTGCTTGAACCAAAAGGATCTTCGCATCAGGAGCTATTGCATGTGCCCATTCAACATCTAAAGAAGTTTCTTGAGACCATCCTGTATCTGTTCCTATATTGGAGACCATAGGGTGAATTTCAAAGTTATCTGAGGTGGGAGCTGGCAAGCCAAATCGGTTGCTAAAAAATGCCAGATCAGTCTGGATAGTTGGGGCTTTGTAAGCTTCTATTATCGCTATTGTTGTTCCAGCTCCGCCTCCTTCAGGGAGATTGTAGGCAGCTTTTATCTGGTCTGGAGTGTACCCCGAGGCGGCATAGGAAACAAGCGGTTGAACATAATGGAATGTATGAGCCGTCCAATTGCTTTCCTGATAATTAGTCGGTTCAAGGGAAGAGTTGAGCATTCCTCCCGCAATAACTACTATAAAGATTGCAGAGAAAGCAAATAGTAGCGTGCAAAATCTTTTCACTTTATTGCTCTTTCCCCAACAGAAAACTCATGCGATTCTATAATAATCTTGTCCAAAATCAGAAGAAATGACCTGTTTTCTTTATTGCACCAAATATTTGATTAGAACGTCATTTTTATTCGATCAAGTTAGGCATTCGTGGTAACTTTTTAATACATGTTGATAGGTAACACACCAAAAGAGCTGTATTAATTGGGCAAAAACGATTCAAAGGAACATCGTCCATTCGGCTTTGGGAACACTTCGAGAAGGTTTACCCAGTCAAGCCTCAGACGTGAAAAAGGTAAAATTGCTAAAGACCGTTTTGCGTTTGAACAAAGCCTTCAAGGTAACGACTGCACCAAAATTCGTAAAGGTGGCGACTTCATTGTTCAAGAACGCGATTTTTTCGGTGACAAAACCGGTAACCCCACAATTTTTGAAGTAAAAACAGCCAACTCAAAATTAACGGAAGCACAAGAAAAAAGAAAGCGGCAATTAGGAAGAAACCGCTACAAAATCGTCAGATATTAGAAATACTTGCAAAGCTGAAGAATAAAATAGAGGTATTATTGTGACTGAAAACAAAGGAAAAATCTATGATGATATTAACCGCTTGCCGGGGGTAAGTAACGAAGACGCGATGACGATTTCGAAGATTTTGCAAGAAGCAGTCAAAGAATTTCCAGACATATCCAAATATTACGTTGAATCAAAATTCATCACGGATGATCGCCTAAGTGGTGGGGGTTTCAAATACCAACAGTATGTTCTTGATGTCCAGAAATGGCAAAAGAAGTGGCTTGGTTCTATAAAACGTTAGAACCAGTCAAAGGCGAAAGATATGCATTGTTTTACTATATCATTTTACGCCAATTTATTGAAATAAGGCTTAACAAGAAAAATAGTCCTTCACGAATTTTCCCATCATCTTGTTGTAACAGGAAATTTAGAAATGCCCTTAAGTAACGAAGAAAAGAATTCCATCCTCTAATCAAAATAAATGCAAAAGAAGCGAACCTATATGTCATTGGAAAAGAACAAAACTATTGTTCGTGGGTTTATCGAAGCCTAAAATAAACGAAGGCTGGATTTACTCGATGAATTTGTCTCACCAGATTACATTGACCATAAAAATGATGTATGGCGCGATACCGACGACTGATCCGCTTTCCTTGCAGGGTGCTACTTATGGCGTTTTTTCTTTTTTTCCAGTTTGTCCCGATTATTCACTTGTTCGGTTGGGTAATAATAGGGGAGCGTGGCGTAGGCGCTTGAAGTGTTGTTTTCGTTTTTGGAGTGCGCACTCTTTTTGGAGTGAGTAAGTTTGCTCCATAAATGTTTTAGATTAATCACATCCAGCACCAAATGTAGATTATCGCTTTATAATAATAAGGTTCTTTAATATCATTTGAACGTGAGGGGGATTAAATATTAATCCCACACACAACTACGACTGATTGTTTAGTATGTAATTTCTGTTTTCAGATTGATAGCAATTTTTTTAGCAAGTTTAGTTCTTAGCAATGAAGACTAAATTCATTCTAATTCTATGTGATTGCTTAGTATCAATCACATGTCCTTATCTTAATGAGAATTAACAGTTGACTAAGATTAGTTTTAGGAAGTGCTGAAATGGATAAAATGGATGTTTTGAAAGTGGCAGCTAATGTTGCCAAACCCAAGTTGGAAAACGACCGAGTCCGTGTTCTTGGAGCGACTTTTAAGCCTGGAGATGTTGCTAAAATGCATCATCACCCAGACAATGTAATGTATGTCATAAAGGGTGGAAAACTCAAGATGACGTCTGAGGGAAAATCTGAAGAAAAGGAGTTCACTGAGGGACAAGCAGTTTTCTCCAAAGCGCAAGACCACGAAATTGAAAACACTGGGAAAACTACTGTTGAAATCATAGTTGTTGAGTTGAAGAAATAAAACCACTTTTTTCATTCTTTTCTTTTTATGTTAAAAGTGGTGGCGGGTTAGATTTTAATCACACACACTTGTTTTTTTAGGTGTCGGGATTTGCTTTTTTCTTAGCTTCTTCTATACCTGCGAGTTTTGTGCTTAGTTCTTCTAATTCAAAACTAAATCCTGATTGATTATTACGTTGCTGTTCGGACAAAACCACACACTACTCCACAATCTTTAGTTACCGAAGTTACTTCTCAACAAAATAAAAGATGTTTCAACAGTAATTTGTCAAACTTTGGGTTTGAGTTTGGGGTTGAATTTTAGGGCTACTTACGAAAAAAGGTAAGTATCGTGTTTGGGCTATAATGCATTAGAGCGTAGTTCCCCCAAAGTAAATCAGCAGAGGTCCTGGTTAGCTTTGGTTGTGTTTCGCCTGGCAGTGTGCGTGACTGAACCAATTTCAGCGGCTGAAGCACCCGACAGCGTAGTCACTCAATTCATTGCCGATGCTGCAGAAACAATCGCCATAGAAACCGGATTAGTCATCGATCCAACAAACTGCACAACCCAAGAGGCAGTTGCGATCCCCAATTTAGCCGCAATCTACTGTGTAACCCGAGTCACCGGATGCTCAGCTTCGGAGTTAAACTTCAAAGTTGGTGGTTGTCCCTTCCTTCAATTATGTGATTGCATTTTGTCACTTTGAAATGAACATAACTGTTGACTTTTAGTCAAGAAGTCAGGGGTTAAATATAGAATAGATGATCTGTTTCTCCGTGAAACAAATGTCAGAAATCGCCGAGCTCTTCGAAAAAATTTCGCATCCCACACGCCTAAAAATTCTCGCTCTTCTGCAAGATAACCCCATGAATTTTACTCAACTCAAAGCGGCACTAAACATTGAAAGCAACGGAAACCTTGACCATCACCTCAAAAAACTCGACACTCTCATTTATCTTGATGCAGGCAGCTTATACAAGCTCTCAGACGACGGAAAAGAAGCCATCCAAGCCGTCCAAGTCATGGAATCTACCATCACGCCCAAAAAGCAAACTGTTGCTTCAAAGCAGGGAAACAAGATTTTCTATGCTTTCCTAGCAATCACCTGCGTATTTCCGCTTTCAGTCGCTGTTGCGTTATTTTTTTCGGCTTCGTTTGGAGGCTCAATTCAAGCAGTCATTGGCACCGCCACTGGGTTAATCGCCGTCTTCATCGGTTTGTTAGCGGCTGTCGTCGGGTTTAGGCGAAACATAAAAGCTGACACCCAATCCACAGAATCACTGACGTATTTTCCAAGCAGCAAAGACCCGTGGAGTCGCGGAGACTGGTATCGAAACGTCGGCTTCTTCGGAAGCTATCTTGCCGTGTTCTTTTCGATGGTCTACATCGAGTTCTCCATAATCGAGTTTCCGGCGAAGCTGGCATGGGTAGTGCTAAGTCTCATAGCTCTGATTGTGTTGGGCTTCACTTCGCAATCCATAATCTATGCTGTAATAGAGAAAGCCAACAGCAGAATCAGAGGAAAACAAATGAACTAACGCAGTCGATTTTTGCGAATTATGCGCGAAATTTTACTCGATTTCAAACGAAAAAACGTGTATAATAGTCCGAAAATTTAGGTAATCATACTCTTTGATAGGTGAGGCAGTGTCCTCTTTGTAACGTACTTTAAGCAACGCAAAATGAGAAACAAGTCAAACATGCCGTTCCTGTTTACTTACATAGTTTTTTATATGAAAAACAACAAACAGGGTTCACCATGAGTGATAATCAAATTAAGGTAGGTCGAAATCAAGCATGTTATAGTGCCTCAGGGACTCGCGTTTTAAGATATACCGTCGAAATGTCCCATGAAGGGCTAAATGAACACAAATTAATTTCTGCGCCTGATACATACATGCTCAATACTAAAGTCAATTTACAAAAGCGTAAATGGAATGAAAAATGGGAAACAATTTCTTCTCGACGTAAAATCAACAATGAAAAAGAAGCCAATTTGGAGGAAGCTAATAGAAGAACAGACGAAGCTATGAACGCTTTAAAAAATGTTGAAGATATTCTTGCCAGTTCATTATCAGTTAATCATGAGGTAGATTGGGAAAGTTTAAGAAGAAAGAAAAATACGCCGAACAAATACCTTTCAAACCAGTTCGAAAGTTGAAAGAAAATTACCCAAGTATGCCAGTCAAAGAAGAGCCCAGATTTTCCTTCACTGAAAACATGTTTAAATCAAAAAAAGAACTGAAGATAAAAGAATTCGAGAATAGATATTCGACTGCTGTTGCAAATTGGGCGAAGGAAAAAGCGGATGTCGATCAGCATAATACTCAATTAGATTTGGATTTTCAGAAAGAATTAGAAAAATGGAAAAACGACGTCTCCAAGTGGGAAGAGAGGAAGAAAAATTTTCTAAAACAACAAGAAGAGCTTAACGCTACCATTGAACAAATGAAACAAAAATATTTGTCCAAAAATACCGACTCAATCTTAGAATGCTTTGAAATGGTCTTAGACAATTCCAAATATCCCGAGTCTTTTCCAAACAATTTTGAAATCGAGTACAATCCAGAAAATAAAAATCTGATAATAGAATATGAGCTGCCTTCACAAAAAGATATTCCAGCTGTAAAAGAAGTAAAATACGTCGCATCCAAAAACCAACTAAAAGAAATATTGATCCCTGAAAACCAGGTAAACAAAATGTACGATGATGCCATCTACAAAATCACGCTGAGAACACTTCACGAACTTTTTGAGTCAGACACAGTAAACGCAATTGACATTATCTCCCTTAACGGATGGGTAAAGTCAATAAACAAAGCCACAGGCAAAGAAGAAAACAATTGCATACTAAGCATTCAGACAACAAAAACCGAATTTACGAATATCGATTTATCAAAAGTAGATCCCAAAATTTGCTTCAAAACTCTAAAAGGAGTTGCAAGCAGCAAATTAAGTACGCTAACTCCGATTCAACCAATTATACAAATTAGCCGAGAAGACAAAAGATTCGTCGATAGTTACGAAGTAGCCAACGAAGTAGATACGTCAACAAATCTTGCAGCAATGGATTGGGAAGATTTTGAGCATTTAATCAGAGAACTATTTGAAAAGGAATTTCAAGTCAATGGTGGAGAAGTAAAAATTACACAAGCAAGCAGAGACGGAGGCGTAGATGCCATAGCGTTTGACCCCGATCCAATTAGAGGTGGCAAAATTGTCATTCAAGCAAAGAGATACACTAACACCGTTGGCGTTTCAGCGGTAAGAGACCTGTTTGGTACAGTAATGAATGAAGGCGCAACAAAAGGTATTCTTGTTACAACCGCTGACTATGGTTCAGACTCGTATAATTTCGCAAAAGGCAAACCGTTAACTTTGCTAAACGGGTCAAATCTCTTACATCTTCTGGAAAAACATGGGCATCATGCTAAAATTGATTTAAGAGAAGCTAAAAAAACATTAAACGAGTGAACAGCAAAGACGTAGGGCATTCAAAATTTCCTAAAACTCAGATGCTCGTTTGAATTCTTTGCCGCACATCGGACACATTAGAGGATACTTGTATCCAGCTCTTAGCAGGCATAATCCACAATAGAAGCAGAGCCAGATTTTGCATTTTGGACAATGCGTAAATCCTCCACCTATTGCGTCTCCGCATCCATCACAGGGTCTGGACAAATCCACTTCAAGTGACATAAACAGTCTGGAATAAACTCGCGAATTTAGGATAAAAGGCAAAAGGTGAAGAGGATAAACCAGACAGTGGAGAGGTAGCAAAAAGTGAACAAGGTATAAAACCAAGGGTTCAAGGATTAAATTTTTGGTCAAAAAATTTAGCTAATTGCTTTTTTGTAAAATTAGGCTATTTTATCGAGATGGTATTAATTGACCAATTGAAGTAAACGTTCCAACAACTTTTGAAATTAGCCTAAACACCCGTTTTTCATCGTGTTCAAAATCGTAGTGGAATCCGAAGGAGTCATGAATGTTACGAAAATCGTCAAAATCCTTCTCATCTTCAATTTTTTCCAAATGGTCGACAATAAATTTAATCTTATTCGCGGGTGCAATCCTTTTCTCCGTGGCAATTAGCCCCAACTCTACAATCCAATCTTTTGCTTTTTCTTTTTGTTTGTTATTCCCAACGATGGCAGCGAAACTAACAATATTAAATGGTTCATAGAATTCAGAAGAGAATTTCTTTGAAACACCAATATGGCGCTTAACTCTATCTTCCAGTTTGAAAACTATTTGTTTCATGCAGAAGTTCCAAACAACGCAAGGGTAAATGGGAGGAACAGTTACATACGACTTAGGTCTGCTCAATTCTTGGGCAATGTTTTCATAGTCTGCAATGGCGCTAAAACTTAATTCGATTTCCTTGCTGGTTTTCAGTGATACGTAAAATATCATGAACAACAAGCCGAGACCAATCAACGAATACGAAAAAGCCCCAAAAAAGCGACTCAATTGGAATTCAAAAGTAACGGGTAAAATGTAAAATATTCGAGTAATTAGACTCCAACAAACTGAAACAAGTATGCCGATGACAACAAGAAAGACTCCTATAATAGCTTGGGAATTATGGACTCTCAGAATTATGAACCTTGAGAAGGTGCTTAGTTTTTCAGTTTTAGTTAGTATTTTGGGTTCAACATATACGCCGAAAAAAACTAAATAAGAAATCGTCAAAATTCCGGATAACAAAATAAAAGCGGAATTAGTCCAAATCATTACTTTTTCAGAAGGAGTTTCCAAAAAAATTAGTAAGGAAACAAAGAAAGCCAAAAACAAAGCCCAAGGAACAAAAAACGAAATGCGGTCTAAATTGCGAGCAATCTTTTCCGCAAACCTCATTTCTCCATTTTGAGGTTTCTTCCTAAATTTTTTCTTTAAGAATAATCGAAATCTGGATATTCTTCGCATTAGCTTCATATTTATTGTACAGCTTTCGCTTTTAACATCTTTGGCTTTTCGAAAGATATTTTTTAAAGCTAAATTTTTTCATATTCTGCACGAAGACAAATTATTTATTCTCACAGTATCAATTGGAGCTATGAAGTTGAACCTTAAATGAGCACCACTAAGGCTAAAATAAACCTGAAGGAAGGTACTATTGAGTTAGAAGGAAGCGAAACTTTTGTTACAAAGCATCTTGAAGTTTTTTCAAAAGAAATGCAATCTTTCAGAAACACTTCAAAGAATGAAGAAAAACAAGCTCCTAACGCCATGACTAACTTTTTGGATGACAAAAAACGGCGGAGAAATAAGACTTCTGTTCCCAAATTAGTAGCTGCTATACCGTTGGATTTTAAGGCGAACGGCGACAAACCTTCTTTGAAGGACTTTTACAAAAGTAAATCGCCTTCCACTGATATGGAGAGGGTTACTCTCTTTGCGTATTATTTGAAAACTTACTTAGGAATTGATAAAATCGAGGCAGGTCACGTTGTCTCATGCTGCAAAGAGATTCATGTCAAAATACCTGTGGACATTCCTCAAACATTCTATAATGTTCAACAACATCACGCTTGGCTAAAGAGCTGAACAAAATGGCAAGTTAGCATCAATCACGATTCCTGGAGAAAATCTCGTAGACGAATTGCCGAGAACAGAAGAATGCTGCCACAGATAAAGCTCCAACTTGAGGGCACTTTCCAGAAAGAGCTTGCTCGACAAATTATTCGAATCCTACCAATGTCTTACCGAACACTACTATTTAGGCAGACACAGACCGTGTTCTCTTGAAGCCGGAAGATTTGCTGAAGTAGCTCTAAGAATGATTCAACACGTTATAACTGGAACATACATTCCTCTTGGCACCCATATATCAGACTTTACGGCCGAAGTCATTAAAACTCGGAAACACAGACAAAAACCAAGTTTAAAGAATCCTTGAGAATTCAAATACCCCGCACTTTACAAGTAATTTTCGACATCAGAAACAAAAGAGACATTGGTCATCCTGGAGGAGATGTTGATGCTAATTTTTCCGATTCGACACTTTCTTTGAGCTGCTGCAATTGGGTTATGACTGAGTTCTTAAGAATCTATTACACTTCCGACATAACCACGGCTCAAGCCCTGTCTAATTCATTAGTGAAAGTTCGAATTCCACTTATTCAAGATTTTAACGGATATCCTAAAACTATTGAATCCAAGTTTGACGTTACCTAATAAGATACTCGCTTTGCTCTATTATCGCGGTGCTGATGGAGCAACGGTCACGGAGTTGAATAATGGCTTGCAAACAGAATCCGAGACGGCCACATGAATTTAACTCTGGACAAGTTGGAACATGATAAAGCATATATTCACAGAGATGGTGGACGCTGTCTAATTACAGACACTGGTAGAAAATATGTTGAAGAGAACATACCGTTTCAAACATAATCCCTTTCTTAACCCACATCTCAAATTGCTTTGACTTTTTCCGCCATTATTCCTATATGGGAATGGTAGGAAAACACACGTGTAAATCCGTGGAGGTATACGTGGTGGCAACAAGGTCAAAAATAACAATTTGTTTAGACCCAGAATTGGCTTCAATAGCTCATGAAATAGGGTTAAATATTTCAAAAACCTGCGAAAACGCCTTGAAATCAGCGGTAAACAGATTGCAGGGGTTAAACGTTGAAAACAACAACGATCAACAGCATTCAAGCGTTGAAAATGGTTCGAAGTGGACGGAGCGGGATTTGAACCCGCGACCTCCACGATGCCAACGTGGCGATCATACCAGACTGATCTACCCGCCCAAATGGCAATACTTCTGAAGCTTTATCCCGCGGCTTATGCCTATAAGCATTTCTTCGCATAGGTCTCCAAATAAAACAAAAAATCAGTTTTTCGAGTTAGAATTTTACATGCTCCAGGCCTTTTTTGGCTTTCTTTTATTGCATTCTTGTTTACGCTTAGTTCATTTTCTGATGCAAAGCGGAATTAACAAACAACCTAAGCTGGCTTCTCAAAAAGGGTTAACTTCAAAATTCAACTAGTACTTGCAGTTACACTTGAGGAGGAATAAGCTTTGGCGTCTCAAAAAAACAAAACAGTTGAGAATAGCAATTCATGTCCTAAATGTGGAAAAACTGGAACAAGAACCGAAGTTAATCCCAATACTGGGGAAATCTTGCTTGTTTGTGCAAACAGGGCTTGCCATTCCTTACGATCACGAGGCTGGTTCTAGAAAGTCAATTTACAAATCTTTGCAATCTCTTTTTCGCGATCAAATTGTTTTTTGGCTGATAAAGAAACTAGTAAACTGATTAGCCCACAATTGCTACCAATAGGTTCTCAATATTGGTGCTCCAAGAACCGTTGAAACTGCTTCTCCAGTTCTGATTTCTTATTGCGGATTTCCTTGAGCCCTTTGTTTTATCCAATCATGGGCGAAAATTTCTGCTTCTCCACTTTCAATGCCTTCCACAATTTTCTGAGCGGCATATTCTGCAGTGTCCGGCGGGAATGGACCTCGAGGCTCCAATTCACTCTCGGGAACGGGGACATTTCGAATCGTGTTTCTCTCAAAATTGGTCAGCGTTATGTATGGGTACGCCACACTCACTGTTATGTGGTCATTTTTTAGTTCTTCTCTTGCGGTCAGGCTCATGAGGGAAAGTGCTCGTTTTACTGAAGCGTATGGCCCATTATTTGGCAGGGTCATTAGCGCTACAGCTGAACTAACGTTTACTATTGTGCCTCCTCCCTGTTTTCTCATAATGGGGATGACCTGTTGCATCGCAATCAATGGACCAACTAAGTCTAGATCGAATAAGTAATGAAACGTGTCAACGTCGATTTTCTCAACGAAGGCATCATAACCCACGCCTGCATTGTTAACTAAAATGTCGATCTTGCCAAATCGATTAGTAACCTGGGCAACCATTCTTTTGATTTCAAAAGCTTTGGCCATATCCGCTGCAATCGGGTATGAATTTGGAATTTCAACTGATAGCATATCCAGTTTTTCTTTTGATCGGGAAACGAGGGCTACATTGGCGCCCATTTTGGACAGAAGTTTGGCTGTGGCCAACCCGATGCCTGAGGATGCACCTGTAACAATTGCTGACTTGTCTTTTATCATCATAGAAACCAAATTCCTCTTTATTTTTCGAGTCTAATTAGCTCGGATAAAACCTAACACTAGAAAATGAATGGGAGACCATATAAAGATTTTGAGCCATTGCATTTCATTAAGAACACGGATTCACCTGCCAAAAACCTAATCTCAGGTCTCCCAAAGTAGGAGTACTAATATCCATTAAGATTAAGCAAGGTTTACAAAATTACATTGTGCCAACTAATCTTAATGAGCCCCTTCGGATTTGTATTTGAATTAATGTTCTAAAAGTTTTTTGAAAGGGAAATGATAGAAACTGCGCATCAAAAACACGTCTGGATTTGCGAAGAGACGCACAGCATAGTAAAACTGTGTTTCGCCACTCTTTCTCACCCGCGACCGCTCCTCTTTCCTTTTGTGTTTTCGTAAAGGTTACCAAATCACGGCAAGCATATTGAATCACTGTAAAGCATGGAACAGTTGCCGAGGTGAGATATTTCACTTCAGATAGGCAATTTTTCAACATCACCCTTAACTCAATTCCCCTTTCTATTTTCAAAACTTAGATTTCATAATACTTGTTTTTGGTTTCGCCTTTAATTAGGCAAATTAAGCAGTTTTGAAGTTGCTGTACTTAGAGGAAGGATGATTGAATTGGCTAAAACTCGCAAAGAACATACGCGACAAGAGCCTTCTTTAGCTCTAATTTACAAAAGAATCGCTAAAAACGAATAGAGAAATTCAGGATATGTTATTTTCTCAACATTTAGTCTCAAGCAAGAATAGTATTCTAGAAGATTCTTTCAGAAAGGTTATTTGCCCATAAAACAGACTTCTTTTGAGGGAGAAGGTAGAGTGGAGAAGGACCAATCACCTAAGATCAAGCAAGTTTCTTGCGATCATTCAAAACATGAGCAATACACGCGACGGCGGTTTGATATTATGAGGGGCTTTGAGCTTATTGAAACAAAATGCCTCAACTGCCACAAGGTTCTTGAAACAAAAATTAAGAAAATAGCAAATTAAGCCATTTTTCTTCAACAGAGTTGTGGTTATAGCTGACGAGAGGTGTCTTACTTCAGATTGGGCAGTTAGTCAAAATCACGCTTAACCCACTTCTCTTTTCTATTTTTTTGGGTTCCCTGAAAGGTTGCCAAATTACGGCAAAGCGTGCTTAGCCAGGAGCAAAATATTGGGTCTTGATACAACTGACGGATCAGGAAGTTCGCTAATGTCGGTTCCCAAAGCACTTGCGTCAGGGGCGTACTCCATATCCCCTATTTGTCCAGCTTGACCTATCCGGTATTCAAAATGGTAGTTTCTTCCGTCACTGACGCCCACTTCGACACCTAAAGAAAAAGTTGAGAGTAGTGTGGTCGCTACTATTTTTGAATTTGAAAGTATTATTCCTAATCCTCGAACGATATATTGACGTACAATTGGGAAAATCGTCAATTCAGAGTTTTTGAATTAACGGTAATGACTATCTAAAGAAGCAACTATGTTTTTAGAGTGCATTACTTCTTCAGTTTTCTTAGATTATAGCGTCCTTTGAAGCTTCTTGATAATTCCCATATACAATTTTCATTATCCATGAAAGCAATACATTCCCCTTTTTCTAAGTTAATCACGAGCATTTTATCATTGTCATAAAGTTCTTTTTTTGAGCCTTCGAAACCCAGCAACGCTTTGAATGCTAATCCAGCTTTGCCTTCAAGGTCTTTTACCCTGACTGGAGATTTTATGCTAACCATTATTTCTCAACCATAAATTTCCACTTCAAGAGTTAGTTATGTTACAATCCTTTTAAAGGAAAGGATGAAACGAACATCTGAGAGAGGGGAGAGAGTCCTAACTGAAAATGAACATAGTTACTAAGGGAAGAAGTCCTTATTTTGTCTAATAGAAAATAGGAATTGAATTCTTTTTTCTATGTGATACGAGTGATACGGCCTTCTGAATGGGCTTGCCGAAATGCATTTTCTGGGTTATGATATTTCACTGATGGACCTGTCTGCCACATTTTGTCATAGGCAGCTTTGAAGTCTTTGCTTTTCAGCCTCTTGACCATTTTGCATCAACATAAATAATGAAAACCAAAATTCAATATAAAATAAGCTTCAGCAAAAACAATATTGCCAATGCCAACACATTTCAAATCTTATTCTATTCCAAAATTTGCTGTATTTACATTATCGAAATTTCCCTTAATAGTCTCATAATTTTCAATATCCAAAGAAGGAGAACGGAGAAAGTGAGTAGCTTTAACCCAGCTAAAGCATGGTTTGGAATCTTAGCTATCGGTTCAGTATTTTTAGCAACTATGTATTTTTTGCTTCGCATGCTGGGTATATTGGCTTAGTTGGGTTTTCCTCGAAAAAGCTAAGTCTTCTATTTTATCTTACTGTTTTGTATGTCATGTTCCCATAATTTATAATGCGGGTAACAACATAACCAACGCTTCTAAGAATGGAGCCACATGGCTTCTCTAGAAAATCCATCAATGTGGCCCGCGTGAGGTAACTCGCTTCAGATCAGGTAATTTTTCAACATCTCTTTGACCCCCATTTCCCCTTTTTCATTTCTAAAACTTAGAAATTCTCATAATATTTGTTTTTTGCCGCTTCTTTTGTCTTGGAAAAATTAAGCAATTTTTGTTGTGGCTGTAACTGGAGAAATATAAGCAGATCGGCTAAACCTCGGCAAAAATCGCCCAAAAGAAAAATATTTCGGCGCTAAATTGCTTTTGAAGACTTATCCGAAACTCGGTGATAATTTGCACGATACAATCACATTAAACTGAGGGGCGAAACGTTAAATATGCATAATTATTTATCCTCAAACCCCAAAATTATATAGCATGTCAAAACTCACTTTTTCGTTTAATCCAAGTCATGGTATATTACCCTTAAACGTACATTTTGAAGGTATTCTAACTGACGACAACAATGTACCTATAACGCAAGCAGAAATCGTTCTGCAAGGTTTCTATAATGCGCGATGGAGGACATGGGAATAAATCCTCATACTGACAGCCAAGGAAAATACTTGGCGAGCACAACTTTAACAGTTGAAAACGGCTGGATGCCTGGAATGGTCGAACAATTGCAAGCAGTCTTCAGGGGCACCACTAAAAACTTTGGTTGTTTAAGTGAGATTAGAACCCTAACCATCAACTCAGCTTCCAAATTTTTGAGTAATCTAGAAGTATTAATGGATGATCTTTGTAGTAAGGGGTATCGAACTCATTGCTCATCTCGAATACTTTGACACCGCAACCAACGCTTGGTCTTTAGTACCCACCAATCAGCCTCTTGCGCCGAATACCAAATATAAGTATAGTATGAGGGCTGGTAACGAAGGATGTGGATCATGTGAAAATGTTTATGTAAAAAATGTCGAATTTGTTGTGAATCGGTCTTCTTATGACATAAAGTTTTTTACAGATGAAACCTATCGAGTTCTACTTTCATTCAATATGTCCCAGTTCCGTAAACTGGGCGATTGGTTCTCCCCCTTTCTGGAGATAAAAATCAGCCCCGTTGTCAAAAGCCTCAATCACTACCTCTTCTCTTCCTTTTCCCGTGAAAATGATAAAAGGAAGCTCAGGAAATTCAGCACGTATCGATTTTAAGAATGCAATACCGTCCATACCCGGCATCTGGTAATCGGAAACAATCGCATCATACGAAGTTGATTTCAGCAGATGAAGTGCCTCGGAAGCCGATGTCATGGTATCCACATGGAAATGTCTGGATTTTTCTAAAAAAATTTTACCAATTTCCAGCAGCACTTCTTCATCATCAACATAGAGTACGGAAATCATGGGATTTTTCCTGGGGGAACTTATATGGAAACATTAATATTCATTTAAATCTATTCTATCTGAACGGATCTTGGCTCAAATACAGAATCTTCCTTTCCTGAGCTTCATATCCGGAATGAAAATTGTATAGATTGTAATTTATTTATCACGGGTACTCAGATTATCCGCTGCGATTAACATTCGCCGGCAAAATGAATGTTTCTTTTGTCCCTTAAAGTATCTCATGGATTCTCTTATCTACATCAGGTATAACAGTCTACTGGAATTTTGTTTCAGAATTCGGGAATACAATCTGTTCAAAAATTCGGGACTATGGAGAATTCCTGCTCTATAGCTCGATTTTCCTGGGTTTGGCTGCAATGGGTATGTCCTTACACTTCGTGTTATATTCAGGATATATCATGGACAAGCCATATTGCTCTGGTTATGTTTTTGGTTGTATTTTCCGTTTATAATTTAAATAGAAAAACAGATGAAGCAGAAGACGCGCTCAACCATGAACACCGTTTCAGGATCACCAAAAAGTTCGAACGCCAGTTCTTTATCGCGGCACTTGGAGCTTACCTGACCGCACTTTCTATTGCCGCTTTTCATGGAATTATCGCATTCTGTGTAGTTTCAATTCCGTTCATAAGCGGGATATTTTACAGTGTTCCTGTACTGCCAAAATGGTGCGGATATCGCCGGTTGAAAGAGATACCTGTGATGAAAAACATTGTCGTCTCCCTGTCATGGGCACTCTCATTTTCACTCGTGCCGGTTTACCTGAGCGCTTCCACACCGGATACAGCTTCAATGATTGTCTTTTTGTTCATTTTCTGCTGGACGTTTGTTGCTTCAGTACTTCCTGACATCAGGGACCGGAGCGGCGATTCTGCAACCGGCGTTGCAACCATTCCCGTGCTTGTGGGTGTTGAACGAAGCAGGAGTATTCTGACAGTAATAAACATTTCCGCGGGAGCCATTATTCTCCTGCTGGGAACCAAAGTCATCCCCAGTGCCGGGCATTGCCATTATGATTATTTCCCTGATATATTCCCAGGGGTGTATCCTCTTAATCGACAGAACAACAAAGAATGATCTTCTCTGTGATGTTATTTCTGACGGGCAATTTCTTACCATGGGAGGATTATGCCTCCTTGTCTCCTCGATGCCGTATCTGCACATCTAAAACAGATCTGACACATCGGATTTATACGCAAAAGGTATACTATATAGCAAAAAAATATGTAAATGTTTCAGAGTGGAATGAACCTTCGTATGGATTCTCTCAAGATTTATGAACTGCATAAACAGCACATCCATTCCATTTACAGTTCACGATTAAAAATTCAGATCCTTCTGACGTTAATTCACAACAATGCTTCCCTCAGCCGATTACGTGAGGTCACCGGAAGCACATCCCAGGCATTAATTCCCAAAATCCGTAACCTTGAAAAACAGGGACTTATTGAGGCAGTGAACTACGAGTACATACTTACCCCGCTTGGGAGGGCTGTGGCAATAAATGTCGAAGAATTTATTCAGCTGGTTGGTGGGATCAGCCAGCATCAGCCATTCTTCACAAACCATGATCTTTCTGATCTCCCTGCACATTTTCTTTCCCGTATCGGAGACTTGTATGATTCAGAGCCGAAACAGGACACGACAACCGACATGTTTTACGTGTATTCTCACTATCTCGAGATCCTGAAAGATGCCGCATATATCCATGGAATTTCATCCGTTGCGAGTCCCGGCCTTGCCCAGTTCATTGCAGAAAAAGTCCTGACCGGCATTCCGGTCGAACTTGTGGTAAATAATGAAGTCATTGAACTTTTATCAAAAGAGCCCTATGCATCGAATATGCAGGGACTCGCAACCTATCCTAATTTTTCGGTATGGATAACGGCAGAGAAACTCCGGGTCGGGCTGACTGTGACAGATAAGTACCTCTCACTTGGTCTCTTTAAGAGGGGCACTAACCTCTACGACAGTTCCTCGGATCTTTTCAGCAAAGACGTGCGTGCAGTGGAGTGGGGAGAGACTCTTTTCCTGTACTATAAGGGACGGTCAACCAAACTTGATATTGCAGCATTATTTCAGGGAACATAAGTAAAACCGGTTTTTTAAAAATTTTTAAAATAGTCCTAAAAATGTTATTCTCTATACCTCAGCTGTCCTGACAGAGTCTGAATGATTGCAGGATAATATGTGAGTCGTATCAAATAACAGGCTCTAAAACAAGGAAAATAAAAAATTGCGCTCTTTCTCAAAAAAGTCCGAGTGCGCCGACCGGGACTCGAACCCGGGTTTAGGCGTTGGCAACGCCTAGTGATAACCACTACACTATCGGCGCAGATGTGCTCTAAAGTGTGAGCATTCATACAATTTAAGTATATCGAACTACTGGGTGAACAAACAGGGCATTTTGATGCTTTTTCCTAATCTGCTTTTTGCTTCATCCGACCTTCATGTCCCAGAGAGTTCCGGAAAATGAAAAACAGGTATTTTCCTGCCAGTTTTCAAGCCATGGACTGTGGAGAAAGCAGAAGAGATCGCAACAATTCCAACATCTTAAAGTAACGTAATAACTCTATCTAATACCAGATGATCCCTCTCTTTGTGGACTGTTCGGGTAAACGCATCGTTATTTTCGGTGGGGGGTGAAGTTGCATCACGAAAAGCTGCGTATTTTTCCGGAGAGGCCGAGGTTCTGGTCGTGAGCCGTTCATTTTCTCAAAAGATGAGCGATCTGCCGCTTGAACGCCGTATGGTGGATACAGGCCACGTCACTGATGAGGTGCTTAACCGGAATAATTGATGGAGCGTTTCTGGTCATCGGTGCTTTTTCAGACACAGGCCAGAATAACCGGATTAGGGATCTCTGCACTGCAAAGGCGGATCCTTTTTAATAGCGCTGATGGTGAACCCGGGGATGTAATCATTACCCGCAGTGACTCAGAAGAAAAACTATACGGTTGCGATCAGTACGACAAGGAAACAGTCCTGCAGTATCCCGGTTCCTACGCGAGTATCTTGAGACTCACCTGCCTTCACTTGATGAAATGGTAGCATTACAACGCGACCTGCGAGCGTAGTCTTAAAGAATATGAACCCTCTGTAACAGAGCGAAATGTGATATCTGAGGGAAGTCTTGCACGATCCGGTAATCTGGGAAAAACTTGCACACGATCCGGCAAGGGTATGGAAATATGTACAGGAGAGATACCTGCATGAATGAACCTGTTGTAGTCCCCATCGCGATAGCCGGGGTAAGTCATCACATGGCCAATGTCACCGCACTTGAAACATTCCGGTTTCAGGATGAGGGCGAATTTCTTAAAGCAGCCGGCCAGCATTTTAAAGGTGTTCTTTTACTCCAGACATGTAACCGGGTTGAACTGATTGTCGAAGGACAGGCCGATGAATTGCACGAATTTCTGATCGGACTCGGACGCAAGGATTTTTTTATGCATGACGGGAAAGGAGCACTTTCCCATCTCTTTAGTCTGGCATCCGGGATAGATTCCATGATCGTTGGTGAAGATCAGATCATCGGGCAGCTGAAAAAAGCGCTGGCTGATGCGCAGGAATCCGGAACCGCAAGCCCCTTTTTAGAATTCTGCGTCAACAAGTCAGTTCACGTGGGGATCGAGGTGCGCAGACGCACATTAATTAACCGGGGCGCAGTTTCCGTAGGCTCTGCAGCTGTACAGCTCGCCGAATCAGAAATCGGTAGTCTTGAGGGAAAGCATATCCTCGTAGTTGGCAGTGGTGAGATGGGTCTGCTGGTGGCCCAGGCTCTTTCAGCCAAGCAACTGACGGCAATGTATGTTGCAAACAGGACCTATGGGCGGGCAGTTATTCTTGCAAATAAGATCGGGGGAAAAGCAGTACACCTGTCGGAACTATACCACTATATCACCCTCTCGGACGTTGTCATTTCCTGCACATCTGCACCACACCCGATCATCCATAAAAAAGAACTGGCTCAGGCAATGAAAAACCGCTGCTGGCCAGTCGAAGGACACCCGCGACCGCTTATCCTTATCGATATCGCCCAGCCCCGTGATGTTGAGGAGGGCGCCGCTTCCATCGATGGTGTCTGCCTGTTTTCCATCGATAACCTGCGTACGATAAATGAACAAACCATGAGTACCCGTAAGGCTGAGGCTGAGCGGGCACGTGAGTTCGTTGATGCAGAAGTCGAAATTTTCCTGCGTCACTTAAACCGGAAGTCAGCAGATGAATTACTTGCTGCACTCCACGTGTGGGCTGATACCGTGCGAATCAGGGAGCGCGATCGTGCCATCGCCCGAATAGGTTCTTCTGATGAGAAGATAGTTGAGATTGTCGATGACCTGAGCCGCGTTCTGACAAAAAAACTGCTGACCGATGCAACCTTCTCTATCCGCGAGAGTGCAGAGGAAGGAGACATCGCCGCCGCAAAGGCCTTTGTCAAAGCCATCACCCGTGGAGACAGGATCGGCAGTGAACTGTGCAGAAAAGAGTGAATGGAAAAGGGTTTCTTTACTACACTGATAGATAAAAAGGATTACCGACGCAGGATTTAAAAGACCTCCCGATTAACAATAAGAGAAAGTCTTCATTATTTTTTCCGGTTTATTATCTATCTCCCTTTATTGACCACAGGTGTTATTTTGTTCCTGGCTCTGAGCCCCGGATACAATAATACGCTTTTGTAAGTCTCAGGATTGGCTTTACAGGACAACTCGGACAGAGACATACTTTTTTATCAAAGGTACAGGTCAGACTTTTACCCGTTACGCAGAACAATAGTTCATCTCCTGCCCGCATGCACTCGTTGTATGTCGGGCATGGTCTGCAGATACACTTTGCCCGGTTCTCATCATTGATTCTGTTCTTGTCATCAGGCATATATTCCTTCACTTCCTGCTCCGGTTTAACGATACCTGTTAGGACAGGAGCGATATTCCGGAGATGTAGATCAATAACTAGATTATCGCGGGCTCCTTGATAATTAAATCATGCCTGCACCACTTGTCGGACGAAAATTTGGTGTCACGGTCATCCCGCCGCTGGACCCGGAAAAACGAAAGGGAATTCGTGTACTTGGGCTTTCAGGTTCGAGCCGTCAGCAACCCGGTATGAGTAAATCTGAACGCCTGCTCCTCGGAGCGCTTGATACATACCAGGAATATGGGTGCAAGACCAGTTTTCTCCGGTTAAAAGATCTCACTATTCACGATTGTGAGGGTAACTATTCCGAAAATCCTGAATACTGTACCTATCCCTGCCAGAGCTCGTTGAAGTACGATGATGACCAGATGCAACTCGTGTATGATGCCGTACTGGCGTGCGATATCCTGATCCTCGCAACACCTATCCGCTGGAATAACCACTCTGCGATTGTTCAGAAATTTGTTGAGCGGATGAATGCCATCGAGAACCAGTATTCATGGTTCGGGAACCGTATGATCACTGACAAAGTAGCGGCGATGATTATCGTGGGTCACGTTGATGGTGTGCAGCACGTAGCCGGTAATCTCATGAATTTTTTTTCATGGCTTGGTTTCCACACTCCGGAGGTTGCCATCGCATCCTGGGTCGGTGAAAATGATGAAGATACGACAAAAGACTGGGGGCAGATTGTGAATAACCGGTATACCCAGGAGGATCTCAGTAACCTGATAACAAGCGCGCTGAGGCTTGCATATGCCCTCAAGCATCATACCGCAGAAGAAACCGCCGCCAGCAGATAAAATAACCATAAATACAATCGATTTAAGAAAAGGTAAACAACGACTACAGGAGATGGTGCGCTAACTATGTTCCCCCAGCGAAGGATGAGGCGATCGCGGTCAAAAAATATCCAGCCGCTCCTGTGCGAAATCACCCTTTCAAAAAATGATCTTATTGCTCCGCTTTTTGTTGATGAAACCATCACGTCTCCCCTCCCGATCGAGTCAATGCCCGGCCAGTTCCGTTATCCGGTCAGCGGCATTACAGCCGTTGCCGGAGAATTATGGTCACAGGGTGTGAGGGCGGTCCTGATATTTGGTGTTCCCAAAAAAAAGGATCCGGGTGGCGTTTCTGCCTTTGATCCGGAAGGAGTTGTTCAAAAGGCGGTAAGGAAGATCAAAGCAGAAGTTAACGGGATGGTTGTCATAACCGATGTCTGCGCGTGCGAGTATACTGATCATGGTCATTGCGGGATAATCGGTGAAACACGATGTGGCACTGACCTTCTCAATGATCCTTCGCTCGAACTGATGAATAAAATCGCACTCAGCCACGCGATAAACGGGGCTGATGTTGTCGCACCATCGTGCATGCTCGATGGCATGGTTGGCTCGATCCGTTCGGCCCTTGACGAAGCCGGCTTTGAAGATGTCCTTATCATGTCCTATTCCACAAAGTTTGCTTCCGCTCTTTACGGGCCTTTTCGCGAGGCTGCAGATTCGGGGTTCGCATTTGGAGACAGGACAACATACCAGATCAATTGTGGAAATTCCCGCGAGGCGATCCTTGAATCAAAGATGGATGCAGATGAAGGAGCCGATATTCTCATGGTAAAACCGGCAGGTTTCTACCTCGATATTGTATCAGAGGTTGCCACATTCGGCCTCCCGGTTGCCGCATATCAGGTTAGCGGGGAATATTCTATGATTAAATGTGCAGCTGAAAAAGGGTGGATAAAGGAAAAGGAGACCGTTCTTGAGAGCCTGATCGCAATAAAACGTGCCGGGGCAGAGCTCATCATCACCTATTTTGCCGGCGATGTTGCGAGGTGGCTCGATGAAAAGCAGTGACTTGTTTGCAATAGCAAAAAACCTCATGCCAGGAGGTGTAAGCAGTCCGGTGAGGGCGATTAAGCCTTACCCGTTTTACACTGCCCATGCAAGTGGATCGCATCTGACAACAGTTGATGGCAGTACATTCATTGACTGCTGCATGGCATATGGCCCCCTGATTCTCGGACACGCACACCCTCAGATCAGGAAATCAATCGAAACACAACTGAAGAATGGGTGGCTCTTTGGCACTCCTTCACCTCTTGAACCTGCTTTTGCAAAGATTATTACCGGTGACCATGAGGGGATGGACATGGTACGGTTTGTTTCCAGCGGTTCTGAGGCAACTATGGCAGCAATCCGTCTTGCACGGGGTTTTTCCCAAAAAAAAGATATCGTGAAAATCGAAGGGGGATTTCATGGTGCCCACGATGCGGTTCTCGTCAAAGCCGGATCCGGGGCAACAACCATGGGTGTGCCGGATTCTGCGGGTGTTCTTGCTGACCTTGTAGCTCATACCCGTCAGGTACCCTACAATGACGCAGAAGCTCTGGAATCACTTCTTGTCGCACATGATGATGTTGCCGCACTGATCATAGAACCGGTGCTCGGGAATATCGGTCCGATTCTGCCCCGGGATACTTACCTGCAGGATATCAGGGAAATTACCCGTGCACACGATGTGCTCCTGATTTTTGATGAAGTAATTACCGGTTACCGTCTTGGTATCGGGGGTGCCCAGAAACTGTACAAGGTAATGCCGGATATTACCACACTGGGAAAAATAATTGGTGGAGGACTTCCCATCGGTGCATTTGGCGGACGGCGCGATATAATGGAGATGGTTGCACCACAGGGACCGGTGTACCAGGCCGGGACCTTCTCAGGTAACCCGTTGTCACTCACTGCCGGTATCGCGACCCTGCAATGGCTGCATGACCATCCAACCATCTACCGGGATCTCGAAATGATGACACGCACTCTCGAAGAATCTCTTGATAGTGTAAAGAGCGGATGTTTTGTCCGGCTCGGATCTATGTTCAAGTGGTTCTTCCGTGATGAACCCCCGAAAAATTACCGGCAGGTCAAAGAGTGTAATACGGAATCTTTCGGCCGGTTCTGGAGGCAGATGCTGGATAAGGGGGTCTTTTTACCCCCCTCCCAGTTTGAAACAAACTTCCTTTCTTCAGTGCACAGCGATCACGATCTCACTACTCTTTCACAGGCGTACCAACAATGTCTATAAAAGTTGGAACACGGGGCAGCAAGCTGGCACTAGCACAGACGCAAACGGTCTGCGAAAAACTGTCGAGGCTGGGCATCGATGCTGAGCAGGTCATTATGAAGACCCAGGGCGACACCACTACCGGGGTGCCTCTCCATGAGATCGGCGGGCAGGGTGTCTTTGTCAGGGCTCTTGATGATGCGATCCTGGCTGGCGATATTGATTGCGCCGTTCACAGTATGAAAGACATTCCAGCTTTCCGCCCAAGCGGGCTCTTTACTGCAGCTGTTCTCAAGCGCGATTCACCAGCCGATTACCTTGCCTGTACGGGATCTTCGGAAGCCATCAGAGTGATCGGAACCTCCAGCACACGAAGGCGTGCCCAGCTGCTTCGCGATAATCCCGAAATTACCATAAAGGAGCTTCGGGGAAATGTCGATACCAGGATAAGGAAGATGACCCATGGGGAATATGATGCCATCATGTTAGCAGAAGCCGGGCTGACCAGGCTGGGTATTTCAATCCCGGGGAAGCGATTTCCTCCTGAAAAATTTGTTCCGGCACCAAATCAGGGAACGATTGCTGTCGTCAGCCGGGCCGATCCCTCACTGATGGAGGAACTCTCCACACTCGACCATCCCCAGACCCGTACTGATGTGGCAATTGAACGGGGGGCTATGGAACACCTCGGCGGGGGATGTTTTACACCACTTGGCATCTATTGCAACAAGGGTTACCTGATTGCTGAAGTACTTTCCCTCGACGGTACACGAACCGAACGAATTGAAACGGAAATTAAAAATATTGAACAGGCCCGTGAACAAGGAAGGCAACTCCATAAACAGGCAAAAGACCTGATTGATGATGCATACCGGAAACTGGGAATGAAAATATGAACGGTAAAGTATACCTGGTCGGATCAGGTCCGGGCGGAGAAGGACTTCTCACGCAGCGGGCCAGAGTCGTTATCGATGCTGCAGATGTCGTGTTGTATGACCAGCTTCCGGGAAAGGAAATTCTTGCATCGTTACCCGTGAGTGCAGAAAAAATTGATTGTGGAAAGTATGGGGGAAAACATACACTCGAACAGGACGAAATCGAAGCCCTGATCATTGATCGGGCAAAAAAAGGCAAAACCGTGGTCAGGCTCAAAGGTGGCGATCCTTTCCTCTTCGGACGCGGGGGAGAGGAACTGGAATCGGTCCACAGCGCCGGTATACCTGTTGAGATGGTACCCGGGGTGAGCAGCGCGCTCGCTGTCCCGGCATCGGTAGGAATTCCACTTACACACCGGAAATATGCATCACAGGTAACAATTCTGACGGGCAATGAAGACCCGACAAAGCCGGAACCGGCACTTGACTGGCAGTTACTTGCAAAGAGCCGGGGAACAATAGTAATTCTGATGGGAGTGGCAAATATCGCAAAGATAGCGGATGTACTTATCAGCAACGGCAAGGCATCAAATACCATGGTTGCGATTATCGAGCGGGGTTTACGAAAAGACCGCCGGGTCACTACCGGAACACTTGCAACCATTGCTGATGCAGCCAGAAAAACGGGCATTAAACCTCCGGCTGTAATCGTTATCGGGGATGTAGTAAAATTATATAACCCGGGTAATCCGGATCTGGTACCTGCTGAAGGAGACTAAAACATGATTGAAATCGTCAATAAATTCGAAAAGGTCGTCTATGCAGTGCTCATGGCCCTGCTTATGCTCGTGTTAATCGGGTCCCTGCTTGACCTTGTATGGCTCCTTTATACTGCATTTATCCTTCAGACACCCGGTTTGCTGGAATCACATGAACTCATTGCTGTGCTCGGCGCCTTCCTGCTGGTGCTGATCGGCGTCGAACTTTTAGATACGATCAAGGCATACTTCAAGGAGAATACCATTCATGTGGAGATCGTTGTCCTTCTTGCCATCATTGCGATCGCGCGGAAGGTGATCCTGTTGGATCCCACCGGCATGAGCGGCAATGAATTTGGTTTTGAGTTGATGGGTATAGGTGTTATCGTGGTCGGCCTGGCCGCAGGATATTACCTCATCAAAAAAGCCGGCATTACAGTCGAACCGGCTAAACCGGAATAATTATTTTTTTCCCATATCACTTGGAAAAGGACAATGATCCTGTACGAAATATACCCATGTTCTAACTTTGGTTGATTTCAAGGTAAATCACAAATTGTATGAATAATAAAAAAACAGCCGGGTCTCAACCAATTTTCCAGTTTTTAATTATGTTTTGTGCTGCCAAAAACCCGGTGGAAAATGCTGCCTGCAAATTATATCCCCCGGTATCACCGTCAATATCCAGCACTTCACCGGCAAAATATAAACCGGGTATGATCCTTGATTCCATTGTTTTCATATTCAATCCATCCAGTGCAACCCCGCCTCTTGTGGCCATTGCGATCGAAAAGCCGCCAAGTTCTGAAACAGTCAGGGAAAACTCTGTGCAGTTGGCAATCAGTTTTGATCGTTGAAGTGCTGAAAAATGTGCACATTTGAGATCCGGAGGAATTTTGGATAATAATAAAAGTTTCCTGTTCAGTCGTTCCGGAATCGGATACGCAGCGAGGAGGGTACCGAGTTGCCAGTTCCTGTTTTCTTCGGCACGTTTTTTCAGGTCAGCTGCAAACTCTTCGCGTTTCAAAGGACCGACAAACGAGAGTCTGATTTCATCTTCTGCCTGAATATTCCGTGAAGCATCGAGGATTCCAGGGCCGGACAATCCGGTATGCGTGAACAGAACATCACCCTTACGATCCGCGATCTTTATTCCGGAGCGCCAGATGGTAAATCGCATAGACTCAAACGAGATGCCGGAAAGTGCTGAAAAGGGGTAATTTCTGATTTTCAGGGGAGTAAGAGCAGGGGCTGTTCTGATCAACGGTTGTCCCAGAGCTTCAGAAAACCGGTACCCGTCACCGGTAGATCCAGTCTGAGGGTACGACATTCCCCCGGTAGTGATGACAACCATCCTTCCGTTGTAGTTGCATCCGTAGAAGTAATTTCAAATCCCTGAGTTGTACGGTTGACCTCGAAGTACTGGCTCATTACATTTCAGGATTACACCTCGCTCCCTGCACTCATGTACAAGCAGCGAAAGGACATCCGCCGAACGGCGTGTCCGGGGGAATACTTTATCATTGTTTTCTGATATCAGGGGAAGTCCGTGTTCATTAAAGAATGCGATGAGATCACGGTTGGAAAAACCAAACAAAGCCGGTTTTACCTGATTTCCCTGATCCCCATAATGCGAAAGGAACTCACGAATCTCACCATCGTGGGTTATATTGCATTGCCCGGATCCTGAAAGGAGAAGTTTTTCACCAGGTTTTTTATTTTTCTCAAGCAGGAGAATACGGTGCCCGGGCATCCCGGCCTGTAACGCACAGAACAGTCCGGCCGGGCCTGCACCAATCACTACCACATCATACTGGTCCATAAATCTCCCATAAGATTAGAAGGGGGTATATTTGTTTAGGTATTTCGCCGGATTATTCCATGCAAAATGAAAGATTATTAATAAATTCATACGAATAAAAAAAAGTAGATGCTGGTGAACAGTGCCGGGGAACAAAAAAAGGATCAGGAGGCACTTCTGGAGTATAAAGAGAAATATCTCATTCTGACTGATTTGATGCCCCTGGGTGTTTTCCGTCTTGGTCCAGGCCCGGAGTATCCGGTCTTATCAGCCAACCCGATGTTGTATAAGATGCTGGGATACGATGCTGAAGACTCACTCATTGGAATTTCCGCACGGGAAATTATTACCAATCCGGTCCATTGGCAACAGATTGAAGATGATTTGGTCAGCGATGGTGCCATTGCCGGGCGTGAACTGCAGTTCAGGCAGAAAGAGGGAACAGGAATTCTGGTTGCACTCAATGCAAGGAGCCGGCACGCAGCTGATCATCAGATTGCCTGGATTGAAGGAGTAGCAGAAGATATTACCGAGCGAAAAGTGCTCGAAATGGAGATGCAGTACCACACCACAGAGCTGAACCGGTACGCACTGTCACTCACCCAGACAAATAAAAAACTAAACCTTCTCTCCCGTATTACCCGCCATGACATTCTTAACCAGCTGACAGCACTTGCAGGCTATCTGGAGCTGATACGTGAAGAGTCAGGGGATCCTAAAATCCAAAAATATATTGACGTTGAGAAAAGAATCACAGAAACTATCAGGAGACAGATCCAGTTTACCAAGGACTATCAGGAAATTGGTGTCCAGTCCCCTCAATGGTATGATGTGAAAAAAACCATTGAAATGGCAATAACAAACCTTCCTCTTCCTCAAGACGCGCTGACAATCAGCATTGAAAATCTCAGTATTTACGCAGATCCTCTGCTGGAGAAAGTTTTCTATAACCTTATCGAGAATGCATTGCGACATGGCAATGGAGTGTCCAGGATTACATTCTCATCCCTCATTCAGGAAGACAATATCAACATTGTATGCCAGGACAATGGCAAAGGCATTCCAGAGCATTACAAAGAAGCGATCTTCAATCGCCAGCATTTTGAAAATACCGGTTTCGGGCTCTTCCTGTCGCGGGAGATTCTGGGTATCACAGGTCTCTCTATTCACGAAACCGGCGAACCTGGTAAAGGCGGGAGATTCGAGATAACGGTCCCACAGGGATATTTCCGTTTTGATGATCAGCCACTAATGCCCTGAAGATCTTCGTCGTTTGTTTTTTTAGCCTTTTAAATTCAATATATTTAATCCATATCATTACTAACCCGGGTATACTCATGATCGACAGACGCGAAAAGAAGGTCATTCTTCTTGTCGCATGCCTTGCCTCATTTCTTGTACCTTTTACCGGATCATCTATCACTGTTGCATTACCCGCAATGGCGGCTCAGTTCAATGCAGATGCGGTAACTTTGGGTTGGATAACTTCGGCATATATTGTTTCCGCTGCACTTTTTATCGTGCCTTTCGGGAGACTCGGGGATATTTTCGGGCGAAAAAAACTGTTTGTACTGGGTGTCCTGATTTTTACCATAGCATCACTTGCATCTGCTTTCGCTCCCACTGCCGGCATCCTGATTGGTGCACGTTTCGTCCAGGGGATCGGCGGTGCAATGCTCTTTGCCACATCAGTTGCTATAGTCACTCAGGTCTATGGCCCGGGTGAACGAGGCTGGGCACTGGGAATCACTATCGCTACCGTCTACGCCGGTCTTTCAATAGGACCGTTCCTCGGGGGCATTCTTATTGATAAATTCGGGTGGCCGGCAATCTTCCTGGTCAATGTACCATTAGGTATTGCCACAGTTGTCCTTACCCTCAGGGAAGTGCTCCATGAATGGGCGGATGCTGCCGGTGAGCGATTTGATGTCTTTGGGTCAGTAGTATATGGCACCATGTTATTCTGTGCTATTTTCGGTACTCTCCTTATTCCAGATCCTGTCGCAGGAGTATGGATATTCATTGCCGGATTCGCACTTGTCATTTTTCTCTGGTGGGAAAAACACTGCGCCAGCCCGCTCATCGATCTCACCATATTTTCCGGCAATCGGACTTTCCTGTTTTCCAATATTGCGGCAATGATTAACTATGGTGCAACTTTTGCTGTTGCAGTTCTTCTCTCACTCTATCTTCAGTATATAAGGGAATTTTCAGCAGAATCGGCCGGGCTCATACTTGTCGCCCAGCCGGTAATCCAGACAATTTTCTCACCCATGGCAGGAAAGATATCGGACCGTATTGAACCACGTATCGTAGCCACAATCGGAATGGCAATCACCACCGCCGGGCTCTCATTTTTTATCTTTCTGACTCCGACAACCCCACTCTATGCGATCATAATCTGCCTTATGGTACTTGGATTCGGTTATGCACTGTTCTCATCGCCGAATACGAATGCCATCATGAGTTCAGTAGACAGAAGGCACCTTGGCATCGCATCGAGCATGGTCGCGACGATGCGATCACTCGGACAGATCCTCTCCATGGCGATAGCAATGTTCTGTTTCTCTGTTTTTATCGGGAGTGTTGCAATAACACCGTCAGTGTATCCCTCGCTCCTCTTCAGCACAACTACCGCATTCCTGATTTTTTCGTGTTTTTGTATTGTCGGGGTTGGTGCATCATACGTGCGGGGTTCTATCCATACATCTCACATACCAGCCGGTATTGAAAATCAATACTCATTGAATGAGGCAAAAAATCAAAGATAATCAGGCATGATGGCCTTTGGCCTTTTTTCGGAGTGCTTCCGTATAATGATGGCGAAGTTCCTCGGTTTCTTCCGGTGAAAAATCCGGTTTCTTTGTTGTATGGAGGTGTTTTTCCATCTGTTTTACAATATGTTCTGCCTCAAGATAATGCTCAACCTCAAGGTACGCCGGTGCTTTGACCACCTCATGGGCATGCCCGCAGATTGGACAGAGCTTCCATTTCTGGAAACGATCCACATACGTAAAAGTTCTGCAGGAAGGGCACCGGATAATAAGGTACATAACAAAGAGGTGATGCGTGTTATCCTGATAAAAATATATCGGTGATTGATAGATTCTCAGGATACCGTTTCACAGGTATATACCGCTGTCCTAAAAAAAGATGAATTATCCGATATATCCAGAAGGCACGCGAAACGAAACTCCTTTAATATCGGATCTTCTCATACTGATGGTACTATGGAGCAGATTCAGGTTATGGGTGTGAGGGGGCTTCCCCTGATTCATAAGGGTGACAGTATCGCGGAGATGATTTGTGAGAAGGCAGAGATACAGGATGGGGATATCCTCTGCATCGCCTCAACTATTTACTCAAAATCCAAAGGTTACACAAAACCTCTTGCATCTATTATACCTTCAGAACGGGCCTGCCGGCTTGCAACCCTGAACGGTGAAGACCCCCGCTTCGTTCAGGCTGTCCTCGATGCCTCCGCAGATATAATAATGGAACACCCTTTTATCCTGTCAGAACTCTCTTTTGGTCATATCGGCGTGCGGGCTGGAGTCGACCAGAGTAATATTGAGGACGGGATGGTAATTTTTCTGCCTCCGGATCCAATGGGCGCTGCAGGGGAAATTGCTGAAGAGATCAGAACGCTGGTCAATAAGAATATCGGGGTTATTATAACAGACACCTGCGGGAGATCATTCCGCCGTGGGCAGACAGGCAATGCAATAGGATGGAGCGGATTTTATGCAATCCGGGATTTCCGTGGCGATACTGATCTATTCGGGCATGTTCTCAAGATAACCGAAGAAGCAGTGGTTGATGAAATTGCCGGCTTTGCAAACTTTGTCATGGGTGAGAGCAACAATGGTGTCCCTGCAGTAATCTTCCGCAACTGCCCGAAGTGGACCGGGCATGATAACCTCTATTTCCGCACAGATGAGGATATCACGAAGCGTGTCCTCAAAGAGAAGTGCGATGAGATGAATACTGAGAAATAGGATTTATTTTTAAGGAGATTTACGCTTGCAATCCATAGGCTATATTCAGGATCATAATAATGATGCCAATCGCTGCTGCGACTGCGATAACGGTAATGGGACTGATATGAACAGCCCGCCGGTCTTCGCTCTCGTAATAATTGACGAGACCAGCTGATGAGAGTAATCTGCCGCCTTGTTTCTTTGCCATGCAAATATATTTCATTTTTCAACATATAAAAGAGAGTTACGACCCATGAAAAAAAACCCTCTTATAGTGTCAGGACATGCATTCCTTGGAGAGGAACTCGCACTATTACCCGTTGATATTATTATTGAGGACGGTATTATAACGGCCATTGAAGAATCTGCTACAGTACCGCCAGTATGGATCTGTCCTGCATTTTTTAATGCGCATACCCACATCGGGGATACCATTGCAATGGATTGCGGTATAAACGGAGATCTTGTTGCCCTGGTAACTCCACCAGACGGTCTGAAACACCGCTTGCTTGCTGCTGCTTCACATCAGGATCTTGTTCGGGGGATGCATTCGAGTATCAAAGGTATGATTGCCGGTGGCACTGCCGGCTGTGCAGACTTTCGTGAAGGGGGAGCAGGAGGTGTATCGGCACTCAGAGAAGCAGCCTCTGGATTATTATTCCAGCCATTCATATTCGGGCGTGAGGGGGGGGAAGGAGTTGCCGAGGGCCTTGGGATCAGCAGCACCAGGGATAACAGCAGCTTTGAAACCATTGTCGCGGATGCTCGCCGTAAGGGGAAAAAAATTGCCATGCATGCCGGTGAAAAGGATGCAGAAGATATTGATGATGCAATTGCGCTTGAACCAGACCTTCTCATCCACTGTACGCATGCAACAAAAAAACAGCTTCGTGAATGTTCGGACAGACAGATACCGATTGCTGTCTGTCCCAGATCCAACTGGGCACTCGGTGTTGCTTCTTCATCAGAGCACCCACCTCTGAAACTAATGCAGGATCTCGGGTGCAGAATACTCCTCGGTACTGACAACGTGATGTTCGTCCCACCGGATATGTTTTCTGAAATGTCTTTTACATCCACGGTATACAGGATTGATCCCAAAGTCCTGCTTCGTGCCGCAATCCAGGGCTCTGAAATGACCGGGACCTCTTTTTTTATCCGCAAAGGTCAGCGGGCGAATTTGTTTACGATAGATACCACACGATCATCTCTTTGTTTCAGCCGCGATCCGCTGACTTCCCTGACAAAAAGGGCTTCTTCTTGCCAAATAGCCAATAACGTTTTTAATTTGTAAATCCAATAAAAGAGCCATGTTTGTTTTGGGGGATGCCTGTGTTTAATAATATACTTGTTGCACTTGATGGATCGGAGGTAAGCCAGCGCGCGCTGGTCAGGGCTGCTGATGAAGCAAAATTATGGAACGCCAAGCTCCATGCCATATACGTTGTGGAAACGGGCCTGTTCTCTTCCCTTCCCTTGGATAATACCGTGGAAATTATGTACCGGGTTCTCGAAAAAGAAGGAGAGGCAGTACTTGAAAAAGCAAAAAAATACTGCTCCGAGAAGGGAATCATGGTCTTTACCCATATGAAACAGGGACATGCCGGAAGTGAAATCATCGCTCTTGCCGATCGGGAAAAATCTGACCTGATTATCGTCGGTTCGCATGGTAAAAGCAATGCCGACAGACTCCTCATTGGCAGCGTAAGCACCTTTGTTGTTACCCACAGCAAAGCAACGACACATGGTGGTGAGATCATAACAGACATGATTGTCAAACACTACATGACATCCGATGTAGTTCACGTCGAAATCCCGGGAAACCGGGATGATGTCCTCAAAATACTCAAGCGGACGGGTATATCCGGTGTCCCGGTTATCAAGAATAAAAAGATCGTCGGCATTATTACACGAAAGGATCTGTTGAGAAAGCCCGAAGAGGTCCAGCTCGGGCTCCTCATGACACCCAAACCCTTAACTATCACCCCCGATTCTGATATCAGAGAGGCAGCCCGTATTCTGGTCTCCCGTCACATTCGCAGGCTCCCTGTCGTTGAAGATGGCCAACTGGTTGGACTCCTGTCGGTTGCTGATCTTATCCATGCGATTGCCAAATTCAAAATAAAAGATGAGATCAAGGATACCTATACCAGCCTGACATTTGCACTCTGGGAAGAAACCCCTCTCCCGGTTGTGGGAAGAGTTATGGAAATATCCGGTGTTGATGCTATCCCTATACTTGATGCCGAGAACCGGTTGCAGGGTATCATTTCAGAGCGGGATCTTATACGGAGTTCAAGTATTGAAGATAGTGTGGGTGTCAGCGATTTCTCCAACGGGACTGATGATGATGAATGGACATGGGAAAGCATCCGGGACAACCATACCATCAGCTTCGGTATATCAAAAGTGCAACTCCCGAACCGGCCCGTGAAACTCGCGATGGTAAAAAATGTTGTCGCTGTTCCCGGTAAATGCTGAAGTGAGCGAATGCGCACTCAAAATGCGCCGTGCACGGGTTGACCAGATTCCTGTCGTAAATGGAGATAAGCGTCTTGTAGCAATGCTCTATGATCGTATGCTTATCCGGGTTTTATGCAGGGATCCGGCAGAATAAAAACCTTTAAATTTCCCCATATCATTTAATACCACAAAGCGCTTTTAAAAAACAGGATTTTAGCGTTTATTTGTTTTTGAGGTGTCAATATGCCTGAACAGTACCAGGAGTCCATGAAAGGGACTACCACCATTGGTCTCGTTTTTTCCAGCGGCGTAATTCTCGCAACCGAGAAAAGGGCGACAATGGGCTATATGATCGCAAGCAAGAAAGCAAAAAAAGTATATCAGGTTGCAGACCGGATCGGTATGACTACTGCAGGAGGAGTTGGGGATGCCCAGCAGCTGGCACGTATTCTTACCGTAGAGTGCAATCTTTACCAGATCCGCAGGTCACGTCCGATCACGGTCGGGGCCACAGCAACACTGCTTTCAAATTACTTAAACCAGAACCGTTACTTCCCCTATTATGTACAGCTCCTTGTCGGGGGAATTGACGAGACCGGCCCGAGCGTTTACTCGGTCGATGCTATGGGTGGAGCAACAAAGGAAGAAGAGATCGTTGCCACCGGTTCGGGTTCTCCCATGGCGTATGGTGTGCTTGAGGACCGGTTCGTACCAAAGATGAATGAAGATGACGCAATCGATCTCGCAATCCGTGGACTGAAATCCGCGATGAAACGCGATGCCGGGTCCGGTGAAGGTATCCATGTCGTGGTTATCACAAAAGACAAGTATGAGGAGTTAGATGAGGACAAGCTCAAGAAGTATCTTGCCAAAACTCCCTCATGATCTTTTTTTAGGACGACTTTTTTATGCTGATTGAAGAACGGCTCAAAGAGCTCAAAGACAAGATTAATGAAAAAGTGCCTCACGGCATTACGGTAACGCAGGTTGAATTCGAAGGACCCGAGCTTGTCATCTATACTGATGATCCGAAACGGTTTGCCGACGAGGCAGACTTGATCAAGGTACTTGCCCGTGACCTGCGGAAGCGGATTGTTGTCAGACCTACCATATTAGAGGACCCTGAGAAAGCCTACAATGAGATTAAATCGGTTGTTCCGGACACAGCAGGTATCACCGATATCTTTTTTGATGCGGATACCGGCGAAGTGCTGATAGAAGCAGAAAAGCCCGGTGTTGTAATAGGGAAAAACGGTGCGACGCTCCGCGAGATCACCAAACATATCGGGTGGACACCAAAAGTTGTCCGGACACCTCCCATCGAAAGCTCAACCGTAAAACAGGTCCGCCAGTACCTCCGTTCTGTAAACGAGGAGCGTAAGTCGTTCCTCAGGACGATAGGTCGGCGCATTCACCGCGATATTCCCGGAAAAGATGATACCGGCAAGGACACGATAAAAAAGGACCAGTGGGCACGGGTCACCATGCTCGGATGTTGCCGTGAAGTCGGTCGTGCTGCATTTTTGCTTACGACACCCAACAGCCGTGTTTTGATTGACTGCGGTGAAAAACCGGACAACTCGAACGGCACTCCCTACCTTTATGTCCCTGAGATTCACCCCCTTGCCCAGCTTGATGCCGTGGTACTGACTCACGCTCACCTCGACCACTGTGCCCTTATCCCCCTCCTGTACAAGTACGGGTACGAAGGCCCGGTCTACTCAACACCCCCGACACGCGATCTCTCGGCAATGCTCCAGCTCGATTACCTTGATGTCATCCATAAGGAAGACCGGAAAGTCCCGTATTCTTCTCAGGAAGTCAAGACCTATATCCGGCATTCCATAACCCTGAACTATGGCAGTGTAACAGACATCGCACCGGATATCAAGCTGACATTCCATAATGCCGGTCACATCCTCGGCTCCGCGATTGCTCACTTTCATATCGGTGACGGTATGTACAATATCGCATTTACCGGCGATTTCAACTATAGTAAAAGCCGCCTTTTCAACCCGGCAATAAACCAGTTTCCCCGGCTCGAAGCACTTTTCATGGAGAGCACGTATGGCGGATCAAATGATTTCCAGCCTGCCCGTTCCGACGCGGAAGCGAAACTTTACGAAACTATTAACACCGTACTCACCCGTGGCGGTAAGGTAATCATTCCGGCATTTTCGGTCGGTCGTTCCCAGGAAGTGATGCTTGCCCTTGAAGAAGGGATGCGTCTTGATAAAATCCCGAAGGGGAAGATCTATCTCGATGGTATGATCCGCGAGGCAACCGCTATCCACACTACCTATCCTGAATACCTGAATACCGAGCTCCGGAACCTTATCTTCCGGGAAGGAATGAACCCGTTCCTGGCTGAATGTTTCCAGCAGGTTGACAGTCAGGAGCTCCGTGAAAAAGTGATGAACGGGGAACCCTGTGTGATCATTTCGACGAGCGGTATGCTGAATGGCGGACCCGTTATGGAATACCTCCTGAACCTCGCACAGGACGAGAAAAATGCCCTGGTCTTTGTCGGCTACCAGGCTGATGGCACCTACGGGCGACGTATCCAGAAGGGATGGCGTGAAGTGCCGATGGGGCGAAAAGGCACCATTACCATCAATCTCGAGATCGTCACGATCGACGGATTTTCCGGTCATTCGGACCGGAGGCAACTCATGAACTATATCGGTCAGATACAGCCTCGTCCTGAAAAGATCTTCTGCATTCATGGTGATGAAAATAATACTATTGATCTCGCAAGTTCCATTTACAAACGGTATCACATCGAGACGCATTCTCCCATGAACCTGGAAACATATCGCATGGTCTGACGGTTCTTTTAATGAAGACACGAATCTCCCTTTTTTTTGGCATGTTTGCCGTAATGGCACTTTCCAATGCCATTGTCCCTGTCCTTCCGGCGTACACTGATTCTTCTGCGGCTCAGGCAGCTATCTACTCCGCGTATTTCCTGGGGGCTTTTGTCAGCACGCTTCCCGCAGGTATCCTGTCAGACAGGTACGGACGGGTTCCTGTAATCCGTACCGGGCTTGCAATTACTGTTGCCAGCGGATTTTTGTTATCTGTTCTGGTTTTGCCTGTTCCGGTAATTATCGCCCGCATTATCGAAGGGATAGGCGCGGGATTCTTTGTTGCCGCTGCGATGTCGTATATCAACTCACTTCCCGATCACGAACGAATGAGTGGGTACCTCATGGCATCGCTCAACGCAGGGCTGGTGATCGGCCTGGTATGTGCCGGGTGGCTGGCAGCACACCTTCCGAATCCTGCATCCGGCATCCTGGTTTTCTCTGCTCTTGTTATCATTCCGGTATTTGCGAGTTTTTTTATCAGGGAGACGGGTTCAGTGACCCGTGAAGGAAATTTTGCAACGATCCTGTATCTCGTACAGGAATTCCGGTGGTTGTGGTATTCAGCAGTGATACTTATCGGTATAACCGGAGTGGTCACATCATTATATCCAAAATTTTCCGGTTATACACCCGACAGCGTCGGGAACTGGATTTCAATAATGAGCATTGCAACCATTGCCGGTGTTCTGGTAGCATCCAGGCTCTCTCTTCCCCCGGTCATTACCATCCGCTGGTCGGCTATCCTTATCATGATCAGTGTTATGGTTTCGTATTACTCTCCTCTGGGTTTTGTGATACTCGGGATTTGTGCCGGTGTTGTGATGATAGCCCAGATGTCGTTTCTTGCAGGAGTCAGAGATCACCAGGGAGGAGCCATGGGACTGTACTCTACCACCACCTATCTGGGCATGGCAGCACTTCCCTTCATTACGGGTTTAATTGCAGATTCCTCTGGTTTTTTTATTTCGTTTTGTGCAACTGCTTTCTTTGCCTTAACGGTCTTTTTTACCATAGGGAGGTGCGATTGCCGCCTGCACAGGGCTGATTAAGCAACCAGACGAAAAAACAATACATTCATCTGCGAGTAAGGGAAATTGCGTCATGAGATTATGAAATCAAAGGTTGTTCCTGATATTTCTCCTCATTATCCTGCTTGTACCTGTGGTACAGGCAGAAGACGCTCTGGACTGGTATACGAAAGGTCAGTATGCGATTGGACTTGGAAATTATGCAGATGCCCTGACGTATTTTGACAATGCCCTTGCACTTGACAAAAATTATGGACCGGCCCTGTCGGGAAAAGCAGTCGCATTCAACAGCATGGGAAAATACACTGATGCCATTGCTTCTGCAGATGCGGCAATTGCCATCAAATCCCAAGACCAGACCGCCCTTCATGCCCGGGCATACGGATTGCTCCAGACTGGACGGTATGCCGATTCGGTAACTGCATATGACAGGCTCTTTTTAACCGGTTATGTCCGATCAGACGCCTACTGTAACCAGGGGTACGCATATCTGAAGCTCAATAAATCAGATAGTGCAGTTGCAAGCTATGAAAAATGTTTAAAGATTGACCCGAAGAATCTTGATGGATGGAACCAGAAAGGTCTCGCTCTCATGAATCTTGGCAGGTTCCAGGATGCTCTTGATGCTTACGACCAGGCGACCGTTGTCTCTGCTAAAAATGCTGAAGTCTGGAACAATAAAGGACTTGCCTATGCAGCGCTTGGAAAATACCAGGATGCTCTCCAGTGCTTTAACAAAGCGCTGGGAATAAAACCAGATTTTGCCGATGCTCAGAAGAACAAGGAGAGCATGATGGGAAAAGCCCAGTTTGTCACAATTTCGGGAACAATTACACCAACAGTAACAGTAAGTCGTATCGGAACTTTTTTTACGACCGTGACACCATCTCAACTGACAACTCAGGTTACCACAATCATACCGCCAACAAGTGAAATCCCGGTGACACCCGTCACACCTGCAAAGAAAACAACGTATTCCCCGGTTTCTTTATTCACCGTACTTACCTCTGTTTGTGCGGGGTTTGGTGTAATGCTGTGGGTGAACCGCAATAAAAAATAGTCATTCACTTTTTTGTTTTCAGAAACTTTTTTTCTGGTAGAACGGTTGTGATGACCCCATTTGGTAGCAGGTAAAACAATGTCATCGCAATGGAGGCCACGTGGCGGGACAAGGCCCAAAGAGCTCATAATTTTCAGAATATTTTCCTATGAAAACCGAATCATTCAGGTAGGAGGGAAATTATCAACTCTATTCTTCATTTACGATGAACGCCGCCGCCCCGACGAGGCGCCCCCGGCGGATTGTGACTAAACGAAAACTCCTTGCCCGCCGTGCTTCGGAGAGGCCTGAGGCGGGTTCTCGTATAGAGAACCGATTTTCATGATTTGGGTGTGAACCAGTATTTTCAAGATAAAATTGGAACGTTCTCCAGTCGGTTGCAAATTATCTTCATTTCCAAAAAAAGATGGTTCAGAGCTTTTTTTTCTTTTTTCCGGTCTTTTTCGGATATGCAGCCATAATACCCGCATAAACTAAAGAAACCTTCTTCAGATTATCTATGCTGACCCGTTCGTTCACTGCATGCAGGGTTGAGATTTCCCCCGGACCATACTCAATCACATTGAATCCGCAAAGACGCAGGTGACGGGCATCGCTCGCCGCCCACTGGACAATAGGAAATACCGGTCCTCCCTGTACCCTCTCTATTTCACTGCAGGTAACAGCAACCAGCCGGGACGAGGGCTCAGTCATAGAGGGATTATGCGTTGTGCGGGAGACGATTTTCCCGTGCGGGGCATGAGAAGATGATTTCCGATATCAGATCCTGTATCGAACAACCCCACGGCACCCGGATTTCAAGGTCAAGCTCGCAGTGCTGTGCAACCACGTTCGACTTCTCACCACCACGGATAATTCCCGGGTTAAACATCAGCTTTTTCAGCACTTCACTGACGTTGTGGAGATGGAATTCAGATTCAAGGACTCCCGAAGATTGATGAATAATTTCACTGATCTGGTCATCAACGGGATAGTCCCGATCATGCAGTCCCTTCACAAATTCAAGTAAGGACATTGCTTCCATGACAGCACTTACACCCACCGCCGGATACAGTGAACCATGAGCAGGTGTACCAGAAAATTTCATCTCGAGCCGGCAAAGCCCTTTTTGCCCGATACAGGGATTTCGAACAGGAGTAGGTTCTGCAATAAGGCAGTCAGAGGGCCGTATCAGTTTTTTTGCAAGCAGGAAACGTACCCCGTTTTCACCACCGGTTTCTTCATCACAGACAAATGCACAATCAGCCGTTATGTCCTTCCCACGGTCGACAAGCATAGTGAGTGCAGCAAGCAGTGAAGCCACCCCCCCCTTCATATCCGTGGCACCCCTCCCCCAGACAAAACCATCCTTCACAGTCGCTGAAAAGGGGGGATATGTCCAATTATCGTCAAGGGCAGGTACGACATCGACATGCCCGCAGAAGAGGAGCCCGCTGCCGGTTGTTCCCCGGGTAAGAAGGTTATCGTATCCCTTTTTTTTCCTTGTTATTTCGGAATGAATACCTAATCCTTCAAGATACGATCGGATATATTCGATAACTTCTGCTGTCAGCCCGGGAGGGTTTTCGCTCCTGATCGCAACGAGTTCAGAACAGATCCGACTGACGTCCATAAAGGGGTGACCTCGGGGTTTTAAGTCTGGGCTATATATGCCTTGAACAGGAGAGAGAGAGATGCATCTTCGTACAGGCTCTTTAAGAATTCCGGTTCAAAAAATTCATCGATGATTACATAAAAGAAATCTGTCGGGACGGGATTCCTGCTGTCAGGGTCAAGCACAATCCGGAAACTCCTGTACTCAGCGGGATCTTCATCATCGTAGATCATCTGCCAGAGCGAGGGTAAGGCAGCAAATTTTTCGGGACGGGTTTTTTTGAGCCAGTTGATGAAGCCGGGAAATTTCGCCCGTTCTCCTTTTTTCTCCTCATCGATTCGCCATCGAAGATATTCGCCGCTCATGATATTTTTTGGAGACAGGATATTGAACGCATAGATTCCTGCCGTATAATCAATATGGGCAAATGCATCGAGCAGGTAAAAATAGAGAACTTTATTGAATTGTCCAGGATCCTGGAGAATCAGGGTTTTTTCATACAGGTAAGAAAGAACAGTCAGGAACTCATTTTCTTCCATATTGTCTTTATTCGTGCCGGAATTGTAAATATTTGCCGCATTGAAAGTTTGGAGTTTGAGATCAGAAAGGGATACTCTTCGGGTATACTTATTTGAAAAATGGCTCGCGGAATGATACAGCCTTTTTAAACAATGCTTCAAGTTCAGTACCTTCCTTTCCCCTGATATCGATGTGGTTGTCCGATCTCAGAAGGCAGGGTTTCAGATTCCCATCAGATGTGACCCTGAGACGGTTACAGAAAGCACAGAATTCAGTATTGTGAAGCGGACGGACAACTTCAACCTCAGCGCCATCCAGACAGTATTTCTTCCGGTGGTGCATCCTCCGGGTGATGATCTGTTTTGAACGGGATGCCAGTGAATCCTCAAGAACGTTTAAATCCCCGTGATAGTTGCAATCATTGAAATGCATCAGTTCAATAAGCTGGAGGACAAGGTCCCGGTTTCCCCGGACATAAGCAAGGAAATTCTCAATCTCCCTGTCGTTTACACCTTCAAGCACAACCATATTCAGCTTGATAGGAGTAAGTCCTGCATCGAGCGCTGCATCAATACCGGCAAGCACATCGCTCAGCCGATCGTTTCCCGTGATTTTTTTATACGTTTCCGGGTCGAGACTGTCGAGACTGACATTCACTCTCCGAAGACCTGCTTCTTTCAGCCCGTATGCAAAATCCTCAAGCAGGGTTCCGTTTGTGGTAAGAGAAGATTCCATACCAGCGGGTACAGATCTGACAATTTCCAATAAATCCTCCCGGAGCAGGGGTTCACCACCGGTAAATTTTACACTCCGGATCTCAAACTTCGCCGCAACTCGCAGAATTTCAGCGATTTCTTTTGCAGAAATCTGCGCTTTTGGAAATTTTTCCCCCTCTTTGTGACAGTAAATACACGAAAGATTACATGCCGGGGTAAGACTTACCCGAAGGTTACTCACCGGGCGGTTATAGGGGTCTCTGAGGATCACAATGTTCAGCCCATGAAATTTTTGGCAATAATATAGAGCTCTGTACTCCCTTTACGGGTGGATCTGGTTATGCAGGTTTTGACAGAATAGAACTGTTCTTTGGTCATGGCATACAGTTCGGGAAAATCCGTGCCCTGGAAAGATTTGACAACGAAATTCCCACCCTGTTTTAACACATTACAGGCAAACATCAAAGCCTGTTCGTTCAATTCGATGATACGGGCCTGGTCGTAACTCTTATGGCCGGAAAGCTTGGGTGCTGCGTCACAAACAACCACATTGACGACACCGAGCATTGAGCGGACCTTATCCTGGATATCCTTATCATTAAGATCCCCTTCCAGGGTCTCCACTCCATCAAGGGCTGCGATAGGATTGAGATCTATACCGACAACCTTCGCCTGCGTTAACGTGCGTTCTACCTGGAGCCAGCTTCCGGGAGCTGCTCCGAGATCGACAATATTGTCGTCAGGACGGATAACAGCAAACTTCTGCTGGATCTCCAGGAGCTTATAGGCTGCCCTTGAACGGTAGCCCTCGTGTTTTGCCCGTATATGTGTCCGGTCGTATCCCCACTGTGATCCCATTAAACCAATCGATCCCCTGATTTGGTCCAGGTCAAATCCCAAAACATTCCCGTTAGTATATGACAGTATATCCTATAAGAGATTGGGTCTGGGACCATGGGAATTTTGATCCTGTTATTCTCCAGGTTTATTCCTTTTCCGGTATCCTGTTTCCAAAAGTGCAGTTAAAAGTGTCATGGATAATCATATGTTTTCCAATGATACCTGCATATCATGTTTCATTCAATATTTTTTCTGCCCGTGGCCATCTCAGTCAAGTTCACCCTCATATAATATCTCCCCGTCATCACCGTTTACCTCTGCATAGACACCACTTTTCAAACGTTTTATCGGAATATCAATCCTGTCGATCATAGGTATCTTTCCAATAATCGCACCCGTTGCGATGATAGGTTCTGCTTCGGCATTGATTATCGCGGCTGGAGCATGACCATTCTGGCTTAATGCATACAGCACATAGGAGCCAACCGTTGAGCCCTTACCATAAGGAAATGCCAGGACCCTGCCTGCAATGTTTTCACCCTGGAGAGGGTGGCCTTTTTCTACAATGGTCCCGGTCATGGGATCTACACCGGACAGAAACGATACTGGTTCTAAGCTGACGAGCATCAGGCCGGCCCCGTGTCCTTTCGCTATACCCCTTCCCCTGATGAGCAATATAACACCTAATAAATGTTTGAAGATTGCACTATATGATTGATATGGAAGAGTCGTCCGTCAATAATACAGCGCCTTCATCTGAGCTCAAATATCAAATCCAGCTGAATGAGCTTGAGGCCAGCCTCCTTGACATGAAGGTAAAGGTTGACGAGCTCGTAAAGGAAAATGCACAGCTCAGGCGGGAAAACAACCAGCTGAAGCGCATGCCCCTTTTTGTCGCGGTTGTCATCGATATACTGGAAAACGGAGAGATTTATCTCCGGCAGCAGGGAAACAACCAGGAATATCTCACAACAGCGACTGAAGATCTCCGTCCTCTCCTGAAACCCGGCGCCAAGGTAGCGGTCAATAATGCACTTTCGATCGTAAAAGTTATCGGCAATATTTACGATTCGCGTATCCGGGTTATGGAGCTTGAGGTCTCACCGGAAACAAGTTACGCCCAGATCGGCGGTCTGACTGAAGTGATTAAGGAGGTCCGGGAAGCCGTCGAGTACCCGCTCACCAAACCAGAAATTTTTCAATGTATTGGTGTTGAACCCCCAAAAGGCATCCTGCTCTATGGTCCGCCCGGTACCGGTAAAACCCTGATAGCAAAAGCAGTAGCTCATGAAGCACATGCAACATTCATCCGCATGTCCGGTAGCGAACTTGTTCACAAATTTATCGGTGAAGGGGCCGGGCTTGTCCGGGAACTTTTCATGCTTGCCCGTGAACGTGCTCCCGCAATCGTCTTCATCGATGAGATCGATGCAGTAGGGAGCACGAGGACCCATGACGGAACCTCAGGGAGTGCAGAAGTACAAAGAACACTCATGCAACTCCTTGCAGAAATGGACGGGTTCGATAACCGCGGCGATGTCCGGATCATGGCAGCTACCAACCGGGCGGACATGCTTGACCCTGCACTCCTGCGCCCCGGGCGGTTTGACCGGCTGATAGAAATACCTCTTCCGGATAAAGATGCACGGCTGCAAATCCTGAAAATTCATTCACGAAAGATGAGGCTTGGCACGGTAAATTTCGAAGAACTCGTGGACATGACAGAAAATGCCACGGGTGCTGAGCTTGAAGCAATCTGCCGTGAAGCCGGCATGATGGCAGTGAGAAAAGAGGCATCATTTGTGGAAATGGTTGATTTTCTGGATGCAGTCCACAAAGTGAAGAACGAGATTGTAACGGATAACCGCATGTATACCTGATTGGGGACATGGTACCCGTAAACCACCATTTTTCAGGAGACCCGGATGAATATTCTTTTAATTCAGCGGGACGGAGTAGATCTCCACCATACTCTTTTTGCATCCGAGACAAGCCGGATGGCGCTGCGTTTTTATCACCCGAAAAAAAAACCCTGCGGGCTCTGTATAACCGTATCCACGCTGGGGAGTGCCCTGTCGCTTGTATCTGAACTCCGCTGGTACCTCCGCCGGTATGTGAAGGAGACCTTGTTTGAAGTGAAAACAGGGACTTACTGCACCCACACCCTGGCACAGGATGTGTATTACGAGAGGACTTCAGTTCTGGAACCTGACTGGCCTTTCCGTCGTTTATACGGATTCAGGGACGGGAAATTGCTCACCAGAGTCGTGATGTCCCCGGGATCGACTATCCAGGAATATCATCAGGAATATGCCGGTATTGATGCATCCATCGAATGCTGGTGTACTGAAGATGAGGTAGAAGAGGGTGAATTATTGCATGAAGAGAACGGAGATTCAGCAGGTATCCTGCAACCTGAGGAAGAATAAAGATACATAGGCATTTCAGACAAAGATCTTTTAATAATTTTGTGAGCACCAACCAGAACGGTCATGTTACCAGGAGAAATAAAATATGAAGAATCATGAGTGGAACCGGATGTATGTATCGATCATTATCGCTGGTTTTTTTTCAGCAACGTGTGTTGCTGCCTTCACCTTCATTGATGGAATGGCAGGGGGTTATGCCATTGCACTGGTATCGTTTTTTATCGCTGTCTCAGGGATTGCCGTTGCCGGATTGTTTTTTCACCGGGCACGTGTCATGGATGAAATACTGGACAGCACCCAGCATCCTCGCCCATTGGGTGTATTCTCCTGATATGGCTCAGGAAAGCGCTCACCGGGAGTACGGCGAGTATCTCGAACGGAACCGTGCGATGTTCATTCTTATCGGGGGGATGCTGGTAGTCACAGCCCTGATATTCATCATCTTTGTTGAGGAAGGAGGTCTTATCACCGGGGTATTCCTGCTCGCATTCACGGTCGTTCTTTTCATCATCTCAAGGATAACCCCCGGGCTCGAACTGAACCGTGCCCTCAAAACGCCCCATGAGGCCTATATCGCAAGAAACGGGATTATTTACGAAGGTAGCAGTGTACCCGTTCCAATCCTTTATGATGGGCATGTACGATGTTTCCTTGCAACAAGGAACGGGAAAGAAAAACGCTTCACTCATCTTTTCATTTACCCAGCTGGTCGGGCTTTATATTATCCAGGCCTTTGATATTGTAGTCCCCATACCTGACGGGGAGCTTGATACGGCACGTGGGATTGTCAGTTCACTTGGAGGAGAAGTTGAGGCAGAGGAAAAATAACCGGAATTTTTTATATTCAATACTCTCCTGCTTCACGATTATCTTACCTCGTGCAACTGCCCAAACACCTCCCTGGAATCCTCCGTCAGAGAAAAAGACCCTCACATTGGTGTTCTGTCAGGTTTTCCGGGTGTTGGATAGGGTAAACTATGTGGTAAAATCAAGCTCGATTCAAAGGGCATTACAAGCCATTGTATGAGGTGTAAATCTGCCGTATTTTGACAAACTGAGCAATTATAAGGCATATTCTCCACACGAACCGAAAAAGACGGTTTTACGGGTTTTTCTCGAGTACAAGTGTGCATAAAGAAGGAATTCAGAGCCCGCAAAGGGCTTATTTTACTCATTTTGAGTATAAGTGATGAAAATAGGTTTAATATCGATGATCTTCTGGTCGATTAACGGTGTATGCAGGACAACATACGATTCGCAACCGTTTCTAAACCTGCAGAAACCGCTAGATCATGCTTGAGAAGTAAATTTCAAGTTTCATTGATTTTCCTTGACAAAATATTCAATAACACAAGAAAATGTAGTGTGAAGTTATTGTTAATTCAGACATATCCGATATTCCATCTCCAGTAAAACAAGGATTAATACCTTAACACAACAAAATTTGAGAAGATGTCCGGGATAAAACTTGCTGGCGGACCAACCCAGGATGAGATAATGGCAGTTTCGCTTTTCAAACTTGGACTCCGGAATACCGACACGGTTCTTGAAATAGGGTGCGGTACGGGAAAAATCTCAGTCGCCATAGCACAACAGGTAAAAAAAATTTTTTCTATTGACAAAAGGCCAGAAGCAATTACCATCGCACGGGAATCTGCACAAAAAGTCCCGGTCAGCAATATAGAATTTTTTTGTACCGATGCTGTTGAATTTCTCGAGTCTGAGAGATTGTTCGACTGCGCATTTGTTGGTGGAACGCAACAACTCGCCCGGATACTTCCAATGCTTGCAAAAAAAGTGAGGAGAACAATCGTGATAAACGCAGTACTCCTCAGGTCACTCTTGACCAGGCGGTAAAATCCATGAAACAGCTGGGGATATTTTGTGAAGTCATTCAGGTTCAGGTTACCCGATCGCACGAGATTGCAGGAAGTATCATGTTCAAACCTATCGATCCGGTATACGTAATCGTCGGAAAGGGAACTGCATGCTGATTGGTCTTGGACTTGGCCCCGGAAATCCTGAACTCCTCACCCTGCGGGCTGTACGCCTTCTTAAAGAAGCTGACCGGGTGTTTGTACCAGGAAGAATTGCAAAGGATCTTGTCGCTCCGTACCGTGAGGCGACTGTGCTCGACTTCCCGATGACGGATGATGAATCGAAAATCCGTCAGTGTCTTTTGGAGAATGCCGACAAAATAGCGCCTGCCGCACAGGACGGCCTCGTGGTTTTTGGAATCCTCGGGGATCCGAATTTTTTCTCCACATTCTCCCGTTTATGCAGTATCCTGTCAGAAAAATACCCTTCCATAAAGTTCCGGACAGAACCGGGAATCAGCTCTATTACTGCATTTGCGGCTGCTGCCGGAATCTCTGTTGATGACAGCTTTATCGTATCTGACGGGCAGATGCCTGATTCGAGGATCCTCCTGAAGGTCCGTCGTCCGAAAGAAAAAGCTGATGAACTCCGCAAACAAGGCTACAGCAAGTTTATTCTGGTCGAGCGGATGTACTTTGCCGACATGAAAGTGTACCGCAACAATGAGCTTCCAGACGAAAGCGATTACCTGAGCGTCATGTATGCGAGGCGGTAAATATGGGAGCAAAGGTCTGGTTTGTTGGAGCTGGCCCCGGAAATCCTGAATTGATTACAGTCAAGGGATTATCGCTTCTCAGGGATGCTGATGTTCTTATCTATGCGGGATCTCTTGTCAATCCTGAACTCATTGCCCAGTCCCATGCTCCGATCAAACTCGATAGCTGGGGTATGAAACGCGAGGAAATTATCGCGGCTATGGAAGAAGCTGCCAGGTCAGGAAAAACCGTTGTCAGGCTTCATTCCGGCGATCCCTCACTGTATGGGGCAATAATCGAGCAAATCGAAGAACTGGAGAAACTCAATATCCCGGTGGAGATTGTCCCCGGGGTCTCATCGCTCTTCGCAGCAGCAGCTGCCCTGGAATCACAACTTACGCTGCGGGGTGTTTCTGAAAGCCTGATTGTAACAAGGCCGGCAGGAAAAACGCTAAAACACGATCAGATCAGGGAACTCTCAACACTCGGAGTCACCATGGTTGTATTTCTTGGTACTGAGAAACTGGATGAGATTACAAAAAAACTTGCCTGTCCGAAAGATACCCCGGCTGCAGTTGTTTATCATGCTTCCTGGCCTGATCAGAAGATCGTCCGTGGTACTGTTTCTGATATTGCACAAAAAACACAGGATGAAGGGATCGACCACACGGCTCTTCTCATCATAGGTGGCGTGGTAGATCCCGGAAGGAAAGGATATACGAGGTCCTATCTCTACTCATGACCGATACTATAGTCATCGCACTTCCCCGTTTCATGGATGACGCAAAAAAAATTGCGGATTTTCTCGGTGCTGACATCCGGGAATATACCCCGGATATTTTTTATGAGATTTTTCCCAGTACACGACGTATTGTTGCCGTAATGTCTATGGGAATTGTTGTGCGGAGGATCGCACCACTTATTCACGATAAATGGAATGATCCCGCTGTTGTCGTGGTAAGTCCGGATATTTCTTATGCGGTTCCGGTTCTTGGGGGTCATCACGGCGCAAATGAACTGGCAAAAGAATTGTCATTTCTTGGGATCCAACCGGTTATCACGACAGCCACTGAAGCAACAGGCAGGGACTCGGTCGAATTGATTGCACAACGAAACGGGTGTGATATTGTCAACCGGGATTCAACAAGGAAGGTGAATGCCGCCATGCTGGAAACAGATGTACCGGTATTTGCCGTGAAAGGTCCCGGTATCGTCATAGCAGGACCCTGCGTGTCAATTCTGGTGAAGAAGGGCGAATTCACAGTCGGCGTTGGCTGCCGTAAGGGAGTTCGATCCAAAGAAGTAGTAGACGCCATCAGGAATGCACTTGAAGAATCAGGAGTCGCAGAAAGTGATGTGCTGGTCTATGCGACAACGAGGAAAAAAAGTGGGGAAGCCGGACTTTCTGATGCAATCTCTGCGCTATCTGGAAATTTAATATTCCTAGACGATGATACAATAAACGCACAGAGGGGGATTTCCCCCTCCCGGGCTGTAAGTATCGGGCTTCGTGGCGTTGCCGAGCCATGTGCGCTTGCCGTTGCAAAGAAAAAGCAACTTGTCATGGAAAAAAAAGTATTCGGGAGGGTTACGGTTGCCATCGCACATTGAGCCTAAAGGAAGACTCGCTATTGTCGGGCTGGGGCCAGGACTTCTGGAATATATATCTCCCCGGGCGCTCAAAGTGATTGCCTGTTCTGATTACGTTATAGGTAATGCATTGTACCTTGATCCCCTTGAACCACTGCTTGCCGGTAAAAATGTGATACGGAGCTCGATGGGAAAAGAAGTGGATCGGGCAAAGCAGGCAATAGACCTTGCAAAATCCCATGCAGTTGCAATCGTCTCAGGTGGAGATGCCGGTGTATATGGTATGGCAAGCATTGTCTTAGAAGTCCTCGAGCACTCCGGTGCACATATCGATGTTGAAGTAATACCGGGTATCACTGCCGCAAATGCCGCCGCATCAAGGGTCGGATCTCCGCTCTCAGGCGATTTTGCAGTAATAAGTTTGTCGGATCTCCTGACTCCGCTTGAAGTAATTGAACAGCGGCTCGACGCAATCTTTTCTGTAGGTATACCTCTTGTACTCTACAACCCGAAGAGCAGGGGCAGACCACATAATTTTGCGCTTGCAATTGAACATGCCCGCAGATATCTTGGTGCAAAAACTCCTGTAGCAATCGTTAAAAATGCTTTGCGCGATGGTGAGGAAGTGATTATCACTACACTTGAAAACGTGAATTCGATTGAACACATCATAGATATGCATACGACAGTAATTGTTGGCGGGAAGGAGAGCAGGATATGGAGGATGGGTGAAGATGTCAAAGGAATTATTACGCCAAGGGGATATCACCGCAAATACGTATATTGATCCCGGTGCAGAAACCAGGGAAGCGTACGAGATTTCGAAAAAATCGCGAACGCTTGCCCGTTCGGTAATTGGCAACGAAAACAGGGAAGACCGGATACGGCAGAGATGTTCAGTCGCTGTCGGGGATTTTGGTATGGCTGACCTCATGCGTTTCTCCCATAACCCGGTTGCTGCAACACTGAGTGCACTTCTTGGGGGGGCTCCAATTATTACGGATATCCGAATGGTTCAGGTCGGCATCCAGAAAAAAGGGCATACCAGCGAGGTTCTGTGCGCACTCGATTTCGGTGCAGAGATCGCCCATGCACGGGGAATTACCCGAAGTTCAGCCGGTTTTTTCGCTCTCAGGGAAAAGCTCAGCGGATCGATTGTCGTTATTGGCAATGCACCCTCTGCACTCCTGTCCCTGTGCGAAATGGTCAATGAGGGGATACGCCCTGCGGTAATTATCGGGGTTCCGGTGGGATTTGTCAACGCAGCAGAGTCCAAGGAATTGCTGCGAACGATAGATGTTCCTTCCATTTCTACCGAAGGGACTCGCGGCGGCACACCTGTTGCGGTTGCGGCAATAAACGAGTGCATCACGATTCTCATTGAAGGCACTGCTGATGAGAGACCCGGTTAACGGCTTTGACTATCCGGAAGCCTGGGTGAAGAAATGTTCATCCCCGGATTTGCTGCCTCTTGTAGAGAACGGACTTGCAGTCCTCACATCTTCGGGTAGCGTGATCCGCCGTGGATTTACGACAGGAACAACTGCGGCGGCCGCGTGCAAAGCAGCGATCCTTTCCTTTTCTAGTGAGGTATCTTCTGTACCAGTTGACCTTCCCTGCGGACTTACGGTAACAGTAACGGTATCCGGGTCAGGGGGAATCGCGACTGCAAAGAAATTTGCCGGAGATTATCCTGATGATGTTACAGCCGGATGCGAGTTTGTCGCAGAGGCTGTTTGCCAGCCATCAGGAGTCCGGTTTGTTCCCGGTGCAGGAATTGGCAGGTTTTCACGCGACACACCCCGTTTCAGGAAAGGAGAGCCGGCCATCAGCCCTGCTCCACTTGACTGTATCCTCCGTTCGATCAAGGATGCAATGGATAAGACCGGGTGCCCGGGCATACAGGTTTCCCTGCGGATTCCCCATGGGGTCGAAATTGCTAAAAAAACCCTCAATTCCCGTCTAGGTATTGAGGGAGGAATCTCTGTTCTTGGCACAACAGGTCTCGTTGAACCATGGGATGATCATCTTGAAGAATCAATCCGTGAGCGCTTATCTTCATCCTGCAAGGCACTTCTCACGACGGGACGTATCGGGCTCAGGTACGCGCGACTCCTGTATCCGGATTATGAAACCGTGCTTGTTGGCGGTAAAATAGGTGAAGCACTTGATGCAGCCCGGGGAGATGTGATCCTTTTTGGTCTGCCTGCACTGATACTAAAGTACATCAATCCAGATATCCTCGAAGGGACTGGATTTGCCACTATTGAGGAATTTTCAATTTCACCTGAATTTCATACTACTGTTCAGGAAAACCTCACCAGATTCAAAAGAAAATACCCTCATATCAGAGTTGTGCTGATAAACCGGGCTGGTGTAATAATCGGAGAGAGCATATGAAAATTATTGGTGTCGGGTGTGGACCAGGGATGCTCACCGAACAGGCAATCCGCGAGATATCCCGGGCAAAAATCATCTATGGATCAGATCGTGCAATCGAACTTGCACGATCGTATATTCCTTTTCATTGCACGGTAAAAACAATCGATGATTTCAAAAAGCTGGATACACTTGCCAAAGACGCAGTTATCCTTTCAACCGGAGATCCCATGCTCGCAGGACTCGGGTATCTTACCGGTGAGGTAATTCCGGGAATATCTTCTCTCCAGGTAGCTGCAGCCCGCCTTCACATCCCTTTATCCCGGGTATCTGTAGTTGTAGCACATGGCAAGGGACATGAAAAAGGAATGAAGGATACGGTTGATGAGATACTGCGGGGAAAAATCGTTTTTCTTCTGGCCGATCCAAAATTTGATGTCCAGTCATTGTATCGTCAGCTTTCATCGCTTACCGTGCCCATGAAGATCGCGCTCTGTGAAAATCTTGGATATCCGGAAGAGAATATTCTTATCAGGGACATTCAGTCAGCACCCCAACCGACCGAGGCGCTCTATTCACTCGTTATAGGAAATTTCTGATCTGCCGTCATAGCGGGAATGACAAGTGCGAAGCAATAACCTTTTTTCCTGTCAGATTGGATAGTTCATGACAGGTGTATCGATGGATAAAGCGACAAAAAGACAGTTCAGTATTGTATCGTTAATTATCGGGATAATTATGCTCTTTATTCCTTACCTGAAATCCTTTGATTCAATATTTCCCGGTATATCCCAGTATTTCAGCATAATGTTCTACGGGGGACTTCTTCTGGTCGTTATCGGGTACTACCTCAAATAATCAGGGATTTTCTTATTGTTCGGACTTCATTTTTTCCCGGAATCGTCTTTACCGGGTTGTTTCACTTCTTCAATTTTGATTTCACATTGGCGATCTCCTGTACACATTGTCCTGACAAAACGGGCTGAATAGTTTTTATTCATCTGTGGAACTGTCGTCAGTGTTAATGCCATACATTTATGGAAGGTTTTCATATCACCAGTGCTGGAATTGGTACTACTCGCAGGCAGAGGACATCGTTTCACAAGGACTACTGCGCCGCTTTTTGCAATTTCAAGGGTTTCGGATTTGTAATCGGGACCAAAGAGAATTGCCATCACGACACGCAGGCTGTCAGCGACCTCTTTTGCGGTACTAAATGGGAGTGATAAATCGCTGACAACATCAAGCACCACACGGGAGATCTCCATCCAGATCTCCTGCTCGATCTCATCGAATTTTTTCCCAACAGCAGGACGAAAAGCGCTATCATAGAGAGCTGGAAGAAGAGCTGCCAGCTTTGCTGCATATCGCCACTTAACCTCATCAGGAATATCTTTCAGGTTTGTCACAGGTTCACCTGCATGATCGATTCTATAGATTGAGCAGAATATGAAGACATTGATCGGGACATGTACAAATCAACGATAGTCATATTCACCCCGATCACGTGCCTATGACTTTAACGTTATGCCAGACGTGTCAGGTGCGGGAAAGAACGACTATTTTATGATTGGATTGTTTTTTGATCTAGAAGAGAAAGGATGGGGAATTTTTGAGATGAGAGATGAGTATTTCCTGTTCCCCCCATCGTACTGATGAATTTTGTAGTGTCGAAAGTCTGGTAATTGAACAAATGCCTCATCGGCCGCAGTATAGATCAATTGATTTCTCTATACACTGCGTTGCTTCTTTGGTCTGCCCGATTTTTTTCAGAATCATTCCTTTATTGAACCATGCATCCGCATTGCCGGAATCAATCTGAATTGCTTTGTCATATGATGAGATAGCTTCTTCGTTCCTGTCGAGGCAATCCTGACAATTCCCCAGTAATGTATAGGCATCGGCATACCTTGGATCTTTGTCGATCGCTTTTTTAAGATACGTAACTGCTGAAGCATGATCTCCTTTCATTGCTTTTTCCTGCGCCTGCCGGACCAGATATTCAGCTTCCCTTACGGCGCTGTGCATCCCGTGTAATTCCATTTTTTTCCTCCAGGTCACGTGATTTTTCACATCTTCCGTGACTGAAATAGAATAATTTTTGTTTATTTATATTAATTTGCATAATATAATTGCAAGGCAATCAGAACACTAGGTCTGCATCATGATTTGCCATGCAAACAGATGGAATTGCGATTCAGGGATATATTTAAAATCTTTTCCTTTTGACATGTGGTAATCTGAAAAATATATCTGAAATGCTATAAAATCGGTTCTTTTTGAAATTTAAGTAATGCGTTAGCGGTTAATATCCCATTGTATCAATTGTGATGATAATCCATTTTACTAAATTTGTAAGATGAGTCAAACATATTTTAAAATATTATTTCCACATTTCCCTCCTTTTTTCACAAATAAATCGCAATATTTAACGTTGGTTGTTCTGATTGGCAATTGTAGGAGGTAATTTATGGAAATGAAGTACGTACCAACCACATGCCCGTATTGCGGTACCGGTTGCGGCTTCAACCTTGTTGTCAGTGGACAAGAAGGTTGTCGGCGTAGCACCGTGGCACCGAAATCCGGTCAATGACGGCAAGCTCTGCCCTAAGGGCAACTATGCTGCAGAATTTATCAACAGCCCGGACCGCCTGACAAAGCCGCTCATCAAGAAGGATGGGAAATTTGTCGAGGCGAGCTGGGACGAGGCTTACAAGCTGATCGCTGACAAGTTCAAGTCATACAAGGGCGACGAGATGGCCTGCCTGGCATCAGCCCGTGTCTCCAACGAAGAGAACTACCTGATGCAGAAGTTTGCCCGGGCTGTTTTAAAGACCCCCAACATCGACCACTGCGCCCGTCTCTGCCATGCATCGACGGTCGTCGGCCTTGCCGGTGCGTTCGGGTCCGGTGCAATGACCCAGTCGATCGCAGATATTGCCGATTCCAAGTGTCTCTTAATTATCGGCAGCAACACGTTTGAGACGCACCCGCTGATCGGTCGCCGTGTGATGCAGGCCAAGGCGAAGGGTGCAAAAGTCATCTACGCCGACCCGCGATTCACCCCGACGGCAAAGCAGGCTGACCTGTACCTTCCGTTCTACTCCGGAACGGATGTTGCCATCCTCAACTGCTTCATGCATCAGATCCTGAAAAACGGCTGGGAGAACAAGGACTTCGTCGCGAAACGGACCAAGGATTTCGAGAAGGTCAAAGAGATCGTGATGAAGGACACCTATAGTCCTGCAAACGTCTCGAAGATCAGCGGCATCCCCGAAAAGGATCTCATCACAGCGGCAGAATGGTTTGGCAAATCCGGCCAGTCCGCGATCCTCTACTCGATGGGTATCACCCAGCACACGACCGGTGTCGACAATGTCAAGTCGATCGCAAACCTCCAGATGCTCACCGGCAACCTCGGCAGACCCGGTACCGGTATCTGTGCACTGCGTGGCCAGAACAATGTGCAGGGCGCCTGCGATATGGGAGCACTCGCAAACGTGTATTCCGGGTACCAGGCAGTCATCGTCCCCGAGAATGAAGAAGAAGATGGAGACCGCATGGGGCTGCGAGATAGCCGAGGGTAAAGTCGGTTTAACCGTCACCAAGTCTGATCAACATCCTTGCCGATGAACCCGGCAAGGTCAAGTGCGTCTATATCATGGGCGAGAACCCGATGATCTCCGACCCCGATCTCCACCACGTGGAGAAGGGCATGAAGAATATCGAGTTCATGGTCGTGCAGGATATCTTCCTGACCGAGACGGCCCAGTTTGCCAACGTTGTGTTACCCGCAGCCTGCTATGCCGAGAAAGACGGCACCCAGACCAACACCGAGCGCCGTGTCCAGAAGTGGAGAAAAGCCCAGGACCCGCCCGGCGAGGCCAAGGCCGACTGGCAGATCTTCTGCGAGCTGGCAAAGCACATGGGATTTGAGAAACAGTTCCCGTACAAGAGCGCAGAAGAAGTATTTACGGAAATCTCCAAGGTCACCCCGTCCTATGGTGGCATGAACTACGCCCGGCTCGAGAAACCCGAAGCCCTTCACTGGCCGTGCCCGACTGTTGAGCACCCGGGAACACCTATCCTGCACAAGGAGAAGTTCACCCACCCGGACGGACTGGGCATCTTCACCCCGATTGAGTTCAAATACCCGGCAGAAGTTCCGGACAAGGACTACCCGCTGATCCTGACCACCGGGCGCTGTATCTGGCAGTGGCACACCGGTACCATGACCCGCCGCTCCGAGAGTCTCGAACGCGAAGAGCCCACCGGCTGGGTCGAGATCAACCCGGAGGATGCAAAAGCCCTCAACATCAAGGACAAGGAGATGGTCAAGGCCATCACCCGCAGAGGGGAGATCAAGGTCGGTGCACGGGTCACCCCCAACATCAAGAAAGGTGAAGTCTTCATCCCGTTCCACTACGTGGAATGTGCAGCGAACACGCTGACCAACAATGCACTTGACCCGATTGCAAGTATTCCGGAGTTCAAGGCCTGTGCTGTGCGGATAGAGAAGATCGCGGAGGCGAAGTAACATGGCAAAGAAAGGCGATATGCTCTACGCATGGACCAACGACGCTGACATCAAGAAGAAGGCAGAACTCGGCGGTGCGGTAACCGCACTCTGGAAACACGCACTTGAAACAAAGGCCGTTGACGCGGTCCTGGCTGTCCAGAAAGGCACCGACCTGTACGATGCCCAGCCGGTACTCGTCACTGACGCCAAGGATCTGGCCCAGACTGCCGGTTCACTCCACTGCGGGACCCTCCTGCTCCCGAAACTTGTCAAGAAATACCTCGACGGTGCTAAGATCAAGAAGATCGGTGTCACCGTGAAGGGCTGCGATGTTATGGGTTTCCTCGAGCTTGCGAAACGCAAACAGATCAACCTTGACAACGTTATCATGATCGGTGTCAACTGCGGTGGTTCGGTCAGCCCGATCCTCGCCCGCAAGATGATTACCGATAAATTCGGGGTGGACCCGGACAAGGTCCACAAGGAAGAGATCGACAAGGGACAGTTCATCATCGAGTACAGAAGGCGGACACAAAGGTATCTCCATCGACGAACTCGAAGAGGCAGGCTACGGCCGCAGGTCCAACTGCCGCCGCTGCAAGTATAAAATCCCCCGCCAGGCAGACCTTGCCTGCGGGAACTGGGGTGTCATTGGCGACAAGGCCGGTAAGGCAA
>CAVTMS010000005.1:0-161076 GCA_963735905.1 Candidatus Bathyarchaeota archaeon | reverse complement strand
GATGAACTTTCTAACCCAAAGAACCGAACTATTTCCACTCTTAACTGAAATAGATAAGTCTCTCACAGATTCCTGTTCAATAAAATCAATAAGTTCAATAAATTCGTTAAAAAACATTAAACTTAACAGAATTGAATTCCTTTTTCTCCTCAGAAACACACCAGATTATCATAATGCGACGATCGAACTCTACAAAAATATGCTACAACTGCAAAACAAATACAACTTAAAAATCAACAATCTAATAATAAATAAGCACGATTTTCTTGATCTCTTAACTTCAGACGAAATCAACCCAGTCAGAGAAGCTCTAACCGGAAAAATCGCTTTCTTCGGTCCCCAAGCATTCTGGAGCGAAATTAAAGAAATCGCTGAAAAAACCGAAATCCGAGCAATCAAATCAGAAACCAAACCCGGAAACATCCCCGATTCAGACCTAACATATAATCTCAACAGGTTTGGATACCGAGAATTTGGATCCCACTTCACTCAAGGCAAGAAATTCTGCATTGAATACATAATAACCGCAGTCCTGCTTCAGGACGATGTAAGAAAATTAGAGGCTATAGCCGTAATTCTTGCAAAAAATCAATTCAAAAGCAATATCTTGGCATTCTTGAGTCAAAAATTCCAGACAGCAGGAAAGCTCATAGGCATTCTAAAAATCTTGCAAGAAAACAAGCCAACGTCAGAAATTGAAAAAACAATAGATATTCTGAAAGCATTTAGCACAGAAGAACTACCTGCAGATAAAGAAAGCATACAACAAAAATTGAGGCTATACAATGCCATGTGACAAAAAGGCATTATTTGATGTATTAGAGGTTTTGAACGAGGATCTCACCAGAAAAATCACCCTCATAGCGGCAGGTGGAACCGCAATGACTTTCGCTAGACCTAAAATCATCTACTATAGATATTGATTTCACGATTCCTGGAAGTGACCTACCAGAGTTCGAGAGAGTTTTAAAAAATAATCCACCAGGCTTTGACGTGGACAGATGGGCGGATGGGCGCGTTTTCTGCCAGACACTTCCTAATGATTACCTAGAGAGGAGTAGCAAAATAAAGGAGTTCAGTCACATTTCGCTAAGAGCTCTACAACCAGTTGACATAATTGTCACCAAAATTGGCAGACTCAACCCAAGAGACATCCAAGATATAGAATATTGTATTAGAAAATGCAAAATATCGGCAGCAGAAATAAAGGAAAGGGCACTATTGGTGGTTCCAACATACATAGGACCAGAAAAAGATTATCTTTACCATCTAGACTTGGTGCTCAAAAAATTCTTCTAATTTTCAAAAGACAATTAGTTTTTGTTATCTTGGGATTGATCCTAGGAAGATTGGTTCAGGCTCCATCTCAACGGTTGAGTAACATGCCAATGCGAGTGCCCAGAAGACATCGTCGTAGGTTCCGTTTTGGGAATTTTGTGACTCCCCCTGATGAGGTGCCCTGTTTACAGCTTTTCTAAGATTTCATATTCGACTTCATCTCTAAAGGGCTTAAGTGCCTTTAGCAATCCTTTATCTAATGTTGCAACGAAAATCTTTTGCTTAGTTTCATCATAGAGCTGGATAACGAGTGCTATGAGTTCTGGGTCGCCTTTCTTTATCGCATATTCTGGCGTCGCGTCCAGTTTACTCAAGTGTCTTCTGACGTTATCCATTACTTTCGAGTATTTTCTATAATTCACGGTTTCCACTTGGATAAGACCTTGCTCAATAGCAGTGTTGATTCTTCCCACAGAATCGAGTATTCTGTTGGCCGACTCGGGAGCTGTTTCTCTGATTTTTTCTGCAAACTCTTTCGGTTCATCAACGACTTCCTGCGCTATCGCTTTGGGGATTATTACTTTATAGTTTTCTTTCTTTTTCTGTCGCAGGAAATCCGCTAGTTTCCCTTTTCTATCATAGAATATGAGAATTGACGAATCGACTACAAGATAGTTAGGCATCAATGGCGCCGGCTTCATCGAGAAGGGAGACAAACTCGTAGTAGGTTATTCCCAGAGTTGCGGCTGCTTGTCTAAAAGTCATCTTTGCAGACTTCACTTTTTCTGCAACTTTGTTAAACTTCTGGATTCCCTCATCTCCAAATCTGCCTTTGTAGAGATCCATCATCGTTTGTTCCTCGAATGCCTCCATTAACTTCTGGGGCGAGACCTCAAGCTTGAAATCGCCAGCAAAATATACTTTCGTGTTGCCCTTGGCTTCGCTCTCTACGGCTTTTGCGGCTTCAAGTTCTCGTAGGTACTTGTAGACGGTTGGGAGGGGATAGCCTAAATGTTTTCCGATGCCTTCCGCAGTCTCGCCTTTATGCTTAGCTAAGTGCGCGATTATCTTTGCCTTGTTGGGATTCCCTATAGCTCTTAGAATCGAAACTGTTTTCTCAGCCATAAAGGTCAGTTAATAAAATATATAATGCCAACTATAAATCCTTCGGACTAACTCAAGATTGAACAAATCCTCCTCATCGAGGAATAGATCCAAGAAATATTGGTTCAGGCTCCATTTCGACGGTTGAGTAGTATGCTAGTGCGAGGCCCACCCAGACGTCGTTCTGGTGCATTCGTTTCATTGACGTTCCCCAAATCTCAGTGTCTCTAGTCGAATGCCTGCATCTCCACAGTTGCAAAGCACGGCTAGTGCCATGCCCAGAAAACGTCGTCGTGAGTTCCGTTTGGGTGGCTAATACCCGATGGCGCCGTCTTTGCGCAGGTCGAAGCGTTCAACGTTGAGTTCGTTGCAGATGTCGCCTCGGTAGGGTCTCTCCCAATTCAGCAACGGATAGAACAACTTCTGGTTGCCCATGCGTTGCTTGAGCAGGCTGGCCATTTCGCTTTTGCGTGGAACACTAAAGTTGACGCCTTCCGCGTTATTGATGCCCGCGTTCTCCATATCCTTGATTATGCTGGGGCCTTCCCGGGTGAAGTCTACGCGGATCTTTGCAAAGCCACCCCAACGATCCTGCAACATCTTCAGATAACCCAAAACTGTCGCGTAGACCGTTGGCTGCTGAAAAATCTTCAAATGACGCAACAACAGCCTATCATTGAGCCGCTCAATAATTGCCAAAACACAGTAGTCCCGAGTCTGCGCCAAATCCAGACCAGCAAAAAATTCACCCTCATACGACCTTATCAAGCTTGAACTCAGCAAGATCAACTCCGCAATTCTTCGCCGTACCCACACATGAAACAATGAGGCTCTGCGCTAGCCAAACATCCTCGTCTTCAGCCCACTCCGCCTCCATTTCACGACGCCAACGAATCGGATCATCCCCAAACTGTTTCCTAATCTTCTCCATCATATTCTCCTTTAAAGGTCCATTGGGCTCCTTTAGCCTGCTCCACGGGAATGTGATGCCGCGTAAAATCGCTAAAATCCTTGTGGTTGCAGATTCTCCAAAACAGACTGTCCGTGTTCCAGGGTGTGCTGGTGCAAACAAACTTTCCATTCGTCGTCCCCAAAGTGAAAAGAATCGCATCGTAAAGTCCTCATCGTTGGGAATGAAATTCATCTCGTCACCATAAACCACATGAAGCGTTGGACCTCGAATGGTCTCAGGATTGTTCGGAAACGCTTCAATCGAGCTGCCGTTAGGAAAATGCAAATAGGTTTTTTGAGGCTTAAAAACCAATTCAGCAGGGAGTTTACGCGCAAACTTCCCAATCATCGAAATAACCCGTTTCGTCTGACGCCACGAAGGACCCACAACCGCAATGTTACTTTCAGAATGGGTCACAGCGTACCACAAAAGCAAACCCGCAACAATCCAGCTCTTACCAGACTGGCGACACCAACGCAAAGCAACAAACTGATTCTCACAAAACAACTTAATGAACTCAACCTGATACGGAAACCGCTTAAAACCCAAAACCTTAGTAAAAAACTCTACAGGATCAGAACTATCACTAATAGCCTCATCCGTCACCTGCCGATTTAGCTGCCCCCGGATTTCACCAAGCTGAGCCTCAAGCTGCTTCAAATGAAGATCATGAGGCACAAACCGATCCGGACGCATCACCCCTGCGCCTTTTTTACTACCCGCCTTCTCTTGCAAGACCTTACCATACTCATCAATCATCTTCTGGTACTTTTTCTCCATCTCCACAAGCCGAAGCTCCAACCCACGATAATTCAAGTAATCCGCAACTCCATCACGGTAATTCTTCGCCAAAGAACTAACGACCTGCAACCGCGAAATCTCAACCTTACTCAACCCAGGCTCACACGCCTTATCCAAAGCAGCAGCCTCCTTACGCAAAGTCTCCTCAACACTGGGCAACTTCGCGGGTAAAACCGAGAGAAGTTGTTGTTGTAGGGAGGGGGGTAGCAAGGGGTCAACAACAACTTTCTAACCCCAAACGCGCAATCTTCACACTAACACACTCACGCGACTTCCCCAACGCCTTAGCGATGGTTCGAGCCGACTTCTTCTCAGACACCATCTGCTTGAGCATATTCTCCTCATCCACAGTCCAAGGCTTACCCCTAACCAAACCAACCACCAATTAAACGCAAAACAAACTCAAACAAACCACATTTAAAACCTCCCAAACCAAAAAACCCCAAAACAAACCGCACAACACAAGCACAAAACAAAACCAAAAAAGACCAAAACTCCCCAAAAAAATTACGATCCCCAAAACACCGACGCATGAGACGATTAGGCTTTGGGGCAGCCAGGAGGTAACCCAAAGGAACGCGCGCGAACAAATAGGCTTAAAACTAACGGCAACCTTTGCACAAGTGATTGGGAGGCATCATTTTTGGCTTGGACTTTAGCTCTTGCAGCTTTGCCCACAGTGATTGAAAACATTGACAAAATAGTAACGAGCATCAACGAACTATCTGGCAAATGGAAAACGCCAAAAGAAGAACTGCAAAAGCAGAAAGATAAACTAAATCAGGCTCTATCAGACCTCAAAAAGTCTATTTCACAAATTGGCTATAGCATTGGATACTACGAACAAATATACGCAGCCACAATCGATGAAAAGACTAACGCAGAATCATTTTTTTTCGAGACAAACGACTGGGTAGATGCTAACCTCATGGCTACCAATCTAATTCTTAGAGACCTCCTCAACGACTCAGCAATCAAAACCCATTTTCAAACGCTCAGAAAAACCGACTCAGTTTTAACGCAACAGATTGCATCCAAGAAAGGTGTTATCGAAGAAGAGGATTATGAAAAGATAGACACAATAAAACGAGATATTGACGTTTTTTTCAATAATGCAGCAACCAAACTAGATACAAAATTATGGAAAGAGGCTTGTCACGATATTTATCTCATCAATAAAAAACTTGGCGCAATATTGTCGATTTTGGATAGTCGTTTCACAGAAATGTCACGAAAACTTATAGATATTCAACCCCTTCTCGTCGCAACAAAATAATTCACCGCGCACCCTAAACACTCACAGAGAAAAGAGGGTTTGCGGGTAACATCTCCACCTAACTGAGGGTTCGAATCCCCTTCACACTCCAGCGGCGCTTTAAGGTGATTTGAAAATCATTTTACAAGGGTCAGTGCCTGGTACTTGGAAGTCAACACTGCAGCATTTTCGAAAAGTATCTTTATCTTACTCATCTCATTATCGCTTGGTCCTGACCCAACTCCAAAATATCCAATACCAACATATCCGTTACGTGGAGGATTATCGGTAATCGTCCAAATCGCAAACTGCTTAACACGGAACGTTTCATTGGCGAAAGCAGCAAGATTCAGCAGTTTAACGAGGTCCTCTTGAGTAGGGGAATTGCTCACAGTGAACGCGTCAGTCCCTTGTGGCATAGCAAGGTCCATAGCCGCGCATGCTGTGTCGATAGTATCGGAGATAATATCGTTAGGCTCTTCCAAGTGTATTATTTTCTTCTCTATCACAACCATATTCTGTGTGTTTGATGATTGCGCCTGGAACATCGTGCCAGGTTCTATAGTCACCTCAAGAGGGTCGCTACTCTTTGATTTCAAGGTAAACTCGATTTGCTCTAGCCCATCACCAGATGTTGTTAGGTCCACGAGTTCCTGGTAAACGGCTTGAACGAGGCTGACCAGTTTCCAGACGATTGGAGCTGACGTATGGGTAGAAGTTGGAGTCTGGGCTGGAGTGTGAGTAGGAGTTGAGGCTGGAGTCGATGTTGGAGTTGGAGTATAAGTGGGTGTTGGGATTGGAGTAGGTGTGGACGCGTGAGTCGGCGTTGGCGTTATCGTTGGCGTTGCTAAAGAATTCGGGTTGACTCTGTCTTGAAAAAGTGTAATCGCATAGTAATATGAACCGCCTAATGTGGCGGCTACAACAATCACAGCCAGTAGGACAACAGCTTGTAATTTGCTTATAGCTTTCCTTGTGGAACGCAAACACGAATGTTTACACAAGATTAGACAACCCTAAGCAGTTCAGCTTGTCAGATGAGGCATTGCCATATTAGGCAGTGTAATTGATTATTTGCCCCTAATCCTATTAGATTGAAGACAGAACCATCTCGGCTGTCTATCTATTTAAGGTTTGTTCAAATTCAAAATAAGAACTGTCTCTTATGCAATTATTGTTTCTTGTACAGCTAAATTTGGTGAATCATAATTCAAAAAAACTTAGAAATGTTTGAAATAATACATGAGTTCTTGCTCTGCATTGGGGTGAGCCGCTCGCAAATTCCATCGCAATTTTGAATCTGGGTTTTGCCACTTCATTGCCTTCAGGAATCTATACTCTAGTGCTCCTAAGCCACAATACAAAGTTTAGTGCTCACTTCAGGATACCGAAAGAAAGGCTCGCAATGCCTGGGACGAGTATTGGCTGAACAATCCTTTTTTTCTTTCACGTAACTATCGCTCGAAGAAAAATGGGATTGTGCGGGTGACATCTCCACGCACTGGGAGGTTCAAATCCGACACTGCGTTGGTAGTTCTAGATTGGATTTAGTCCTGCTTGCAAACCTGCGTTTCATTAATTGTGCAATCTTCTTAGGACATCTAAATATCGTAAGGTTATCCAGTATTTCACATCTTTATACTTAGCTCCAGCCATCACACTTACGTCGAATAATCCATTATCTTGCTTATGATTCTCAAACCAATGCATTATTTCATAGATTTTTGGATGACTATTAATTCCAAGAAGTGTCAGCGTATCTATCGTTGACAGTATATCTGTCCAATGATAAGGAAAAGTGAATTTGGTCCAATACTCAACTTCCATTCTGTCCGAGTACTTGTCTCTGGTGAAGACCCGCCCCGCTAACAGCATTCCTGCATCCTTCACTTTCCCCCTATATACAGGCGTTAGAGAGAATGGTCTTAGCACGATGCCTGTTATTAGGTGGGAGAAAGGTTTGGTTCTATCTGGCTCAATTGTTTCCTTCTCGTTTAGAGCCTCCAATTCTCTATTTCTGGTTCTCAAAGGAATAGCCCATCCACCATCAGCCTGCCTCATTCTAAGCAACCAGTTAAGTGATTTCTCGATTCTTGCGCCATCAAATCCCGCTTTTATCAGGAATTCGGTAATGCTCGCGCTGTAATTGGGACTGTACTGGTTGCCATACATTCCCCTGAACTCTCCTTCCTTTGTCTGGAACGAAAACAAGTATTCAGCCGCATTCCTTATTGCATCATGTTTTTTGTTTAACCCATAGAATTCCACTAATTCTGCCATTGTCTTGTATGTTTGGTATTGATTATAATTCGTGGGTGAACGCAACATCGCTTTTTTGTTGGGATAGATCCATGAACCATTTGATTGCTGGTTTTTGAGGATCTTTTTCACTCGTGGAAGGGTCCATAGCTCTTCTACGTTCAACTCTTCTCCGAGCAAGTTCCGTTTTGTAAACGCTATTAATGCTTCGTTGCCTTTGTCTAATAATGTCTTTATTGCTTCTTCCATTTCCTATTCCCGTTCAGGATGTTTGGACAAGAAGTTCTCGACTTCCTCAATAAACTTCAATGTCCCTCCCTCTATTTGTTTAGTTAAGGCGTCTAAATCGCTGAAGTTTGGGTTTTCAACCAAAATGCCCTCAAGAATGGAATCAACTCCTTTAATTGTGGATGGAACCCTGTATTTGCTCCAACCGCTTTCTTTGAACAGTTCCCAGTATTTTGCTTGAACGCTTTTATTATACCCGAATAGCCAGACTTCAAATTCAAATGCTTCATGCACAAAAACTATTCCAACTTTCAGCTTTCGAAGTTTCAAAGACTCTGGAAAGAAGGAAAAATACGTCATATCCATATATCCAAAATAAGCGCTGCTAGATACAGAATAGTCAGGATACTTGTTTTCAAAATACGACCTCAAACCCATAATATAGTCCATTAATCCTTGGTACGCCCTTTGAATTGTTCCCTTCTTAAGTTGCCTTCTATATTCATTCATGTTCTCTTGAAATGATGACATATCAACAGCACTTCTGATAAATCCCCTTTATTTGGCAATGTTAATTAGTTTTCCCAAGCCAAAAGAAGGGCAAGGCTTAGGCTATAATTCTAATTATTCGCAGTCTTTTGATTAAGCAGTGCCTAAAAAAGGGGAAATGCATGTGACATCTCCACGCAGCAAGATAGTTAGGCATCTATGGCGCCGGCTTCATCGAGAAGACAGACAAACTCGTAGTAGGTTATTCCTAGAGTTGCGGCTGCTTGTCTAAAAGTCATCTTTGCAGACTTCACTTTTTCTGCAACTTTGTTAAGCTTCTCTATTCCGTCATCTCCAAATCGGCTTTTGTAGAGATCCATCATCGTTTGTTCCTCGCGGGATTGCTCCAAGGAAGATAGGTTCGGGTTCCATTTTTACTGTTGAGAGCATTCAAGTGCGAGGGTCCAGATGACATTCGTCGTGGGTACCGTTTGGTGTGAATAGCCATTGATGTTTCCTTCCCACAATTTGAAGTATTCGACATTAGTCTCAGTGAAAAATGTCCTTTCGGCACGGTCTTTTCAAATCAAAAGCGTTTTCCTTCACTTTCTCGTTTTATTGTTAACTGCTTTTTTCTCAATTAACTTTGCAGCGGCCAAAATTTCCTTTGCCTGATTCACGCTCAACCTAAACTTCTTCTTTCCAAGATCACCAACAGCTCTCTCAACGTCAACCAACTCAACCAGGTTTCGGCTTAGGCCTTCCAGCAACAACGTCCAAGTGCTCCAACACTTAACCCCATACATTTTGGCAAGATTAGAAAGCACTTTCTCGTCAGTTAGCAACTCCGCTTTCTTCTCCTTAGCCATCAGCAGGGTCTCAGCGTCTGCCCGCGAAATATTTTCACCCTCAACCAGCTTGATAGCAGATTTAGTCAAACGCTCAGGAACCGTCTCAACGACCAGCCAACCAACTTCCAATGCTTTACCAATTACCTGGGCATCAGGGCAACATAACCGAATGCCTTCATCATAGACTTCAAACTTAACTTTCGCATTAACTGTGACAACGCCAAAAAGCTTCTCAAGCAATTGCAGCTTGCCTATCTGAGCTAAATGGATCAGCGGTCCCGCATCCGAAACCACCACTGGCAAAGCGCTTATTCTCCGTACTTGGCCTGCAAATATTCTTTGACGCCCGCAGAATCCCAGTTAACAGCCACACATTCGCGTTCAAGCAACTCCAGAAACTCCCGCAGTGAAATCCCCAAAATCTCCGCGCCACGTCCAGCGCTCAGCTTCCCCTCGCCGTAGAGGTGAATTACTCGTTGCCGCAACCCGTCCTCGATGAACTCCTTAAACAGGGTGGAGCGGTCAACATTTTCAAGAGCCAAAACAGCCTCAACTCGACGCAAATTTCGCTTTGATAGACGCAAGGTGACAACGGTACTTTTTTCGGCTTCAACCACGTGTTATTCCCCAACAAATGAGAATACAATGTAATACATAAATTTTCCTCAGCCCAACACAAACCCCCCACCTTGGAATTGATCTAAGGAAAGATTGGTTCGGGCTCCATTTCTACAGTTGAGTAACACGCAAGAGCTATAGCCCAGAAAATTCGAAGATCCAAAATTGCTCTGGCCTGTATAATTTAACAAGTAGATTTTTCGAAAGTTTCACAAATGATAACATTTTTGATGGAAACGCTGAAAAATGCCTGCAAAAACTCGATAACATCGCGTTTCTTCAAAAAAACCAAAATTATTCCGGTTGTATTTGCATAATTTTAAGTTTATTTGTACTTAACAGTAATATTAAGATGCAAGACATAATAAAAACGCGGGTACCCGTTAAATCTTCCAGCAAAACAACATTATCCCGCTCACTGTTCCATTCTTCAAAATCAAACACACATATCAAAAATTTAGATTACCATTGAGGAGTTAACAAAATGTCAATGAAGATAAACATTATTCGACCAGACGACTTACTCAATCTGAAAGTTGAAACAATCAACCTACGCCTTGAAAACAAGGACCTCAACCTTAAGGACACCCAAAAGCCATTCTTGGTCATAGATAACCCCAAAAAACCGGCGTATCTCGTGGTTTTCTTCCCAACCCAAAGCATCGAAGAAACCGCCTACTTCGAAAACTCGGTTGTTCCATCAGCACAAGATCCAACCCAGAATGTACCCGTCCAACCGGGAATAGACCCGTCCCAAAATGACCCAGAAATAAACCGCGCCAAACAAGAAGCAAACAAAACCACAAATGAACCCCTCGACCCACCCGGAATCATTGGACCAAACAGAACAGCAACAGCCAAACCCGCAAACCCCAGCAGACTCGTCTTCAAAGTACCACCAAAAACCCAAATCCCCTACACAATTCAAGGCTTACTAGACTGGTCAAACTTCGAACTACAAGTTAACCCAATCGCCGCCATAGGAGACAACCCCACACAAAACCAAATCGACAACGCACCCCCAATCCAAGCTCCAAAACCAACAGAAACCGCCCTCGAACTCCCCTACCAACTGATAATCTCTCCCACCGGCGACGTAACCTGGGGCCACAGACCAAAAACCTTCACAACCAAAGGAAGAACAGAACTCTGGCACACAAGACTTCAACTTAAAACAAAAGATGGTCCAGTGGAACTCTCGCGCAAAAACCGCGCTTCATTAAGAGCCATTTGGTCAAACTACCCCACCTACGACCCTGACAAAAGACCCACAAACGTTTTCGGACCCGATCCAGAACTTGGCCGCACTGCAATGAGTACAGACGACCGGTGGCAAATCGTAATCTTATCATCCGCCTTCCACGGGTATGAAGGCAACGTCACCTACACCATGCCACAATTTGAAGCTGCAAACCCAATCTTCAAATCAGCACAGGCCGAAACCGCAAAGGCAAAAGAAAACAGCCAAACAACTTCAAGCTTCACAGAAGCTTACAACCAAAACCTGGGCGTCTTCACTGGTGGTCTGCAGCCAGGATATTTCCATCTAACAGGGCAATATGTTCCTAAACCATTCTACGCAGACCAGTTGATCCTGTCCCCATTGGGAGGCTGGCTACGTTCACGGGGAAACTGGAAACCCCCCAAAAGAGCCAAGAAAACCCAGCAAGAACCAAAACCCAATTTCGGAGAAATCCTGAATCTCATAGACAAGAAAAATTCGCAAACAACCATGACAGATACCCTCAACGAGGCCTCCCCAGGGGATACAACAACTACGATGACCCCCATGATGCTCATTACTCCAACCAGTTCCCCACAGCTTGACCTTTCAGAATGGGTTCACGTAGCCACACAAGGACGCGACCACTACGTACGAATAGTCTACGAAGGCGAACTCTGGCCCTTCCGCCATCGAGCCGCCCTCATAAAAGTAACTGAACGCAAATTCAAAGAAACCGCTGGAATCGTGGGCGCATATCTGATGCAGCGCATGTTCATTGTTGTCCGCGAACCAGAAAAACAATTCACAGAACGCGGAAGCCCATTCCAAATGGTCAGGCTAACCACCACAGTCACACCTGACATAGCAGACCCGAACGTAATCACCAACACTACACGCTCTTTCTGGGTCGAAGTCACAACGACCGCAAACCCACGGGAAATGTTCCAATTCCACGCCATCGGCAAAGACTGGTCAGGCAACCTTGTAGACTTCACAATCCCAGAGCTGTTCGTCTCCATAAGTGACCTGCCAGACGTCGCGCCCACCAAAACAAAACTTGTAATGGAAGCATACAACGCAGAAGGCAAACTTAAACCACGTAGCGCCATACTCTTTGGAAATAAAGTGACTTTCGCAGAACAAGACACTGACCCAGCAAAGAAAAATGACAACACTCAGCTAGTAACAGAATCACTAAATTTTGTGGTTGACAAATTTGGAAATCCAGCCAAGATGCTGTTTGCCTCTGTAAAGATTCCACAAGTCCAAGACCTCCTCGGCAAAGACACCCCAACCACAATAGCATACTTCCAGGAGTATGTCTCAGGCGGCTTCGACGCGGTAAACGGAGTTTTTGCCCAAATAGTCTCCGAAAATCTCGCTCCAGGGTTCCCACTTGAAGACCCACTCCAAGGCTTAACCTTGGAAAAATTCGGACTAAACTTCACTTCTGATAAGGCAGGCGGAATTGCTACCCCAAACATGAATCTCTCGACATTAACAAGAAAGTTGGGGCCAGTAGCTGGCAAAGCCGCAGACGCATTAACCGATAACTTTGACCCAGCCCAGTTTTTTGAGGGCGTCACGGCACAACTATTTGGCGCTTTTGACTTGGTCAGTTTGCTCGCATCTGGTACTCCTGCACCCAGCAGCATTGACAAAAACGCTCCTAAATTGGAAACCAAGACAGAAGATGTAGCGGGTGGAAAGCTAATTCAGGCAATTCTAGATTGGAACCCAGACGTATACCCTGTCGACCTTGGAGTAGTAGTTTTCCAAAATAAAGGCCTAAATGGCTCCAAAAGCAAACTTGCCATACATGGCGTAGCAAAGAAAACAGTAAGCTTAGATAACATGGCTTCACCTCCGACTTTTGACCTCACCGGAAAACTGACCGATTTCACGGTTGCAATATTGGACTCAGTTAAGATTAACTTCACAGAATTTAGCTTCGAATCACACGTCGGCCAGAAAACTGACGTGAACGTGAAGTTGGACCCGGCTACTCCTGTTCAGTTTTTCGGCGATTTACAGTTTGTTGAAGAGCTGCGAAAAGCAATTCCTCCTGACCTGTTTGGTTCAGGGCTTAGCATTGATATTAGTCCAACGGGAATAAGGGCTGGATTTGCCTTTGCTTTGCCACCAATTTCTGTTGGAGTTTTCACCTTGAAAGACATCAGCTTGGGTGCCGCAGTGACGCTGCCGTTTCTTGATGGTAGACCGACGTTTGACTTCAACGTTTCAGAAAGAGAGCATCCTTTTCTGTTGAGTGTCTCCTTCTTTGGCGGCACCGGATTCTTCCGTCTACAACTAGACACTCTGGGCATGAAAGAATTAGAAGCCGCACTTGAATTTGGCGCAACCGCTGCCTTAGACATTGGAGTCGCCAGCGGCGAAGTACACATCATGGCAGGTATATACTTCTCACTACAAAGAGCAGAAGACACCCTTGAATTTTCAGCAGTCCTAACGGGCTATTTGCGACTCGGAGGATCACTCAATGTCCTGGGCATAATCTACATCTCCGTTGAATTCAACTTGAGCTTCACATACGACTCGGGACGAGACAAAGCATATGGACGCGCAACGCTGACCGTAGAAGTCGAGGTCCTCTTCTTCAGCGCCTCAGTAGAGCTAACAGTGGAACGCGCATTCGGCGGCAGCGGAGACCCTCACTTCCAAGAAATGTGGACAAAACCCGAAATGTGGAGCGATTACGCTCTATCTTTCGCATAAGGGAGAGAAGAAGAATGACATTTGAGAACAAAGCCCAAAACAGATTGAAACAACCCTTGAGAGTTGCGGAAAAAGAGCGAAAAAACATCACGCCACAACCCATCAAGCCAAAACCGTCACAAGCAACAAAACAAACAGTAATGTTTACCCTTATGGCACGAAGCGTCAACATAAACGCTAGCACGTTCCCCGTTTCAGTATATGTTTCACCAAGACTTTTCGGAGCACAAACTCTAGGGGCATTTCAAGACTGGCTCCACTGGACTCGACTCCTCAAGGAAAAAGGCTTCAATATCGAAGAGCAATGCGGGACCCAAAAAACATCAGTCCAAATTAACACAGAAGTGCTTCAACCTGAACTTTGGGAAGAACTCTTCAAAGAAGACACTCTGGTTCGCCCATACGATTTCACTGACTACTCAAACCGAGGTATCCTCTCATACTCAGTCAGGCAAACACTAAGTGCGCTTAAAGCAACTTACCAAAAAGCCAGTCTGAACCTCGCAATACCCGACACCATGGAGAATCCGATAGAGAAAAGGGAAAACAACAGACGAAAGTTAACCGAAATGGTCGACGGGCTAGACGTGCATTGGGATGGTCGGCTAGCCGCAGAATGGCGCAACATGGTTCGCACGAGAAAACCCTCGATGGCTACTTTGAATTATCAGGGTTCTCCGCCAATGAGCGGACCACTTGACAGCGAAGGCGCCATAACAGCTCAGCCCGACGCCGAGGCACTGAAGAAAATAGCTTTACCCTTCGCCGTATTCCATCACATGCCTACTCCAAAATACGACCACAACCGCGACGCCAAAGGCAACTTGATCCTTGATCCAAAAAACCTGATTGACTTCCACCAAGTACTCTCATCGTTAAACTCTTATCCTGACCTGTTGCGAGCACTAGGCTTAGTCTTTGACCTCGAATTGCCGGCAAACTTTGTTCAAGCCACGGCTGTAGGAAAATATGCCACATTCTGGGTAAGCAAAGTCACTCCAGGCTGGTCATGGTCAATTACACCCCAAACGACGCAACTGAAAACTGCTTACATTTTGATTCAAGCAGGAGGAAAAAACCTATTCTGCAACGCGCCGCGCTATTTAGACGATCCAACTTTTCCCACGGCAGTCGTCGGCTTGCTCCAGCTAAACCCAAACAATTTCGGTCTAGCACAATTAGACGTAGACGGAGGCATGCACAAGACCATAAACTTGGCCGAGACACTCCACCCATCAATCATGGCAAATAAAGGTAACAACGTGCAACCCCTCGAAGCTCCAAACCCAGAAGTGTTTGACCCAGAGGCTACTCTACCCTCGCTACGATCCGGAGGATTCTCCCTTTACGCCGACAAAAGAGCACAACAACTCCTCAGCACGATATCGCAATCCAAAACTTTCAACGACGCAGTAGAAGGCGGAACACCACAACAACGCCCCTTCTTCGAAGAAGACCTAATTCGAGGTTACCGATTGGACGTTTGGGATTCATTCACAAACGCCTGGCACTCACTGCATATGCGTCAAGCAGAATACTTGGTCGGCGAAAAGAAAAAACCGTTCCAGCCCAAAACCAAAACTGAAGAAGGGTTTACCCAAATGGCCGTCACCCAACCAGCTGACGGCGCCCAACCAATAACAAACGATCTGTACCTGCACGAAGCAATGGCACGATGGGACGGATGGAGCCTAAGCGCACCAATGCCTTCCAAGCACCTGAGTCGCTACGCTGATCCAAGCATGGCAATTCCTAAAGACAACGACCCAGAATATTACGAAAACCAACCAGACACTCCATTCAAGCTAGCAACCAAATTTACTGTTACTCCTAAGTCCTTGCCCCGCCTAAAATTCGGTACACGATACCGATTCCGAGCACGCGCTGTTGATTTAGCTGGAAACAGCTTACAAGTCGACGACAATTTTGCAAAAACTCTCTCAACAGTATTTGCACTACCAATAGACCCAGAAGGCTCCCCCTACCTACGTTTTGAACCAGTAGGAGCTCCTCTGGTTATCCTTCGAAATTCACAAGCAATAGAAGACCCCTCCGGAGTCTACGACCGCGGATCCGCCCTTGACAGATTAGTCATACGCACATTCAACGACGACATAACTAAAGATAAAAACCCAGCCGACATAACAGCCGCCGATCGCCACATAGTTCCCCCAAGAACAAGCGTCGAAATGGCCGAACGGCTAGGAATGTTCGATGACCCATCAGGCAAAATCAAAGGAGACCCAGCTACTTGGCAACTCATCTCAAAACGCGAAGCTGGCGAATTTAACAAGATTCAAATCAAAATCAAAGGTCACGTGCCAACAGCGAGCGACGAATATCCGGTAGAACCCAGCGACAAAATAGATTCGATGCCTTACCTACCCGATCTGCTGTCACGCGGAGCCGCCATCCGCGATTTACCAGGCACACCCACCTACACTATTGGCAAAGCTGAACCTGGAGCAGGGTCCCCAAGCCAAATAGCTTACAATCCGTTTACCGACCCAAACCCACGTACAGGATCAGCAACCCTGATCAACTTTGGTGGAGCAAATGACTGGCAAAAAACAGTCGGTTTTCGCTTCGAACTTAATGAGCCTCAAGCTGGTCAACAGGATCTTCGCCCTCAATGGGATCCAGATAAACGGGTACTTTCAGTTTATCTGCCTAAAGGGCAAACCAAAGTTGTCCCACTGTCCAGTTACATGACAACTGAAGACCTGAAGTTAATGGGGGTCTGGAAGTGGCTTAGGGAATACATCGAGCGCATAACGATCACTGAACCTGAACAGCTACGACTTATGCCGGGAACCTCAATTGATAAAATTGCGCACATATTGCAACGCGCAGTAGAAGGAGGACACTGGATGCTCACACCACCCCGCTTGTTGACCTTAGTTCACGCCGTGCAGCAACCGCTTGGGCGCCCAGAATTCGCCGCTTTAAACATCGAACACACCCACGAGCATGGGGAAACGCTGGAAACAGCACCAATTCGAGGTAAAACGGACCCCGCCGAGATGGCCCCAATGACAGCGTGGAGACGACTTGGCGAAACTTCTGCATACATCATAGGTTCACTCCTCATACACGGCGCCAGCACCGCAAAAGTTGATTTGAAAGCAACATGGGATGACCCAGTAGACGACATCTCGCAGAAAACATGGACTACAACGTCTCACGCAGCCACCGTTGACGAGCTGCCGCTAAAAACCCTAAACGAAAAATATCTGCGCGCTCCAGGCGCCGAGTACCGAAACGTAGGCTATTATGATCCAGAACATGACCAGATCATTTTCGTCCGCCTAGGCGACTGGACTGGTTACAAATCACCATACCCATTGCATTTCACGGACGCTGCACCACGCCATCTACTCAACGACACTAAGCATCACATCGTAAAGTACACAGCAGTAGCCACATCGCGATACCGAGAGTACTTCAAACAGGATCAGAAATTGGACTTCACACGGTCAAGCGAACCAGTGGAAGTTGATGTGCCCTCATCGGCACGACCACTAGCCCCAGACGTAGTCTACGTAATCCCGACATTCGGCTGGGAACGCCAAACAGACACCAACATGAAACGAAGCGTACGCTTCGGAGGGGGCTTAAGAGTATACCTGAACCGACCATGGTTCTCATCAGGAGCCGAAGAACTCTTAGGCGTTGCACTCTGGAGCGACTCAAACGGAACATTAAACCAAGAAACACGCGACAGATTCAAACCATACTTCACACAGTGGGGCATGGACCCAATTTGGGAAACAAACAACCTCACAGGCGCGCCAACCATAGGAAACTTCCCAGACAGAACAGAACAAGACACCAACGTAACCCTCGAAGAACAATCAGCCATGGTCAAAAACGACAAACCCGGACGAATAAACGTGGTAGGCTTCAAACCAGAATTCGACGAGTCGCGAGGACTATGGTACGCCGACCTCACCATCAACATGCCAAGCGAAGTCTACGCCCCATTTGTGAGGCTAGCACTTGTTCGATATCAACCCCACGCACTCGCAGACGCTTTAGTATCACGAGTGGTCCTAGCGGACTTCGCACAACTCACTCCTGACCGTTCGGCCATGGTGACATTTGATCCGTATCATCCAAGAACACTACGAGTAGCAGTCAGTGGCGTTGCACCAAAGGGTCCACAAATGACCATGCCAGCGCCAAACCCAAGACCCACACAAATTAACGTGCGCGTCCAGCAACGCATCCCCGGAATCAAAAGTGACTTAGCATGGACCGACGCCCCCTTAAACGTCGCAATTGTCAAACCTGATACAGCACCCCACCCAGAATTAGTCCTATGGGCAGGCAAAGTTCAATTCATTAATCTTCCAAAAGCAAGCGAATTCAGACTTGTAATAACAGAAGTGGAATTCATCAGCGGCAGCACCACAGGAGCGGTAGATCCTAAATATGAGCCACCGAACCGCATCATATACAGCGAAATCTTCGAAATAGACTCAGCCCTCATAGGAATTCCGAAATAAAAGTGCACCACGAAAACGCTAATGAGCAAAATCAAACTGCAAATAAACCACTTTCAAGACCTACCAAACCCAAAAAATAAACGACAAACTACGACAAATGCACAATACAAAAATGAGCTGGCTCTCTTCCGGAGATTTCTTTATGGCAATCGCATCTGAAATAATACCGACGAATCAAAGATTAACCGACAATAATAGGTTTTAAAATTCCAATTACGCTACTAGTCCATGCGTTTGGATCAATTTTTTAGATTACTGGCAAAAGAGAAAAACGGCAGAACGCACAAAGTAGATTGAGAGAGTTGGGTATAATGCCTGAATATTTATCGCCCGGAGTTTATGTTGAAGAAGTAGAATTTGGCTCAAAGTCTATTGAAGGGGTAAGCACCAGTACTGCTGGCTTTCTAGGAATGGCTGAAAAAGGACCCAGTGCAGGTCCGCCAAAATTAGTTACAAGCTTCGCCAAGTATCAGGAGAACTTCGGAGGTTACCTGCAGAAAAATAGTTACGGAAGCCTCCGGTTCCTGCCCCACGCTGTTAACAACTTCTTCATTAACGGTGGCAAACGCTGCTACGTTCTGCGAGTTTCACCCTCAAACCCATCAGACTGCAAACTAACCACAACGAATTTTGCGGGAACAGACACAGAACCCAAAAACAAAACGGGGCTCAAAGCCTTTGCAGACCTTAACGACATCAACATAATGGCTATACCCGGAATCACTAACGAAAACGTGCCCGGAGCCCAAGACCTTTTGATAAAGCACTGCGAAGAGCTGAAAGACCGCTTTGCAGTTCTGGATCTTCCTGAAAATACACGAGCAATTTCAGATGTCGAAACATATCGTAGAAACTTTGATTCATCCTATGCCGCCATATACCATCCCTGGTTAAAGGTCTATGATCCCTTGGAAAAAACTGACACATATATCCCCCCTTCGGGCTCAATAATCGGAATCTACGCACGAACCGACATTGAAAGGGGCGTTTTCAAAGCACCCGCAAACGAAGTCGTTCTAAATGCCTCCGACGTCAAATACATAATAGGCAAAAGTGAACAAGACGTTTTGAACCCTGCTGGAGTAAACTGCATAAGACCCTTTTCTGGGAGAGGCATCAGGGTATGGGGCGCAAGAACCTGCTCTGTTGATCCGCTGTGGAGATACGTGAACGTACGCCGCCTCTTCATTTATCTCGAGCAATCAATCTTGAAGAGCACGCAATGGGTAGTCTTTGAACCAAACAACGAAAAAACCTGGGCAAGGCTAAAACAAACAATAACCCAATTCCTGACCATCATTTGGAGAAACGGCGCATTAATGGGGGCTACGCCTGAGCAAGCGTTCTTTGTCAGGTGCGACCGAACCACAATGACGCAAAACGACATCGACACCGGAAGAACCACAGCAATCATCGGCGTGGCGCCAACGAAACCTGCAGAATTCGTAATACTTCACATCGCACAATGGGCAGGAGGATCCGCAGCAACCGAGTAGCGGAGGCGGAAGTGAAACATGGGACAAAGAAAAGACCCGTATAGAAACTGTTGATTCCTAGTAGAAATTGAAGGATTAATTGTTGGAGGTTTTTCAGAAGCTACAGGACTCCAAGCTGAATTAGAAGTTGAAATGATTGAAAAAGGAAGCGTAAGCAACTACATTCAAAAATTTCCAAAAAAATCGGTGCCCAAAGAGGCCTCAACCACGTGTTATTCCCCAACAAGAGAGAAAACAATGTAATGCATAAATTTTCTGGAACCCAATCAAAACCTTAGCAATACGTCTTCTAAACGTTCTTTTCCGCAAAAGCTTGATACGCCTCCAATGCAGACTTCAAATCCTTCACCAGTAAGTCATCATCAAGCGATTCAGGAGAACAACTCTGAGAACAACACTGCTTTTTCATATTTGTCAGCGTCCCCGTTAAAGAACACATTTTTTGATAGTTTTCCTTGAAGACCAACCGCAAAATCCTTCTGGCTTTTCAATTTCCCTTCGAAGCCTACGCGTGCTCTCCACCAGTTCAAAGGACGACGCTTTTGTGACACCTTGAATTAACGCCAAATATAACCTGTCAAAATCAGGTGCAAAAAAGTAAACAACGAAAACTCCTTCATCATAATTCTTTGCAGCTTCCGGGTGCCTAATTCCGATCCAGGGAACCTCAGCCCACCGCCCCACGCCAACGTTAACTTTCACCTTGAGTTTGCCAAAGCCAAGTTTAACAGCTAAGGCTTCAACCTCTTTTCCCAACTTCCTATAATGATCATAAACCGGAGCGCCCATTTGCGGAGGCTCATCCAATGACTTTTCATGCCACAACTTGAACGCTTCTTTGAACAAACTCTGCAACGTTGAAATGGAAATAGCATGCTGAAAGCAGCAATTTAAGTTTGAAGATCAGAAGCTGCTTTTGCATAGTTAAGGTTGTTAGACTCACTTATCGGCGAGGTTATTCTTTCTTTCTAGCACGTCTTCAAGCAAGATCTTCTGCACTTTTTCTGGTTCTTAAAAAATGGGGCTGTGAGCACACTGATTAAAGGTGTAGAATCCTATTACGGGCGCTTATAATTTCTCAAAATAGTCCTTAAGGAAATAACTCAGCACACACATGTGTTTACCTGAAGACTTAACCAGTCAATAATACCGCTTGATTTTCTTTCGCCAAACTTTATATTTTTAAGAAGACAATTATAAAATGTTGTTCTTTATGTTCTATACAAAAAACTGTGATTTTTATTTTGCCATTCACGAGAATGGAATAAACGACTCAATAAGCCTTGCAATGCGATTTTTACCCTCATTTTTCAATTACACAGATAAAGATAATTTCTGCTCCAAGGTAGCCTGCGCCCCAATCAAACCCGACCCCAGCGTCGAAAAAAACGGCGATCCAATAGCTTCAAAAATTTACCCCCCTAATAGTATCTATCAATCATTCGTTACACAATTCCCAGGAGCACCTATCCCACTTACACCACTAACTATTCAATTACCACAAAACTCCCTCAACTACATTTTTCAACTTACAAATCTGCAAGTAGACTTCAGTCCCGGAAACGCTATCTCACTGCCTACAACCGTTCCCCATCCATTACCCGATCAAAACCTTGCCCTTCATGCAGCTGCATCACTGGGACTTTCCTGTCCTGATAACCCCGAGCACATAAACTGTTTCACGATTAACTTCTACACTGAACTTGCACTCAAGAGTTCTTCATCAAAGTTTCTCGACATGAAAATGAACGCTTTGGACATTCCAGAGTTCAAGCCTGACGGCTTAAGGAAAACAATGGACTGCTATGCGATGTACTTGGCGAATGAAGTCTTTAGTTGGCTAAGCCTTCAAATAGACAACCTCGTATCCAATCCCCTACCTTTCACCCCGGGCGGAGTAGTGAATAATATTCAAATCACTCCAGCAACAATTCCACATCAAAATAATCCAGCCCTTGAAGATGACCAGCTGAAACTCTTCATGAATTTAACATCCCTGGATCTAAACTACACCGGTGTAACTCCCGCCGCCTCAAGTGGACCAACCTCAAGTCTGTTGCCCCCAGTCTCAAAAGCACTGCGCAGTAGACCAGGAACCGGACCAAGCGACTTCACAATAGCAGTTTCAAGCGGGACGTTTAACAAGATTCTAACTGACATCATAAGCGGCCTAACGATGTTCGAAATTCCAGCTCCCACAGGAACCTACAATCCTATGCATCCATTTTCTAATCAGCCCTGGGGTAAGTTTGATTCACCACCAATTCACATACAATACAAAGTCGGAGTCCAACTCACTGGCGGAAACATAAGCCTGAAAGATCCAGTAGCCGGACAGCCAAACGGGTCAATACAAGTTGATAACTTACAGATGCTATGGGACGAACTAAAGTTCCAAATCTCCATTGAAATACCCTCGTTTACAGTCGGAGGAATCCACACCGCAGCTGTAACGATCCCTAACCCCTTTGGCGGCACGATAACTATCATCCCCGCTATCGACTGGCCAGGATTGACTTTCCCAGGAGGAACTATCCAGATACCACTCATAGATCTCAGCCCCTTGAACTTAGTCAGTGAAGCCAGCTTCTCAGCAGAACCAGTCGTCTATTATGGAAAAGGCAACCCAGCAAAAAGCAACTGCCCCAACAGATGGCAATTCTACGTCATTCCACAAGTGCCAATATTCGTCTGGCCAGTGTTCAGCTTCAACCTATCCAACGCAATTAAAACAGCAATAAACCAATATTTCAGCGACCTCTTCGGAAACAGCCCAGGCCCAGTTGTAGACGCGATAAAGTCTGCTCTAACCGCGGTTCTAACAGGCGCATCAGCTATCCTATCGGACATATTCACAGATATCGACACGGTCACTCAAACAATAGCGGACATGATACTCAACGATATCCCTGGAATAAAACAGGGTCTTGACAGTCTACTCCTCAACTATTTCACCAGTCAAGCACCTATATTCGAGCTGCCCGATCCAATGAAAGGACCTAGCCCTACATCCCAGAATTGGGGACCAAGCCCACTCGCTTCAATTAGCCTACCAGTTAATGGCAGCATCGGTCCAGCTAACATCATACTCCCAATCCCCATTCCATACCTTGGAGTGACCGTTAATTCAAAAGAAATAGTGATTGAAGGAGACATAGTACATTGATCCTAACCACCCTGTCAGATCAGTAGCGCTTACTTTTTTTAGCGCCAATCTGGTTTTTTTGAGTAACTGCTTTTTTTAAAGCCAAAAACTCCACAGGCAAAAACGAACGCAACTGCCCTCCTCATCAACCGATCAAGGTCTACCCTCAACAAACCTCCTCAAACGGCAAATCTTACAAACACATAAAGCATTTTTGAAACCTAACAAACAAACAAACTGCACAACACAAAAACAAAAACCTTGGACATCTTTAAGAAACTTAATATCCAACCCAAAACTGTTTAACTAATGTGGATCGATATGTCAAAGGTAAAACTATCTCCCAAGTATCAAGTAGTGATCCCACAGTCAGTAAGGGAGAAACTAGACCTCAAACCAGGAGAACAAATCGTAGTTATCGAAAAAGAAGGAATAATACATTTGATTCCTCTAAAGCCCATAAAGCAAATGCGCGGATTCGCAAAAGGCACCGATACGCAAGCCATCAGAGAAGAAGAGGACCGATTTTGATCCTAATAGACTCATGCGGCTGGATCGAATACTTTACCGAAGGGCCCCTCGCAAACGCCTACGCAAAATACATTGAAGAAGCAAACGAAGAAAACAGCATCACCCCAACCATCGTAATCTACGAAGTTTACAAAAAACTCAAAAACAAAAAAGGCGAACAAAACGCTCTAGAAGCATACGCCCAAATTACCCGAACAAAAATAATCGAACTCACAGCAAAACTCTCACTCGAAGCAGCAGAAATCAGCCAATCAACAGGATTAGGAATGGCGGACTCAATTGTTCTAGCAACCGCAAGATCACACATCGCCCAAATAGTAACCAGCGACCTACACCTCAAAGACATCAAAGAAACCAAATTCATAAAACAATAAACAACCGCCAAAATCTACATGCAATTTAATCTTTCAACCCTTTGTCTTGGTTTTGTTCCTAGGAATATTGGTTCGGGTTCCATTTCTAATGTCGAGTCAACTGTCTCTGCAACGTTCTGGTCAAACGAGAAAGTTGGATTGAATTATTGATGGGATAATAAGCAACACGATTCCCAAGACAAAGACTGGAACGAATTTTAAAGGCAGCTTGTATTTTTTTGCTGCATCATAACCGAGAACGAACCAAACCGGATAGAGACAAACAAACATCATTGCTATCCAAGCGGGAAATGTTGCCTTTGTAAGTCCGGTTAGACCTTGGTCGAACATAATATACGAGCCCTTCAGATCTACTAGTCCCGGTACAACCCATCTGTACCAATCAAGGTACAGCGCAATTCCCCCAAAAATGAAACTTGTCAAAATAGCCGCCGCAAAAGTATACGATAGCAATTTTGAAAAGTGGTAGTTAGTTGAGACTATGTAAAGAATAGCGCCAAAGAAGAGAAGCCCAAAGGGATCTACAAAGAAACTCATCGAAAAACAGTCTCTATAACTAGTTTGGTTATGCTGGTATAAAAATATCTCGAACAAATTCTTAAGAATTCTCTCTGCAAACTCTTACTCCCCTTTCCAAACAGCCCTTGGACTCGGAGGCTTACTGATTGAGCTAAGCAATATATCAATTGAGAAAATCACAAACTCGGCAAAATGTCTTTTAGACCAGCAACTTTCGGACGGCAGCTGGAACTGCAGTTATATCCTAAGAATTCCACATCCAGCAATGAAGGAACCCTGGAATCAATCCTATTGGAAAAAGGACGGAAGAGCAATAAACGCCCTAATCAAAGACCACAAACGACTTTTCACCACAGCAACCGTCTACAGAACCCTCAGAGAATTCGAAAACAAACAATTGAGATGCGAAATAACAGAAAGCATTCCCTCAAACATTAAACTCTATAATTCTAAAGTCCGATCCCTCTCTTAATAACAGAAACAAACCACAAGAAACCATACGCTAATCGGGACGCCCAATCTTCCGGCGAAGGAAAATACATTATAAACGGCTCCTCAAAAGGCTTAGAAACATCATGTCCAAACTTGTTTGAAGCATTAAGATAATACCATTTATCGATAAGCCCCATATCCAGCCTTCTTAATTCGGGGCTCAACAAAATCTTCTCTTCAGGCAGCAACGATCGCTTCAAACCCGAAAAAGCATGATAGCAATTTAAAACCACAATGGGCGGCCTGCCATTTTCAAGCAAAAGTTGTCCAATAGGTATCTCTCTTACTTGGCTCGAAGTGTTTTGCCCCGCGTCTCCGCCCCAAGGATACGACTTACTGGAAGCTGTCGTGTAAACAACAGTCTTGAAACTTGCCTTGGAAACATTAGAAAAGACCTCAACTCCGTGTCCACCATTCTCTATCGGTCCCGTCGATGAAACCACAACCTTCTCAACGCTACTCGACGACAGGTCAAAGTGAACCTGAACCTGCTCATAATCGTGATCATGATCCTTGTTCAGCTCCTTCCATGTACAATCTTGCCTCTTCCAGTAGACTTCATAAATGATACACAATCTTTCGCCTTTCGGATCCATAACCAGCCGGTATGCAACAAATTCAGGCGGAAAAGGACAACTACCATGACCATTCGGATCATAAATTACCGGCATATAATCCGACGCTAACTCATCGGAAAAAGCAACAATAAGCCCCTCGACAACAAACTTATCTTTAGGGTCAAATTCTAACGCGTATTCTTTCCCCGCAATATTAACCAATTGCTCTTTCCTCAAAGAATCTTTAGAGCCCAAGCTAAATATAAATAACTTTAATCAAACCAAAACTCGAATTCTTCCCCAAAAAAAATCCCCGAAACAGAGAACAGATTCCAAAAACTTTAACACCCGAGAATTATCAGCAAACGAAACGAGCATCGTCATTTTTCGGGCCATTTCTACTATTGAGTAGCATGCGAGTGCGAATGCCCTGAAGACATCGTCGTGGACCTCTCTTTATTCATTAACGTTCCCAAATCTGAGAGTCTCAATATCGAATGCTTACATCAATACGGTTGCAAAGCATGCTAGTGCAATGGTCCAGAAAACGTTGTCATAAGTCCACGTCGGGTGGCTATAGCCCAAGGCGCCGTCTTGGCGAAGATCAAAGCGTTCAACATTGAGTTCATTGCATATGTCGACTCGGTAAGGACGCTCCCAACTTAGCAAGGCGAAGAAGAGCTTCTGGTTCATCATCTTCGTTTGAGCAGGTTGACCATTTCGCTTTTGCTTGGAATGCTAAAGTTTACTCCTTCAGCTTGCTAATGCCCGCGTTCTTCATATCCTTAATAAGACTGCGGCCTTCGCGAGTGAAATATACTCTGATCTTCGCAAAGCCGCCCCAAAGATCCTGTAGAATTTTCAAATAGTTCAAAACAGTAGTGTAAACGGTTGGCTGCGGAAAAATCTTCAAATGATGCAAAAGGAACCGATTATTTAATGGCTCAACAACCGCTATACACAGTAGTCCTGAGTCTGAGCCAAATCATGTCCAGCAAAAAATTCTCCCTCATAACTCTTTTCAAACTTGAACTCAACCAAATTAGTCCCGCAATTCTTGTCCGCACCAACACATGAAACGATTAGGCTTTGATGCAACCAAATGTCTGGGTCTTCAGCCCACTCTGCATCCATCTCCCATCGCCACACGAATTGGATCGTCCCCAATTGTTTCTTTAATTTCTCAATCATGTTAGGCTTTAAAGTCCATTTGGTTCCTTCGCCTTGTCAACCGGAACATGTAGGGTTTTGAAGTCGTCAAAGTTAAACTTCAAAGAACTCGAAGACGTAATCTTCATAAAAAAAATAGCGCTAAACACTATAGCTCCTTTAAAAACCTCGCAAACAAGCTAAATGAACAAAGAAAGAAAAAAATGAAAATTCGTCTTATCTAAAAAAAGGAAAAAAGGTTGGGAGAATTTGCTATTTCTTTTTCCGCATCAACAAAGCGGTAACTGCAACTATCACTAAGACTATCACCACTACGGCGACTATAATCAACAATGTCCAATCAGTTCCAACCTGCACAACAGGGGTTGAAGTTGGGACAAGACTTGCTGAAGCAACTGGAGTTGAAGTCAGCACTGGTGATGATGTCGCAGCCACTTTCCCGAAAACTGCAGTATACGTGTACGTGTATCCGTAACCGCAAGTAATGTGCGTCGGATTAGTTGTGAACGTCAAGCTGTCAATGCCGGTTGCGGTGCTTGGCTCAGCAGGTCTTGGAACCAGTGTTATTTCTCCAGTGTCAGGATTGATAACTTGACTTGGTACGCCAGTTGGGTGCCCTGACGTCAGTTGTCCGGAGATTAGCCAGTATTGGAATACGTAACCTGAATCGGGAGTTGCCACGAGCACTATAGCTGTGCCATTCGAATAAGTGTGACTTCCTGCGGCTGGGTCGACGGTACCTCCTGTCGTAGGCATGACAATTACGACTGCATCAGTTGAACCCGGAGCCGGGCTGGGTTGGTTAATTGGTGTAAATATTGCGGTGTATGTATAGCTGTAGCCGTATCCGCAAGTGATATTTGCTGGATTAGTTTGGAAAGTCAACGTATCGATTCCTGTGCTCCTTGGAAGCGTTGGAAAAGCCTGTATTACTTCTCCAGTATCGGGGTCAATGATTGTACTTGGTTGTGTTTGTGCGGTTGAATGTCCTGGCAATATATCGCCGGATATTAACCAGTAGCTAAAAGTGTATCCTGTGTCGGGTATTGCCTTTATCGTGATAGTTGTGCCGTTGCTGTAAGTATACATTCCCGCAGCGGGATCAGTTGTTCCTCCATTGGTAGGCATTACAATTACGGTAGCGACATCAGATTGAGCTACGACCGAGTTGATATCCATGATCCCAATAGCTAACAAAAATGCCATGAGCAGAATTAATGTTACTGCCCTGGTTCTATTTAGATTTCTTCTCATTTTTATATCTCCCAAAAGTAAGTGAGTTCTTGTATGAACTCTTGAGAATATAAATTTTGGCACGTACCCGCTAAGTGCACCCTATTTTACAAGATAATTTGCTTCCTCTATTAGATAGTCGAAAGGAAGCTTAGTCGTTTCCGATTATCCTGAATGGATTCGAATCCAAATTAACTGTGAACGAACAATAACCTACATCCAAATACTCAAAAAATCATCCGCACGCTGAATTCTTCTTGTTTCTTCGAAAACTCGCAAACAAGATAAAAGAAATAAATCATCTATCTGGAATTCATAAAAGCTTTATTTAATATGCTTCAGATTGGAAGACGTAAATGAGTTATGAAGAATCAGAAGAAACGAATTAAAGAACGACGAGAAAAACTTCTGTCTGACATTCTGAGCTTCAAACACCGGATAAATGGACGTAAGAAAATTATGGAGTTTAGCGTTATCCAATTTGTAGAAATTCACGTTATGCCCGCGCTAGAAAGATCACCAGACGTAAATAATAAGCTATACTTGTTCTACTTCTCCACAGAAATATTTGATATCGACGTTTTGATTGGCCCATAAGCTCGATTAATCTAGGTCGAGTGCTCAAAAACGTCATCATGGATTACAGCTAATTAAAGGATTGATCAATAAAAAATTCACCAATTTTGTCAGGTCAAATAAGATGAATTATTTGCCAGTATCGTTGAGCCTTGCGCATTCCCAACAAAGCCGTTTTGTGCTTCCTTTTCCAGACCTTAGATTCTCTTTTTCTATATTGTTTCCTGTCTTACAAATGCTGTTGTTGTGAAAGACTTTGGATTTGTTGGAGTACCAAGATTCCATTTGCGGCAATATTTCACCTCCTCCCTTACAATCCTCGAAATGAATTTCTCACTAAATGTTTGGCTCCTTCAGGGATTGGGGCTAATCGCGATGTCAATCCAGTCCCCTTGTTCCCTATCAGTTCGCTGAGGTTGTTTTCCAAATATGTATTTATCCGAAGAATATGCCTTAGAATTTCTCACTCTAGTGGCCAGTTCATTCATAAGATCAGGGTAAGGTACCGGATTGCGAACGGTATGTATGCGCCCTTCCAAAGTAGAGACAACCGCCTGAGCGACGGCTGCATTCGTTTTTGGAAGAATCGAATCAAGTATTCGGTTAACGTTATCTTTTGGATTTGCCGTGTTATATGGGGTCCCGTTGAGGCTGCCATGATGAGCAACCTTCAAGAAATCAACCGGGTTGGCGAGATTTTGCTTTGAATTCGTCCACATAAGATTCCAGCTCTCCTGTTCCGCATCCCCTGGAAAAATGAGCTTTCTACCTCTCCACTCCAAGATCAAAACCACACTTGTGTTATTTAGAACATCATTGTTTTTCACGACAAGTGCTAATGAAGTATACAAAAGTTGAGTCTTAAGCTGGCGAAACTGTCTGCTGCTAATGTTTGTGGGCAGTTGAATCCTCTGATCTTCAGGAACAAGCTCACTGACAGATTTCTCTACCTCGCTTAGATCCTCCAACAAACTCGAAGCACTTCCTAAATATGAGTCATCGATTTCCTTCTCAGGCGCCAAAACAAACAATTTTGTAGTGTGTTCCTTGAAATTCAACAACGCCTCTTTAGCTTCCTTCTCAGCGAGATCTTTCTCGAATCGTCTATAAACATAAAATGGGCGGATTCCATGTGCACTGGGAATTTCATTGATGACCGCATCACTTGCTTTTTCTGTGCTTAGGCTAAGCATCTCTATAATGGAAGATATCCCGGAATTCAAACTCAGCTCGGGATCGCTTTCGAACCTTTTGAAAGTCTGAGTAACTTGATTTTGCAGTTCTTGAAACCTGGCGCCAGGAGCGTGATTTTTATTCATACCAACGGATAACCATATCCGCTTAACCTTGATTCTTTTGAACGTCTTAAGTAATGATTCAAAACCTTTCATATGGTCCCAATGTTGATGTGTGACTACGAGAAGATCTAAAACGCCAAGACTTTTTTCGGGAATAACTTTTTCATCATTGAGGAGTTCTTCAACATTATCCATTGCCCGCTTCAAATAAGCGGGACTATCGCCATAGAAATTACCACAGTCTATTAAGATATGAAAGAAACCTTCCTCATCGGGAACCCTGACAAGAATACAATCGCCGCAGCCGACATTGTAAATTCTTACAAAAAGATCCTGGCTCATTAATAATCCTCCAGAATGTTTCCTGTGTCAAGAACTGTGGAGTCATCTCCAGAAGAAATTGCATTCCCTTCTTGTCGGCAAATGATAGGGGGTTGGTAAAAGCTAATGTCATTGAAGCCTTCAGTGCTTATTTGCGATATCTTGCCTGCGGCGATTAAATTCTTGAGGTACTCGAGAAGCCTTTCCTTGCGTTTTCCTCCAACATCTTGAGATTCACCCTCTTAGTTCCCTCTTTTTTACTCCAATATAGAATATTTCCTCTTTCATCGAATACAAGCGTCCCGCCGCACAAGAGTGAAAAATTCCTGTTTTGAAGCCTGCCAAACTCGTTTCCCTTCAAAAGTACATCTTCTTTCCAAACGTATTCGAGCACGATTTCTCGCGGCAACTTTCTAAACCCAGCCACCACCTTATCTGTGTAGTAAAGATCGGCTATTTCAAAATCTTGCTTAGCAGGAATATCTAAACGATCACGATTGTCATTCAAAAAATGATAAGCAGCCGTTCGAGAACTCACAATGCTTGATAAGTTTGTACCTCCAAGTAAATTCGACGCTATATGGAGTTTTAAACGGGAACAATTCCTTCGGATCCAAACTTTCGAACACGCCACGTTTTAAGAAAATATCTTTGACAATCTTTCTATATCCAGAATCGTCCACAGGATAGGCAAGTTCATCTGCGCGTATCAGAAGCTCGAGCATAATCCACAAATTGAACGTCCACCGAAGGGCAAAAATCAAGCGCTCTAAATGCCATAATATTGACTTGCTGTGTCGCCTTCCAAAGAGCATCCTTAGGCGACTTTTTTTTCTCCATTTGAACCTTTGTAATGCGCGCCAACAGTTCAAACATGGATCCAGTCATTACTTCGGAGCAGTCATGGCACTCCAAACTATGCTTCGATATCCTTCATCGTTTTTCTGTTTCGTGCAGTACGAAGATAGTATCTCTGAGCGTCACCATAACGTTCTTTCACTCCTTTAGCATCGAACTCTTCCCCTATATCAGCAATAACTTTTGCATTCCACATGTTGCCTTCTGAAATTTCCGCGACTGCATGACGAACACTGTTTAGCCTCAAGGCGGAAAGTATAGCTGTCAAATCTGCTATGAATTCATGGAAAGCAGAAGTCTGAACCGAACATACTTCATAGTAATACGGACGTATGCCATCCAGAATAGCATGTCCTGTCTCATGTGAAACGACGTCGTGCGATAGGCACGTGTAAACTGGGCTTCCTTCAAACATGAAATAATAAAACTGCAAACATTTCCCTTTTCTATTATAGCATGCATTTTTCCTTATTCCCGCATGTGGCACTACAATTATTCTGTTTCCATCAAAACCCCAAGGGATGGGTCGCCCCATAACAAATGGGTCTTCAAAGAAAGACAAGGTATTCTGAACAATAGCCCAAACATTCACTTGATGGAAAGCAAAGCTTTTGGGATCATCTGATGCAACAAATTTCTTTGTCTCCTTATCCCATTCAACAGGTTTAGTTAGAATATCCGAGTCAGCATCATAATCTACAACAGCCACTCTAGCACTAGTTGGGCCATCCATCATTCCTGACTCCCAATCTAAAAAAATTTCTTCTATTCCCAGTCCTTTTCCCCCATGCTTCTTTGCCACAAGAGGGTCTTGGACAAAAACGTTTACAGAAAAACGTAAACCTATTTGTTCTCGAATCTCTTTTGAGAGTCCCAAGGAAACTTCATAAAGCTTCGAAGCTTCCATTTCCTTTTGAGGCTTTTCGCCATTTTGGTCTACCAAGCACATTTCCCCCGAATTTTAGAGCAATATGAATCAAATCAAGTTGAGCAATTCCAACTTCTTAAAGCCAATGCCTCGTAAAATCCTCAAGGGATCAAAATTCTGTTTGCGGCAATCTAACGCACTTTGAATCATAAACAAAACTGATCTTATTGTTACGATTCATTTTGTTAATAAAACTTTCTAAAACATCACTCTCAATTCGAAATTTTCAGACACAAAGGTTAATCGCGTATTTACAAAACTGCAAATAATTTTGATTGAATATTGAAATGAAGAATTCGTGATTTAGATTAAAGTCATATTTTTAACATATGAAAAAATAGTGATGAAAAATTATTAATACTAAGAGTCACGATATCGGATCCAGTGATTAAAATGGCTGTGTTTGGTAGTTTCGGAATGGACGCTGGAATCGCTTTTTTGCTGGGCCTTCTAGGCGGTTTAGCAGCTGAACTAATTGTTCACAAAGGCGGCATTGAAATTCCACACTCAAGCGACGAGGATAAATACTTGGTAAGTGCAGGTTTTGTCTCAAACCTTCTATTAGGAGCAGTTGCAGCGTTAGCTTATTTCTTCGTTCTGGATGCCTCTGACCCATACAGATTCGTCGGTGCAACTATTGGTGCAGGTGTAGGCGGATCAGCATTACTGATAGCCGTTAAAGAGAAAATAATCGGAGGGTTAGCCCAAAACAACGTTGATAATACTGTCAAAGAAGCCACCGCGGATCTTAAACTGATCCAGGCAAAACTTAATTCAACTCCGCAAAACCAAGCTCCAGGAACATTAGACGCAGGGTCCACAACAGCAGACATAGATGCGATGATAAGTAACCTTGAAAAGAGATCAACAAAGACAAAGAAGCCTTAATCAATCGCAAAAACAAGAATAGAAAGTGATTCCGTTACAGCAAGATCGGGGCGTTACGCGCGTTGCGATTTCGCCCGATTTTTTATGTTTTGCAAACTTCTCCCCACAAACATCAGAAACAATAATTCGCTGTTGGTCAATACTACTGTCGAAAGGCTTGTCCCTTAAATCTTAAATATAACTTAGTAAGATACTTTTCAATGCCGATTTCTGGAAAAATTCAATAACTACCACAAGAAAACGGCAACAATTCGAAAATATTAAAGAATATATGCATCATGACAATCGCTGTATCCACAAACTTTGCTTCATCGCGAATCATTACAAAACCAAGAAATCGGTTTCTAAAAAGCAAGGAGAAGAAGAAATGTCAAAAGAAAATGAAAATCCATTCGGACCGAAATTCGATAATCGCGTAAAAGGGGAACTACTCGTCAAACTGAAACAAGAAGCAGAAATGCAGGTATCTGAAAGCATACCTTCAGGCCCAATCGCCAGTATCACAGCCGAACTTCCCAAAGCCTTTGGAGCCAAATCGCTTGACAAAATTCTGGGAGATCTAAAAGTAAAATCAATTTCAAGAGTTCACATACCAGCATCCTCCGCGGTCATCAGCGAATTCGCTGCATCAACGGAAGAACAACCAGGAATTACAAAGAAAAAAGCTGTCGAAACTGAAATAGGAAAAATAGCGTCAGAAATGAACGCAACCTACCGTATACGTTTTGATACAACAGAAGATGTAGAAAAAGCCTGCAACAGACTGGCTAAAGACGAATCAGTCGCAGAAGTCTCAACAAACCTCTTCCGATTTGCACTACGAGTCATACGCGCCTGCTACACCAGCATACCCCTGGATTCAATGCCCACCCGGAGTATACTATTTACAATGCCCTCCAAGCCCAATAATACTCCCAATTATCCCAAATGACCCACAATACGCTCAACAATGGGGACTACAGAAAATTAACTGCCCGACCGCATGGACAAAAACCAAAGGAAGCACCTCTGTAACAGTCGCCGTGGTTGACACTGGAGTAGACCTAAACCACCCCGATCTATTAGCCAATTTAGTTGCAGGCTACGACTGCGTCGACTTAGTCGGAGTAAGCCCCACACCAGGATGGCGCTGGGAAGGCGACTACTTAACCCGCGACAACGTTCCACAAGATGAGGTTGGTCACGGTACGCATGTCGCAGGAACAATTGCAGCAGCCACAAACAACGGCGTGGGAGTAGCCGGAGTAACCTGGAACTGCAAAATAATGCCTGTCAAAGTTTCTAGCCCGCATGGTTAGAATTTCTGACGGGGCTGTTTCAGGATCAGGATCGGCAAGCGACATCGCTTTCGGAATAAGATATGCTGCAGACCATGGAGCCCACATAATCAGCATGAGCTTAGGTGGTTACGGCGACACCTTCGTGGAAAGAGACGCGGTCGCATACGCAATCGGAAAAGGCTGTTTGTTAGTAGCAGCAATGGGAAATGACGACGTATCCAATCCCTCATACCCAGCAGCGTACCCCAACGTAGTCGCAGTGGGCGCAATCGACCAAAGCGAAAAACGTGTGAAAAAAACAACCTACGGATGGGGATCAAACACGGGACCACACATCGACGTCGTCGCTCCAGGCGTAAATATTCTAAGCACAGTTTGGAATGACACATATGGATACAAGTCAGGAACATCCATGGCAACGCCACATGTGTCAGGTGTAGCAGCACTCATGAAATCATGCAACATGAGTCTAACAAACACGCAAATGACCCAGATCCTGCATGACACAGCCAAAAATCTCAAAGACGTTGCAGCAGACCCAATTCCCAACAACCAATATGGCTACGGATTAGTCAACGCTTCAGCAGCTGTCGACAAAGCCTGCCCAACAATTCAACCTTGCCCTGCCGCACCTTATCACATATGCCCGCCCTCGCAGTACCAACCAATTTGTCCCCCAATAGCATCCCAGCCAATTTGTCCGCCTGTCGCATACCAAATACAATGCCCACCCGCCGTATACCAAATAAGTTGTGTACCAGCGCCAGCACAAACAGGATGCCTGCCAGGACCAGACCCGCTAAAATTCGACCCAGGAAAAATAATCAACCCCGCTATAAACCCCGCCATACGCGAAAAACCTAAAACTGCAACAGTAAAAAAGAAGAAAGTCAACAAACCCGCTTAACCACAGGTTTCGTCTTCAATGTTAAACAATACCTCTATCCCCTTTTTTCCTTTAAAGATAAATGAAAAAAATCAAACGTGGACAATCAACAATCCCCTAACTGATATCGAGTATGAACTAGGATACGACGGATACTGCCTGTTAAGTCTCTGCAACGGATACAACACCTGGGCAGAAATTACAACAGCATTATCAAAAATATTTCAAATCAGCGCCAAAGAAGTGAACTCGCATTCGGAAACCATAATGGAGGACTTCACCAATAAAGGCATAATTTGGTGGCGCAAAGAAAGAATGCAAATCTGGCAAACAACACCCCCTGTATCAGTGATCTGGGATCTAACTTACAAATGCAATTTAGCATGTCACCACTGCGTCGTAAAGGCCGGGGTTCCAAGAGCTTCAGAAGCTAACTCTGAAAGAAAGTAAGCATCTAATCGATGAACTAGCTTCCTTCGGCGTCAAAAATCTGGTTCTAACCGGAGGAGAACCCCTAATGCATCCCCAATTCTTCAAAATCGCGGAACACGCATTGAAAACCGGGTTATCCCTACAAATTTCCACTAACGGCACAATGATCACCCCAAAAATAGCGCGAAAACTGGCAACCCTGAAACCAGGACTCCAAGGAATCCAAGTGAGCCTAGACGGGCTCACTCCTGAAATCCACAACCAATTCCGAAAAAACAAAGACGCATGGAAACTCGCAGTCAAAGGAATCAAAAACCTAGTAGAAGCCAAAATACCTGTAACTCTTGGCTCAGTAGTCACCAAAACAAATTACAACCAAATCCAAGGTCTCTACAAATTTGCCCACAAACTTCGGGTTAGTTCTTTTCGAATTATGCCCTTCGTACCATATGGTCGAGGCCGAAGCAGCATGAACCTTGAAGTCACCCCAAACAGAATGATGCGCCTAACAAAAGAATTAACAGAATTACAAAAAAGCATAGGACTCACCATAACACCGATGCAGTTTGAATGCCTAATGTCCCCACCACCAAATGCACAAATTGATACAAGAACTCACCTAGGCTGCGAAGGTGGAATCCTATACTGCACAATAAATGCCAACGGCGACGTGCTCCCATGTAACTTTTTTACCGGAGTAAAAACAGAAAACATAAGAGAAAAAAGCTTCGAATGGATATGGAAGAACTCACACTTCCTCAACTACATGCGCAGCCTGACAATATCAGACCTCAGCAATTTGTGCCAAAGCTGCCCTTGGATAGCGGCGTGCAGAGGAAGCTGCATAGCAATGAACTTTGCTCAAGGTAACGTATTCAGAGCCAATAGCCAATGCTGGCGAATCGAGACCTTACAGCAAAAAATACAAAAAGCAAATACACCTCTTGCAGAAAAACTATATGAAAGTGATTCTGACATATTTTAATAAGGTTTGGTGATGTTACGGGAACAAGAATCGTTTTTGAACTGGATAAAAACCCCAAAACAGAACCCAAAATATGGACCATAATTAAAAAAACCATTGAAGATGCTGGGGGGATTTACATCACTGAACCACCAGAAAATCCTCCGTACATAATTACAGCGGTAATGCCAAACGAAGACTTGGCTCTCAGGATTTCTGAGAAATTGCGTTCCTGCAAAGGAATAAAACAAGCTGATATAGACCAAATGCGATTTACTTTAGAACCACCTTGAAACCAGTGCAATCTGTAGGAACAAGTAATTGACACTTCATAACAAACATCAACTTTAAAAAGCGAAAAATCCGTATAGAAAGGAAAAAATGAAAATTCGCTTTATCTGGGATTCATAAAAGCTTTATTTAATATGCTTCAGATTGGAAGACGTAAATGAGTTATGAAGAATCAGAAGAAACGAGTTAAAGAACGGCGCGAAAAACTTCTTTCTGACATTCAAACCTCAAACACCGCATAAATGGACGTAAGAAGATCATGGAGTTTAGCGTTAACCAATTTGTCGAAATTCACGTTATGCCCGCTCTAGAAAAACTCCCAGAAATAATCAAGAAACTGTACCTGTTCTATTTCTCGATAGAATTATTCGCCATCGGCGTATTAATCGGAGCATAAACTCCAAAGAACCAGAAAACTGGCAACCATTTTGAAAACAAAAAAGAAAAAGAAAAGCAGCCTTCACTGCGATTGCTTACATCTTCAGTTGTATGGTTCCGCCTGCAAGAACTCCCTGGGCTTGATAAAATGGAGCATCATTAAGCTTTGGAGAAGCCGGCGCAGTTGGATCAAAATCGCCAAAAGACCATCCACCAACCTTATCCGAACCAATAGGCCTCCAAAGCTGAATCATAAAACCTCCTTTGCCATCATCCATGCTTCGAACAGTCACTCTAAACCACCAATGACTCCTAAAACTGTCCCCAATTGATACCTGAGCTAAACCAGCAATCACAGCTCTTGTACCGCCATCTATCTGATCAACTCTAAAACGCCAAACACGAGTGCTATTAACTTGACCTATAACCGCCACAGTTGGCGCCTTAACCTGGAAATGCACAAAGCCCTTTGGCGCATAGTTCCATCCATCAGGCTTCAAATTTCCAGAACCAACAGAAAACCTAAAGCCGTCTCCTATGGGCTTCTGCAGAAAAACCATCCCGAGCCGCTGGCAGAAGCAGTCGAAACCGTTTGAGTCCCAGGTTGGACCGTGGCAACTTCAGCTGCAACGCCGCCGATCAATGTGAAGATTGCTACCGCGGTCAAAAGAATAATTATGGGATTGAAAATTTTGCGCTTCAACTTTCGCACCTGTTTTTCTTTGTGTTCTCTAACTATTTATGCCTTTAGACCTCACCTTCTAACACAAAATCAAAAGATGGTTGATCTCTCTAATTAGCAGGTTCTGGCTAGTAGGGGTTTAGGCTTTCAGGAATTATGGTCCAATTTGTCAGCTTTTGCCCATCAGCTTCGTAGAAGATGTCTCTGCTAACAGAAGCCCAATTAAGCGGCTCAATATTACCCAACTCTATGTAAGTATCATCTATGATTTGGTCATTGATGTACAATGTGATGTGCAGCTGGGCGTTGTAAGCCGTTACATCGCCCAAGTTAAACACCGTCCCCTGAATATACAACCGCTGCCTATACGGAGCATGCGAATTGCTGCTGTTAAGCACATCCGTTGATCCCAATCGAGTAACAAGGCTAGGTCTATTGGGCTGATACGGCAGCAGATTCGCGACTGACGCGTTCAAGTTCGCATTTTCAGTCTGCAAAGAGATGATTTGGCTAGTCAGGTTCGCTGCTTGCGTCTCCAAGGCAAAATTCTCATCTTGAAGGTACACGTTCTGATTCTGCAAATCATCTGTTTTAGATGTCAGATTTGCTAACTGCCTTTGCAATTCATATATGTGCATTTGCAGACCACCATTTGCCTGCCGCTGCAAATCCACATCCAAAGCAAGAATATTCTGTCTTGAAAGCAAAAATCCGTTTGCCAAACCACTCAAAGCTAGAATAGCCAAGATAGATGCCAAAGCAATTTTGAACTTCAACCACTTTCGCCCAATCTTGAAAAGAACAACGGTTCTATTAGCTCTCCCCGAGGAACAAAACGTTCCATCAAAGGAACAGCCAAAACAAAGTCAACATACAATCGATGCCATCAAGTTCCATATTCGCAGCAAATGCTTTTTTCCGCGACAAGCTTCAACAACTTATCCAACTCAACAGCATCCAAATCCTCTAAAGAAAAAAACTTGATATGCCGCATAAATTTCCCCTTACCCTCAAACAAAGCCGTTTCCTGCTCCGTCAAACCGCTAACCGAAAAACCCAAATTAACATGGTCCCCAAGGACGCCAACATAAAACTTTCCCTCGTACCAAGGTACGCCATTCTTGAACTCTTCCCTAATGTTGGGAAAAGTTTTCAAAATTTGGTCTCTTATTCTCTCAACTATCTCTTTTTGGGGAGATTTTTGTTTCTCAATAAATTTCTCAACTTGATCAACCATCAATAGCACGACCAAACGTTCGCGCTTTCTTCCTGCGAAAACCAAGCACAAGTAAAGTTGTCGCAAAGATAACTGAAATTGCCAGCCATTGCGGGATTTCTGGAATTGAAGGGCTCGGCTCAATTGGATCAGGGCTTGAGCTTGAGGAAGTCGCAGTCAGCGTTGGCGAAGTAGTCTGCGAAGTAGATGGCGAATCAGCGGGTACAACTGTTGGCGCAATCGTCGAAGTCGGAGCAATAGAGGATGAAAGGGTAGGTGTCGCCGTTGGCTGCAAAGGTTGTTCTAGCGTTTCGGTCTTAACAAAGAAGACATCTTGGTGAGTTTCACTGCCAAACAACGTGGACCCCACTAAAGCGTAGCTTCCATCGCTTGTACGAACCATAGCGCGAGCCAAGTCGTAGCTTATAGTTGGCGGGTTTTGTTTTGCAGTAAAGGTTTTGATCCAACTCGTTTGACCAGAAGAATCTAAACGCAGCAAGCCCATAGTGGACACTGTAGCTGTCGTGTTAATTGTGGTCCATGTCCCTGCCATGGCGTAACCACCATCATTTAACTGAACTAGCCCACAAGGCGTGTCTGTCCCCTTACCTCCATAGGTTTTACTCCATTGGAGCTGACTTGTTGAATCAATTTTCATCAAATAGAAGTCTTCATTTTGAGCACCGGAGATAGCATAACTGCCATCGCTTGTCTGAATGATCGAGAATTCTCTGGGATCGTTTGGAGAATCGTATCCCTTGTTCCAGACATGTTTTCCCTGAGCATCAGTCTTTACCACCCAAGACGCATAAACCACCGATGACGTACTGGCTCGATACAAAGAGGCGCTACCCGCTAAGGCGTAACCGCCATCTCTAGTCTGAATTACACTCTTCGCTTCATCTTCACGCGGGTATTCATCGCCCAACGAGTCTTTGTATGTTCCACTGTTGTAAGTTTGATTCCATTGAGCATTACCTTTGAAATCGGTTTTAACTAACCAAAAGTCCTTACCCCCTTCAGACGTCTCTGTTGATCCAGCCAAAGCAAAGCCTCCATCATTTGTCTGGATCAATGAGTACAGATTGCTACTTGAGGGATTCTCATCATTGTAAACGTAGGTTTTGCTCCAAAGAACCATACCTTGAGAATCAACTTTAAACATCCAAAACTCGTACGATCCACTGCCCGCCACAACATATCCCTGGTCTGACGCCTGAGCAATGACGTATCGCTCGAAATACATGTAGATTGTAGCAGTTACGTGGTTTGGGTCGTCAATTTGAGTGAAATTTTTTCTCCACTGCACCTCGCCGTTTGAGGCAGTTTTAATGATTTGCATCTCGTAGGATTGGTTGAAATGTCCCTGATAACCCACATTGTCAACACGTCGGATGTAGGCGTAAACGGCAGTTGCGTATCCGCCATCGCTAGTTTGAACTACTGAAGTAGGGGTAAGTATGTCCATAGCTTCTCCTTGATATGTTCGGGTCCACCCAATTGCGGCTAACGTGGTGGGTGTGCTTAGTAAAATGGTTGCCACAAAAGCAATTATTGCAAAAATCCGAAGTGTGTTCTTTTTCACTTTCTTCGCGTCCTTAATTGGGCTGTTACAAAGTATGTTGTATTTAAATTAACCCACGCCGACGCAAAAAGAAAACGAAGGGCGATTTTTGTTTTAGTCTTTGCTAATGTACCACATAAACGCGTCAATGGTTGTTAAGTCGGTGTTTAGTTCTTTGGAAAGCTTGGTTAGGGCATCGTTGATGGCAACATAGTTCTTTCCAACTTCAGTTGTTTTGATTGGATCTCGTTTAATTCTCTGTAGGGCATCGTCGGTTCTGTAGTTCCAAGCGCCATACTTGTCCGGGTGGAAGGTATGTAACAAGCCGGTGAGTATATTTTGGCTTACTCCATGAATGTGTTTTTCCCCTTGGAAGCCTTCTTGGACACGTTTTTCAATTCGGATTGATTCGTCCTGAAGGTAAATGAGCAGATTCCTTAGTTTTTCCGGTTCCTTTAGAGCGTCAAGACCTGGTCTAGTTAAGGTAGTCCATGACTGATTATTTTTGAAATACAAAAAATCCTTGTAATCAACACGCCAAGCTTCTCCCGCAAGCAACCTAGACACAGCAAAGCGTTCTTGATACTTCGCGTAAGCACGCTTCCTAGAGGCAATCCACAACGGAACATTATCGTAACATACTCCTTCGCCAGGCGTGAAACCCTCCAAAAGCATGAACTTCTTAAAAAGCCCATCAACCTTGAAAGGCACAGGTGACAAAGACTTCCGACTCAAATGAATCCCACAGGAAAGACAAAACGGATCCTTCACGTAATCCTCGCGGGAATATGACTTGCTGCATCGCCCACACTCATATTCAGGTCCAGACATCTCAAACTTGCCCAAACAAGAAATAACGGCTCACTCTTTAAACATTCAAAACAAAAACACCCAAAACAGCCTACAAAGGACCAAAAAGCTATGCTTAAAGAGCCCGCCACATCCCTCATCCCAATTTTCGAAACAGTCACCATTTTGCAGATCACGGTCGGAAACCTGCCCTACCCCATCCCCTTAAAAGTCTTCATATGGCTTTCCACACTTTTCTTGGGCTTGGTCAGGCGCTTTTGGAAACAAATTAAAAAACCTTGAAAAACTTCCATTTTAGGTAATAATCTATTCGATGAATTCTTCAAGATACTTGATAATTAAGGCATAGGCACGTTCCCCGTCGGGACCATACCTGTTGTTGCGATCACTCTTGATTAACGCCAACCCGTCAAATTCACCGACAGGCACATTATTCTTTATTCTGTAAACACATCGAACAACCGAGTTAAGACGAGCCTGAAAAGAAAGCAACGGAAACTTTACTCCAGGCAAATGCAAATCGTACTTTCCATTTGCCCGCCTCTCAATAATAAAATCCTTCGTCTCCTCCAAACTCAAAAGACTCTGCAGGAGAGATCCCTTATATTTTGGAAAAGAAGACTGCCCTTCCACCTCAGCTGCCTTCTTTACTTTATTAATCTTCAATCTTACTGTATCAAGGTCCCAAAGTTCAACGCCCAACTTTTGAGCATCCAAAATAGCTGCAGACGTAAAATAAGAGGTCGCAACAACAATTGACTTCTTGCAGCCGTAATCGCCCATTGCTTCCTGAGCTTTCAAAATGACTGAATTCGACACCTTTGTGCTTCCGGGATACCGCCTTGCTTGGATAACAATTTTCTCCCCATTCTTCGAAGCCACCAAATCAACACCTGTTTCAGCAGAATACTTCCCAGGATGAACCTCATACCCCAACTCAGGAAACAGCCACTTCAAAAAACGCTCAAACTCTTTCCCAGAAAGACTCTCAACTGCCCAAACATAGGCCTTAGAAGAGAATTTAGCTTTCTTGGTCTCTCCATGAATTATTGGCTTTTCCAAATTCTGTTTAACTTTTCCTGGAGCCTCACCGCAATAATCTTTCTCTATTCTGGCTGCCAATTCCTTTGCTTTAAACTCTGGAATCTCCAATTTCTGTTGAAGATATCCAACAAGATCAATTTCTGGGTAGCGTTCAAGAACTTCTTCCAAAACTCCATTAAACTTCAAATAACGCATTTCAACGCCCCCTCAGCTTATTGAAAAACGAAATAGACTTTTGATAAACCACTTTTCCGTTTTCAACAACATACAAAGCGCTCGAGAACATGCCTTTAGCGACTACAATCGAATTCAAAGCATTTTTTCCCAAAAGCCACTTCGTAGTTTTACGTTGAGAAACATCAAAATCTTGAACCACACGCGTCAGCAATTGATCAATTTCCTCATTGAGGTTGCTACATGCAGGACATTTATCGCCTTTCAAGGATTTGATGGAATATTCTTGGTGGCAGGAAACGCATTTTGAGAAATTCTGGCAGCTGATGCAAAATCTTGCCCCGCTTGCTTTGCAAAGCTTACCTTCGTCAACTCCAATAGTCGACCCACAGTTTTCACACTTGGCCGCATGAGCAAAGCAAAATTTTCGCTTGGACTCCTTGCTCTCAAAAAGATTTAGCTCTGAGAAAACACTTTTGCATAAGCTGCAAAGGCCATAATGAAAGACACACACGCTAGAATGGTCGTGACTGCATTGGAATTCCAACAACCGACTATGTCTCTGGCCGCAAACGGAGCAGACGAAGCCCGAGTCGGGTTCAATGTACTCATTCAGTGTCACATCTAAAGTCAGGTCTTGTTTTGCCGAGTAAACTTTCCCTGAATCCGCCGATTGCCGGATGCAGTCTCTACACAAGTAGCGAGAATCCTCGGTTGCGTAACCTTCGTAGTACACTTTTCCACATTCAGGGCAAACAACTTCCTCAGGAGAACTGACCCCCAAAACAAAAGAAGAACCCATCGAAGAATTATTGTCAAGCTCAACTTCAAAACTAATTTTAGTCGTGTTGACGACAAGCAGATTGATGAATTTCACAGCAATATGAGTAATAAAAGACTCTTCTTCCCTTTTCAAAAGAGCTGCATAATTAGCTTGCCACTGCTTTTCATCAAAATCATGCTTTCTAGATATGACCTTTTCCCGACGTTCCCCTCTAAGCCTCTTATCAAAACTTCTCAGCTTAGACCTTACCTCTTTGATAAGCGACAAATCAAAAAGAACCAACTTTTCCCTAAGGATAACATTCAGTTTTTCATCTGCAATAGTTTTTAGCCTATCAAAAACCTCAACATCAAGCTTACCCTCAAAATCTTGAACTTCAACCGCCTTATTTTTGAAGATATCCTCTACACCAAAATCGCCAACACTTACAATATTGCCATTTTCATCAATCGAAATTATTATTGTCTCTTCATTTTTTGGTCTGAGCTTATTTTGGAAAACAGCGGAGAAATAGAACTTGAAATACCTAACTTTTTTCTTTTTGATGGATCTTATGGAAAGTATTTTTGCGTTATTTATTTGGTGGTGACAAGGGGGAGATTTCGAGCAAACAGAAACAACCTCTTTTCCTGAGGTTATTTTGTCACAGTCTTCACAAGCAAAAGGTGAATCTCTGAAGTATTTCTTGAGTTGTGACTCAATTTTCATTTTTGGTTTAAGCACAACTTGGCACAAAACGCCACTGTCCAAACATTCCTTAAGTATTTGCTGAAATGCGGGGCTGCCTGAAGTTATTAAGGGAATTTTTTTCTCTCGGGCAAGAGTAGGCTGATAAGTATACTCTTTTGGGTTTGCTGCATTTGAATATTTTACCGTGAAGACTTCATCGGAGAGGTCAACTATCTCGCCTTCTTTCGACTCGACAAACGCTTTAATGAACTGGTGAATTTTGGTATCATAATACTTAGTGCTCAACCCAGAACCCCTTGAGTGAACTTTTCAGCCAATTCCTGATTCTTCCTCGAAACGCTCAAATCGTTAGCAAGCTTTTCTAGCTCTTTCTTTATGTCCAAACGCGAATTGCTGCGAAGCAAAATCTCAATGATTGTCTTTTGGATATCTTGTGAGCCTTCCTTCAACTCTGCGAGAACTGTTTCCATTTTGCCAATAGTCATCGTAAACAAATCAATTTTCTGATACAGAATATGCAGCACGTAATCATCGATGGTGTCTTTGACACTCAAATTGAACACGGTTACGTCGCGGTCTTGCTTGAACCGGTGAATTCGGCCTATTCGCTGCTCAATTTTCATGGGATTCCAATGCAAATCATAATTGAACATCACGCAACAATTCTGAAGATTCAAACCCTCAGCAGCCGCATCAGTCGCAACAAGATACTTGACTTCGCCATTTCTGAACCCTTCAATGACCTGGTCTCTCTCAGTTTGGCTCATATCGCCCAAGTAGGCAGCGGCTTTTCCAAATTCCTGATCAAGCATCTCCACAAGTTTGCGCGTCGTGATTTTCCGCAAGCAGAATATCAATGCCTGCTCATTAGGAATTTCTCGCAAAACATCTTTGAGCAATTCCATCTTTGTGCTTTTGATTTTTTGTGCCATTTCAATTAATCTGCTCGTGACTTCACCCTCAGAAGGGAAAACGCTGCCCCCTTTTCTTTAGCGACTCAATAGATGCAGCCGGTGAACTTGAAAAAGACTGCTGTAAAGCCATCGCTTGGAACACAAGAATCGCGTTGCTTTGAGATGCACTAAATTTCTTCGACGGATTCTCAGCCATTAACGCTTCAATTGTCTTGTATTGATTCTTGCTTATGTCGCGTAGGTAATCCGTTGCTTGATCGATAAATTCGCGCTCGCCATCATTTGCCTCAAGACTTCTAGAATCCACATAACGCTTCGTAAACGGAATCCCGGTCTGCTCTCTTCGGGTTCTGCACATTACGCTCCGAAGACTCCGCTTCAACTCACCCGCAACATCTGACCTCACAACACGGCACTTCGCATCTTGAGCAAACCGAGAAACAAATGATCGTTCACTCTCAAGAAGCCCCGGCTGAATCAAATCAACCATACTATACACATCAGTAAGTTTGTTGCAAAGCGGCGTAGCTGTAAGCAACAAAAGATGATTTTTTCTAAGATTTGCAAGACAAATTCGGCCTTTGCTCCCTGAATTTCTAAAAGCATGCGCCTCATCAACTACAACCAAATCCCAGGTTCGACTTGCGAGCTGGTCATATTTTCTGACCAAAAGGTTATGGGAACAAATTATTCGGTCATCAGTTTCAAGATCAACACGATCTCTTGGATTGTTAGCTATAAGAAAGGCTTCTGCGAACTTTTCAGCCATTTCGGTTTTCCACTGAGTCAAAAGACTCTTAGGCGAAACAATCAAAATCGAGTTAATCTCCTCTCGCAGAAGAAACTCTTTCATTATGAGGCCTGCTTCGATTGTTTTTCCAAGCCCAACTTCATCCGAGAGAATAGCGTTTCCATTCATCTCATTTATTACTTGAAGGGCGAGCTGCATCTGAAAATTGTAAGGGATTAGCTTTGTTCGTATGGCATCTAAAGAGATTAGTCGGTCGATTTTGCCCGTATTCTTTATCTGAAGTGCTTCCAAGTTAAGTTGGAATTTTTTAATAGATGTAAACTTCTTCGTTTCAATTAGCTGCCTCATGCCGTAAGGGTCTGAAAAACTAAACGAATACCGGTGTTTGCCTTTTTCACCCGTGGATGTTTCCTCATCAAACTCGCAAGTCAACGTTTTCTCAGCCGACTTTGGAGCTCGACCAACCTGAGTCTCCAAGCCAGATGAGATCTTTTTAACGGGTTTCCTCGAAGATTTCTTAGCCCTCGGTTCTTGCTCATCAACATCAGATGATTCAACCACTAGAAATGCCCCACATTTTTCACAAACATTGTCGTCGAGGTCCAAAATCACAGAATTGGATTGACCGCAATGACTGCATTTGGATTTTACGCTTTCAGGCAAGACTATCGGAGTTGTGCTTAACATTCATCTATAAAAAGATAAAGCGCTCAAAACACGAATTTTAGCAACAGAAAAAAGAGCCACTTAGAGTAAAAAATCTCAAAGTCAACGACTTCACAACTTAAAAATTAGTCCCCGCAAAATATTCAAAACAAGCCCAAGTCTATTTAGTTAGGCGGATATCGCCGATTTTTTTCGATGCAGTTGTTGTTTTCGCTAAAATAATGACGAAGAGCTCTGTAGGCAAATGAGGCACATATCCGCTGACAAAACTTGACAACCCAAAGAAATCCAACGATTCCTAACGAACCCTTAAACAAATCTACAAACTACCTGAACAAAAAAAGAAGGAACTTAACGCCATAACAATCCCACTTAAACGCGGCCAAACGCCCCCAAACAAACTCAAACTCCCCTCAAACACGCCAAAACACGCCAAAAAACACATAAAAAGAACAAAAGCAGTCCAAACAAAAACCCCAAAAACAGCCCCAACATCAAAAAACGCCTCATTTTTAAAACATAAATCCAGCCCACTAAGCCAAGTCTACATCAATTCTCAACAAAAGCGCCAAATTTATCCCAAGAAAAACAACATCAAAAACCAACAACCCACCAAAAAATGGCGCTCCCAAGAGATCAAAAATCCCAAATTATAAAAACCAATACCACAAACCACAAAAAAAGACACAACCCTACTCCATTTACAACGGTGTCTTTCAGACAATAAAAAGAAAAAGGGGAAATGAGGCTATTTTGCGTAAGCTTCGACGAGGTCGCGCGCAGTGATGATGCCTGCCAACTTGTCGTCTTTAACAATAGGCAATCTTCGTATGTGCTTTAGAGCCATCGTGGCAGCAGCTCTATGAACGCTCGTGCCCGAAGGAACCATGATTATCGGAGAGGTAGATTCCTTTCCAACTTCTGTACGCAACTCCCTGCCTTTGGCAAGGAAAGTGGTAAGCAGATCTCTTTCGGTGAAAATTCCGAATGGCTCTCCTTCGCGAGTAATAATAACGCTGCCTATTCGCTCCCTTCCCATAAGATGCGCCATATTGGCTACGCTCATTTTCTCATCAGCAGTCACAACAGGCTTAGTCATGAAGTCGTCAACTTTAACTTCAGTTTCGGGAACATCAGGCAAACACTTGATCAAATCCGAAGCAGCTATGATCCCAGAAAGCTTTCCAGCATCAAACACAGCAAGTCTACCCTTATGGCTAATCATCGTTTGGGCAACTTCCTTTATTTTCGCAGTCAGAGGAACTGTGACAAGCGGATACGACATAACATTCTCAACCCTTTCCAGTTTTAGACTTCGCCCAAACGCCAAAACCTTGCTCAGCAAATCTCGCTCAGTCAATATGCCAACTGGAGTCCGATATTTCATAACAATTAAGCTACCGATATGCTTCTCGCCCATAAGTCGGGCAGCCTCATCCAGCAAAGTCTCAGGAGTTGTGGTTACAACATCGGGGGACATTATCTCCTTCGCCATTCGATAACGAGACAAGTCACGCTTGTACTGCTCATAAGCAATGTCAACAACGCCCGGCAACTGCCTTTTCAATTCTTGAGGTGTCGCCAAAAAAATCCCTCAAGATAACAATAGTCCAAACAACTAATTAAACAAACCCACACCGCGAAAGAAGGCTTCACAAATCTAAAAACTACACAAAGGCCGACTCGAATTCGATCAAAAATCAATTTCCTTACCCAAATAGAAAAAAGCAACGTAACCGATCTCTTTGGAGGATCTCATATGAATAAGAACACTGTTACACGCCACAGCGGTTCATCACAATGGGTAAAAGACGAACTCCAGAAATTCACCCAAGTAACAGACCCAAAACAAGTAGAAAAAATAAAACTCTACATGGGCATAAACAAACAGACTGATAGTTTCAAGACATTTTTTGTACCCACTGGAGTAAACGCCCCACAAGAAGTCTGGGCCAGCCAAACCAACCCACACCTAGAATGGTCAGAAGTATTCCACATAAAAATTCAAGACAGAAACGACTGGGAAATATTCGACTGCCCAGTATGCGGACACGAAATCATGCTTCGCACACAACACGACATAGGCACAGAAATCAAACCTATCCCGCCATCAGGCGATTGCGAGTACTGCAAAACAAAATTCCCAAACCCAATGGTTAGAAGACCCCAACTTGGAAAAAGAAACGCCGAATACAAAGCAACCACCACAATAGTGTAGCATTTGCCAATTTGGAGTTACCTAATTAGAAACAAAGAAGCCTTCGCGGCTTTCTTTACTCATGACCTTTTGTTTCATGATGCTTTGTGTCTCGGTGTCTCTCCATTTCCGAGTTGGTTCTGAAAGGTTTTCCACAGACCGGACAAGGAATTTGACCGGGTTTCACTCCGCTAACTGGAATATCTTGAGATGATGAAGCGCCTAAAGTGTGAGGCTGATGAGGTTCTTTTTCATTCATAACAAACACCTAATACTCTATGAGCGAATTGAAGCGTTCTTAAATCTATGTGGCTGTAGCTAGACAATAACAAACAAAATCAGACACAAAACTTAGCACATTCCTGACAATTTTAGTTACACAAATCAGTATGCAATCATCTATTCAGAAGGTTGACAATGTCTTAGCGATTTCAAATTAAACTTCATCGCTTTTTCATTCATAACGAAATGTGACAAAGTTCCAACGAGGCTTCCTAATAACCACGAAGCAGTTGAATTTTGGATAAAGACCTCAGAAACAGCAAACATGCCTGAAGCAAAAAGAAAACTAAGGATCCCCGTGGCGTTGAAGACAATGAAGCATTTGCCCATCTCCTTCTTAGACTGGCCTTGTAACGCCCAGTTAGATCCAAAATGCGATAACCCCCCGATGCAGTTGGCGAAAAGCCACGCAAAAGTTGGGTTCGCGTACAGAAACATAGATGACGTAAATGAAACAGTTCCCAAGGTGAACCCTATGATGGCGGCGAAGTTGAATAGAACAAGTCTGCGTAAAGCTGCAAATTTGCCTGCCTTGGTGAAGTCTGAACGACGCATCCTTTCTCCAGCTACGTCTTGTTACACACAAGACCAATAAAAAATTTGCGCGATTCCACTATAGATATCCGCCCCAAAGAAAGCCGCCAGGTCTATTCTTCCAATAACTATTCATTTTCTTTAGCAGTTTATTGCTAATTTGCAGACAGATTTGGAATAGCTGATTTCAAGAAAACTGTTAAATGTTAAATCCTCATTGTGTACCGAACTCAAGCCCGAGTATAATCATGTGCTTCCTTTTAGATCTAGAAGACAAACTTGCGCGTGATCCTTAGGCTTAACTTTCCGGTAAACTTTCTTCACTATCCCTTTTTCATCGATTACAAACGTGGTCCTTTCAGTACCCATAAAAGTTCTGCCATAGAGACTTTTTTCCTTCCGCACGCCATACAAATTCAGAACCTTCTCTTCGGGATCACTAAGCAAAACGAAAGGCAACTGATGTTTCTCTTTGAACTTCTTATGAGAATCAACACTGTCTTTACTTACACCAAGAATAACTGCGTCTTGCTTCTCAAACTCCGTTACCATCTCTTTAAATCCAAGAGCTTCAGTGGTGCATCCTGGCGTCTCATCTTTAGGGTAAAAGTAAAGAATAACCGTCTTACCTCGATAAGAGTCAAGTGAAACTTGGTTTCCATTATCTGCTTATAACGTAAAATTTGGCGCTGTTTCTCCTTCGTCAACCAAATTCTATCACACTCCAGAATATGCTTGCTTTAGCGCCTTCAAATTCATAACGATTGCTATAAACATTAAAATGGCAATATATCAATGTACCAAATAGAACAAATAGATGTCAATTTGTTACATAAAAGTCGCAATATTTAATAGACGTTAACGGCCATAGAGATGTATCCAAAAGTGAAACGCAATGATTAATCCAAATAACCAAACCAAATGTCCAGACTGCGACGCGGAACTTGATGTTCCAGTCGACGTTAAAATGGGCGAAATCTTGAGTTGCCCCGGTTGTGGACTTGAACTCGAAATTAAACATATGACAAAGGGAGGTGAATGCATAGATCTTCAAGAGTTAACTCTTGAAGGGGAAGACTGGGGCGAATAAGAGAATTTCCAATTTCGATCATTTTTCTCAAATGTTCTTTAATTTTTTTAAATCAAACTCTCCGTTGAAGCCCATAAAGACGAGATTTTTCAAAGTACTTTTAATAAGCGACCCCTAACAACAACACTTACCATAAACTCTGTCAAAGATCAACGGTGAGAAAAGATAATGAATAAAGAATACCTAAAATATGCAATAACATTATGGGCAATTGCAGTCACTTGTCTTTTCGCTGGCATTATGGTTGAGCATTGGGGGTTTGAAGCCATAGCTGCTGTCTTATTTATCATGGGATATATTCTGCTCTATATCCTTCCAGAACCTAAGAGTCACGGCGAAACGCCAAGACAAGAAAACAAACAAATCGAGGTTTAAAAAAAATGACAGTCATAAACAAGCCATTCATAAACATAAGAAAAATCGTAGCGCTAGTTGTAATTGTTGTCGTGGCAATCGCACTTGTGGCAACATTTGGGGGAGCAACAGCCACAGTCCCGGCGGGGTACAAAGGCATACTTCTAAACTTCGGTAGCGTAGTGGGCACACTTGACCCAGGATTCCACTGGATTAGCCCAGTAGGTCAACAAGTAGTCTTAGTCAGTACCCAAACCCAAAGCGCGCAAGCTGACGAAAACGCCGCCTCATCCGATCTCCAAGAAATCACAACATCAGTAACAGTCAACTACCAAATAGACCCCGCCTACGTCAAGGAAGTATACACGGCGTTGCGCGACCAATATCAATCAAGAGTCATTATCCCAGCAATGCAAGATGGACTAAAAGCATCCACAGCCAAATTCCAAGCAAGCGAACTAATCACCCGAAGAGAAGACGCAAAAAACGCCTTCCAAGACCTACTCCAACAAAAACTCAATCAATACCACATCATAATTACTTCAGTTTCCATTACAAACTTCAAATTCAGCGATCAATTCCAATCAGCAGTCGACGCTAAAGTAACAGCCGAACAAAACGCCTTAGCCGCACAAAACCAACTAGCAGTCGTTCAGTTCCAAGCCCAGCAGCAAATCATTCAAGCGCAAGCAGCAGCTAACGCAACTATCGCAAAAGCCAATGGAGAAGCAACAGCCAAAATCATAGGAGCTGAAGCACAGGCGCAACTGCAAGCTCTGTTAAACCAAAACATGACGCAGGCTTATCTTAGCTACTTATACCTTCAGCAATGGAACGGTCAACTGCCAACATACTATGGCGGTCAACTACCAGTCCCATTCCTTAACGTAGGAAATACGACAACGACCACTACAAACCCTTGAGGCTAAAACTTAGCCTCTTTTCTTTTTTGAAGCTTCCAGCTACTTGATCCATCTCAGAACATTCGGTTTTTTTCTCTTGCCTGCTTCTTGTTTTATTTTGGGATGTCCTAAGATGAAGGGTACCATCATTTCGCAATTCTCAGGAACGCCCATCTTTTTGAGCACATCAGGTTTACTATTTAGAAATTGAACGAACCCCATATAGCAAGTTCCAAGCCCAAGCTCATACGCTTTCAAAAACATGTTTTCCGCAGCGAGAACGCTGTCTATTAAGTTCAAGTTAGCCCATTGTTTGTCTTTTTCTGCACAAATCAGAATAAGGACTGGCGCATCATAGCAAACCACATCTTTTTCGGTTGAGAATTTGCTAGCTAAAGGCGGCATCATCTGCCTAACCATGACCTTAGTCTCATCAGTAATGTACTTCATTAATTCTTTATTTTCGATAACTATGAATCTGCAAGGCTCTCTAAACATAGCCGTAGGAGCCCAAACACCCGCTTCCAAAACAGCTTCAACTTGTTCCTTCGAAACAGGCTCATCGGAATAGCATCTTACACTTCTTCTCCCTTTAATGCAAACATCAAGATTCATAACTAACCCTCTTAATGCTCAAAGTCTAATTCAAGTTCCATATTAACTTCCCCAAAAAATATTTTGTTTCTTCCATCTACTTATTGGCTTTAACTAATGGGACAAGTCAAAAGTCAGTGAAGAACTCATCAATTTGAAACGAAATTGACTCTGATTTTCCGAATTCAAGATGGCGACTATTTCCTTAATTTGTTGGAACTTGGGAAAATATGTGATAAGATAACAAGGCTTGGTCACTCTGGGGCCCTAAATAGGAGAAAAGGTGACAAACAGCGAGCAAGTAACCTTCTCAGCCCTAAACCCAGAGTGCCCACAGCCCGATTCATGCGACGTTTCTCTCTCCTGAGATTTGGCCGCAATTCGGGTATTTCGACTAATTTGTATATAATACTTTCCCCAAAACACCTAAACTGCACTGAAAAGAATTTTCTGATGATTCAAAAATTATTAGGGACAATCTTCAAAGTAATGAGCATGTCTAAAGACAAAAAGAAGTAGTTCTTAATTGGAAAGGAAACTTTCGTTTCGAAGCAAAAAACGAGAAAGGACTTATCGTGAATTTTGATGCTCCAACAAAATACGGGGGCAGCGAGACAGCACCAACGCCCATGGAAACAGTCTTGGCAAGTTTGGCTGGATGCACCAGCTTTGATGTTGTCACAATTCTGAAAAAGAAAAGACAAGAAATTACTGGATACTCCGTTGAGACCGAAGCAGAAAGAAACGAAGAACCTCCGGAAGTTTTCACCAAAATTCACATCAAATACATCATTACAGGAAAAAAAATCAGCAAGGAAGCCGTTGAAAGAGCTATCCAATTGTCTTACGACAAATATTGCTCAGTGGGAGCCATGTTGAAGAAAACAGCAGAAATCACAACCTCTTACGAAATAATCCAGGACCAAAATTAACTTAATTTTTTTCAAAAATCTCAAGCAAACTTAGACGTTATCGTATATGCAATCAGTAAGACTCATATGCCTCAAAACTAACTCCAACAAACCTTTTTTATTGGAAATGAAACTTAGAAGGAAGCTACACCCTTAACTTTAGAATTGTCATACCATTTCCAGAGCTCATCAGCAGCTTTTTGCGAACATCCCGCATTGGTAATTAACTGTTTGAAGCCCATTTCTGCTTTTTTGCTTTGTTGCTGCTGCATAAACTTTTTGTTGAAAGAAACTATAATAAGCGTTTTGAATTCAAAATATGATTTGTAGATGTGTACAACAAGAATACATAAACGACTTGTGGTAAAGGAGTTTATTTTGTCAATATTGTATTCAAAGAATCTCTAAAAGATCGCCAAAATGGGAAAGCTCAAAATCTACTGCGCCGTAGGAAACATTTTCTTCGCCCCATTGCCCATAAATTGAAAACGCCGTCTTCAACCCGAGATTTTTGGCAGGACACAAATCTCTTTCCACAGAGTCTCCAACCATAAGCACCTCGGAGCTGGTCAATTCAGGAAGCTCCTTTCTCAAATAGTCTAATGCGAGTTTCAAAGGCAGCCCTGTTTGCTTCTTGGCACCCGTATCCTCAAAGCCTAAGACAAACTGAAAATGACGCTCAAGATCCATCGCCATCAATCGTTGATATGCTTTTGTCTTCGGAGCATCAGTAACCACACCCAACAAGTAACCTCGTCTTCTCAGCTCATTGAGAACAGCAGCCACGTTTGGGTACGGCTTTAGAAAACCTTTCTTTGTCTCTAAGTAGGCGTTTATTGCGGCAGCCAAAATTTTATGATCAAATTGGCCTACTTTACGCAGAAATGCCGAAAACGCTTCATCGGACTCTAAACCAGCAGCAAAATAAGCTTCCATTAAGGACGCATATGCTTCATCAGCTGACATTTTCAAACCAGCCGCAACCATGGCTGCTACCCCGGCTTTGCATGCTTCTGCCTTCATCTGCATAAAATCGCTTAAAGTGTTGTCCAAATCGAACAAGACAGCTCTAAATTTTTGCATAACACAAACCAAAAGAATGCCTGGCAAGATATCTTTTGCGTCAACAAAACAACAATATCTACACTAATCGACGCGAAATGATTTCTTGCCCTTAGTTCTCATAAAGGCTAAAATTTCTTCAATCTTTCTTTATTAGTTCTGCAGGTTTAATCATGAGTTGAATTTGAAAATAATTTTATAACTAACTCTTGCAGAAATGTATGTCTGTTCTACTAATTGTAAAGAATTACTTCGAGTGCCAACTATATTTATAGTAGATTGAAAACGATTGAAGATGCAGAAGAATAGGATGGTTAAGACAAACATGAAAACCGAAAACATCGACTTTCAATTTGTAGAAAAACCATCAGAAAGAAAAATGTCGCCCATACAGAAATTTGATCATCCCCAAAAGGAATGCAAGTTCTGCGGACGCATCACTAACCACAGTGCTAATCAGAAAGTCTGTCTAGTTTGTGGGCTTCCTAACGAGGTTTAGTATAAGCAATTGCATTTTTTTTCTAATTTTGTAAATGGAACTCTTGTTACTAAATGAAAGGCACCAGAGTAATCAAAATCACGATAATTACGCAAGCCGCTGTAACTGCATATGTTGCATAGGAAATGGTTTTTTCGCTAATTTTGTGACCTGCAACTCCCTTCAATGTAATATTGAACATTCTTCCTCCATCTAGGGGATAAATAGGTAAGGCGTTGAAAATGGCTAAATTAAAGTTGACAAACCATAACCAGAATAGCCCATTCGCATATATCTCCCAATTCGAACCCAATGAACTGGTGTAGAAAGGCGACAAAGAGTCAGAGAAAGGTACAAGACCCGAAGCTAATGTGGGTGGAACCAAATACATAGATAACCTTTCAACTGTGAAGGTTTGATAATTCGCCAAACGTTCCTTAGTCATCAAGTCACCAACATTGATGCCCATAACAGTGCTGCCATTGGACACAGTCAAATTAACGAAGGTGGAATACTGCGTTTGCCATTTATCTCCCCTGTCCACAATCACCCGCACTATATCACCTGCCGTTTTATTATTCAAAAAAGTTCTCAAATCCGTAGTATTATAAATCATCACATTATCAATCGACACCAGAACATCTTTGGGCAACAAACCGGCAGCTTGCGCTGGCATCCCCTGATTGACACTACTTAAGTATACACCGTTGACAACTGGCGCCAAACTTCCAACAATGAGCAAAACACCAATGAGACAAACTGCAGCCACGGCGATGTTTCCGCCAACTCCTGCGGCCATGACTCTCAAAGAAGCCCTTGGTCTGGCTTTCTTTAGTTGCTCTTCATCAACATCTACGAAAGCACCAATTGGGATAATCAAGAAGAAAAGTAAACCACTTGACTTAACTTTCAACCCTGCGCTTCTAGCAACAATTCCATGTGCTCCCTCATGAATTACAATAGCAAGAACTATGGCAACCCAACCGTAAACTATTGGAAGAATTGGGTTGATTCCGGGCAACAGCAGAATTGATCCGGGACCCAATTCTCGGGCTACGGCTCCCACAGCCGGATTGGACAATAATGCAAATAGGCTACTTACGATCAGGTATAATCCAATTGCTGCAACAAACGGCACAACAAAAAGCGCTACCCACGAAATATACCGCGAAGCACGAAAAGAACCCAGCCTATCAAATACTCCAGAGAAAACCTTTGTTCTTACTGTCAGTAGAGGAAATTTGAATTCAACTTTGCGCTGCCCCGATTCTTGCTCCGTGTTTTCTCCTTCAGACAATAAACTCACGATCGCTTAACCCCAAAAAGCATTCACCAAACATAAATGTTTACCATAAACATCCTGCCTAGGGAAAATAATCAACGCGCAAACAAAGTGACCAACTGAAGGAGACAAATTTGCACCAAGTCTCTTATGAGAAACAGCGAAATTGGATTCGGCAACGATAAATCTCCAGGACAAGTATAGATTGTACTTCAATAGAGATAGATTGGCGAAATGACGATCGAAACTTTGACAAAGAAGTATTGCAACTTCCTTGTACCCACCTTCCAAATTTACATTAATGGCAAAGATATACTGCAATCGAAAGGCATAACGCCTTCAGCCATATCTGTTGAAAAAGCAATTAACACGTTAGACACTTTCTCTTTTCTCTTGGAAGATCCGCAACTGAAATGGATAAACAACGAACTTTTGGGACTGAAGAGTAAAGTCGAAATTAAAATAGGATATGCAAGCGCCCTTGAAACCTTAATTAGTGCCGAAATTACCTCAACCAAAACAACTTTTCCATCAGATAGAGCCCCCCAAATTCAAATTACCGGAGAAAATAAGACCACAAACCACAAAACCGAGGAACCAAGTTCTCGCCCAATTGCCACTTTACAGTACGCCAAATTCCTTCTAAACTTTACAGCAGAAATCACCGAAAAAAATCGAGAAGCCAAACCTTTTCCAAGGGAATCGAAAACACGAGAAACCGTCACCATTCGTTGTACCGCGCAATCCGTCGGGATCCCCGAAATCAAACCAGGTGCAATAGTAGCCCTGACAGGGCTTGGAAGTAAATTCAGCAGAAATTACTTGGTTGAGAAAACTGTTCATAGTATTGGAAACTCGGGATACAGAACGGCTTTTGAAGCAAGAACAAAATAAGTGAAAGCACTCAATTTGGTTTCATCTAATGTCATATGATGAGCCATGTTCCTATGAACATCAGGGCTATTGCTATGATTTTCAGGGAAATGCTTGTTTTGCTTACGTCTTCTTTGAGGATTTTTGGCATAAGAATACTTAGGAACAGTATGTAGAAGAAGACGTAGAAAGGTTGCAACCCAAAGAAAGCTGAAGCTAGAGGCGCTTCAACAAGAGACAACGCAACCAAAGAACATAATGTGCCTGTGACGTACATGCCCTCGCCAATAAACGTCACAACGAAAATTCTTTTTCTAAGAGATCCAACGGTCTCCCTAAGTGCTTGGCGATTCCTTTTGACAGAAAGCAAGGACAATGCACCCAAAAATGTGCCCGAAACTTCCCAAAAAAACAGCGACCAAAAATCCAAATACCCTAAAAGCGCCTTGTTGATGATAGTATAAATGGCTATTATGAAAGCAAATGGGACCATGAACTTCAAAGCGCGTGAAAACGCTTTTCCTCCAGATTTTTTGTAGGAAATCAAAGTTGCCGCAAGCACAACGAAAGTTATGCCTAAATAATTTTGTATCCCAACAATCTCATTCAGAAAAACAACAGAGAGGAAAACAACAAAAACGGGTATAAGCTGAAATAAAGTTACAACTCGAGATACATCTTCAACCAACAAGGCTTGTGTGTAGAACCAGAAAGCCGTCAGAAGGCATCAAACCCGCCAATAACGCAAATACCGAAAATGGAAATGAGACCTTAATAGGAGTCAACAAAGAAATTGTCAAGGCAAAAATTGCATCTGCCGAATAAATTATGGCTATTGTTGGATAATAGCTCTTAAACTTGTTTGTGAGTAGAACTTTTATGAAAACGTTGTTCAAAGCCCAGAATGCTGGCGCCAGCAAAGCAAAGACATACCACTCAACCATCATCAATCAACGTCTGAAGAACATCCAATATTGAGTTTGCCTATTAAATTAAGATCGTTTGGAGTAGTAAACTTGGCCATTTCTAAAGCCCAAAATAAGTTTTCCCGTTGCGAGGTGGGTCCATAAGAAAGCCTCTACGTAAGCGAGATCGCGCAGATAAGGAACTATCGCCGCAAAAACCTCTTCGATGGGTATTGATGGGTTGTTTTTGTATTGGACCGAAATATAGGCTTTTATTGCGTCTTTGGTGAAGAGCTTCTTTTCGAATATTAGTTCACTCATTTCGCTTGTAGTGTAAAATTTGTCTTTTTCCATCTGAGCAAGGATGTCGTTGGTTGGGAAATTAATTATTTCCTCCATTTCTTTACGTTCGGCAGGCATATCATCATGGTTAAGTGCAACGAATAATAAATTTGTGGTTTCCAAAAACTCGACTTGCTTGTGCATAATACCAAATTGTTCCAGCAATAGAGCCTCAGAGTAAATAAAAAGCAAATATTTTAAATTTATCAAATGCATCATATCCTTTAGTATAGAATGGATTTGAAATGGTGGAATTAAAAAAGAGGCGCCATTGCCAAATCTGCGGCAGGGAAATGGAACCTGAAGAATACAACAATTATGAAGGCTTATGCCTTGAATGTTGGGAAGAAAAACTCGGCAAAGAAGAACCCGACGGTATTTCCATAGAATTCCCATAAAGCGCAACAGAAGAAAGCTGCAAATTAAGTATTGACAGTTAAAAATTATCGAAAATACAGTGGTTTTCATTACTTAATGCATTGTGAACTTCAATCGCTATGCATTAGTAAGACTTAATAAAACATTCAATCTACTCAAACTTACACTCAACAGAGGGTTGAAACGTGACAGACCACCCAAATTTCGTACAAAACAGAAATCTCGCTTTAGAACACGAACAAATAGAAGGTGTGTTAACAATCGAGCAACCAACCGTATGGCAAAGCATCCTAAGCGAATTGAAACACACACATCAAACTTTGAAGAGCACAAAAAAATTACTCGAACACTCTTACGTTGTTGATTCCATAAAGATTAAGCAACAGAACGAGCTCTTCGGCAAAAGCATACAAGAAGCCTTCAAAATTGAACTTGCAAACGCCATGAGAGGCAAAAGCGAAGTAGAACGCTTAGTAGACAAAGCCATAGAACAAATCGAAGCGCAAATTAACAGACTCAATGCAGAAACCTGAAAACAAGCCAAAACCAAAAAACGATTCCCCCACTAACAAATAATAAATTATGATATCGTCAACTTCATAGTACAGCAGAGTTTAACAATTCAAGTTTACTTTTTGTTTGAAAACTGATCTTGTTTAGTTTAATTTCAAAAAATAAATGGAAATGAGGTAAAAAGCAAATCGTTAAACATTTGCTATTTGGTTTTAGCTTTCAGTTTTTACTCCTTTGTCAGTTACATTTACGTTGACAGTTTGGTTAATGTTTTGTTGCCGATCTTTTTTCCTGCCGAACAGCAAAGTACAGACAAGCCAAGCTATGAACCCGTAAACAACACCGTTGAAAACGGATATGATGAGGGTCACAGCATCTACCGCTCCACCGACCATATAGCCCGCAGCAACTTCAGTGCCTGGTAAGACCGCGCTGTATATCGCTTTTCCCGGAGGGATTTCAGTATTTCCTAAAGTCAAGACAACTAACAAAGCAAAAATTGCTAAGAATATTAATGCGCCTTTCATTATTTTCAGCTCTCCTTCCCAATTTACAGCCTAACAATATTTATAATTTTTCAAAAAGAATCACCACTCAAAAATTTGAATAATTTATCTCAACTTATTCTAGAATCGGAAACTAATATCAAAAGTTTAGAAGCTCCCTCGTAATCTTGGTAACCTATTTTGCAGGCGATAGAATGGACGACCCAAAGAAGAAACCGAAAACCCTCAAGACACCCAAACAGTTGACACTTGACAACATACCAGAAGACAAAAGCAATTAAATCCAATGTCGGCTCCTGCAAAAAACAAGTAACCATAGTTGAAGTCAAGAGCTCCACAAGAGAGGACGAGTTAGCGCTAAAAATCTCATTCAAACTGCTTCCCTCAAAAACATCGTTTTCCAAAGTGAAGTCAGATCTATGGTTCGATGGCCAACTAATCAGCACAATCCTCGTAAGCATCCCTCAAGGTCCTCTGGCAACTGACGAATTCGAGCTAACATCAGTCCTCGACATGAAAGGAATTCCAGCCGGAACACACACGATAAAAATTGAAATGTACGAATTGTGGTCTTCAGGCGAAAAACTCTCCCAAACAACAAAAGAAGTAATTGTTGAGTATATTCCTCAAACCCGCGAATCTCGGCTCATAAAGGTGCCGATTGTGAAAAGTATTGCTGGTAGTGATTTAGCCATTTCTTCTGAGTCCGAAAATGAGATTTACAAACAAATCCAAAAAACAGCCAGGAAAGAACTGATAAGTAAACGCGATGAATGGTAAATTCCAACCCAATGGTCTCAAATCAAATAAAAGAGCAAATGTCTTTTCTAAAAAGAAAGTACAAATCAAACTGGTGAAAAGAAGGCTATCGCTTTCCTTAATTTTGGCAATGAGACTGAATTTACTGGGCAAAATAGGCTTGGTCAATCTTTACGAAGATTAAAGGTCCAACTTTTTGAGCCATTTCATGAGCTTTGCCCAACGCGTTGTTCAAAACAATTAGTAGTTGTTTTTCGTTGAAATCTTGGCTTTTCATCTTGCTGAACTCTCTCTTTATAAGGGTTTCAGCCAAGATCTCAGTTCCACAGATTTCTGCGTTTCTTATTAGCGCAGAGACGACAATTTCCATCATTTCTTTTTTGCAGTCAAGCTTTTCCAATATGGAGTCGGAATTTGTAAGTGACTTAGACCCTTGGTTTGTGTCGATCTGCTTTTTGTCCCCAAAGAGAAGTTTAACTCGTGCTTTCCATTTCTTTAGCCAGATTCCTATCCAAACGGTTAGGAAAGATTCAGACTCAACAGGCTCATCTTTGAAGAATTGTTCCATTATCTCGTTAACGTCGCAATCACGAGCTTCAGATCCAAGATTCCAGCTGAACCTGAAATAGTTCGAAAAGTCTTGGAATGCAACTTGAAGAACTTTGCGATCGGACCCCAGAATATCCAAAGCTGGTTCTGCTTCTGCAATTTTTTGAGCCAATATCGTTTTCACCGAGTTCATGTTTTCAAATCTCCCTTCGTTTAGACTGCGAGTGAGCTTTTGCAAGGTCATTTTCTCATCGCAATATAACTGGTTTAGGCGATTTTCAGCAATATTCCGATTTAAGACACATATTCAAAATAAAAAATAGTCTCAGAAATTTATCAAAACATCGTCAGAAGACTTAGGCCGCAAAAAGAGAAAACTCAAGTTAAGACGTACATTTCTAATAATGCGTAAAATAAAAATGGGAACCGAAGCTAACTAAAAGTAGCTTCTTACCCAACTCAAAATGTCTGCTAAATCCATTCGTTGGGCGTACGTAACTCCGCCACAGTTATTGTTTGTAACGAAGGAATTTATTCCCAATATGATATTAGTTCCTGCTTTAAGTACTGGACCGCCAGAGTCTCCGAAGGCAACTCCCCTTTGTCCTGGCCCGGATTAGCAGTCAGTTTTAGGAACTCACCGTTTAAAACATCTTTACTAGGTAGAACCTGAGCGGTTGCGAAGTTTCGATACCCGTTTGCTTGCCAAGAATCATAAGGACTAACCCCGGCCCCTTTTTGTTGAACTTGGACTCCATATCCGACTATATCTACAGATTCTTTAGCTTTTAGTTTATCGACCGTTCCGAGGGCTGGAAGTTCAGCTTGAGAAATTCCTTTTGCTTCGGTTGAGAGCTTAATTATTCCGACGTCATGATAATCAAAAGCTGGCAACCCAAGTCCTGCAGACACTCCCGGATAGTCAGGGTAAGTATGCAAGCCTTCATTATCTGAAGTATATGGAACACTTGTTCCATCAACTCTAGTGTTGAACCAAACTTTTGCGCTCGCAGCCCCAGATGTGCCATGTCCCGCGGTGAGAACAACAGTCGGAGAAATCAAAACGCCCGTTGTATACCATAATGGATTACCTGAGGCATCATAAAATACAACAATACATACGTAAGGATGATTATCTCCATCTTGGCTGCCATTGGTTATTGCAGACACAGAATTTGCAAACATTGAAACAACAAACAAAGCCGATATGGCAACAAGAATGGTCAATTTTATTGTTCGATTCAAAGCGTGTCCCCAATGCTTGTGGCTAAATTGAATATAAATAACTTGTGAAAAAACTATTAACTTTTCTTTTGTGAACTACACAAAGACGCTACCCAAATTCGGCTTCATCTTCTTCATAGATATTTCAAGTTATGTTCAAAAAAGTAAAGACCGTCGTGATTCCAGATGCAAGAGGTTTTTTAGACGAAATTATCGACTTTTTTCGCAAGAGTATCTTCGCAATGAGGATTTGTACTTTTTCTTGGGGAAAAAATATGGCTAAATATTTTTAAGAACACTTTTCTGTCCAAAGTTATCGGAAGTAACTGATTCTCCCACTTAGAATAATGCTTCGAAGCAGATGCATTTGCCTATAAGTCGGTTCTGCTAGTTCCGTGTTTCCCCGAGGCCTAAAAATATGTATGCACAAATTGTTATTGATTGCCAAACCCAAAAAGAAAACATAAGTTGTGATTTCTGTATAGCTAACCAGACTTGCGAACTCCGAAAAGGCGCCGAAAAAAATAAGCAAACAATAAACCACATCGAAATTAAAACTGGGCAATTCGCTTTACAACTTTATTCTCTATGTTAGTCCGTTCAAAGATAAAAAAGGGAAGTAGTAAGATGTTACTACTTCTTAATCATCGCTATGAAACTATCAATAGATGTGGCAGGCATGCTCATTATTTGAACCGTTCCGCGCGAGCCTAGCTCTATTGAGACACGCGTAATTACTTCGTTGTTTGGAGCCTCAACAATATTAACAAAGTCGTACCGACCCAAAACAGAATACTGCTCGAGGACTTTAGCTCCAAAAGCTTCTATCTCCTTGTTGACTTCTTTAATTCTTTCAGGCCTTTCCTTGATGGTTTTTCTACCTTCCGAAGTTAAGGTTGACATAAGAATATAGATTGGCACAAAATCACCAATTTAAAATGGGTTTATCCTACAATTTAAGTATTTACGATATAGTTATTAGAATTAAATTTAAATTATTAATGTTATTGTAGAAATCGAGAAAAAATCTGTCAAAACTAAAAAAAGAATTATTGAGTTGTCGTCATTTTCTTTTATTTGCCTGTTTGGCGCAAGCATCACTGCAATACTTCTTCTTGGCGTCAAACGTCGTATAGACTTTTTTGCAGACCGGACATTTTTTATCCATTTTCTTTCCTCTTTATATGCTATCAATAATGCAAATACACGCTAAAACCTTTCTCCTACAAGCAGCTTTTGCTCTAATCATTTCAACAAAGACAGATTGCATTTCCATAATAAGGCATACAGAATCGTTCTCAACGAAAATAAGCGCCCAATGCAAACAAATTGTATAAAGAAAACAAATTCAAAAATAAAATTTCTGTTTTCAATGGAAGTAAGAAGATACTGAAAGCTAGGCGTTAAGTTAAAATCTGCGAATCATCCATAAACTTTTGCTGAACCTCAAATATTGAATTCGGTTAGTGTTTCTATGTCTAAAGAACTTAAATCGATGTTGAACAAAGTAGCTGAAGAAGACAATAAACGCGAAGAAAAAGAACTTGAATTAGGAATCCAACGCTACAAGGCTCTGATTTTGAAAATTGCCAAAGACAAGACTCTAGATATCATAATATCATTCGAGGGAACTCAGCAAGGGGACTTGGGCAAGAACGTGCAAGATTTGAGTATGCTCCAACGGGCAAACTTGGTTAAGGAACAGACAAAATTTACTCATCGCAACGCGTACAGACAATTCGAGCTTACTAAGAAAGGAGCCGAACTGGCAGAAAAGCTCCTAAAAGAAGCCTAAAATAAACGAGAAATTGAATTTAGTAAAATGAATATAGAAAATGTGGTAATTTTAGTTTTAAGGAACAATATTATCTAGCGCTTACTACCATCCGAGACTTGCAGTCTTGACAAGTCGTTTGATAATTCCCTCTAAAATTCTTTGGTTCAAAGAGACCTTTGCAAACTCGGCATCGAGCTTTTATAACGGTTTTAGGGTCAAGTAGTTTGAGACGCTTTCCAATTGCTGTTCTGATTTCTAAATCGCTTTCTTTTATCAAAGCTTTCGACAAGAGTCTTCTAGCCAAAGAAAGACTTTCATCACCGAAAAGTTTGTTAAAAATAGAGTGTCCATTTAGACCCTGGGACAATGGCAGCACACAGACAAAATTCGCAGGGTACGTCTTGGATATATCCGAATCAACAACGACAAAAAGAACCTCCGTTTTCCGGCTATCAACACTTCTGCCCATGTCTCTCTTAAGCATATACAAACTCGGCTTCAAACAAACCTACCTCTTAGTTAAAACCCTCAGTATACAAACATCCGCCTCGTCGCTCTTATACTACTATCGATACAATTTATGTCAACAAACAAGACTCAAATCACCATTTTAAACAGAAATGTCAACATCAAACAACAATCTCCATAATGACGTGACGGAAATTTCCACATTTTTTACATTCAATTTCTATCAATCGAAAAGCTCAAACTTTTGGTCGGAAAAGAATTACAATATTTCCTATCTGCCGCATTCCTAACCTGTGCTTTCTAATAACTGTGTCCAAACACCGCCTCAAGTCATCATCAACCATGCAGCTAATATGAACTTCGAAACGACCAAAGTCTTCTAAGGTTTTAGGTTGGGCAATAGGTACTAACAAAACACAGCGCTCCAAAAGGGAACCAGAGCATTCAGCCAAAACATCATGCATAACCAATGCTGCTTCGTTTTTGTACATATTGTTTCTTCTGCCCAAGATTTCCTTCAATTGAACATTATAATAATTCTTTCAAAAGATATTTACGTTCTTGCTCGGAAACAACATGATACTTCATAACTCAAATAGTCGAAAGACGACAGGTGAATAATCTGGAGTAAGATGTTTAGGTTATTCAATGGTTGGCAATTAAAGTGCGTCTTCTCATTTCGTGTTCGCTTTCTGATAGAGTTCAGTAACGTATTGGCTTATTGAATCAATGACCTTTTTATCTATGGAAACAATTCCAGCCTCCAACGAAGTTCCTCCGCCATATCCGCTGTAGAAATTTGTTGAGGAAATAATGGAGATTTTGTTATCAACAACAAGAACTTTTGAATGGATCTGATCGAAATCGCCCACAGAAATACCTGAGGTTCTCAAAAGTATGTGGCAATCTTGCTTCTTGTCATAATTGGTTTCTCCCAAAATCGGTGGTCTAGTGACAACTTGGATATTAACTCCTTTGTGAGCTACGTGTTCCAAAGCAATTGTCAAATAGCAATTCTCTAAACATGGATTGGCCACGAGAATTGTGTCTTTTGCGTCAAGAATCACCTGTTTGGTAAAATCGTCAAGATCTACTCCAGCCAAAAAGAAGTGCTTGTTTTCCAACGAAAATTTCAGATCCCTCATGTTACGCCATTGAATAATCCATTCACTTAATTCCAAAGATTTAGCTAAAGAAAATTGGTTTCCTGACTTCTTTGCTTCTTTAAAGGCAGCCTTGACATCTTCTTCTAATGTTTGCTTTTGGTTCTCGGAATTTTTCTCAATTTTGTTTTGACTGGCCTCATTAATGTAAAACATGTACTCTTTGCCTATCTTCTCGTCAGCAAGATGATAATTTGTTTCGAACTCTTCTTTTGCTATTACATGAGCGTCAAAAAGTGTTGCGAGAGCAGATCTTAACTGAAATCCAGTCAAACCCGTCTGCTGGAGCAACGTTTCCCAGGAGACACTCTTATCTTCGCTGAGCACAATTGCAGTTATTATTTTTCCTTCCCAGCCCCCCCAATACTTCGGAGGATTATCCGACATTTAGCAGCCTCATCTTAGTATTCCTGGTTGAGATTGTGCTTAAAACTTTTCAGAATTACAAAACCATATTTTCGCTCTCGAAAAAACCGAGAGAACAACCAAGTTTGTAATGGAAATCTGCAAAGTTGTTCAATGATTAAAATGCAGAGTTAAACTTCCTGTTGATTTTCAATCTGAACCTAAGCTAAACAAGCCTTATAGTACATACATCATCAACTTACCCGAGGAATACAATGCCTCGGACAAAAGCTGCGCCAACTTCGAAGGCAACGATTTATCAGTCAATGGTAGTTGCAGATCTTTCCGCTCAAGAAAAGAGACTTCGCATTTTACATGTCGATGACGATACAGGCTTTCTAGAAGTGACCAAAAATATTTTGGAAATGGAGAATTATTTCGAAATAGACTGGGCTAAATCGGTTGATGAAGCTTTAAGAAAATTAGAAAATATGTCATATGATGTAATAGTCTCCGATTTAGAGATGCCGTCAAAAAGCGGTTTAGATTTGTTAAAGACGCTTAAAGTTCAGGAAAAAGAAATTGCATTCATTCTATTCACTGGAAAAGGAAGAGAAGAAATCGCCATAAAAACTCTAAACATGGGAGCAGATGGCTATGTAAGTAAACAAGGTGATCCTGAGACTGTTTATGGCGAATTGGCTCATCATATACGGCAAAGTGCAGAAAAATACCAGGCCAAGAATGCTCTCAAACAAAGCGAGGAACGCTTAAAAGCCATAGTCATGAATGCACCAATCGGAATTGCAATCTCAAATTCCAGCAAATATTTTATAAACGCTAACGAAGCATTCTGTAGAATCTTGGGATATACCGAAGAAGAACTCAAAAAATTAACTTTTAAAGAAATAACCCATCCTCAAGATCTGAAAGAAAGCACCTCAAGAGTGAAAGACCTCGAAACAGGTAAAATGCCCTCTCTAACGTTAGAAAAACGTTATGTGAGAAAAGATGGGCAAATAATTTTTGGAAAAATCAGCATCGCCACCATTCGAGACAAAAGCGGCAAAGCAGCATTCTTCGTCGCCGAACTCGAAGACATCACTGAACGCAAATGCGCCGAACAAAAACTCAAAGAAAGCGAAGAAAAATATAAAGCACTTTTTGAACAAGCTGGAGACTATATTGTGACACTTGAAATACCTTCCAATGGAGTGCCCATAATATCTGAAGCAAACGCTTGTGCTCAACAATATCTCGGGTACACCAGAAGTGAACTAATAGGAAAACCGATCACATTCATAGATCCAGAAAGCGAGACTTCCGTAATAATGGAAAGAACTAGACGACTTTTGAACAACGAAAATGTGGTATTTGAGGCAAAACACCATCGAAAAGACGGGGCAATACTCGAAGCGGAAGTCTCGGTCAAAAAGGTAGAAGTTGGTTCAAAAACCTTTCTTGTTTCAGTCGAACGCGATGTCACCCACCGGAAAAAGATGGAAGATGAAATCAAAAAAGAACGCGACATGCTTGAAAATGTCACTAAAAGTATTGGAGCAGGTTTCATAATTATTAGCAAAGACTATCACATACTTTGGGCAAACAATTTCATACACCAATACAAAGGCGAAGTAGACGGAAAACTGTGCTATTCCGTGCTCAACACACTGGATAAGCCATGCCAAGATTGCGGGGTTACTAAAATTTTTGCGGGAAAATCAACTGAAGACTCGCATGAGTATTTTTCCACAACTGTTGACGGCAAGCCATACTGGGTCGACATTATCGCTACACCTATAACAGACAAAGAAGGGAACATCGTTGCCGCATCTGAACTTGCAATTGACATTACTGAAAAGAAACAAAGAGAAAAGGACCTCAAGGGCAGCCAACAAGAGTTTAAAGCCCTATTCAACTCAAACCCTGAAGCTGTGGTTTACGCTGACGAAAGTTATAATTTTGTAGATGTCAACCCCAAATTCACAGAAGTCTTTGGGTACTCTCCTGAGGAAGTTAAGGGGAAAAACGTCCGCGACGTTCTTGTCCCTGAGCATCTAAAACAAGAAGAAAGTATACAGGCTGAAAAAAGTCTAACCGAAGCAGTCAGCTTTGAGTCAAAAAGAAAATGCAAAAAAGGTTCACTACTAAGTGTGTTCATTTCCATAGCGCCGGTTTTGGTCGGGGGCGCAAAAATCGGCTCAGTAGCAGTTTATAAAGATATGTCCGACATAATCGCTGCAGAACAAAAAATCGAAGCCTCCTTAAAACAATCTCGGCTTCTAAATGAAAAACTCAACGTGATAGGAAGTTTCACAAGGCATGACGTGCGCAACAAACTAGCTGCTATCAACGGAAATGTCTATTTAGCCAAAAAACGTGTTGGCGAAAATGTCCAAATTCAAAACTACCTTTCTCAGATAAAACTTGCAAGCGACAACGTTACTCGTATCCTTGAGTTTTCTAAAAACTACGAATCCCTGGGTAAGGAGGAACGCACATGCATAAACTTAGCAAAAGCGGTCGAGGAAGCAACTTCGTTATTCTCAGATCTCAAAGGCGTTAAAATCATAAACATATGCAAAGACTTTGAGATACTCGCAGACTCAATGCTGACTACGATTTTCCACAACTTAATCGACAACTCACTAAAATACGGCGAACACCTCACCAAAATCACCATTTGCGCTCACATGGAACAGGATGGATCCCAAACAATCATTTTTGAAGATGATGGAATCGGAATAGACTATGAGTCCAAAAAACAATTGTTCACTAAAGGCTTTGGAAAAGGGACCGGATATGGTCTATACCTAATCAGGAGAACTTGCGACATCTATGGTTGGACAGTAAAAGAAACTGGCGAACCAGGCAAAGGTGCCCGCTTCGAATTCAACATCCCAACAAACCAGCAACCAAAAGAAAACACGTTCCAGAAAACGGTCGCTTCTTAAAACTTAATTCTGCTTCTCTCAATAGCTTAATTAGCTAGAATTCAGTCTCCAAGATTAACCAAAAACTATTTCTCCCAACATGATTAACTTAACGCGATAAGAATGCGAGCTTTAATTTCAGAAAGAGAAAGCCTCGCCAGAAATATTCTTGTCACGAAATTTCCAGCAATAGTTTTAGACATAGAAACTCTCGACAGCAAAGAGCTAAACCTTTGGAACGAACCTATAATTTCCTTTTCCCTATCCATGCCTGACGATACACTGGGAAACTGGAACCCTCCAACAGTAACATGCATCTGCGAGGAACCAGCTGAAGAGCGAAATCTTTTGCAGATGTTGCACGGGTTTCTTTGGGCAAACAAAGAATCCACTTTAGCAGGACATAATATCAGCTACAAATACAAAAACAACTTACCCTGGAAAGGCGGTTACGATCTTCCCAAAATACAAAGCCGCGCAGTCAAATACGAATTAGACTTCGATTTTTTACGTGGCATGACTGTATACGATACAATGGATGAGGCTTACGAAAAATATGACCATTCAACACATAACCGACAATTCAACGGCCAAAAACAACGAGTTCTCCGATGTGAACACATTGAAAGCGACTTCAACATTCAAAGACCAATCTGGCTTCCAAAACTTGGACCAAAAATAAGGGAATATTACCTCATGTATCTCAACTATGGAAAACAAGAACAACTGAAGAAAATAGCATTATACAACGCCTCTGACACAATAATAGAATCAATAATAACCAAAATCTTCACTCACCAATCAACTGGCGATTGCAATAATTGTTCTAAAACAATTTCATCGAAAAACAAATGCTTCCATATTCCAGAAAGCTTTAGCATCTTGGACAACCCAACTTTCATCAAACTTGTGACAACAGACCTCGTTAGAGTCTGAAACAAATCTCAATAATCAGCAATGAGAAAACTAAATTCGTCTTTTAATTCACAAAAATTCTTAAGAGCTCAAAATTCCAAGATTAGATGCTATTTGTCCAATGTAAAAAGTTTACAATAGGGTCCAAATCGCACTTAACAAGAATTTCCTTTAGCTTAACAATTGATTAGTCGTGAAAACAGCGAAGTGCTAAACTGGCTGCAAACGCTCCTTTCTTTTCACAAAACTTATATCGCTGTTATACGTGATTTGTGAGAGACCAACATGAAGAAACAAATAGAAACCTGGGATTATGAACTACTCGCAGTGTTATCTCTATATGCTGGTACCTCCGTAAGCGAGTTAAAAAAAATAGTCAACAAGCTTGCTGAAAGCCTTCAAAAGGACGCATCAACCAAATCTTGATAGTCAACAAATTTCCCGTTGGATAAGACTGTGAAAGAAGTCAGCAATTCTACTTTCTGAATTTTGCGGCTCGATTTGCAATTAGTGTGGCCATCGCCCCCGCGGCCACTCCACCGTCTATATTGACGACAGCCAAACCCAATGAACAGGATTGAAGCATAGCCATCAAGGTAGCTAACCCTTTTTCACCAAAACCAAAGCTGTTTGAAGTCGGAACCGCTATCACAGGAACATCAACCATTCCTGAAACGACAGAAGCTAAAGCTCCTTCTCTACCAGCAATAACAATCATTGTGTCAATATCTTTGAGAATCATATCTTTGACAGGCTGCAATATTCTGTGCAACCCTGCAACACCCACATCATAGCTTGTGAAGACCTCGCATCCCATCTCTTCAGCGATGATTTTTGCTTCTTCGGCCACTGGAATATCTGAAGTTCCAGCCGTCAAAATACCAACTTTTCCGCCCGTCTTTTTCAGAACGAAATCGCGGTTTTTGATAATCGCGAGTCTTGCTTTTTCGTTAATCTTAAGATCCCAATCTTTGTGGAATGCCTCATTTATAGCGGCAATTTGTTCTTTGCCGCATCGGCTTATTATTACTCTACCAGTTCTCGTAAGCATTCTATGGGAGATTTCGATTATGTCGCTTGTGGCTTTGCCCTCGGCGAGAATAATTTCGGGAATGCCTTTCCTGAATTCCCGGTTAGTGTCAATTTTCGCAAAATCGCAAACCTCTTCAACGGCTAAGAAACGAAGACGTCCTTCAGCCTCGGCAATCGATATTTCGTTGTTTGCGGTTTTTTCCAGTATTTCTCTAATAGAGTACACGTGCAATCCATTTGTTTTGAGTACCGCAAACAATATATGAATTACGAATTTTCTGTCAACAGATAACAATGCTCCCAATCAGCGACGTTACATCGGGCAAAATAGTTTCAATTGACTGTCAAACCGCAGGGGTTTCCGGTGATATGTTCTTAGGGTCATTGCTTGACCTTGGAGCAAGCCCAAAGAAACTAATTGCCGCTCTCAAGTTATTAGAAGATCCAAAGTTAGGCTATAAAAATGTAGAAATAAAGATAGACCCAACAAAACGTAAGGAATTCAAGGCAACCAAGATCGACGTAACTGCAGAATCGCTAAATAAAAAAAATGCCGCAGAACTAATTGAAATAGTCGAAATATTGTCTCAGAAAGTGTTTTTGTCAATAAGAGCCAAAGAATTTGCAATTAAAGTCATCAAGACACTTGTCAATGCAGAAGCCTCGATTCACGGCAATGACTTGTCAAATGCTCATTTGCATGAAGTAGGGCTAGTTGACACTCCTGCCGAAATTGTCGGTACCGCCATCTGTCTGGATGACCTTGGGTTATTCGATGCCAAGATATATTCAACGCCCGTTGCAGTCGGAGGGGGCACCTTGAAGTTTTCTCATGGCCTCGTTTCAAATCCGGCTCCCGCAACATTATCCATTTTACAACAAAACCACTTTCAATTCAAAGGAGGTCCAATAGAGAAAGAATTGACAACTCCGACAGGAGCAGCAATTCTCGTTAACCTGGTTAGTGAAGCCAACAGCTTCTATCCAAATATGATTCCATTAAAAGTCGGTTACGGGGCTGGGAACAAAGATTTTGAAGAAATGCCCAATGTACTTCGCATCACAATAGGAAAAAGTCCTAAAAAGACAAAATTGAGAGATGAAATTGCAGTTTTAGAAACCAATTTAGATGATGTAACAGGTGAAATCATCGGGTATACAATTGATAAATTGTTAGATGAAGGAGCAAAAGATGTAAGCGTAATACCTATCCTAACAAAAAAGAACAGACCTGGACAAATAATCAAAGTAATCGCAGACCCCAAAGATGTTGCTCATCTCTCAAATATCCTAACCAAAGAAACAGGAACCTTGGGTGTTCGAGTCTACTTCTGCACAAGACACTTGGCTAACCGTGAAATGTTAACCGTAAATGTTTCAATAGATGGGAATAGCCAAACCGTAAAGGTAAAAGTTTCCAAGAATTCAGATGGGACGACCTTAAGCATCAAGCCGGAATTTGAAGATCTTAAAAAACTAGCAAAAATAACAAATTTATCTTTGCGAGACCTTTCTGAAATGGCAATATCTAAAGCCAAAGAAAGCCTGCTGAAAAAGTGACCTCCGTGAACGATTTAAATCAAAAATACTTAGATTTGGAAAAATTCATTCGAGTCAAAGGAAAAAAAGGTGTGCTTATAGCGTTTTCTGGAGGAGTTGACAGTTCCACCCTCGCTGCTATTTCCTACAAAATTCTGGGTGACAAGGCAATCGCGGTAACAGCTCAATCCCAAACATATACGAAAAAAGAGTTGGAAACGGCAAAAAAGACAGCCAAAGAAATTGGAATAAAACATCTCATAATAGAGACAACTGAAATTAATAATGAGAAATTCAATAAAAATTCCGAAAACAGATGCTACTATTGCAAGAAAGAACTTCTAGAAGCGATGTTAAATAAAGCACACGAACTTGATTTTGGCGTAGTTTTTGAAGGAACCAACTTCAGTGACTTAAAAGATCACAGACCTGGCTTTGACGCAGTAAAAGAAACGAAGAATATTTACAGCCCGTGGTACGAAACAGGTTTCACAAAAAATGAAATACGCGAATTAGCCAAAAAAATAGGTTTGTCGGCTCATGATCGCTTAGCTCAACCGTGCTTGGCAACAAGAATTCCTTATCATGAAAAAATAACCGCTGAAAAACTAAGTCGGGTTGAAGCCGCCGAGGATATGATTAAGGAGCTAACCGGAGTAAGGGTGCTGCGTGTCAGAAGATCATAACGGAATGGCTAGAATTGAAGTCGGAAAAGAGGAGCGAAAACTCTTCTTCAACGAAGAATGCTTAGACAAAATAGTATCAAATCTTAGAAAGTTGGGGTTCAAATACGTAACCTTCGACATTGAAGGTTATCAATCAGGTAGTATGCTCAAAACATTGGGCGACTAAGCCGTTCAGATCGAGCCAATCTCAAGGTAACGAGTTTTTGTTCATCTAATAAGGTTCAAGCCAAAAGGGCTTGTCCATGAGAAAGCTTGTTAGAAATCCTGCAAACCCTTTGCTATAGGCATAATGCTCAGTGACTTCATCTCCAACTAATACCAAAAAGTTTTGACGTAAAGCCTCTGATATTAGGCCAGCGATACCAATATCCTTTCCTCCTGAAGCTAGCTTAGCCCTAAAGAATTCAGCGGCGTCCAAATTCCTTCTACGAAGTTCAACCATCCAACGTCCTTCTTCTACGAAAGGTCCAGTTAAGACTTCGCTGTTTGTCGCATATTTGGCAAGAAAACTATCGCATTCCTTTTGAAATTCAATAGGAGGTCCCAAATGCTTCTTGACGTCTGGCAATGAATTTTGTTCAAGTTCAAAAACGAAAATTATGAACTCTGCTTTGTCTTCAGTCCAAACTGCATCCCTTAATACTTCAAAATCATTAAGTTCAAGTTGTTTTCTGAGAGCTTTCCTTGTTTTGATTAGTTGCCCCCACAATATGTCTGGAACTGCATCGATTTTGTCAATGGTCAGGAAAAGTAGCGCGGACCCTCTATCGGTTGCTATCTTATGGAGTTCCTCTACACTAAGCGGATGGACTTTGAGCGGAAAGAAAAACTCCATGTTCGGTTTAGTTAAGAAAGCTCTGGCTGAAACGACTAACATGTGTAGCCTTTGAGGTTGAACTGCTGAGGCTACGTTTCTAGCTTTGTCCACTGGATCTACAAACACCAATGGCTCGAGAAAGAGCAGCTCCAGTTCCCGATGCCGATTTTTGTAGTATCCTTCAATGTCCACAACTCTCCTTGGTACATGTTTCGCAAATGCTTCTAACACTTTTATAAATGATCCAAAATGCAGAACCAGCAGCTCGCACAGGTACCCGCTAAAACCACCAACTTTTACTTCAGCACCATAGACTCCAATACCCTTCATGAATTTTTTGAGCAATCGAACGTCGCTTCGTAAAGATTTTTCCAAATGCTGATTGATGTAGTTTGTGTGGTAAGGAGTTCGGTCAGTTGCGCTCAGCCATTGGCCAGGCTCAACATCATAACATGGAACAATATTTACTCGAGTGTCGTCGACGAAAGCCTCAAGGTAAGGGTGTTCTGCAAATCGTTCAACTTGGATCGTGCCTTCTGTAGCCTTTCTAGCAACTTTAAGGCCAATATCCCCCATAACTTTCTTAGGAATTGAAGGCGAAAGCCGCATGAATACATCGACATCGGGGTCTCCTTTGAGCCATGTATCTTTAGCTACTGATCCCTCAACACGGACAATTGCTTCTAAGTTAAACTCCTCGCAGGCAGCCGAAACTTTCAGTTCCAAATCCTTTGCCAAAGCCTCCATGCCTTTTCGCTCGGCTTCGTTGGGAGTAATTTTGTCTAGAACTTGTCGAGTGATTTCATTTAATTCTTTGAGCATGGACTTTTCCTTTCTCACTTGGGACAGTATTCTTTTAGCGTTGAGTAAATAGGTCCTTTTGGAGTCAATTCACTTCGTTTGAGCCTAAGACATTTTGCGCTTACGGATCCGAAATCATATTTCTCATTTTTCGTGACAAAATCTGCGAGCTGTGATTTATTTTTAGCCGAGCGTACTCGGGCAATCGTTAAATGTGGACTAAAAGCCTTAGGGTCGGGCGGAATACCCAAGCTTTGAAGTCGAGGTTCGAGTTGAGAAACAACGCTTTGCAGTTGGTCCGCCCCTTGTGCTATCCCAGCCCAGAGAACTCTAGGGTAATTTAAGCTCGGAAAAACTCCCAAACCTATGAGCTGCGCTTCAAAGGGTTTGAACTGAACTTTTGACATCTCCGAGAAGATCTTTTCAGCCATGTTAAGGGTGATATCTCCTAAGAAACGAACAGTCATGTGAATGTTTTCGGTTTCGACAAGTTTCAAATCGGCACCTGTTTGAATTGCTCGCGTCTGCATCTCAGTTAGCCTTTTTTTGACAGAATCGCTTTCTAAATCAAAAGCCAAAAAGCTTCTCACGAACTCAGACATCACTGGCGTCTCCATAGCCTTTACGAATTACAATCATAAATGCTTTCCAAAAAAATAAAGAAAGATTAGAAAAGTTAAGGTAACTTCATTAACTCGATGAATTCCCCGAGTTTTCGGGGTTGAAGCGCGTAGTTAGATCGTTTTTCCTCTCCAATTGTGGAGAACGGTTTTGCGCCGCAATCATGCCCCGGATAAACTTCTACATTATCTTCGAGCTTGGCTATTTTATTGAATAGACTTTCATGCATGCTTTGGAAATCTCCACCAGGTAAACTGGCCGATCCAACATCTCCCACGAACAATGTATCTCCTGTTAGCAACTTTTTCTCATTAATTAGAAAGCATACACTATCGGGACTGTGTCCCGGTGTATAAATTACTTTTATCGAAACGTCACCAAATTGAATCAGATCGCCTTCAACGATTTTTAAATCCGGAGACGTTTTGGACTGTGAATGTCCAACGGTTTTTGCACCATATCTGAGCCGAAGTTCCTCATTGCCAAGACTGTGGTCTATGTGATCGTGAGTATTCAAAATGTAGATGGGTTTTAGGTTTTCTTCGTTAAGTATGTTTTTTATTTCTTCTGCGTTAAAGCCGGGATCTACAATAGCAGCTTGTTTGGTTTCCTGATCTGCAACTATGTAAGAGAAATTGTCCCGATGAATTTTTATTTGTTTGAAAAACATGTTGCTCAATAAATTCTTCCATTTCAAAACTTAAAAACGTATCCAATAAGAATTCGCATTTACTTGTTTAGAGTTTGGAAAATGATTATATGAAAGGTGCCACAACCCTACTTTGTGTCAGCGCCGAATTGTCCTTGCCCAAAAAAAGATTGCCCCCGTCATGGAAATTGTGAAGAGTGCGCCAGATATCACCGGGCGAAAGGCGATTGGCCCGCTTGTTCAAAGTAGAAAAAGAATAGATAAATATTTTCTGTATCAATCGATCCTAACTATTTCTGGTTTGACTTCTCCTTGTATCCCGATTTGTTTGGCTTCCTCAACTTGAAGCATGCAGTCCACGTGGTATGCATAATTAAAAATCTTGTATTCTGCCATTTCAAGGAACGCACCATCAACCGAAACTGGAGAGTTAGATGCAAAGACTCCAATGTCTTTCATAGTGATTTCGCCTGGGTTAGGTCTACAATCGCAGTATTGAGTTATGTCTTTTGCAAAGCTTACGAAAGATACTTTGTCTTTCTTGAAAGTTGAAAGAACGCCGTACGCTGCAGACGCAATTGCTCTGCAGATGTTATCTTGATGAGTAAGTTTTATGGCTGAAGTGGGACAGCTGCTTGTGCAAAACGGGCAACGCATGCACAGCGGTGACGTATTTTTTGCTTTTTTGCCTATTATGTCGGGAATTTCCAGTTCACAGGCTTCTTTGCATTTGCCGCAACCTGTGCATTTTGATTCATCAATTTCCAAATCAACCATTCTGTGTTGTCTAAGCTTTCCCGCGTGAGATGTGCAGCCCATGCCCAAGTTCTTAATTGCTCCACCGAAGCCTGTAAGTTCGTGCCCTTTGTCGTGGGAAATTACAATCATGGCATCTGATTCTGCAATGGCGCCGGAGACTTCAATTTCCTTCAAAATTCCTTTGGTTTTTACTTTTCTGTAGCTCTCGCTTTTCAAACCGTCTGCAACGATGAAGGGCGCCATATTATAACCGTTCATTAACGCGTTCATCATGTGATCATAGCCATTGTGGCGATTTGCGCGATAATACGTGTTAGAGTCAGTAAGAAATGGTTTGCCACCTGCTGCTTTGACTCGAGCTACTATGTCATGTACGAAACATGGCTGAACATAGTATGGATTACCCAGCTCACCCACATGTAGTTTAATGGCAACAAGGTCACCTTTTTTAACACAATCAAAAGTTCCAGCAGCGTCGTAAAGCTTGTTCGTCTCTTCAAGCATGTTGCGACTAGCACTCCACGGAATGAATTGAACGGCCATTTTATTCCTCTTAGACTTCGATTGCAGATAAATTGCATGCATTTAATATAAATTTCTTAACTCATCTAATCCAATCAAACGCAAGCTGTTCGCAAGTCCCAAAATCTCTGTGCAAATTAATATTTGCAAATGCTTTTTAATTCTAAATGATGCTACTGTAAAAAGAAAGGGTACGACATGAACGTTGAGAGGCTAGTTATCGGGTTAACAGGCATGCCTGGTTCAGGGAAGTCCCTCGTAGTCCAAGCTGCCCAAGATCAAGGGTATGAAGTGATTACCATGGGAGACGTAATAAGAGCAGAAACCGCAAAACTCGGATTGGAACCAACTCCTTCTAACATTGGAAAAGTCATGCTTGAACTTAGGAAAACCGGCGGCGACGGAATAATTGCGGAAAAGTGCATTTTGAAAATATTGGATAAGCAAAACAGAAAAGTAATTGTCGATGGATTGCGAAGTTTCATTGAAGTTGAAGTGTTCAAAAAAAAACTATCGAACTTCATCCTTGTTACTGTGCATGCTTCGCCCCAAACGAGGTTTGAACGCCTTTCCACTCGGGGACGAAGTGACGATCCAAAAAACTGGAATGTGTTTCATGAACGTGATATGAGAGAACTAGGTGTTGGCATCGGAAATGCCATTGCTTTGTCCGAATACGTTATTATTAACGATGGCACCAAAGAAATGCTTAACGAAAAAGCAGTCGAAGTATTACAGAGAGCAGAAGAGAAATGGACCACAACAAAGTAAAGTTATTTCTCCAAGTGGAAGTTAATCCGACGGAGTCAGAGGAAAAAGTTAAGAAAGCAATATGGAACCTTTTCGGAGATATTCCCACCCAGACTAAATCTGCCCAGAAAGGAAGCATCATAACGGCTGAAGCAAAGGGGTTAGAGTCTCTGGCAGGACTTCGGAATGTTTTACACCGCGACCGAATCCGAGATGCGGCAAGACGAGCTTTGCACAAAGGACTCTATGGTGACACCTTAACTTTCTATTTGAACAAGCAAGTAGCATTTGCTGGTCACGTTTCTTTCTCAGAAGCAGAGGCAGAATCACCTCTCGGACCCATAAAAGTCTCAGTGGAAAGTGAAGACCTGCTGGAGATTATTGAATGGCTTGCAGAAAAGACAGGGAGACCTTAAGTGACCTTCTTTGAATGAGAAGGCTAAGGTGACCCACAGGGGCGCGATTTTACTTGGTAACTCAACAGCATGCGACGCTTACGAGAAAGATAGACCCTTAAGAGTTGTTACTCACGCTCACGCTGACCATACGACCGGTCTGCGTTGGAGCTTAAGGGAATGCCAGAAAGTTTTGATGACAGAGCCAACTCGAGATTTAATAGAAGTTCTTCAAGGACCGTTTGGTCATAGAATGAAGAACGTCGAAACCTTAGAATATGGAAAACCTTTCCGATTTGACGGTGAACGAATTACCCTTCTTAAAGCTCAACATATTCTAGGCGCCGCACAGGTTCTTGTTGAAGCTGAAGATGGTGAGCGGCTTGGTTGGACTGGAGATTTTCGACTTGATGGAACTCCAATTCTTGAATGCGACACACTTGTTTTAGAATCCACCTATGGCAGTCCATCATGTAAACGTTCATTTGATGTCGACGTTCGGCGACTCCTTGTGGAGATGGTTGAGAGAAGGCTCAAAGATGGTACTGTGTATGTTTTTGGTTATCACGGCAAACTTCAAGAGATCATGCAAATTTTGAACCAAGCAGACGTGACTGTGCCCTTTGTAATGCCTGAAAAAGTTTACCATGTTTCAAAAGTTTGTGAACAACACGGCATGCAACTTGGTTGCCTTACATTGTCAACCGAAAGACAGGCTAAATCGCTTTTGGAAGAGGATCTGCCTTGTGTTGCGTTTTACCATATGAACAGCCGGGGAAAAGTTGGGTTGAACAATGAACGTATCTGCGTAAGCGGCTGGGAATTCCACAAACCATGTAGAAGAGTAGGCGAAAAAGAACACATCGTTGCGTTGAGCGACCACTCCGACTTCAACGGCTTAATCGAATATGTGCGTCAAGCGAAGCCAAAGCAGGTAATAACGGATAATCACGGTGGAGGACATGGAGAAACTTTGGCCAAGGAAATTAAGCGGAGGTTGGGTATCCCGGCAATCGCAATGCCGTGTAAAAGCTATCAATCAACAATTTCTTGATTTTAGAAGGACTTTGAGCAAGTGTTAGTTAAGACTTAAAAAGCTCATTTTCATAATTGTAAAAGCCTGGTGCAAATGGTGATCAAAACTTCCGCGATTTCAGGCTTTTACAAACTTACGCCAAAGCAACGATTAGAAAAAGTCAAAGAATTTGCGAACTTATCGGAAGAAGAATGCTCCATTCTTCAGAATACAGGTGCTTTATCCATGGAAGTGGCGGACAGGATGATAGAAAACGTCGTGGGCGCCTTTCCAATGCCCTTGGGCATAGGCATTAACTTTATGATCAACAACAAAGAATACCTTGTTCCGATGGCTACTGAGGAGCCTTCAGTTGTCGCTGCAGCAAGCAACGCTGCGAAAATGGTTCGAGAAAGCGGAGGTTTCCATACCAGCAGCACAACCCCCGTTATGATTGGTCAAATTCAAGCGGTCAACATCAAAGATCCTCACGCAGCGAGAATGCGCGTATTAGGGGCAAAAGAAGAAATTCTAAAGAAAGCAAACTACCAAGATCCTGTTCTAAATTCCTTCGGCGGCGGAGCAAAAGACTTGGAGGCAAGAGTGATCAACACCACTCAAGGGACCATGCTGATTACCGAGTTGCTTGTTGACTGCCGAGACGCAATGGGAGCTAACGCCGTTAATACTATGGCAGAAGCAGTGGCGCCCATGATTGAGAGCCTTACCGGAGGAAAAGTTTACCTGAGAATAATTTCCAATTTGGCAGTGAAGCGATTAGCCCGAGCTTCATGCACAGTTTCAAAAGAAACCGTTGGCAGCGAAGAAATGGTTGATGGGATTGTTTATGCTTCGGCATTTGCGGCAGCAGATCCCTATCGAGGTGCAACGCACAATAAGGGTGCAATGAATGGGATAATTGCTGTTGTACTCGCCACAGGAAATGACCACCGAGCCATTGAAGCTGGAGGTCACGCTTACGCAGCCAGGAACGGAGCTTACACTACGCTTTCACAATGGGAGAAAAACAAAAAAGGAGACCTGGTTGGCTCAATTGAGTTACCTATGGCTGTTGGTCTCATCGGAGGAGCTGTGAAAACTCATCCAACAGCTAAAATCGCAATGAAAATTCTTGATGTAAAATCTTCAAATGAATTCGCAGAAGTTCTCGCAGCCGTTGGTTTAGCCCAAAACCTCGCAGCTTTGCGAGCATTATCTAGTGAGGGAATACAGCGAGGGCATATGTCGCTTCATGCCAGAAATATTGCTGTTCAAGCCGGTGCTACGGGAATTTTGGTTGACCGAGTGGCGGAACAGATGGTTAAAGAACGTAAAGTTCGAGTGGACAGAGCTAAAGAAATACTCTGCGAGTTAACCTTGCATTGAGGAAATGGATCTTTAAGGGATTTTCAGTTGGAAAGAAGAAGAAGGAGTGAATTCTCAATCTTCTTCTTCTTTTGAACGAAGCAGTGGGTAGAATAATAACAGTGAAAAATTTCGTGTTGTTGTTCTATTTTGTACTCAGTTGAAAACTGGTTCTTAAGTGGGATCCCTTTTTGTTGAGAAAAGGTATACTATCAAGTCTGGAAGAAGAAACGCGCATTTTTCCACCAATTTCTTCTTTTTTCACTCGAGAAGAACTAGAACAATCCTGCAAATGAGTCTGTTCTAGTTCTTCCAATCTTGGTAGTAGTCGACTATAGCGAAAATTTCTCAAGGTCGACTACTTCTAACTTGAAAAAAGCGTTTCATTTTACTATATTGAATGTAAGATGGATATTTTTACAAAATAAGGGTGTAGCTCACAAGATTAAATTCTAAGAGCATCCACTTCAGCTAAAACGGGGACTGAAATGGTTATTTGTTTGTTAAGTTTGTTTTGACCAAATTGAACATTAACTTCTCCAAGTTTCTTGTCCGAGTGGAATGCAGTTAAGCTTGCGGCTGTTTCGATAGCCTTTTTTGTTTTGGGTCCCTGAAGAATAGTTGTTGGGCTTCCACAATTTGGTACTTCAAAGTAGTAGTCAGTTTTTTGTTTGGTTCTAAGAAGGACCTCATTTTCAGCTTCGTTTCTGCCAACGATTATCTTGTTGTTACCGAACCGGAAGTGTCTCCCAACTTTGAGACCTCTCACTTCTTTAACGGTTACTCTTTTTTTGTGTTGGAAAAGGTCTCGAAGCTTGTTTGCGAATTCTTTGTCTGTGAGTAAGCAGCCGCCTCCAGCGCATGGATAATTGGTAATGTTAAACTCTTTTGTCATTTCGATTTGTCGTTTTCTGGATCTGCCGCTGATATCTCTTAGCGATTCTTCATCTATGAACCCTTTTTCTTCAGCTTCTGTTTTTGGTAGAAGCTTCGCTGAAAGTGGTCTAACGATTTTTCCTTGTAAGCCTGCCTCTTTCTCTATGAGGGCTAATGCGGGTCTGTGTTGAGACATGGGGCGTTGACCGAGAACTTCTCCTGTGAAAATGAATTTTGCTCCAATCTGCTTTGCATATCGTTTTGCTTTTTTTAGCATAAATATTCTGCAGTCTATGCAAGGGTTAAGATTCTTTCCATAACCAAATCTTGGATTTCGAACCACTCTAAGGTAATCTGTGCCGGCGCTAACGATTTTTAACGGTATTTTGAACGTCTTGGCTGCTTCAGAGGCGCCGCAACCACCTTTACTGCATTGACAAAAGGGTGTAACAAAGTTCAGAGCTTCAACTTCTAACCCGCTTTCAAGAATCATTTTTACCGCTAATGTACTATCCAAACCGCCTGACAAAAGTCCTAGAGCTTTCATTTCCTTCACAGTTGCCCCGAAAAAAAGAAAAATAGAGAGTTAAACTTTCCGCTTACGAACCGGGAGATTAAAGGGTTGGACTACTGCCTTCGGCTGGTTCCTGGAAAAGAACGGTGCTAAGGTAGCGTTCGCCTGTGTCAGGCAAGATTACAACGATCAGTTTGCCTGCGTTTTCTGGTCTCTTTGCGAGTTCTAATGCTGCCCATGCTGCTGCTCCCGAAGAGATACCGACTAATAGTCCTTCTTTTTTGGCGAGTAATCTTGCCGTTTGCAAAGCATCTTCGTCTTTAACCTTTATTATTTCATCCACGAGGTCACGGTTTAGAACATCAGGAACGAAACCTGCGCCAATTCCTTGAATTTTATGGGGCCCTTTTGCACCGCCGCTTAAGACTGGTGAAGCAGCAGGTTCAACAGCAACGGCTTTGAAATTTGCCTTGATCGGTTTAATGTATTGTGCCACACCTGTGATTGTACCGCCTGTACCCACCCCAGCCACCAAAAAGTCAACTTTCCCGTCGGTATCATTCCAAACTTCTGGTCCAGTTGTTTCTCTGTGAATTTTCGGGTTCGCAAGATTTTTGAATTGTTGAGGAATAAAACTATTTGGCGTTTTAGCTGCGAGTTCTTCAGCTTTCTTTATTGCTCCTCCCATTCCTTCTGGACCTGGAGTAAGCACCAGTTCAGCTCCGTAAGCTTTGAGAAGACTTCGACGTTCAATGCTCATTGTTTCGGGCATTGTTAAAATTAAACGATAACCTTTGACAGCTGCTACCATTGCTAAGCCTATGCCCGTATTTCCACTGGTAGGTTCGATAATAGTGGCCCCGGGCTTGATTAATCCCTGTTTTTCCGCTTCATTTATCATGCTAACACATATTCGATCTTTAACACTGCCTCCAGGGTTTCTTGATTCGAGTTTTACTAAAATCGTAGCTTTTGCGCCTGTGGTTAGGCGGCTTAATTTTATGAGAGGTGTTTTTCCTATTGTTTCCAAAACAGAATTGTAAATTTGTGTCATTTTAGTTCACCTACACACTATAACGATGTTATAGTGGCTGAAGATATAAAGTTATTGCTCCTCAACCTAGAACTATCATGTAAGACGATGTAAAAGGCAAAATATGCTAAATTGTATAATCTTCGTTCTTCTCTATCTTCTCTGACCCATTAAAAGTTGAACACAACTTGCAGAAATCTATCGAAATTTCTTCATATGTAATTTCTCGGTTTGCCAACTGCACAGCGGTTGCACAAGCCATTGCTTTTAACTCGGGGAGAATATCGCCAAATTGCTCTGTGCCTTTAAACGCTCGCTTTGAATTAATGTATTGGCTTATGGCTGCTTGCGTTGTTCCTAATCGTTGAGCGGCTTCGACTTGTGTTAATTTATGAGTGTTAATCAGCTCTTTTGCAATGAGAGACCTGAAAACTGGCAGCACGTATTTGCCTATTGTTTCACACCTGGCGCCCATTTTGACCAAGAAAAATATAACACGCTTATACTTATAAATTAGTTTGTTCCAAACTGTCTAATTACTGCTCTAACACCTGCTGCTAAATCATTCTCAGTAAATCTGCTTTAGTTATGATGCCCTGGACGATGCCTTTTTTGGAAACTAATACTGCTGGGTACGTTTGGAGTAAGCTTGAAATTAATGAAAGAGGTGCATCTTCTCCGACTTGGGGGAAAGCTTCCTCCATTACTTGTTCAATTGGTAACTTGGATATTTGAGCCAAATCTTTCCCCGCCAAGATCTGACGTAAGATGGTTTTTTCGGATATGCTTCCAACAGATTGTTTCCCATTGAACACTGGAATTTGAGAGTAATCATGATCTTTCATTAACCTCACAACTTTCGAAATGGGTTCATCTTTTTGGACGCCTATTATTTCGTTTGGGACTACTTTTTCTTCCTGAATCTTAGTTTTAGCTTCCAGTCGATCAAGAACATCAAAAATAGTCTTCACTTTTGTATAAGATGAATCAATTTTTCCTGATTCAAGTTTTGCGACTAAAGACTGACTTACTCCCGCGAGCTTAGCAAGCTCGGCTTGTTTTAACCCTAACTGTCGGCGTTTCTTAGCTATTTCTTCTAAAGTTGGAAACATGATTCAGTACAAATATTGGTTATTTAATATTCCTTTTGGAATAAAACGTACAAAAAGGCATATAACAGCGTTATCCAATGATTTTGTGAAATAAGAAAGAACAAAGGAGTATTGCTAATATGAAATCAAAAAGAAGATTGGATACAATAGCAGTTCACGCTGGGCAAGAATTACCAGATCCCACAACAGGGTCAAGGTCGGTCCCGATTTATCAAACAGCTTCTTACGTTTTCAAATCCACCGAACATGCGGCAAATCTTTTCGCCCTCAAAGAACTAGGAAACATTTACACCAGATTAATGAATCCAACAACTGACGTTTTCGAAAAAAGAATAGCGGCAATAGAAGGAGGAACGGGTGCCTTAGCTGTTGCGTCTGGACAAGCAGCTGAAACGTTAGCTTTGTTAACGATTACTCAAGTTAATGACGAAATAGTCGCGGCCAACAATCTATATGGCGGAACCTACCAGCTGCTGCACTACACCTTCCCAAAACTTGGAAGAAAGACAATATTTGTAGAATCCTCTAAGCCTAGCGAATTTGAAAAGGCTATTACTTCGAAAACAAAGGCAATTTACGCTGAAACCATAGGGAATCCAAAATTGAATGTGCCCGACTTTGAAGCTCTAGCCCAAATAGCTCATGACGCAGGAATTCCTCTCATTGTCGATAACACTGTAGGAGTAGGTTTGGTCCAGCCAATTGATTATGGTGCTGATATCGTGGTAGCATCTGCAACAAAGTACATTGGAGGACATGGAACTAGCTTAGGCGGAGTCATCGTAGATTCAGGCAAATTCAAATGGAACAATGGTAAGTTTCCAGAGTTCACTGAACCAGACCCCAGCTACCATGGAGTCAAATACTGGGATGCTTTCGGAAATTTCCCCGGATTAGGTAACGTAGCATTCATCTTTAAAGCACGTGTCCAACTTCTGCGAGATATTGGTCCGACAGTAAGTCCCTTCAACTCTTGGCTTTTCATACAAGGTTTGGAAACGTTACCTCTTAGACAGCGCAAACACTCTGAAAACGCCTTGAAAGTAGCAACTTTCCTGAAAAATCATCCCTTGGTTAACTGGGTAAACTATCCCGGGTTGACAGACAATCCAAACCACAAGGTAGCTTCAAAATACTTCAAGAATGGCTATGGCGGCATTGTTGGCTTTGGCATCAAAGGCAGCTTGGAATCGGGAAAGAAATTCATCCACAACGTAAAACTTCTCTCTCATCTTGCAAATATAGGTGATACAAAAAGTCTTGTTATCCATCCCGCCTCAACCACACATCAACAATTGACAAAAGAAGAACAAGAAGCCACTGGAGTAACACAGGATTTTATTCGACTATCAATCGGCATAGAAGACTCTGAGGATATCATTGAAGATATTGATCAAGCACTAAAAGCATCAGCGAGACCCTAAACTATGGCAGCACAAAGCTGCAAACAAATTATTTCTTGAAGGAGGCAAAAACTCGTATCTAAAAGTCAATCATTGGAAAACATCGAAACAAAGTATTTCACATTCGCCAACCCACCGGAGGAACTGGTTCTCGAATCTGGAGAAAAACTTGGACCTATAACGCTTGCATACGAAACATACGGCGCGCTCAACGAACAAAAGTCGAACGCAATTCTGATCTTACACGCACTCAGCGGCGACGCACACGCTGCCGGAATAGCTAAAGACGATTCTTCTCCTGGATGGTGGGATAACCTAATTGGCCCCGGGAAAGGAATTGACACAGACAAGTTTTTCGTTATATGCAGTAACATCCTTGGCGGCTGCAAAGGTTCAACCGGTCCTTCATCAATTAACCCAAAGACTGCTCAACCATACGGAATTGATTTCCCTATAGTAACAATAGGAGATATGGTAAACGCCCAACGCTATCTAGTCGATCATTTGAAAATTGATAAAATCCTATCCGTTGTAGGAGGATCAATGGGTGGAATGCAGGTTCTTCAATGGATGATTTCTTACCCCGAAAGAATACTTTCTGCAATTCCAATCGCAACAACTATGAAACATACCCCACAACAGATAGCATTCAACGAAGTTGGAAGACAAGCAGTGATGGCCGATCCAAACTGGAAAAATGGCAATTACTATTGCGCAAAACCTCCCGCAAAAGGCTTAGCTGTCGCCCGAATGATAGGACACATAACATACATGAGTGACGCGTCAATGGCCGAAAAATTCGGCAGGAAAACTCGACACGATAAAAATCAATTCAAGTTCAGTGCCGACTTCGAAGTAGAAGGCTACCTCAGGTATCGAGGCGATAACTTTGTGAAACGATTTGATGCTAATAGTTACCTCTACATCACGAAAGCCATAGACTATTTCGATCTCCTAAATGGACACGGTATAGGGAATGTTTTCAAAAGCTTGAAAGCAAAAGTGTTCGTCATAGCTTTCAAGTCTGATTGGCTTTACCCAACTTACCAAAGTCAAGAAATAGCAAAAGCATGCAAATTATCTGGAGTAGATGCAAGCTACTGCGAAATAAACAGCACTTACGGACACGATTCATTCCTTCTGGAAATAGAGCAGGAAACACAATTAATTGGGAACTTCCTAAAAACTGTGGGCAACGGAAACACGAATGGCGGCAAACATCCATGAACAACGCATTGATTAAGGCAGATCACAGAATCATCTCAAGCTGGATAACCAAGGAATCTTCGATTCTTGACCTTGGTTGCGGTGATGGCGAATTACTCTCAATTCTAGTTAAAGATAACCAGGTTCGCGCTCAAGGGATAGAAATCAGTGATCAGGCGATTCACCGATGCGTAGCTGCAGGTCTGAGCGTCTTCCAAGAAGATATCGATACTGGGTTAGCAGAATATGCAGAAAAAAGTTTCAATTACGTTATCTTGAATCAAACATTCCAACAAGTAAAGAAACCTGATTTCGTATTAAATGAGGCCTTGCGAGTTGGAGAACATGTTATCGTTGGTTTTCCAAACTTCTGCTTCATAACCGACAGATTCCAGATTTTTTTCAAAGGTCGAGTTCCAGTAACGCCTTCACTACCTTACGAATGGTACAACACGCCTAACCTGCATTTCTTTAGCATCGCAGATTTCAAGCAATATTGCCGAAAGAGAGGAATAAATATCGAAAAGGCTGCTTTTGTAAGGCAAAATAAAAAGGTTCGTTTCCTACCAAATTTGCTTGGAGAGATAGGTCTCTTCTTATTGAAGAGCTAACTTGAACCATTCACTTCAAACAAAACGAGAATCTAGGCGCAAACAACTTTTTTCGCGTCGGTCTCATCGGAGTGTTTCTGTTTTGAAACTCCACTTTGAGTCACAGTTAAGGTTCCAGTTTTTCCTAAACGGAGTTGCTTTTCGCCCTTAAAAGTTGATACAGAAGCATTCTTTATTTCAATGATATCGCCTGTTGCAACAGCATTCACTTGCTGATCCCAAAGCAGAAGTTTAATTTTTCCAGATTCATCACCAATTGTCGCATTCGTCATCATGACTGCGTTTCCAAATTGTGTATGAACCTGCTTGGGTTTCTGGGTTTCCAAAACCTCTGCCTTCAGATTAATTTTCTTCATTCCATGACGAAGGTCACGAATTTGAGTGGATACCGGTCCGGAGGGAGTTTGCTTAGCTATTTGTCTGCGTATTTTATCGGTATCCATCCATTTGTCAAAAGCTATGTCTTTTTGTAGAAGTATTTCTTCTGCAACTCTAAATTGTACTACAACGTTATCATTCTGTTTAATTAGAAAAATGGCTTCTTTATCCACGCTTCCTCTATACTCAACTGTTAATCCTTCACATGTTGTCTTGCCGTGCTCTCTTGCGTAAACCAGAGCATTGAAAAGTTCAGTCGGATAAACACTATATTGAACTGAAAGCGAGGCAAGATGTTCGCTTATGGATGGTTTTTTCTGTTTCAGATATATCCCCTTTGGATGTTTTCGCCAGAATCATCTTGAAAAAGCAGGCGCGGTTTTTCCTGTTTCTTGAAGAATCCGACAAACATAAACAATGTGCATTCAAACTATATTAGGGTGATGCTTAAGAAAAGAATATTATAATGTTAATAGAACCACTGGCTTTTAAAGAAAAAATTATGTAAATTCATGGTTCTTTTTTGGAAAAGGTTCAAAGTTCCTGGAAATTTGACAAAGAAGTTAAAAAAAATGATGTTATCGATCGAATTTACTGGACTGCTTCGACCTTAACTACTTCAGGAACTTTCTTCTTAAGGTGAGTTTCAACACCTTGCTTAAGGGTCATTGCTGACATTGGGCAACCGGCACAATGGCCCTGAAGCCTTACCTTCACAATTCCTTTTTCGACGGCAACAAGCTCGATGTCTCCACCGTCAGCTTGAATATTTGGTCTAATTTCATCTAGTGCTTTCTGAACTCTTTTCTCAACTGTTTCAGTCATCTTTCCACTTCACTTCTTGAAAAGCTCTGTTTCACAAGTCCTCAAAATCTTAAAAGTATTGCGCTTTGTTCCCCATTTTTTGTTCCATCAATTGCTAAGGTGGCAGAAAATTGGCTTATTTAAATGATTTTCTTGACGTTAGTTTTCACTGGGATTGATAACAAGTCTAGATAGAACATTTTTACGTTTTCTTTTTTCGCAACCATTTCCTCGTTTTCTCTTAGATTTTCATCATCTATCGCCGTTTCCCAGTTTAGCCAAAGAAGATAGCCTTTTTTGTATTTAGATACTTTTTCAATGTTTTCAGCAATAGTGTTTTGAATTGGCTTAGATGCTTTGGTATTATGTTCTATTTCTATTCCAACAAGGAAGTCCCACTTTGAGAGTTCGATTTCTTTTTCTGATTCGCCTACCGAGATGGCTACTTGCTTGTTTTGGTTTTCAATTAAGACATCAAGTCCTGCATGGACTAGAAAAGTTTTTGATTTGGCTATTGTGGGTGCAAGGTTCTTGATTGTGGGCGAGTATCCTAAGAATGGGTCGGTAATTAGGAGATAATATAGATAGCATGTGACATCTGCTTTGCTTAGGAAGACAGCAGGTTTCTCTTTAAATTTTTTGAAGAGATGTACTATGTTACTTTCAACTGTATTCGCAAGTGATTCAAGTTTCATCGTTTCCACTCCCAATGCTATTGCTGACGAGTCAACCTTATCCGAATTTGCTTGACCACAAATAGTTGGTCGTTTATTCGGCAAAAACTTCGTTTTGTAGAGTTTCGTTTAGTTCGGCACATTCAGCTTTTAGTTCGCTTACTTGAGATTTTAGTTTTTGCAGGTTGCTCATGCTATTTTCGATTTGGTCAGTGATTTTTTTCTGCAGTTGTTCTTTTAGTTGTGCAAGGTTTCGCCTTTCTTCTTCAAGTTGGGCTTCTTCGAGCTTTATTTTTTGAAGAACGGTTGCTGGTTCGCCTGCGAACTGAGCTGGCGGTGCTTCTTGTTTTATGGTTTGTTTTAATTCCACTGGATTGTTTTCTTCTTTCTTTTTGGTGCTGGCAAATACGTTTACCAATCTTTTCCCCACTTTGTATATTATATATTAATAGTTAATACTAATACACGCATTTCAGATCTTAATAAGCATTATTTACCTGGCATGACTACTCGCCAGAAAACCTACGTGTTGAACACATCCCCAACGAAAAAAGAAACTCCACTCAAAACTAACCAAATCTATTTCTTTAATCAGTCAATTGTCCAATTCCAAAAAAAGAAGCTTAAATCAACTATTCGTAAAGCAAAAAATATTCACCATGACAAGGTTAAATAAAGTTTGAAGAGTAGAGATAGAAACCATACCTGATCCAGCAAATGGAAAGGGAAGGCTAAAAAATGAAAGTAATCCTTGGTCCTGCTTCAGTAGAATTGGCAAGCAAAATTTCACAATTGACTGGCTTACCCTCGATTAATGTGGCTTCTAGGGTTTTTCCTGATGGTGAGAGCTACGTGCGACTAGAGGGCGATGTGAAAGGTGAACATGCAGTAATTGTACAGACAACGTGTGCACCTCAAGATAGAAGGCTCATGGAGCTTGCATTTATGGCAGCTGCGGCAAAGCGATACAATGCAAAAAAGGTTACCGCTGTCGTTCCTTACCTAGGTTATGCTCGACAAGACAAGATATTCTTGCAAGGGGAAAATATAAGCATCGAGACTATAGCTTCAATGCTGAAAGCCTCAGGAATAGACCAGCTCATAACTGTAAACGTTCACGAATCAAATGCACTGAAGCTTTTCCCATTTCCAGCTAAAAGTGTCTCAGCAATTCCTCTACTAGCAGACCATTTTATAAAAAAAGGCGTAAAAAATGCTTTCGCGCTCTCACCCGACAAAGGAGCAATGTACATTGCCCAACAAGCCCAACAGGTCCTAAAAGGAGAAGTAGGATATCTGGAAAAACATCGGGACAGATACACTGGTCAAACAACCCAAACTGCCGCACATCTTGACGTAAAAGGAAAAACAGTCATAATATTTGATGATATTATTAGCACAGGAGGAACCATTGTTGGGGCCGCGAAGATTCTACGAGAGCAAGGTGCGGAAAAAGTCTTCACCGCATGCGTTCATGGTTTACTAATTGGTGACGCCGAAAAACGAATCCTCGATGCAGGAGTCGAAGAAATTGTTTCAACAGACAGTGTTCCAACCACATCAAGTAAAGTATCACTTGCCCCATTATTAAGCGAAGAAATCAAGGCGCTAACATAGTGGCAAAACTTTTTTTCCTAATCTCAGGAGAATTCGAGTCTCTATCTTATTCCGAACTAAAGGCAATTCTCGAGGCAAAGCGATTCAGTTACAAAATAGTAGAAAAACTTGATCAAACAGTTAGACTTGAAGCAAATGTTGACAGTGTAGAACAAGTTTTGCGAAGAAGTTCTTACACTAGGATTTGCGCTCAAGAACTCTTTACTTGCGCAGCAAAAGACGAGGCCATAACCGCCGCAGTAAATGAAACGAATTTCGCAGAACTCATCAAAGAAAACGAAACATTCGAAGTCCGCATCCGCAGAATAAAAGAATACACAACAAAAGAAGCAACTATGAGACACGAACGCTTACTAGGCAAACTAATACTTCAAAATGCACCAGGCGCAAAAGTAAACCTGAAGGCTCCCCAAAAGACATTTTTTGGGATACTAACAAACGATAAGCTTGTGTTCGGACTAAAACTCGCGGAAATTCAACCCAAACCCTTTGTCGAACGTAGGGCTAGAAAAAAACCCTTCTTTCATCCATCAGCAATGAACGCAAAACTCGCCCGCTGCATGGTAAACATGGCACACGCGAGAATAGATGGGTACGTTCTGGACCCATTCTGCGGAACAGGCACAGTATTAATTGAAGCAACTCTAATCGGTTGCAAGAGCGTAGGCATAGATGTAAAAAGAAAAATGGCCCGTGGTGCACAGCGAAACGTTCGCCATTTCAACTTGAACCCCGAGGGCATAATCATGGCTGATGGCAGAAAAATACCGTTAGCCAAAGTTGACTGCATTGTCACAGATCCACCTTACGGAAGAAGCGCAACTACTCTAAAATCCAACACAAAATCCATTGTTGAAGGAGTCCTGGAATCTGCTTACTCGCTTCTAGAAAAAGGGCACCGAGTTTGCATAGCTTCACCAAAAACATTAGGGATAAAGGCGGTAGGCGAAGCTTTGGGATACAAACATATCGAATCCAGCTTTGCTTACGTACATCGCACCCTAACACGTGAAGTGGCCGTCTTCGAAAAGGAGTAACAAAAAATGAGCATTCGCATAGTATTCCTGGGAACCGGGGCAGCTGTTCCAACTGCCCAAAGAAGTTTACCTGCTGTAATATTGCAATGTGGAACCGAGCAAATAATGTTTGACTGCGGCGAAGCAGTGCAACGGCAAATGATTTGCGCCAAAGTCGGTTTACATAAAAAGCAGAAAATTTTCGTTACACACATGCATGGTGACCATGTTTTGGGCTTGCCCGGTCTTTTACAAACGATGGCTTTGATGGATCGAAATAAACCCGTTGATGTTTATGGCCCTGTAGGGTTAGCACATTTCTTGGATTGTTTGCGAGAAACCTTGCAGTTTGGTTTGACATTTATTGTTAACGTTCATGAAATCTCCGAAGCAGGAGTAATTTGTGAAGAGGAAGACTATTTTGTTGAAGCTGAACGCTCAAACCATGCAATTATTAGCTTTTCTTTCGCGTTTGTGGAGAAACCGCGTCCAGGAAAGTTCCACCCTGATAAAGCACGCGCGTTTGGCATTCCTCAAGGTGAAGCCTGGGGAAAACTTCAGCGTGGATCTGAATATATTTTCCCTGATGGTAAAGTTGTCAAAGCCGAAGATGTTTCTGGTCCACAAAGAAAAGGAAGAAAAATTGTTTATACAGGTGACACACGACCTTTCGATAAATTCGCCTCATTTGCTGAAGGCTCAGATCTTGTTATCCACGAAGCCACTTTTGATGACACCTTAATTGATAAAGCAGAGAACGATGGTCATTCTACTCCCAGTCAAGCGGCGAAAGAAACCAAACAAGCAAACGCCAAGAGCCTTGTCTTAACCCACATAAGTGCAAGGTACACAGAAGCTTCACTCCTTTTGGAACAAGCTCGCAAAATTTTTCCTAACACCGTAGTTGCTTACGATTTCCTTGAAATCGAATTGCCTTTAGGGGAATAATTGCTTAAGCCTATCAACGGTTTCAGGAACATTGAAAACCGATTCTGTCAATACAGTGCGAGAAAAGCCACTTGATTTTAGTTCAGAGCTGAATTTCTGCCAATTGATATTGCCATAGCCCAAGCCCAAGTGTTCATCTGTCACGCCATGATTATCACTTACGTGAACATGAACAATTTTGTTTGGCAATTGTTGAATTAAAGGGTAGATTTGTCCCTCGAGATTTGCATGTCCGGTGTCTAATACTATCCCAATTTTATCTAACCCTGATTCCATATAGAATCTGTTGAAGTCTTCTGGAGTTTTCATTATGAAGTTATATTTTTCAGGCAAATTTTCCATCGCAATTTCCAAACTTAAGTCTTTGGCAGTTTTGTATAATTCTTGAATACTGCTTAAGTTTTGTTTCCATTCAGCTCCAGGGTAAAATGAGCTGATGCCTGATTTGCAGCCCGGATGGAAAACCCAAAGGTAAGCGTCTAATTCATGAGCGGATTGCATGCTTTGTTTTAGACGTTTCATTACAGTTTTCAGCATTGTTTTACTTGGTGAGGCTACATTTATATCAGCAAAAGGTGCGTGTACTGAAAAGTTCAAATCGTTTTCTGTCGCAACTTTTCTTAACATTTGCACCCGTTTTTGGTTTAAGGTATGGTATCCATCATCTACAATTTCGATAGTTTTGGTTGGAGTTTTGGAAAGCTGCATCACCATTTTGTTGAATTGCTCGCCAAGCAAGTAAAGCATTGAAAGGCCAACTTTGGGTTGCGGCATGTATATTTTTCCTCTTAGTTGACTTCAACCATCTTCTTTCGAGCCTAATAACTATAGTTGGTAAATAAGCGCTTGATCATTGTTTCCTTCATTGAAATCATTGTTGAAGAAAGAAAAAACGATTGACCAAGCTGAGTTAGAGTTCTTTTGGGAACCATTTTTTCGTAGTTAGGTCATATTCCCAAATTTTTAAGTCTTTCTTATGGTATTTCTGGATGCGATTTTGAGTGTATTTTTCGAGTTTCTCGCTTGCTTCAACTTGTCTGGTCAACGTGTAAGGTTCTGAGTATTTCAAACCTGGTTTGCGGTACTGGAAAACTATGCAGCGATTCGAAATTGATCCTACAACGATTGGAAAAGACTGACACATTAATGGGCGTTTTGGGTAAATTTTGCATTCGTTTTGATCATCAATGTTTGGACAACAGTTGATGTTTAATTGGTAAAGTACAATTTCCGTAACCTCATTTAAGCCAATGCCAAGCTTAGGTGAAACGATTTCCTTCGGGAAGAGTTGAGCTTCTTTTTCGGTTAGGGGGAGTCCCCTCAGAAACCCGTTTCTGTTTTCGAGAAGGTTTCTACAGCATTTGGCACATCTTTGGCATTGGAACTCATTTGTTTCGACCATTTTGGTTTGGCCTCATTCTTCGGCTAATTGTTACTTAATTTCTTTTCTTCTATTTTTAGTTGAGAGCCCTAATTCTTTTGTGGCGTCTGAACTGTGTCTATGTACGCGTTGAGTTGCGTTGCGTTCCACAAGCTCCTAGTGCAATAGCTGCAAATTCTCGAACGGTCAAATTCGAAAACTCCCACGAGGGGGTTCCATACCTTAGGCCGCAGCAATTGCTGTCTGCATAAACATAAAGTCTCTTGTTGCCAAAATCAAGCACGGCCTGGCTTGCTTCGCCATATCTAGGCTCAGCCAGCACCTTAAAAGGCCAAAGTTTGCAAGCATCAGGTTTTATGCTTTGAAGCCCACACAAATAAGACCCAGAGTGCTGGCAAAGGAAAGCGCAACTTCCATCATAAAAGCGTTTGATAAACAATTTATCTGCACTCATCGAGGTCGTTCCGGCACCAAAATTCTGCGAAATTCTGAGCCACTCTGGAAAATTTAGGACAACACTGTAATCCTTGCAGCAATTTCCGCATGAATTGCAACGCCATTGGGAAATCTGACGCCAGGGAACAAACCGAATTGTTGGCATACGTCCATCTTGTTCAAATACTTTCTAAAAATCTTTTTTACAAAAAAAGGAACTATTGCTTGTTGTACAGGTAAATTGTGTGCTGAGGATACCCCATCGAAGGGTTTTCCACGAAATTCTCAACCTTAGAAGGTTTCCAACCGACGATTTCATAATCATGGCTGACGACACGAACTCCTTTCTTTAACTCTGCCTCCATCTTGGGCTTAATCTTCTCGTTTGCGCTTGTGGTTAAGTAGAGGAAAACAACGTCTGCTGATGTTAAATCAACCTTGAACATGTCACCGTTAACAATCGTTACGCGGTCGCCTAATCCATTATCTTGAATAACACTAATGGCTCGTTTTGCGAGGTCTTCTCGCATTTCAACACCAACCGCTCGAGCACCAAAAGTTTTGGCTGCCATTATTACCGTGCGTCCATCACCTGCACCAAGGTCAAAGAATACATCCCCTGGCTTTAATTCGGCAACTTCAAGCATGTGTTGAACAACCGGCATTGGGCTTGGAACGAATGGTGCAATAAACAGTTCAATTTTCCTCCATGTCCAGAGAAGTTACGTTTGATCGATGTTTAAGGTTTTTGCACAGATGTGGCTAAGCTACGTATGCATCTTTTTTAGATGTTGGTCTTTTTGCTTCGCCGCATTTGGCGCAACTCTGTGCGCACAACTCTAGGTACTTCTCTTCATCTGAGGTTCCAACTGCAGCCGCAGCCTTTTGACACATTCCGCTTGGTTCAGAGCATCCTTCTTCTTTGCAGAGACCTGAAATATACTTGCAAATATCCTGAACGTCTTTGGGCTCTAATACCGCGCGGTTTGTTCTAACCAAAAGGCATAATTCTCGAGCCATAACACAAGTTTTAACATATTTGACTCGATCCAGAACTTCTTCCCGCAATTTTCTTCGGCTTATCTCCAATTTCAAGTCCCCATTTATGGTAAATACGTTTAATCATGAATAGCTTGTTTTGGGCTTAAAAGCTTGTTGCATTAGCAGTACACATTAGCGAGAGACTTTAGGGAGATGACGACCAATGAAAGTTATAGCCATTCCAAAATCCTTTTACCTGCGTCTAAAGCTAATCTTGACAGTACCGTTCGGGGTTTAGCCCATCTTGCAAGAGACTTCTGATAATGCTTTTGAGCTATTAGTGAAGCCAGTGCGCAGGCTTGTGGAACAGAAAGGGTTTAAAAAACCTACTGAGCCGCAGCAAAAAACGATACCGAAGGTTTTGGAAGGCAAAAATATTCTTCTAATTTCACCAACCGCGACAGGAAAAACCGAAGCGGCATTCCTTCCTGTGCTGAGCATGTTGTTGCAAGCACCAAAATCTCCAGGCATCAAGGTTCTCTACATTACTCCTTTGCGAGCTTTGAACAGGGACATGCTAGAACGTCTGGAGTGGTGGTGTAACAATTTGGATATCAAACTGGCTGTTCGGCATGGGGACACAGAAACAAAGGAACGAACTCGGCAATCAAGAAGTCCTCCAGATATCCTCATAACAACCCCCGAAACTCTGCAATCCATATTATCTGGTTGGCTCTTAAGGCAACACCTTCAAAGTCTGAAATGGATTGTGATTGATGAGGTTCACGAATTATCTGATACAAAACGCGGAAGCCAGCTATCGTTAGCACTCGAACGTATCCGCAACCTCATAGGCAAAGACTTTCAAATGGTTGGTCTCTCTGCCACTATAGGCACACCCGACAAAGTTGCCCATTTCTTAGTCGGAACCAATCGTCAAGTTGAAATCATTCGCGTTCCAGTCGCAAAGATGGTGAAGCTCCAGATTCTTTTCCCAAAACCAACTGAAGATGATGCACGCTTAGCAGGAAAATTGTACACACACCCAGAAGTTGCGGCTAGGCTAAGAATTATCAAAGACTATATGACTGAATGCAAATCGGTACTTCTTTTTACTAACACTCGAAGTATTTCCGAAATTCTGGCAAGCAGACTCAAAGTCTGGGACATGGATTTTCCAGTAAGCATTCATCACGGTAGCCTCGCCAAACCTTCTCGAATAGCCGCGGAAACTGGACTTAAAAGTGGTGAATTAAAAGGCCTAATTGCCACCAGCAGCCTCGAACTTGGAATCGATGTTGGCAGAATCGATCTAGTAATCCAATACATGAGCCCTAGACAAGTTACTCGGTTAATCCAACGTGTTGGCAGGGCAGGGCACACATATGGTGACGTTGCCCAGGGCGTGATTATCGGTATGGATAGCGACGATACCCTTGAGGCAATGGTCATAGCTAGGAGAGCGCTGAAAGAAGAACTTGAACCAATAACAATTCCGCCAAAACCATATGACGTGTTAGCACATCAAATAGCGGGTATGCTTCTGAAAACTAGACGCTTAGATTTCAACGAAATTTTGACGCTTTGCAAAAATGCTTACCCATACGCTGAACTAACTCTGGAGGATGTCGAAAAAGTCCTTAAGTACATGCACGGGCGATTCCCAAGGTTAGCATGGGTTAGTTTCGAAGACAAAGTTGTCCTCAAGCCTTCAAGGAGTAAAGCCCTCTTTGAGTATTACTTTGATAACTTGAGCATGATTCCAGAGGAAAAACAGTTTCTGGTAATTGATCAAACCAGCGATTCAAGCGTGGGCGTTTTGGATGAAGCATTCATGGCGGAGTATGGAAAAGTAGGGACAAAGTTCATAATTCGTGGGAGTCCATGGCAAATCGTTCATACAACTGAGGATAAGGTGTATGTTCGACCCGTAGATGATCCTACCGGCTCTATTCCAAGTTGGATTGGCGAAGAGATACCTGTCCCATATGAAGTCGCCCAAGAACTTGCGCAGCTGCGTGGTTTCGTTGAGGAGAAAATAACGAGCGGTCTCTCAGAAATAGAAACCAGTACTTTGCTTGCTGAACAATATCCTGCTGATCAAGAAACCATTCAGCGAGCGTTAACAGAGACTCTGGAGCAAATCAAGGCTCATATTCCTGTTCCGACGCCTCATCGAATAGTTTTCGAGGACTGGGGCGAATTTGTCATTATTCATAGCAATTTTGGATCCCTCATAAATAGAGCACTTGCCCAATTGCTAGGGCAGATTTTATCCGACAAATTGGGCTTTGGGATTGTTGTGCAACACGATCCCTACCGTATCTTTGTTCAAACTATAGGTCGCGCGGATGCAACCCGCTTAGTGGAGGTTTTCGGTGAGCTCCGAAAGATGGATGTTCAAACGATTAGGGAAACATTGACCAAGTCAACTGTGAAGACAGGTTTGTTCAAGCGCCGCGTTATTCATGTAGCCCGTCGTTTCGGAGCGCTGCAAAAATGGGCAGACTTTAGTAACGTGAGCATCCAGAAACTAATCACAAGCTTCGAGGGTACGCCAATTTATGAGGAAGGTCTAAAGGAGGTTTTCACGAAGGACCTTGATGTTGAGGGTTTGGTTAACGTTTTGCTGCAAATGCGTAAGAGTGAAATTTCATTGTTGGCAGTAAACAATGGCGGTAATCCTACTCCTGTGGCAAGAACGGGTATTGAACGCGTCAGCATGAAAACCGACCTAATTCCACCTGAACGCATGCGAGCCGTACTGGTTGAGTCGGCGAAGGCGCGTTTGCTGAATGAAACCGGGAATTTCATTTGCACAAACTGTTGGAGCTACATGGAAATGATTCGAGTTGCAGACTTGCCTGGCAAACCAAAATGTCCCCATTGTGGAAGTAACTCCTTAGGATTGTTGAAGGTAGAAGAAGAGAGAGCTGATCCACTCATTGAGAAGAAAGCACAGAAATTGACAAAAGATGAGGAGCGACTGAAAGGGATCGCAGAAGAAACGGCTAAGTTAATAGAAAAATACGGAAAGCCCGCGGCGGTTGCTTTGAGCGCGAGAAAAGTGAGAATTGATGAAATTGAAAGGGTTCTTAGCAAAGAATCCAGAATGTCGGAAAACTTCTTCGAAATGGTGCTTGAAGTAGAACGAAAAGCCTTGAGTAAAAGATTCAGTTGAACCAGATTTTTAGAGTATTGTGCCTGAGGATTAGGCTTCTCTATTTCAAATGTAAAACTGTTTTATTTCATTGGAGACTTTTTCCCAAATCCGTGTTATTTGGATATGCTTTTTTGCGCATATTTTGTTTACACTATGCTTCACTGTTTTCATCGTTTGTCATAAGTCTTTGACATAAATGTGTTTAATCCATGGAATGTAGTCTTTATTTTCTAAACGAACACAATGGAAAGTTTTTTATCTCCCATCATAAGAAACCATGGATACGTAACATAATTACGGTGGAAAATAGAATGGGAAAATGTCCAAAATGTGCAACTGAAGTTTCCAAACCTAAGAAATCTTGGAAGATGGCTGGAAGACCAGACAAAGCAGGAAAACGCATGCAACTTGAAATCGGCTTATGTGAATGCCCGAAGTGCAAAACATCTTTCCGCGAAGTCTTGAGCAAAAAGAAAATCTAATTAACGCAATTGCTTTGCGCTAACATCTTTCAAATCCCCTAACTTTTTCCTTTTTTAAATTTTATTAAATATTTATTGGTAACTCTTAAGAGGCAAAACCCCGTATCTGAACTGAAAGACGTTAATTGAATGGAAGCAAAAAATTGACCAGCACAAAGAGACTATTGAAGAACGATACTTTCCAAACTGCCGTCGTCATCGTCTTGATAGTGCTTGTTGTCTTAGGATTCTGGTACGGGAGTCAATTGGTTCTGAACACAAAAATTCCGCCCGCGCTAGCGGTTGTAAGTGGAAGTATGTGTATCCCATATGATGGTGCTTGCGAAGGATGGCTCAGTGTAAATCATCCTTTTGAAAGAACCCTACACAAGGGTGACATAATAATTATTCAGGGAGTAGACCCCAAAACCCTTAATGCGAACTATCCTAACAGTGACATTATTGTTTTTACCGATCCATACAACTCCGGTGAATTAATTGTTCACAGAATAATAGGGAAAACCGAAGTTAACGGCGTCACCTATTTTTCAACAAAAGGAGACGGAAATGGGAACAAATGGCCTAATACTCCGCAATCAGGATTAGACCCCTGGGACTTCAACGATCCTCCAGGGGTACCTCAAAACCTCTTTGTAGGAAAGGTGATTATGAGAATACCCTGGATTGGCTGGGTCGCCATTTTTATGCAGTGGGCTCAACAGCAGTTACATTTGGGCGCTTTCACATTGGGAATCCCCATTATAGTACTTCTGATTATTCTGTTAGTAATTGTCGAATTCGTGTTGCCCCTGCTCAAGAGAAATAAAAGCACGCAGCATGAAAATGAGGTCGCAAAAGAAATCGCGCTACCTGATGCAAGTAGTTCTGCGCCTGAGTAATTGAAAGTATTTGAAAATAGTTACTTTAAACTCGATTTTTTTTTAGACATTTTTCTTTAATCGGTAGGTATTAAAATCCCAAAAGCCACATGGAACAATAACGCTTCAAACGGAAGACGCAACTTGACAGCCATTTCTAAGAAACTTTGGAAAAATGAATATGTCCAAACCGTTATCGTTGTTGTTCTAATCGTTGCAATAGTTTTCGGATTTTGGTATGGCAGTCAAATTGCATTTAATACAAAGATTCCCCCCGCGCTGGCAGTTGTAAGTGGCAGTATGTGTATCCCATATGATGGTGTTTGCAACGGCTGGACTCATCCTTTCGATCGAACGTTGCATATTGGCGACATTATTGTAATCCAAGGTATCAACGCCAAAGACCTCAAAACAAATTATCCCGAGAGCGACATTATTGTCTTTCACAGGCCAGACAACCCAAGTGAACTCATTGTTCATAGAATAGTGGCAACGACAACTATTGACAATAAGCTTTACTTTTTTACAAAAGGAGACGGAAATAGTCCACCAGATACTTGGCCAACTGTTCCTCAACTTTACGAACGCGACCCATGGTATAGCGGAAACGCAAGCATTCCGCAAGGTGCAGTCAGCCAAGACCTTGTTGTAGGGAAAGTTGTGATGCGCGTTCCTTGGATCGGGCACATTGCAATTTTCATGCATGACGCGTTAGGAGTCAATAACAGCTACATCGCAATACCAATTGTTATTCTTCTGATAATCCTGCTCATTATAGTCGAATTTGTACTTCCACTCCTGAAGAAAAAGCCAACTGTTCAACAAACAAACTCTCCTTCGAAAATGCAGATGTATTTATAAACTGAACCTATTTATTACAGATAATCAGCCGAGATGTGTTCCCAATGCCAAAGGACAAAGACTCAATAAGCATTGAAAACGTTGTTGCGTCTGCTACTCTAAATCAGAAAGTGGACCTAAATGCTGTTGTTAAGGGTTATCCTGGAGTAGAATATCGTCCTGAACAGTTTCCTGGTTTAGTTTTTAGGCTTAAGAGACCAAAAACAGCCACATTAATTTTCAGTTCAGGAAAGATGGTTTGTACCGGCGCGAAAAGCGAGAAAGAAGCGCGCAGGGCCGTTATGAAGGTCGTTAAAGAACTGAAGAAAGGCGGTATTATAATTATTAGCAAACCTGAAATGAAAATTCAAAATATTGTCGCCTCGGGAAACTTGGGTGGCATGATTGATCTTGAAAAGGCTGCTTATTCTTTAGGTAGATCGATGTATGAGCCTGAACAGTTTCCAGGCTTGATTTATCGCATGGAAGAACCCAAAGTCGTAATTCTACTGTTTGCAAGTGGAAAACTAGTTTGCACAGGTGCAAAGAAAGAAGAAGATGTTTACGTATCTGTAGAAAAATTGCATGCTTTGTTGGAAGAAAAAGCATTAATTTTCTATGACTAATTTTCCTTTGGCTATTTTTTCTTCAGCTGCTTTTTGATTGTTTTTAGGCTTTCCTCGTCGATCGATCCCATTTCGAACAGTGTGTCAGCAATTTCGCTGATGGACAATAGAGGGTGAACTTTAACCCCTGTTTTTTCAAGAATTTCTATTCCGCCTTCTTCTCTATCTAAGAATGCCACCGCGTCAGTCACGACTCCGCCTTCAGCACGAACAGCGTCCGCGGCTTCTTTCAAAGAAAGCCCGGTGGTTATTAAATCGTCAATGAGCAACACCCGATCACCGCTGACAAGAATTCCTTCTACACGCCGTTCTCGCCCATACATTTTGGCGCCTTTACGAACATAAAGGAACGGTTTCCTGAGATTATAGGCGACTTGCGTAGCGAACGGTATGCCTGCGATTGGAACGCCCGCTATGCGGTCAAAATTCTTGAGTCCAATTTGCTTGGTTATGTTTTCTATAAAGAATTCGCATATGTCTCTGAAGGCGTCTGGAAAGCTGGGAACTACTCTCAAATCAACATAGTAAGGGCTTACTTTGCCGCTGGTAAGTTTGAACAATCCAAATTGTAGGGCGTCTATGTTTGTGAGGATTTTGGCCATTTCAGCTTTTTTTGTTTCTATGTTCATGTTTTCTTTTCTCCCTTCGAAATCTGATAAATTTTGTTAACCTCAGGAATAACAAATGCAGTTTTTGGCAATTCTTTTCTGAGTATTTGAATGAATTTTTTCTGGCTCTCCACAGAGTTTGTGTGATATGGAACCGCTACCTTGGGTTTAGTTAGCCACGCTATTTCGTTTCCTGATTCTGGTGATGCTCCCTGCGCAATACCTACCGTGCAGAATACTAGATCCAACTCTTCTTTTTGTCCAATGATCGCCATTTCAGGGAATGGCAAACTGTCTGCTGTATGCCAGATTTTGACGCCGTCTTCACTTGTAACGATATATGTTACTGGCGCTTGAGCTTGATGTTTGCATTTTTCTGCCTTGATCGTTACAGCTCCAATTTTGGCTTGGTCATTTGGGTTAATTTCAATTAGTTTCTCCGTGGGTATTAGTAATTTTAAGCTTTTTGTTGAAGCAACATCAGCAATTACGGTGCAGTTGGTCGTCTTTTGAATTTCTGCAATTAAGCGCTGATCCAAATGGTCGTAGTGTTCGTGAGTTATTAAAACTGCGTCTACTTGTGGAAAACTTTTCGCTTTGACATCAACTGGATCAATGAGCAGTGTTTTCGACGGAGTCTTCAGAAGCACTCCAGCATAGTTGTTGAGCCATACGAAGAGTACGCTGTTCTTATCTGGGACTTTGTCTACCGGCATAATAGTGTTCCTCAAAGAAAGTATTATTGTTTGCTGCGTTTTAAAGAAGTTGCGATAATTTCCTCTTCAATTCTTAAATATGTGCTGACTAGTTCCAATTTCATAATTTGGGTGTTGAATTTTTGTTTGATAAGGCTTAATAGCTGCCTACGCCGTGTGTTTTTACAATAATCGTGATGATTCAATGGTTGATGTTTGGCTTCCTTACGGAAAAACAGACGTTTGTGTTCGTGTTCCCGCGCGAAATTTGATAGGCTCAATCGAGCCCAAAGAACGTCCGGCCTGTGCAGATGCAAAAGCCGAAGTTGCACGAGCTCTAAAAGATCCAATTCCAAAAGGGACTCGTCGGTTAAGTGAAATCGCACTTCCTGAGAGTAAAGTGGCCATCGTTGTTGACGATGCGACTCGACGCGCGCCCAGTGATGTAATGGTTTTGCCCCTATTAGATGAGCTAAACCTCGCGGGTGTAAAAGATGAAAATGTAACAATAATTTTCGGTTGCGGAACACATCGACCTGTTAAGCCTGAAGAAGCCTCCTTGCTCCTGGGCGAAGATGTGCTTAAGCGAGTGAAGACAGTTAGCCACGATTGCAAAGCACAAGACTTGATCTCAGTTGGAACAACCTCTCATGGCAACAAAATTCTTCTCAACAAGATCTTTGCTGAAGCTGATGTCAAAGTCCTTGTGGGTGACGTTGGTTTTCACTATTATGCTGGCTACGGAGGAGGAAGAAAAAGTGTATTACCCGCTGTCGCTGGCGAAGACACGATAAAATTCAATCACGCTTTAATGCTGCATGCGAACGCCCACACCGGCATTTTGGATGGTAACCCTGTTCATGAGGATATGACCGAAGCCGCGAAGCTTGCAAAAGTGGATTTCATAGTGAATGTTGTTACCAATAGTCAATGCGAAATTATTCAGGCATTTGCTGGCGAACTTGAACCCGCCTTTGTTGAGGGCGTTAAGCTTGTTGATGAAATGTTCCGTGTGACTGTAGATCGGAGGGCAGAAATAGTTGTTGTAAGCTGTGGCGGGTCTCCTGCGGACATCAACTTGTTCCAAGCCTACAAAGCAGTAGATGGAGCTTTGGAAGTTGTGAAGCGAGGTGGCGTAATAATACTTGTTGCGGAGTGCCCCGAGGGTCACGGAAGTCAAGTATTCTATGATTGGATGGTTCGATTCCCCGACCTAAAATCAGTTGAACGCGAGATAAAACGCAACTTCGTTCTAGGTGGACACAAAGCGTATTATTTGCTGAAGGCGCTTCAAAACCATCAGATCATCTTAGTTTCTTCTTTGCCAGACTATTACGCGACGACAATATTCAAATTGAAAACTGCCCGAGCCGTAAATGATGCCCTAAATGAAGCACTTAACATCGCAGGGAAAGTGGCTCGAGTATGGACAATGTCACAGGGCAACTATACGCTACCTGAAGTGAAAGTTCCTACGGAAGACTCCCAATATAGTCCAACCCCCGCTGACAAAACGTAAGCTTTAAGTTAAGTTCAGGAAATTGGTTAAGAAGGAATAGAAAAATGCAAGAAAGCTTTACTCTGCGAAAGTTCAGCCCTGATGACTTACAAGCTGTAATGCACATTAACCGCATTTGCTTACCTGAAAACTACACCGACATGTTTTTCATTGATCTACACGAGCGTTTTCCCGAAACATTCATTGTAGCAGTAGAAAAAGACGCGATCGTTGGATACATAATGAGCCGAATCGAAGTCGGCTTAAGCAACTTCGGACTAGGCGGCCTAGTGAGAAAAGGACATGTAGTGAGCATTGCAGTAATGCCCCAGAGTAGACGTAAAGGAATCGCTTCTGCACTAATAAAAACGGCAATGGAAGGCATGGTTTCTTACAAAGCAAAACAAATTTATTTGGAAGTTCGAGTGACAAACGAAGCTGGAGTAAACCTATATAAAAAATTAGGGCTAGAAATAACAAGAACAATTTCTGGGTACTACTCGGACGGCGAAGACGCCCACGTTATGAGCAAAAAACTCTAACCATAAAGGTACTAAAAAACAAAAAAGAAAATTATTTTTTCAACTTTTTGAGTTCTGCTTCTAATTCCTTAATCCTTTTCTTAAGCTCAGCGTTCTCTTTTTCAAGTCCTATGATTTTTACTTCTTTCTTAGAATCTGAGTGTTCATGTTTTTCTTCATCAATTGCTTTCTCATCTACCCAAGGCGGAGTGCCCGCGCTGCCAATTCCCATTCAATTCACCTCGCTTGTATGGTTCTTCGCCATAAATTAAAACATGCCTTTTAGATTTTTATGGAAAGCTGCGTGAACCTATTCTAGTTGAACTGACACAAATGGGTTATCTTTTATGTAAAATCTCCACGGTTTATTCTTCCAATCGTCAGCATAATTTACTCCTATCCTAGTAGCGATTGCAACATCTTTTTCACCAATACTTTCTCCATTTCTAATGTAGAAAGGTCGAGTGCATAGATCCGCTCCATTTTGATTTTTTGTCAGTCCCATCGCCATGCATAATTTGCTTGGTCCATTTGTCAAATTTGTGGTTTTACTTTTGATCGTAGTTCGACGTTTCTTCATGAGTTCTATTCCCTCAATGGGTTCTAGAGCTCTGAAAAGAACGGCTTCAGGTTTGCCTGGAATTTCTCCGGCGGTGGTGTTGAAACAGTAGTACATTCCATAGATCAAGTAGATGTATGCATGTCCTTTGGTACCGAATTGAGTTTCAGTTCGTTTCGTTCGTAAATTGTTGAAGGCGTGAGAAGCCTTGTCTTCGGGACCCAAATAAGCTTCGGTCTCTACGATCTTGCCAGCAATAGTTCCCTGAGCGGTTTCATGAACGACTTCTTTTCCCAGAAGATCCTTTGCAACACTGAAAATGTCCCTTTCGTAGAACACTCTCTTCAAAATCATGCTTCTGAACTTATCTGCTGCAGCCAATAAGGTTTACCTAAAAGGGTCAAATTTTTGTGACCGGGGTAATTTAGATCATGTTGATTAAGCAACTCTATCCGCTTCTCTAGGTCACCGTTATTTTCGTGGAAATCGTTATAGGGTCGTTTCATTTTGAAGAAGTAACCAGGATGAACAACCATGCCCAAAGCAAATGCCATAATTGGTCAAAGGAAAAAAATTGCGCTAATTGCTCATGACAACAAAAAAGGAGACCTCTTAGACTGGGTAAAATTTAATAAAGGAATTTTGTTAATCCACGAGCTCTTCGCCACGGGTACAACTGGAAAACTTCTCGAAAAAGAACTTTGTTGCAAAATCACAAATTTTGAAAGCGGCCCCTTAGGAGGAGACCAGCAAATAGGTTCCCGCATTGCAGAAGGAACAATTGATTTTCTGATATTCTTCTGGGATCCGCTTGAACCTCTTCCACATGATCCTGATATCAAGGCTCTTCTCCGAGTCGCTGCTGTATGGAATATCCCGGTTGCTTGTAACCGCACGTCAGCTGATTTCATTATCTCATCGCCACTCATGAACGAGGAATACTGCAGAATACTCCCTGATTATGAAGCTTACAGACAACGATTCAGAGAAAAGCTCGGTCAAAAGAATTAGATGGATACCTGGTAATTTGTCGGATAATGTTCCTCAAATTGAGGCTTCCGACGTACCAAGAAAAGTAATTGTAGAAAGTCTAAAATCCTTTGACAATTTACCTGTTTCAAAAAGGAGATTTCAAATTTGCCTCTCAACGAGCTTAGAAAAGATTACCTTCTTAACAGATGGGTCGTTATTGCCACTGAACGCGCCAGGAGACCTACCGATTTTGTTAAACGAAAAATTGAAGCTGCAACAAGCGCAACTTGTCCGCTTTGTCCTGGTAACGAACACCTAACGCCTCCAGCAGTTCTAGTTTACATCCAGCAAGGCGACATTGTGCTCAAGGAAAAAGAGCAAGGCGACTTCAGATACATAAACTGGCTTATTCGTGTAATCCCCAATTTATTTCCAGCTTTCGCTCCCCCAGAAAACTTGGCTGATGCTCAGGAAAGCCTTGATGATGACAACTTCGGACATGCTGTGGGTCATCATGAAGTGCTCATTGAGTCTCCAAACCATGACGAGCAGCCATCTGTCGCGACGTTGTCACAGCTCATTAATTTAGTTAACGCCTACAAAGATCGCTTAAGAGAGTTATCGCAAAAAACTTATGTAAAATATATTCAAATCTTCCGCAATTACGGCTTAGAGGCAGGTGCTTCTTTGTCGCATGCTCATAGTCAAATAATCGCTACCCCTTTCGTGCCATCAATTGTTAGTGACGAAATATCTGCAAGCAAGAGCTACTTCATTCAAAATGGAACGTGTATCTTCTGCGATCTCATGAAAAAAGAATCACTCGGTCAAAGACAGATAATGGACTCAGATAACTTTTTTGTTTTCGCTCCTTACGCAAGCATTAATCCGATGGAATTCTGGATAGTTCCAAAACGTCATTCTTCAAATTTTGTGGATTTGTCCGAGGAGGAAACAAAGGCATTCGCGGTTACACTCAAATCAACGCTTGATGCTCTAAAGAATTTGGTTAATGATCCACCTTACAACTATGGAATTCATCTAGCCATCCAAAAAGATGCAAGTGACTATTATCATTGGCACCTGGAAGTTTACCCTCGATTATCAATTTGGGCTGGCTTCGAGAAAAGTACTGGAATGTACATAAACACAATAACTCCCGAAACTGCTGCTGACGAGTTGAGAAAACTGATAAAGTTCTGACCGCTTACGTTTTCAAGATTTCTTTCTCAAACTTCGGTCTATTCTGCAAAATATCTTCGACATAAGCCCTTAGTGGTTCAGCGATACTCCAAGCTTGAGAAATGCATCCTCTTGGTATGTGCGGTTCATCGCCGTCAAAGATTTCATTTATTGTTCCAAGACCCGCTTTCATGACCTGTTGTTTGAAGAGGGGTTCGATGAAGTTTCTCGAAGCGTATTCCAAATTCTGCGGTGTGTTGCCTTTTGCTTTTAAGTATGCTGTTGTAAAAGGTCCAAGCAGCCACGGCCAGACAGTGCCGTTATGATAAGCCTGATCTTCTGTTTCTTCTGGACCCGGAATATTCTCCTTTATACTTTTGGTCTTTCCGTTCAAGTGTCCGCAACCCGCATGGCGTCAGAAGTTCGCGTTGGACAACTTCTACAACTTGAAGGTTCTTCTCTGCGCTTAATAGATTGAAATCAAGTGAAGCAGCAATTAATTGGTTAGGGCGCAGAGATGCATCGATACCCGATTCTTCTATTACGTCAAATAGACAAGATCTTTTATTGTTCCAGAATTTCGAGTTAAAACTAACTTTGACTTTGTTCGCTAGTTGAGCGTATGATTCTGCGAGTTTTTTCTCTTTGCGTTTTGCCGCGATTATTTCTACTGTGCGAAGAGCGTTATACCATAGTGCTTGTATCTCAACTGCTTTTCCAGCTCTAGGAGTAACTCCTTTACCATCGACTTCTGCGTCCATCCAAGTTAGCCTCGGACCGTGTTCGAGCAAGCCGTCGTTGTCAACACGTATTCCAAAAGCTGTTCCTTGCACGTGGTTTTCTACAATCTCTTTGAGACTTTCCCAGAGTTGGTCTTGGACAAAGTTGAAGTCTCCAGTGTATTTGAGGTACTGCAAAACTGCATTAACATGCCATAAAGTAGCATCTACTGTGTTGCAAGATGGTAAGGCAGAAATGTCGCTTAGGAAGTTTGGAATTAAGCCTTGCATGCAAAATTTGTTGAAGTCGACAAGAACTTTTCGTGCATCTTCGAAATGACCTGTGACAAGCATCAAACCAGGCAGCGAAAGGAAAGTATCTCTTCCCCATGCTTCAAACCAATGATAACCCGCGATAACACTTTTTCCCTTATTGAAACCTCTTACTACAAAGGTGTCCGCCGCCAAAAGAATCCAGCTTAACCAATCGTCAACGGGCGCATTCGAGTGTGAACTGTAGAACGCATCTAAGTCAGCGGCTTGACGTCGAAGTTCTTGGCTGTAAAGACGGAGAGCATCTTCTGTAGAGTCTTTGGTGTCGGATGTGTTTTCGCTGTTTTGTAGGAAATAGGAATCTGCTTTGGCGACGATGGCGAATACTTTTTCGCTATTTGGTGGAACTGTAATTTGGAAGTACCCTGGTTGGTAGCTGTCGCTTATGCTGCTTTCTCCTCGAGAGGCTTCTTCTCGGTAATAGATTTTTTCAATCCAATTTGTTTTCTTGACGAATTCTCCTTCGGTTGATTCTAAGGTGACTGTAACATTTGGGCTGTCAAATCTTAGTTTTATTCCATTAGCGCCAATTGTTTCCACGCCGAATTTTATCGTAGAAGTATCTCTTTTTAGGATTGAATGGAAATGGCGGCAAGTTATCAATGGTGTAATCCTAAGTTTTGCTTCAAGTTCGCTTTTGTTTTGAACTTCGTAAATAGTGATAGTTGCATTTTTCTCAAAGGGCATAAAAAGCATCTTTGAGACTGTGGCTTCTTCCATTGAGTAAACATATTGAGGCAATGGAGAAAGTGAAAACTCTTTTAGAAGTTCAAAACCTGAAGGATAAAACACATCTTTGAATTCATTCGAGCCCAATTGATAAGATTTGTTACCAATAGTGACTTCCTCGTCGAGTTTTTCTATACAGATGGTGCGGTCGCCGGGTGGACTTAAGGCAGCTACCAGCAGACCGTGGTATTTTCTTGAGTTAATGCCCAAAACGGTTGAAGAAGCATAGCCACCAAGTCCATTTGTTATTAGCCATTCTTTTGTTATGGAATCGTTAAAATTTGAAAGATCGTTTTTTGTTAACTTTAAAATGGGTAAATTCATTTATTAAGGCATCAGCTTGGCAATGTTCTTGTGTCGGGGTGAACAGAAATAGTTTGCCACGGGCGTGCATTTGGTTCGGAACATTAGGAAATGGGGTTTTTTTAGCTCATATTCAGTTAGGGTTTCAGCGTAGCCCATTCCTTTTGCAAAGATTAATTTTGCTTGGTCGTAAACTTTTCGAAACTCGGGGCTGATTAGTTTGAGTTGCAATCCTACAGCGTCTGCTCCCGTGGTCATGACTTCGTCGGCAAGAACGTTCATGCCGCTGAATTCAACGTCTTCCATTGTCGCATCGTTTATGACCGGTGCTGATTTAACGACGTAGGTAACGTGCAAACCCATGTTCTTGAGTTGCTCAACTAGGATCGTGTCGAATACTATTTCACCGGCATTGTCTGCCAAATAGAGGATTTTGTTTGTTTTCTTTGTCAATTGATAAACTTTTTCAATATCGTCAATGACGAGGTCTTTGGCTGCATCTGTGATTGTTTTGCGAAGGTCTTTCAGAGTGAAGTTATGTCCTGGAATGTCGAACTCCATTATGTTGCCTACTATGGCGCATAGGCAGGCTTTCTTGAATCGGTCTTGCTGGTTGTAGCCTTCGTCGACAAATTTTTGGGCGTAAGGAAGGAGTTCTTTCGCTTTTTCGTTGCTTAGTTTTTTAGTTCGATGGTAGGGGTCTTTGTTTCCTGTTAGTTCCCTTATTATTTTGTCTCTTTTGGTTCCTAATTCGGCGGCATTTGCTGTGGGTCTAAATTCTTTGTTTACAAGTTTAACGAGTTCAGACATGCATCTGAAACGCAATGCTGGGTTAGTGGTTGCCATGTAAGTTTCTGCGCAGCCTCTGGAGAGTAGACAACTGGCGCATTCTGCTTCGACTTTCAAGGTACTCACACATAACATTTGGCTGAATCTGCAAACTCACGAAGCACTGTATATGGATTTTTCGCCTTTACAATGCCACTTGCAACAAGAACCCCGTGCGTTCCAAGCTTGAGGGCTACAGATACATCTTCGCCATGGCTAATGCCCGCGCCACACAAAATTACAGCTTCGCTATTGACTTTCCGAACAAGTTTGATGGTATTTGTTACTGCTTCTGGTTGCGCTTTACTTACAGCTACACCAGTTCCAATTAATTCAGGGGGTTCAATGCTGATAATGTCGGGGCAAAGATAAGCAGCTGAAGCGCTAGTTGTTGGATTATTTGTACACAGGCAAGATATTATGTCGTGTTCATTTGCAAGTCTTATGACCGCGTCAATCTCGGCTAACTTTATTTGCCTTTCAGAGTGGTTTATGAGGGTTCCGACTGCTCCTGCTTCTTTGATGGCTTCTATGAGAATGTGACCTGTACTACTGCCTGGCTTAATAGAATCAACATGTTGTGCATAAACTGGAATTTCAACCGCTTCTGAGACAGCTTTAAGGTCGACAAACTGAGGTGCTACAGCGATGTAAGTTCCGGTTTCTTTTGAAGCTTTTTCGGCCTGCTTCGCAAGCTCAACGGCTTTCTTCCCTGTAGCTTCAAGGTAAGTTTTGAAATTAACTATGATAATTGGGCATTGAAGCTTGGGCTTCACAGTAGTTTTCTCCGCCCTATCTTGAGGGATGTTTACTAATAATTGTTTGCCCCGTTTTTGAAAATCTCTTTTTCAAGAGATACTGAGACATCTCTAAAAGAGCCAAAGAATCTGAAAGCTATTGTTTTGACTGGTTATACGTTCAAAAAAATAGATTGATTAAGAAAAGATTATTTTTTCGTGGTTCTTGTTTTGGATGGTTCTGCTAGCCGTTTGGGGATGTCTTGGGTAAGCATCCCGACTAACTGTCCGTTCTTGACCACAGCAACTCGTTTTTGTCCTTTTTCGCGTACCATTTTTAATGCGTCTGTCATTGTTTGATTTTCTTTGAGAATTAGAAGTGGCGTGTAATCAAGGTCCTGGGCAAGTGTTTTTTCAGGGTTTCTCTTGCTTTGCACTACTTCCTTCAGAAGGTCTCGGTCATTTATTAATCCCAAAGCTTTGCCGTTTTCAGTAATCAAGGCTGAATTGACGTTTTTGCTAAGTAACATCGCTGCAAGGTTGGATAGTGTTTCTGTGTGAGGGATTGTGTTGGCTGGTAATCTAATGCCTGCAGCCTGTGATGTTATTTCAGCGATTTCTGTTCCTCTTTTCCAAGTGTCTTTTAGCATTTCGCTGAGGCGTTCGCTTGATTTGCGATCATTCGTGTAGTAAGTGTCATTCAAGTAGAAGAAAGATGTATCTGTTAAATCACTTAGTGGTGGGGATCCAAACATAAACAAATCCTTGTCATCAATTAGCATCATTGTCATGTAGTTGATTGGCACATGTCTGATTTCATAGTTCTTTGAGAGTTTTTTTGCGGCGTCAAGGTTATCAAGATCCAGTGGTGCCATTAGTCTAAATTTTACACCATTTTTGTGGTACTTGGAGAATGGGTCTTTTTCTATTATGCTATTGATGCTTTGTGATGAAGCGATCAAGATTACGTCTTCTTTCGCTTGGTCTAGTGATTGTTCAACCTTCTTCCAGGCTTCATTTGGATCCTTGATAATTGTTGTTTCTCCAATTGGTATGCCTGTTTTTAGTTCGTCTACACGAAGGTTTGCATCAACTCCAATTTGCCACATTTGGTTAAAGAAGGCTTTTAGTACGGAAATGAACATTTTGTCGTTTATCCATAAGCCTTCGTCTTCAATGTTTAGAATGGAGGATTCGTCGCCGCTGGATGCATACAGAATAGCTTCTTCTTCGTCTTTTATGAGGAAACGGGGGAAATATCTTGAGTTGAAATTAAGATGGCGCGCTTCGACTTTTGCGCTTTCGGACGAGATGCGTTTGTCTAATCGTTCCATTATCCGGTAGTTGTCTTTGTTTATGTCAGCGATTACTTTGAATTGGAGATTGCGTTCTTCTGAAGCATCTATAATTGCGTCGAGAACTCCGCCTATATCTTCTTGAATTATTCCAAGACTTGTAGTTAGAACGTAGATGCCTTTTTTTGCTTCCTCGATCATGCTTAGCATTTTTGTGTGGATTTTTTTCTTTCCACTTATTACGGAAAACTTTGCCACCGTGTAGTCAGATTCAGGGGCACTGACCGTTTTCCAAGTAGATAGTAAGCTTTCTTTTTGTGAGTTGAGGCTTTCTACTTCGCCTCTTTTTGATTCGATAAATGAATCCAAAAGATTATTGAAAGGAACAACTGTAAATCGTGTCGGTCTCTCAAGTGTAGCTTCAATGAAGCCTTTTTCTTGTAGTTTCTTAAAAGTGCGGTAAGCTTGCACTCTTTCCATTTTCAGTCTCTTGGCAACGAAGCTTGTTGATTGTGCTCCACTTTTCGCAAGGAACATGTAGACTTGGACTTCTCTTTTTGAGAATCCGAGGTTTTGTAGAAATTTCAGAATATCTTTTTCGCTCAATGTTTATCCAAACCTTGAAGATAAATTGATGTGATTAAATTGATACAACTGAGTGTTACACTATGATACTACTTTTTTACGTATATTTAAATACTTTCAAAGCTGGGTCTTGGTTCGGTTTTGTTCATTGTTAATATTAGTTTTCCATGATTGTTTATTCTTTTGAAGGTTTTCGGCATATGGTAGATTTATTAGGTTGAAGATACAGATGAATAATAACGTCTCGAAAACGAGAAGCTTTGCCTGTTGTTATCCATGTTTGTTGCGCAGTTTATTGGATTCAACGAAGGTAAGGTCACATAATCAGAAGGCAAGAAGACTTTGGATAAGGCTAAAAAGAATATTCTTGTAATAGACGATGACAAATCTATTCTTAGGACCTTCACACGTATTCTTCAAAAAAACGGGTATGTAATTGACGTTGCTGAAACCGGAAAAGAAGCGTTGGAAAAAGCAGAAGAAGAAAAAATATGATTTGGCTCTTATAGACATTCGTCTTCCAGACATGGAAGGTACTGACCTTTTGATCAAAATGCAGCATTCAATGCGCGATTCTATTAAAATAATGATTACGGGTTTTCCCTCTTTGGAAACAGGTGTTAAAGCACTTGACGAAGGCGCTGACGCTTATTTGGTTAAGCCTGTCAAACCTGAAGAGCTGTTGGCCTTAATCGAAGAAAAATTCAAGGCACAAGAATAAAAAATCATTAAGATCTATTCTTATTAGAATTCCGTTCCTAACCCCGTCCTCTTGTTTACCGACGATTTGAAGAATCTTGAGTACAGAATTGGAGGTGAAAAGTGTGCCTAGAGTTATTCATTTTGAGATTCCTGCTGATAACACGGATCGAGCAGTAGACTTTTACAAGAAAGTGTTCGGTTGGAAAATCGAAAAATGGGGTGGACCGGCCAACTACTGGCTTGTTAAGACGGGTGAGGATACCGAACCAGGAATAAATGGGGCTATTACTGAAAAAGGCGGGAATACCCCAGCTACAACGAATACCATAAGCGTTAAATCGTTTGAGGAAGCTGTGAAGAAGATAAAGCAGTCAGGGGGAGAAGTCTTGATGCCAAAAATGACCGTGCCTGGAGTTGGTTATATGACGTACTGCAAAGACACTGAAGGCAATGTTTTTGGAATAATGCAGATGGATTCTTCCGCAAAGTGAGGTTTGTCACTAAATTTCAACTGCAAATCAATTTTGGGATTTTTTTTCTCGCAAATGTTTTGCGACCATTTTTGCAATGATGGCTTTGGCGGTTCTTTTATTGGAAAGCGCTTTCTTTATTTTTTGTTGGTTGTTTGACTTAGGTAGTCGCTTACCATTTGAGCGTGTTCGAATGCTAAGACCTTTGGGAGCTCGTTAAGACTAAAGAATTGGATTTCCGCAATTTCGCTTTCCTGTTTCTTTAATTTTCCGCTGTCGTTTTTCACTAAGAAGCATGCTGGGTAGTAATCATATTCTTGTCCCATTTGGATGCCGTGTTCATGGTACTCGCCTATCTTTCGTATTATTGAAACGTCTAGACCGGTTTCTTCTTTAGCTTCCCTTATTACTGTTTGTTCAACTGTTTCGTTTGGTTCGGACTTTCCGCCTGGTAGTGCCCAGTATCCGACGAAAGGTGGAGTTGATCTTTTAATGAGTAGGATTTCGTTTTGGTTTTGGATTATTATGGCGGTTGCCGTTCTTCCTTGGAATTTCATTTGGGTTTCACAATGTGATGGTTTTTTGTGTGAGATAACGTTTTTGGTAATTGGCTGAGATGTTTTTGACCAACAAGTTTATATGAATAGTTATTCATATGAATTATAATTCATATAATTAAATGAATGGCGTGAAAGTGAAACAAAATGAAAAAAGGACTGACCCAAATCTGCTACCGTTTCTTCACAAACCTAGCGAACCCAACGCGTCTGGCAACTTTAGAACAACTAATGAACCAGCCTATGAGCGTAAATGAACTCGCCGATGCTCTGGGTCAGGAACAAAGCATGATCTCGCACAACCTAAAACCACTACTAGACTGCAACTTCATATTAGCTGAAAAACAAGGCAAAAAACACATCTACTCACTCAATCATGAAACGATAGACCCGATATTCAAAGCGATAGAAAACCACGCCGAAAAGTTCTGTCCAACAAAAGGCAAATGCCTTCAAGGAGAAAATTAACATGGTTCAAAGAAAAATAGTAAACATAAATGAAAACCTCTGCAACGGATGCGGCAACTGCATCCCCAAATGCGCCGAAGGAGCCCTTCAAATCGTAAATGGAAAAGCAAAAATGATCAAAGAAACCTACTGCGACGGTTTAGGCGCTTGCTTGGGACAATGCCCTCAAGGCGCAATAACAATAACAGAAAGGGAAGCTCCAGCATTCGATGAAGAAGAAGTACACGAGCACTTGAAAAATAAAATCAACTCGAAGCTTCTATCAAATCCCGAAACAATCAAAACATCCAAACCCCAATGGCCGGTAAAACTTAATCTAGTACCCGTTCAAGCGCCGTTTTATCAAAATGCAGACCTGCTTCTAGCAGCAGACTGCGCTCCTATTGCCCTTAAAGAGTTCCAGAATATTCTCCTGCCTGGAAAAAGAATAGTAATTGGATGCCCCAAGTTCGACGATGCTCGTGCTTACGCCCAAAAGCTTGGCGAAATTCTAAAACTAAACGACATCAAAAGCATCACGGTTGCACATATGGAAGTTCCTTGTTGCACTGGACTAAAATGGGCAGTTGACAAAGCAATTCAAGCATCAGGCAAACAAATCCCGCTCAAAGAATACGAAATAAAAATTGGGGGTGAAATACTTGAACTCTAAAGACAAACCAATAGAAAAAAACCCACAGACATGCCCTGGACTTCGCGATCTTCTTCAACCAAAACCTGCCTATATTAAATGTCATGTATGTGGCAGCGACTTGGAAATTTGGAGTGATGAAGACAAAACTACTTGCACCTCATGTGGCGCTGAATGGAAACGTCCCGACAAAACTGCTGCTTGCCTAGAATACTGTGAATTCGCTGACAAATGCAGAGGCATTATTGAATCGCGGAAATCCTAAGATCGACAAAATTTTCTTTTCTAAACTGGTAATTATCTATTCAACAATTTTCTTAAGATGCGCAAAATAATGAAAAGAGAAGAATATGTTCTCTTAGCTTTCAGTTTTTTCAGGGACAAAAACTGCTACTGCCACCGCAGTTGTCCATAAACCGTTTTTGTCGCCAACTGCTGTTTGGGTCATGTTTGCAGTTTTGATGATTAAGCCGCTTGTTTTGAAGAGTTGTTTTCTTTCGTCCCAAGCTGTTTCAGGATCAAACTGAATGCCCATCGTTGTTGCTAGCATTGTTGCGGCTAAGTCTTCTGAATAGTCTCCGGCTGTTTCGTCGGTTTGACCGAAACTATGATGCTCGGAGAGGTAACCGTATTGGTTTTTACCTGATGGGATTGCAACTCCGATTGATGAAGCGACAAGCCTGTGAGGTTCGTTTGTTGCATTTCTAGCTATGACAACGAATGTGATTTCCCCTGGGTTGACCATTTTTAGACCTTTTTCTCTGGGGAGCAATTCGCATCCTGGAGGAACAATGCTGGAGACGGCTACCAAATTGCAATGCTGAATACCGGCGTCTCTTAGTGCTAGTTCAAAAGATTGGAGCTGTTCCTTATGTTTGCCGACGCCTTTCGTGAGAAAGAAGTGTTTGGGTATCATGTTTTTTGTCGGAAATAGACAGTACAGATTGGATTTAAAAAGGTTTTTATGGAGATCTCGCCCGTGTCTCACTCTATTTTCATTTTGAAGCTGCAGCACAGGTTTTCTAAACTTCCCGTTGATTAAGATCCAATATCTTGGAAAAAAAATGGTTTTTTTGAACGGCCTTTGCCAGTATTCTGGAAAATCTGAAAGGCAGCCTAAAATAGTCAGCTGGCACGCCCAGTTTGGCTAAAACTTTTTCTCTTGATGACAAAGGCTGGGAGCCCTGGGGCCCGCATAGGAGAAAAGGTGAATTAACAAGCAGATGACCTTTTCAATCTAAACCCAGAGCTCCTTCAGCCCCGATTCGCGCGACTGTTTCTCTCTCCTGAGATCGTCGCCAGTCGTTATTTCGACTAATTTGCATATAATACTTTCTCAAAAATTACTTTCGCTAAGTGTGGTTTCATCAAGGATGTTTTCTCTTTGGACGCGACACCTTAGCAAAGCGTAAAACAAAATAGCCTTATATTGATCGGCTTGCTTTTCGGAGTGCAAACATTTCTGGGGAAATACTTTTACCTGGTGAAAACCTTCCCTATTGATTTATTAGGCTTTTACCCTAAACACAATACTGCACGGCAAGTATGAACAATAAATGATTTAACGGATTTAATTTGAGGTTTGCGTTGTGAGTTTCAGCCACAGTGTATTCAAAGATGAGTCAAAGCTTGACCTAAACTATGTTCCTGGTAATCTACCTCACAGGGAAAAAGAGCATCGTTTGCTTATGGAGTTTTTTAGTTTTCTTTTGCGGATCCCTGATAAAATGGCGCAAAGAGTTATAGTGACTGGAGAAATTGGGACAGGAAAAACTGCGTTGTGCCAAAAGTTTGGGAGCGATATTACTTTAGAGGCTCATAAACGAAACATTAACCTTCATTATATTCATGTTAATTGCCGTGAATATCGGGGCAAGCTTCTACTTGTTCTTCAGCACGCGTTGACTGTTCTAAAGTCCAAGTTTCCTCTTCGTGGTTACGCATCGGAAGAAGTCCTGAGAGCTTTGTTGAAACATTTGGACGAAGAAAACGCTTTTCTAATACTTGGATTGGACGAGTTTGATACCCTCATAGAAACTGAAGGATCTGACGGTGTTTATAATTTAACGCGGCTTCAAGAAATGAGGCCAAATCAGCCACAACGCATTTCGATCGTGTGCATCATGCGAGATTTAGAGTCGACTAAACGTTTGGATGATAGCGCGAGAAGTACGTTGCAGCGTAATATTATTCGACTTGAAAAATATGGCAAAGAGCAACTTGAGGATATCCTAAGTGACCGTGTTGCGCTCGCGTTTGAGCCTTCAACTGTGCCAGAAGATGTGGTTAGCTTAACCGCAGATTTGGCTCGAGATGAAAGCGGAAATGCGAGATTCGCTATTGAATTGCTGTGGAGGGCCGGAAAATACGCGGACGCTCAAGACTTCGAGTTGGTTACCCCTGATTGTGTGCGTAAGGCAGTTTCCAGCATAATTCCAACACTGGAAAAAGGCGAGTTGTCCAGTTTAGGATTACATGAAAAGCTGTTTTTGCTGGGTGCAGCAGAGGTTTTCAAAGAAAGCCAAGAAGCTTATGTCACTCTATCTGAAATTGAGAAGGCTTACGCTGTTGCCTGTGAAGAGTTTGAACAGGAACCTGTGAGTCACACTCAGTTGTGGAATTATTTGCAGACTTTTTCAGCGTTGTCTGTTTTGAAAACCGAAGTGTCAGGAGAAGGTGCGCGTGGTCGGTCGACTATGGTCTATTTGCCTTCAGTTTCTGCCGAAGAATTAGCTAAAGAATTGCGCACCATTCTTGAAAGAAAGGAGAGGTGAGATGATGGACTTTGAGGAGGTTTTTTGTTCTAAGCCTAGAATGAGAATTTTGAAATTGGTTTCGACATTGGGCGAGCTTAATGTTTCAGACATTTCTCGCAGGATTGGCGTAAATTTTACGGCTACTAATGCACATTTGCGGGTTTTGGAGGATGAAGGTATTTTGCAGCAAAGAACATATGGTAGGATTCGCATGTACAGATTTAATCAGGCTTCCGCCAAGGCGAAAGCGGTTCAGTCCCTGGTTGAGCTTTGGGAAGAAGAAAGCAAAAAATAGCTAATTTGGTTTAGGAGAATGAGATAATTTGACTATGGTTGATGTTTCATCTAAGCCGGAAATATTGCGTGAAGCAACTGCAGCTGGAACTATCAGACTAAAGCCTGAAACCATTAGTCTGATAAAAGAAGGCAAAATTGCCAAAGGCGACCCATTGTACACTGCGAAGATTGCGGGCATTCTCGCAGCAAAAAAGTGCAGCGATTTGGTACCGCTTTGTCATCCTTTGCCTTTGACTAAAGTCGAGGTTGAGGCAAAAGTTGTTGGATCATCTATTGTGGAAGTTACAGCATTTGTCAAAACTAAAGCTCAGACTGGCGTTGAAATGGAGGCTCTCACAGCTGTTTCGGCTGCGTTGCTAACTGTTTGGGACATGACTAAGCAGTATGAGAAAGATGCAAATGGTCAGTATCCGAGCACCGCTATTGAGAATATTCACGTTGTTAAAAAATTTAAGCAGGTATGAAAGTGAGCGAAAGCACTAAGACCCATAAAGCGCATGCCCCAAGGAAAGTCAATTTTGCAGTTTTTATTTGTAGTACATCACGTTATCTTGCTATGCAGAAAGGCGAGTTGACAACAGATCTTTCTGGCGACATTATAGAGTCACTGCTTAAGAGTGCTGGTCATGTTGTGCTCTTCAAAAGAACGGTTTCAGACGACAAAGTGATGATCGAGCACGCGGTAAAAAGTGTGTTAGACAATGAAGGTGTGGAAGCTGCTGTTTTCTGTGGTGGGACAGGCGTTACGCATACAGACGTTACTATAGAGACGGTTTCACCGTTTTTTGAGAAGACTTTGCCTGGGTTTGGGGAGTTTTTCCGACGGTTAAGTTATGATAAGAATGGTTCTTCTGCTGTAATGTCTCGCGCGGTTGCTGGTGTGGCTAAGGGGAAGGCGTTGTTTTGTATTCCTGGTTCTCCTGATGCTGCACAGGTTGCTGTCGAATTGCTTATATCGCCCGAGGCTGGTCATATCGTTAAGCACGCTCGGGAATAACGATGGCTTTAACGGACAATTGTGGTAGACCTCTTCTTAATTTGAGGATTTCGATTACTCAGCGGTGCAATTTGAAATGCGCTTATTGCCATCGCGAAGGTGAGGTTCAGCGAGCTAACGAAAGCGCCGAAAAAATGGCTCTTGAAGAGATTGTTCGAATAGCGAAAACTGCCGTTGGTCTTGGAATTGCCCGGATAAAATTGACGGGCGGCGAGCCGTTAATGCGGAAGGATGTTGTTGATGTTGTCAAAGGCATTGCGGATATTCCTGGAATTCGAGACCTTTCAATGACCACAAACGGTCTTTTGCTCGACGAGTTGGCCAAGCCTCTTTGTGATGCCGGGCTAAAGCGGGTGAACATCAGTTTGGCGACGTTGAATCCCGAAACTTACACTCATTTAACTGGTGGAAAACTCGAAAATGCGTTGGCAGGAGTGAAAGCCGGTATTGAAGCCGGGTTCTCGCCGGTCAAACTTAACATGGTTGTGCTCAAAGGAGTAAATGTTAACGATATTCCCGATATGATTGATTTTGCTCGAGATTTAGGCGTTATTTTGCAGCTCATTGAGCTAGATCCAGTGAATGTTAGCCGCGAGTATTTTTCGAGACACCATCGCTTGCTAGACCAACAAGAGGAGATACTGAGGCAAAGAGCTGTGCGAATTGAGACCAGACGGCTTATGCATAACCGTTTAATTTACCATTTGCCCGATGTTACTGTTGAAGTAGTGCATCCGACTGAAAATAGTGACTTCTGCATGCATTGCACAAGGCTGCGTGTAACGAGTGATGGAAAGCTGAAGCCGTGTTTAATGAGAAATGATAATTTAGTTGACATTTTGACTCCCATTCGAAATGGGGCAAATGATGAAGAGCTAAAGCACATTTTTGAGCAGGCGAATCAGCTCAGAGAACCTTTCAACAAAGGCGCTAAAAGAACTTAAGTGGGTGCCTTAGTCTCTTCTTCGCCTGTTATGCTTTTCTTAACGACTTTTCGAAGTTCAGCTTCAAATTCCGGTTCGAATGCTATCCCTAAATCTTCTTCGTAATAAACGCAGAGGAAACGTAAGACTGCGTATGCTTCTGCTGCGCCCTTGGTTTTTCGGCAGAGCAATTCATTTATTTTATTTCCTATTCGGGCAAGTCTATCAAAGTCGACTTCCATTTCTTTGGATGCGCGTGTTTTTTCTGGCACTGTTCTTCACTTTGCAAGAATAATTGTTGATGCCTATTTGGCTGTTACCCTTGATTAGAGTTGGATTATTTTTGCTTCTCTTAAGTTGGTGTCAAGAGTGGCTATGGTCGATTTTCCTGTTAAATACGCGCAGAGTTCTCCAGGACTTATGATTAGCATTTTTCCATTCTTGCGTTCCGTTGTCGCATGCAAGTGCCCGAAGACTACTGCGTCGAAACAATCTCGATTAAGCAGGGCGTTTAAGAGTTCGGTTTCGTCGCCGTGGAGAAGCGCAATTTTGAAACCTTCTGCATTTACTTCGGCAAATCTTCCGTGGATTTCGCAGTTTTGTGTTTCACTGAACCGTTTTTTTAGTAGTTCGTGATCCCCGTCATTGTTGCCGAAAACTCCGATGAGTTTGCAGTTTAGCGTTTTGAATTTGGCAATTACGAATGGTGATGTATAGTCGCCTGCGTGCAATACAAGGTCCATTTTTGCATCGTTTAGGTATTTTACTGCTTTTTCAATTAGGGGCAAATTGTCGTGAGTGTCACTGATTATTCCTATGTGCAAAGTCTATTTTCTCCTGGTTTTTCTTAGGTTTGCATTCCAAAAAGGTTTTCGTTCTGCTTTGATATGGAGGATTGTTCTAGAATATTACGGATTTCGGAATACTCAGTCTCATGGAACACGACTTAATATGTAAAACAGCGTAACCGAATTATAGAAAATAACTCTATAAGAAGGAAATAAAGATGAACTCAGTCTTAACGGAAGCCACTGTCAAAAGACGCGACAAACTCGTAATCATGGCCGAAATCATGGATATTTCAAAAAATCGCGCATTGAAGACTCAGATTATGTACAAAGCTAACCTTAGTTTCAGTCAATTAAATGAATACCTGAAACTCTTGACAAAAATCAAGCTGCTTGAAAAAACCATCGAAGAAAACGGCAAAGAAATCTACCGATCTACTCCAAAAGGCAAAGATTTCCTTCTTAGACACCAAGAAATAATGGAACTGCTTTTTGAGGACCCTTCTCCCAGATGCAGCAGCAGAATTCCATCTGAAAATATTTTCCGAAAAATCCACAATAAACCGCTAGGAGCTTAAAAAATGAAAAACCAAATTGGAACCGAAGAAATCAGATGGCAAGTAGTAAAAGCCATGTTAGATGAATACCCAACCCTTAAACAAAAAGTCAAAAGCTACGTCGAAAATCAAACAAATTAAAACTGGACCAAATCATTTTTTTGCGTCAGCCTTGTTTTTGTTTCCTTATTCTAGCTTCGTTCAAGTAAGATCAATTAAAAGAAGATTCTTCTGCAAAACCATTTTAAGCCATAATAGTGCTTTTGCACTGAGAAGGATTTAGATGCCAGTACAAGCCGTCTTGTTCGATATGTTTGACACGCTAATGCTCATTGAAAAAGACCACGCATTCTATAGCCCTGCAGTAAAAAGCATGCACACATACCTAGCTCAAAATGGCGTCAAAGTCTCCTTTGCAACATTCCGAGACGCTTACATAAAGGCACGCGACGCGCTCTATGAAGAAGCAGACCAAAAGATGGAAGAGCCTCATTTTGATTTCCGCGTAAAAAATGCGCTTCAAATTCTAGGGTACAAAGCCGAAGCCCAAAGTAACTTAGTCCAAGGTGCCACCAACGCTTTCTGCCAGGAATTCATGACCTATGTTCGAATAGATGAAAATACAACCCAAGTCCTCAAAGACTTGCATCCTAAATATTGTCTCGGAATAGTTTCCAATTTTGCAATTCCAGAATGCGTAACCAAACTCTTGGCGAAACATCAACTTATTGATTTTTTCGATGTTGTTATTGTTTCTGCAGCAGTGAATAAACGTAAGCCAAGTCCAGAAATATTCAAAATGGCCTTGGAAAAACTTAAGCTTCATCCTGCCCAAGCAGTCTTTGTCGGTGACACCGTGGACGCGGATGTGAAGGGCGGGAAAGACGCTGGAATGAAAACCGTTTATCTCGAAAGACGACCTCAAAAAGACCTTGAAACGATTAGTCCAGACCAGACCATAAAGAGTCTGCTCGAATTACCTGCAGTTTTAAAAGAATTTTGAGCCAACTCCTGCTCAACTCTCATTATTTTGAATGTATGAACGTTTGTTTTTCCGAACACTTTTTTTAATTCGTCGCTTCTAGTTTGTTAGGTGTTTTTGTTGTCTCAAAATAATGAGTCTCAATTTAAGAAGTTAACCAAAGAGGAGGAAAGCGTCATCGTTCACAAAGGGACTGAGGCGCCTTTCACGGGCAAGTTTTTTGCTTTTTGGGAAAAAGGAACTTACGTTTGTAAACGATGTGGTACACCGCTTTACCGTTCGGAGACCAAGTTTGAAGCCAATTGTGGGTGGCCAAGTTTTGATGAAGAAGTCCCTGGAGCAGTCACAAAAAAGACCGATCCAGATGGGGAACGAACTGAAATAAGCTGCGCAAAATGCGGCGCCCATCTAGGACACGTGTTCGTTGGCGAACGTTTCACTGACAAGAATACGCGACATTGTGTTAACTCTATTTCAATGGATTTTATTCCAGACAAAAAGGAAGTCTAACTTCCTTAGTTATTGTTATACAGGAGCGATGAAGAACTTCTGATGACTGTTTCTCAGGGTTTCTTATTTTTTGACGACGAGAACGTTGCAGTATGCGTTGCCGACCACTTGTTTAGATACGCTTCCTAGAAGTGCTGAAACTCTGCCTCCAATTCCTCTGCTGCCAACTACAATTAGATCGAAGTTTTCCTGTTTGGCTAATGTTGCTAAAGTCTTTGCAGGGTTGGTTCCTTGAACTGTCGAAACGTCGAAGGCAACTCCTGCTCTTGACAAGTCCTTCTCTGCTTCGTTGATTATGTTGTCGGCTTTTTCTTTTCCGCCTTTTTCGTATATGCTAACTGCTTTCACAAAGCCCGAAAAGCTTTTGGCGATGGTTATTGCTTCGGCTAAAGCTTTCTTTGATTGCAAAGAACCATCGACGCCGACAACTATCCTTATTTTATCAAACATTGATTTTCCAGCCCCAACACGAACAGTTTAGAGTTAATAGCACATTCTTAATGTGCTTGCTTTTTAACTTGACTCTCAAAGCGAAAAAGGAGTCTGTTAAATTAATATATTGTACATGTTGAATACATGCTTTCTGTTGAATGGTGCATTCAAGCATGGGGCGGATGCGGAAAAGTGCAGTTCAGATTCGATTTGAAATCTTAGAGTTCTTGTTCTTTAATCCAAAGCCCCAGCTGAGAACCAATGTTTGGCGCAAATCAACAAATCTTTCCTACGATGATTTCTTGAAGCATTTGATTTACTTGGAAGAAAAGAAGTTAATTAGGCAAACTGAAGAAAACGCTTGTTTGCTAACCGAAGAAGGACGCCGCATTTACATTGAGCTGCGCAAGTCACTGCCATCCATCCTATAAAATGTGATTTCACCTTTGGTGCATCATGTATAAGAAGAGCGCAAAAAAAGACAACACGTGTTGAGGGATAAAGAAATGTCCGAAGAAAAAAATGACAAAGTATACCCCGTCAAATCTATTCATGACTTTCTATTCGAGTTGGACAGAGAATGGAGTAAATTCCGAAACGGCAGCATTATTGGTCTTTTGTCTTCGGGAGTCTTGTTCTTGCTGGTTCTTTGGCTGATTCTCAGAACGAGACATCTAGGGCTTGGTCCTTTCGATTTTGTGCTTTTGTTGTTTGCCGGGGCATTTTTGGGGTATAGCATTTATGCGTTGTATTCTCAGTATCGGTTCTTCAATAGGTGGGAGCGTAGGATTGGGTTGCTTTTGCATATGGAAGAACAGATACTCGCCGAGAAGCTTGAGGAGAAAAAATAATAGTTCATTTGTGGTGCACATTAAAAGTGCGGCTTTCTTTTTAATCACATCATCGAAGCTGTAATTATACAAAGCAAGGAAGGTGGAGGTGAAAAAGTATGATTACTTTAAGCAAGAAAAGCAAGGCTATAATTCTAGGAGCAATTGTTGTTGCCATCGTTTTGGTTGTTGGTTTGCCATTTGCTTACGCTTCAACGACGCAAACGGATCCAACTCCTGGAATGAAAACATTAGTTGCAAAAGGCTACGCCGTAGAAAAGATCGATAATCTGGCAACCAAGTATCAGGCAAACTTTACTTTAACTTTACAAGCCACTGAGGCAAACGCGACAGTTAAAAAATTTGACGTCATTGGCGGAAAGGTCATAGTAGATAGCAACACCTATACTATTACAACTGGGAAGGGTGGAGTTTTAGTTGGAAGGCACGCAATCTTGTTAGAGGCACAAGGCATAAGCTCTGACGGGCAACCAGTGACGCTTAAACTTGAGGGACGATATTTCTGGATGGGTGGACACCTCTATGTCGCCAGAATAGCTGCAAAATTGCAGACTGACAAAACTACTTATGCTATGCTGATGCGTGCAGCAATACGCGTTTGATATAGCCCAGAAACAAGAATAAACTTTTCTTCAGTTTTTTTTAATTTACTTCTTGATTATTGCAGGGCAGTGGATTTAACAGCTGATTTTGGGTTTTGAACGCGATTAGTTTTTATGGTTTGTTACTGTTGTTTTTTGTTTATCTTTGGTGCTAACGTGTCGTTTAAGAAAATCTTGTTGGTTAAGCCTGCTGGAAGAAAGGGCCTGAGTTTTGCCTTTGACTTAATACCATTGGGTCTTGAGTACGTAGCGTCCTATGTACGAAACATTGTTGAAGAGGTTCACATTGTTGACCTGGAGCTTGAACGCCGTAGTTTCCAGGAACTGATTAATCTCTATAGGCCAGACCTTGTAGGGCTCTCGTTGTCCGCAACTGAGCATAACGAATCTCTAAAACTGGCAAAGATTGCTAAGAAAAATGGTGCTACAACGGTTCTAGGTGGGTATCATCCAACAAGCGTTCCAGATTTGATGCTTTCTTTTCCTCAAATCGACATAGTTGTGCGCGGTGAAGGAGAAGAGACTATGAGGGAACTCATCAAGAAAGGTTCCCCAGACAAAGTACTTGGTGCCTCCTACAAAGAAAACAAAGAAGTAATTCATAATAGGGATAGAGCTAGAATTGAAAACTTGGACGAAATTCCTTTTCCCGCCCGGGATTTGAGGCAGTATTCGTACAAAAGCCAAGACCGTGTCAAAGACTGCGACGTAATACTAATGTCTAGAGGCTGTAGTGGACTTTGCAGTTTTTGCTGCGAACCCAGTATGAGTCATGGCTGTTTTAGATGTCGATCGCCTGAAAATGTGATGCAAGAGATTCTTGAAATGGCGAAATTTCATGAGAACAAATCTGTAAGCGCCATCTTTGCAGATCCCAACTTCATCGGTAATCCAACTCAGGTTGAAAGATTGTGTGACTTGCTGCTAGAACATCCAGTGAATATAGAATTCGGTGCCTTAGTTCGAGCAGATTACATGGCTAAATATCCGCAAATTGTAAAGAAAATGTGTCAAGCGGGAATCATCAAATTTGAAATGGGGATAGAAAGCCCTAATCTTAAAGATTTGAAGTCAACAAAGAAGGGAATAACCGCAAGAGTTCACAAAGAAGCAGTACAAAACATACGGGAAAACGGCGGAAGAGCAGGGGGCACCTTTGTAATAGGTCTCCCAGATCAAACGGAAGAGGAAATCAGATATTTCCCAATTTACGCTAAAGAGATTGGTTTGACCGGTGCGGCTTTTGGAATTGCTACGCCGTTTCCTGGAACAGACTTCTACAAAGAAATGTCAACACAGGGACTAATTTTCGAGAACAATTGGGACAATTTTGACGAAATGCACTCCGTCTATAAAGCCAAGCACTTGTCAAAGTCGAAAATAGAAGAATTGGCAACTTTCTGCATGGCCAAGTTCTGGAACTTGGATACATTCCTAGATCAGGAGCGAGTTTTCCAAAAGAGAACGAAGCAAAAGAAGAGTTTGGGGGATTTTGTTCAAGAAAGAACTCTAAATTTAAATTTCATGGCAAATAATGGAAATGACCTGCAAAAAAATAATCTTGATAATCACATAAAGGCGTTCCTCGAAGCTTATGTTGACCCTCGTGTGGAAGGATACACAAGAGAAGTGGGAATGCATGAAGTCTTGGAGATGACTCGGTTCTTGCGATTACTCGGGCCTCAAACTGTCCAATGTTCATTAACATTTGATAAGGCTTCAGTTAGTTTCGTTTTTAAGACAACTGATAAGACTGTAGAGTATATTCGTGTTATACACGGAAAACAGGATGACTCAACAATAGAACTGGATGTGAATTTGAAGTGGTTAAGCGATCCAGAGAGCGCGAGATTAGAAAAGAGATTCGTTTATCTTTTTGCGAATAACTTGAGCACTGGAAAGCTGCAAAATACTTTTAGACTTTTTATTGCCACTGGAACAGAAGCCTTAGCTTGGATATTGCAGAAACCATTTTCTAAAAGTAAATAGACTCAAAAAATGCTGCTTACTAAAGGCAGAAGGCTAAGGTACAAGAAGATCATTCCGCGTTTTCTTTTTCTCTTTAACATTTTACTTAGTCTTCATGGTGTCTAAAAACAAGTCCTTGAGGAATAAGGCGTTTGTTATTCGAAGATTTGGGCTTTATTGTTAATCTATATTTCTTTAAGTTTCGTTAATAATGGTTTTTCTCGGTATTTTAAAAAAATATTGGAACGAAAGATGGGAATTATTTGCTTTTTCTTTTCTTGAACAGCAGTAACCCTAACACTAAAAATATTATCCCTAGTGGAATGAGTAGGTATGGCAACCAGGTGAGGATTGGGATTTTTGAGCCAAGTTGAATATTCGCGGTAACACCACTAGAAGCATCTGCGTTCATTAGGGCGACAACATTCATCCCATCATCAACATTCCAAGTTGGAGCCCAGTAAATTGAAGTTGTATTTGCAGTTGTGGCTTTTAGTGTCCAAAAACTCTCTTCGGAAGGCGGTCTAGCTGGGCTGCCTTGGCCACTTATCGTAGTTGAGGGGACGTGTATTTTTGGTGCGTAAGGTCTGGTGCTCCAACTCCAAAAGAAATCAGGGCTTTCGTAACTAAATCCCTTCAGGTAAGGTTCCATGTCGGACGCTTTAGCCCAACCTACAAAGATCTCTTGTTTTGGATCAGATGTGGTTACCACCCATTTTGTAGCTGCAATATTATTGAGGCCCAACCAACTAAATGCCTCGTTTACTTGCAAAGGCGCTACCCACAAAACAAAAGCATTCGAAGAAGTTTTAATTGAATAACTCGGACTTATAGAATATCCCTCTGAATCTGTTCCAGTATTAAGATACATAACAGCGGCTCCGCCGACAAGGGCGATTAGTCCAAGGGACGCGAGAAGAACACCGGCAACGATGAATATTACTTTTTTCTTGCGTCCCAGCTTTCGAGCTGTGTTTGGATTATTTTCCAAAGATTGCACCAATAGGGGCTATCGAATGACTTTGCATAAAAGCTTTACGAATTGTGAATTATTGATTAAAAAACTTCAAAGAATCTGTATTTCCTTTTTTTGTTTTCTCAAATGTGTCAATTCCCTTTGTATGTTGGCACTTTGATAATGTGTACCGTTACGGCTGATGAAATCACCAAAAGTGCAATTTGCATTACAAGTACGGGTGCAATAAATAAGGCTGAGTAAACTATTGAAATCCACATTAATGTTAATGTGAATACCTTCGCTTTGGCACTGATTCCTTTTCCTTCGACATAATTTCTGATGTAATGCCCAAAGAGCTTGTGATTTAATAGCCAGGCATGCATTTTTTTTGACCCTTTTAAATAACAACCTGCAGTCAACAGAAGAAAAGGTGTAGTGGGCAAGACCGGCAGAACTATTCCTATGCAAGCTAAAACCAGAAGAGATTGTTCCCGCAATGACGAACAACCCCCGCTTTAGCTTTTCCCTGTTGAACTTCTTTTTGTCGAAATTAGTTCCCATGAAGTCAGCCTGCATTTTTCTATTTTCGTATAGGCATTCCGCTATCTGAAAAGCAGCTAATGTTGATTAAGTGTTTGGTCTCAAAGATAATTTTCTTTGTTCTTTTGATCTCCAAAATTTGACCTAAGAATTGATCTTCAATAATCAAGATTTTTGCATTCCAACTCGATTGATAATGAAGGGCTATGATGCGTAGCGAAAAATGTCGATGAATTGAATTTTGTCTAAGATCCTTCCATAAATAATAAAAACCTGAAGAACATGTTATAACAAAGTTATATTAGCAATTATTGAGATGACGCATTTTGGTAAAAGTTTTCGTTATTTATGACTCGAAATATGGAAATACGAAACTAGCAGCGGAGAAAATCATAGAGGGAATAAAAGAAGTTGGAGACCTTGAAACCGCTATAGGTTATGTTAAGGAAATCGATCTTGGAAAAGTAGCTGATTATGATGCATTAGTCATAGGTGCACCAAATCACATGGGCAGACCCTCTCGCACAATGAAGAAATTCATAGACAGGCTGGCGGAAATTGATCTGAAAGCAAAAAATGTGGTTGTTTTCGGAACTTATTCAGGAAGAGAAAGAGTCGTTGATAGAGCAGTGAAAAAATTGGAAAAAAATTGTAGAAAAAAACTTCCTAAACTAAACTTAATTTTGCCTGGGTTATCCGTAAGAGTAAACGGAATTCCTGGACCCGTAGTTGAAGGCGAACTCCCTAAATGTGTAGATTTTGGGAAAAAAATTGCGGATAAACTTAGAATCTAGAAACGGTTAGAGCAGGAATTTTTGTTTGCTACGAAGCCGAGTTACTGAAGTTGTGGATCAATGAATCGTTTCCGGCATTCAGAAACCAAAACTTTGGTTTCAAGCAAAATGACTGAAATTAGTATTGGTGGGCCGGACCGGATTCGGACCGGCGACCTTCTGCACGTCAAGCAGATGTCCTAACCAGGCTAGACGACCGGCCCACGTTTCTATGTGCGCTACAAGTTTTCGGCATCCGATATATTTATGCCTTATGCGCTCGAAAACCTTGAGAAAGTCAAGAAACTAAGCTTGCTCCAATTTTCCTCTCAAGGTGGGGTCTTGGCGGTTTGTTCTCCGCCGATGCCCCAATTTGTTTTGGGGACATCGTGGATAATTATTTGAACTTGGTCTGCAGGAACACCGATTTCAACAAAAACTTTGGTTATTTCTTTTATCAGTTTGGCTTTTTGATCGTCTGTTTTTCCTGTCCACGTTTCTATTATAATTACGGGCATCGATTTTTCATCTCCAACTTGGAAAGTTAGGGTTGCACTTCTTTTTTGGTTTTAGGCGCTCTTAACTTTTTCTGCCTTTCCATTTTCGGAATATATCAAGAATTGGAAGATTACTATAAATGTAACAAAAGAAGAAAGTTTAGTTGGAGAAGCAAAGGAGAAGGCATTCGTGATGAAAGTGAGAGCGTACCCTACGCTTTTGCTCGCTTTGATAGGGTCAATGGACTGCGTTACGACAGTCATAGGGATACTCTACTTTGGAGCAGTTGAGTACAACCCCATTCTATCCGGATTGGTTAGCACTAATATTGGTGCTTTCGTAGTTTTGAAGCTGACTACAACCCTTTTGGTTTGCATAGTTTTTTCTCTCGCGGAAAAAATCCTCATGAAGACCCCCGACAAAGCAAACAAGGCTTTCTCACGAACGTATTCAATTCTCAAGTTCGCCTATGCGGGCACAATAATTTTCCTTATCATTACTGTGACAAACAACTTTCTAGTACTATCAAAAGTCATCTAGGCCATAGACAACATCTTTTAGCAGCATCGGCTATGAAAGTAACGAATGTCTATTGAACCAACATCGCCCAACTTCAAGCCAGCAATCGTCTACTTGATTCTGACAAAGCAAACGGAACAAGCTCTGGAACTTCTCGCCAAAAACTACCGTGTGGAGATCCCGAAGCTCAAAGTAGGTTTACCCAAAGGTCACACAAGAAACTCCTACGGCACCTATAATGCAGGAAGCCAAACCATTTGCGTTTTGGATAGTGAAATCTTTGGAAACCCCTTCGTCATATTACATGAATTCTACCATCACCTGCGAAGCAAAAGCGTCGACAAACAACATAAAGGAACAGAAAAAAACGCAGACAAATTCGCCTTAGAATTCATCAAAGCTTACCAGGAAGCAGCCGCAAAAGCTTCGCTAGAAAAAGGCAACTAACTTTCTTCGCCGACTTCTGGTGTAATTCGAAGCGGGATTTTTTCGCCATTCGAATCGTAAACTGCAACACATCCTTCTCCTTCATATGGGTAACCTACAATCATCAGAACACGCCCAAAGAAATGGTTCAGATCAACATGACTTGGCGAAATGTTTCCGGAAGGATGCGAATGAACCGTTCCAACTAATGAGAAATCCCCGGAGAACATGTATGGATTAAAGTTGGCGAAACCGTGGCCATGAACTGCAAAAGGCGCTAGGACAAGATCTGAAATGCGAATAACGCTTTTGCTTTTTTTTCCACGAAGAAGCAGAAAACTTTCCCGAGGGTAAAGTTCCTTTGCTCCTGCAAAAATTGCATCCAAAATGTCCGAAGGAATTGCCACTGAAACCGACTGGGTCATAATCGAAATCAACACGCAATAAAGAATAAGAATTTTCCCCTCAAGAAGTCAGCTTTTTTCTTTCGAGGATTTATTTTTTTTAACGTAATGTTTATGTTAAGGCATTTTTTCTTTCTATTTCAGTGACTTTTCGTGGTTGCATTGACGCCTACTTTATTTGACCTCTTTCTTCAAATCAGCATCTTAGTATTACTTTTGGCAAGCATGTTTTTGGCTCAGAAGAAGAAGATGAAGCTTCATGGCAACACGATGATTGCGGCTGTGATTTTAAACATAATATCTTTTGCAGCCATTATGGGTCCCGCATGGGACAATGTAGGCGAAGGGAGTTCCGGATCAATGGGCACAATAGCTATAGCACATGTAACAACAGGAGGATTGGCATTTCTCTTGGGTATATGGCTTGCCGGCTCATGGTTTTTGTCTACCACAATTCTGCAAACAGCAACTCCGTCTTTCATGCGATGTTACGCACAAAAAATTCCCATGTGGATAACTTTGCTTCTTTGGACGACATCACTGGTTTTGGGAATTGTTCTTTACTTCATGGCGAACACGACTATTCTCGGAAGTTTCCCTCTCGGGTTTGGCAATTGAGAATTCAACTCAGGCTAAACCTTATAGGCAACTGCTAACTAGCCAAACTATTGACCGAAATTGAGATACGTTTCACAACTAAACTTCCAGAAGTCGCGAATTTTCAGTCTAATTTGTTTAGTTCTGTTTCTTACTCTCGTAGCAAGTTGTGTTTTTGTTTTTGCTTCACCAATCCAACCCCAATTTTCAGGAAAACCTGTAATCATCGCGGATTTTAGCGTGCCTGTCGATCCAGGTTCGGCAGCATTTGTCGCTCGGGTTGTAAGCACAGCTCAAAACCAAAACGCGGCAGCCATTGTTATTGTAATGAACACTCCTGGAGGAAGCCTGAGCAATATGCTAGCAATCGTAGCTTCAATAACGTCGGCAAATCAATCGGGAATTCCAACATACACGTTCATCACACCAAACGGATTAGGGGCATCTGCGGGCAGTTATATTGCAATGGCGACAAACCGCATACTTATGGCTCCAGGCTCAGAAATCGGACCAAGCACACCGATAGTTGTCGGCGGAACCGATTTAGAACAAAATCACACACAAGCAGCGATGCTAAACCTTATGACTAGCCTCGCCGAAAAATGGAGTCGAAACGCCACGGCAGTCTTCTACATGGTGCAAGGAGACCAAGCATTTTCAGTAAACGATGCTGTAGCAAATCATGTTGCTGATGGAGCTGAAAACACGTTGAATGATGCCCTTACCAATCTTAATCTTTCAACCAATCCCAAGACTAACTTGAACGAGAACCTTTATGAGCAAATAATCAGTGCTTTAAGTAACCCAATTTTGGACGGTATCCTATTTCTGATTGGTGTAATCGCGATTGTCATCGATGTCTATCACCCAACAATCCTTCTATCTATTGTGGGTATTATTGCAGTGATCGCGGGTCTAATTGGAGCTGAAATAATCGATGCGTCAGTTTTGGGAATTGTAATACTAATAATTGCTGCAGCTCTAATTGTTGTTGAATTGAAATTGGGTCATGGTTTTGCCCTCATCGCGGGAGTGATTCTTGGTGCTTTTGGGATTTTCTATTTGTCCCTTGGGCTTCAATATTCTCCTTCGCCTGTTACAGGTCTTGCCGAAATCGAACTCGGTTTGCTCATAGTGTTTGGAGTCCTGGCTGGTCTTTATGTGCGATGGGTTATTGGACCTTTGAGGCATCGTACTAAGCTGACCGGTGCCGAAGCAATGTTTGGCAAAATTGGAGTGGCAGTTACTGACTTAAAACCAACTGGCGAAGTCAGAGTAGAAGGCGAAATCTGGCGGGCTGAATCAATATCAGGTGAAGTCGCAAAAGGAGAAAAAGTCAAAGTAAATTCGCTCAAAGGCTTAGTAGTTGTTGTCGAGAAATGCTTTGATTCCCCCAAAAACGAATCGTAATACCTTCGCTTATTACACAGAAAAACGCAAAAATAATTATTGAAGTTTTTTAAAAGATTGTAAATTTTATGAGATTTATGATATGTTTCGTTTGGTGTTTGGCTAATTTTCTGGTTACCTAATTACGTTCTGTTGACCTGAGCACAAGAAATATTAGTAAACTTCAGAAGAACACTAGTTGAAGGTAAACCAGAAATGTCCAAAGGAAAATTGGAGAAAACTCTTGTAGACCCATATTTGCCAAGCAAAATTGTTCCCCCAGATTACATCAGGGACGTTTTACATGAAGCTGATAAGGATTTTCCATCTATAGATTTTGATTATGAAATTCCTCACAAATGGACTGCTGAAGAATACCAAAATCAATATGAAGAATTGGAACGCCAGATGCTGGAAATTTTAAAGTGGCGTCAACTTTGGTTCGGAAAAGTTGATGTAACAAAATAGCCAGAATGATTTCTTAGAAACCAACATACTTTTTTGTTTTAGATATCTTTGGGTTAATTAGGTTAATTTTTGGAGGCGGGTGGGTAGTGCTTGCTCCCAAAAGAGGAGAAAGGAGAAAGGGAGATTGTATCAAGAAGGCGCAAGCACTACCTTTTGGTCACCCTTCTGTATTCTTAGTGACTTTGCCTTCAGTTAACCGTTTTTGAGAAGCCCAATTCGCCGATTTGCAAAGAACGCTAAAATATTATTGATTTGAGGGCTTTAGAAAATTTTTGCTGATCGAGAAATTGAGGGGATAATCTGCGCGCTTATCTGTATATTTTTTTAAAGTTTGATGGAGTTTGAATGGTTTTTCCGAATGTGTGTTGTACAGTTCTCTCGAAGAGGTTTGTAATATTTTGTTTTCGGTTTTGGGCTCTGTTTTATGGGTTGAGGCGTATTTGTGTTCGACATTTGGGTTCTCCAATTATGCTGCGATATGCTTGAGTTATGTGTGAGGGTTTAAGTCGTGGTTTGCTTATTTTGATGTGTAAATATATCTTGAAAAGACATATTTGTACGGTTTGTACAACACAAATACACAAAGAGAAACTCAAAATGACCCAGAATTCACCAAAAAAGGTTAATGACCTTAACGAAACCGAAGAACAGTTACGTCTAAGTCACCAGAAACTTGAAGTGTTCAACGAGAAACTGCTTGTAATATGCGGACTAACTAGGCACGATGTCCAAAACAAGCTAATGGTAGTTAAAGGCAACACTTTCCTGCTAAGAAAAAAGATTAGAAATAATCCTGAACTAATCCAGTATCTAGACTCTATTGACAATGCCCTTCTCGACACAGAACGCCTTTTCGAGTTTAGTCGTCTTTATGAGAAAATGGGCTCAGAACAAATTAAAGAAATAAATGTTGAGCATAGTTTCAGAGAAGCTGTTTCCTTTTTTGAAAACTTGAAAAACGTAGAAGTGATCAACGAATGCCAAGGGCTTAACCGTATTAGCCGATTCGCTGCTAACCCAACTATTCTACAACCTTATTGATAACTCGCTAAAACACGGCGAAAAAGTCACGAAAATACGGCTCAGCTTTTCAAACGGAAGAAACTCCATGGACCTTGTCTATGAAGATAATGGAGTTGGCATACCCTCTAATACAAAATCAAAACTCTTCAACAAAGGTTTCACAACTGGCAAAGGCTCAGGATGCGGATTGGCATTGATAAAAAAGATGATCGAAGTCTATGGTTGGAACATTTACGAAAATGGTGAACCTGGAAAAGGAGCAAAGTTCATCCTATCAATTCCTACTAAAAACCAGTAACGGAAAAAAGAAATACCGATCCATTCAATGAAATAAATATTCAATTACAGCTTTGGGCACTCTGCTCCAATTCAAAACGCTTCTAATTTACCTTTAATTGTCAAGAATCCGAAATTGGATTTCACACGCGATTGTGCAATTCCTATTTCTCTCTAAACCGGGCAGAACTAGGCATACAGATTCAGTTTTCACACTTCTTATATTCAATAATTACAATTCTATCCTGATTCAAATGCGCATAGAGAAAGAATCAATAACTCCCTCACTAAAACTGCTTATTTCCAAGCTTCAGCTCATAAGAATGGAGAAAATCAATTGATTCCATTCGATTGGTTTACGCTTCTATCAAGTATCATATGTATCTCTTTTGGCGTTGTAGTCTATTCTTTCAATAGACGAGCTCTGTTAAACAAGGTTTTCGTAGCGACCAGTTTCTTTGGATTCTTCTATGCATTCACTGAAGTTATGATGTGGCAATCCATCAGTTTTGGAAGTGCATATTTTTGGAGTAAGATGGGTTCAATATGGCCTTTCTTTGTTGTTTTGGTTCTTCACTTTGCCTTGGTTTTTGTTGGAAGCAAATGGTTGAAAAACAAGTTCACCTATGTGCTTCTCTATTTGCCTGCGTTTCTTTTTTCATTCATAAGTTTAACAACAAATTTAATTAATGCACCTCCAATCGTGGGATTATGGGGGTTTGAAGACCCTCCAGCAGGTACCTTAGTTGGATACCTTGGCATTCTTTGGTCAGCAGTTTTGCCGCTTATAGCGTTCGTATTGTGCTTCAAATATTATCGAGGGGCTACCGAAAAAAATCAAAGGCAACAAAGAAAATTTGTGACAATCGGTTTTGGAATTCCTATTTTCACTTATGTAATTACTAATATGATTTCGCCCTTAGTTGGTATTAACACCCCAAATTTGGGGCACATAGCTGTTTTGTTTTTCAGTCTATTCGTCGGTTATGCAATTTTAAAGTTTGAGTTGTTCACTTTTGACGCTGCTCTTGCCGCAGAAAACATAGTGGCTATGATTCCCGACTCGTTGATTCTGGCGGATATGAAAGGAAAAATGCTACGGGTGAATAAGCGACTAACAAAATTCTTGAATTATAACCAAGAAGAATTGATTGGCAAATCTATTACAAAATTAGGTGCAGAAGAAATTCAGTTTGCAAGCATTCTGAAAGAATTGGAGGAGAAAAGAGTAATTAATAACTATGAATTGATCTTCAAGACAAAATTTGGCGACGAAAAAAATGTTTTGTTTTCAGGTTCAGTTGTAAAAAGCAAAACAGGTCGGGATGTCGGACTTACATGCGTTATCCACGATATCACCAAGCTCAAAGAAATTGAGCATAGGCTTGTTAAAGCGGAGAGATTTGCCTCCATTGGAGAATTGGCTGGACAAATTGGGCACGATCTTCGGAATCCTCTAACGGGAATCAAAAGTGGAGCATATTTCCTCAGAACAAAGGGCGATAAAATTTCTACTCAAGACAGAGAAAAAATTTTGTCAATGATTGACAATGCAATTGAAGATTCCAACAGGATTATTAGCACTCTAATCGATTACTCAAGCGATCTGAGTTTGAGACTTAACAAATGCACACCAAAATCGCTTCTGGACAATGCTTTGTCTAAGATTCAAGTCCCAGAACACTTAATCGTAGTAGACCACACATCAGAATCCTTAGAAATGTTTTTGGATGCGCCAAGAATCGAAAAAGTTTTTGCGGCAATAATCCAAAATGCAATTGAAGCTACTCCAGAAAAAGGGACCTTAGAAATACGAAGCGATCAAAAAGTTTCAGATGTGGATATCACGTTTGTTGATTCTGGAGTGGGCATACCTGCGAATGTTCTGTCAAAGATTTTCTCTCCTCTGATAACCACAAAGGCGAAAGGGATGGGTATGAGTTTGGCAATCAGTAAACGGATCGTGGAAGCTCACGGCGGCACAATTCGGGCTGCAAGTGTCGTTGGAAAAGGAACAACTCTTACTGTCACTTTGCCGATTAAGTCTAAAATCGAGTTCTCCTCCGAAAACATTGCTATTACAGCTATAGTGCCTTAATTCGAATAGGCAATCAGAAAAGTCTTTGCAAGAGAAATGGGACGAAATCCAAGACTTCCCGCCAGGAGAATTTTGTAAGCTTTTGAAAAACTCCGCTAACACAGGGTCAATGACTTCAGAGGAAACATCATGCGTCTGGCCTTTGATTGTAAGAAACTTTGCTTTAGGGATTGCATTGCTAAGGGTTAGCGCAGTTATACGTGATACGCGTTCAGCGGGGACTGAGCGATCTGCACCCATTGCAGAAGCATCATACAATAATGTTGGCGCTACTGCCTTAATCATTGAACACATAGGCGCTTTGCGCATGGCTTCAATTTGACTGGCAGGTGTTCCGACAAACGTCATAAAGAGTGCTACCGCGTCACCTTTGCGATTCGCCGCCAAAAGCTCCGAAAGTTGTTTGGTATACTTCCTCCATTCATCAAGAGCGGCGGTATCGGAATTGTAAGGTACCTCATAGACTGCTAGCTTTTTGACTTTCGCGTCAAGCTTGATTGCTGCCTCAAGGGCTAGACATCCACCGGAGGAGATGCCATACAGATAAGTGGCCCCTCCAACTTCATTTATTAATGCCTCGATATTTTCGATTTCACGTTCAACTGCTTAGGGCTTGTTGTTTCCGCTGTCACCTCGACCTCGTCGGTCGTAGGTGACTACCATGAAATTTGTTGAAAGGAGCCTAGCTAATTCAGGCATAGGTCCGAATGATCGAAAACTTAGTGCTCCGTCGATAAGTATTACTGTCGGTCCTTGACCTTGCTTGTTATAAACGATTTCAGTTCCGTCTCTTGAGAGTACTCTGTTCATGTTATTTTTTACATTACTCTTTTGGCTATTGAGCCATTCTTCATTGGTTTCCAAAAGTGTCAAAAAATATTTGACTTTTTTACGATATAAGGAATTGTTGGCTCGGCGACGAATCACAACTAACCTGGGCGGATTTGGGTGCTGCTATTTTTTTAAGCAACTAAATATTGAAATCGGATTTTCCAGGGATAGCTGTTGCTTAGGTGTATACCAAGACATCAACTCGACTTTACCTTTGCCAGACCAAGCATGAGCTCAACCAGGACTGGCAATAAATATTTTCTGATTTTGTCTGCCTTAAGATAACGATCATAAACCCGCGAACCACAAATATTAAAACAATAATTATTCATATACTTGTTACGTTAACTTTTTTTAAGCTCAGTTTGTGGTTAAATATTTATAGTTAGACTTTATTCTCGTTTGTTATAGTCGAGAAAGCATGATCCTTGATGAGGTCGGCAAATGATCAGAAATTATTTTCTATACTAAAAAACAAATTGGAATTTTCGAACAAGAAACGTAGCAGATCTGGATTCGGTTTTTCTATGAAAAGGGTTGAGAATTCCATTTCTTCAATTTCTCATGATGGATTCAAAATATCGGCGAAAAAGGGCAATAGACTTTCCGTGTTTAAAGGTAGGGAAGCGAAGCTTAACTGCGCGATATTTAAAATTTTAGCAGTTGAGGGTCCTCAGACCATTTACGAAATTCATAAGCGCTTAAGAAAAACAAAGGGTTTTTCGGTATATTATGGAAGCATAAACAGGCGTTTTAGAGTATTGGAAGAAAAAGAGTACCTTAAGAAATCGGGAATGAAAATTTCAAAAAATGGGTTTCAAACGGAGACATTTGACCTAACATTCAGAGCTTATCTTGCTTGTTTTCTGAATGCAATAGATCTAGATTTGATTTTGAGTTCGATAAGTGAAGAGTCCGCAGAGATATTATTGGCTAATCTTGTAAATTGCTTAAGTGATATGCCAGATGTCATGGAATAGCGAGACAGTCGTTTTTGGATACTTTTTCATTAATGAAGTTTTCGTTGATACAATTCAGTGTAACCAATTTGTGGAAATAATATTGCCTATCCGAGGCATCTAAAAGTTTATTTTATATCGGTGCAGGGGTGGGATTTGAACCCACGAAAGCCAGGCGATATCGCCAGTTTTTCGTTTTTCCGCAGTCTCTTTCCTTTTTTTCTTTTTCCTTTGGCTGTTATGTTTTGTTTTCTTTTGGATCCTACTACTTCTTGATTGTGAACTGAACAGGGCTCGCGAATTGCTGGTGTTTAGAAATCATTTGTTGGGATTGAATGTTTGCCTAGGTAAAACTAGCTTGTCTTAGACAGAAGAGAAGTAGTGGTAGACCGGAGGAAAGGTATAGGTCTAATACTTCTTCTAACTCAAAAGCCAAAGAGAACATGCTGCAACTGAACTCAATATGCCTTAGCATTCGGGATGCCCAAACAAATCCACAAAACTAGACGCAAAGAAGACACCAGTGTCTTCCAGAAGTGTCTTCTCCAACAACCCAAAAACAACCCCAAAACAAAAAACCAACCCATTCCAAAGCCAGAACAGGGAAGAAACCACCCGAGAGTGAAAAAAATTCATCAGTGTCTTTCCACCCAAAAACGACTAACCCAGCCATCCAACGGAAAAACCAGGTGTCAAACAAGCAGCCGATCCTAAAATGGCTCCACAAACACTCTTCAAAATATCATTCAAAAAACCATCTTGTTCTCTTTAGTTTCTTAATCTTGCTCTTGAAAATTACGCTTCCAAAAAAACCTAACTACCTGATCATAATTATTATTGATGCAGGCAACTTTGGCACTTCTCCACTTTGAAAGTAAGAAACAGCCAAATTATGGACACGGTCATAAAAATGTGTGGTGCGCTAAAATTTAATCCCCAGACCCATTTTGTGGCAGGGTTATTTTCCAAATCAGAATTCGGAATTGATATGTTTGGTCACTAACCACTTTTCCATATACTGTATTTTCAGTTAGTGAAGACCACATTCCGTTACTGTCGCCAGCCATTTCTGTTCCCCATGCAGTTCTAACTCTCAGATAAACAAAGACATCAGTTGTTCCTAAGTTGTGATTAAGTGTAGTTCCACCATCGGAGTGAATGAAGTTCCAAGATACCCAACCGCTATCGTACGCTGGTTGAGGAAAGAATCCACTTGGAAGTTCACCGGTCTCGCCTTCAGGACCAGTCGCCCCCGTTGCTCCCGTAGCGCCATTTGCTCCGGTTGCACCTGTTGCTCCTGTAGCGCCATTTGCTCCTTGAGGACCAATAGGACCCGTTGCGCCAGTTGCACCCATTGCGCCTGGTGGCCCAGTTGGACCCATTGCCCCAGTAGCACCCGTGGCTCCTGTTGAGCCTGTATCACCTTTTGGTCCTTGCAGACCAATATCGCCCTGGATACCCTGAATTCCTTGCTCGCCTTGAGATCCCTGTGCGCCTGTTGCCCCTGTAGCACCAGTAGCGCCCGTAGCGCCTGTGTCGCCCCTTGGTCCTTGTAGACCAATTTCACCTTGGATACCTTGAATTCCTTGGGCTCCTTGAGGTCCCCGTTCGCCAGTTGCACCAATCGCGCCTGCTGCGCCGGTTGCTCCCGGGATGCCTTGTTCTCCCGTAGGACCCGCCAGAACTTGGGGTCGGGGTTTGGCATAGATGAAACCACTTGCGAGCCCGCTGATTAAACCTGTGATTAATGCAACAACAACTATCAGCACCAACTTTTTATGGATTTGATTCGACATCTTTATCGTCAGAACAGCTTACATCGAAAATAGAGATATGTTTTGTGAATCTGAAATCAGTGCGCGCACGCTATCACGGCAAGGGTTTTTAATTCAGTCAATTCAAGAAGACAATATCTTTTCCAACCTGCAGAATTCACATTGCATATTTACCTATCCACTATGCAAAGATTATGAAAAGCGACAATAGAGCTTTACTACCAACACCTTTGTGGTCACCGGGTTGGTGGATGCTTCACTCAAGAGATAAGGGACGCTTCAAAAAACCGTCGTGTAATTTTTTTTGATTAAAGCTTAATCCAACCAAGAAAACAAAAACGTCATTCTTTTTAACAGAACCATCTCCCCAAAATTACTCAAAATTGAACAATAGCCCAAAAAACCAAACAGAGTTATACTAAATTCAAGCAGACACAAGAACACAGTATCATTCTCCAAACGGTTGACAGAACTATGCAAAAACTTAAAACAAAACAGCACCAAATAGCAAACGGTGCAAAAAAATAATGAAAAAACAGATAATCACACTCCTAATTTTGAGCTTAATGGCAGTAAGCCTCTTAGCTCCAACTGTTGCCGTCGCCAAAATCGACGAGACAACACGCGTAATAGTGGGCTTCAAGGACTTCAACGGGCAAGGCATAATCAAAGCCAACGGCTGGAAAATTAACAGTGAATACCACACAATTCCAGCAATAGCCTGCTCGCTACCAGCGGTCGCAATTGAACTCCTCAAGAAAAGTCCCTTTGTATCATATGTTGAAGAAGACACAATGGTTGCTCTCTCAGACCCCCCTGATGCAGAGCTTGCCGCATCGTGGGGCGTCACAAAAATAGGCGCAGACACAGTTCAAGCAGCCGGAAATGTAGGCCAAGGAATCAGAGTCGCAGTCATCGACACCGGCATAAACTACCTCCACGAAGATCTTGACGGCAATTACGTAACAGGATACAACTTCGTTAGCAAAGGCGCAACACCACCAATGGACGACAATGGTCACGGCACCCACTGCGCAGGCATAATTGCCGCCGAAGACAACGGCATCGCCGTTATAGGCGTAGCACCTAGAGCTTCGCTATACGCCCTAAAAGTACTCAACAGTGCAGGAAGCGGCTACACAAGCGACATCATAGCTGCGATACAATGGGCCTGCGATAAAGGCATTCAAGTCATCTCAATGAGCTTGGGCTCCAGCGTCGGATCAACAGCGCTTCAACAAGCATGCGACGACGCCTACCTCAACCACAACATCGTCGTAGTTGCCGCTGCAGGAAACAACGGCGCAGCAAGAATAGGCTCAAACATCAACTACCCCGCAAAATACGCAAACGTAATCGCCGTAGGCGCAACTGACCAAAGCAACCTCCGCGCAAGCTTTTCCTGCACCGGACCAGAACTAGACCTTATGGCACCTGGAGTCAACATAATCTCAGACTACCTCGATGTGAAACCAGGCGACGGAGGAAACGTAGACACCCTCTACATGAGCGGCACATCAATGGCAACACCACACGTAGCGGGGACAGCCGCCCTCATCGTCGCATCAGGAGAAGCGAACGAGAAAGCCTGGGGAGCACTTGGAATAACAGACAATGACGGAAAATGGTCATCATCCGACGTCAGCAAAGTCCTAGTAGCAACCGCAGACGACCTGGGTGCAACGGGCAAAGACAACTACTATGGTTACGGCATTGTTGACGCCGACCAAGCCGCAACACCCATAAATACGCCCCCTCCAACGCCATCAATCACTGTTGGAAGCGTTGGTATTACTGCCCCTGCCGGATCAACAGGCGGTACGGTAGCCACTGGTGAAGTCTTCACCATATCCGCCAAGATTCATCTAAGCACTGGTTCTACTTCGGTGTCAACCATACTAAATGTTCCAAGCGAATACACTATCACAACTGCAAACCCTGCAGTTGCAACTGCAAGCACTTCAGACGTTACTTTCACATGGACAGTTACCGCTCCCTCATCTGTGGATTCAGCTCTGTCAGCTCCCATTTCAGTGTCAGCTACAGCAACAGGATATGATTCCGGAAACGGCCAATTTACCATAACAACGGTTGCTGCAGCAGAATTATCCTGCTCGTTTACTGCTCCTGCCACAAGCCAAGTTAACGTGGGCGACACAATTCCTGTCACAATGAGGATATCAAACAACGGAAAAGCTTCAGCGACATCTGTTTCCCCGACAACTTTGATATTAGCTGGCACAGGAAAAGCTGCTCTTGCCACAGGGCCATCTCCAGCCTCCGCAACTATACTCGGCGGATCCTACCAAGACTTTGCATGGACTTACAAGGCTACCTCTGTCGGCACAATAACGTTCTCCGGTTCAGCCTCAGGAAAAGCACAATACAGCGACCTTCCAATAGCCACGGGACTTGTTGGACCATCAAACACCGTCACAGTAAACTCCCCACCTACACTAACAGAAAAAACCTTCGTCCCAACGGCTGTTTCGTTAACGCGAGGCACAACAGCATCAGGCAGTTACGTTTCATTGGTAGCAAACGACGGAACAGATCTATCAGTGAGGTCAGCTAGAGTCAGTAGCTCCCAGACAATAGACTGGTACAGCATCTTCAAAATAGACGTAGCAAAAGCCAAGGTTACAACCTTGAAAGTTGCTTACGATGGAAGCTACTCCAAAATACAAACCCAAATCCTGTACGTCTACAACTTTGCAAGCAGCAGATGGGACCAAATCAACAGCCAAAACGTGGGAACAACCGACGGCGTGCCATTCACGTCATCAACGCTCGCCCAAGCTAACTACATTTCAAGTACCGGCGAAATCAGACTGCGAGTGTACGCCACCCAAAGAACCTCCACGGCTTTCAACTGCAACGCCGACTATGCCGCAATCACCATAACATACACTCAATAGTAACAACTAAACCCTTTTTCCTTTTTCAAATAAACAACAAACACACAATCAGAAAAGCAATCGCCCAACCCAACAACCGCTTCAGCCATAGAACCACAACCTCCCAAATAGCAATCATTGCTGCCAGCGTCATAATTTTAAGCTCAACATTTATCTTCTACCTGAACAAAAAAAGAGCAAATTAAATTACCAAACGCTTCCCAGAAACATTGTAAGGACTGTTTTATTTGCTTCGAGCCACTCACACAACAATCGCGGAGAAAATCGCCGCTGAACTACAATTATCAGAAAAGAATACTCAACTACTAATATCTGGCTCGGTGGGTCCAGACTCGCACGGCGATTTTCCCCACCAAACCGGAAAAAACCAAAAAATTCTCTACAAAATCGATACAGCACGAACCCTGTTTCTTCAAAACGACGACGAATGCTACGGCGAACTCGGAAACGCACTTCATTACATACAAGACAAATGGACCCGCAACGACATAACCGAAGAAACAACCAGCATAGTTGACGACAATTTACTCCTCCAATCCATCACCAAGTCAACAATGCCCAAAAAAGCAATTGAAGAATACCTAAAACAAGCCAACGCGCTTCTCACAATCAAAAACACCGGAATCGAATCATGGTTCAACCAATCATGGGGAATCTGGCACAAAAACTACGCTAGCTGCGTCTACGTCTTCGCAGACATCCTCGAGCTCATGCTTCCAACACTACAACCAGACCCAGCCATTATTTCTGACAAGGAAAAGTTAAATGCATACCTAAAATCTGACTCCTTCAAAAAATCAACGCAAGACGCCTTTTTCGGTTCAATCAAAGTCAATTTTCTCTACCCAAAAATCTCGGGATACTCAGCAGCAATCTACACTTTAGCCTCATTAAATCCACCGCCAAGTTGCTACAATACCTTTTTGGATCTAAACTTGGTCTACAGGCTCAGTTTAGAAATAGCCCGATACACATTTTCACTACCCGAGCAACTCAAATACCGTGACAACTGGACACAAAAAAGCCCGCTCGAAAAAAGGCAAAGCTTGAATCTCACCTATGTCCTGCCGCAATACCACGTATTGATACCTAAACCTGTAGAGGCGGTTCGTGAAGACCGGATCGCGCATTTTGAAGAAAGCCGCAGAGATTTTCTGGCGAACTGGCCGTATGCGTCACAATCCATAGACTTTTTCAAGAATTGTTCTGCAACCTGGAAAATACTCATGGTTGAACTTGTAGAGTTTCTTAAGATTAATGCAAACTAATCAAATTTATTAGACGTCAACAATGTCCGTTAAATCTAGGGCTCGTTTGTACGACCAGATAACCCCTATTAACCCATTTTTCACTTTGGAGTAGGCATCATGAAATTGGTTTGCATTTGTCTCGTTTAAAAATAGACGTTTCTGGATTTCCCAGGCATCCGGGTCTTTTTCAGAACCTCGCACGGTAAAGTCGACGCCTATATGCAAAAGGTTGAGTTTGATGCTCCAAATTAGATCGCCAAATTGCTTCGGATTCAGACTTTTGAGTTTCTCGCGGTCGCTTGCAGGAATGTTAACTAAACCAACAACAATAGCGAATGCCGTATCGGGTTTTTGATGTATTATTTGCAGCTGCGGAAGAGTTTCGGTCTCTGTAACTTCTATTACAAAATCGTTTTTTGAGTCTGATACTGAAGCGACTTGAAGATTTGACTGAATAATCCAACTCATTACTTTAGCTATAATTTGTTCTCGGTTCGCAGCTTCCAACTACCTTCACCCAGCCTTTTCAGCTACTATGCATTTGAAAACAGTTAAGATTTTGCATCCTGATCCCGATTGGGCTTTTTTTGACAAGCGTTATAAGATGACTGCATAAATACTGTTGTTGTTAGGCGTGGTTTTGTGATAAAAAAGGAAACTTCTGGCATACAAAAACAAGATACACAAAAGAAAGATGAACTTCTTCTGAACAAAACAAGTCGGGAGAAGAAAATCATGAACCTCGTGGTGAACACAAGCATAATTCTTATGAGTACATTGATGGGCGGGCTCACCCAGGTCATGGTAGATACGGTGGGAGCTGCCGCTTCAGGCATGGCGGGAGCAATGGGCGGCGAGGAAGCAGGAGAAGAAGTCAGCCAACAAATTGAGCAGAAACGCCCCGAAGAGGATGAGAAAATGAAACAAATGATTTCAGAAATACGCAAAGACATCTACACTCAAATGGTTCAAAAACAAAAAGAGATCGAACCCTTTCTTTCGGACCCAGTTTTCGATATTGGCCCGCAAAGTGTCGACAAATATAATATCGACCTCCCTAAACTAACCGAAGAACTAGATGATGCATCATTGGCTAATTACACGCAACTATTGGTAACTGAAGATCCCGCCTTTTCCGAAATGTTCAAAGAGATAACAGAATGGATGAACACGCTACCAAAATTCCCCGAACAAACAAACAAAGAAACAAATTTCTGACCCAACAAGAAACGTCACATATACCTCCAAACAATAATTCTTTTCTTATTCCTCCAAACTTTCTGTTAAAAAAAATACACCGCAAACTAAGATATAACTAATCTAACATCAAATGTGGCAGATATCAGCGGCAAACGCTCTACCGCTTCATGGAAAATCAAATATACTCTGACGGCCAACATCAGCTAAATCAATTATCAGCAGGTCATATCGCATGTTGGGGGTGAATTGATGAGCAAAGTCGACATGATATCTTATACTTGCCCCAAATGTGGGTGGACAATAAAAACGCCGTTCGGAGCAGAAGACGCAGCGGAACACACAAAACTGCACACAGACAAGCACCACAGCGACAAAACCGCAAAGGCCAGAATAACTAAATCGGAACTAATTAAACTGCAAAGAAAATAGCATCAAAACCGAAACGTCAACAATAAAGCATCACCACAAAATTCTTTTCTAACTATCCAAACATTAAAAACTTACAAATGTTTACCCAATGAGACCCGAAACATTCCTTTGCTTATGGCTAATCGCATTTCTTTGTTTCGGCATTTTGACGCTTAAATTTCTTGTACATGATCCAGGAGAAGAAATAGGTTGAGCCCAAAATCAGGAATGCACTATCCAAAGCGTCTGGAAAGGAAGGAAAATACACCCAATGATTAAAGAATGTAACAAACTTCAACGCAATTCCAATTGTCCCAAAAAAGAAGAAAACTAGCAATCCATCGCTGAGAAGTCCCTTCCAAGTTTTACCTTTAACCTTCACTTTTTCACACCATAAAATTATTAATCTCAATCTTCATTTGGAGGACGCGCCATCAGTTAACAATGAATGTAAAGTATAACAAAAACTTGTGTTGTTGTTACTCTACAATCACTGACCAAAAACATCTCCTCAGTAGACCTTTTATGTCTTTGCGAAGCCGAATTAACAAAGGGGAGAAGCCAACTTCTTAAAAACATTAATCCACAAATGGAGTCCCTTGTAGATTAGGGGAATGTGTATGGCTAAGCGACACAAAAGAGTATCGATTTTAGCATTACCTTTCGCCGTGTTAGTCTGGTCTGTCGGATGGATCTTTTGCTGGGTTGACTCCAGAAAGCAAGATCCCAAACCAACACTTAGGCACCTGCGAAAGTAAGGTATAATCGATGCAACGGTCGGGGCAATAGAGGATACCCTCTCAATTTACAGCTTTTTTAGCAAAGCAAAAGCCGGCAGTTTTTCTTGAAGGTCATTTTACGCAAGTTTCTCCGGTTTTTCAACTTAACAGCATTTCTTCGCAGAAACTCTTCGACTCTGTCAATGCCAAAACACCGACCACCTAAGATCGAACCAAAATTTTCGGCACCCAATGATCCGCAATTCTTACCCCACAGAAGCTTTTCTGAGGTTACCTGCGATCATCCAAAAAGAGCTTTAGACCTTATCCCTTAAGAGCAAATTGAGGCTCTATTCGCGGGCCTTGCAGCCTCTGCTAAGATAACAGCCTGGACAGTTTTTCTGCTCACCCGTGTTCCAGCAGATCCTGCTAACCTTCCCAAGAGGAGCTTCCGCATTCTCTGCCGTTGAGTTAATTACTATGGCGTCAGGGAAAATTTCGGTTTCTGCGTGGATTTTCCTATTAGGCGTTGGCATTGGCATCCGAATGTTAGTAGGTCTCTTCAAAATAAAGCTTTTGTTTAGTAAGAATCAAGATTCAAGAGGTATTATACGTCTCAGCAGAAGTGTCTTCTAGTTCTTCACTTCATTATTGTTTTGTCTTTAAGAACAAAAGTTATATGCCTCTAAGGTAGATGTTCTATAAACTAATTTGCAAGTTGCAGATCAAATACATCCTTGTTACAGGACAAACTAAATTTGTTCTATACAATCAGAAAGTATGCTAACCCGCGCAACTCAAGACGCGCACAACAAAGGGCGAAAGAGGTAGGAAAGAAAATACAAATTCGGTTTTAGCCGACTCCATATTCGTATCTGCTCCTGTCAAGGAGGGATTGAATATCGGCGAGAATAAACCGGTAACATAAACTCAAGCAACAGTGGGATTATTTTGGTGAATTATCGAACTGAACTAGACATAATAGCAGACATACTGCGCGTTGCCAGCAAAAATCCCAAAAAAACACAAATAATGTATCAAGCAAACCTCAGCTACAAAATTCTGCAAAGATATCTCTCCGAAACACTGGAAGCTTCACTAATTAACTTCCAAGCAGAAGAACCAATACTACACCCTCACTGAAAAAGGACAACAGTTCCTAAACACCTACATAGAATACTCAAAGAACAGCAAAAACATTGAGAAACACTTAATCGACATAAACAGCAAGAAAAAAGTGCTAAACGATCTATGTCCCAGCGAATAAACACTAAAAAACACAAATAACGCCAAAATACATTATTTACCAAAACCAAAGTTGGAAGAATTTTAAATAATAATTTAAATTACAGTTTGTATGATATATTCTGAAAAGGGAAAAAATTGCACGTAAACCTAAACTCTCTTGGGCTGTCATCGTCAACCCAAGTTTTAATTGCCGCACTAAACGAAGAAGAAGGCATCGGCCTAACCATAGCCGAAATTAATGAATACCTAAACAACCCCCGCATCCTGGTTGTCGATGGAAAAAGCAAAGACAACACCGCGCAAGTTGCAAAAAGCATGGGTGCTAAAGTAATCATGCAAAAAGGCAAAGGCAAAGGTGACGCAATAGCATTCGGACTAAAAAACTTGGATCCAGACATTGATTGTGTACGTCATAAATGATGCCGACTACACATACCCAGCCGAACACATTCCTCAAATGATAAGAATCCTAATGGAAAACCCCAAAGTCGGCATGGTATGCGGAAACAGATTCAACTCTCACTTTCCATTTGATCGGCATGCGCGATGTATTTTACCTTGGCAACAGGCTTATCGCCACCGCGCACAGTATGCTAAATGGAGTGAGTATGAGAGACCCTCTAACAGGTCTTCGAGTCATTAGACCAGACCTAATTAGAGATTGGAATCCGGCTTCAAAAGCCTTTGATATAGAGGTAGAATTAAATGATCTTGTTTTACGCAAAGGATTTGGCATTGTTGAAGTTCCAATTGCTTACCGAGTTAGAGTTGGAGAGAAGAAACTCAAGTTAGCAGATGGAGCCTCTATTCTTAAGAGAATCATCGCACTATCTATGTATTAAGACTCATGTTAATAATTAACTTAGGTTTTGTATCAAAGCCGATAAATTTCGGATACCCTTGGTGCCTTAGTATTGACAAGTGAAAAATTAAGAGTGGCCGTTATCGGAACAGGCAAAATGGGCCTCCTACACGCTAGTATCCTAAATACAATTCCAAATGTCGACCTTGTTGCGTTATGCGACAAGAGCGGTCTCATTCGCAAATTCAGCGAAAAATTGTTTAGCAAAATTAAAATTGTCAGCGACGTGATTGAACTCTCTCCATTCAACCTGGATGCGGTTTACGTAACTACTCCAATTCCGTCCCATTATTTTCTGGCAAAACAACTGTACTCAAATCCAAAACCCGCAAGTCTGTTTATCGAAAAAACATTAGCTTCCAACTGCAAAGATGCGCAAGAATTATGTTCAATGGCAAAAGCCTCCAAAGCATTTAACATGGTTGGATATATGAAGAGATTTGCCGTAACATTCCGTAAAGCAAAAGAAATTTTGAATCAAGAAACAATAGGAACAGTATCATCTTTTGAAGCTCACGCATACTCATCAGACTTTTTTGGAGTAGATGAAACTTCAACCTCACAAAAACGAGGCGGCGTTTTAAACGATCTGGGCTCACACGTAATCGATTTGGCCCTCTGGTTTTTCGGAGACCTTCAAGTTCTTCCCAATTCAAAGGGCCAAAAACCAGATTTTCAAAACTCAGCCCATTTTAGCCTTAGGAATGAGGCGGAAGTTGAAGGAACTTTTGACGTATCCTGGATTCAAGAAGGGTACCACGTGCCAGATTTCGGGTTCGTTATCAAAGGGTCAAAAGGCAAAATACAGGTAGATGACGACTCAATAGAGCTGAACCCAAATTCCGGACGGAATCTACAATGGTTTAGACATGATCTAAATGACAACGTAGATTTTCTTTTAGGGGCACCTGAATATTATCGGGAAGACGAATATTTCATCAAGTCTATTCTAAACCGCGTCAGTCCTGAACCTAGCTTTGCCACTGCCTCAAAAGTTGATCAAATTATAGACAAAGTGATGGGAGGTCTGTGGTAAGAATTGACCAACAAAGCTCCCATGCTTCTTGTCGGGGATAATCCGTTTCACGGGATAAGCCATCTCTCACAACAACACGTAAAAAACAAAGGAGACACAATAACCAATGCAAAATACGCATCTGATTTAGTTGCGACCTCACTTGAAAACGGTGCCGACGGCTTCATGTTTTCTGTAAGCGAAACGACTCTTTCCATTCTACGCAATCTTCCACCACGGCCGAAGGAAACTCAAATGAACCTTTTTGCTCTTGTACCATACGCCTATGAATACGTAAGGATCGCAACTCATGCAGGCGGACTACCCGGGATAGCGAAACAGTTTTCAAAACAGGTTGTTCGCTCTGGCAACTTTTACGCTATCGGAACCTCGCTAAAAGGGTTGGCTAAGTCCGATCCCTTGGAACTTTTCAAGGCTTACCTTTCCTACGAAGTTTCCAGAATCAAGAATTCAAGTAAAAAACGAGGAATTCTTCGCTCAGTTCTTCTCCATGAAATCTTAACTGACATGGCTATAGCACTCGACCTTGAGAACCTAATCAAAACCTACATTGACTTCATGTCAAAGCACGAAATTGAACCAGGATTTGAAACACGCAATTTTCCATATTTAGTGGACAAGTTCAAAGAATGGAACATAGATTTCGAAAATACCGTAATTGCAGCTCCATTCAACAAGATTGGATTCTACATGAACCCATCCAAGGAAGAATGCGAAAAAGCTCTCAAACACGTTTCTGGAAGCGACATAATTACGATGAGCATTCTAGCCGCGGGATATCTCAAACCAGGTGAAGCAATTGACTACATCCGAAATCTACCCAATGTCACAGGAATAGTCGTCGGCGTTTCAAACCAGAAACAAGCAACCGAAACATTCAGGCTTTTACGAACATAACCAAATTCATTTACATCTTATCTGAGAGAGTCTATAATGAATGTCCTTTTTGTGACACGAGAATATCCCCCCTTTGAAGTAGGGGGCGTCGCAATACACACTCTTCACCTAGTCAGGAATCTAAAAAAAATTGGCGTCTCTTGCAAAGTTCTGTCTTTTGGAAATGACAAATATTCCACAGACGAGGTGACGTTTGTTAATCCTTCGAGTTCTATCATTGAAAGGGATAACGCAACCGTGGCCTTGGATTCAAAAATTCCAGCAGATATACTACGATTTTCCAAAATAGCAAATAAATTGCTTCAAAAAGATAAATTCGACGTAATTCACGTAGAAGAACCGTATGTCGGAGCTTTCATTTCCACAAAGCATGGTGAAACTAAACTTTGCACCTTTCACGACACAAGTTTTGGAGAAATCAAAGCAATTATGGGGCGCTCATTTAGCGGTTCCAGCCTAAAACGCACGGTATTCTATACCTCACTAGGTTTCTTCTTAGAATCGATGTCGATAGCGTCAAGCAGAAGGTCTAATTGTTCCGACTCCCCAAGTAAGAGACGAACTTAATGAAATTTATCGGACTCCAAAAAAGAAGATTAAGATTATTGAAAACGGTGTCGAGCTTCCGCAAAAAAATATGATCTCAAACAAGGCCGAATTCAAGCGAAAACTTAACATTAACACCGATGTCATCTTGATTTTTAGCTTGGCTAGGATGGTTAGCCGAAAAAGGCTTGAACTCTTAATTAAAGCGGTCAAAGTACTGCAAACCACAGGGAATAACCAATGTCACGTAATCATCGCCGGAGACGGACCTGAACGCTCAAACTTAATGTCCTTGGTGAATAAATATGGCTTAAACGACATGGTTGAGATGCCTGGGTGGATTTCAGAGGATCGAAAGGCACTACTTTTCCAAGCCGCAGATATCTTCGTTCTCACTTCGGACTACGAGGGTTTTCCTTTCACTATGTTGGAGGCAATGTCTTATGGAGTGCCCATCATAAACTCTAAGATTAAAAGCCTGAGTCCACTTCGCGAAGGAATTGACGGCTTACTCTTTCCAGCAGGGGACTTTCGGGCCCTTAGCGTTTGCATTAAAAATATTGAAACAGACGTCTCCCTTCGAACTCGATTGTCCGCCTCGGCAAGGACTTTTGCTGAAAAACACAGTTGGGCTAACATAGCTCAGCAAACGTTAAGCGTCTACGAGGCCTTTCAGTAAAATCGCCTGCAGAATTCATCATTGTCTCCAGACTTGTTTCGAAAATTAGGTGAAATTATTGATGAAAGGTTCTCAAAAATCCAAGAGATCTTTCATAAATAAAATAATGGATTTCGGTCCCGAACAGGAAGGAACCCCAGAAGAAGTCGCAGAACACTACAAAATCGAGAAAGAATTAGCAGAAAAATTGCGCACCGCAAGTAGAGCTGAAAGGATCGGATTATATTCAGCTGTTTATGATGAATTGTTCGAGCGTGTACCTTATCACTCGCAGCTAATGCGAAAGAAAGACTTAATGCTCCGAAAGCGGGAAGTCACTGAACAAATAAATTTATTGAATCGCTTTCTAAAGGCAGATAAAACATTTCTAGAGGTTGGTTCAGGCGATTGCGCCTTAGCTTTTGAAGCCGCAAAGAACGCAAAGATGGTGTACGCAATTGACGTCTCCAGGGAAATAACTGCTAACGCAAAATTGCCCAAGAATTTTAAACTAATCCTAACCGATGGGTTTAGCGTTCCCGTACCCGAAAACAGCATTGATGTTGCATTCAGCCACGATTTTATCGAACATCTTCATCCTGACGATTTTCAAGAACACCTCAAAACAATATTTAGCAAGTTAGCTCCCAACGGAATATACGTTTGCATGACTCCAAACAGGCTATCAGGTCCTCACGACATTTCCAGAGACTTCGACACAGTCGCTTCAGGATTTCACTTAAAGGAATATACCATGTTAGAAATGTACAAAATTCTGCTGAATAATGGCTTTACTCATTTAGCTGCCTACGTAGGCGGCAAAGGGTTCTACTTGAGATCTCCAGTGATTCTCATTAGAACAATCGAAAAAACTCTGATGGCTTTTTCTCCATCAATTGGCAAGAAAATCTGTAGAACACTACCCGTCATGGCTCTTCTCGGCATCAGTCTGACCGCAAAAAAAGCATAGACTCAATGCTTTCGTTGGAAGATTTCAAAATGGGTGTTTAGTCAAATCAAGTCCCTTATGGCATCTCATTGGTAAATGATGCTCAGCTCAAAGTGTGGTGTTCCAGATTGAAAATGCTGTTCGTAGGATTTTCAAAGTCAAGAGATCTGCACGCCTACAACCATCGCATACGCCAACTTGAGCAACACTGCAAGAAACTGGGTGCAGAAACGGACCTTCTTTTTCTCGGAGACCTTTTCTTTAGTTCTCCAGTTTTTGTTCAGATACTAAATCTTCCCTTTATCCTTAGATACTTAAGGAGTTTCGATGTAATAAGCGCTGAAGGTCACGGCCCGGCCTACTTTTTCGCTTTAGCAAAGCTTCTTCTAAGAAGTCAAGCTCTTGTAGTTTACGACGTACATAGTGACGCTCAAATTGAAGGTCGTTTGATGGTGAAAGGGCGATTCGACCTCGGTGGATTGTTCAGTGCTTTCCAAATGCGGTTCACAGAACATTTAGCAATTGGACATATTGACTATTTCGTAACAGCTTGGCCCGACCTCAAACAGCGTCTCCTCAACAGAAGCCGAAGAATTAAGAGCGAGAACATTGAAATAATTCTTAACGGAGTAGACGTTCAGTTATTTAAACCACAAAATAGATCTGAATGTGGACAAAACTCTCATGTCTTCTTGGTTATCTATGCTGGCTCCTACGGCAAAATCGAAGGTGTTGAACCTTTAATAGTTGCAGCCGAAAAACTGAACCGCGAAGATATTCACTTCGAGTTTATCGGCTTTCAAGAAAAGGATTCTAAAAAGAAAAGAGAGATACAAGAAAAACTTGGCGTTAAGGTAACGTTGGTGGATTGGCTACCGAGAGATAACCTCATTGCTGAGTTGCAGAAGGCTGACGTCTTGGTCATTCCAGCCGACGCGAGCACTCGTGAAGAATTTGAAAACAGATCAGGCTTGGTTCCAACGAAATTTGCAGAGTTTATGGCTATAGGAAAGCCAATTATAGTTACCAGAATTGATGGGACATCTAAGATAGTTGAAGATTTTGAGTGTGGTTTTGTTTGCGAACCGAATGCTGACTCCATTGCAGAAGCTATTCGGATAGCAAAAGGGACTCCACATGAGACACTTCTGTTGAAAGGGGTCAATGGGCGAAAATTCGCTGAAGCAGAACTTGATTATATGGTAATCTGCAAAAGATATCTTCAGTTCCTTGATAGAATTGGAAAAGCGAAAGTTCTGGCAAGCTTAACGAAAACCGGATAGTTTCAAGAAAAAAGAACCTCTTTAATTAAGCGCTTTTTGCTTTTACTTTCCAAAAAATATTTGCAAGCAAAATTGTTGAAATGAACTTTGATGTTTTAGATTAGGTCGTTTAGAATGAAAATGGAATTTAGAAGAGGCAAGAGCACAAAAAAGTTATCTGAATCGAAAAATCGAAATAGTAACATAAACCTTTGTGTTTGCACTCACCTTCCTTTGGATAATCATACGGGCGCCGTAGACCGAATCATGGCTTTAGCCAAGAATGTTTCCAAAAATGATGTTAATGTTTACTTGGTTAATAGATCATTGACAAAGTCCTTGTCGGCAATCTTTGTAGACAAAGACAAATATTTTCGAATAAGAAATGGGCAAATAACGGAACTATCTTATCCTTTTCGTATCAGACTTCTTATTCCAGGACCATTGAAATTTCTTCAAGAAATAACTAACAGAATTCTCGGGATAGTAACAGCTTCAGTCATGTCAGAAATGGTTCTATCTTACGCTTTGGATCCTTATTTGCTTGTCAAGCTCCTATTTGTGTGCAAAAAAGAAAACATAGACATAATCCAATGCGAATCTCCAATACCTATACTCCCTTCTTTCGCTGCAAAAAAACTGCTCAACATACCTTTGGTCTGCGATTCTCACAACGTCGAAACTGACCGCGTTAGAAGCATGGGAAACGTGGGCAGTTTATACGCTACTGCAACTGAATTGATGGAAAAAAATGGTTGCAGGGTATGCGACTCAGTTTTTACTGTTTCTGAGACGGACAAGAAAACATTCATGTCATGGGGAATTGCTGAGAACAAATTTGTAATTATTCCTAATTCAGTAGACCTTAACCAATTCTCGACCGCAGAAAACGGTGAACGAATTAGGGATAAATATAAGCTTAGAAACAAAACTGTGTTAATTTTCCACGGCGATTTACTCTATCCACCTAATCAAGAAGCAATCCAAATAATAACAGACACAATTATGCCCAGAATAGTGGAGGAGAATCCTTCAACTTACACTTTTATTGTAGGCAGAAACCCCCCCAAAATTTCGGGGGCCAACATAATAACAACCGGTTTTGTTAAAGATCTACATCAATACATTGCAGCAGCAGACATTGCTATTGTGCCACTGCTAAAAGGCGGCGGAACAAGAATCAAAATCATAGAATATATGGCATGCGGAAAACCCGTTGTGTCGACAACAAAAGGGGCAGAAGGCATCAAGCTTAAAAACGGAAGCGATATTCTTCTGGCGTGCTGCCCAGATACTCAGAATTCACGAACTTGGTTTTGAAGTTGATTAAGGACAAAAACTTGAGAGAAGAAATTGGAGCTAACGCCAGAAAGACGATAAAGTCATTTTATACTTGGGAAAAGACGGCTCAGAGAGCAGTTCAAATTTACCAAACCTTAATTCAAGAAACAAAGAATGGAGACCAAAAGTTTACGGTCAATAGCTAAATATTTTCCCTGTCAAAATCACAAAAGACCAGTAAAAACGGTTTTTTCTTTGTTTTGGAAAGTCCAACTAAGAGAAATATGTGTGTTTATTGAAGGGAGGAGTTGAACGAATTGGGAAGCAATCTTAGAGTAGCTTTGGTTTCAGGAGAGTATCCTCCAGCTTCGTTAGGTGGCACTGCAGCAGTTTGCTTCGACTTATCGTTGAATCTTTCTAAGAGAAAGATACATACAACCGTCTTTTGCGGAAAGTCCAAAAAATTGTCCGTAGAGAAAGTGAACGACTATCTTGATGTCGTGCGTATGCCCATAATAAGTCCTCCTCCGAGACACTTGTGGTTCCCACTGCAAAACCTTAGCTTACTCCGAGGATATCTAAAAGATTTTGACATCATCCATAATGTTGATCCTAAGACCGGTGGCGTCTTGGCAAGCTTCAAAAAAGAACTTCGTAGCCCATTCATCACCCACGTTCACGGCTGCACACATTGCGAAACCAATGTTTTTCTTGGTTCTCCTATTCCTTTTTGGTCGGCAGGTGAGTTTGTAGGATCCGTTCTTGAATACCCTCTTAATGAGTATCTTCTGAATAGCAGTTTGCGTGCATCAGATCACGTTGTTGTTTGTAGTGATGCCCGGCTCGAAGAGATGAAGCGCCGAAACCCGCGCTTGGACTATTCGAAAATCTCAGTGATTTACAATGGTGTAGATCTTTCTAGGGAGCGCTATGTTAGCGTAGACAATCAAGATAACCTAGAGGATGATTGCTCAATTCTTTTTTGGGCAGGTTATTCTACAATAAAGGCATATTGCAATTGCTGCATGCAATTTCCCTTGTTAAGAAAGACTTTCCTGCAATAACTATTGATATTTGCGGCAAAGGGCCGCCAAGTATCCAAGTTGAAGCACTCGTGCGTAATTTAGGCTTGAACGCAACGTACATATTTACGGGTACGTGAGCAACGCATTCTTAATTGAGAAAATCAGGAGAGCGAGCGTAATTGCTCTTCCGAGTTTGTACGAGGGGCAAAGGCCTGTGGCGGCATTGGAGGCGATGGCTCATAAGAAATGCCTTGTTATGTATGATTTTCCTTTTGCACGTGAGTATATCACTGATTGGGAGAATGGTCTGATAGCTAAGGGCGGAGACGTAGAAGACCTTGCTGATAGAATTCGGGTGGCTCTGTCAGATAGAAAACTCAGGATGAAACTAGGTCATAATGCATTTAATCGAGTGAGGATCAAACACAATTGGGAGATTTTGATTGAAAAGTACTTGGAACTCTACAACAGTATGAATTGACTTTAGTCTTGTTGAGTGGTAAATGCCATGAATAAGTTATTTATTTTGGGACAGTAATATTTCTGCGCTGTACGCCGCTAAAGTCATGCTCTTAGCTGCTACGGTGCCATCCAACAAAGTGTAGCCGGCTCCAACAGAGACTGTGCGTGGGTTTGCTGAGGGGTTTGATATTACTTTTCCGCCTGTGAAGTCTCGCATGTAGACACCTTGGCTCTTATAATATGCATTTGTTGGGGTTCCTATTTTCGTATCCATTATCGGTTGGTAGTAATTGAAGATCATAATACATGATGCCCACGTTCCATCCCCAGTATGCCTTGGATCCGTTTGCACCCAAAAGAAACTGAGCGTAAGTAAACTTTTGTAGCCGAAAATCATTTGTAGTGCTGCCGGATTCGGCGATCATGATTTTTCCGTCGGCTGAGCCGTAGGATAGGCAGTTTATGAGGCTGTCTGCGATTTTTGTGTAGCTCGAAGAGTCTTCCCATGGCGCGTGGAAGTAGCCCTCGATTTCCATTCCGTCAACGGCATTCAAATAGTCATAGTTGGTATGACCATATGCCCACCCTCCTTCCGTATTCACAACTAGTAGTTTACCTGGCAAAAGATTGGCTTTAATGTATTGCAACATACCCAACGTGTTAGCATGCCAATTATTCACGACTGAAGCTGGGGCCGTGCTGTCGAACCTCGCTAGTCATCAACGTGTCCCAAACGACATCAGCGTAAACCCCATCATAAGCTGGAAAAGCAGCCATTTTACTGTTGACGTAGCTGACCCAATGTTCCCGCCATCCAACGTTTCCTACATCCATTAGGTAATGTCCCCATATGGAGTCTTTGATTCGATTTCCTTTTGCGTCATGGACGAACCAATTTTCGTGTGCGTTAACTGTTGCCCAATCGTCTTCGATTGAGTATTCTCCTATGAGAATTTTGTATCCGAAAATAAGCATACTTGGATTCTGGGATTTGACACTTTGCATCCATTGTCCATAAGGATTGGCGGTTTTGGTTTCCTTCGATGTCCACGACGAGCAAGTTGAAGTGCTGGCCGCGTAAGAGATGTCCGCTGAAGACCATGATCGACCGTAGATCACTGATGCCTTGTTAATTGTTCCCTGGTTAAGAGGCGTTGATGTCGGTTCTGGTGTTGAGCTTAGGATAACACCTGTTGAGGAAAGAACATAGCTCTTATCAACCAAAACGGAGAAAGCACTGTTCATTGATGCTCCGATGAGCAGACAACTACTAAGCGTTAAAGCGATAATTACATAAACGCGTTTTTTGTTAATCATCAACATCCACGTGCCGTAGTCCAGATCATCAAATCTAATGTACGACCTTTCCTGGCTCACTGTAGCCGTGTTCATCCAGAATCTTTAGGCATTATTCATGTGGCTTTTATGCCGCATTTTTGTGATTTTTATTGCATATCTGCATATAGCGAAAACTTGGAAATAATGTTAATTAAAAATGAAGGATGAAGTCTTATGTGGAAATCTGTGAAGCAGCCTCAAGAAATGCTTTCGATAGTTGATGTTCATGGTTCGTTAGACCTTTTTGAGAAAGTGAAAGAAGGGTTTGAACTAATTGGGGTCCCAAATTTTAAGAAAACCGACGCCGTTGCGATAAAGCCTAATTTGTGTGCGATAAAAGGTCCTGCTAGACCGGGGGCGACAACTACCGACGAGTCGTAGGCGCTATTATTAAGTACTTGCAGCAAGAGTTTCAAATAACCGACATAACTATCGTGGAGTCTGACGGAACACAATTACTAGCTGACATGGCTTTCAAGTTGTTGGGATATGAGCGGCTAGCAAAAGAGCTAAATGTAAATCTTGTCAACCTTTCGAAGGATCCTTTTAGTGTTCGATTTATTCAAGACAACGTGTTTTTAAAGAAAATCAAGTATCCACAAACATTGGAAAAAGCAAACTGGCTCATTTCTGTTCCGAAACTTAAAAACTCACAGTCTTCGCACGCTTGGCGGAACTATGAAGAACCAGTATGGATGCAATCCGTATCCTAGAAAATTAATTTACCACAAAGATCTCCACAACTGCTTGGTTGACATCAGCAGACTATTCAAACCTCAACTAATTGTAGTAGATGGGATTTTTGCCATGGAAGGAAGAGGACCTGTGTTTGGATTACCTGTTAAAATGGATTCTCTCATATTCGGAAAAGACATTGTGGCAGTTGATCATCTGCTTGCTAAATTAATAGGTGTGAACCCCAAAAAAATCAAATACATCGTTGAAGGCGAAAGAAGAGGATTGGGAACAACAAACTATGAAGTATTGGGACGGAACTACAAAGAAATTCAACGCCATTTCAAAACAATTCCTGGAAAGCACAATCTCTATGGCTTATTGGATCCTTGAAATTTAGGAGTAATTGACATGTCCGGTACAAAAACTCAAGAGCAGTCATTGGAGCTGGAGAAATTGGAACCAAAGCTCACATTCCCTCTTACCTAGGTAATAAAGACGTTGAATTGGCGGCTTTGGTAGATGCAGATGAAGCAAAGCTTAAGAAAGCTTCAAAGAAATTTAGAATAAGAAACTGCTATTCTTCAGTTGATGAACTCTTCCAAAAACAGAAAATTGATGCCATAAGCATTTGCACGCCCCCTAACACACATGCGGAAATTGCACTGAATGCTTTTGAAAACGATGTTCATGTGCTATGTGAGAAACCGTTGGCGGCTAAAGCTGATGATGGACGAAGGATGTATGCTGCTTCAATTAACGCAAACAAAATCTTAATGGTTGGATTCAACCTACGTTTTCAGCCTAATTACAAAAAAGCTCATGCTATAATCCAAAGCGGAATTCTTGGACACGTCTATCTCGTTGAATGCAACATGCTAGATGCAAACCCATTGCTACTTTGGAGTAAATCCACATGGTTTTTCAAACTTGAAGCTGGAGGTGGTGTCCTTTCCGATAAAGGACCGCATGTTTTTGATTTAATTAACTACGCTTTTGATGATTTCCCTATTGCCGTTTCAGCCACTGCGACAACCTATTTTGACTCATCCGTGGAAGATTCATGCGTCTGCACGTTAGAATATCCGGGGAACCGAATCGGAATTGGGAAAACGAGTTGGTTATCCTCCCAATACATGGAGAGTTTGCACATTCACGGCACAGCCCAAAGCCTGCAAGCTTCACCTGAAATGTTACTCCTCGTGAATTCTACAGACATACCTGAAATTTCGATGTGGCGCAAAACTAGGACAGCTTTGTTTAATATGAAATTCCCTAACCTCCCAATGCGCC
>CAVTMS010000004.1:0-34654 GCA_963735905.1 Candidatus Bathyarchaeota archaeon | reverse complement strand
CCAAAATAGCAAATAAATTGCTTCAAAAAGATAAATTCGACGTAATTCACGTAGAAGAACCGTATGTCGGAGCTTTCATTTCCACAAAGCATGGTGAAACTAAACTTTGCACCTTTCACGACACAAGTTTTGGAGAAATCAAAGCAATTATGGGGCGCTCATTTTAGCGGTTCCCAGCCTAAAACGCACGGTATTCTATACCTCACTAGGTTTCTTCTTAGAATCGATGTCGATAGCGTCAAGCAGAAGGTCTAATTGTTCCGACTCCCCAAGTAAGAGACGAACTTAATGAAATTTATCGGACTCCAAAAAAGAAGATTAAGATTATTGAAAACGGTGTCGAGCTTCCGCAAAAAAATATGATCTCAAACAAGGCCGAATTCAAGCGAAAACTTAACATTAACACCGATGTCATCTTGATTTTTAGCTTGGGCGCAGGATGGTTAGCCGAAAAAGGCTTGAACTCTTAATTAAAGCGGTCAAAGTACTGCAAACCACAGGGAATAACCAATGTCACGTAATCATCGCCGGAGACGGACCTGAACGCTCAAACTTAATGTCCTTGGTGAATAAATATGGCTTAAACGACATGGTTGAGATGCCTGGGTGGATTTCGAAGGATCGAAAGGCACTACTTTTCCAAGCCGCAGATATCTTCGTTCTCACTTCGGACTACGAGGGTTTTCCTTTCACTATGTTGGAGGCAATGTCTTATGGAGTGCCCATCATAAACTCTAAGATTAAAAGCCGAGTCCACTTCGCGAAGGAATTGACGGCTTACTCTTTCCAGCAGGGGACTTTCGGGCCCTTAGCGTTTGCATTAAAAATATTGAAACAGACGTCTCCCTTCGAACTCGATTGTCCGCCTCGGCAAGGACTTTTGCTGAAAAACACAGTTGGGCTAACATAGCTCAGCAAACGTTAAGCGTCTACGAGGCCTTTCAGTAAAATCGCCTGCAGAATTCATCATTGTCTCCAGACTTGTTTCGAAAATTAGGTGAAATTATTGATGAAAGGTTCTCAAAAATCCAAGAGATCTTTCATAAATAAAATAATGGATTTCGGTCCCGAACAGGAAGGAACCCCAGAAGAAGTCGCAGAACACTACAAAATCGAGAAAGAATTAGCAGAAAAATTGCGCACCGCAAGTAGAGCTGAAAGGATCGGATTATATTCAGCTGTTTATGATGAATTGTTCGAGCGTGTACCTTATCACTCGCAGCTAATGCGAAAGAAAGACTTAATGCTCCGAAAGCGGGAAGTCACTGAACAAATAAATTTATTGAATCGCTTTCTAAAGGCAGATAAAACATTTCTAGAGGTTGGTTCAGGCGATTGCGCCTTAGCTTTTGAAGCCGCAAAGAACGCAAAGATGGTGTACGCAATTGACGTCTCCAGGGAAATAACTGCTAACGCAAAATTGCCCAAGAATTTTAAACTAATCCTAACCGATGGGTTTAGCGTTCCCGTACCCGAAAACAGCATTGATGTTGCATTCAGCCACGATTTTATCGAACATCTTCATCCTGACGATTTTCAAGAACACCTCAAAACAATATTTAGCAAGTTAGCTCCCAACGGAATATACGTTTGCATGACTCCAAACAGGCTATCAGGTCCTCACGACATTTCCAGAAGACTTCGACACAGTCGCTTCAGGATTTCACTTAAAGGAATATACCATGTTAGAAATGTACAAAATTCTGCTGAATAATGGCTTTACTCATTTAGCTGCCTACGTAGGCGGCAAAGGGTTCTACTTGAGATCTCCAGTGATTCTCATTAGAACAATCGAAAAAACTCTGATGGCTTTTTCTCCATCAATTGGCAAGAAAATCTGTAGAACACTACCCGTCATGGCTCTTCTCGGCATCAGTCTGACCGCAAAAAAAGCATAGACTCAATGCTTTCGTTGGAAGATTTCAAAATGGGTGTTTAGTCAAATCAAGTCCCTTATGGCATCTCATTGGTAAATGATGCTCAGCTCAAAGTGTGGTGTTCCAGATTGAAAATGCTGTTCGTAGGATTTTCAAAGTCAAGAGATCTGCACGCCTACAACCATCGCATACGCCAACTTGAGCAACACTGCAAGAAACTGGGTGCAGAAACGGACCTTCTTTTTCTCGGAGACCTTTTCTTTAGTTCTCCAGTTTTTGTTCAGATACTAAATCTTCCCTTTATCCTTAGATACTTAAGGAGTTTCGATGTAATAAGCGCTGAAGGTCACGGCCCGGCCTACTTTTTCGCTTTAGCAAAGCTTCTTCTAAGAAGTCAAGCTCTTGTAGTTTACGACGTACATAGTGACGCTCAAATTGAAGGTCGTTTGATGGTGAAAGGGCGATTCGACCTCGGTGGATTGTTCAGTGCTTTCCAAATGCGGTTCACAGAACATTTAGCAATTGGACATATTGACTATTTCGTAACAGCTTGGCCCGACCTCAAACAGCGTCTCCTCAACAGAAGCCGAAGAATTAAGAGCGAGAACATTGAAATAATTCTTAACGGAGTAGACGTTCAGTTATTTAAACCACAAAATAGATCTGAATGTGGACAAAACTCTCATGTCTTCTTGGTTATCTATGCTGGCTCCTACGGCAAAATCGAAGGTGTTGAACCTTTAATAGTTGCAGCCGAAAAACTGAACCGCGAAGATATTCACTTCGAGTTTATCGGCTTTCAAGAAAAGGATTCTAAAAAGAAAAGAGAGATACAAGAAAAACTTGGCGTTAAGGTAACGTTGGTGGATTGGCTACCGAGAGATAACCTCATTGCTGAGTTGCAGAAGGCTGACGTCTTGGTCATTCCAGCCGACGCGAGCACTCGTGAAGAATTTGAAAACAGATCAGGCTTGGTTCCAACGAAATTTGCAGAGTTTATGGCTATAGGAAAGCCAATTATAGTTACCAGAATTGATGGGACATCTAAGATAGTTGAAGATTTTGAGTGTGGTTTTGTTTGCGAACCGAATGCTGACTCCATTGCAGAAGCTATTCGGATAGCAAAAGGGACTCCACATGAGACACTTCTGTTGAAAGGGGTCAATGGGCGAAAATTCGCTGAAGCAGAACTTGATTATATGGTAATCTGCAAAAGATATCTTCAGTTCCTTGATAGAATTGGAAAAGCGAAAGTTCTGGCAAGCTTAACGAAAACCGGATAGTTTCAAGAAAAAAGAACCTCTTTAATTAAGCGCTTTTTGCTTTTACTTTCCAAAAAATATTTGCAAGCAAAATTGTTGAAATGAACTTTGATGTTTTAGATTAGGTCGTTTAGAATGAAAATGGAATTTAGAAGAGGCAAGAGCACAAAAAAGTTATCTGAATCGAAAAATCGAAATAGTAACATAAACCTTTGTGTTTGCACTCACCTTCCTTTGGATAATCATACGGGCGCCGTAGACCGAATCATGGCTTTAGCCAAGAATGTTTCCAAAAATGATGTTAATGTTTACTTGGTTAATAGATCATTGACAAAGTCCTTGTCGGCAATCTTTGTAGACAAAGACAAATATTTTCGAATAAGAAATGGGCAAATAACGGAACTATCTTATCCTTTTCGTATCAGACTTCTTATTCCAGGACCATTGAAATTTCTTCAAGAAATAACTAACAGAATTCTCGGGATAGTAACAGCTTCAGTCATGTCAGAAATGGTTCTATCTTACGCTTTGGATCCTTATTTGCTTGTCAAGCTCCTATTTGTGTGCAAAAAAGAAAACATAGACATAATCCAATGCGAATCTCCAATACCTATACTCCCTTCTTTCGCTGCAAAAAAACTGCTCAACATACCTTTGGTCTGCGATTCTCACAACGTCGAAACTGACCGCGTTAGAAGCATGGGAAACGTGGGCAGTTTATACGCTACTGCAACTGAATTGATGGAAAAAAATGGTTGCAGGGTATGCGACTCAGTTTTTACTGTTTCTGAGACGGACAAGAAAACATTCATGTCATGGGGAATTGCTGAGAACAAATTTGTAATTATTCCTAATTCAGTAGACCTTAACCAATTCTCGACCGCAGAAAACGGTGAACGAATTAGGGATAAATATAAGCTTAGAAACAAAACTGTGTTAATTTTCCACGGCGATTTACTCTATCCACCTAATCAAGAAGCAATCCAAATAATAACAGACACAATTATGCCCAGAATAGTGGAGGAGAATCCTTCAACTTACACTTTTATTGTAGGCAGAAACCCCCCCAAAATTTCGGGGGCCAACATAATAACAACCGGTTTTGTTAAAGATCTACATCAATACATTGCAGCAGCAGACATTGCTATTGTGCCACTGCTAAAAGGCGGCGGAACAAGAATCAAAATCATAGAATATATGGCATGCGGAAAACCCGTTGTGTCGACAACAAAAGGGGCAGAAGGCATCAAGCTTAAAAACGGAAGCGATATTCTTCTGGCGTGCTGCCCAGACTCAGAATTCACGAACTTGGTTTTGAAGTTGATTAAGGACAAAAACTTGAGAGAAGAAATTGGAGCTAACGCCAGAAAGACGATAAAGTCATTTTATACTTGGGAAAAGACGGCTCAGAGAGCAGTTCAAATTTACCAAACCTTAATTCAAGAAACAAAGAATGGAGACCAAAAGTTTACGGTCAATAGCTAAATATTTTCCCTGTCAAAATCACAAAAGACCAGTAAAAACGGTTTTTTCTTTGTTTTGGAAAGTCCAACTAAGAGAAATATGTGTGTTTATTGAAGGGAGGAGTTGAACGAATTGGGAAGCAATCTTAGAGTAGCTTTGGTTTCAGGAGAGTATCCTCCAGCTTCGTTAGGTGGCACTGCAGCAGTTTGCTTCGACTTATCGTTGAATCTTTCTAAGAGAAAGATACATACAACCGTCTTTTGCGGAAAGTCCAAAAAATTGTCCGTAGAGAAAGTGAACGACTATCTTGATGTCGTGCGTATGCCCATAATAAGTCCTCCTCCGAGACACTTGTGGTTCCCACTGCAAAACCTTAGCTTACTCCGAGGATATCTAAAAGATTTTGACATCATCCATAATGTTGATCCTAAGACCGGTGGCGTCTTGGCAAGCTTCAAAAAAGAACTTCGTAGCCCATTCATCACCCACGTTCACGGCTGCACACATTGCGAAACCAATGTTTTTCTTGGTTCTCCTATTCCTTTTTGGTCGGCAGGTGAGTTTGTAGGATCCGTTCTTGAATACCCTCTTAATGAGTATCTTCTGAATAGCAGTTTGCGTGCATCAGATCACGTTGTTGTTTGTAGTGATGCCCGGCTCGAAGAGATGAAGCGCCGAAACCCGCGCTTGGACTATTCGAAAATCTCAGTGATTTACAATGGTGTAGATCTTTCTAGGGAGCGCTATGTTAGCGTAGACAATCAAGATAACCTAGAGGATGATTGCTCAATTCTTTTTTGGGGCAGGTTATTCTACAATAAAGGCATATTGCAATTGCTGCATGCAATTTCCCTTGTTAAGAAAGACTTTCCTGCAATAACTATTGATATTTGCGGCAAAGGGCCGCTAAGATCCAAAGTTGAAGCACTCGTGCGTAATTTAGGTCTTGAACGCAACGTACATATTTACGGGTACGTGAGCAACGCATTCTTAATTGAGAAAATCAGGAGAGCGAGCGTAATTGCTCTTCCTAGTTTGTACGAGGGGCAGCCTGTGGCGGCATTGGAGGCGATGGCTCATAAGAAATGCCTTGTTATGTATGATTTTCCTTTTGCACGTGAGTATATCACTGATTGGGAGAATGGTCTGATAGCTAAGGGCGGAGACGTAGAAGACCTTGCTGATAGAATTCGGGTGGCTCTGTCAGATAGAAAACTCAGGATGAAACTAGGTCATAATGCATTTAATCGAGTGAGGATCAAACACAATTGGGAGATTTTGATTGAAAAGTACTTGGAACTCTACAACAGTATGAATTGACTTTAGTCTTGTTGAGTGGTAAATGCCATGAATAAGTTATTTATTTTGGGACAGTAATATTTCTGCGCTGTACGCCGCTAAAGTCATGCTCTTAGCTGCTACGGTGCCATCCAACAAAGTGTAGCCGGCTCCAACAGAGACTGTGCGTGGGTTTGCTGAGGGGTTTGATATTACTTTTCCGCCTGTGAAGTCTCGCATGTAGACACCTTGGCTCTTATAATATGCATTTGTTGGGGTTCCTATTTTCGTATCCATTATCGGTTGGTAGCTAGATTGAAGATCATAATACATGATGCCCACGTTCCATCCCCAGTATGCCTTGGATCCGTTTGCACCCAAAAGAAACTGAGCGTAAGTAAACTTTTGTAGCCGAAAATCATTTGTAGTGCTGCCGGATTCGGCGATCATGATTTTTCCGTTGGCTGAGCCGTAGGATAGGCAGTTTATGAGGCTGTCTGCGATTTTTGTGTAGCTCGAAGAGTCTTCCCATGGCGCGTGGAAGTAGCCCTCGATTTCCATTCCGTCAACGGCATTCAAATAGTCATAGTTGGTATGACCATATGCCCACCCTCCTTCCGTATTCACAACTAGTAGTTTACCTGGCAAAAGATTGGCTTTAATGTATTGCAACATACCCAACGTGTTAGCATGCCAATTATTCACGACTGAAGCTGGGGCTGTGCTGTCTAACTCGCTAGTCATTAATGTGTCCCAAACGACATCAGCGTAAACCCCATCATAAGCTGGAAAAGCAGCCATTTTACTGTTGACGTAGCTGACCCAATGTTCCCGCCATCCAACGTTTCCTACATCCATTAGGTAATGTCCCCATATGGAGTCTTTGATTCGATTTCCTTTTGCGTCATGGACGAACCAATTTTCGTGTGCGTTAACTGTTGCCCAATCGTCTTCGATTGAGTATTCTCCTATGAGAATTTTGTATCCGAAAATAAGCATACTTGGATTCTGGGATTTGACACTTTGCATCCATTGTCCATAAGGATTGCGGTTTTGGTTTCCTTCGATGTCCACGACGAGCAAGTTGAAGTGCTTGGCCGCGTAAGAGATGTCCGCTGAAGACCATGATCGACCGTAGATCACTGATGCCTTGTTAATTGTTCCCTGGTTAAGAGGCGTTGATGTCGGTTCTGGTGTTGAGCTTAGGATAACACCTGTTGAGGAAAGAACATAGCTCTTATCAACCAAAACGGAGAAAGCACTGTTCATTGATGCTCCGATGAGCAGACAACTACTAAGCGTTAAAGCGATAATTACATAAACGCGTTTTTTGTTAATCATCAACATCCACGTGCCGTAGTCCAGATCATCAAATCTAATGTACGACCTTTCCTAGCTATTTTAGCCGTGTTCATCCAGAATCTTTAGGCATTATTCATGTGGCTTTTATGCCGCATTTTTGTGATTTTTATTGCATATCTGCATATAGCGAAAACTTGGAAATAATGTTAATTAAAAATGAAGGATGAAGTCTTATGTGGAAATCTGTGAAGCAGCCTCAAGAAATGCTTTCGATAGTTGATGTTCATGGTTCGTTAGACCTTTTTGAGAAAGTGAAAGAAGGGTTTGAACTAATTGGGGTCCCAAATTTTAAGAAAACCGACGCCGTTGCGATAAAGCCTAATTTGTGTGCGATAAAAGGTCCTGAGACTGGGGCGACAACTGACCGACGAGTCGTAGGCGCTATTATTAAGTACTTGCAGCAAGAGTTTCAAATAACCGACATAACTATCGTGGAGTCTGACGGAACACAATTACTAGCTGACATGGCTTTCAAGTTGTTGGGATATGAGCGGCTAGCAAAAGAGCTAAATGTAAATCTTGTCAACCTTTCGAAGGATCCTTTTAGTGTTCGATTTATTCAAGACAACGTGTTTTTAAAGAAAATCAAGTATCCACAAACATTGGAAAAAGCAAACTGGCTCATTTCTGTTCCGAAACTTAAAACTCACAGTCTCTGCACGCTTGGCGGAACTATGAAGAACCAGTATGGATGCAATCCGTATCCTAGAAAATTAATTTACCACAAAGATCTCCACAACTGCTTGGTTGACATCAGCAGACTATTCAAACCTCAACTAATTGTAGTAGATGGGATTTTTGCCATGGAAGGAAGAGGACCTGTGTTTGGATTACCTGTTAAAATGGATTCTCTCATATTCGGAAAAGACATTGTGGCAGTTGATCATCTGCTTGCTAAATTAATAGGTGTGAACCCCAAAAAAATCAAATACATCGTTGAAGGCGAAAGAAGAGGATTGGGAACAACAAACTATGAAGTATTGGGACGGAACTACAAAGAAATTCAACGCCATTTCAAAACAATTCCTGGAAAGCACAATCTCTATGGCTTATTGGATCCTTGAAATTTAGGAGTAATTGACATGTCTGGTACAAAAACTCGAGTAGCAGTCATTGGAGCTGGAGAAATTGGAACCAAAGCTCACATTCCCTCTTACCTAGGTAATAAAGACGTTGAATTGGCGGCTTTGGTAGATGCAGATGAAGCAAAGCTTAAGAAAGCTTCAAAGAAATTTAGAATAAGAAACTGCTATTCTTCAGTTGATGAACTCTTCCAAAAACAGAAAATTGATGCCATAAGCATTTGCACGCCCCCTAACACACATGCGGAAATTGCACTGAATGCTTTTGAAAACGATGTTCATGTGCTATGTGAGAAACCGTTGGCGGCTAAAGCTGATGATGGACGAAGGATGTATGCTGCTTCAATTAACGCAAACAAAATCTTAATGGTTGGATTCAACCTACGTTTTCAGCCTAATTACAAAAAAGCTCATGCTATAATCCAAAGCGGAATTCTTGGACACGTCTATCTCGTTGAATGCAACATGCTAGATGCAAACCCATTGCTACTTTGGAGTAAATCCACATGGTTTTTCAAACTTGAAGCTGGAGGTGGTGTCCTTTCCGATAAAGGACCGCATGTTTTTGATTTAATTAACTACGCTTTTGATGATTTCCCTATTGCCGTTTCAGCCACTGCGACAACCTATTTTGATTCATCCGTGGAAGATTCATGCGTCTGCACGTTAGAATATCCGGGGAACCGAATCGGAATTGGGAAAACGAGTTGGTTATCCTCCCAATACATGGAGAGTTTGCACATTCACGGCACAGCCCAAAGCCTGCAAGCTTCACCTGAAATGTTACTCCTCGTGAATTCTACAGACATACCTGAAATTTCGATGTGGCGCAAAACTAGCACAGCTTTGTTTAATATGAAATTCCCTAACCTCCCAATGCGCCATATTACGAGACCCAACCTTTTTCAATTTGAGATTGATAGTTTCATTAGCAAAATTAGAACTGGTAAGAAGTATTGTCGCAGCTCAATAAACGGATTAAACACGCTTATTACTTATGAGGCTGCTAAGAAATCGATAGAAACAGGTCAGAAAATAAACATCTCTCCCTTTAAAGACATTGAATAATTCTTTTCTCCAAAATGAGCTCATAAATTGTTTAAGATTCTGGGAGTAAGGAGGTGTTAGACTTTGAATGTAGTCAAAGTTATTATTAGCATATTGTGGGAGAATATCGTTTCAAAGTTTGCTAAGAGACCTAATCCTGCGGTTCAAATTGGTGCTAACACGTATGGAAACCCCAAAATCGTTACAACCCACAACAATAGGGTTGTAATTGGAAAGTTTTGCTCGATAGCTGATGATGTTACAATTGCGGGTGACAATCACTCCTATCGAGTTGTCGCTAATTTTCCGTTACTTTGGTGGTTTACAAATGTTAAAGGTGTTCCTTCTGAACAGGTGAAACAGCTTTATTTGCCCCGCAAAGAATTGCCGATTATTATTGGAAACGACGTTTGGATAGGAGCTGGAGCGATAATTTTGCCTGAATTAAAAATAGGCGATGGCGCAATTATAGGTGCAGGGTGTGTTGTGACCCATGATATCCCTCCTTATGCCATCGTTGCTGGTGTTCCAGGAAAGATCTTACGATATCAATTTGGCCCAGACCAGATACGCCAACTACTAAGAATTGCATGGTGGAATTGGAGCGAAGACAAAATCGTTGCAAACATGAAGAGGTTTTACGGCAATGTTGACGATTTCATAAAGGAATTTGCAGAATCTTAAGTCGAAGAAACAAAATCTACAAAGTTGAATATCCTTTCTAAAAACGCAAGTTGAGTTTCGTTATACATGAATTTTAGACAATACGTTTGGCTAGTTTGCCTTTTTCATTTCTTCGTTTATCTAGTTATAGCTTTGGATATTCCCATTTTGAGGCAGGTAATTGTTTTTGCGTATCTTTCTTTCTTGCCTGGATTCGTTTTTCTGAGCTTTTTAAATATTAATACAATTCGATTGTTGGACCTTCTTCTATTTTCTGCGGGTTTAAGTGTTGCTTTTTTGATGTTTGTAGGGTTATTTGTTAACGAAATTTTCCCATTTTTTGGGATCGCACAGCCTTTGTCAACCACGTCGATTCTTATAGCAATAAGTGGTTTTACCCTCGTTCTTTTTGGTGCAAGTTGTATTAGAGATATTTCAGGTTTTTTGAGCTCAGTTACACTCGACCGAGTTAAGGGAAAAGTTGAACCCATTCATGGGGTAGTTGCAGTGCTTTTACTGATGCTACCCATTTTTAGCGTTGCAGCCTCAGTATTTGTGAGAGAAGCAATACCCATACTTCCTATTCTGATAGTAGTTTTGTTTATTGCAAGTGTCCTATCTTTGCGGCTTGTTCCTGTCAAGCTTTATCCTTTACTTATTTTTTCAGTTTCTCTTTCCTTGGTGCTGCAATTTCCTTTCCTAACTAAACATATTGTTGGAGCTGATTCTCCTCTAGAATATTTTGTTTACCGGGTTGTTGCCATCAATAGTCATTGGGTTCCCTCTAACATTGGAACATGGCCACAACCTGCTTTCAATTCAATGTTAAGCATTACTATCTTGCCTGTAATTTACACTTCTTTATTGAATTTTGACGGTGAATTGTTATTCAAAGTGTTTTTTCCTTTTGTTTTTTCAATTGTTCCAGTCGCGGTGTATAGAATTCTTGATAGGGACGGCAAGAGTCAATTTGCGCTCTTGTCTGCCTTTTTCTTAGTTTCGAGCCCGATAGTTTTTTACGGGATTGAACCTCTTGGTCTTAATCGTCAACTAATAGGTGCATTCTTCTTAGTTCTCTCCCTATTTCTTTTGATCGAAAAACCTTTTTCCAGAAATACTAATAGGCTTATCCTGCTTATTTTCGGCGCATCACTCATAGTGTCTCATTATACATTTTCGATTATTTACTTACTGTTTATTGTTTTAGCTTACATATTCATTAAGGCTACAAAGAAACCCGAGAACATACTAGATGGCGGAATAATTCTTTTGCTGTTAAGCATGAATTTCTTGTGGTATTGGTATGTTCCTAACGGGATTATCGATAAGCTTTGGAGCATCACTAACAACATCGCTTATAGTTTCAACTCGGACTTCCTCAATACAGCGGCCAGACCTAATGAAATATTTACGGCGCATTCTGTTCGAACAGTAGCGAGTTCAGTTAATTGGGTTTTGTTCGCAGTTGCCCATCTTCTTTTGTTTGTGGGTATCCTCTTCTGTAGCACTTAATAGGACAAAGTATAAACTTGATTTTAAATATCGTGCCATGATTCTTTTCTGTTCTATGCTTCTTTTTTTGGCAATTTTTGTTCCAAATCTTTCATCTACGCTAAATTTCGTTAGGTACTACGGAATTACTTTGCTGTTTTTGGCTGCATGTTTTGTTATCGGCGGGGAAGCGCTTCTATTTTCCTTAAGAAAATTATTAAGTCGGCTGTTCAGGTTTCCCCAAATTCTTTCGAAAGTCGGTGGAAAAAGGATTGATTTCAAAATGATATTTTTAGTGTTTCTAATTGCTGCTTATTTTCTTTCTCAATATGGGTTCATAAATCATTTCTTCTGGGGGAAGCCCGCAATCGTATACTCTCGATTGGGATAATATGAGAACTTCATCCGATCCGGGGACCAAAATGAATCTTTACTTCTGTTTCACTCCGGAGCAAGATATTGTGAGTGCAACGTGGTTATCAAAATCTATCATTAATAATTCACTAATATATTCGGATTGGATGTCTCAGACTCACCCTCTAAAAATTTACGCGTTAGTTCCAGATGTTAATTTGTTCACTCTAACAAACTATACCAAGCCGGAGACAAATTCCTTCATTTACTTAAGGTATTTTAATGTTATCGATGGTTTCATTACGCCTACCCCCGAATCGGTTCTCAGCTACGCCCAAATTGATCCTATTCTCAAAGAAGCTAATTTAATTTATACAAATGGTGGAAGTCAAGTGTATTGTACGCCTTAACCTAAAAGAAGTTTTTCTTTAATTTTGCTATTTGAAGAATAGGAATTTGTGTTGAATTTGGCAGCTTCGAAGAAGATTAAGTTCAAGGTACTGCTCGTTTCTCCCTCGTATAATCCGATAGTAGGGGGAACCGAGACTTTTGTGCGTCAGCTAGCACTTAAGCTTAATTCCTCCGGCATTCGCACAGATGTATTGACGCTGCATATGAATCGGAAATGGAAACCTTTTTCTAAGGGAACTTCTGAAATGGGTGATTTTAATATCTTTAGAATTTCAGCTATTGCCAGTCCCTTGGCTTTTCTTCCAATTGACCCGATTAATCGATTATTCAGAATTAATTTTATTCCTAAGCCCGGATTCACGAAAATTTTTGGGAATTATAATGTAATCCATTTTTGTGATGAGGAAGATTTGAGTTTTCCCTTCTTTTCTATTTTTTCGAAGAAACCCAAAATAATGCATTCGCTAACACCTATGGCTTTTGAAACGATTAGAAAGAATTTTTTCCAAAGGACTATCTTCAAGCGCATTGCCAGCTTATACATTCCCTGCTCATTTCAGATTAGTTCCTATTTGGATATGGGAATTCCCCAATCGAAAATTCTAGATAAAAAAAGCGTAGGGGTTAACTCCGATGTCTTTGTGCCTGATGAATCAAAGAGAATTGATTTTACCGTTTTGTTCGTTGGCAGACTCCAAAAACTGAAAGGAGTGCACATTTTGTTGGAAGCACTTTCATTCATGAAGACTCCAGTTCATGCAGTAATTATTGGTCCGTTTGATCCAAGCACTCCCGAGTATTCAAAGGAACTAAAAAAAACGGTTGAACAAATTAATGCCCAAGGGAAACATCGAGTGGAACTTTTAGGCAACAAAACCGAAAAGGAACTTATTCCTTGGTATCAAAAAGCCTCTTTGCTTGTAGCTCCACATCTTGATCAAATTTGCGGGGGACTCACCACTTTAGAAGCGTTGGCTTGTGCAACACCCGTTGTGGCAACAGGCGATGAAGTCATAAAGAACCGAGTCAATGGACTTTTGGTTCCTCCCAACGATGCTCAAAAGCTTGCAAATTCTATTGAAGAGTTGTTAGAAAACAAAAATCTTAGATTACATTGTGGCTCTGAAGGCAGACGAATTATTGAAAAATGTTACTCCTGGACCAAAATCGTAAACGATATGGCTGAAGCATATAAGGCAATGCTGAACAGCTAATAAGTAAATGTACATTAATGTAAAGCTAAAGTTAAATTTTTTTTTCCTTAAAACATGGAGGTTATAATTTTGGAAATATCTTTGTTAGACAATAAACTAACGGATAATTTAGGCAAGTTTCTGAGTGTTTATTTGGTAAATCCATATGCGACCTACGGGGTTACTCAGGACCGTTTTGTTAATTATACGCTTTCTGAGCTTTCTTATATTATCTCTAAAAACGGTTTTGTTTTTGTAGCTCAAGAAGATAATGAGATCGTTGGGTTAATTTCGCTGAAGAAGTCAGAGTGGGACTCAAATCATTTTGGTATCGACATATCAAAGATAGAGCATATTCTGGCTTCTGGAAGTTATTTGGAGTCATTGTACATTAAAAAACGACTTATCTCTACGGTTTTGGCAAGATGTTGCAAGGAACTTCTGCTTCATATAACGGTCAGGGTCAACAAAGAAGATCTGTCAAGCATTCATGCCCTAGAAAGCAAGTGCTTTAAGTTGATGGATATTCTTGTAACGTATACTTTGGATTTGCGGGAACATCCGGGGACAAGTTTTAATGGCAAGTATCAGGTTAGAAGGTTTAAACCAGATGAAATTTCCGAGTTACAAAGGATGGCATTCGATTGTTTTGAGGACACTACTGGTGCAACAGACCGTTTTCATGCTGATCCGGTTTTGCCAAGGGCGAAGAGTAGTGATCTTTATGCAAAATGGCTGGTTAATTCTTCTACGGATCCTTTAAGTGAGGTTTTGGTTGCTGATGTTGATGGGAAACCAGTTGGCTTCAACGTTTGCAACGTTAACAATTCACTTCTAAAATTTTTAGGGTTGCGATTTGGAATTATGGTTCTAACTGCCGTAGCTCCTTCTGCTAGAAATAAGTTGGTGGGGACTTCTTTGCTGAATGCTTCAATTGCATGGTTGACTGATAAAGTGGATGTTATTGAGACTGGTGGGCAGGTAAGCAACTTTGCTATTCAGAGGGCTTGGAACGCCGTTGGTCTTAAGATTTCTCGTTCTCAATGTACTTTTCACTGGTCTGTTTTAGCGGAAAGTCTATAATGCGGTCTTCATTGTTTTCCAAGGATATTTAACTTTAACTCGAGCATTTTGGAGGTTTATTTCAACGAGAACTGTTGTGATTAGTCAACCTACTTATCTTCCTTGGACCGGATATTTTCGGATTATGAAGGAAGCTGATGTCTATGTTTTCATGGATAATGTTCAATTTGAACAGAGGTCTTGGCAATCTCGAAATCGAATCAAGTCCACTCAGAACTTTGCTTGGTTAAGTATTCCTACTCATCATGGTAGTCAAAGTAGAATAAGTGAGGTCGAAGTTGATAATTCGAAGCCTTGGAAGCGGCAGCATTTAAATGCCATTAAAACATCTTATGGCAAAGCTCCGTACTTTAGTCTTTATTCGTCCTTCTTCAAGTCTATTTACGAATCAAGTTGGACTGAACTTGCTTTACTGAATATTTGTCTAATAAAGTATTTTTCTGCTAAATTGGGTTTATCGCCTGTATTTGTAAGAGCTTCAAAGTTGGGGCTTGAGGGAAAAAGAACTACCTTGCTTCTTGACATATGCAAAATGTTCGGGGCAGACCGATATGTTTCCTCTATAGGCGCTAAGAACTATATGGAGCAAGATGGTGCTAAATCGATTTTTGAAAAGGAAAGAATCAAAGTTGAGTTTTTGGAGGTTAACTCATTCAAGTACCCTCAGCTATTCGGAGAATTCATTCCAGAATTGAGTGTCATCGACTTGCTCTTCAACTGCGGTCCCGATTCCTCGAAGATTCTGTTTGAAAAAGAAACTGCTGTCTTTAGTGAACTCAGCAAATAGTGGGAATGTATTCACTTTTATTAGTTTCTCAAGGAAATCGCAGGGTTTAGATCTTATGACGTTTTTTGGTGATGTTGTTTGGCGTGTTCTTCGGACTAGGTTGTTCTGATGGTGTTCGTCCGAGGTTGGTTCGTTCGAATGCTTATCGGTTAGTGGGTAGGTCGCGGTTTTCTGATTCTTTTTCGGTTGTTGTTTTGGGTTCTAAGGTTAGTGTTGAGTATTTTTCAAAGTTTTTGTTTGTTGGTGAGCCTGTGGTTGAGTTTTTGGGCAAGTATTCTTTTGATCGAGTTGCTTCTTCTGTTGAGGATTTAGGGGTGGATTTGACGGTTGTTGAGGGGAGTTGGCTTTTTTCGCGTTTTCTTGGTGAACGAGGGTTTTTTGTTTCGCCTCGTTTGGATTTCGTGTTGGACCTCAAAGGTTCCATGGAAGCAATTCAAAATAGGATTTCCGATGGGAAACGTCGCAAGTTGAAGCAGGTGGCTGGGGCTGGTTACACTTTTGAGCTTACTAGAGATTTGGGGGCGTTGGGGTCTTTTTATTATGGTGTTTATTTGCCGCATATGGCTAAGCGGCATGCGGGTTGTTCGTTGCCGATTAGTTTTTCTGAGTGTCGGGAGTTGTTTTTGAGGGGTGAGCTTTTGTTGGTTAAGTCGGGTGGGGCGTGTGTTTCTGGGAACTTGCTTATTCCACACGGCAACGAACTTTGGGAACCTATTTTAGGTGTGCGGGATGTTGATAAACAGCTGACTTTAGGCAGCTATTCGGTTTATTATTTTAGTATTCTTGTGGGTATTGAGAGGGGTTTTGCGAAGATGGATTTTGGTGAGGCTCCTCCGTTTATGCAGGATGGGTTATTTCAGTTCAAGAAAGGGTTAGGTATGTGGGTGAGGCCTGCGAGTGGTTCTGGTGCGCAGGTTTTTGGTGTTAGGTTTTCTGGTGTGGGTGAAGGTTTGAGGCGTTTTCTTTCGGTTTTTCCTTTTGTGTTTTTTGATGGTGGGGAGTTGTGTGGGTTGGTTTTTCTTGATTGTGTTGATGATGTTTCTGTTAGGTCTTTTTTTGTTCCTGGGCTTGCTTGTTTGTATGTGGTTTCTGGTTGTGGTGGTGTGAGTGGTTTGAAGGGTTTTGGTTTGGTGGAGTTGTCTGCTGAGGATTTGTTGGATCGTGAGGGTTCTGGTTTGGGTTTTCTGGGGAGGGTTTGTGTTGAGGCGAAGTATTCTTTGTACCGCATTACCCATTAAAAAAGTGTCCTTTCAACTTTTATCAGTTATTATTGAAACAAAAATTTCACGTAAAGTGATGTTTCCTTGATGAAGGTTGTGCAGATATATTTTCTTAAATGCTCTTTCCGAACCGTTAAATTTAAAGGAAACCGCGACTATTGGTTGACTTTGAAATTAGCTTACTTTAAATACAGAATACATAAAAATATGATCATTTAATAAAAGTAAGGTCGTAATAGGAATATGCCCAAGACATCTTTAAGTCTGCCCTTTTCTGTGCTTTTCAGGAAAAGTGCTCGTGTACAGAAATATATGATAAATAGTCCTCGTTTTGGGATGCCCTCTTCTGTTCAGATAGAAATAACTACAAAATGTAATATTAGTTGTAGGCTTTGTCTAAGGACGATTGATCCGGTGAGAATAGTTGACGCCGATATGTCTCTAGATCTTTTTAAATCAATAATTAGTCAACTGCAGGGTAAAATTCAAAGTATTAGTCTCGTAGGCTTGGGCGAGCCCATGTTGCACCCTGAAGTATTTTCTATGATCCGTTTTGTAAAAGAAAACGGAATTGAAGTGAGCTTGATTGACAATTTTACTTTGATCAATCGAGAAAAATCACTTGCCTTGATTGAATCAGGGCTTGATTTTCTGTATGTTTCTTTTGACAATGTTTCTAAGGAGGCTTTTGAAGAAAGGCGAACTGGCGCATGCTTTGAAAACGTGGTTGAAAATATAAAGCTCTTCGTTAAAACAAAACGTGAGGTAAAAGCGAAAAAGCCCGCTTTTCTATTCAAGTCAACTATTGCACAGGGAAATTTTGCGGAAATACCTAATCTAATCAAATTTGCTGAAGAATTGGGCGCTGATGGAATTAACTTCGGAAAAATGATGGATGAGGATGAGTCTCACATAGTCAATCCGCCACGACTTGACGAGAAAGAATTTGCGAAAAGCAAGATAGATGTGTTTCCTTGTGAGCTAAGTGACTCATATCAATGTGACGCAACTAGAGGGTGCTACGTCACGTTTGATGGAAAGGTCTTACCCTGTGGTCTTATGGCGGAATCGGTTTCCAGAGCACGTTATCCCCAATTAGAGTTAGGTGACCTTAACAAGGATACGATAATTAACATATGGCGGTCAAACGGTTTTAGGCAATTGCGAAAAAGAATTGAATCAGGGGAATATTTGCTTGAATGTAAGACATGTGGTGGATACAAAAAGCCATCTACAAAATCTTAAACATTTAAATCGAAAAATTTCTAAACACAAAATCGTCTTATATTTGGCCAAGAACTATGATCGGTCTATTAAAAATCGGGTTATTTTATGACGTTTTTTGGTGATGTTGTTTGGCGTGTTCTTCGGACTAGGTTGTTTGATGGTGTTCGTCCGAGGTTGGTTCGTTCGAATGCTTATCGGTTAGTGGGTAGGTCGCGGTTTTCTGATTCTTTTTCGGTTGTTGTTTTGGGTTCTAAGGTTAGTGTTGAGTATTTTTCAAAGTTTTTGTTTGTTGGTGAGCCTGTGGTTGAGTTTTTGGGCAAGTATTCTTTTGATCGAGTTGCTTCTTCTGTTGAGGATTTAGGGGTGGATTTGACGGTTGTTGAGGGGAGTTGGCTTTTTTCGCGTTTTCTTGGTGAACGAGGGTTTTTTGTTTCGCCTCGTTTGGATTTCGTGTTGGACCTCAAAGGTTCCATGGAAGCCATCCAAAATGAAGCCTCTCGGGACAAAAAGCGTAGGTTGAAGCAGGTGGCTGGGGCTGGTTACACTTTTGAGCTTACTAGAGATTTGGGGGCGTTGGGGTCTTTTTATTATGATGTTTATTTGCCGCATATGGCTAAGCGGCATGCGGGTTGTTCGTTGCCGATTAGTTTTTCTGAGTGTCGGGAGTTGTTTTTGAGGGGTGAGCTTTTGTTGGTTAAGTCGGGTGGGGCGTGTGTTTCTGGGAACTTGCTTATTCCACACGGCAACGAACTTCATTCTCCAGTTTTAGGTGTGCGGGATGTTGATAAACAGCTGACTTTAGGCAGCTATGCTGCATATTATTTTAGTATTCTTGTGGGTATTGAGAGGGGTTTTGCGAAGATGGATTTTGGTGAGGCTCCTCCGTTTATGCAGGATGGGTTATTTCAGTTCAAGAAAGATCTAGGTATGTGGGTGAGGCCTGCGAGTGGTTCTGGTGCGCAGGTTTTTGGTGTTAGGTTTTCTGGTGTGGGTGAAGGTTTGAGGCGTTTTCTTTCGGTTTTTCCTTTTGTGTTTTTTGATGGTGGGGAGTTGTGTGGGTTGGTTTTTCTTGATTGTGTTGATGATGTTTCTGTTAGGTCTTTTTTTGTTCCTGGGCTTGCTTGTTTGTATGTGGTTTCTGGTTGTGGTGGTGTGAGTGGTTTGAAGGGTTTTGGTTTGGTGGAGTTGTCTGCTGAGGATTTGTTGGATCGTGAGGGTTCTGGTTTGGGTTTTCTGGGGAGGGTTTGTGTTGAGGCGAAGTATTCTTTGTACCGCATTACCCATTAAAAAATCCTTTATCTGGTTTCTTCTTTAGATACCCTAAAAGCCATTCCATTTGTTGTCTAGGATTAAGCTTTTTTTAGTCAACGAGAACCGGTTTTTTTTATAATCAAATAGATCTGCTTTTCTCATTTTTATTTCGTTTTTGTGCGGTGGTAACTATAATATGTACTCTTAATGCGACAGGATTATAAGATTGCGTAAAAATTGTACTGGAGTAGTGAGGTTAATGTCTACTAAAAAAAGAATTCTAGTTACAGGTGGAGCAGGTTTCATAGGAAGTCATTTGACTGAGGATTTAGTGAAAAATGGTTATTCGGTAAAGATAATGGATGACTTCTCAACTGGTAGTGTAAACAACATTATGCATCTTTTTAACTACCGGAACTTCAAGATGATTCGAGGTAGCGTTACAGACAAAGAGCTTGTTTCAAAGGCTACTTCGGATGTTGACGTAGTCTTTCACTTGGCGGCTCAAGTGCATGTTGACCGGTCAGTTATTGAGCCCAGACATACCTTTGAGGTCAATACGTTGGGCACTTTAAATATTTTAGATGCCGCATTAGAGAACAATATAGAACTTGTTGCATACGCTTCTACCAGCGAAGTTTATGGTTCAGCTAAATATACCCCAATGAATGAAGATCATCCATTGAATCCGGCTTCTCCGTATGCTGCAAGCAAAGCGGCTGCAGACAGGCTTTGCTTTTCTTATTACAACACCTATAAACTCCCTGTTGTGATTGTCCGTTGTTTCAACACTTATGGTCCTCGGCAAAAAGATAGTGGTTATGCAGCAGCTATTCCCAAGTTCTTGCGCAAGGCAATGGCGCGGCTGCCTCCGATTATTTATGGTGACGGTCTTCAAACTCGAGACTACATGTATGTGAAAGATACTGTAAAGGCATACAAACTCGTGTTAGGTTCGTATGAGAAAGTTTTGGGGGAAGCGATTAATTTCGGAACCGGGCAAGAAGTCTCAATCTTAGAATTGGCAAAAATAATCCTTGAGTTGTGCGGGACAAAGTCTTTCCCAGTTCATACTGCCCCTCGTGCTGGAGAAGTAAAAAGACTATGTGCGGACATAACTAAAGCCCAAAAAATCTTAGGTTTCAAGCCCGACTTTACTGTTAAAACCGGGTTGGAAGAATTCGCTAAATGGTACGAAGAAGGAAGGTATGAAGAGTGGACATCGTACACTAGCGACAAGGAGAATTGAAGTTAAGTGGATACCCACGGGATTCCTTTCTACATTCCTTGGATGACTGCCGATGACAAAAAGGCAGTAACTCAGGCTTTGAGTTCACGTTGGCTCACTGGAGGTCCTTTAGTTAAAACTTTTGAATCAGCTTTTGCAGATTATGTGGGTGCCAAGTTCGCTGTTGCTGTTAATAGTTGTACTGCAGCTTTACATCTTGCTATGCGGGCGCTTGACATAGGACCTGGAGATGAGGTGATAGTTCCAGATCTTACTTTTGCTGCTACGGCAAATGCGCCAATTTTTTGCGGTGGAAAGCCTGTTTTAGCGGATATTGATGAAGATACCTTCAATATATCTCCAAACGCAAGTTTTGAAAAAAATAACACCTAAGACGAAAGCAATAATACCGGTGCATTATGGTGGTCAATCTTGTGATATGAAAGCGCTTATGGAGATAGCCAAGGATTACAAAATTAGCATACGTTGAAGATTGTGCTCATTCTTTGGGGGCTGATTTTGAAGGGAAAGAAAACCGGGAACTTTGGAGCAATGGGTTGCTTCAGCTTTTACCCCACTAAGATTATTACCACTCTTGAGGGCGGAATGATTACCACTAACGATAAAAAAATAGAGAAACGACTGAGGACACTACGCGAACATGGAATGAGCCGCAACGCACTGCAAAGGGAAAATTGTGCTACATGGTATTATGACGTGGTTGATTTAGGTTACAACTATAGATTGACTGATCCTCAGGCTGCTTTAGGGTCTTCACAGTTAGAGCGGGTTGACGATGGAATTAGAAGAAGAATCCACGTTGCAGATTTATATGACAGTGAACTGAGCAAGGCTAATCTTGGTATAGTAGTGCCTCATCGTGCTAAGCTTAGGTCTCACATCTTCCATTTGTACACTACAAAGATACCTAAATCTCGGGGAGTGTCGGTTAGAAATGAATTGTTCAAAGACTTGGCATCCGCCGGTATTCAATCAAGCGTACACTATACTCCATTGCATTTGATGACTTTTTACAAGCAGTTCATTAACGAAAAGGTTGATGCATTTCCGGTTGCCGAAAGAATTTATGATCAAATACTCTCTTTGCCTATATACCCAACTTTATCAAAAAAGAATGTAGCTTTCATTGCAAGCAGAGTAAAAGATTTTATTCGAGAATCTGGTACCGCCAAGTAACAGACTATTCTATTGTTTAACTGCTTGCCGTCGGCAGTTTCTTCTTAATTTTTTGCTATCGAACGCCTTCTTTGTTCGTGTGTTCACCAAGTAAACACTAAAGTTTAGATTGTTCGTTCCTGCATTTGGAGCCGGGAACCAAATTGAGGATCAAAAAATTAGTCAGTTCAGTTTTAGTAATTTTTCTTGTAATTTCTATTTTCTATGCACTTGCGCCCAGAGTTACTTCAGTAGAAGCAGCGAGTTCTATTTTTGGGAGCTCGTCTGTGGGTGGGTCTGTGGTTGGTACGGGTGGGGGTGCGGCTAAGGCTGGTGGGTACTTCCAGCTTGTCTAGTTGCGGGGTCTGTGTCTAAGATTTCTGCTTATGTTCGTGGTTATGGTTTGGCTAAGGCTGCGATTTATTCGGATTTGAATGGTGGGCCTGGTTTGCTTGTTGGTGGGGTTACGGGTCAGGTTTCTGTTCCTGCGGCTGCTGGTTGGGTTGATTTTGTTTATTCTAGTCCGGTGTCTTTGCAGTCTGGGGGTTATTGGCTTACGCTCATTTATGATTCGGGTTGTAACTGGTTCTTTAGTAGTGGTGGTGTGAGTGCTTGGAACTGGATTAATTATTATAGTGAGCCTGCTTCGTCTTTTGGTTCCCATACGGATCGGTCTGATTTGATGAGTATTTATGCGACTTATTCGGGTGGGTCAGGTTCCTCGACTCCTGCTCCAACTTCAGGCATTTTTGGGTCCTCGTCTGTGGGTGGGTCTGTGGTTGGTACGGGTGGGGGTGCGGCTAAGGCTGGTGGGTACTTCCAGTTGTCTAGTGCGGGGTCTGTGTCTAAGATTTCTGCTTATGTTCGTGGTTATGGTTTGGCTAAGGCTGCGATTTATTCGGATTTGAATGGTGGGCCTGGTTTGCTTGTTGGTGGGGTTACGGGTCAGGTTTCTGTTCCTGCGGCTGCTGGTTGGGTTGATTTTGTTTATTCTAGTCCGGTGTCTTTGCAGTCTGGGGGTTATTGGCTTACGCTCATTTATGATTCGGGTTGTAACTGGTTCTTTAGTAGTGGTGGTGTGAGTGCTTGGAACTGGATTAATTATTATAGTGAGCCTGCTTCGTCTTTTGGTTCCCATACGGATCGGTCTGATTTGATGAGTATTTATGCGACTTATTCGGGTGGGTCAGGTTCCTCGACTCCTGCTCCAACTTCAGGCATTTTTGGGTCCTCGTCTGTGGGTGGGTCTGTGGTTGGTACGGGTGGGGGTGCGGCTAAGGCTGGTGGGTACTTCCAGTTGTCTAGTGCGGGGTCTGTGTCTAAGATTTCTGCTTATGTTCGTGGTTATGGTTTGGCTAAGGCTGCGATTTATTCGGATTTGAATGGTGGGCCTGGTTTGCTTGTTGGTGGGGTTACGGGTCAGGTTTCTGTTCCTGCGGCTGCTGGTTGGGTTGATTTTGTTTATTCTAGTCCGGTGTCTTTGCAGTCTGGGGGTTATTGGCTTACGCTCATTTATGATTCGGGTTGTAACTGGTTCTTTAGTAGTGGTGGTGTGAGTGCTTGGAACTGGATTAATTATTATAGTGAGCCTGCTTCGTCTTTTGGTTCCCATACGGATCGGTCTGATTTGATGAGTATTTATGCGACTTATTCGGGTGGGTCAGGTTCCTCGACTCCTGCTCCAACTCCTGCTCCAACTCCTGCTCCAACTCCTGCTCCAACTTCTTCACCTTCGTATAGTTCAACTACAACGCCCGTCAACAAAATGGCAAAGGTGTATGGTTACCGTTGGACTTACTCAGATGCAACCTACATAGCGAATAACTTCAATCTGTTGGTCGTTGATTATCAGGGTCAGGAACTTCCGTACCCAGTTAATCAATACATGGCTAACATTAAGTCGCAAAACCCCAGCGTCAAAATATTTGGGTACAAGAATCTGCCTGGTATGGTTCCGACTTACGATGATTGGGCTGAAGTAAATACACATGAGGACTGGTTTGTTCACGACGCGTATGGAAATCGAGTTAAAGACACACGATGGGGATTCTACCTCATGGATGTTGGGAATTACGGTTGGCGTGAACACTTTGTTAGTTACATTAACAATAAAATGGCAATATATGGCGCATACGATGGCGTGTACGTTGACACTGTTTGGGATACTTTGATGACTACTGAGTTAGATCGCGCGGTTCCCGCTTCGATTCTGAATAATTGGCACGCTAACACGCTGGGAATGCTTCAATATATTAAAGCTAATCTGTGGAATGGTAAACTGCTCATAGTGAACACGGAAGCTGGCTGGGCGTGGGGCCACACCAACTACGACTACCTAAACGTCGCTGACGGAATGGAAATCGAGGGCTACTTCCACGCGCCATGGGAAGACTCTTCGAGCTACACAAAAATCGCAGACAGCCTCATAAACTGCCTATCCTACGGCTCAGCCAACGGAAAAATCATGATCGCATTTTCTGGAAGCACCTCGAATGATTACAGGCTGCAGAAATTTACCTACGCGCAGTTTTTGTTGGCTGCAAGTGGTCCCTCGGCATACTGGGGATGGGCTGTTGGTTCGATATATCCTAACCTTGCTTACAGTCTGCAACCAATAATGAACACTAACATTGGTTCGGCGACTGGTGCATACTATAAGAGTCAAAACGTCTATATGCGCGACTTCACAGACGGCAAAGTGGTGTCGAACCCGACGGCTAATTCTTACTCTGTCTCCCTCGGAGGAAACTATAGGCTTCTGGACGGTACGTATGTTTCATCCATATGGTTGGAAGCGTACAGCGCGGAAATACTCAGGTATTAACAGGATTAAGGGAGCTTTAAGAGTCCCTTATCTTTTCCTTTTTGCAGATAATTTTTTAATATAGACTTTTGTGCGTTTGTGCTATGGAAGCTGCGAGGCTTAAAACTTGGTTAATATACTAATTTTTATATAGATTGGCGAGGCTGCTATCTGGGAAACGGTTCTCGGGGATTATTGAAGTTGAATAGGATGAGCAAGAATTTAGTTTGGGGTTTGGTATTTGTAGTTGTGTCATCTCTGTTTATGGTGGCTTCTACATTCTCCATTGATGCTCCCCCGACTTCAGATACAGGTTTTGCTCATATGGGAAAAGCGGCAATAATTTATGGTTATGATTGGAATAGTTACGCGACAAGTTTTGTTGCAAATAATTTCGATTTGCTTGTTGTCGATCTTAACGGTTCACAGATTAACTTTTACATTCCTTATGCACAGTGGATGTCTGATTTGAGGAGCAAGAGCAGTTCAATTCAGATTTTTGGCTACAAAGATTTGCAGTACATGCATACAACCTATGATGACTGGGCGGAGGTCAATACACACGAGGATTGGTTTGTACACGATGATAATGGCAGCAGAATTATGCTTTTGAATTGGGGGACTTATTTGATGGATGTTGGAAATGTTGAGTGGAGACAGCATTGGCTTTCTTATGTGAATAATAAGCTTGGTAATTGTTCAGCGTATGATGGCATATTTGTTGATAATGTTTGGGATACACTTTACACTTCAGGTTTTGACAAAATTCCAAACGATGAAACAATAGGTCGTTGGCACAATGAAACGTTAAGCATGCTGCAGTACGTCAAAGCAAATCTTCCTGAAGGCAATAAACTCATAATTAACACGGAAGCAGGCTGGGCATCAGGGCACATCAACTATGATTACCTTAACGTTACCGATGGTATGTTGATTGAAGGTTATTTCCACGCTCCTTGGGAGGATTCTGATTCCTACACGAAAGTAGTCGATTCCCAGATCAGTTGTTTGGCTTATGGTTCTGCTAATGGTAAGATTATGATTGCGGAGTCAGGCAGCACAACCAATGATGGCAGGCTGCAACAGTTCACATTCGTCCAGTTTCTTTTGGGTGCAAACGGATCCACGGCTTATTGGGGCTGGAATAAAGGCGGGATGTATTATGATCTTCAATCTAGCTACCAACCGATAATGGATACGAAAATAGGAACCCCAACAAATGCATATTATAAGAGCCAAGGTGTCTACATGCGAGACTTCACAGGCGGAAAAGTAATATCAAACCCCACAAACACGACTCAATTCGTAGATCTACGCTGGGACGTTCTGGCTTCCCGACAATTCAGCAATCTCTACTATATTTCTAGATGGATATTCAGGTCAAGTATTGCTAAATGCTCCGTTGCCTACACCTTCACCTACGCCCTCCCCAACAACGTCGCCTTCTCCAACTCCCAGCCCGAGTCCAAATCTGACTCCTTACAAATCTCCAACACCCGTTCCCACCCGCAGTCCTAGTCACAGTATCAGTCCTAGCCACAGTCCCCGTATCAGTCCTACTCCCACTTTGACTCCATCTATATCACCGAGTCCCACTGCAAGTCCAAGTCCCTCAAATAAACCAACTCCAACAATAGTCCCTGGTAAATCTCCAAGTCCGAGTCCCACACAGACTCCTTCTTCGTCACCAATTTCGGGCATTCAATTAGCCTTCATCGGGGCTTCAGGTGTTGGTGTGGCTGTTTCAGTATTAGGCATTGTAATGAGATGGAAGAACCTTCGCTGGCCTCTTAATGGCTCATTAAAAAATCTGTTAAGAAAGAGAAGAAAAAGGAAATAGCCTTTTTCGGAGTCTTCTCTTTGTTTCTTGTTACTTAATTATTTGTGAGGTAAGCTCGTTTTTTAGCATGTGCCTGTTGGGAATTTGGTTTTATATTTTGTTTTGGATTATTTGACAGGGCTTCTGGAATTTTTTTTCGGTGGCTGATCTGAAATTTGTTGTTTTCACGATTCTGCGTTTGTTGAGCCAGCCCATTCGGACGAGTTGATTTAGATAGTTGCTTTCAATTGCTCGGCTCCGTGTTGTTATGTCTGATACTCGGGAGGCTGTGCATTCTCCTTTTGCCAAAACTGCCAGGTATGTTTTTCTTAGATGGTCTGGCAGCGAGAAGAGTTTAGATTCGGGTACTTCAATCGCGGGTTGATTCCAGCTTGACATGTTGCTTTCTAGGCAGTCGAGTCGGATTCTGATGTTTTGCATTTCTTTGAGAATCTGATTGAACATAGATCTTCTAACCATCTAAACTTCTCCTTTTCTGGTTTTTCAATTTACGTTCCTAAAATAATTTAATATTTACCGTTAAGTCTGGTTCACAGTTTTGTTAACTGGAGTTCGCAAAGGGAGAAAGTCGAATTAGTCTGGTTCTGGCGTCTTCAGGACGGATTTTTTGTAAGTTGTGAGGTTGTTGGTTGCGGAAGATATTAAGTTTTTATGTAAGAGTGTTTAACACGTCTACTTTTGGTCAAAGTCCCGTTTTGTTTTAGGGTTGATTATATTATTTTATCGAGGATTTTCCTGTTTACCTTGAAGAAGTTTTATTTGGTGCAGGTTACAGTTAGTGGTGTCAATTGTTTGGTGCCTAAATGCCAAAACTTGCACGACTATACGTTAACAAAGTTGCGGTTCTGGCTTTGATTGCCTTGGGGGTAGTGCTTCTAGTTGTTTCTATTTACTCTTCATCTTCTTTGTTGGCTGTTTTTTGGGTTGCTTTAACTTTTTTTGGTGCAATTCTCGTTTATTCTAAGCCTTCTAAGCGGGTGCCTTTTGATGTGCTTTATGACGAGACTGATGTGAGTGTGTGTAATATTGAGCGCATACTGAATTGGTTTAGTTTGTCTTCGAAGGGGATTTATTTACCTCCGGCTAACCTTTCGAACCCAGATTCCAGTTTAGTGTTTGTTCCCAAGGGATCTGATTTCACGCTTCCTTCGGTGGATGAGGTCGCTGATAACTTTGAGACTGGACGAAAAGACGGCGTTTTGATTGTTCCGCCTGGGTTGGTTCTTTGTAGGTTGTTTGAGCGTGAGTTGAAGGTGTCTTTTTCGAGTTTTGATCTGAGGCAGTTAAAAGTTGAGCTTCCGATGTTGCTTGTTGAGACCTTGGAGCTTGCCAAGGGTTTTGAAATGAGCGTTAACGGTAATGTTGTGATCGTTGATATTCGAGAAAGTGCGTTTGATCGTGAGTCTTTGAATAGGACGATTTTGCCTCGTACCCGCGAATGTGTTGGTTCCCCGTTGTGTAGTGCTATTGCTTGTGTGCTTGCAAAGTGTGCGCGGGTGCCGGTCAGGGTTGGGGATGAAACTCGTGTTGAGGAATCTAAAACTTTGCGAGCAACTTTTGAGTTGATGACTTCGGGGTCTTCTTCTATTGTGGAGGAATCCTTGAAAACTCAGTTGGTGAATGATTTTTCGAAAATTGCCTTGCCAAAGATATCTCAGAATGCTTTGTCCTTCCCTTCTCTTAATACGCTCAAACCTGTGGTAAGCTATTTGGTAGGGCTTTTGGCGTTGGTTTTGGTTGTTGATGTTTCCGTTTGGTTCGCTGGGTGGAGTCTTTATGGTCCTTTAGGAGTTTGGCAGTTTCTTCCTAATTTGGATTTTAAAAATTTGCTTTTGCTGAGCATGGAGTTGCTCTCTGTTTTGATTTTGTTTGCAGGTCGGTTTCTGCGTAAGTTGGCTGATGTTGAGGCGTTTGGTTGGTTTAGTTTAGTCGGTGTAATTGTTGGTTTAGATGCTGCTGCTTGGACTGGTGGTTGGTTGCTTTTCGGTCGGTTTCAGTTGAGCTTCAATAATACTGTTTATGAGGGTTTGATTTTAGCTGCGATGGCTCTAATTTCAATTGTAGTTTTCTTGTGGGGGAAGAAGCCTAAGAGCTTAATAGGTTAAGAATTTGTTTCGATTTGATTTAGTAGCTGTTTTGTAGTGCCGTTATCTTTCTGCCGTTTTCGATTAGAAGGTGGGTAACGTTCACCTAAATTATCGTTTGAATATTTGAATGGTTTTTTTTGGATTTGGAATTGATTAGCTTATCGTTTCGTAGAGAATTCTTTTCTGGATTTGTGGCGCCATGTTTGATTTTTAGCTTTTTTCTCCTACTCTTTCGTGGTATGCGTGGCTCATAAGTAATTTTTTTTGTTACGCATGGTAGGTTTTCCATTCTCGCAGTGTTTTTTTTGCAGTAACAATTTTGAAGAATTTTATTATTTTGACTCCATGCTCCGTAATCTCATAAAGCAAATCTTGATTATTATTTTTTTTCTCTTGAACAATTTCTTGCTTAATGAGAACATCAGTATGTCGTTTCAACAAATCTGCTTCGATTTCGATGATTGACGCAATTTCTTCGAGACTTAGAGGTCCATATTCCATCAGCGACTTGGCGACGTCGATGTATACCTCTAGCTTGCTGCGGGGCATTTGTCGGAGCCTTTCATCTAATGTCCCACGATACAATAATATAAACTTTCTTTTCAAATTGGTTTCTATCTTATTAATTTTGTTTATCAATGAGGCAACAAAGTATGAATCTTTATTAATGGATAAAAAATGTTGTTGAATGAAAAGTTTTTGCAATTTGCTCTTTTCGTAAATTTTGTTTTTGTAAAAATATGCGAGATATTGAACTTGACGAGAAACGGAAGGATTCAAACATGGTTAGCCGGAGCGGCTTGCATTAGAATATTGTTAAGTGAGGGTTTCTTTAGCTCAAAATTTTGAAAACTTGTTCTATTAAAAGATCTTGAATTCGACAATACTCGTCTTGAGCCTTCTCCGCATCAGTTTCCTTCTTCGCATGTTCCGAAGCATGCGATTCAATGCTGTGAACCATTTCGTCAAGATCCGGGATTAAAAGTATTTTTTCTCCGCATTCGCAAACAATTATTGGTAGGGTTTTTTCACAGTTGGTTGTCCCCATTAGAGTTTTCCCACACCTATTGTTTGTGTTAAAAGTTAATAAATATTGTTGACGACAAGCAAAATTGCTCGGGTTGAGCAATTGATTGTATTTTGAATATCTCAAAAAAATGGGTAATTTAACAAATTGAATCCGCCAAAATTTAAATATTATTAGAATCGACTATTGATGGGCGTTAGCTTGGACTACTTTGGGCCGTTAAGATCTGAACTTAAGCAGAAAATATTGCTCAGTCTCCTAAAAGGTGAAAGGAAACTTGCAGAAATCAGAGCTGATGTAGGGGTTAGAGAAACCTCCATTTTACATGTAATCAAAGAATTTGAATCGTTAAACATCACCGAAAAATCTGGAGGAACTTACAAGTTAACCTCTCTTGGCTTCATAGAAGCTCAACTTACCAAAGAATACTGCTCTGCAATAGAGACTGTTCAGAATTTTAAAGATTTTTGGCTATCCCATGAAACTAACGCTATCCCTTTGCCTTTGATGCTTAGAATTGGCGCTTTAAATGATTCAGTTTTAGTTAAAGCTGGTAGTTCGGAGCTCGCCAAAGTTCATGAGGCTTTTTTGCAGATACTTCTGTCTTCAAAGAAAGTAAAGGGCATATCGCCAATATTTCATCCTGATTATGTTAGGGTTTTTGAAAAATTGTTAATTGAAGGCAATTCTGTTGAGCTAGTATTGACAAATGCTGTGTTGACCAAAACTTTGGCTTCTGCCGAAATGGGCGCCATGCAGAAATATCTGAAAGAGGGAAATTTGAAAATCTTTGTAAATGAAAATGCAAAGATCGCTTTAACGGTGACCGAGAAGAGTTTTTCGCTAGGCTTGTTTAGTCTGAATGGTGAGTACGATTATAATGCTGACTTGGAGTCAGAAAGCAGTGAAGCTATTGCTTGGGGCGAAGAGCTCTTCCAGAATATTCTAAGAGAAAGTGTTATGATTGGAGGTGATTCGTCGGCTGAAGGTTAAGTGTATGTTCAGAAAGGTTCTTGAGCTATCTACGTCGACATCGCTATTCCTTTCTTTGAACAGCGCTTTGGTTGTTGTTTTTGGTTTTTCCATTTATGGGCATCCCATTGCCCCTGAGATTGTTTTAGCTGCTTTTCTGGTTACTTTTTCTGTATATGGTTTAAACAAGGTTACCGATAAGGTGGAGGATTCAGTTAATCGGCCCGCAACTGCTTCAAGGTCTTCGAGATATTATTTAATTTCTTCAATTGTGGCAATGCTTATTTGTTTGTCGATTGGCGCCTTGGATGGGCTGAAGGTTTTTCTTGTTTTGTTAGCGCCCTTCATAATTGGGCTGATTTACAGCGTTAGACTTGTTAAGACTTTGCCTAGGCTTAAGGAAATTGTGGGCGTTAAGAGCTTTGTTGTTGCGCTCAGCTGGGCAATAACTGGTGCTTTGCTTCCCGATGCTTTTCAATATGCAACTTTTGAGAAGTTGATATTTGTTTTTACTTACATATTTGTTCAGTTGCTTGTGAACACGATTATCTTTGATTATTTGGATATGAGAGGTGACAAGGTCTCTGGAGTTACTACTATTCCAATGGTTTTGGGAAAACGGCGAACAAGAATTTTCTTGACAGGCATCAATACTCTCTTGGCGTTTTTGATTATTTACTGCATTTTGAGAAGCATATTTATTCAATTTGTGCCTGTTTTTCTCTTCGGGTTCTTGTATGATTATTTTATAATTTGGATTTTCACTAGTGGCGATCATCGAAGATTTCACGCGGAGTTGTTCGTTGATGGGGAATGGTTACCTATAGTAGGGTTGATAAAAGCTATTCTACATTGAACAAGAGTTGGGCATTTCAATTAGAGTTTTGTTTCTTGCAGATGTAGTGAGAATTTAGTTTTCGATTCATTGAGGACTGGCCAAAATTAACTTTTTGATTTTGGGAAAGATTTTTGTCGAAAATGAAGAGCTCTTTGGATGCTAAACTGTGTTTGTTTCGCTTGCTTTTTGAATAGTTTGCTCAACCAAAATCTGCCTTATTTGGTCAGGTGGATTGCTCTGTTGGTTAACGCTTCGAGTATGTTTTTTGTGTGCATCAATGTGGTTTTCTATGGCGCGGTTCATCGCTTTCAAATCGGGAATCAATAAGATTTCTGCGCCGCAAATGCATCTGATTAAGGGTAAGCTGCCTTCTCGGTTTTTTGGGCTAAAATGTTTTCTTTTTCTGTTGGAATTGTTTAAAATTAATTTTATTTCACATATGTGTTTTTTCGACGTTTTTTTGTCACGCCGCCACATTCTTTTTCGAGATAACGAATTATTGTTAGTAATATAGTATGATACAAGATTTAAGCGTTGTTATTGCACAAATGCAATTACTATTCAATATTGTTTTAATAGTATCTAGATTTATGTTAATTTATTTTATACTTTCAAGTGGTTTTCTGGTCACTTTCTGTTTTTGAAAATAATAATTTCTGATTAACCTAATTTTCCTTCTTTTGGGTCATTACACCATTCATCGAAGAAATGAAGTGTTAACCGTTCTGGAAATTTTACGAACTCAACGATTAGGCTTCACTTTCTCAAGCCAGTTACCTTCAAAGTATCCCAATCTCTTTTTGGGGTATTTGTTTTAGTTTTGAAAGCTTTTCTTTTTTCAGGAATTTCCATACTTGGCATGTATCTCTTTTTGATATCGATAAAGAGTCATCAATTCCTATCCTTGCCAATTCAAGATTTTGTGGGCGAATTATTTGAAAAGCTGATTTTTCTTATGATGGTTTGTGACTTCACCTAGCCTACAACATTGTTTTAATTACCCCTATCTTCATAGTGCCATTTTAGAAAAAATCTTTTGGAGAAGAGAAAATGAATATTAGAAAAACTAAAAATTTATGTACAATCGGTTTGATTCTGCTGATGACTCTTTCTGCATTTGCCGCAACTGTATCAATCGCTAGTGCACACACGCCCATATGGAATATCCCCACCTACGCATATGTTACAGCTTCACCTAGCACTGTCGGCGTCGGCGAATACACATTGATAGTCATGTGGCTCGACAAGTTTCCACCAACCGCAGGCGGTCTGGGCGGAGACAGATGGAAGGGCTTCACGTTGACTATTACAAAACCTGACGGATCAAAAGACACCTTTGGGCCTATCACAAGCGGACAAGTCGGCACAACATTCCAAGGCTACACCCCCAACCAAGTCGGCGACTACAAAATTGTCTTTAGCTGGCCAGGACAAACACTAACAAACGGCACTGGATCCCCGAACCTATCCGGCATTCCCTACGTCGGCGACTACTTCATGCCTGCAACAAGCGACACATTCATTCTTCACGTACAAGCAACACCAATAGCGCAGTGGCAAGAAGCTCCACTACCATCATACTGGACCAGACCAATGAACTCAGCCAACAGAAACTGGGCATCCCTAGGAACCAACTGGGCAAAAGGCAGCTGGCTCAGATACAGCAACTTCCAAGAAGCAGGGCAAGCACCAAACAGTGCACACATCATGTGGGCTGTTCCATTAGCTTACGGCGGAGTTACTGATGCAAGATATGCAGCTAAAAGCGCAGGCACCATGGACTATGAATTTCCTTGGTCATGGTCCTCAATAATAATAATGAACGGCAAAATCTTCCTCAACAACCCACAATATCCCAAATACGGATACTATGCCTTGGACTTGATAACCGGACAGCAATTATGGTACAAGAACGGAACCGACAACGGCCTTAACAATCCAGTAATACAGCAATACTATCAGGGATTGGGCGGCGCAGGAGTCTACTCAGGCGAAACCTATCCACAACTTAGCTTCGGTCAACTATACAGTTGGCATGGAGTAAACGGGGAAGGAAACGTCGAATACTTGTGGATGACTCAAAGCGGAACACCTCAAACTGCAACTACCGGCGGGACAATGTGGTATATGCTGGATGCTAACAATGGAAACTGGATCATGAGCATCAAAAACGTTCCAGGCGGTACTAGCGATACAGATCAAGATGGATCGTTGCTATTGTACAGCTATAGTGCTAATACTGGAAGATTCTTAGCTTGGAACTCAAGCCAAACCATAGGTCCACCAAGTCCAACCGGAACTGGTCAACAACAATGGAAACCGCGAACCGGAGCAGTCCTTGACGCATTAAACGATAACACATGGACAACATGGGGACCAGTAACCAACAACTCACTTGGACTAATCACGCCAGACGACATTCGTCCCCGCTCAGGATACACCATGAACGTAACAGGACCCACAGGACTACCCGCTCTCAGCCGAGTACTCCAAGACTCCAATTATGTGCCACAGGTAATGCTTTTCTCAGACTTCAGAAACTTACCCAGCTTCGGCTCAAGTGACTCCTTCTTCCTAGCTGCAGCAGTTCAAATAAATGACCATGTTGCTCCATACAGTCCTCAACCTGACAAGACAGAGACTCAAAACAATAACCTCGGATACGGCGTTACACTGCTATTCAATAAAACAATCCAGAAGCCCTTAGGCGGCAACTTGACCTTCAGTTTAGGTCCAGTGGATTACGAAGACAAAATATTCACTATATACAGCAAAGAGACAAGGCAATGGTGGGGCTACAGCTTAACTGACGGATCACTGCTATGGGGACCAACAGCGTCGCAAAGCCAATGGGACATGTACGGCGGCGGCGGCTTCTACGCTTACGGCAAACTATTCTCAGGCGGATACGGCGGAATACTCTATGCATACGACATTAAGACAGGAATACTAGCCTGGAACTACACCCTCACCCAGATCGGATATGAAAGTCCATATGGCAACTACCAAATCACCTATGGAGGCGTTGCAGACGGAAAAGTCTACATCTACTCAGGCGAACACTCACCAACAAACCCACTATGGCGTGGCTCATACCTAAGAGCAATTAACGCAACTGACGGAAAAGAAGTCTGGAAACTACTAGACTACAACATGGGCATAGCAATTGCCGACGGCTACATAGTAACCGGAAGCATGTATGACACAAGATTATACTGCATAGGCAAAGGACCCAGCGCAACAACAGTTTCCGCTTCACCAAAAATCCAAAACGCAGGCTCAAACATACTCATAGAAGGCACCGTCACGTACCAATCATCAGGAGCAAAAGGCACACCGAGCAATTGCAGACAAAGACCAACAAGCCTGGATGGAATACATCTACGAGCAACAAATCAAGCCAAACAACGTCAACGGAGTTCCAGTAAACGCTAACAGCTATTGATCCAAACGGCAACCTACAAAACATCGGCACAGTCACAAGCGACATGAACGGCGTCTTCCACAAAATGTGGACCCCACCAGTCACAGGCGAATACTCCATAACAGCCACATTCGCAGGAACAAACTCATACGGACCATCACAAGCAGGCACATCAGTAGGCATACAATCAGCACCATCAGCCTCAGT
>CAVTMS010000003.1:0-25549 GCA_963735905.1 Candidatus Bathyarchaeota archaeon | reverse complement strand
CTGTTTTCTCGCAAGAAACCAGCTAACGCACTGGAACCTGCAGTAGATATGCAGAAAACTATGCCCGAGAAAAAAGGCGTCTCTTTAAAAATATTATCTAAAACTAAAAAGCCCAAAGTTGCCGTTCCAGTCTTCCAAAAAAGAAGTACCTATCCCCGAGTTAACTAACGTTAAAATCCTTGAGTCTTATCCCCTGGTTGCACCGTTTTCTTATGCACACATCGTGAAGGATCAAGATAGAGGAAACATCAGATACGTAGTTGAGGAACCCAAACTTACCGCTGAAGATGAAGCTAACCTTAAACGGCTAAAAGAAATCCTCAACCAAGTAATAACAATGAAGCCGTCGGATCTGCAGTCAAAAGAAACCGCCGGAAAATACCTTTTCGAAACAAGCAAAAAAATTTTCGATAATTACAAATTTAATATTGACAAACCCACCCAAGAAAAGATGCTTTACTACGTCGTCAGGGACAATGTGGGCTTCGGAAAAATAGACCCACTCATGCATGACCCTCTAATCGAGGATCTTTCTTGCGATGGAGTAAACGTGCCCCTTTTCGTTTGGCATCGAAAATCCGAATCCATCCCAACAAACATACGCTTCGAAACAGCTGAGGAGCTTGACTCTTACGCTTTAAGACTCGCTTACATGTGCGGAAGCCACGTTTCAATAGCACAGCCGCTGCTTGATGCCAGCCTGCCTGATGGCAGCAGAATCAACCTAACTTTTGGAAGCGAAGTCACCCGCAAAGGCTCAACCTTCACCATCAGAAAATTCAAACTTGACCCGTTCACAGTCACAGACTTAATCACCTTTGGAACCCTCTCAGCAGAGATGGCGGCTTTCTTCTGGTACGCAGTTGAAAACAGAGTCTCCATCCTGGTGGCAGGAGGAATCGCAGCAGGCAAAACCACACTGCTCAACTGCCTAAGCATGTTCATTAAACCTGACCTGAAGGTTGTCTCGATTGAGGACACACCTGAGTTTAATCTTCCGCATGAAAACTGGATACCCGCCACCACAAGAACGCACTTTGGCATCGCCACCGATTCAGCCGATGTGACCTTGTTTGACTTGCTCAAAGCCTCGCTTAGGCAAAGACCCGACTACATCATCGTGGGCGAAATTAGGGGAGCTGAAGCCTACACGTTCTTTCAAGCAGTCAGCACTGGTCACCTTGGGAATGTCAACTGTTCACGCTGAATCAGTCGAGTCAGCCGTTTACCGTTTAGAGTCAGCACCCATGAATATTCCAAGAACTCTTATTGCAGGAATCGACATTATTTTGGTTCAGAAAAGAGTTGAAATTAGAGGCAAACCCGTAAGAAAAACAGTTGCGGCGTCAGAAATTGTTGGTTTAGATCCTCGTTCAGGAGAAATCCTAACAAACGAAGTGTACAAGTGGAACGCCACTGACGAAACCTTCGATTACACCGGACAGAAGCTACATCCTTGAGAAAATTGCTGAAAAAACAGGCGTAAGCATTGAGCAAGCAGAAGAAGAACTCAAGAACAGAACCAAAGTAATAAATTGGATGGCAAAGAACAACACTCGCAACTACAAAGATGTCTCCAACATAATTCGAACGTACACTGAGAACCCTGCGGCTTACTCAGGGAGGCTTTGAAAGACGAATAAGCAACTGCTATCGCTTTTTCTGCGAGTTTCTAACTTTGTTCCAAAGTATTTCGTGACGGAATTCAAAAGTTTACAGGATAACTTGGCTAAAGCTGCGATTAAAATCACTTTTGAAGCCTATTTGGGTTTGATGGCTTTCGCGACAGTTTTGGCTGCAGTTTTGGGTTTTGGTGTTTCTTTCCATTGCTTTCGGTCGGTTTTCAATTCATAGCTGCTTTTGTCTTTTCGGTTATTGGCGGTTTGATTGCTGGCATTGTCTCGTTTGGTGTATGTTACGCTATCCCGTCTTATTATTTCTTCAAAAGTTCGAAAGATAGAAGCCAATTTGCCTCTCACGGCGAATTTTATGGCTGTTCTGGCAAGTTCTGGAATGCCTCCTGAACGTATTTTTCGGTCGTTAGCTAATGTAGGCGACGAATTCGGGGTTGGTGAAGAAATTCGACGTGCAATCGCTGACGTTGAGCTTATGGGTTTGGATTTGAATGATGCCTTAAAGAAAGCCTCTATCGAGGTCTGCTTCAAGAAAGTTTGGTGCTTTGCTTGACGGAATTGTAACAACTTCCCACATGGGTGGAGATTTGTCTTCCTTCCTGAGAGATGAATCGGAAAAATACAAGAAAATTCGAGTTTCCTCGATGAAGAGCTTCTTGGATAGTTTGGCTGGAATGGCTGAGGTGTACGTGAGCTTTATGATTGCTTTGCCGTTGGTTCTTGTTGTTATGCTTTCAGTCATGTCTTTCTCGGGGGAGGTGCATCGATGCTGGCTGGGCTTGATCCTCAGCAGTTTTGCTGCTTATGACTTTCGTAATTACGCCTGCTGGCGTGGGCATAATGCTGTTGTTGGTTGATTGATTGACGCCTCCGAGGTAAAACAAATGCGCAAGATCTCAAAAAAAACTAAGAAGATAACAGCTGGCGTTTCCCTGCTCGCAGTTATTGTATTTGTGGTGTTATTGCGGTCATTTCGCCAACTGTTTTGTCAACTTACCTTAACGAAATATTCTTCGTTGAGCATATTGGTTGTTTTGGTTCCTTCCGCCATTCTTGATTTGAGCATCAACGGTGGATTTCCTCAATTGAAGATCAGATGCCTCTGCTGGTTCGCGGAGTTGCAGAGTCTCAGGAGACTGGGATGACGCTGATTAGAGCGTTGGAGAAAGTTGTCGATAACAAAATGGTCAGTGGGCCTCTTGCTAAAGAGGTAAAGCAAATGGTTGTTCAAATGTCTTGGGGTACATCGTTTGAAGATGCACTAACCAACTTTAAAAACCACATAGACTCGCCCATAGTAAACCGGTTCTGTGTTTTGGTTTTGGAGGCCAGCCGCTCTGGAGGAACCATAAAGAAGGTTTTTACGGCAACGTCAGGTTTTATGGAGGAAATGAAGGAAATCGACAGAGACACGAGCGCTCAAATGAAACCTTACACCATCGTGATTTACGCTGCTTTTGGTGTTCATAGTTACTGCTATTCTGCTGGTGCAGGTCGTTCTTTGCGCCTATGGAAGGTTCTCCGCAAATCGGGAGCCAAACTGCAGTGGGCGGCACAAGCGGGTTTAAGGATTTCTTCTACAAGAACATGATGGTTTCTGGGTTAACAGGCGGTCTGATGGCGGGAAAAATTGGTGAACGCCGAGTAGCCGGAGGACTAAAACACGCAATTATGCTTGTGGTCTTGGGTTATGTGATATTCCTAGTAGCTATACCGCCAAATTGGATGTGAAAAAATGAGAAAACTGTCTAACAATAGAAAAGCAGTTTCACCCGTAATCGCAACAGTATTAATGATTATGATAACGATGATTGGCATGACGCTACTATTTGCATTCGTATCTGTTTATTCTGAGAATTACAAAGCCGGAGTCGGAAGTTCAGTTATGGAGTCAATAACCAGTTGAAGACATTTGGCTTGCTCAATCCCACATCTTCATCATACAACAACACGGTGAAGTATCATTGTATAATGTTGGGAAAGTAGATTCTTTAGTCAACTCAGTTTACGTGAACGGTTTAGCTCTAACAGCCAGTGACGGTTCAACTCAACTTGAATATACCAGTCAAAATCGGTGAACACGTGACAATAACTGCCGATAGGACACAAAATTGGGAAAGCAGGAACAATTACACCTTCAAAATTAGTACAAAAATGGGATCCAACTTTAACATGGATTACTGCGCCCTAAACTGAGGATGAAAAGTATGCTAAGAAGGTTCATAAGAAACAAAAAAGGAACAGCGGAAATAATTGGGTCAGTAATGTTCATAGTCATATTGTTATTCTTTTTTACCAACGTGTACTTATGGCATGATGCGGCGACCAAAGAAATGAATGATTTGTACGTCCAAAAAATTAATTCACCCATTGTCGCTTCCGTCTCTTACAGTGCAACTTACAATCGTTTTGAAATAAACGTAACAAATAGCGGGGGAGTTGCAGCTACAATTTCACGGATATGGGCAAACATAAAGGCTCCTGCCCCAAACTTGCCTGACTTAGATCATTTGAATTTTACTCGAAGCGGCAACGTTGCTCCTGGGTATTCAATAATTGAATATGTTACCTTACCCTATGCTCTACCGGTGGGCTCCCCAATAGAGTTCAAAGTCATCACAACAATAGGAAACTCTGCAACTTGCAGTTACTACCCATAACAATCCAACTCTTCCTTCAATGCAAAAGCAAGAGCCTTCGGCGAAACTTCAACCTCAACAGAATTGAAAACTTGTAAGAGACCAAATTGAAAGATGGAGAAAAGTGATTCTGGTAATCTTCTTCTTTCGAAGATAGATTACTTAAAGAAAATAGCTTAGTTTGACTAAATTGAAAAGGTAAGCGATCAAGTCAGCAGAAGTAATTGTCTGCGGAAATAGTGTTGAACTCAACTTGCAGAATTGTTAACAAATACGCGAATCTTTTGTTTAGAATGGAAGTTAGGAGTTCCATTCTAGATTGCTGCTAAACGCAATTAGGGGTTGCCCCGTGTATGGAAATTGGATGTTTATTTCTTGGTATGCTCCTGCTTCTAAAATTTGCAGGGGGGTTGAACCCTCTATTGCCGTGTTGTTTCCATTTTGGATTGCGGAGACCTGCATTTTGCAATTGTTTGCTTTACTTTGTCCCACATTAACTACGTATCCTGTCATCTCCAAGAAAGGCGCGTTTGGGTCTGTGCGGTTGTCATTGTACTGCATATCTATGCTAATCAGTTTGGGTTCGCCATTGGGCAATGTGAGGTTGGCAACTTGTTTTTCGATCGAGTCTAACTGTTCGTTCAGCGCTTTGATTTGTGAGTCTTTTGTGTTGATTTCTGAATAATAGGCTATTATTGAGATGTTTAAGGCAATTAGAGTTGCAACGCAAAGAATGGCGAAGGCTATTGCAACTTTTCTGGGTATCATTTTGGTTGTTTGGGTCATGCTAATCCTTCTTTTTGTGGGCTTTAAATATTTTTTATTTTCGTTTTGTCCCGATGCGGCAACTCTTTTTTGAATGAACTTTGATTTATCGACGCTCGGGTAGGTCTACAAGGCTTTGAATGGGTTAAGATATTACCTCGTCGTAGAAACCTGCTTCTCGGAGTCGATTGAGTCGGGTTGTAAATTTAGTGTCCCGCAATGCCTTCTTCAGCGAGTCCATTAGCGCATCTGCAGCGACCAAATAGGGGAATCTCGAATCAACTTTGCCTGAACTGCTTTCCTGTTCGTTTACGTTGTCATTGGAGGCTTTTTGGATTATTCCCTTAACTTCAGCCAAAAAGGGATTAAATATAGCGAAATCAAGGTTCTTGTTCCCTTGTTTCATTTCCTCACCCAGCGTGGCGAACCTGGCAGTTACGGTCTGAACTTCCTTTCCTTTTGCTTCCAGCAAAATGGCCACTCTGTTATCTAAGGCGGTTGTGGCTTCCTCTATTTTCTTTGAAGAAATAAACTTGGTATCTGCAGATTCTATGCAGCCATCCCGTACTTGTTTTAGGTACGCGCTAAGCGTTTGTTCGTTGGGACTTAAGTGATCTATTGCTTGAGTAAGTGTTCTCTCCAATTGCTTTAGAACTCTACTCGCTCTGTCTAGCTGCATTTGGCATTGAACGTTGTCTCCCCGCACCCGGTTCAATTCAAGAGATAATCGTGAAAAGTCTTTGTTCTGATCAACAATCGTTTGGCTGGGTGCAGATTTTGCAAAACCCCCGTAGACAACAGGGCTTGGTTCAGGTATTGGGCTAATTCTTTGGGGTGAAGGAAAGCCATCACTGATAGGTTTTGGAAGAACTGCAGGTGCGTAACTTACAGGTTTAACTTTGTATGTTTTCTCGATTTCTTTTTCGATTGTTTTGTTTTGCTCTTGAAAATCTTTTATCTTTTTTTCTTTCTGTTCGTTTTGATATTTCATGTCCTCAAGCTTTACTCGATCGTCGGATCCGCCCATAAGCCTGCTTTTCTGATCTCTAAGCATCTTGTTTAGTTGTTCGTGCTTCGATAGCTCTGCGTCGTTAAGCTCCATCTTCTTGGCCTGTCTAGCAAATTCTGCTTGGTAAAAATCAGCACACATTTGTATCCCCGCACATATTCGTAAGGCTATGTTTGAGTTTGCTTTAAATATTTATCCCAGGAAGTCTTCTGTATGAAAGAGTTCTACATTTTCACTGGTGAGGTTGGACGAAAGGTCCTAGGCGCACTCGTCAACAGTTACCTATTCAACAATTGGCCTCTAGATTCACTTAATGAATGTACAAGCTTGTATTTTGTGGATCAAGAACTCTTCACCAGAAAAAACGTTTGCCCAGTAGAAACACACCAAATTTTAGCAAAAATCGCAAAGATCATTAATAATAATCCAAACGTTTCAGAAAGCGAAGTTGTTGAAACTCTAACAAAAAACTCTTCCACAGACGAATTCGAGAGTTGTGAAACCAGCAAAATCGTTAGAGCCTACTACCGACTCACTCCGGTAGTGTTAGATAGCGACAAAATTCCAACTGGCGCAGGAAAACACTGGCCTATTGGAGAACGATTAGCGGAACCCAAGTTTAGCGATCTCACCCGCAGATACGAAGGTGAAGCGAATTTAAAACTCCTCGTGGACCACTTCCATATTTGCCACAGCGGAGGTGGCGGCATAGGCTGTGGATCTGGACCTGTCTTTAGCAAACATCTGAAAGAGATAAAAAGTGAAGTTGCGGCGATAACTGCGTCGGTGTTTCTGGCTGAAAAATCCGAGGAGATGGGTGCACCCAACACCTGTTCGGCGATAGGGCGCCATTTTGAAGCTTGCGATGCCATCTTGCTTTATGACTTAAACTACCTGTCAACATGGAATGAACGTAACGGACCAGCTGTTCCTCAAAACAACAGCGCAGACCAATTTTGGCTTGAAGACTATGGAGCAGCAGAAATGATGCTAATGTTAGCCTCCACCAACTCGAGAGTTTTTGCCCAGGCAACAAAGAATTTCGAAGGCGCAGATTTTGCGTCTTTCTGCAAAGGTGGTCTTGGCACTGTAGGTTCCCTCATCGCTCCTTGCTATGCAAAGTACCCGGTGAGTGTTTTGGAAGACTTAGACATGAAGGTTCTAGTTAATGATCTTTTTAATAATAGGTCATTTGTCGAATACTCAAGAGATATTAAACATCCTATCTCAAGAGTCGGTCTTTTCTGCGTCTTCCCAGCTAAATTTGCAAATGCAAAATCGGCAAAGACCGATGTCTGGGGGCAACTCGGAAAGAACTGGATCAAGGATGTTCTGCCTAATATTGAACAAGGAACAAATGACTACGCAGAAAGGGAAGACAACGAAGAGCAAGGCAAGAACCAAGATTCAGAAACTTCAACAAATAAGGTTGTAAAGGAGTTCCTTTACAGTGATTGTGGCTTTGATCGTATCAAAATGCTTGGGTTGTTGGTTAATCCATACATGCCTCGACTAATTGAATTACGCGATGATTTTAGGCGGACAATTAAAGAGTGGGAAGAAAGACCCAAGAAAAACGTAAAACTTGACTTCTTGAAAGATTACCAAAGAGGTCGCAGGCTTTACGAGGAATGCTTAGACGCTGTTTACCCAAATATGTAGGGATGGGATTATCCCAGTTGGGAAATTTCGATTTTTGAGTCGTTAACTATCCCATTTTCTCTCAAGGACCTGCCCTGCGATAGCTCTTTTGCTTCTTGGTAGACCTTTATCTTGTTCATGTCTATTTCGCCTTTGAAGAGGTTTCTCCATTGTTTTATTGCAAGTTTTACGACTTCTCTGAGGGGTTGACTATCGTAGATTGCCATTGTCAATTGCCCGTCAGTTAAGAACAGTTTGATAGAGAATGTTCAAATCAACGTTAAGTGACGTAATCTTGATTCCTGGTTCTATGGTTACTTCAAATCGTCTTATTTTGCTTGAGTTGTAAAGGACCGTAACAATAATGGGATAGCTCTGAATTGGAACCAAGCCCACTTCCCATGAGCCTTCTCTGATTGGGTTAGACAGACTCTGAACATTCATATTTCCACCGGTTTCCTCTAATCCTACTTTGAGGTTTGTTGTTGATACCCCCGCAACATGAACTTCAACCGCTGAGCTGTCAGGGATTTGAATGCTGGTATCATGTGGCCCAAGTGGACGGAACAAATCACCAGTTCTTACTCCGACCCTAATTCTTAGTTTGGCTCCCTGCATCACGAAGTAAGATACCACTAGCGGAATAATTAGAAAGAAAGAAGCCCAGATGTAAGGAGACAGAACGAGTAGTATGAAATCTAGTATGAAGAATAACTGAACCATTATGCCCAGAAATCTTATGCCAAACAGGGTAACGTCGAATTTGAATTGCCTAAAAGTTGCGGCTGCTACCCCAACTGTAATGAGCGAATAAGCGCCTACTCCATAGTAGCCAAAAACGTGAACAAGAACACCTTGGACTTCTGGACCTGTTGGTATGGTCCATTGGGCGAAGATGCTCATCTGGAACAAGAAATAATAAATAATAATTAAGGGCACCAAGGCAACCAAGGCTATTCCAGCCAAGATTTCAGGTGAGGACGCGATACTTTTTACTTTCAGATCGTTAAGTGATATTTTCATTTCCTGTGTCTCCTTTCTCCACATGTGTTTTCTTTTAATATCTCGAATTAGCTGCATATTGTTATTTTTTATTTAAAAGCCTTGTCAATTGAACGTGAATTGAGAATTGTAACCACCTTTGGAGCGGCTGTCAAATGTTTCTGCATCATTGAAAGAGATTTCGAAGGAGCTGCCAGAATTCGATATTTTGTTCATTCGGTAGATATTTTTGCCTATGTATGGATCCACGATTTAGACTTTGTAACAGTTATGGACCATTTAGCATTTGGATCATGTTCATTTATCAGCAATGCAAAACTGTAAACATTAAAATGATAATAGATTCTTCCCTCGCCTCCAATCATGTGGACATTTTTAAAGGCCTGCTTTACTCGTTTTTGATTTACCTTGGTTTCGGTTTTTCCCCGCATTCTTTGGGCGGCCTGATAAAGTGCGCTAAAATCTTCTTCTCGATGGTTTTTTTCCGCAAAAGAATTGAAAGTCGCAACCGATATTTCATCTTCAACCTTATGATTAAGTAGTATGCTGCCAAGTAGTCGAATGAATCCTTCACTGAGATCAAAAATTTTGGAAAAATTGGTTTTGTGCTTCTTGTTGATTTGCTCAAGCACAATTTCCCCTTTGTTCATTTTTGCGTATCCAAAATCACAGTGATCCGGAAAAACAATATTTTCAGCATCCTCTATTAGCTCCACTTCTTTGCGAACAATTTTTTCTTTAATGGTATTGGCGACTAAATATTCTTTTATTGAAGGAAAACTAAACGAGTATTTATCTAAAGTTCGCGACAGAAAGCCGCTAAGCCTAATCATCGAATTAAAATCTGTAAACTCAATTCCTTGGGGATTTTCCTTAATAAAAAACTGTCCAATTCTAATGCTCAATTCGTCAAAAGTTAATTCTTTCAATTCATGCAGAAACATATCGTCAGCTAACCGCGTCATAAAATTGATAACAAGCTTCTCATCAACCCCGCGGCTTTTTTCCTTTTCAAACCACAACTTGACTATAAGACTATAGAGCGAGTCTTCTACACTCAAACATTTTTCATTAGCTGCTGGCAAAACTCCGGATAAGAAATGCAACATTAAAGGACTGGCCGATACATCTTCTAAATTATAAATAGTCATCAACTTCCAAGATAGTTTACTTTCATCCTTCGGAAACTTTTTCCTTAAGAACTGAAACATGTCCCATTGTCCAAATCTAGGTAAATGCATTATCTGCAGCTTTTGTTTTGCTAACTCTTCATCACCAAGAGCTAACGCCCCATTAATACTGCTTGAAAGAATATCTATCCAGATCTTTTCAGTTTCATAGAGATTCGAACGGCTTGTTAATATGACTTTGTGGTTGGCTGCCACTAGCCCTGAGATCAACGCAGTTTGAGTTGGCACGTCAAATTTTGCCAACACCTCAAAACCATCCAAAATAATTAGAAACTGATAAAACTCTGAAGTTTCTGAAAAATCTGGAAAAATAGCATTAAGCATGTTTAGAACTGCAAGAGGGTTTAAGGCAACAATTTCAGATAATGCATCTTCTGCATTCAAAATTATGGGAATATACTTGCCGTCACCTTTTAGCAATTGATTGCATAACTCAAAACAAATCTTCTTACACAGAACAGTTTTTCCTGCTCCACAATCACCTAAAAGCACCAGCAACTTCTTGGAATCAAAATCTAGCCATGAGTAAACCTGCTGCTCAACCGAAGATGTAAACTTTCCCCCGATGACTTCTGTAAGAGGAACATAATTCTTAAAATCAACTTCACCGCTCAATTTTTCTACGGTAAATTTTGCATATTTCTCAACAGCCTCATTATTATTTTCCAAAGGAAACCCCAACTTATCTATTAAAAGAACATAAATAAATTGCTCGAATACAGCAAATCAAGACCTTCTATTGGTTAGACACGCAAGCGAGCCTACGGAGAGATTTGGATTCCGCAAGGCATTAATACAGTTAAAAGCCACCTTCAGCTATCGAGCCAAACGTTGAAGAACAATGAATAATCTCAAAATACTCTTTGTGTGCAGCGCCAACGTTGATAGAAGCCCAACTGCAGAAAACCTGTTCAGAAACTTTAAGGGCATAGAAGCAAAATCGGCTGGAACAGCTGCTTACGCGGCGACACCTATAACACGTGAACTCGTGAACTGGGCTGACAAGATTTTCGCAATGGAAAACAAACAGCGAGAAGCGATACTGCAGATGGATGGTGAATTAGGTGAGAAAATCGAAACTATAGGGATTCCCGACATCTACCGCAGAAACCAGCCTGAACTTAAAAAGCTGATTTTGGAAAAACTCGAAATAGTAATAACCCTTTAGCAAAAAGCGAATACCCATAGGCATTTCCTATCCAGACGTTTGTTCTTCTATGCCAGTAAAACCGTGGATCTTGCTCCTTTATCGCTCTGGCCATTAATAGATCGGCAAGTTCACCAAGACTTTTATGCCTAAATCGCTTAGATTGGTCACTCGGGGCTGAGCAAGATGCAAATGCACACGATGAAACTCAAACTGTTTACCGTTACAGTTATTTTGCTTTTCTTACCATTCCAACGATAACACCTGCGTTTGGTGCTTCACAAATTGAATCGCGGGCAAGCTACTATGAAATTCCAGTTCTATCAAAAGTCCAAGATGCCTATATATCAGGAGTGGGCATACCGCTTGAGTTTACTCGAACTTATGCTCAAGACTCCCAAAATGTACCTTATTTAGGTCCACTGGGAAGAGGCTGGACACACAGTTACAATATTTATCTCCAAGGATACTCAGATGGAAAAGTTGCCTTCTATTGGACAAGACAGCTTTCCTCGTTGGTTCCAACCCGAAGGAAACGGCGCATATTCATCATCTATAGGAGACTACGGAACTCTTTCACGCAGTTCAGACGGTTCATTCCAGTTACGGGAAAAAACCGGATTCCTGTACAAATTTAACCCAAGTTTAACCCTTAGCTATGTTCAAGACCCAAGTGGAAACCGGATATCATGCACCTATGACCAAATTAATCGACTAACAATGCTTAGGCACTCTGACGGGGACAGCTACCGCCTCGAATATAATAGCTTTAACTGCATAAGCAAACTTATCGACAATGTAGGCGGAGAAATAAAATATGACTATTCTACAGATGGTTCTCTTCTGACCAAAGTCACGGACGAATCAAACCGTGTAACTAGCTACACTTACGTGGTTGGACAAAATGATGCAACCAATAATCGTTTAAGTTCAATTGCCTTTCCCGATAACACTCACACTTTCTATACTTACAATTCAAACGGGCGACTGTCATCCTTATCAGGAGACAATGGATTTGGAAAACAAACATTTTCTTACGAAATTAACGGTGTAACAAGCATCACAGATGCAGCAGGCAAAGTCACAAAAATCAAAGTTAACGCTTACGGACTGCCTATCGAGATAACGTCCCCAGACGGAGCCAAAACAAGTTACGAATACGATAGCGCATTTAACCCAATAAAAGTCACAGATCCATTGGGGCACGTCTTCACGTACAATTATGATGCATTAGGTAACCTTATCTCGACAAGCGATCCCCTGAGTAACGGAGCAACCATGGGATACGATCCACAATCCAACAAAATAAGCTGGATTCGTGATAGCTTAGGTCAAACAACATCTTTCTCTTACAACTCCCAAGGAAACCTACTTGGCATTGCTTATCCTGACGGTACAAAAGAAAGCAAAGCATACGGCACAAGTAATCTTCTGACCAACTCTGTCTCAGCTGACGGCTTAGCAACGTCTTATCGTATAACAGTCAAGGAGAACTGACTATGTTAAAAAATCCACTTGGATACGAAACCAAGTTCACTTATACTCCTGTTGGCGATATTTCCAGCATTACGGATGCGGTCGGACACATCACCACCTATCAGCATGATATCTCAGGCAACTTGATTAAATCAACATTTTCAGACGGAACATTAGAATCATACAAATACGACCAAGCAGGTAGACTCATAGGATTTACCGATCGCGCAGGACAATCACGATCTTTCTCATATGATTCCAACGGCTTCTTGCAATCTGAGGTTTATTCATCTGGAATGAAATTGCAGCTCAGCTACGATAAACTGGGTATTTTGTCTACTGTAAGTCAATCTGGCACCACAAACCGCATCGATGCTGCTTACGAGTATGACCTATCAAACAGGATAACGTCTCGCGAAATTTCCAGGTCTAACCTCATCGAAAATCTTACGATGTTTCATATCAATACGACGCCGCAGGCAATCGGCAACTAATGTCGTATCCTGATGGGTACGCTCTAAAATACGAGTATGACGCTTCAAATCGATTGACGAAGATCTCAGACACAAGCAACGCCCTGATAGCGTCATATTCTTATGACGCGGCAGGACGACAAACAATGAAAGACTCTTGGAAACGGCATGTACACGATCTATTCTTATGACAATCTGAATCGTTTAGCAAAATTATCCAATTATGGTCCTGACAAAATAATTCAATCGCAATTTGAATATACACGAAACTCAGTTGGGTTGGTTACATCCGTTAAGACCTTGGATGGATTAACAACATATGAATATGACAACAACTACCAATTGACACGCGTCAAATATCCTAGCACTGAGGTTATTTATAAGTTTGATGAAGTCGGTAATCGTCTCAGCGTAGAAACGAACTTGGCCGTTACTCCTTATTTGACTAATCAACTTAATCAATATACGGAAGTAGGGGGAAATCGTTTTAATTATGATGCTAACGGTAACTTAAAAACCCAGATTCTTAACGGCAATACGATTTCGTATCAATGGAATGAAAACAATCAACTAACAAAAGTAATAGGCACTGGAATTCAGATAAGCTATGATTATGACTATCAGGGACGCCTTTTCTCAAAAGTTTCCAATGGAATCGAAAAACGCTATGTATGGGACGGAGCAAATCTTATCGCTGAAATGGATTCATCAGGCAACTTACTTACACGCTATGTTTACGGCTCAAATATCAACGATGTTGTCAAAGTAAGCTCTAACGGGATAAACTCTTGGCCTCAACTCGACGCACTCGGAAGTATATTGGGATACAACAATAATGATGGCACATTAGCAGGAAAATTCTCTTATGACGTTTACGGAAACATCCAAAGCACCAACATCAACAAGTTTTCACAGGAATTTGCAGGCATGCGATGGGATTCAGACTCAAATATGTACTACTCAAAGTCGAGGTGGTATGATTCCTCTATTGGTAGATTCATTAGTGAGGACAGTTCACAAATAAATATTACTCCAAAATATATTTTTGCGGAAAATTCGCCTCCTGATTTAATAAAATTCTTTGGACTCGAATCGCACGTCTCGGGCGAATCAATAAGCTTTGGAGGGCTCAATGGACTCGGTTTTTCACTGATACAAACTGGGGTTGCTCAAGAAGTTGGCAGTCTCCAACAAATGTATTCAAAAGTGTTGTTGACTCACTAGATAATAGGCCATTACAAGAACGCAGCTAAAGTATACGAACAATTCAAATACTGGACTTCTTGGGACAAGTCTTCTTTCATAGGTGTTGTCGGGGCTCTTAGTACTGCGCTTGATTACTATGACACCGCGACAGCATATGGCAACGGTCAAATAAGCGGTGGCGCAATGACCCATGATTCCGCAATGGCTTTAGCAGAGACTTTGTCTATCCTGCCCAGTTGTGGTGGATTTCGCCTCTTGCCAAGTCGGTGGACTATCTCACATCAGGTGAAAGAGGTGTCTGGATTTGGCAAAAAATTTACATGGTTCCGACTGGTTTTCATCTTTCAATACAAAAAGTGCTGTTAAAAATTATCTTGACCTAGTTCTTTACAACTTGGGCTTTGACCCATTTCCATCGTCTTCAATTCCGCCTATTCCACCTGGACCAGACTTTTCCCCTCCTCCTTCGCCCCCATCGAATCCAACCGGAGGTTTAGGCGGCGTAAATTTCTCGTCAATTAGCTTAAATTACATTTCAGTGAGCAACAATTCATTTGACTACATGGTAAAGGTCCAACAGACGAGTGGTTTGAAACAGAATTTAAATCTGGAAAACGGTACAAAGCTTTCTTTTGCTTCTTTCTTGACTGGTTTGGTGCTCCCAGAATCAAAATTCTGGGTGAATCTAAATCCTTGGGAACCTGACAGAATAATCGAAGCAGACTTAGGAGCTACTGATGTTGGTCGCATAATGCTTGAAGCCGACTTAACCATGAAGAGAAGCTTTAGCAGCTATGAGAATCCAGGCAACGGCGACGTTGGGATGCAATATTGGAGTCTTTTAGATAAGAAGAACACGGAATTAATGAATGGAATCATGCAGAGGCATCCGAAGATTAAAAATGTTAATGACGTCCAGTTTTCTCCTGTAACACGGCATTGGATTGTTCCCGACAAAGTGGTTGCATATGAAAACGGCAACGAGATTTACATCATTAACGCGTCTCTTACAATTAATTCAGAAGCCACATCAGATCAAACCACGTATAGTCTTGTAAACGGCCAAACTGTTTCAGACTCTACAAAAGCAGATCTGAGCAAAACAGCAAAAGAATTCGGCAAATACGTTAAAGACTTAGACGACCAGATGATACTTCCCCTAGTTGTCCAAGACATTAACCATGCCCAAAACTATTCAGACTTAAGGCAAATCTATATTTCACTAGCACTCGCGCAATGGTGCAAGAGCAAAGGAAACTCTCAATCACTATTCTCTGATCTCGTAAACTCCGGACAATTACAGGGTCTGAAATCCACGGTTGAGTGGAATGCACAAAATGTCTATACTGAGTACAAAAAATCGTTTGAAGAAGGCGATTACCACTACTGGAAAAACAGCACCTACACGCAGGGAGATTCGGTTGTAACAGAAAGCATCCTCTATGTTGGGGGCGGCGTTGATTTTAGCGACATAAAAACAACGAACTTGGGCATTGTACCGTCTGATTTGAAAGAATCGTTATCCGAAGCTGAGTATTTTTCCTATGCTAAAGATACCTCGGGTTACTATTTTGGTGATAGCCTACAATTTTCGGGGATTCCCAGACTCGTACCTGCTCAACCAGATAACCCCGTATCGCCTAATACCCCCTCAAACAATTACACAGCAATATACATCACAGCAGCAGTTTTGGTGGCTACAGCCTTAGTTATCGTATATGGTTACTCCTCAATGAAAAACCGCTCGCGAGAATCAGACTATGACGATTAGAACTAATATTTAGCGAAAATCTTACAGACAAAAGGAAGAATTTACGAGATTCGGCAAAACGCAAACAATCAATAGTATCACGAGAAAATGGGTATGGGCAATCGATTTTTTTCCTCAAATCAACCCAAATGAGCCTAGCAGAATCCTACGAAAGACTATGTTTAGACGATGCTACGGATCCGATAAAAATGATTTTTTGAAACGGGATTGAGCATCTTTGTATTCTTGACTCCATCCGTTAGTTGCTACGTCTGCAATTGGAGTCGTTTCGTCTCCCTTCCGTTCGCTTTTCAGCTCAATGGCTTTCTTTGCACAGAGTTTGGCTTCGTCTTTTCTGCCCAGTTTGGCGAGCATGATGCCTTTGCCGATTAGTGCTTCTGTATAATCAGGGTTCAGATCCAGTGCCTTGGCAAAGGAAGCAAGTGCTTTTTCGATTTCGCCCATGTTCCCAAACGTGATGCCTTTGCAGTAGTGGGTTTTGGCATCGTCAGGTTTCTGTTTCAGAACTTCTTCATAACATTGGAGGGCATCCTCGAACTTTTTCAGTTTTTGAAGAGAGGATGCGTAGGCCATGCGGATTTCTATGTTGCTTGGATCAAGTTTGCATGCGTTGCTAAAGCAGTTCGCTGCCTCGGCAATCTTGTTAGTCTCTATGTATATTGCTCCCTTGAGAAACCAGGCGTTTTCTGAGTTGGGATTTAACTCGAGGACCTTTTCGATGCACTTTAAAGATTCAAAGCAACTGCCCAGCTTACTTAGGATTATGCCCTTCAATAGCCATGCATCAGAGTAGCTTTCATTTAGAGCCAAAGCTTTTTCGATTTGCATCATGGCGCTTTCGAATTTTCCTTCATTCTTCCAAGCTATTGCGCTTCTAAGGATTGTTTCAGGGTTTGAATTCGAAGAGACAAGATTACTTGATTTGATCTCAGACAAAAAGCCAACTCCTTAATCATCGGAAGGGTTCACAACTGCTCCTCAGTGAGAATTTGCTTTCTGGAATTGAGAAAACTGTTTCTTGTTTTTGATCTGTTGTCGCTCTTTTTGGAGTTGTCATGATCTTCCTGACCCTTCAATGGTAGAATATTAAATCAATTTAGGAGTGTTCGATAAATTAAACTCAAATTCTCTCTAATTCTCGGAAAATGGTTCCATTGGAAATGTGCAAGACAGGCTTATTCAACTCTGCAGGGATAATATTCAAATGGAGGGAGGAAAGTAAGAACCCGCTTTTTGTATAAATAGCTTTTAGAGATTTCAGGAAGATAGAGCGCAAGTGGCTGTGGTTTGATTTTGAGTTAAGATTCAGCAGGGCATTTCGTAAAATGATTTTCCTGCTTCTCGCAATTCTGAGATAGCCAAAAAATCTATTAGGTAATTGCCGTAGCCTACTATTATGTTCTCAAATATTCTTTTCGTACTTGACGCTTCAGGTAGCATGAACGAGTCTTTCTACGAAGAAGGCAAACCTTCCAAATTTGACGCAGTAAGAGAAGCATTCCAGATTTTTTGCGAGAGACATGCCAAACTCAAGGGTTCTGGATTTGCAGATCGGGTTAGACTCGGGCTTGTTTCATATAAGACTGAGGGTTTAGCATTGGAAAGAGTAGAGCTCAAGGAAGTGTATCCTATGTCGTTTTTTCCACCTGCCCCAAACCCGAAAAGGCTAAAAGAATTTGGGCCCTTCGGAAATTCCCCGCTCTTTGAAGCAATTAAAGATGCTTCTTCCTCCTTGTCTAATGTCCCTGGAAACAAAAGAATATTAGCAATTATTACAGGGGACAGTAAATCTAACTCTCTAATGAACCTCGAAAATTTGAAAAGAGTGCTTGTTCCTGCAATGCAAAAATCAAGCATTTCTGTTGCTCTATTGCAGGTTGGAAACGCGGACAAAAATGAGGGGTTTGATCAGCTTGTTCAAAGTCTTCAGCCAGTCATGATTCAAGATCTAAGGTTAAAGCCTGAGATTGCAACCACGATTGAAGGGATAGATGGTTGGTTGGAGGGGCTGTTTTCCTCAGCGACAGCACCCTCCAAATGATTTGCACTTTTATTGCAGTTTGACAATTTCTCTTCGCAATGATTGCAGGGCAGCGCTTAGTTTCTCAAGGTTAGGTGCCACTTGCGAATAGGCTCCGGGTAGTTCTTCAGTGACTCTAGCTTCGAGTTCATTATGATTTCTAGATATCATTTGTCTATCCGCCGTGTCTAGTTTCCCACCGGTTGCTCTTCTTTCGTATTGTTGTATCTTTTCGAGCCAAGGGCGTGTTTGTTCATCGGCCATTTTTAATACAATTCTCAATGAATTTACGCAGTCTGTTACTTTCCCCGCAGTGTCGTCGTTATATCTCTTGAGATTTAGGATCATATCTTGACGGTTTCGAATCTCCTGTTTGAATACTGGTAGCAATTTAGCAGCATCCTGTATGATGCGTGAGAACTCGTCAAAGAATTGCCCTAACTCGCGCTCGATATTATCAAGCTTATCAAAGTCGGTCTTAAGGTTAGAAGCTGCGGAATTGATGTCGATTACTCCGGATACATCATATTTTTTAGGTAATTCTTGTTGGCAATGTTGCTTTATCGCCTTCGTCACTGCTTCAATTGCTACATAGCGGGAGTTGAATTTTGAGTAAATTGTCGCTAAAGATACAAATATTTGGTCAATCTTGGTTCTGAACTCTACGATTTCATAGTTCTTCCAGAATTCTGCGATTTTGTTGTTCCTTTCGTCTGTGCTTAATTCAGATACTCTAATTCCCGTCATCTCTTGGAACGCGTTGATGTTGCCAAACAAGAAGGAATGCCTTGCAATCATTTTTATAGAGTTGTCTTTGAAAGTTGCATAAGCGTCAGCCAGCTCCCTAAGACACTCAAGCCTGGCTGGTTGCCTTGGATCGCTTTCGTAAAGTGGCAGTCCTAGCAAAAGCGTATAGAAATGCACTGCATGAGGCCACATGTCAGCAGCGATAGTGTTCAGTTCTGCTCTATCGGAATAATGGAGGCGTGTGTGGTCAACTAAGGGTCTCATCTGATCAACAAGGGTACTTACGTTTCTCTGGTGGGAGCTCGGACAAATGACGGCACAGCCAATTTTTTTTCTCGGAATGTTGGGAATTCCTTGATCGTCACGTCTTGCGATGCCCCAATTTACTAGAACATCTCTAGTTTCGGGATCCAATTGCTGATTAACCTGTGGCGGATCCATGCGGTAATTCAACAAAGTGTGTCTTGGGTTGATGAGCGATAGATTTCTTATTGGACCAATTATGTGGGTATTAAATTCGTTGGATTTCCCTATCATTTCGCAAAGTTCTTGTAGATTCTTTTTATCCACAATGGGAAGGTTCTTCTCAAGCATATCAATTCCTGCGTCGTCAATGCCTAGCCTTAAGGAGTAGTCACCGGCCTCAGAATGAGAAAGTTCCTCCTTGAGGTCCAGTCTTCTTTTCTCTTGGTCCGAAAGGTCATTTTCTGCGGCGGCAAGATCCTGTTCAGGAAGTTTCCCAGTCAGTTCGTCAACTTTCCTATTCGAAAGAGCTAGCATATCGTTGCAGTCATCTACGACTGTCTGGTTATCTTCCAGTTCTCTTAGAAGCTTGGGATAGCCATTTGAAAGCTTCTGGATAAGAGTTGACACGTTTTGGGTACGTTTGGATGCTGTTTGAGAGTAGCCTTTCAAGTTTTCCTTAACCTTTTGAAGGTCAGCACCTAACATGGTTACAGAATCTTTGGTTTTGCTTAAGGTTCCCTTATCAGCTTCGATTGCTCTTGCTGCCTTGATAAGCCATTTGATCTCAACTACTGGTAGACCGACAGAGTACAAACCGAAGCTCGAAAACTCCGTCATGTTTTCATGAGCGTAAGTTCTTAGGTTGCTCCAATCTAATGCGGTTGTCCTTTGCTGCTGATTAACATTGAAGGGAATTACGCCTAAGTCTATGAGCAGTTTTGTGACGGCTCTGCCTACTTCAGTAAGCTCAATTTGTGCCCGATCTTCTTCAGTTCCTACTATGAAGAAGAACTCAAACGGATTCACGTACTGTCTGTTTCCAACAACTATCGGGTTTGTAATGCTTCTGATGTAGGATACTTCTTTGAGCGTTGCCAATGCATTGGCTTTCTTGGTTGACTCAGAACCCATTCGTGGAAGGATTGCTACAGCCATTATTGTGACCTGCCCGATTCCTGGAATATGGGTTCCGCTTAACCATTCTTTGAGATCGAGCCCCATTTCCACAAGGAATGAGGAGCCAGTTCCGCCAAAGAGCGAGGCTGCTAGAATAATTTGGAAGTTGTTGTTTTGGCCAATCCTCATGAATCTTGCGGCGATTTGCTGTATTCTGTCACGAATTGAAGCTCGGTTGTATCTGTAAAATGCAAGGCCTACTCGCCGAACTAAACCTGCCCCGCCGTCTGCGATTATGTTGTAGTCGTTTGGGAGGTCCGGATCATTTTGTTGAAGCAAGTTAACTGGCGGTTTAAGAATATTTATCCTATCTTCTGGAGGAATCCGTTTTAGGTTGGCGAGTTCTTGTTCGAAGGAATCCATAGCGATAAAGGCTTGATTTGTTGGAAGAGTGCCCTCTTGATTTGTTGGAGGATTACCTTCTTGATTTGGTGGAAGATTGCTTCTTGAGTAGAGTTTGAGTGTTGACACAATATAATCAACGAGTTGTGAACCAGTGGTGCCGATTCCTACAACAATTATGTTAGGACTTGGCGAGTTTACTAATTCTTGGGGTTGTGCCATCTTATTCACCTTGGTGTTTTACGAATTTCTTCTAACTCTATGTAGCGATCTGTTATGTTTCCGTTTACTGTTTGGATTGTTTTGCCTTTGTCCTCAATTTCTTTAGAAATAGTTTCTATCTTCTGGACGGCGGCAGTTATGTTCCTCTGTAATTCTCTCGCTTTACTTCGAAAAGAATGAACCCTGCGGATCAGTCCATACCACTTCCATGTAAGTACGGCAAAAACAATGAGTTGGGCAGAAAATATTAGAATGAAAGGTGGCACTCCTATATTTTCAGTCGAGACTAAGGTTGCTGAAAAGTCTTCTGAAGTTGCCATGAAGATGATCGGCAGCAGGCTAATAATTGTGGCTACCGAAAAAGATATGGCAAACTTGTTCGCCAAGGATCCGGCTTCCTTGTAGACCCAAAGTAATGCTACTGGAAAAAAGGCGAAACCAATAACTAGAGTTATAATTGCAGTTGTATCCAATCTCCATCTCTCCTGAGCTACGTATTCTTAAGGTTTGTATTTAAATAATTTGTGGAATAATAAAAATCACTCAGAAATGAGAAAGAAACCATGAAATTTTTGTCTCCCGCATAGAATTTTAGAACTTGTTTTTAGTCGTTTTTTTTAATTTGCAAAAGCGTTTCAGCGAATGGTTTTTGAGACCCAATTTCGTGATGGAGTTCTAATGGATTCTTCTTGAAAAGAGACTGAATCTCTGGTTTCTTAAGAAATTGATAAATATTCAGAAATAGTATCCTATTGTTTCAAAGTATGAAAGGAGACGGCAATTAATAGCTGTGCTTGACAGGACCCTGAAGGTTTTTGCTTGTTCTATGGTGGAAAACCTAGATCAACTGGGGAAGCTTTGGCCGTCACTTGAATTCGAATATGAGAATATCATTAGAAGAACGGTTTGTGATTATCTCAGAATTGTTGCTAAGGCTACTGAAAAAGATGACTTGAAGAAGGTTTTGAGAATCGAAAACTCCGATCACCCAATCGAATACAGGATTGATACCGCGGTTTATAATATTCAGAGAGATATTGTGCGATTGAAACAAATCAAGTCTCTATTAGAGAAAGATAAAGTTCTTTTGGTTCATTTAGAAAAATACGGCGGTTTATATTTTCTGGGTATTCAGCTAGCTATAAGAAAAATTGACTCAAACAAAATAAGAGGACTCGATGACGAAACTCTGCTGAAGGATTTTTTCAGAATGGATTTGACCAGCAGAAAATTCTACTTCACAGCTTTGAAATACGTTCAGAGTTGCTCTGAAGAATCCTCCAGAATGCGAAAAAAAACCGAAGATCTCAAAGTCCAAGGAGAAAAAATATTCTCCAAGAAATCCGGAACTGGAGTCATGACTGAAGAATCTGAACGTGATTTCAAGAACCTCTGCAAACCAGTTGACTCAATCAGCGAGTTCGATAAACTTCGAGAATGGGCTGAAAAACCAGAAATCCAACTTCCGGATGCTGCAACAAAACCTTATTGCTCACGAGAATTAATTGACCAACTGCAAAAAGCAACTAAACTATTTCTTAACTTTGCAAACAGATATCATGAATGTGACACCATTTTCAAGGACCTCGAGAAAAGAACAGAAAGTCTGATGTAAAAAAGAAAGATTAAGAACAGACTAACTGTGAGTAGATGTTTTTGGAATTTCCAAACAATCAAGGGCGCAATTGATTGCTTTTTTAAGATACAAGCTTTTTGTCTTGAGTTTGCGTCACTGAAACGCTTAAGCCGCAATAGTTGTAGATAAGTCACATTTTCTTATATTGGATTAAAATTATGTTAACTCGGGAGTGTAGCTTTTTGTTTTATCAGGTTGAATACATGCGTATCCAGTTTGGTTTGTATCCCTTTGAGGCGCCAAAACGAAGCTGTTTAGATCATTCAAGAACGAGTACTTCTCAGGATTATTCTTGTTTTCGAAATATCCTTCTTAAGGTTGTCTTCCTATGCAATAGTTAGAGGTAGGTTTAATAAAAGTGCAGGTGTCGTTCAAAAAGAAGGACACCCCCAGCTAATGGGAAACAGCAGGCGCAATCCCTGACTCACCCGCACCAAAACATCAAAAGTGACATCACTAAATGACCCGCGCACCATTGAGTCCGTAACTGTCTCTTGAGGTCGTCTTGTGTTTGGTTTAAAATTTAATCCAAAGAACTTTGCGAAGGCTTGCGATTCCACACAAACCTTCAGAGGCAACTTGCCAAACCTATGGAGTCAACGAAAAGCCTAAGCCTTTAGTTGTCTCAATTTTCGATTTGGTCAAACGGGTACTTGACCCACAAGCAACCCCAAAGGGTATGCCATCTCCAAAACTTATATTCTCAAAAGACCTAATAAATACTAGCTATGGGATTATCGGAAACAAAATTCAAGCAAGTGCACATAAATCAACTAACTGCAGCGCCCATTCGATATAGTTTTGAAACCTAAACAGATTACGCCTCAGTTCGCCTTTCTTACCGAGACATCTGAATACGTAAAATGGTATAGACGAATTTTCATCCAAACTCACAGGCAACGAATAAACTTGAAAGTTACCGAGAAAACAAGGGCACCTTTTGTTTCTGGAGTCGGCGAATTGAAAACGAGGACATGAGATAAAAAATTCTCCCTTGCTTAAAGCTATGGGCGGCAACGTAAACCGCATTCTTAGTAAAATTAAAAAAGAAGGGGGCATGCTGCCATTAGACTTTTGCCCAACTGGCGAATAAGTCTTGATACTGGAACCATAGGCTTAAAGGATCTATCAGCCGATTTTAGTTGTTCTTTGCTTGCAAAAATTTATCCTTTTGGTGTTGTTTCCTATAACATAAAAACTTTAATCACCTCTGAGAAAGGCATAGATTTTGATGCCCTTGTGGCTGCTATGCGTTCAATAAAAGAAGAGCCTGTAATAATTGTTGAAAAACGCAAATTCACTGCCTAGTTCACTTGCAAAGAAAGTTCACGACAATTTGGTGCACGATTTAACTCTTAGAAAAATCCAAAATGAGTATAGCTTTGAGCCTTTCCACAGAATTGTAACACTAGATCAAATGGATGGATCAATTAATTTAAAGGATCATCAAAAGGAGCTGTCAGCCATTGTAGGGTTCGATCGGCACTGGAAAAATGTATCGCCTGTTTATGTCAAAGCTCATTTGCCTTCATCGTTTGTTGGCAAGTATGAAGACCAATTTTTTGCACATCATCAATCGTGCACGATTATTTGTCCTTCCAATCCAGCTGTTCAAGAGAAGTTCAATAGCTACGTAAGAAAGTGTTTGCGAAGTAACTACACCTCGATTATCGAGGCTGCAATAGTTCAAACTAATTTTGCCAAAGCCCTAGAAAGGAACTGAATATACTTTCCAAACAATTGCCTTGCACCATAGATCAAAAGGCACCTATGCTTAGTCTCTTAACACGAATCAACAATGTGGACTGGCTCTTAAATGCTAACTATTTGAGCAGCATGCTTTTTGGAAAACATAAAGAATTCGTCAACTTAATAGGGACAGATTTCGATTTAGAGTTAAAAGTGATAACAAGTCTTAAAGCATTAAACAGCTTTAAAGAAAAACTAGAGGAGGTAAAGAAAATCCTTTCAATAAGCGATCAAATAGAGATGGACAATATTGTCAACCAGCTTAACGAGATCTCCAAAGTTTCTAGAGCATTTTATGAAAAAAATCCTTGCAGATTTCTAACCATGCATCCTTAGCCAAAACTTTGATGACTGTCGCCGATGATAAAAGAAACTCACTCATTGCCATGAAAGACCAGTACAACCAGTTTGCAACCTCTCCCTTTCCCAGCAACGCAGATATGTTTAACTTAAAAAAAGCTATGACTCAAATAGTTCTAACCGACTATCGCCTAATATTTTCCCCAAATTTCAGGACTTTGTCCAGACTGTGTTAAATGATGAAAATAAAATCAAAGAGATCAATGAAGCAAAACCAAAGAAGGCGTTGCTGTTCCATCAGCTGTTGATACTGAAAAAGCTCTTAAAGACGCTAAAAGTGAATTATCCTCAGTGACCACTAAGAAGCCATTAGAACAAATTGGGCAGGAAGTATCTGCATTCGCTTCAAAAGCTAAGCCTTATGTCGAGACTTTGTTAAAAATTGGCAAAATAGCTTTAACGATAATGGGCGTAGCTCTGTAACCGCATTAACACTTTACGTCACATTAAAGATTTCAAATCCAATACTATGTTATAACAAAGTTTACAATGCAGTAGCACATCTTCGTCTTTCCAAAACGGCAGATAGAAACCTGTAGAGACAGGGTCAGTTGATTTTAACTTCCAATGGCATCGTATACTAATTCCGACTATACCCTTTGTGAATTTGGACTTCTAAATGGAAGCGTATACTCGATTTAGATTATACTCTATTTTGATTATTTTCTATTAAAGGGGAACTACTTGAGTAAATGAGAGTAGAGAATGATCTGTATCCTGTATACGCTGAAGGATGATTTTTTCATTGGTGTAGTCGGTAAAATGTTGGTTGGTTGGATTAAATTTTAATCCCACATACATTTCAGGCTGCGCTTGGAATTCGGAAATTGTTTAAGGGGAGGAGATTGGTGTAACGTGCACAGCTTCGGTCATTCCACCCTCTCCTATTTCAATTTCCACTCTGACCCATTTGCTCATATCAAGATATGATGAAGGAATTCCATAACATTTTCAGAGCGCACTAACTCCAGTCTTTGCTAAAAACAGCTCCTGCGCCTAGAACATGATTAACGTAAAAGTTTGTCAAAGTGATGTTTAGATCACCGATGTTCTTTGACAGTGACACTTTCGGCTGTAAGAGTCTCACTATTTGTAACG
>CAVTMS010000002.1:0-28765 GCA_963735905.1 Candidatus Bathyarchaeota archaeon | reverse complement strand
GGATTGTGCGGGAGACGTTGCCATTTGTTTAAGTTTAAATGTGTAAGATCTACATGTGAGTTAATCAAAAATTTGGTTTGTCGAGTTTTCTATGGCAAGGTTGTATTCTTAAGTCTGCAATGATCAGACACCACTTAGGAACACTATCGCTGGCAAGCCCAGTGTTTTCCCATTGTATCCAAACAAAAGAATATGCTAAAGCTGAAGTTAAGAAACTAAGTCAAAAGCCTTTAATTAAAAGTGTTCCATCTAAGGCTATAGCAATGGAGAAAACCTAAGTATTGACCTAGATAGTCAAGTCAATGGTCTAGTAAATCAAACTCAATTTCAAAAAATGGACCAATTGCGCCCCATGCGGTCTTAGTCCAGCCGGTAGCACATCAGCTTCCCAAGCTGACGACCCGGGTTCAATTCCCGGAGACCGCACCACATTCTTCAGAATAGCCCTCAAAACTGTTTTACAATCAAAATTAGTCTTCGAACAGAAGTGTCAACTGCATTGGAACCGGGTCCTGTAGAGATATCCACTTATTCAGGTCCGAATTGGCCTATTCCTTCAAAACTTAATATTCTACTTTACTTTTTCTTGACGCCTTGACCAAATAGCCCCGGGAAGAGATTTTGACGCGAATTTACCAGTAAAACACGCCGAGACTGAGCCAGACCGAAATTACCCACAAATGGTTGAGTCCTTACATATTCTGTGACTTCACGCGTTTGTCCAGAAGAAAGGAAAAATTTTGGATAAAGAGCATGAAACGGGTAATGTCACTGATTTGTATCTAACGATCAGCTTGTTTTAGATCCATCAATACTACCCTAGCTGGCGCTGCGTCACAGTCAATTGACAAAGGGAAACCAACAAAAATATATTCACCCTCGGGGACATTCGAAAGATTTAGTCCTTCAAAAAGTGTAAGATTTTCGATAAGAATCTCATGAACGATGTAGTCTGAGCCAAATTTTTTAACGCTCAGGTAGTCAAATCCAAGAGTCTTAATACCTATCTTAACAAGATACTCGGCCGCATCTTGCTTGATATGGATGTAGTCCTCTCTAAATTTGCTATAACCCCGTTGTGAATTCTTAGTTTTCAAAAGGATAATATCATCTCTTTGCATACTGAATTCTTCTAGATCTTCTTGATAGACTGCATCTTCCACTTTTGTTAAGTCAAATAATTTGCATTCCCCAAAGAAACTATCGATCGGCAATGTTGCTGAAGTGCCGCCGTCGTTTCGAATATGCTTCTGGGTATCAACATGCGTACCCGTATGGCTACCAAAACAAATTAGCGATTCATTTGTTTTATTCGCAGGAATCGAAGCATACGAATGAATTTGGGGTTTCGGATTACCTGGATAAACAATCATCTCATAATTGATTGGAATGGACACATCATAAAACTTTGGCATGTTTCTTCACTGCCTGATACAAAAAAGCATTTGGTTCTACCTACTTTATAAATGCTTAACTTTTCGCTTTCAAGATCTTTGAAGCTCGACTTGTCTACTTTTGCGTTAGGTTGGTTAAGTTTTTCGTTTAAGGAACAATCAAGTTGAAGAAATTCTAAGTAGCTCCTCGCAATTAGCTTTTAGTTTTTTAAGAGTTTGCTGGGTCGCGTCAGTCGCTTCCATCTGCATTCGTCTTTTGGTGTCAAACCCTCAAACAAAGCTTTTAAGGGTTTTAAGTGCTGACTAAACTCTTCGTCATTCATTTTTTGAAGAAACGCTGGATAAGATAGGCAACTTCTGTGCTCTTTTTGATAAATTAGTAACTCACCGATAGCTCGTTGTTGTAGACGAAATACTTGCGTATCTTTACCCGAGCATTCATATTTTTTTGGAGGATATGACGCAAGAGTATCGCTTACTTCAGCGATCAATTTGAAAAACTTGTCTTTTTCTTGTTGCGATTGAAATAGTTCAAAATTCAATTCTTCCTGAAGCATTCTAACCCAGGCAAAATATTGTCCAAAAAGGTATATTGAGCTATTCATTAAATAGTCGTAGGAAATGGACCAACTTGGGTCTAAATGTTTTTTACATGCTTCATCTAGTGCCAAGTAGCCTTTGCGTTCTAAGATGTTGTCTAGTCTATTAATAAGCTCTCCAACAGCGCCCAATATTGGGTTAGCCCAACGCACTATTTCTTGCCGAACTCGGTCGTCCTTTGATTGTACTGTCTGTAACGATAGCTCCCGCTGCTTTATCTCGATAGTTGCAATTGTGTTGTCAATTATCTCTTGACGTTTGAAACGGTACGTTAACCAGCTTGTTATTACTCCTGAAACAATAGCAACAATAGCAGAAATTATTAGCCAACCAATGCTTTGTTGACTAAAAATATCAGCCAATCCAGGCATTTGATTTTTCTCCCGTTTATTTTTTTAATATACCTGCTCGCCTTCTGGTGTGCCAAGAATTAAGTTTTCAAAGCTACTTGGCACATTCCATCTCCAAAATCTGTTTGCTCTGAGAAATCTATTCATTAGTTCTAAGCATGTCCAGTTCTTAGGGATACCAATAGGTTCGTCAGAAGACTTATGGATGGCATCATTTAGAATTTTGACTGTTTCGAAAGCTAAGAGTGGGTCTTGGAAATATTTTTTTACAGTTAATGGATTAAAGTCCTCTTGTGCAGCTTTTGTCAGCGGCAAATTAAGGCCTCTCTGTCTAGTGTCTATCTTAACTTTCTGGCATGCAGTTTGAATGATACTATTTTCGACACCGGAAAACTGGCAACTGTCAATATCTACCACGATATTTGTTTCACTACTGAAATTTAGTACAATCGACTTCATGTCTCGCTTGGCATCTTGATATGCAGGTATTCCTTTTCCAACGACGATAAGGACTGGAACAACCAGTTCGGAGGTCACTTTGCCATTTAAGCAAATTGTTTCTCTTAATTTTAGTTCAATTATACCTGCAGTTTCGGCCATTCTATTTTGGATAATCTTACTGTAACCAATAAGAGACATTGCGTCTCTTCCAGTGCAGCACACTATAGAGTCAATGTCAACTGTACGTTTCACCCGTACATATTCGCCAGCGGTGCCATCCCATCTAACGCCTTCAGGAACAATCTCAAAGAGAATGCTGATCAAGTGAACCGCCAAATCAAAAAGTGCTCCGCATCTCAAAGCTTCCAAACGCCAAGGCTCTTTACTTTCTGCCGAGTCTTTTTCAACAAGGTAAAGCTGAATGCTTCGCAGAAAGCCATGTTTGGAGTGCAAATATGGTATTATTTCTTTAAGTATAGAAATTGCGGGTTTTACTATGTAATGATCGTGAACCAAGACTTTGTCTAGGAAGTGGTCATAATACTCCTTTTGCCCTTTCATAGTCAACAGAAATTGAACATTAGTATCGATAGGTTTGGAGATTATTACCATTTTGGACAAATTAGCCAGTTCAAGAGCGGAGGCCATGTGACCGTCGGGGTAATTAGATATGTAACTTACACAAAAGCCTTGTTTCTTACCTATTTTGATCAACTCAGCATAATCTTTTTTAAGTAAGAAAGTTTTATCCGGGTTAACCTTGCGGAGGCCTACGGCATCCATTGAGGTCTCCAACGCATATAATGTGTAACTTTTCTTGATTGCTGCGGCAGCCCCTCCGTTATCGCTAAGCTTGTTCCAAACATCTCCTGTTCCTACGCCTAGGAAGATTTCAGTCATTCTCTCACCTAGCTCATAGAGTACGTCTGTTGGTTTTAAGGTTTAAGAGTAGACTTAAATTGTGGTGATATAGTGTAAGACTATACCAGTAGGTAAATTCGTATGTCCAAACAAAACTTCGAGTTGCTAAACCGAACAGGAGTTCCTAGAATTTTATTATCGCTTAAGGAAAGTCAAAGGTTTACTGATTTAGAAAAAATAGTTCAAATGCCAAGGGCAACTTTAGTTAATCAGCTCAAATACCTAAAGGCCGAAAAAGTAATTTCTATCGAAGGTAGATTAAAACCACGTTATGCACTAACTGCCCTGGGAAAAGAATTGTCGTGCCTAATGGAAGACATGCTCCCAACTGCTGCAAGAATTAAAGGCGAAATCGGGAGATGCGAAGGTATTTTTTATAGCAGGGCACTGAAAAATCCGGGGTTTTACAGACAACACAAAATTGGCTTTAAAGCTTCAAGAGATATTACGTTCGACCTTATGCAACGTAATGTATCATTTCATCAGAAGCAAGACCCAATTTCACTTCAAAACGTTCCCTACACTTTCACTTCACCAAATGCAACGGTTATATTTGGTGACTCTCCCCATCGGAGCGAGTTTTTGGATAAGCCAGAAATAAGTTCAAGAGTGGCAGGAGTATCTGACGCGGTTGGCGTGCTTGAATTTGTAGCCTGGCTTAGCAGATTTCTAGGAGCTAAATTCGGTATTTCTAGCTACAGTAGTTCTTGGATAGAAGATGCAAATGAGGAACTAAAAGCTGGAAACTTAATTCTTGTAGGTTCACCGAAAATAAACAAGACCTTTTACAATATTATCAGCGAAAAGAACTATGGTGGCGCGGGGTTGGGATTTCTTTTTAATGATATGTTAGAGCCAACAACTATTACTTCTTGTTGGTCCGGAAAACATTATGAAGGCAAAGAATATGGAGTAGTTGATCTGATAAGAAATCCATATAATGAAGACTATTGCGCATTAATTACTGCAGGCGTAGGGTGGGCAGGCACATGGGCTAGCTCTGCACTTTTTCCTAAAAGATATGACGAAATAGCTGAAGGCGTAACAACCTGTATAGTTAAAGCCATTATGTCATCTCCAAACAATAATTGTATGGATGTGCAAATAATCGAACAATATAGAAAAAGCGCGGTTCCTCATCCTACCAACTCATGATAACCAAATTTCAAACAGTTCACCACTTTTTATGCTCAAGAAAACCTTCCGGCGTTTGGTTGCTGTTGTAGGATTGTCTGTCTAGTTCGTAGAATCACTGTTTCCGAGTTTGCATTAATCGGAAGAAGAACATCATTTTGATTTGTAGTCCCAATTAATGGTGGATTTGAACCCAATTCACTAGTATATCACTATAAAAAACCAGGATGGCATTCGTGATCGAGTGAGAATGTAGTTTCAAATCCCAGCATCCCACGTTCAAGGTGCAATACCAAAACTTAAATTCAAATTGAATTATATCCGAACTGGGAGAGAGTTATGGGTCTAGTTGTTGCTGAAGGGCTCTCGAAAAGTTATGGTCATCTTCGAGCCGTTAGTGACCTCAGTTTAACGCTAAATGAAGGCTCAATCACTGGTTTAGTTGGACCTAATGGCGCCGGAAAAACAACTACAATCAAAATGATCTTAGGCATATTGAAACCGGATAAGGGGCAAGTGTTTGTTTTCAATCAGAACCCGTGGGACAACCCAGACATTCGTCAAATCGTTGGAGTTAATAAAAAGATGCATACTATTTTCTAATTTCTAAACAAATCGAAAAAAAATAATTACTAAGTCGCTGACTTTTTAGCGCACACAAGCATAGCTTCAAGAACCAGGATAAATCATTTCTTTTATGAGAAGGAGACAATGAGATGAGTAAGAAAGGCGAAACAAGCGAACTTGACCGGGGAAAACCTCAGCCTCAGAAAAAGAAGGACAGAGACGCTAAACGCAAAGAGAAAAAGGCAGCCAGGCTTGAAAGACAAAAGTCCAGATAAGACTAGTATGAAAGTTGAGGAAAGCGGAAGGCGTTATGTTTTTCACGAAATCCCAATAGCCCATTAATACAAACGAATTACAGGCTGAAAGATGTTACTTCAGAGAGTCGTAAAACTTCTTGACTGCATCTGAAGCACCTTGTCGGAGCGGTTCCCCGTGCCCAGGCAGCATTATATCAAACTTCAACGCCGCTATTTTTCCGATGGATTCCTTTGCCTTAGTCTTATCGACGCTAAACTCCTCTGATGGTCCAACAACTTTGTTGCCCTTGGTTCTGAGAGAATCGCCAACAAACAAAACCTGTCTTTCTTCGTCTAAAATTGAAATACTTCCAGGCGTGTGTCCTGGTGTGTGAATTATTCTTAGGTGACCGATTTTGTCGTCATCATTGAGTATTAAGTCAGGTTGCACAGGCGATGCTTTGACTATTGAAGACACAGCTCTATAGAACAGGTTTCCAAGTTTGGGAGGTCGCTTTTTCCCTGAAACGTAATCAACTTCTTCTTTATGTACGGCTACCTTTGCTTTTGTAGCGTTCTTGAGTAGAAGAGCGCTTCCAACGTGATCGAGATGAAAATGAGTCAAGATAATTGTGGAAATATCAGACGGCTGGTACCCTAACTCTTGGATGTAATTGAGGATTTTCTTGGCGTTTCGGGGCAACCCAGTGTCGATTAGGGTCAATTCTTTTCCGTTAAAAACAACATAGACATTGCCATTGACTCCATTCACTTGATGAACGCCTTTCAATATCTCCAAAAGAAACCGAACTCCTGAAAAGAAGAAAGACCCAAGCTTGATATAAGTACAGCTTCCTTGGAAGAAAAAAATTATAACAGTGGGTTCTGGTTCAAATCTCAAAGAACGCGAGTGCCAATTTTCATGTGATTTGACAAAAGAGAAATCAATCCCTTAAGCAATGAAAAATTGTTCTAAACATTAGAACACCTCAGTTCCAGAAAGCGTGCTAAGTGTTCCAAAATATAGCATTAAGTTAACCCTGCTACAACATGAAGTGATAGGTGAAAAACGTGAACAAACCAAAAAGAATGGCAATATTCATTGCAGTGATCGTTGTAGTTGCTGCAACTTTAGCCTCAATAGCGGTATATGGAAATTTGAATAACCCAGAAGCTCCTGGAACAAATCAGAACGTACCAAAGTACGAGGATAACGGAGCACCAAAGATGCCTGGGCTAAATCAACCGCCAACTGACCTAAGCCAAACCAACGACCCAGATGGACCACAAAGGTAAACCATCGAAAACATCAAGAGTCCTTTTTCTTCTTTATTTATTTCCTATTCTTTACGAAACCAATTTTCGACTCTTTTTCAAGACTAACAACAAAGCTGCACCGACAACAAGCAAAATCGAAGTGATCAGTATGCAAACTCGGGGATTGAAGGGGATGTAGCTAAACTTGGAGCGTGGACTTTGAGTTTGAATTGGATTTGGAGAACGGGTGCTTGTATCAAGTATGGTTATGGTTTGGGTGTTGCTCCAATCGCTTGTTTCACCCGTTAAGACCCATGGATACCCGTCTAGTGCGCTTGTTGAATTGGGGTTAAGGGCTCGGGAGACTTGTCCCACCATTGCTTGTACTTGGAAATCTATTTGGCCCCGGGTGGAAATGTTTTCGTTATTGTGTCTGATGTGAAAGTGAAAAATAGTTTTTGGACAAGTTTTTTTGGTTTTTGCAGTAAACTAACTTTAGTAAACCGTTCTAACGGTTTACATGACGTAGAGGCGGATAGTGAGCCTTAGAACAGACTGATAGACGGTCGAAAAAGGTTGAGGCTTTATTCAAATTTCATGGCATAGCCGCATGCGGTTACAAACATGTTTAGCACTGAGTTTTGAGAATTACACAAGGTTACGTTGGGCGCAATTCATAGATCTTAGCCAGGAGCCTAATCCAACAGAAAACTCTTCAAATCTTTAAAGCCAACTAAAAGAGTAAGAAAAAAGATCGTACTGCTAAATTTTAATCCACCACCATCAGCCAAACAAAACCTATATCGCTATACCTCTACATACGTGCATTGATGCACACACGCTCGCACGCACACGCTGGGAAACTAACAGTATTGAGTTGATGCATTGAGTTGAGGCACCCTTATTCTCTACTCACTCGCACATCATCACTATAAGCAGCGCCAGTCTTTTTGGTAAATACCTAAAAAAAAGTCATAAAATGAATCCATTCTAAACACCAATGCAAAGTACTATATAGTGCGATTATTTGCATCGTACATTCCACTTAAAGGAGAAAAGAGAAACATGTTCAAATTAAATATTAAAAGACGAAGTCTTGTCGCAGGTATAATACTTGTATTTTTGTTACAATCACTTCTTGTTCTATCACCAGCACAAGCTACGGTCCACAGCGACATAGCCATAAACACAGCCTACAACATGATTACGAGCGGGCTTTATCCGAATCTACTGATACTTACGTTAGACTCTTACGCAAGAGATAACTTAGATGCCACTTACAACTGGTGGGGAACAAAGAAAATCTTCAAATCTCCAATGCCTTTGACGAATTCTTGTGTCAAGAAACTTGTACAGACATGTTTTTATTCAAACAGACATTTTTTTAATCAGAAGGTCGTTACAATGGCAAAACCAGTCCTCATAGCATTTTTAATAGCTCTAACAATCAGCGGATTAGCGAATGTTGAGAACCTCATTTTAGGTGCGACGCAAAGCGGCACAAACGTCACTGGCATAATAACTTCAGACACAACATGGAATAAAACAAACAGCCCATACACCCTAACAGGACCAGTAGCTGTAAACAGTGAAGCGGTTTTAACAATAGAGCCAGGGGTGATGGTAAACCTTGGCAACTATTATTTGCAAGTAAACGGCACCTTAGTTGCAAAAGGCACCAGCAACAATCAGATTATCTTTAATAAAGGAACAATCGAGTTTACGTCTGTTAGTAATGGCTGGAATGAGCAAACAGGCACAGGCAGCATAATCGAAAACGCAGTTCTTAGTTCTGGTCTGTACATTAATAATTCTCCAAAGATACATAACGACATCTTCAATCTCTATGGAATCACGATTGTTGGAGGCTCACCGTTGATTTCAAATAACACCATCACCCATGGCGGAATTGTCTTGGATGGCAATTTTGGAACGGTGACCATATCTGACAATAGCATTTCAGACATTTCAAATATGGCTGGCATCAGCATAGACAATGGAAATTCAGGAGCAATTGTAATTGAAAGGAACCTGATTACCAAGGTTCAAGGGATATATGTAGGGTCAAAAGCAACGATTCAAAACAATACCATAACTAACAACACTATTGGACTAGGTCTGGGCTCGGACGCAAAGATAATTTACAACAACATCCAAAACAACAGCCAAAACAACATTTACATGACAACCTCAACCGACGTTGATGTTGCTAATAATTATTGGGGAACAATAAACGAATCAGCGATCAATCAATCAATATACGATTTCAAGAACAATTATAATTTAGGCAACGTAAAATTTGTTCCCTTCTTGACTGCGCCGAACCCTCAGGCAATGCCAAATTCAACCCCGACACCACCCACGCCTTCTTCGACTCCAACGACTACATCAAGCATATTACCTACTCACACAGTAACCCCAACCCAAACTCTATCGCCAAGTTTAACTCCAACCTCTTCAATCCCAGAAGCTTCAAACATGGATGCCCTCAATGATGTTTGTGATCGTACCTGTAATATTTCTTATTTTCATTAGAAGAAAAAAAGCAGGAACATAAATTTTGCGCCTCAGAATCCGAAGCATCCCTACATTCAGAAAAAACATCTTCCCAGCAGATAGAATTTCTTCAGACGTATTACCGATTAATGTTCTTGTTACAAATTTTCCTAATATCTAAGTGATTTGTCACAAAATAGCTCTGTTTGTTGTATCGGGCGTTTTCTTTCTAAAGCAATTCGTATGCGGGAAAGCTAAGTTAGTGACCGCTGTAGCGAAAAAAGAGAAAAGGGCATTATCAAGTGATGCCCTTTTGAGTTTAATATTTTTGCGGGTCGTTTTTTTAGTTTTTAACTTGAGTCTCTTTTCTGCAAAGGGAAGATTGTTGTTGCCATAGCTTTTGAAGGTTTTATCCACTTTCTTTGGGAGTTCAACGTTGGCGGGTTGACGTTGTGATACTTGCATTTAAGACTGAGTTTTGTTTGTTCGAGTTCAGATAACAGCTGAATTCCTTTTTGGTTAGTTTCTGGGCAATACCGTTTTTCCTCTTATGTTTATTGTACCCAGATGGTTGCGAGGTTTCCGGTGGTTGCACCTACGAGGACTTTGTATTCGGGTTCACCAGTGGCGACTAAACTTGTGACTCCGCCATCAACGAAAGTATGTGCATGTGGTACAACTGTGTGGTAGTGATTGTTTGAGGCGACGATTATAGTACCGTTGTTTGGTCCGCTTGTTGTCGGGTTTTCTGCGCTGATTGCGTGTCCGTGAGATGCAACTGTATGGCTATGGGCTGATCCTGCGGCCAATATCATTCCAAAGTCCGGTCCACTCGTGCCGGGATTAGTATTTCCCGTGTTTCCGTGTCCGTGCGCAATGTCTACTGCTGCTCCACCTGAAAATCCGTGAGAGTGACTTCCAGGACCATTTGCAGAAGCCGTTGTCCCGCCAACGTTTGATAGGGCGATGCCTAAAGCTGTAACACTGTGACCGTGCGAAGCCACAGTGTGACTATGTGTTTCTCCCGCTACTGATACTGTGCCGCTATCGGGACCGCTTGTTCCTGGATTATTGTTTCCTGTTGAGCCTCCGTGACTGTGAAAAGCTACTGTATGTGCATGTGTATATCCTGCTACCGATACGCCTGAATCTGATGGTCCTCCGGTCACGGGGTTATTGTTTGCTAAGGTTAGTGTTCCTTTGCTGTGGCTATGGCTACTGTACCTGATTGCACATCCACTTTCGTCAGTGGTTACCCTATCTCCTGCAAACAGGTTTTCCGCTGCCACAACTTGGGCGCGCCCACTTGTGATAACTTGGGCAGTTTGTCCTTGCGATGCCGATGCCGCTGCGACGCCAAAGACGCTGGGGCTGTTGCTGCGAGAAGCCATAGAAACCGTGTTGTCTGCCGTTATGCTGACGAAGCGATTTACTTGGATTCCGCCTGCGCTTGCGACACAACCTGTATCTATATTTCCAGTACTTATGACGTTCCCTGTGATTGTCCCTGAGACAACTAAGTTTCCATGCATTGTTGCATCTCCAACATCAATATTTGCGGGATTGTGGACATTTGGATTTGAATTCCATCTAGTTATGTATAATGTAGGGTAAGGTATTGTATTTTCAGAATGCATGAGTATTATTCTTGGCGGTTCAGTCGAACTCTGCCTTCCATGTCCGAGAAGCAACTGTCCTTGGTTACTGCTGACAAATCCTCCAGCAGCAATATCCTTTTGAACAACTAAACCTACGTTAGTTGCCAAAAGCGGCTCTATTTCATTTGGATTTTCGTGTTGATCTTCAGATATTATTTCAAATAAGTCAACCTTTCTCGTGGGTGAATAGTGAGTGTCGCTGAACGTGACTCTACTTTCGGCATCACTAGCGGGGAACCCTTCTGGCGACCACTCCTCGCCATCCCAGTGGTATATGGCATTTACTATTTCCAGGGGTGTGAACCGCGGTGCTTCGCAAGGCAGATTCAGTTGATTATTTATTGTTGCCGCTCCTAGTTTGAGGTCAGCGTTTTCTGATGATAGGTTCTGTAAGCTTACCTCGTTGTTGTTTGTTCTTGTGATTTTGATGTCGGGTTGTATCTGTAATGTTCCTGGCTGATTTTCTTGGGAATATAGTACAACGCGATTTAAGTTCAAAGTTCCATAGGCCGATTCTGTATCATTGGTTAAGGTGAGCTGATTTGGGTCGCCTCTTCTAAGCAATGTGTCAGGTGAACCAGTCCCAGAACCAAAGTTAACCTTGCCATCACCCAAAACTGTAAGGTCGTTGTCAACTGTGGCGTTTCCATTTACTGTCAGGTTGCCTGTGACTGTGAGGTCGGTTCCCGTTTCGGGGCCTACGTAGCTGTCTGCGACTACAGCGCAGTCCCATTGCGAGTTGCTGGCTGTTGCACTCCATCCAGAAGCCGGCGCTGTTCCAGACAAAACCCATTCTAACGCCCAAAACCGTCTCGGTCCTAGCTTGCGTGGACGTAAGTATCGCAGTTCCGTCTCTGTAGAGAACGCTTCGGTTTGCAGCGCTTGGATCATACCCGAGTTCGACACAGTACCACTGGTCTGCGTTGATTTGTTCGTTCGTGTAGTTCCAGGATGTTCCGTCATACAGCCCCCAGCGGTAAACGCCCCCGACGAAGCCATAGCTCACCTCGATCGCTGTACTTCCGGTCAGTTGAATGAATGCGAGGACAGCATCCTTTTGGTTATCAGGCAGCCGCTCGAATCTTACATAGAACCTAAAGTTAGCTTTAGTTGGGTTTCCGTCCAAGTTTTTGTAGGCGTCAATTGACGTGTTGGTGGACGGCATAGCGACTTCCATAGCATGATCGCCCGTATGATTAACGGTACCTGACAAGTTTGGGGTACCGTCGGTTCCTGTCCAGCTGGGATCTCCAACTTCAAAGCCGCTGCTAAAGAGTTGAGTCATGGACGTTGCCACCAGTTGGCTTCAATGCCTGATGCGCCTTCGGCGTCGCCGCGCTGGATTCGAAGTTGTGTTCCGCTTGAGTCTTTGTGAACTGCAACGAAAAGTTCGATGTTGTGGCTGGAAGCTTGGCATTCTTGGCCCGTATAGTGGTTTGTGTGAGCTGGAATGTTGAAGGATTCTTTCTGATTAAGATCAAACGTAGCCTCGAATGTTGTGCCAAGAGTCAGTTTTGGCTGCCATTCAAAGTGACAGATGGGGCATCGAAAATGAGGATTAACGCCAGCTGCTAAGTCATTGAAGGTTACGGCATTGTAATGCAGCTTCGCATAAGTCAGCTGACTCATAGCAAGGCACCTCTTTGAGTTTTTCTATTGAAGAGTGCTTTGCATCTTGCTTGTTTATGGTTTGAGTTTGGTTCAAACATTTTTTATCACGTAGTCACCCCATCATCAGAGAGAAGCTATAAGCGAGACGAATAGTTTCGGCAACACAGAGGTGAGTTAAAATGAAAGATTTCATGGAAATTCACTTAAAATGAAGCTTTTTCCCTATTTGTAAATTGCAGAAAAATAATGAGAAACAAAGTTCGAAAATCAAAAACCATTTGCTCTTTTTTTAGGATGCTTCACTTTAGGTGACCCCCCTCCAAGGTCAAGAAAGGTCGTTTCATAGACTCCTTCTTTAAGCAAAACGCAGCAAGAAAACTGCCAAGGCGATTAGTCTATGGCTGAAAAATTAATGGAAAAATCGGTTAAGAATTTTCAAATAGGCTTTTCACTTTAACCTACCCCCCTCCATTGCTAAAACTATTCTCCTTCTTTAAAAGTCTACAAACCGAATCAGTGGAAATTGGAGCGAATTAGAAAATGGATTTGGACATTATGTTGAATTCTAAGGTTAGGCGAAAAATAATTAGGGTTTTGTGGAAAGTTGGAAGTACAAACATGATGAATCTTGTACGCCTAGTGAATAGTACGTATAATCAGGTTAATCCAAGTGTGCTGGCTTTGGCAGGGGAGGGAATCATTAGCGAAGAGCGGTATGGGCGAGTGCGCATGATAACGCTTGAGCGAGAAAACCAGAAAACCCAGTTGCTGCTTCAAGCATTCAAGATTCTTGACAGCGAAAATATGCCAACAAAGAAAGCCAGCGAAGGCAAAGGCAAATTGAATGGTCATGCGACAGAGAATTCGTCTTCATCGGCATCCGATTATCTGGTTTGATCTTTGTCTCAAGGAAAAACAACTGACAAGAACGTTGGAAGTGAGAAATGTGAGGGCTAACAAAGTGTCTAGAAGGATAGGTTTGATTTTTGGAGCTAGGCTTAATATTGTTCGTGCCTGTAGTTCGGCAGTTGATTTGAACTCGGGCAGGGTCAATGTGCTTTGTGATCAGGTTCTCGACAGTATTATTGTGGCGGGGATTACAGCTATTTCGGCTTACATCTATGCGGGTGAAGATGTTTCTTTGAAGGCGGCTGCGTTGTCGTTTTTCTTGACGTTTTTAATAAAGATGAAAGAGTACCGAAAAATAGGTTAATACAGAGGCAATTTATGGATTGCTTGACAATGCACCGGTATGCTCGCGAAATTCCCCTGAACAATACCGTGCCATAAGTTAAAAGAGAAGATGAAGAAATGTTGGCGATAGCAAGAACGTCTAAGGACATATTCGTTCCCATCTGAAGATCTTGTGCTAAATGCAGACGCGAAAAGCGCAAATTTGTGTTTAGAAGAAAGATTTCAAGTTAATTGCGACATGTGCGACTATCTCAAGACTTAATTTTGGGAAAGTGCCTGCACCCTTAAGCCTCCCTTGAACTGTCTTTTTTAGAGTAGTTTGAAAAAAGTATTCTCAAAAAACAAACTCCAACGAGACACCAATAAGAATAATGCAAATCACAACCGCGTAATTAGCGAGTTCTGGAACGGATGGCCTGGTCTGAGCCAATGCAGGTTTAACCAATATTAGGACCTGATACTGTTAAGAAGAGAATCAGCACCAAGACTATGCTTCTGCGCATGCTTACTACTTAGATTCGGTCTCAATAAAACAGTATTCGTAAAGATTCCTTAACACAAAAAACCTGCCAACAAGCCCAGCGAAATTAGATAACAGCCACCATTCAGCGCAAGTTTCTATTGATTCATTTAGTGGGTTATTATTCCATAATAAATATGAGTAAGAATATTCTTACTGTTAACGGTGATACTATGGTGGAAGCAGCCACAACTAAAGTTTCCTCTAAAGGGCAAGTTGTAATTCCAGTAAACGTGAGAAAGGCAGCTGGCTTAAAAAAAGGAGAAAAGGTCCTCGCCATTGCAATCGATGGAACCGTTGTTCTCAAGAAAATCACCGACGAAACCTTTGAAGAAACCGTCAAACCAATTTGGGTCAAAGTCCGAAAAATGGGTCTATTGGAGGAAAACGTCGACGCCCTCATCCAAGAAGCCAGAAACAAAAGTTGTTCTTGATACAAACGTATGGATTTCAGCGATGATTTGGGGCGGTTCACCAGCAAAAATAATCAAGGCAGCCGAAGCAAAAAAGATCTCCATCCTAATATCAGAAGAGATTCTTGGAGAAATCAATCAAACACTAGTCTATCCGCGGCTTAAACAAATCTACGAAGAGGCAGGTGTAAACCGGGTAGAACTGATGGAGATCGTAATGCGAAAGGGGAAACTCATTGAAGTCTTGACAAAAGTAGATTGTGCTCCTGAAGACCCCTCAGACAACAAGTTCATAGAATGCGCCTCAGCGGGAGAAGCTGACTACGTCGTCAGCGGAGACAAACACCTTCTCAAAATAGGCAACTACAAGAAAATTAAAATCCTTCCAGTAAACGAATTTCTCAAGACATTAAAAGAATGCAATAATGGTGTAAAAGAATCTTAAGGTACGGTTCGTTCGGTAGAGTCGACCGTATATACAAACGTATATATTCGCACCTATAGGCCCTCTTATTGCGCACACACAAACTGACTGCGTATACAAAAGCATCAACAAAACGCACAAAAACCATAAATTCTCTATTATGAATTGTTTCTTAGGTGAAATTTTTGTCAGTTAAAAAAGAAACAGCTAAAGCTGAGAAGAAAGAAATCGAAGTTTTAAAGAAAAAAGCTCCCGCGCCAGTCAAACCTCACAAGAAAGCAACGGCTATTGCCCCAGCTCAATCTACTGAGATTTTGCAGGGATTTGACGACGTTTTTGATAAGTTTAGAAGCGATTTCCAGAACCTACTTTTGCCATCCACCCAAGCGTTAGAAAAAGCGCTAAGCAATATGCCAACAGTTAGAGCGCCTGTTATAGATTTGCAGGATTGCGGAAAAGAATACATCTTAAAAGCGGAAATGCCCGGTTTCAAAAAAGAAGACGTCGAAGTTAACGTCTACGACGACGCAGTCGAAATCTCAGGCACAGCGGGCTGGAAATACGACAAGAAAGGCGAACGATTCATCTGCAAAGAAAGAGCCTGCGAAACATTCTACCGAGTCATACCCATACCCCAAGAAATCAAAGTCGAAGACGCAAACGCAGAACTAAAAGATGGCGTACTCGAACTTAACTTACCCAAAAAGACCCCAAAACAAACCAAGAAAGTAAGCGTCAAATAAACGCTTACACTCCTTTTCCATTTCGTACTTTTCCCAAAAAACTCGTTTATTTTGGGTTGCCAACAACCGTCAAGTAAATTACACTTTCTTCTTTTCCATCGATCTCAAGAATGCTGTTAATTTCATCATCGAAAAACGCACCCAACTGGCAAGAACCTAATCCAATGCTCGTAGCAGATAAAGCCAAATTTTCTGCTATGTGCCCAGCATCTAAATACACGTACCTGTAAGCTCTTTGCCGATACTTCCACTTGGAACGCGAAAAAACCGCCGTCCAAACGAAAACAACAGGTGCCTTCGAACACATTTGCTGATCCAACGCAGAATGAGCCAATTCCATTCCACACTCGCCGACTTTCAGTTCTTCAAGAGCATTAAATTTGATGCTGTAATGGTAGAGACCCTTTGGGGAGACCTTCCACATCGTTGACGACAAGGTATGTTTCTATGGGGTAAAGGGCTCCAGCTGAAGGAGCAGTTCGAAACGCGTAACCCTCCTTTTCCGTTCGAATACCCGTTGAAGCCCAGAGAAGAAAAGAGAGTTCAGACAGGGTCAACGGCTTATGGGAAAAGCTGCGAACACTACTACGGTTTTTCAGAACATCCAAAAGGGATGGCGAACGAGCTTGCAAAGAAGCATCGAAGGAGAGAGAAATTCTTTTCGTTTTGTACACTTTGTAAGTTTCAGGTTTATTTTCCCAAGACAGAACGTGACTGAAAGATTGGTTGCGGAGGTATTTTGTGTTGCTTTGAAAAACATCTCCAAAATCATCTCGCATAGAATAAACATCACTTAGACAGCTAGAGTTCAGCTAATATTTGAACAAGAAGGCAAAGATTTCGTACCTTTGAGGGTACAAGTCTCTATGGGATTTGAACCAAAAAAGGTTCAGACTAACTTCCAACTCAAGTGAAGAACCTTGACTGGAAAATAGCACGCTCTAAGAAATGTTTTACTAGTAAATTTGGGTTCGAGTCCCTTCCCCGGCGCCAATTTACCATTTAGAACTACTTTTGAAGTTATTATAGCTAAATAAGTAGAATTATGGCTTATTTAGGCATTTGCTTCTAATGCCTGATGGCAATCTGGTATTGATTTGCATCTAATTAAATAGCGATGCCCTAAGCTTCGTCATTTAGCAAACGACATTTTCATGACATTCCAGGCGAGTCGGGGGGATTTGAACCTAAACGGGTTCAGACCGCATGAAGGACTTGTACTTTGCCTGATGATACAATTAACTTAATTGATAATTGCCGCCGTGATAACCTTCGTAACCGTCATTCCCCAAAACACTTTAAACAAATCAGCTTAAATTTTTATCATAGAATTCAATATTGAGGAAACGCTTCGAAAGTTCGTTCAAGCCTCCAACATGCATGATGCTTCGGCAGTATCACTTATGGTGGCCAAGGATGCTTTTTCAGTAAGCCCTTTGCTGAAGAACCCATCAAAGGCGGAGAGGCATACAAGGAAGATATTCAGGGCCTTCTTTCGTACATTCCCGACGAACTTCTAAGCCTAATAGTCACCGGTAACGAAGCGGCTTTTGAATTGAAATATTCAGGTGTGCAAAGTGGTCCAAGACTTGGAGACGACAGTGGCAAACCTTCAACAAACAAAAAAATAGAAATGGTATGTGCAGTCTTCGTTAGGTTTAACGCTGACATGCTTATTCAAGAACAAAGAGATTGCTACGATACAACTGCATTCTTTAAGCAACTACGCTAAAGTGACAAAGTAGCCAACCCTTTCTTTCGTTTGAGGTCATCCTCAAAATTTTTTAGAATATCAAATTAACTGTTTGTTACCAAAATGGCTTTAATTTCCATCACTGCTTGAATGGGTTCTAGCGTTTAGCTTCATTATATAGGGATTTTGCGTTATTTGCTTGGTTTTTGCTGGGTTATTTTTGCTACGGCGACCGAGCCTGATAGGATGCTGCTGTTGAGGAAGGTTAGTTCTTTGCCTGACTCTAAGAGAATTATAGTGTGAAGTGAAGTTAATTCTTTAATTACGCCTTCTCCAGCGATGTAGGTGGTGATTACCCTATCGCCTAGTGAATAGGGAAGTCTATTTTGCAAAGAAGCTTCATACTCTTGAATCCTTGTTACCGTAATTGCGCCTGAGGCTATGGCGCTATTGGGGACGGATACTTGGCCTATGTCGTTTCTTATTCTAGTGGCAAGCATGGATATTTCAGTCACTTTGCCTGGGATGCCGTTGACTACAACGGTGTCGTCCACTCTGAACTGGTGAGTCATAAAAACTAAGGCGCCCGAGAGAATGCTCCCCACGAAGGTGGATATGATTAAACCGATAGTGATTGAGGCGATACCTGCTCCGGCGAGTAGGCTTTCGGGTGAAACTCCAAGCGTATGCAACACCGCTAAGATCATTGCTATGACGGCTATCGTTCCGATGAAGAACTGGAGGACTGCTGCTGCCTGGGCGCCTATATGCGAGGTTAAGGAAGTTTTTGACCGGCGTATGAAAAATAGGATTGTGAGCCAAAAGCCAATGATTAATGCGATTCTAATTGTCTTTACAATGAATGTGGGCAGGTTTATTGGTGCGGCTATGAACAGGTCGAAGAGGAGAATCGTGGTAAACGCTAGACCTACTAGAGATGCGAGGATAATGGTGAATTTTTTGACTGCATTTTCTAAGCCCAGCAACTAATCCTTTCCTTTTAGCAAGCTATTTGGAAAGATGCTTCTATAGTTTTTCTAAAGCAATCGATTGCCGAAATCTCGGCGTATAAATATCAAGGCTGCTTTCAAGATTTTTGTTAGGTTAAAATTTTGCGAATATTTTTAATCAAGGAACGCAATCTTTTCTGAAAAGCGAAGACTGGTTGTTTTGGTGCCCAAATCTAAAGGTAATAATTTAACAGGCGACGAAGTAAAAAGGTCAAGGTTCCTTCTTGAGCTGTACCAAAAGGCGTTGCTTTTATCTGAAAAAGAACTTAATGACTATTTTTTAGATTATGCTGTTAGTCTTACAGGGAGCACGATTGGTTTTTTCCATTTTGTTTCTGACGATCAAAAATCAATTTTGTTGACGGCGTGGAATGGCGAAGCCCTCAAGAATTGCGTAGCCAGTTATTCTACTCATTACCCCATTGATCTCGCTGGAAACTGGGTTGATTGCGTTCGAAGTGGGCATCCGGTCATTTACAATGATTATGAGAAATCGCCCAATCAAAGAGGAGTTCCCGAAGGACATGTTTCAATTAAACGATTTATGAGTATCCCAATATTCGAAGATGGCAAAGTCGAGATAGTTTTTGGTGTTGGAAATAAAACTGATCCTTACAATGAAGATGACGTTGTTCAGCTCCTATACTTAGCTAACGAGCTTTCCAAAATCTACAAACAGCGTCGAGCGGAAAATATTCTTCGTGAATCTGAAAAAAAATATCGTTCTTTGTTTGAAAATATGTTAGATGGCTTTGCCTATTGCCGGATGATCTTTGACAAAAAAGACAAACCCGTAGATTTTGTTTATCTTGAAATTAATGATGCATTTGAGCGATTAACTGGTCTGAAAAGGGAAGCTGTTGTCGGGAAAAGAGTTACGGAAGCGATTCCCGGAATTGAAAAAGCTAATCCAGAGTTGTTTGAAATTTATGGCAGAGTTGCACTCACTTGTAATAAAGAGAAGTTCGAAATATTCTTCAAGCCTTTGAGCAAGTGGTTTTCTATTTCAGTTTATTGCCCAGAGAAAGGCTATTTTGCAGCCATATTCGAAGACAACACAAAACGCAAGAGAGCTGAGATGCAAGTCGAGACTCTCGCGAGGTTTCCATCAGAAAATCCTTATGCAGTTCTTAGAGTCTCCTTCGGCTTCAACATTCTTTATGCAAACCCAGCAAGCCAAAAAATAGTGGGACTAGTTGAAACGAAAGTGGGAAAAAGCTGTTCCAAAAGCTGGGAACCCTACATCAAACAGGCTTTGTCCGAGAACAAACAGATTGAGTTTGAGGAGAAATATGGTAAATTAACTTACGTGTTCAAGGTTGCTCCCATAATCTCAGAACGTTACGTTAACATTTATGGAATTGACATCACTGAACGCAAGAAAGCAGAAGAAGCGCTTGAAGAGTACCAAAAGAACCTGGAGAAGCTTGTTGAAGAACGCACTAAGCAGCTAAAAGATTCTGAGCGTTTAGCCGCCATTGGAGCAACAGCGGGAATGGTTGGTCATGATATTCGCAATCCCTTGCAAGCTATAACCAGTGACATCTTTCTGGCAAAAACAGATCTAGCTTCGACACCAGAGTGCGAAGAAAAGAAGAACATACAAGAGAGCATAGAGGAAATTGAGAAAAATGTATCTTACATTAACAAAATTGTAGCGGATCTTCAAGATTTCGCCAGACCTTTAACGCCAAAACTCGAAGAAACCGACCTTGAGCAAACAATTCACTTCGTTTTATCTAACCTCAACATTCCTAGAAATGTAATTGTGAAATACTCAGTCAGAAAAGGTTTCCCCAAAATTAGAACGGACCAAACATACTTGAAAAGAATATTGACAAACTTAGCCAATAATGGCATACAGGCAATGCCAAATGGCGGAAAGCTCACTATATCTGCGGTTACTAAAGATGGCAGGGCGCTTATCAGCATCGAAGACAATGGCGAAGGCATGCCAGAAAGCGTAAGAAGTAAAATATTCACGCCATTGGTGACAACGAAGTCTAAGGGTCAGGGCTTTGGATTATCAGTAGTCAAAAGATTTACTGACGCGCTAAACGGAACCGTCACTTTCGAAAGCGAAGTCGGAAAAGGAACCAAATTCATGATCGAATTACCCGTTTGATTAATCAGGGAAAGAAAAGGTCGGGTATTTTATCGACAACAAATCACAATTTGATTATTTGGGTTGATTTTGAGAATTAATTTCCACTTCGATCGATAGAAGCTATGTGCCAAACAGATTCACCAAAGGTGTACATCACGCGGTTTACTCTGCAGAATTTAAACAATAGAACTCTCACATGTATTCGCTAACTAACGATACCTAATTATTGTTCAGAACACAACTCTTTCTTCGTAGCGAGGTTTTATTTTTTATGTCCGTCAAGGATCCTGTTTGTGGAATGCCTCTGGAGCCATCTAAAACTAGTTTTACCGCAAATTTTTTGTCCAAACAATATTATTTTGAAAGCGAGTACTGTATGAGTAGCTTTGTCGAAGGCGCCAAAATTGCTTACTTCTCCATGGAAATCGCTGTGAATTCAAATATGCCTACTTACAGCGGAGGGCTAGGTGTTCTTGCTGGCGACGTAATAAGATCAAGTGCTGATTTGAGAATTCCTCTAGTTGCGGTTACCTTAGTCAGCAAGAAAGGCTATCTTAGACAGAAACTAACTCCGGATGGGTGGCAAATGGAATATCCGGAAGAATGGGATCCTTCGAAGTTCATGAAACTATTGCCAGAAACTGCAACTGTCAAAATTGCTGGGCGCGACGTCAGAATTGGAGTCTGGGTCTACGAACAAGAGAGCCTAACAGGAGGAACAATTCCCGTGTTATTCCTTACCACCGATGTCGAAGGGAACATGCAAGAGGATAGAGAAATTACTGATTTTCTTTATGGCGGAGACGAAAAATACAGATTGAAGCAAGAAATAGTCTTGGGTATAGGCGGATTACGCATCCTTGAAGCCTTGAAGATTAATGTTAAGAAATACCACATGAATGAGGGTCATTCCAGTCTTCTTACACTAGAAGTGCTGAAGAACTGCGATTTGAATGCTGATAGAGTGAAAAACCTGTGTGTTTTCACAACTCATACTCCTGTTGCCGCGGCATTTGACAAATTCTCATACGACCTCATCTCAGAAGTTCTTGAAACCGAAGTCTCTGAGGAAGTCTTGAAAGAATTTGGCGGATCGGATAAATTGAACATGACGCTTCTGGCTCTAAACCTGAGTAAATACACAAATGGCGTTACAGAAGCACACATGGAATACTCCAGGAAATTGTTTCCGGGATATCACATACAAGAAATAACAAATGGAGTTCATTCCTACACCTGGACTTGCCTGCACTTTAAGAAACTGTTTGACAAGTATATTCCCCGATGGGCCAACGAGCCTGAGCTCCTCGTAAGAGTTGATGCGGTTCCTGATGAGGAGTTATGGGAAGCCCACATGAAAGCAAAGAAAGACTTACTAGATTTTGTTCACCCTAGCTCGGGGCTCCAGATGGATGTCGACGTTTTAACATTAGGCTTCGCTAGACGAGCCACCGAGTACAAACGAGCTGCAATGATCTTTTCAGATCTAGAAAAACTTAAGGAAATTAACAGTCAAGCAAAGATTCAACTTATTTTCGCTGGAAAGGCACATCCAAAGGACCAGGTAGGAAAAAGCCTAATCAAAGACATTTTTGGGTTCATTGACCGCTTGAAAGGCGAAATTGAAATTGTCTATCTCGAAAATTACAACATGGAGATGGCTGGAAAATTGACTTCAGGCGTTGATATTTGGCTGAATACGCCAATGCCGCCATACGAAGCCTCCGGGACAAGCGGGATGAAAGCGGCGCATAATGGGGTAATCAACTTCAGCGTTTTAGACGGGTGGTGGATAGAGGGCTGCGTAGAAGGTCTAACTGGATGGGCGATAGGACCTTCTAGCGGTCAATTGCTCAATGAACAAGAAACTAGAAAAAGAGAATTAGCGGATCTCTACAATAAACTCGAATATCTAATCATTCCAAAATTCTACCAACAACGGGATACTTGGATAGATTTGATGAAGAATTCGATTGGTAAGGTGGCGTATTACTTCAATACACATCGGATGATGCGAAGGTACACAACGGACGCTTATCTCTAAAAAGATCGAAGATTTGTCACACCCAAATTGATGAAGGCGGGCTAAATTATGGTCCAAAATTTTTTAACTACAGATGAGGCAAAAAAAACCGATGTTGAAGAATTACTAAAGAAACTATCAACGGACCAGAAGGGTCTTTCTTCATCGGAAGCTGAGAAAAGACTTCAGCAATACGGTCCTAATGAAATAAAAGAGAAAAAAGTTAACCCTCTGAAAAAATTCCTAGGTTACTTTTGGGGTCCTATTCCGTGGATGATTGAAGCAGCAGTAATAATGTCTGCAATTATACAACGGTGGCCTGATTTTGGAATAATTTCGACTCTTCTAATGGTAAACGCCATAGTGGGGTCTTGGCAGGAACACAAAGCAGGAAACGCAATAGAACTTCTAAAGCAAAGATTAGCCATTAAAGCGCGAGTACTGAGAGACGGCAAATGGCAAGAACTTGCCCGCTGGAAATCTAGTGCCAGGCGACGTTGTTCGACTACGTTTAGGAGAAATAATCCCAGCGGATGTAAAGCTTATCGAGGGAGACTACCTCTTAACTGACGAATCCGCATTAACTGGCGAATCACTTCCCGTAGAGAAGCATCTATCTGATGTAGGCTATGCAAGCTCAATAATCAAACAAGGCGAAATGAATGCAATTGTCGTAAACACGGCTTCTAGAACATTTTTTGGCAAAACTGCAAAGCTCGTAGAGCAAGCCCAAACCCCAAGTCACTTCCAAAAGGCAATAGGCAAAATAGGTGATTACCTGATTTTTCTTGCAATCGCACTTGTGATTATAATCTTTCTAGTTTCGATTTTTCGGGGTCAAAACATCTTAGACATCATTCAATTTGCGTTGATCTTAACTGTCGCAGGCATCCCGGCTGCTCTTCCCGCGGTTTTATCCGTAACTATGGCAATAGGTGCCACCGCCCTCGCAAAAAAGGAAGCAATCGTAAGCAAATTGGTCGCAATAGAAGAAATGGCTAGCATGGATGTACTTTGTTCCGACAAAACGGGCACCATAACTAAAAACGCGCTAACTATGGGTGGAACCAAGGCTTATGCCGAATTCTCAGAAAACGATGTGCTGCTATTCAGCGCACTTTCTTCTAGAGAAGAAGATCAAGATCCAATTGACAAGGCAGTCTGTGAAAAAACCAATAGCACAGCAGCTATCGGAGATAGAATTAGTCGAACAAAGGTAATCAATTTCAAGCCCTTCGATCCAGTAGCCAAAAGAGCAGAAGCGACAATTCAAGGAGAAAATGGAGAACAGTTTAAAGTAACCAAAGGAGCTCCCCAGGCGATTCTTGCTTTAGTGGAAGACAGAAAATCAATCAGCGAAAAATTGACGGAAGATATCGATGAATTCGCCAAAAAAGGCTATCGCGCACTGGGCGTGGCTCGAACTAAAGATAACAGATGGCAATACGTTGGTCTAATCGCTTTGTTCGACCCACCGAGAGAAGATTCAGCTGAAACAATAAAGACCGCTCAATCAATGGGCGTCGACGTAAAAATGGTCACTGGGGACCACATAGCTATTGCCAAAGAGATTTCAAGCCAGGTAAACCTTGGAAACGGCATAGTTTTACCTGCTGCATTTTTGAATAAATCGGACATTGAGGCTCAACGCATAGTTGAAGATGCAGAAGGGTTTGCAGAAGTTTTCCCTGAACACAAGTACCACATTATTGAACTTCTGCAGGAAAAAGGACATATTGTGGGAATGACGGGCGATGGGGTTAATGATGCGCCTGCTTTGAAGAAAGCTGATGCCGGTATTGCAGTAGAAGGCGCCACAGACGCGGCAAAGTCAGCAGCAGACATAGTTTTGACCAAGCCGGGGCTTTCAGTTATTATCGATGCGATTAAGGAAAGTCGCAAGATTTTCCAGCGGATGACAAATTATTGTACATACCGTATCGCTGAAACAATACGTGTGCTGCTTTTCATGACCGCATCAATTGTCATTTTCCAGTTTTATCCTGTCACTGCTTTGATGCTTGTTTTGTTGGCACTTCTAAATGATCTGCCGATCATGACTATTGCTTATGACAATGTGAAATATTCAGATAAGCCTGAAAAATGGGACATGCGAACTTTGCTGGGCATTGCGACATTTCTTGGAGTAATCGGAGTGTTTTCGTCCTTCGGAATTCTCTACATCGGAATGGTCGTACTCAAACTAAGCCCACTTATTTTGCAGTCTTTTATTTACCTAAAACTTTCCGTTGCGGGACATCTCACCATTTTTGTAGCGAGAACTAAAGGTCATTTTTGGTCAGTGAAACCTGCAAAACCTTTGTTTCTCGCCATTATTGCCACTCAACTGGTAGCTACAATAATTACGGTTTACGGAATTTTACTTCCTGCAATGGGATGGGGTCTGGCCGCTCTCGTTTGGGTTTATGCGCTGTCACTTTTTGTAATAACTGACTTTGCAAAAGTGCGGCTATACAAGCTACTCAACCACACAGGCATTAAATTTCGCGAAAGCAATCGTTGATAGAATACTGTAAAGCCCTTTCTTGGGCATTTGCTTTTCACTTCGGTGGCAAACGGTTTTTCCCCAACCAACACACTTTAAACAAAGTGAATTAAGCTATTGGAACCAATTAAGAAACAAGCAAAAAACTTATCGGGAAAGCGCATCCAACGAGACTAACCTTCAAAATGGAATGTTGGGCTGTTTTACAGAATTAGCGGTTGAAAGTTGACACGCTTGAAAATGCACCTTTTCAGATACCTTGCTAAAAATTCTACACACTCACTGAGTGGGCGTCTGATTAATAGTTTTTTCATAATCAGACCAAGTCCTCTAACTCCCAAAGTAAATGAGTCTTTAATCGCAAGAACTCTGCTAGTTGCTTCAACCTCAAAAGATGTAATTGCATGGATGCAGTCACATACTATTTTATTTATCCGTAAGAAAGGTTCCTTGAGAGAAATGTCGTCCAAATCATCCGTTCGAAAAAATGATAAGAAGCAAGTGAAAATGGAAAAGGATGTGGTGATTACTTTGGAGGTTGCCTCTCAATACATAACAAAAGAAGCCGATAAACCTCTTTACTTGCTTCGCTACGACGATTAGTCAGGTAACTATTGGGGAACAATTTCGCATATTTTAGGATAATTCAATTTAACTTCATTCAAAAGAAAACAAGGTTTTGGGTGATAATTTAGGTGCCAATCTCAAGAGCGGAAGTTGTTATGAGTGTCAGTGAACACTTTGAAAACAAAGCATACAGCGTCTCGACAACTCCTGGTAAATACGGAGTAAGTATGGACATATCAACAAAAAGAGACAAAGATACATTCCTAATAGAAGCTATAGGGGAGACCGCACGACCTACAGATCAAAACATTATCTTTGCAATTGGTAAAATCGTGAAGAGAATGAAAGAGCAAAACGCTTGGGCAAATTATGGAATTGCGATACCGAAAAGTTATGTGAAATTCATGAAAGATTTCGAAATTGGGGGAATCCAACTTTTGAATTTGCATCTTTTCAGTGTCGACAGCTTCTATTCATTGACTCATCTTGACCCACAAGAAGCAATTGTTTTCATTCAACAACTTAAATCCGGACACATAATCCAATCCGAATCTGCTCGATATCAATTGACAAGAAAATAGAGAACATTAGGACTGAGGGAAAAGATATGAATGTTACTCGTTTGCTCGGAATGGGTTTGGTATTGGTGGGAGTATTGGCCTTGGCGCAAGGTGTAGGCTTTAGTTCCCAATTAACTGTTTATCTCGGTGTAACTTCGATTGTGATTGGTTTGGTTATTTACGTGGTAGGTTCATTCAAAGAAATGAAATCCAGACCTAAAAAAGTCATTATGTAAAAGTCGAGTTTGGAATCTCGAGTCTGTTTTTCTGTCAGAACTTTAAAGATTGGATATTTTAACGTTGTCTTTAAAGCCCCCAGCTTTGTGCTGCGGTCTGGTGCGGCGGTTCTTTCTCATGCTTCTCTTTTTTCCTGTCGATGCCCTCAAACCTGTTGATCTTTACGATTGAACTTTCAATTGAGACCCAGTGAGTTCCATTTAGGTTTCGGTGGTAAACAAACTTGGTCACTACATGTTGTAGTTCCTGCACAGACACTTTTTCTGAATCAACCGCCAACTTCTCCCCAATTTGAGAGACGGAAACTTTGAGGTGTAATTGCAGAAAGCTGGTTAGGTTTTCTTTTTCATTCTGCAAATCGCCTAAATCAACTTGGAGCTCCATTTGGGGCTTATTTTTGTGTCCAAAGATCAAAGTGCTTCCCCATCAAGGTAAGCTATTCTAATGTTAAAAAAGTTTGAGTAGCCGCCGTTGACAAAGCAAATCGCATTGAAATAACCGCTTTAAACCTTTCGTTCCGCGTGCGAGCGCTTGCGTATCCGTTTTCTTTGAGCTCTGCTCCTCACTTCACTTTCTTCGATTCTCTCCTTTTCAGTTCTTCGCCTCGATTTAATTTCTTCTAGCCTTTCAGTTTCGTCTCTTGAAATCAATTCATTAATTTTCTCCACGAGTTTCTCAGCGTCTTCTTTGCGTTCAAACGGAATCACAATATCCCTGTGATGAGGAAGGCTAACAGTGATTTTTCCGGTCTCGTCTAATTGAACTGAATTTATTTCGTTTATGCGAATGTGCAATGGAACAAAAACGCCAAGTATTTTGCCGATTGTCTCTTTGAGAACTGGCTTATTTTCAAGTGCTTCCTCGATATCACTCTTGAAACTTCCCTTCAAGTCTATTTTGAGTAGATTCTCGTAAAGCCTAACTGTAAAGTGGGGATTCTCAACTTTCAAGACTATGTTTCCTTCAGTCATTCCAATCCTTCCAATTGCGCATGCAAATCAATAGCATTGAAGATATTATGCTTGCTTCGATGCGTCGTGTCACTAAACCAAAATGTTAGAGGGCATGAAAGTTGCGTTGAAAGATATGCGACTTTCAATTTCTGCAAAATTATTTATCCAATCAGTCACTATAATAACTTGATAACAATGCCCAAAGTAAGAGATTTTATGACTATGGGCGCTCTAACTATTGACAAAAACAAAACAGTCGTTGAAGCCGCAGATCTTATGACCCAAAAAGGAGTCGGCGACATAATTGTTCTAGACGGCGAAATACCACGGGGAATAGTCACCGAAAGAGACTTTGTGAGGCGTGTAATAGCCAAAAGAAAACCCTTAGACACCAAAATTTCAGATATAATGACAAAACCTCTCATAACTATCGGTCCAGAAGCTCCACTTAGTGTCGCAGCCCGAAGGATGGTCAACAACAAAATAAGAAGACTTCCCGTCATGAAACATCACAAGCTGATCGGAATAATCGTTGTTTCTGACTTCGCAAAACACCTTACCAAAAGAACACTCACTGAAACCATACTCGAAGCCATATGGCGCTATCCCACACCCCAATAACTCATTCACTTCTCTAAGTCTTATCTTCGAATGGCCTCAACCCACTCAGGGTTATCGATTCAAGGCATGCCCATTATCAATTAGATCATGAAGCGAGCATAAACACAGACGATTACGTTTTCTGAGGACGTTTCTTAAGCACGGCAACTCCAATCGTGCAGATAACAATTGTGACAATAATTACCATGAAGGCTATTTGTGGAAAATCTTGAGAGTTGGGAATACCGGATGTTAGTGGCAAAGAAGCCAAAACAGCCGCAGCTAATCCTCTAGGGAGCATTACAGTCATCAGAGCTTCCGAATCTTTTGCAGACTTCAAGAAGGATACTTTGACAGCCAAAAATCTAAGCCCAAGATAAACAAAAGCTAAGGAAAAACCAAATAGAACAGGAATAATCGATGAGTAACTGAAAAGTAAGCCTGTGAAAACAAAAAAGAACGATCGAATTAGGAAGCTTATTTGGCCATGAAAACCTCGAACACTTTCATCGACGCAAGGTGCGCATTTGAGCTTTAGTACTTTTGCGAT
>CAVTMS010000001.1:0-16156 GCA_963735905.1 Candidatus Bathyarchaeota archaeon | reverse complement strand
TCTTAGAGAACGGCGTGGATGACCGCAAGTTCCTTGAAGACTTGTTTACTCCTCTAAACATTTTGACTATCAACACGATTTGGCTCCCTGACGGCACAACAGAAACCCGAGTAATCTTGCGCAGGAAACGCGGTGCACAGTTGCCATTCGATTTAGCAGCCATTAAGGAAATTGCCCAATCAGTTCGTAAAATGTCAATACGCGTTGAGTTTGCCGACTAAATACGTGAGGCTTAACTTTGTTGTTAGATTCTTTAGGTGACTGGGTTAGAACCTACTATTCTTCAAATATCACACCTGAAATGGATGGGCAGGATGTTACTCTTTTTGGCTGGGTCCAAGAGGTTCGTGACCTTGGCGGAATTCGTTTTCTGATTTTGCAAGATAGAGAGGGTACCCTTCAAGTAACCATTCCTAAGAAGCGTGTGCCTCCCTAGTGGTGGTTTCGAAGACTGATGGGCTTCAAAAAAGGTTCAGTATAGGTGTAAAGGGGCATTGTAAAAAAGACTACCATGACTCCTCGCGGGATCGAAGTGGTTCCGAAGGAAATTAAAGTTTTCAGGTACCGGCTGCTGAGCAGTTGCCAATCGACATAACAGGTAAAACGCCGGCTAACATCGAAGTTCGTTTAGATGCAAGAGCGTTGGATTTGTGTTTGGAGCATAATGCTGCGGCGTTCAAGATTCAACATCAGGCTTTACGGGCTATTCGAGATTTTCTTTTCGAGAAGGGTTATTTGGAAGTTCACACGCCACGAATAATTGCTTCTGCAACTGAAGGTGGCGCGGAGCTGTTTCCGTGGACTACTTCGGCGAGAAAGCGTATCTCGCACAGAGTCCACAACTGTACAAAGAACAATTAACGATGAGCTTGGAGAAAGTATTCGAAGTTGGTCCGTTCTTCCGAGCAGAATTGTCCAACACGAGACGGCACTTGAGCGAGTTCGTGTCCGTGGACGTCGAAAAAGCATTCGCGAACGCCGAAGACGTCATGTCGCTTCTCGAACAAGTCATCCACCACGCTTGCACAGTCATCCAGGAAAAGTGCACAAAAGAACTATCCGCACTGAAGTACACGCGACTCGAATTCCAGACCTTCCGTTCAAACGACTAACCTACACGAAATCCTGAACGCCCTCAAGGAATTGGGCGTCGACCATTCCGTGGGGCGAAGACATAACAACTGAAGCTTTCAGAACTCTCGGCAAAGACCGTGGTTACTACTATTTCATAACTGATTGGCCAACACACGCAAAAGCATTCTACATTAAGCCACGAGCAGACAAGCCCGAGCTCTCCGAAGGGTTCGATTTGATGTGGCGCTGGATAGAGCTCGTTTCTGGCGGCACAAGAATTTCCGATAAGGCAATGCTGATGGAGCGGATGAAGGAGAAAGGCTTGAACCCAGACTCTTTCAAATATCATCTGCAGGCTTTTGATTATGGGATGCCACCTCACGCTGGATGGGCAATTGGCTTAGAGCGACTCACTATGGTTCTGACGGGCAAGAAGAACATTCGTGAAGTTTCACTTTATCCAAGAGACCAAATGCGCCTAACGCCATAATCTTGCTTTTCGTTTAAAAATTTTCTTTTGAGGCTTGAACCTCTTTCGGATCATGCGGTTTTCAAAATTTCTCTTTGAGGATTTTGAAAATTATGGTTTGCGGATCCCGGGTTTTTAACTTGGCGCGGACTGAAAAGGTTACCTTTACTGGGGAGAGGGGAAATTTTTCCGCGTTACGTCATTACCTGACCCGCCAACCTGATGCAACATTTGATTGCTAAAGGACACGCAATATTACCTTAGGTCTAAAATTCTTATAACCATATGTGACTGTGACCTTGACGCTACAACTAATTACAACTAAGCAAATTTTTTTTTAGTAGAAAGGAGTTTCAGGTTCAGAAGTTTATTCAGGAATTATTTGGATTTTGTTAGAGTTTCTATTTCTGAGAAAGGAATGTTTAGACTAATCGGTTCGCCAAATGCTCTAATGATTTTGACTGGAAGAGAAAGAATAATATCCCATAGTATCGGCGATTCGAGAAGCAAGTCTTTGACGGCTTGCTTGGTCAAAATAACTCGGACGTGAGTTACTGTCCAGTTTTCCGTATCGATTTCGACTCCTTCAACTTCGCCCAGAACACGAGCGTCAGAAGTCATAATCTTTCTGCCCGTCAATGCTGCGGCGTTAACCAAAAACAAACCCTCGCCTTAAATGGAAATAGCTTTGAATAGAAAAACATTGCTGGAATTTTGATTGACCCAATTCCTCTATTTAGCTTCTAACAAATCCATTATATGTGATAGCTAAATTTCCTCTATCCATTGCTTAAATTTGGCAACAAAAATTAGAGAACCAACACCTGCACTTGATAAACCTGCTACTGCAAAAGAACTTCCCAGTTCACTTTTTCCCATACCGCAAGCAGTAACCAAAAGCCCAACTAACGCCAATATTGCCCCGAATACCCAAGTTTCCAAGGCCTTTACCACTTCGTAATTATTTTAACTTCTCTTAAATTTTTCGAATATTCCTCAGGACAGAGAGAAATGGACAACACAAATACACTTCAAAAAAGAACTGCTTCTGGGAGCTGCCTATCCCAAACTTGAGATTTTCGGTGGCGTCAAACGAGGCTTAAGTTCTAACCATTGTTGTGCTCCAAAACCAATGAAGAACCTTAGCCAAAGGGTTATGAGCCTGCTCAAGATCGTCGCAGTAGCGCTTATCGCGGCTGGAACACCCAACCCAACATACAAGGTAGTCATGGTTATTTCAGGGAGCCCCACCTCAAACGGTATGCCAACGGGTATGGACTTTACTGCGACAACAATGGCTCCAGTTATCAGTATAACGCTCCAGGAGACAGGAAATCTTAGTGACAAAAAGACCAAGTATGTAACGCTCATGCTAAAAAGCCAGTTCATCATAAGGAAAAACAACGAAATGCCAAGCGTCTTTGGGCTTTGCTTAAACTCCCTCATTCCACTGTGAAACATCTTAGCAGCGTCTATTGCATCTTGTCTTAGAGAGGTCAATTTCCATCGCCCTCGGGTAAGAAATTCACCCAACCGAATTACTCTATTAATCACACTGAGGGTCCAATTCTCTTTAAACGTAAGAAGAATCAGAAGAAAAAGAATAGCCGTGATGGCGAACGTAACAAACAAGACCAGGTTGAAAATAAAACCGTTTATCGCGGTTTCACCGAAAAGTAACCCTGCGCCCAAAATTAGAAACATTACATTAAGGCCCATTCCTAGCAGCCTGTGCATGAAAAGAGACGCTACCACTTTTCCGCTGCACCCCTCTTGCTCTCTATTTACCAAATAAACTCTGCAAACTTCACCGCTTATGGATTCAGCAGGAATCACAATGTCAACAAAAATTCCATACCAAACAAACAGGTAAGACCTAATCACAGAAATCTTAACAGAAAGGAAATTGAGCAAGGTGCGCCAAGAAATAGCGAACAAAAGCACTTCGACCAAGCTGAACAGGATGGCGGCAATGTAGAAGATTGGGTCTGCTCGTTGTGCGGTCGAGATTATTTCCGGAATGTCTACGTTGAAGAGGTAAATGTACAGGAAAAAAGCAGCTAAACCCACTAATGGAAATAGCACCGTCTTGCGCGTTATTTTAGGCTTTGACGAAACCATTTCCCCTCCATGTCGCTGTAAGTTTAGAAACGCCTCAAACTGATTATATGCTTTGTTTAAGTCCATTTTTCATTCAGGTTTGAGTCATCCACTACGTGGCTCCAATTGTTGTAACTATGAAAAGAGCATAAATGAATAGGAAGATTGCGCCTTCTCTCCAACCTATTCTTTCTCTTGACAAGAAATACCAGAAGAACAAATTGGTAATAATCGAGAATATTACTAGGTTTTGGAACACGTTCATGTTCATTGTTATTGGAGAACCAACAAGGAAAGGAACGAAAAGAGTGATCCCCAAAATGAGCGTTATGTTTACGAAACTGCTCCCGATAATGTCGCCAAATGCAAGTCCTGGGTGACCTCTAAGGAACGCTTTCAAATCTAACGTTAGTTCGGGTAAGCTTGTGCCGATTGCAACTATTGTTGCGCCTATCACTTGCTGGGAGATTCCTGCAGTTGTAGCTATGCTAACGGCAGAACCAACAAGGAAATATGCACTGATGACTACTCCGAGTGCGCCTGCAATGGTGAATAGGAGAAAGCGTTTCAGTTTACCTTTGTCTTCCAGTGTTACATCGCCGTTTTCAGATGGCATCCTGACTTTTGATAGGCTGTACATGTAGCCGACGAATATGAATATCAGAACGAGACCTACGATCCAAGTTGCTGCTGAAACGTAAATCAGTATCAATGGAATTATCGATGAAATGAAAAGGCCAAAGTGGATGTTGCTAAGTTCTGACTTCGCAAAATCAGGAATACAATTGATCCTACTAAAGCCGTTTGAAGAAGTGGATCCCTTATGTTTTCGGCGTGTTTTCAGGTGGAGGAGAATTGCGGCTAGACCTATGATAACGCTGATGTTAACTATGTTTGAGCCTAAAACGTTTCCGACTGAGAGCGGTGCGCCGCCAGATAATGCTGCTGTAAATGCCACGGTCAACTCGGGCAGTGAGGTGGAAAATGCTATGAGACTGAAGCCGACAGCGGTTTTCCCGAGCCGAGTTATGGCGGCGACTTTTACTGCGTTTTTTAAGGCAAGGTTGCTTGCCCAGTTCAGAACAAGAAAGGAAACAGCTATTATCAAAATGTTTACTATGAGCGTGGTTAGTGATGAATCTGCCATTTTCCCTTCTCCCTGGCTGTCTCCTTCTTAAGATAGTTTATCACCCATTCGCATGGGTTTTTAGATATAAATATTTCTATTTAACGATTATAATTCTCCTTTGCCACACCATAAATTATATTGCGCGCAAATCTGAAGGAAAAACTTGAAAAAACATGAATCTAAAACATTAAGACGAAATGCTATTGAAGCATTTGTTTCTTCGAAATTTTCGCCGACTAAGCTTCTATTTTATGAGTAAGGTCACTTGCTCAACGGCAGGTGAGCATATTTTTCTGATGCCTCTTTTGCCTTTTGCGTAAGTTATGTTTAGCAGTTTTAGTTCTTCTAGAATTTTTACTTGTTCGCTTATGTAAGCTTGGCTTAGCCCTAGTTTCTTGCCGATTGTTGAAACGTCTAAGGGTTCTTGCCAGAGCAGCTGTAGCATTTTCATTGTTGTGGCTGTTAATGCTTCTGCAACTTTGAGTGCTTGCTCACCGGAAACGACAATTTCTCTTTTTGGAGAATTGTTTTCTTCCTTTGTTATCATGGCATATTTTCCGGTTATACTAATTACTAATAGAGATACTAACCAATTTTACCTATATATTTTGTTTGTTGCCACTATGTTACTTTTGTTGGGAGCGCGTGTTGCACACCATAGGTAGCGAACGATTTAAATTGTCTATTGCCGTAGCAATTGCGTGGTCGTTTAAAATTGTCAAAAAAACCATCTAAAGCCGAAACTCTTGAGCAACACAAGAAAGCACTGCGAGAAAAAGAACTCAAAAAGAAGCAGAAAAAAGAAGGCGGACTTCCAGCTAGCTATTCAAAGAACAAAAAATAGTTTGTCCCCCGCTCTTCTACTTCCATTTAACAACTCTTCTTTTAGCTTCTCATGATAAAGAAAACAATTGTGTGCGTGAATTTAAATAGTTAAAATGAAGGTTCTCCGATAAAGAGGGCAATTCTATGGCGTTAGACATAGTGCTGAGGGGTATAGTAACCATTTGCATTTTGGTTGTCTCAGCTAAAGTTCTGGGTGAAATTTTCTCTTGGCACAAAATCCCCTCGGTTTTGGGTGAGTTACTCGCAGGAATTCTCCTTGGACCTTACGCTTTCGGCGCCCTCATAGCGATAAACGGCTCTCCATTAATTCAAATAAACGAAATTGTCAAAGCCTTCGGAGAAATCGGCGGCATACTCATCCTTTTTACAGCCGGTTTAGAGATGACCTTTAAAGATTTCAGAAAAGTCGGAAGCGCTAGCTTCGCCGTTGGAACTATCGGGGTTATTGTTCCACTCCTATTGGGTTATGGCATTTCATTTGCACTTGGGTTTAGCGTTGTGGCAAGTCTCGTAATTGGAGCAGCTCTTACGGCAACAAGTATCTCTATTACATCGCTGGTGCTGCGTGAGCTTAAGCAGATACGAAAGGTAGAGTCTAGAATGATGATTAGCGCTGCCGTTGTTGATGACGTGTTGGGGCTTGCAATTCTAGGTGTCATTGTCTCATTCATTTCGACATCCACCATAAGCCCGCTTAACGTGCTAGTTGTTATCTTAACCTCTCTTGCACTTTGGCTTGGCATAACAGTTTTTGCAGCAATTGTCCTGCCAAAAATAATTAATCTAACTTCAAGAGGAGACTCAGAAGAAACAGTAGAGGCAGCAGCTACAGCATCATGTTTTGGCGCTTCCGCATTAGCAGCCTACCTTGGGCTGTCACCTATCGTAGGTGCTTTTGCCGCTGGAATGGGAATAGCCAGCTCCAAAACAATTGAAAAGATACGCGACTACACCAAAAAACTAAGCGTCATCTTCTCGCCCGTGTTCTTTGCGTTGGCAGGTGCCGCTTTTGACATTCGAAGTTTCTTTACTACTGACAGCTTCTTCTACGTTTTCTTCATAATACTAATTGCTGTAGCCATCATAAGCAAAATGTTGGGGTGTGGTTTGCCGGCTGCTCTATTTTTGAAAGATCGTTCGAAAGGAGTTAGAGTAGGGTTGGGAATGATTTCCCGTGGTGAGGTAGGTCTAATTGTTGCTGGAGTGGCTATTTCAGCTGGTGCCATCACACAAAGTACTTACGCCGCGATTTTGGGAATGATAATGATAACAACCATTATGGCGCCAATTCTCTTAAGAAAAGCCTTCGATAATGAACCGCCTGAAGAGTCAATCTCACAAACGGAAACTGAAGACAGATGCGCACCAGACTACATGCCAACATATCCGCTTTAAACTCTGCATATTGTTGAAGTTGAGCGCGTGCTTAGTTGCGGTTTGACCCGTTTAGGTTCAAATCCCGTAGAAAACTAAAACCCGAAAAGGTTCGAATCCAACTAATTCGAACATCGGGGGCAGTTATATGACCAAAGAATTTAAGAAACGTATTGAGCTTTTAGAGCTAGATGATAAAAATAAGAAAAAAGTTCTCAAATTGATCGAGGAAGCGGGAAGGGAATTTCCTTGCTTAGTTTGCCCATCGAAGGATTCTTGCGAGAATTTTAAGTGGTACATAAAATGGTTTAGTGAATAGAACTTTCAAGTATGCCTCAAAATACGATTCGAGGATTTCGGCATAGTTCTGTTCTATTCACATGCTCGGATTCACTTGATTCTTCAACTTTCCACTAAGTTCTAAAGAGAAAAAATCGCGCTCTTTTTTATCGCAGAACGTTTCCACGAATTTGTCGGTGATGTTTTGTCTTCATTTTTTATGCCATTTGAAAAGTAGTGACGAACAAGTTCAAATTGCCAGTTTTCCCAGTTTTAGTTAGACAAAAGGTCAAGTATTTTCTTAACAACGTCTATACCTGAAATAACGCCAATTAACCTATCTTCATCATCTATGACAAACACGTGGTCCTGCTGGGTTTCCATCATGAGCTGAGCAATGTGTTCCAGACTTGTCTTGCCCTCGATTAGTTTTGGTTTGTGCATCACTGTTTCTGAAAGAGTAATTTCTTGTCGATGAACATCAACGTACCCGAGGTCTTCCAAGTTGACAACTCCAGTGACTCGATCCTTTTCGTCGGTTACTGGTAGCACTCTGAATTTTGTGCTCTTAAATGTCTCAAGTGCTTCTTTAACTGTTGCTCCCTGATGCAGCGCGACGGGATTCTTCGTCATAACCTCAATTGCCTTTGCTGAACTCAACTTCTCAGGGATCAACTTTTCTCCTTTCAGGTAGAATCTTTCAAGTGCCAATTCTTCGGTTTTTAGTCTTGTGCGTGGCTGAAGAGGATAAAATGAATTCTTTCCAGAAATGAGATAGCTAACTCCGCTTGCTAACAACGCTGGGATTGCGAAAACTCCGCCCAAAGTCTCCACAACGAAAGCCACTGGAGTTAGCAAGATTTTATGTGTTCCAGCTAGAAGGGCAGCCATGCCAACGGCAACGAACATTACGGGTAAATTGACGTTGAAAACTGTGGAAAAAATGTAGCCTATCCCGGCCCCTATTACAATTGTGGGGAAGAAGAGTCCACCGCTCCCGCCAAAGTTCAAGGTAACTGAGGTGGCGAATGTTTTTAGCAAAACAATCACGATCAAGGTTGCGATGCTAAGTGTGGTCCCTTGAATAATCGCGTTCACGAGATGTAGCCCAACTCCTATTGTGTAAAATGAGAAAAATCCTGAAATGCTTAGCACAGCTGCTCCGAACGCTATCAGTCCAATGTTTCCAATTTTTTTCCGCATCTTGAACCCGAGATTTTCAGTCCAAGAAAAAGTCTTGGTGAAAAAAACGGCATACAATCCACAAACTAAGCCCAGCAGCAAAGAAAGGCCAATTTCTGTGAACGTAAGTGGGGAGTTTCCTACAACTCCGAAAAATGGTTCGCTGCCGAGGATAGATATGGAAATTAGGTATGCTGGAACGGAAGCGACTGCAGCTTCAATGAATGTTTCTCGATCTAAGTCGTTCTTGTAAGGAATCTCTAGTGCGAAAAGTATTCCTGTTAAAGGAGTTCTGAAGGTAGCAGCCAAACCAGCTGCGGCGCCGGCAATGAATAATCTCCTCCGCAAGTCAGGTTTAACTTTGAAGTGCCTAGACAAAGCAGCGGCAATTCCGCCTCCAGCCAACAAACTTGGTCCTTCGGGTCCAGCGCTTCCCCCAAAGCCGATGGTTAAGATTGCAGCGATTGGCTTCACAATTGCGTCTCTTAGCCCTACTTCCCCGTTAGTTAAGTGGTAAGCTTCAAGGACTGTATGGGTCCCTGAACCCGTAGTTTTTGTGTTAGCAAAGCGCTTCACCAAAAAATAGGGTACCCCAATGGAAATGAGCGCTAAAGGAATAAAAATTAGAACCGAAAAATTGACCGCGGATTGTGTAAAATTCCACAACACCGAATACAGCGAGTACAATGCAACTGCGATCGAAGCCGCTGCAACACCGACGCCTCCAACTAGCAAATAGTATTGCAAGCCTTCGCTATACTTGCTCATTATTCCGTTCAAGCAACGCTATTTGGGATATATATTTTCTGTTCAGTTTATTTTAATTCCTAAGGCTAATGATTTGGAGTTCTAAAAGAATAATAAGAAAAATAATTACGGAAAATGTATTGCGGTTATTTTAGGGAAATCGCTTCTTCATGTCCCATTAATTTAAAGAAATGAATCTTCAGTTGGTCAGTTATCAGGAAACTCAGTGATGCATAGCCCCAGACGAATGCAGCTAATCCCCATCCAATTGGATTCATGAATACGCCGTAGACGGCGAACAAGGTGCCTATAACTTGAGTTACCTCGGTAGTTAAAAAGAGAATCCTGGAAGGAAGTGGATGTTTCCAAAAGTGATGTACTCCAGTGCGTGCAAGATAAATCGTAAGGTGCCCTGCCACTGTCATTTTTAGGAAAATAAGCGTCTGCAGTGTGCTAAAGCTTAGGTGAAAAACGTTTAAGCCAATTATGAAAAGCAAAAAGCTTGAGATGACGCCGGTTGCTCCAAGGAGAGAAGCCACAATAAGTACTCCTCGCATATTCCAGCGAACTGGTTTTTCCTGTACCCTCACATTATCATATGCAATCGTCATAATGGGCATGTCATTAAGCAATGCAAGAATAACTATCATGACTGCTGACAAGGGGTAAAAGTTGAAGATGAGAATTGAAAGCGATAGGAAAATTAAAACTCGAGTGGTCTCGGCGATTCGGTAGACAGCGTAATTGGTCATGCGTTCAAAAATCTTGCGGCTTTCTTTTATTGCGTCAATGATGACGGATAGCCCTGGTTTTGTTAGCACTACGTCCGCTGCTGATTTAGCGGCGTCAGTGGCTCCATCAACGGCCACGCCTGCATCAGCTTTCTTTAATGCAGGAGCGTCGTTAACTCCGTCGCCAGTCATCCCGACTATGTGTCCCGCTTCTTGAAGCAACTGAACAATACGGTATTTATGCTCAGGAAAAACTTGGGCAAAACCATCCGCGTTTTCGATGATGCCTTTTGTTTCGCTATCGGGCTTGTCTACAAAAGAGGAAGCGGGTATAATGTTTGTGCCTAGATTAACTTCTTGAGAAATTTGTTTCGCTATTGCAATGTGGTCGCCAGTGACCATCTTGACGCTTATACCCATCTTTTGCGCCGTTTTAATTGTTTCAGCAGAATCTTCCCGGGGCGGGTCGTAAATGGCAAGAAGACCGACGAATTGCCACTCTGCCTTCTCGTTTCCTTTAATTACTCCAAGCGCCCGATGTCCTTTGCTTGCAAAGTTTGTTACAATTTCATTTACTTTATTTTCGATTTCTTTCTTATTTGAAACTAGAGACAGAACAACTTGAGGAGCTCCCTTGGATACCTTGAAGCGCCCACCGTCGCGGCTTTCAACTGTGGCCTCAGTTCTTTTCGAGACCGGGTCAAATGGCCTAAAATCGACAATGGTGTATCGACCAATAGTATCGGCAACTTCATGAATCGACTTAGCTTTGGCGATGACGGCATCATCTATGGGATCATGATTTTCTCCCCTGGAAGCCAATGTCCCATACAAGAGAGCGTCATCAATTTCGAACTTGCCAAAGGCTTGTCCTTCCGCAATAGTGAGTTCATTTTTTGTAATCGTGCCGGTTTTGTCTGAGCATAGCACGTCAACTCCGGCCATCTCTTCAATTGAAACCAGCTTGCTTACTATGGCTTCTTTTTTGGCAAGGGCTATTGCCCCAACGGCCATAGTGACTGTCAAAACTGCAGGCAGCGCTACAGGTATGGCGGCAACCGTCAGAACCAGCGCAAACTGCAAAATTTCTAAGGGGTTAGCGTGTCTAGCGAGAGCTGCAATGACCACTGCAGAAACCATTATCGCTGCAAGAATAATCAAGTAGTTACCTATTCGTATAACTGCTTTTTGGAAGTGGCTTCCAGTTTTTGCTTCAGCCACTAGCTTGGCGGTTTTGCCAAAAAAGCTGCTTATCCCAGTTGCCACAACATATGCATCCATCTCCCCTTGCCGAACGATAGCTCCAGCGTAAGCCACATCAGAAATGTGCTTCTCGACAGGCAGGGATTCACCAGTCAACGCGGATTCGTCGGCGAGCAAGTAGTCTCCTTTCATAAGTTTAATGTCAGCAGGTACAATGTCGCCCAATCGTATTCGTACGACGTCGCCAGGGACGAGTTCTCTTGAGGGTATCTCACGCCAGGTGGAGTCTCTTAACACTCGGGCTTTCGGGGCAAGTCGCTTTTTCAACATTTCAATAGCGTTATCAGCTTTGCCCTCTTGCCAAAATCCGACTACAGCGTTCACTATTAACAAAGCGAAAATGATGACGAAATCCTCATAGTGTTGAATGATTATTGACAAGATTGCGGCCGCTTCGATCATCCAAGGAATAGGTCCCCAGAAGTAGCTCATGAACTTGCGAAAAGGGCTTACTTTTCTTTCAGGGACTTCATTAGGACCATATTTTTCAATTTTTCGGGCTACTTCTTCCGAAGACAGCCCTGTCTTAACGTATATTGAAAACGGAGTTTCTTCTTCAGATAATTTTTTGGGTTGTTCGGAATCCACACACAAAGCCTTCTATTCTGCTTACCGAACCGATATACAAATAACCGAGTATTCAAGCAACTTAGACGCCGCTGCTTTTTAATATTTCCAAACGATTGGAAAGACCTTAAGGTATTTTAAATGATTTCCCACTTGCAAAATATATCTATTCTTAGTCTATAATCGGCTAATACGGGACAAAAGCCGCACACGCAAACGGATTCAAGAAACGTGTTTTCGAGGGCTACCTAAGCTGGGAATCATTCAAGTAGCTTTTTGGCAAATCTTAAATCAGTTAGGCACCAATCGTCCATAGTTGAGGAGTTTCAAATTTGGATCCGGCTGTTCTGGCTTTTCTTGTTGCAGGGCTTATTATTGTCTTAGGTTTTTTGGGAGAAGAGTTCTTCAAGCGAACAAGCATTCCTGAGCCCATTTTGTTACTTTTGTTTGGACTATTGCTAGGTCCACTGCTCAATGTTTTTTCTCGTGACCAGCTTACATCGATCACTCCATATTTTGCAGCTTTAGCCCTAATGGTGATACTTTTTGACGGAGGTCTTAACATGGATATTCGTCAAGCAATCAAAAACAGCCCAAGAGCATTAGTTCTTGGGGTCTCCGGTTTTTTACTAAACGTTCTGGTCACGACTTTGCTATGCAAATACTTACTTGGTTGGCGTCTAATGAACGGACTATTATTAGGCAGTATTTTGGGAGGAAGCAGCTCCATCATAGTCGTAGCTCTAACAAGGAAACTTGGAATAGGAGGAAAAACCGAAACCATTCTAAGTCTTGAATCAATTCTAACAGACGTTTTGTGCACAGTGGGCGCTTTCGTTGCCATCGACATTATTCTTTCGGGCCAAGTCAGCATTCAAGCGGCTTTAGGTTCAATTGCTTTAGCGTTCGGAGTAGGCATAATTGTTGGCTCACTTGTGGGAATCGCCTGGTTAAATATCTTAGATAGAGTAAAAGGAAAATCTAATACATACATGCTTACATTGGCTGTTTTGCTTCTCACTTTTGTGGTGGCAAGAAGCTTAGGTGGAACAGGCGCGATTTCAGCGTTATTCTTAGGACTAATTATTGGAAATGGTCCATCAATCGCAAAAGTACTAAAGCTCAAATGCGCACCTTGCGTCGATGAAAGTGTTCGAGGTTTTCATGGCCAAATAAGCTTCCTAATTCGATCGTTCTTTTTTGTTTTCACAGGCTTACTTTTCAGTTACTCATCGATTATTCCTGTTCTATTTGGTTTTTCCTTAGCTTTTGTTTATCTTGGGCTTAGATTTTTGGCTGTCAAAGTATCCTTCTTGAAGTCTGCAAAAGATTCGGAAGCTCTGATGACTGTAATGCTCCCTAGAGGATTAGCTGCGGCTGTTTTGGCTTCTTTGCCACTAACATCCGGTATTCCCAACTCTCAAGATTTTCCACAAATAGCCTTCATGGTAATTATTGTCACAATTGTTATCTGCACGATTGGAGTTGCCGTGCTTAAGAAACGTCCTCAGAAAACGTAATCGTCTGTGTTTATGCTCGCTTCATGATCTAATTGATAATGGGCATGCCTTGAATCGATAACCCTGAGTGGGTTGAGGCCATTCGAAGATAAGACTTAGAGAAGTGAATGAGTTATTGGGGTGTGGGATAGCGCCATATGGCTTCGAGTATGGTTTCAGTGAGTGTTCTTTTGGTAAGGTGTTTTGCGAAGTCAGAAACAACGATTATTCCGATCAGCTTGTGATGTTTCATGACGGGAAGTCTTCTTATTTTGTTGTTGACCATCCTTCGGGCTGCGACACTAAGTGGAGCTTCTGGACCGATAGTTATGAGAGGTTTTGTCATTATATCTGAAATTTTGGTGTCTAAGGGTTTTCTTTTGGCTATTACACGCCTCACAAAGTCTCTTTCGGTGACTATTCCCCGTGGTATTTCGCCGTCTAGAACAATTATGTCGCCGACTCCTTTTTGGGTCATAAGATCTGCGGCTTCAACGACTGTTTTGTTTTTGTCAATAGTTAGAGCGCCCATAGTCATAAAATCTCTTACTTTGGGCATTGTTATCAAGTTATTATAGTGACTGATTGGATAAATAATTTTGCAGAAATTGAAAGTCGCATATCTTTCAACGCAACTTTCATGCCCTCTAACATTTTGGTTTAGTGACACGACGCATCGAAGCAAGCATAATATCTTCAATGCTATTGATTTGCATGCGCAATTGGAAGGATTGGAATGACTGAAGGAAACATAGTCTTGAAAGTTGAGAATCCCCACTTTACAGTTAGGCTTTACGAGAATCTACTCAAAATAGACTTGAAGGGAAGTTTCAAGAGTGATATCGAGGAAGCACTTGAAAATAAGCCAGTTCTCAAAGAGACAATCGGCAAAATACTTGGCGTTTTTGTTCCATTGCACATTCGCATAAACGAAATAAATTCAGTTCAATTAGACGAGACCGGAAAAATCACTGTTAGCCTTCCTCATCACAGGGATATTGTGATTCCGTTTGAACGCAAAGAAGACGCTGAGAAACTCGTGGAGAAAATTAATGAATTGATTTCAAGAGACGAAACTGAAAGGCTAGAAGAAATTAAATCGAGGCGAAGAACTGAAAAGGAGAGAATCGAAGAAAGTGAAGTGAGGAGCAGAGCTCAAAGAAAACGGATACGCAAGCGCTCGCACGCGGAACGAAAGGTTTAAAGCGGTTATTTCAATGCGATTTGCTTTGTCAACGGCGGCTACTCAAACTTTTTTAACATTAGAATAGCTTACCTTGATGGGGAAGCACTTTGATCTTTGGACACAAAAATAAGCCCCAAATGGAGCTCCAAGTTGATTTAGGCGATTTGCAGAATGAAAAAGAAAACCTAACCAGCTTTCTGCAATTACACCTCAAAGTTTCCGTCTCTCAAATTGGGGAGAAGTTGGCGGTTGATTCAGAAAAAGTGTCTGTGCAGGAACTACAACATGTAGTGACCAAGTTTGTTTACCACCGAAACCTAAATGGAACTCACTGGGTCTCAATTGAAAGTTCAATCGTAAAGATCAACAGGTTTGAGGGCATCGACAGGAAAAAAGAGAAGCATGAGAAAGAACCGCCGCACCAGACCGCAGCACAAAGCTGGGGGCTTTAAAGACAACGTTAAAATATCCAATCTTTAAAGTTCTGACAGAAAAACAGACTCGAGATTCCAAACTCGACTTTTACATAATGACTTTTTTAGGTCTGGATTTCATTTCTTTGAATGAACCTACCACGTAAATAACCAAACCAATCACAATCGAAGTTACACCGAGATAAACAGTTAATTGGGAACTAAAGCCTACACCTTGCGCCAAGGCCAATACTCCCACCAATACCAAACCCATTCCGAGCAAACGAGTAACATTCATATCTTTTCCCTCAGTCCTAATGTTCTCTATTTTCTTGTCAATTGATATCGAGCAGATTCGGATTGGATTATGTGTCCGGATTTAAGTTGTTGAATGAAAACAATTGCTTCTTGTGGGTCAAGATGAGTCAATGAATAGAAGCTGTCGACACTGAAAAGATGCAAATTCAAAAGTTGGATTCCCCCAATTTCGAAATCTTTCATGAATTTCACATAACTTTTCGGTATCGCAATTCCATAATTTGCCCAAGCGTTTTGCTCTTTCATTCTCTTCACGATTTTACCAATTGCAAAGATAATGTTTTGATCTGTAGGTCGTGCGGTCTCCCCTATAGCTTCTATTAGGAATGTATCTTTGTCTCTTTTTGTTGATATGTCCATACTTACTCCGTATTTACCAAGAGTTGTCGAGACGCTGTATGCTTTGTTTTCAAAGTGTTCACTGACACTCATAACAACTTCCGCTCTTGAGATTGGCACCTAAATTATCACCCAAAACCTTGTTTTCTTTTGAATGAAGTTAAATTGAATTATCCTAAAATATGCGAAATTGTTCCCCAATAGTTACCTGACTAATCGTCGTAGCGAAGCAAGTAAAGAGGTTTATCGGCTTCTTTTGTTATGTATTGAGAGGCAACCTCCAAAGTAATCACCACATCCTTTTCCATTTTCACTTGCTTCTTATCATTTTTTCGAACGGATGATTTGGACGACATTTCTCTCAAGGAACCTTTCTTACGGATAAATAAAATAGTATGTGACTGCATCCATGCAATTACATCTTTTGAGGTTGAAGCAAACCTAGGAGTTCTTGCGATTAAAGACTCATTTACTTTGGGAGTGAAAGGACTTGGTCTGATTATGAAAAAACTATTAATCAGACGCCCACTCAGTTGAGTGTCGAGAATTTTTAACATGGTATCTGAAAAAGTAGTGCATTTTCAAGCGTGCCAACTTTCAACCGCTAATTCTGTAAAACAGCACAACATTCCATTTTGAA